>CAVQCJ010000007.1:0-47825 GCA_963711005.1 uncultured Actinomycetota bacterium | reverse complement strand
ATGTCCGGCGGACACCGGTAGGCCGGACCGGATCAACGCGTCAGCGTCGCCGAGCCGTTCACAGAGTCTTGCCGGGCATCCGGTTGGGGGCGCCCGCCCGTAGGCCGTCGAGCAGCAAAGACACCAGGGTCTTGGCCCGGTCCGAGTAGCCGGCGTCGTCCGTCGCCATGCAGATCGCTCCCATGGCGCGAATCATGTCGTCGGCGTCGATGACAGGCCGGATCGCGCCTGCCTCCTCCGCAGCCGCGAGCACCTTGGTGGCCGCGTCGCGGATGTGCGCGCGGGTGACTGCGAACAGGTCCGGCTCGGCGGCCATCATGTCCCGGAGCGCGGCGGACAGACCGCGCTTGGCTGCGATGTACGCGACGAAGTTGTACATCCACGCCTCGAGCGCGTCGTCGGCGGTCATCGAGGCCAGCAGGTCGTCGACGGAGTCGCACAGCTGCGCCACCTCGCGCCGGTAGACGGCCTCGATCAACGCGCTGCGGGTGGGGAAGTGGCGGTACAGCGTCCCGATGCCGACCCCCGCCTCGCGGGCGATGTCCTCGAGCGGGTACTCGACCCCGTGGGCAGCGAAGAGGGCGGACGCGACGACGAGCAGGTGGTCGCGGTTCCGCTGGGCGTCCTTGCGCATCGGACGCTCCGCCGCGACGGCAGTGACGGCACCGACGGCGGCCACGCCCTGTGCCATCGATCCTCCAGCCGGTCGAGCGCAGAAATCGAACGTACGCAGACTCTTGCTAAACGGAGGTAACCTCCGTATTGTTCCGGAGGAACCTTCCGGTTCGCCTCTGACTGTACCTCTGGAGAGCCCCGCATGTCGATACAGACCTCGTCCGCACCAACGCCCGGCGCAGCGCGGGACTCGCGCCCCGGGCTCGTCCTCGCCGTGATCCTCGTCTGCCAGCTCATGGTCGTGCTCGACGCCACGATCGTGAACGTCGCGCTGCCCAAGATCCAGACCGCCCTCGGGTTCAGCACGACCAGCCTGTCGTGGGTCATCAGCGCGTACGCCCTGACGTTCGGCGGCCTGCTCCTGCTCGGAGCCCGCGCCGGCGACCTTCTCGGCCGCCGCCGGACCTTCCTGGCCGGCATCGGCCTGTTCACCGTCGCGTCGCTCGCCGGCGGCCTGGCCACTTCGGCCGGCCTGCTGCTCGCCGCCCGGTCCGTCCAGGGAGCAGGCGCCGCGCTGGCCGCTCCGTCCGCGCTCGCGCTGCTCACCACCATGTTCGCCGAGGGTCGCGAGCGGATGCGTGCGATCGGCTACTACACCGCGGTCTCCATCGGCGGCGCCGCCGTCGGCCTGGTCGCCGGCGGCATCCTCACCCAGTGGGCCTCGTGGCGCTGGGTCATGTTCGTCAACGTGCCGATCGGCGTCGCCCTCCTCGTCTCCGCCCGGGCCCTGCTGCCGGAGACGGCCCGGAGCACCGGTCACTTCGACGTCGCCGGAGCGCTGACCTCGACGATCGGCATGGCCGCCCTGGTCTTCGGCTTCGTCCACGCCGCGAGCGGCGGCTGGGCTCAGGCCGTCACGCTCGGCTCCTTCGCTGTCGGCGCCGTGATGCTCACGGCGTTCGTGCTCGTCGAGATGCGGGCGTCGGCGCCGATCACACCGCTGCGGCTGTTCCGCGACCGCGGCCGGGCCGTCGCGTACGTCTCGCGGCTGCTGCTGGTGGCGGCCATGTTCGGGATGTTCTTCTTCCTGACCCAGTTCCTGCAGGACGTGCTCGGGTACAGCCCGCTCGTCACCGGGCTCGGGTTCCTGCCGCTGACGGTGTCGCTGTTCCTCTCGTCGCAGGCCAGTGCGCGCCTGTCGTCGCGGGTCCCGCGCCGGACCCTGATGGTCGCCGGCTTCAGCTTCTCGACCCTGGGACTGCTCTGGGTCAGCCAGCTGTCGGTGCAGAGCGGGTACCTGTCCGTCCTGGGGCCGCTGGTGGTCGTCGGCCTCGGGAACGGGCTCGCGTTCGTCCCGCTCACCGCACTCGCACTCTCCGGCGTCGCGCCGCAGGACGCGGGCGCCGCATCCGGGCTGGTCAACGTCACGCAGCAGGTCGGCGCCGCGCTCGGGCTGGCCGTTCTCGTCACCGTCTTCGGCTCGGCCAGCCGCTCGTCGCTGCGGCACGCGTCCGGCACGGCTGAGGCGGCGCGGGCGGCGTTCGTCCATGGCGCCGACGTGGCGTTCCTGGTGGCGGCGGGGTTCCTGGTCGCGACGTTGGTGCTGGTCTCGGTCGCCGCACGACCGGCTCGCGAGCACCGCAACCTGGCCGGCGAGCTGGAGCTCGACCTCGAGCTGGCGATCGCAGACGCCGAGGGACTCGCCGCCACCGGCTGACCGCTCAGTCCGGAAGGGAGTCGTACGTCCCCTCGGTGCGGACGATGGACCAGGTCTGGCTGCCGTCGCCGGCCGCGTCCCCGTGGATGCTGAGCGCGTACACGCCGGTGCTCAGCAACCACCCGAGCATCAGGTTGACCAGGAAGAACGTGCACTCCGGCCTGGCTGACCGCTGGGCCACTCGCATCGTCCTACCGCTCGACCTGCGGTGCGTGGCGAATCGGCCAGACCGACCCGAGGCTATCCGCGCGCCCCCAGCACGGACGCGGGCCGGTCGATGAGCCCACGCACAGCGGGCACGACAGCGTCCACGTCCTCGACATGCACCGCCACGCCGAGGTCGCGGTCGTCGACGACCAGCTCGCGCCCGAACGACTCCAGCAGTCGCCGCCACGCCGGGCCCACGAGCACCAGCCGCGCGGTGCCGGGCTCGGTCTGCGCGGCAGCCCACACGCCGGCCGCCTCGGCCAGCGTCCCGACCCCGCCGGGCAGTGCGATCGCGACCCTTGTGTGCAGCAGGAACCCGAGCCGCTGTGCGTAGTCGTCGCTCCAGCGCAGCTCGGCGTGGCCGGGGTCGGGCGTCAGGTGCGTCCACAGCGTCATCGGGAGCCCGACCGCGTGCCCGCCGGCCGCGCCCACGCCGGCGGCGACGGCACCCATCAGCCCCCCGTACCCGCCGGTGACGACGGTCCAGCCCTGGCCGGCGAGCAGCGAGCCGAGCCGCACCGCGTCGGCGTACCTCGGGTCGTCGGCCCCGATCCGGGCCGAGCCGAGGACCGCGACCTCCACGGCGTCCGGGGGGCGGTCAGCCGGAGACGAGCTGGTATCCACGGAGGCCCTTCTTGGTCGAGAGCGAGACGATGACGCCGCGCAGCACACCCTCGCTGTACTCGCTGCCCGGGTTCAGCGCGAGGGTCCGGCCGATCCGGGCCTCCCCCCGCGACTCGTGGATGTGCCCGTGCAGGGACAGCATCGGCTGGTACTCGGCGATCGCGTCGCGGACGGCCGAGCTGCCGACCCCGGTGATCAACGGTGAGCCGCCGCTCATGACCGGCCGGAACTCTTTGTCCAGGGCCATGGCCTGGTCGATCGGGGTGTCCTTCGGCGGCACGTGCAGGTTGAAGACCGCCCGGCCGGGATCGGGGAGCTTGGCCGCCTCCCGGTCGATCAGTGCCCGCAGGTCGAGCTCGTCCAGCTCGCGCGGTGAGTCCCATGGGGTGCGGTTGGAGTAGCCGACCGAGATCATCGGGAAGCCGCCGGGGAGCTCGACGACCTGACCCTCGGGGTTGGTCACCGTGTCGCTGCTCGAGAGCAGGTCGTCGATGAAGAACGGGTCGTCGTTGCCGGGCGCGAAGATGCACTGGATCCCGGTGCCTGCGAGCCGGTCCTCGGTCAGGTCGATCCACCGGCTCATGGTCTCGTTCATCAGCTTGCGGAAGAGCTCGGTGACCGCGGCCGGGTCGTCCCGGTAGGCCGCCATCTCCTCCGGCGTCATCGGGTGCGCGTAGAAGCCGGCGTCCGCGATGAACTTGTTCAGCTCGGCCAGGCCGTCGGCATCGACCGTGCGCTTGCGCCCGAACAGCTGGACCGAGTACTTGCCGGCCGCCTCCTCGACCACGGGCACGATCATCTTTCCGGTGATGTCGCCCCCCATCACGATGGCGTCGACACCGTAGAACTTGCCCGCGTTGACGAACTTGCGCAGGCAGCGGTCCGAGCCGTGGATGTCGGTGGCGAAGAAGATCTTGCTGTCGCTCAACGCTGCGCTCCTGTTCCGGCGACTTCCTCTGGCAGCTCGTACCAGGGGACCTTGCGGCCCACCATGGCCCGTGCCTTCCAACGGGTGCTCTTCCTGGACTGCTCCAACGCCGTCAGCACGGTCGTGATGCGCACGGCGACCGCGCCGGCAGGTCCCGGTTCGAGCAGGTCGGGAGCGGCCGCAGCCACCTTGCCCAGGTTGTCGGTGAACGTCGTGTACCAGCCCCAGTCGACCCGGGTCACGTCGACCAGCCGACCGGAGGAGAGCGTGTCGGGGTGGTCGGGGTGGTGACGAACCTCCTCCGCCGTCACCTCGTGCGCGACCAGGATGCGTACGGCGTCGAGGACGTCCTTGCGGTTCAGCTCCACGATCTGCAGCTTGGTCAGCAGCAGGTCGGAGGCGGCCAGTGCGGCGGGATGCAGGTCGAGCCGTCCGGTCAGGTCGAGGCGGTGGCACATCGCGAACCCGCCCACGAACACGTCGAGCTGGCGGCCGTTGGCCACGTCGTAGAACAGCATCCGCTTCGCGCCGTGCAAGGCGTTGAAACGGTCGTTCGGGGTGTAGCCGAGCGCGACGAGCTCGGCGCCGGCCGCCTTCGCGTCCCGGCCGGACACCACGACGTCGATGTCGGCGAAGTCCCGCAGCAACGTCTGCGGGACCGTCCCGTGCGCGTGCGAGGCCACGCCCAGCCCGCCGAGCAACCGGACGGCCAGCGCACGGGCGCTCATGGCCTCGACGATGCGGCCGGCCTCGGCCTCGACGTCGGAGAGCGGCACCGCCGGCGTGCTCACGCCGGGGTCCCCACGGTCGCGCGGTGGATGGTGGCATAGTGCTCGTCGCGCGCCTGCGGGCTGGCGAAGTTGTACGACTGCTTGCCGGCCAGCCGGGCGAGGTGGAACCCGACCAGCGACAGTGGCAGGCACGCGGTCACCGGCGACAGCTCCTCGGGCAAGCCGGGCGACAGCGGCAGCAGCAGCTCGCCGGCGACAGCACCGGGCGGCGCGGGCCGGTCGCCGACGACCAGCGGCACGGCACCCATGAACCGCAGCTCCGACAGGATCTCCTCGCCCCGGTCGTGCGCCGCGCCGCTGGGGTTGACTAGGACGACCGGGTCCCCGGCCGAGGTCACGAAGTACTCCTCGTGCGCCCACTCCTCGAGGTTGGTGGCCACCCCGAGCTGCTGCGCGCCTTCGAAGAGCTTGGCCGCGCCGAAGCGGGCGGTGGCCTCGTTCGGGCCGGCGCCGAGGAACGCCACCCACGGCACCCCGAGCAGGGCTCGAGCTGCTTCCAGCGCGCTGTCGGCCGACAGGTCCAGGGTGCTGGCGACATGCTCGGGCAGCTGCGCCAGCTCAGTCCTGGCCCGGCCGCCGTCGCCCGCCAGCTCCGCCAGATCGGCGGCCAGTCGCAGCAACGTGGTCAGCATGGCGACGTACGTGGACGTTCCGGGCGAGAAGCCGAGGGTCATCACGTCCAGCGGGACGATCTCGTCGCTCGCCTGGGCCAACGGCCCGTCCGCGGCGTTGGTCAAGGCGATCACCGGCGCCCCGACCCGGCGTGACTGCACCGCCGCCTCGGTGGTACGGCCGACCTTGCCGGAGAACGACAGCGCGAGGACGGCGCTGTCGGGCGGCAGGTAGCGGACGCGGTAGCGGGACAGGGCCAGGGCGTGCACCGGGTGCGGTACCAGTCCGGAGCTCTTGTCGAACGCCAGGGCGGCGGCCGACCCCGCGAACGCGGAGTCGCCGCAGCCGGTGAGCCACAGGTGCCTGGTGCCTCGCTCGACCAGGCGCCGGGCCAGCGCGCGGACGTGGCCACCTGAGTCGTCCAGGACGTCGGACACGACGGCGGGGATCATCGCGATCTCCCGGCGCATCACGTCGATGTCGTAGCTCAGGCCACCGGTGCGATCGCCGTCCACGTCGCGCGCGGCCGGCGGGCGCATCGGTACTACGGACGCCGACAGGGCGAGCCGGGCGCCCGCGGCCGACACGGCGGCCCGGTCGGCGCCGACCTGGAACAGCCGCAGGCTCCCGACCGCAGTGATCGCGGTGCCGGCCACGGCGGCGCCCAGCCCCACCGACTCCAGCAAGGTGTGTCCCCTCGCCAGTCCTGCAGCCAGCCCGCCGCAGAAGGTGTCGCCGGCGCCGGTCGTGTCGACCACCGTGGTCGGCAGCGCGTCGACGTGTCGGACCACCCCGTCCTCGAGCACGTACGCACCGGCCGCTCCGGCCTTGACCACCGCGCAGGCGATCCCGGCCGCGCCCATGGCGGCGAGCCCCTCCAGAGCGTTGGTGGCGCCGGTGAGCTCGACGAGCTCTTCGAGGCTGGGCACGAAGACATCGACACGACCGGCCAGGGCCAGCACCCGGGACCGTACGTCCGCGCCCCACGACTCGTGCGTGTCCAGGGTGATCGTCGCCGCCGGAGCGAGCCGCCGCACCGCCTCCACCAGGGCTTCGGCGCTGTCCAGCGGCATCGCCGCGACGTGCACGACCCGCGCCAGCGCGAGCTGGGCCGGGTCCAGGTCGACCGGTTGCGGGGCGACCTGCGCGGACCGTTCCGGCGGCGTCCGGTACAACCAGTGCCGGCGGCCGTCCGACTCGTACACGACCCAGTTGCGCACGGTCGGTCCCGGCACGTCGACCACCGCCGAGACGTCGATCCCCTGCGCCGCCAAGGTCTCCAACGCGTCGGCCGGGAAGTCCTCGCCGCGACGGGCCACCAGCGCGGCCCGCGCACCGCCCACGACGACCGCCGAAGCGGCGTGGACGCTGTTGCCGCCCAGGGCTGCCATGTGCGTCGTGCCGTCCGGGAGGACCACGTCGTCGATGGTGAGGTTCCCGACGACGAGCACGAGCTCGCCGCCGGGTCCCTGCGTGGGCGGGGTGGTGCTGGTCTCGTCAGGCGCTGCGCTCACTCCGGCGGGATCTCTCGGTAGGCCAGGGAAAGGTCCACGCCCTTGTTGCGGTTCACGGCCCACGCGACCACGTACCAGACCGCGCCGACGACCACGACGCCGATCATGAACCGCAGCGAGATGGCACGGGTGACGGCGAACGTGGAGTTGATGGTGTCGTCGAAGATGAACAGCAGCATCAGTCCGCCGAGTGCGATCACGCCGCCGATCCCGGCCAGCGTCACGGCCGGGATCCCCCCGATCCGGCGCGCTCCGCCGCTCTCCCAGATCGCCTTCAGCCGGTAGGGGAACGCGATGCCGGCGATGCTCACCACGATGAAGGCCAGGATCTGGGCGAGCAGCGCACCGAGCAGCGAGGCCTGCGGGATCTGGATCAGGGCGATCAGCGCGATCTCTCCCGTGATCGCGCAGAGGATGATCGCCTTGATCGGCGTGTGGAACCGGTCGTTCACCTCGCCCAGCTGGCGCGGGACGAGCCGGTCCAGCGACCACGCGAGCATGTACCTGGTCGCCTGCAGGGTGGACAGCGGAGTTCCCATCAAGGCCCACAGGATGAACCCGACCCCGATGATGAGCAACAGCGGGACGCTGCCGGTCAGCAGGCTGGCGATCAGGTTGATGCTGGGCGGCACGCCGCCGGGAAGGGCCAGCTTGTCGGGCGCCGTGTTGTTCAGGTACGAGAGGCTGGCGGCCCAGTCCTTGCCGACCGCGTGCTGGTAGATGAGCACGATGATGGCCAGCACGGCGCCGTTGATGAGCACGCCGCCAACCATCGCGAAGTACTGCGAGCGCGACGCGCGCTTGACCTCGCCGCCGATCTGCGCCGAGCCTTGCGCGTACCCGACGACGAAGAACACCCACGGCAGCATCAGCAGCGTGGCCGTCAGGCTGAAGCTCGCACCGTCGCCGGTGAAGCCGAGCGACTTCGCGGTCGTGATGACCTGGTCGTACGCCAGCCCGTTGTTGCTCTCCGCGAACTTGGTCCACGCCTCGGCGATCTGGTTCCCGCGGAACAGCAGCAGGAGGGCGACGAGGAGGATGCTGGCGCCGGCGATCCCGAACAACCACTTCTGCACCCGCCAGTACGACTGCGAGCCGTAGATCAGCAGCGCGGCGAAGATCAGCGTAAGGACGGTCCCCAGGGCGATGACCCACCACTGGGTGGTGATCCCCAGGATCGTGTACTCGCCGAGGAGGTCGTTGCTGAGGGTGATCCAGCCCGAGTGGCCGGTGATGGCGCCGAGGGTCGTCATCGCGATGGGCGCCGCGAAGGTCAGCGCGAACCACGCGTTGAACCCGATCCAGAAGAAGATCAGCCACAGGCCCTGGCTCCACGACATCAGCCAGCCCACCACCGGGTGCAGCGTGCGGCTCACGAAGACGTAGTCACCACCGGCCCTCGGCATCGAGGCGGCGAACTCCGAGTACACCCACAGCAGCGTGAACGCCATGACGACGGTGCCGATGACGATCGCCAGCAGCATGCTGCCGCCCGGGAAGTTCCCTGGTGCCTGGAGCAGCAGGAAGATCGCGCCCAGAGCAACGTTCATGCCGAGGCTGTTCATGATCAGGGCGTCCCACTTGGAGACCTCCCGCACCAGCCCGGTCGCGTTCCTGACGAACAGCTGCCCATCCCCGGCGAAGTCCGACGGGAGGGAGACGTCGTTGGCCATTCAGTCCTCCGGTGCCAGGCTCGCGGTGCCACGCACCGCAGGCATTTCGTGGGCGAGGGCTCGCCGGGGGGCGACGCTCTCGATGGCGACGGTGAATCGTTCGGGCCGGTAGAGCACGTCTGAGTACTCGACCGGCCGGTTCTTCTGACTCCTGGTGATGCCGACGACCCGCAGCACCGGCGTGCCCGGTGCGAGCCCGAGCAGCTCGGCGTCGTCCAGCCCTGCCCGGTCGACCTCGATGAAGTTGTCCGCCGAGGTCATCTCGACGCCGTGAACCTCCGCGAGCGCCTGGTAGAGGGATCCTGCGCCGAGGTCCAGGTCACGGACCCCGGCCGCGTACCTGGTCGGCAGCCACGCAGTAAGGAGCGCGAGCGGCTCGCCGTCCAGGAGCGCGAGCCGGCGCAGGCGCCACGCGTCCTGGCTGCGCAGGGCCAGCGCGGTGACCACGTCGTGCGGGGCCGGCACGACCTCGCTCGCGATCACGGTGACCGTGATGCTCAGGCCCTGGTCGGCGACGGACCGGTGGAAGCTGCCCAGGATCTGGATCTTCTCCACCAGCTTGCGGTCGCGGACGAACGTGCCCTTGCCCCGGGTGCGGTCGACGTAGCCCTCTCGGGTCAGGTCCACCATCGCCTGGCGCACGGGCGCCAGGCTGACGCCCAGGGCGTCGGCGAGGTCACGCTCGCGCGGGAGCTGCTGGCCCGGCTGGAGCCAGCCCTGCTCGATCCCCTGCAGGACAGCGACCTTGATCTGGTGGTGCAGCGGCACGGGGCTGTGCCGGTGGATCGACTCGGCCAGCCTTGACGGGACGGCGAGCTCCGCACCGGCTGTCACAGCAGCAGAATATAAACACATAATCAAATGTCAATGACAGGAACGGCTACTGGCTGGCGGGAGGCCGGCGGCAGGTCACGCAGTCTTCGTCATCGCCTGAGCGCGTCCACCGGCTCGATGCGAGCCGCGCGCAGGGCGGGGTACAGGCCAGCCAGGAGCCCCGCCAGTAGCCCGGACCGTTGGCCCCACGACGATCGTCCATGTGGGCAGGACGGCAGTCCAGCCACGCAATGCGGGACAAGCCAGACCGTCCGGCACCTACGAACGGGCTGCGGGACGTTCGCCTCTGGGGTCCTTGCGCCGGTCGCCGCCACGCTGTCGAGAAGACCGCAACTCTGGCGACTTCGGAGGTGACGGGAATGTCACAGACCGTCCACCACACCGGCAGGCAAGTCGATCATGACGACGCCGGGCGCGCCCGGCGTCGGGGGCGGTTCTGGGCAACGGTGGCCGCGGTTGAGGTAGCGATTGCCACTCTCGCCGTGGTGCTGGACGTCGTCGTCCCCACCATCGTCATCCTGGCGCTGCTGACTGTTTCGCTCGTCGTCCGAAGGGAGGGCTTGGCGACTCTCGGGTTCCACCGGCTCGATCGTCCCTGGCGGGGCGCGTCACAAGTACTGGCCTTAACCGTGGGCTGGACGTTCGTGCAGCTGGGGCTGTTCTTGCCCGTGCTGGAGCACAGCACAGGGGTGAAGCAGGACCTGAGCGACTTCAAGGATCTTCAGGGGAACGTGAAGATGCTCGTTGCCTTGCTGATCCTCTCGTGGACGCTGGCCGCGATCGGGGAAGAGCTCGTGTACCGGGGCTACATCCAGACACGCATCACTGACGTACTGGGCGCTGGGACAGTCGGTATCGCGTTCGCCGTCCTGGCTTCGTCACTGCTCTTCGGTTTGGCCCACACCGAGCAGGGCGTCATCGGGGTCGTCGCGACCTTCCTCGACGCACTGTTCTTCAGTGTGCTCCGCCTGCGCTACCGAACCTTGTGGGCATCGGTCCTCGCGCACGGCTTCAACAACACCATCGGGTTGGTGGCGTACTTCCTCGCTGGGCCGTTCTACGGGCTTTGGTGAGCACTGACCGGGCAAAGAATGCCGATCGAGGGCTCCCGCTGGCGAACAGAACGAAGCCTCTGTGTGTCAAGCGACGTCGGTTGTAGCCTGCTGGTGGAGCCCGGGAAGTGACTTATCCGAAGTGTTGGCCATGGGGATCAGGTCAGCCGCGCTGGATCTTGTAGACGCCCCCACTTGTCCTCCCGGGCTCCGCTGTGTGTCCGCGACGAGGGTTGCGTAGACCAGGTCGGCGAGGTGGCGTTTGAGGGCGCGGCGGGCTTCGCCGTTGGTCTTGCCCTCGGCGATCTTCTTGGCGTAGTAGTCGCGGCCGGGGCCGGGGTGGCGTTGCTGGGTGATCGCCACGCCGTGCAGGGCGGAGTTCAGCTGTCGGTTCCCGCGTCGGGACAGCCGGTGTCGCTGGATCTGCCCGGAGGAGGCTTCGATGGGGGCGACGCCGGCGTAGGAGGCGTAGTGGGCCCGGTCGGTGAAGCGGGTGATCGGGCCGGTGTGGCCCAAGATCCGGGCCGCGGTGATCACCCCGATGCCCTGGATCTGAGTCAACGTGGTGCCACTGGCGGTCACCGCATCGGTGATGCGCTGGTGGTTGGCGGCCAGCTTGGCGTCCAGGCCCTTGACGTCGTCGAGCAGGTCGCGGGCCAGGTCCTTGCGGATCACGTCCACGTCGGTGGTGGGTCGGATCCGGCGCAGCAACGCAGTCGCGGTCGATGCGGAGAGTCGTGTGTCCGCACCGCCTTCGACGAGCTCGGCGAGCAGACCGTGCAGGCGGGTCACGGCCTGGGTGCGGGCCGCGGTCAGCTGGTGGCGGCGGTCCCACAACAGGCGCATTCCACGCGACGGGTCCTCGACCTGCACCCGGGCCAGGGTCGGGTGGTGCAACGCGGCCAGGGCGACCGCGGTCGCATCATGGGCATCGGTCTTACGACCCGAGCGGCCCGATAGGACCCGGACCCGGGTCGACAGCGACGGCGGAACGTCCCGCACCTGCTCGCCGCGGGCCACCAGCTGCTGGGCCAACAACCGGCCGACCCCGGCCGCGCCCTCCACCGCCCAGACCCGATCCGGCCACCGAGCTGCGAAGGCGAGCAGCCGATCGACTTGGCGGCGGCTGGAGGTCACCCGAACCGAGGTGACGACCGTTCCGTCCGCGTTGATCGCCACCGCCGTGTGTGACCCCTTGTGCGGGTCGATCCCGATGATCTGCACTGACTGCTCCTACCGCTGGATCCAATGGGGAACCCGCAGCAGACAGTCCCGGTGGGAGTGGCCAAGCCTCTGTTGAGTCATGCCGCGGTCGACACCGCCGGGCGACAGTTCGTTCACAGGCCAGCAAGGCAGGCACTTCGCGAGTCAACCCAGCGACGCCACGGACGCTACGACCACACAAGCCCAACGCCCACCGCAGTCCACCACCGGGCACTTCGGTGCGGTCGCGTGCTCCTTGCCTGTCCCTCTGGTCGAGACCGTCGGCTAGGGGGAGAGTATGCGGATGGCATACGACGAAGCGTTGGCCACCCGCGTTCGTGCGGCTGTTTCTGACCATGCACCGTGGGAAGAAAGGAAGATGTTCGGCGGGCTCGCCTTCATGGTCAACACACACATGGCCTGTGGACTGGTCGGCGGTGACCTCATGGTCAGGGTCGGCGCTGACAACCACGACGATGCCCTCTCCCGCGGGGCCAGCGAAATGGACTTCACCGGTCGACCGATGAGGGGCATGGTCATCGTCCCTGGGGCCCGCCTTACCACTGACGCGTCGCTCGACGATTGGGTGGAGCGTGCCGTTTCGTATGCCCAGTCAGAACCGCCGAAGTCACCCAAGAAGGCAAAACCGCCCCGAGCGACCTGACGGAGGTCACTGCGAGCGTGGCGACCGCCTACATGGAGTTGGCTTCGTAGATCCGCACGCTGTCGATGATCGGCATGGTGCCAACGAGCGCTTCCGCGGCGTCGAGGTCATCGGCGTTGAGAATGCAGTACCCAACCAGCGGCGACGGAGATTCCAGGTTGAGTTCGGTCCGGCCATCCTTCGTTAGCTCCACACCGCGCCCGAAGGGGCTGCCGGGGTCTACCAGGTTGGGGCCGACCGCAGAGAACCAGGCACCCCATGCCTGCTGCACGTCGTCGGTAGGGGTGGTGAATCCAAAGGTGAGCACAATGAACTTCTTCATGGTCGGTCCTTCCTGCGGCCCGAGCCGCGGGTCTTTGGGTCTGTGTCGGACAGGTACTCGTCGTAGTTCTCGAAGGTTCCTTCGCCAGTCCCCCAGTGGGTGTGGAACTGGCCAGCCCACTGCTGCAGCAGGCTCAGCGGTGCAGGGTCGAGAGTCAGGAAGGTGGTACGCCCCTTCTTGTGCCGCTTGATCAGACCGGCGGTCTCTAGCACTCCGATGTGCTTGTTCATCGCTGGCAAGGACAGTCCGCGCATCTCCGCGAGGTAGTGAATGGCCGCAGGTTGCAGCCCGAGAAAGCGGACGATCTCTCGGCGATGCGGGTTCGCGAGCGCGTGGAGCACGCCATCGAGCGAGTCCGGATCTCCGACCTTTTGTTCCCGCTTGGCTTCGGCCAACGGTTAACCTCCCGGTGAAGTATCACCTTTGGCCCGTGGAAGTTCAAGACGCACCTGGCGCGACGATCTGCGTGCCCGATGTGCGCGCTAATGCCGGTTCTTGGGCTACTGGGGTCCGGGCACGAATCGTCCATTCAGCCCAGACACCACGTAGCGGATGAGTCGGGCACCGAGGCGGGTGCTGATGTTCCTGAAGTCGGCGCCGACCAGGGCGGTTTTCGGGAACATGTTTGCTCAGAGCACGTAAGCGAGGGTTAGATCGATCTTGGTCGGCGCTCGGCCCAGATCAGGCGTCATCCGCATCGTCGCAGGCAGCGCGGAGGGCGTGGGATTCGAACCCACGAGGAGCTTGCGCCCCTAGCGGTTTTCAAGACCGCCGCCATCGGCCACTAGGCGAGCCCTCCAGGTCGTGAGGGTACTGGCTCGCCGACTTCCGCCCGCTGAAGCCCGAGCGGGTGTAAACCATCGGGGTGCCTGCAGCGAGTGAACGGGCATGACCAAGGCCATCGAGGGGCCGAACGGCGTCGAGGACCGACCGGACGCCGTGCTGGACGTCGTCGCCGACGCCGTCACCGAGCTTCGGATCACGGAGGGGTTCGACTCCTTCTACCGCCGCGAGATGCCGGCGCTGGTCGCCTTCGCACGTTCCCTGTCGGGGTCCGCCTCCGCCGACGACATCGCTCAGGAGGCGATGCTCGCCGCCTTCCGCCGGTGGGACGCCGTCAGCCGGATGGATGTCCCCGCGGCCTGGGTGCGGCGGGTCTGCGCCAACCGGGCGGTGTCGACGCTGCGCCGTCGCTCGGTCGAGACGCGGGGTCTGCTCCGCCTGGTCCAGCGCGACCCCGGTGAGCCGCTGCGCGAGGAGTACGAGGAGTTCTGGTCCGAGGTGCGCAGGCTCCCCCGCCGACAGGCCCAGGTCATCGCCCTGCACTACGTCTACGACCTCGGCGTCGCCGAGATCGCGCAGACCCTCGGCTGCGCCGAGGGCACCGTCAAGTCACATCTGTTCCGTGCACGCGCCGCCCTCGCTGGGCGGCTCGGCGAACCGACCGAGGGGCTCTCATGACCATCGACAGCCTCGGCCGCGCCGCCGCCCGCGCTGCACAGCAGAAGGCGACCCGGGAGGTCGATCCCACGATGATGCTCGAGAAGCTTCACCACACGCACCGCACGCGCACCGTCACCATGACCGTCGCGGGCGCTGCTGCCGCCGTCGTCGGGATCGTGCTCGTGGTGCACGGCGTCTCGTCGCCCACCGCCAGCCAGGCGCCCGGAGCGCACGGCGCGGCTGTGCCCTCCAACTCGGTACCGTGCGGCGCGACCGTGGAGTGCCTCGGCGGCACCCGTTACCGGGTGACCGACATGCCGGTGCCGGTGACGGTCAACCTGCCCGACAACTTCACCGGTGCGTTCGCCCGCCTCGACGCGGCGACGCTGGAGGACTACCGCAACGACGCGGATCACACCGGCGTGACCGTGTTCGAGAACGCAGTGCCGGTCAAGAACGATGCGGCCTGGACCCGTGACCCCGCCGCGGGCACGACGGCGCACTCCATGGCGACGTGGCTGAGCCGGCGTCCCTTCCTCACCCACACCACGATGACGTCGAGGACGATCGATGGCAGGACGACGTGGCTCGTCACCGGCGACCTCAACGACAGTGCCCCGCTGCTCGCAGTCAAGAGCGGGAGCGTCGCGGCGCCTACGTTCGCCGGCGCTTCCACGGCCACCGCGGGCTACTCGTCGACGGTGACGGGGGAGTACACGCTGGTCGACGTCCCGGGTGCCGGCGTCACCGTCATCTGGTCCTGGACTGCCCCGCAGACCAAGGGCGACCTCACGGAGAACCGCGCCTACGTGCAGGGCCTGTCCTTCGGCTGAGGCGGGATGACCGGGCGCTCCGGCCGCTCATCGCGGCAGGCGCAGCCCGGTCATCCCGCCGTCGACCGTGAGCGCGGTTCCGGTGGTGGATCCCGACAGCGGTGAGCCGAGGTACGCGATCGCCTGAGCGACCTCCTCGGCGGACACCAGCCGACCGAGCGGCTGCCGGTCGCGCAGCTGGGCGAGCGCCTTCTCCGGGTCGGGAGCACTGTCCAGCAGCCGGCCCACCCACGGCGTCTGGGCGGTCCCGGGAACGACGGCGTTGACTCGGATGCCCTCCTGCACGTGGTCGGCCGCCATCGCGAGGGTGAGGGCGAGCACCGCGCCCTTGCTGGCCGAGTAGAGAGCGCGCTGCGGCACCCCCACGACGGCGACCACCGAGGACGTGCAGACCACCGCCGGGTGCGGCGACAGGCGCAGGTACGGCAGCGCGGCGCGGGTGACCCGGGCGATGCCGAGCACGTTGACGTCGAGGACGCGGCGCCACTCGTCGTCGTCGTTGGCGGCGACGTCCCCCTGGGCCCCGATGCCGGCGTTGTTGACCACCACGTCGAGGCGGCCGAACCGGCCGGCGACTGCCTCGACCGCGGCGGTCACCGCCCGGAAGTCGGTAACGTCGCACGGGACCGAGGGCACCGCCACGTCGGCTTCGCCCGGGTCGCGGTCGAGCACGACCACCTGCGCGCCGCGCGCAGCCAGCAGGCGCACCGTCGCCGCACCGATCCCGCTCGCTCCCCCGGTCACCAGCGCCACGAGTCCGTCGTAGTCGTTCATGCGCTGCTCCCGGAGCTCAGATGCGCGGATCGATGTGGATCTTGGGTCCGGCACCCACGCCGGGCAGCACCCCGTCGAGCGCGCCGGCGAGTGCAGCCCCGACCTGCCCGAGCCCGACCGTCCCCGCGACCAGCGGCCGCGGGTCGACCCGGCCGTCCGCGAAGTACGCGATCGTCTCGGTCAGCCCGGGTGACGCGCTGAGGATCCCGACGGCCGTCACGTCGTTGAGGACCAGGTCCCGGGTGTCGATGAGGCTCGGGGCACCGGACAGCCCGACGAGCACCACCCGCCCGCCGGGCTGCACCCGCGCGATCGCCCGGGCGGGCACGTCGACGCCGTACGTGCAGTCGATGATCGCGTCGTACGGCAGGTCGGGGATGCCGTCGACGAGCCACGTGTGCTCGAGCCCGACGCTGCGGGCGAAGTCGAGGGACGCCTCCGAGCGCCCGGCCAGGTGCACCTCGAGGCCGTCCGACCTGGCGATCAGTGCGGACAGCAGGCCGATGGTGCCGGGTCCGTAGATCAGAACGCGCGAGCCCGGCCCGGCACCCATGGCTCGCACTGCGCGCATCGCGTTCCCGCCCGGTTCGACCAACGCGCCGGCGACATCGTCGACGGTGCCGGGCAGCTCGTGCAGGGCGGTCACCGGGACCAGCAGCTGTTCGGCGAGGGCACCCGGCCAGTCACCCCGGATGCCGATCTCGAACCGGTCCGGGCACACATGCTGACGGCCGCCGCGGCACAGCCGGCAGGTCCCACAGCCGAGCATGGTGTCGCCGGTGACGCGGCGGCCGACCCAGCCGATGTGCGCCTCGTCGCCGACCGAGCACACGACGCCCATCCACTCGTGGCCAAGGCGCAGCGGGTAGTGCGCGTGACCCTGGTGCAGGTAGGCCATCTCGCCGGTGAAGAACTCGACGTCGGTGCCGCAGACGCCGACGCGGTGCACGTCCACGACGGCCTGCCCGGGCCGGGCGACCGGAGCGTCGACTTCGAGCACGCCCGACTCACCCGGGGCCGTGACGACGAAGGCCCTCATCCGTCTCGCCCGGTCGAAGTCACGGCGCGGCCTGCAGTTCCTGCCGCTGGGTGCCGAGCCCGTCGATGCCGAGCTCCATGACGTCGCCGGGGACGAGGTACGTCGGCGGGTCGGCGCCCATGCCGACCCCGGGCGGTGTACCGGTGTTGATGAGGTCACCCGGCTCGAGCACCATGAACCGGCTCAGGTAGTGGACGATGAACGCGGGCGAGAACAGCATCGTGGCCGTGGACCCGGTCTGCCGGCGGACGCCGTTCACGTCGAGCCACATCGGTAGCGCCAGGATGTCGTCGATCTCGTCCGGGGTCACGAGGTAGGGACCGCAGGGGTTGAACGTCTCCGCCGACTTCCCCTTGACCCACTGACCGCCGCGCTCGAGCTGGAACTCGCGCTCGCTGACGTCGTTCACCAGGACGTAGCCGGCGATGCTCGCAGCCGCTTCGGCCTCGTCCGCCAGGTAGCGGCACCGCGTGCCGACGACGACGCCGAGCTCGACCTCCCAGTCGGTCTTGGCCGACGCGTGCGGGATGAGCACGGTGTCGTCCGGTCCGACGAGGGTGTTCGGTGCCTTGTTGAACACGATCGGCTCGTCGGGGACGGCCTGGCCGGTCTCGGCGGCGTGGTCGCTGTAGTTGAGCCCGATGCACAGGACCTGGTGCGGTCGGGCGATCGGGCTGCCGATGCGCTGCGCACCGAGCGTCGCGACGGCTCCTGCGGCCACCCGGTCGCGTACCACCTCGTCGAGGTCGTCGATGCGGCCGGTCTCGAAGAAGCGCCCGTCGTAGTCGGCCACGATGTCGGACACGTCGACGTAGGACTCGCCGCCGACGTGCACGGCGGTCCGCTCCGCGCCGGCCGCTCCGATCCGCATGAGTCTCACGGCAGCTCCAGGGGGCTGAGGTCCGGCGTCGGCAGACCTCGGGCGTCGACCTCGGCGAAGAACATCCGACCCGAGTCCGGGTAGCGCGCACGCTCGGCGGCGTCGAGCTCGTCGCGGGCCGAGGTGATGAGGAGGCGGTCCCGCGCCGGCCCGACGAACGCGACCGCGGTGACGTGCGGGACCGGCAGCCGCACCTGGGCGACGGCCTCGCCGGAGGGTGCGTAGCAGCGCACCTGCGACCCGCCCCAGAGCGCCACCCAGATCCGCCCCTCGACG
Organism: uncultured Actinomycetota bacterium; assembly: GCA_963711005.1. Taxonomy (GTDB): domain Bacteria; phylum Actinomycetota; class Actinomycetes; order Prado026; family Prado026; genus CAVQCJ01. Next base: position 29,824 of record CAVQCJ010000007.1, on the reverse strand, counting down.
TCGACCGACAGACCGTCCGGCGCGCCGTCGAACCCCGTGACCAGCGGCTTCCACGCGTGGGCGTCGCCGGAGTCGACCTCGTACGAGGCCGACCAGAGCGTGCCGGGGACGCTGTCGGCGAAGTACATCGTGCTGCCGTCCGGCGACCAGCCGATCCCGTTCGCGAGGTTCAGCCCGCTGCGCACCACCGAGGCCGTCCCGTGCCGGTCGAGGCGGAACAACGCCGCGGCGCCCAAACGGTGGTCGATCGCCATGCTTCCGGCCAGGAACCGGCCGGCCGGGTCGACCGCGGCGTCGTTCAGCCGCAGCCGGGCGGCGCGGTCGACGATGGGGTCGGACGCGCGCCGGGTCCCGTCCGGCGCCACGACCACGAGGCGGTCGTGCGCGGCGACCGCGAGGCCGCCGTCCCCCGTCGGCACGGCAGCTCCCACTGTGTCCGGGAAGTCGAGCCGGTTCGTGACGCGGACGCCGTCACCGTGCAGCCGACCGGTGAAGACGTGGCCGCGCGCGATGTCGACCCACGAGACCGACTGGCCGTGGTCGTCCCAGCGAGGGCCCTCGGCGAGCTCGTGCACGTCCCCCGTGGCGGGTCCGGCGGTGTACTCCCTCATGCGGCACCGCGGGGGCCGGCTGCCGCGACGATCGCGCGGATCTCCGGCAGCGCGTCGACCAGGTCCTGCAGGGGCGTGCGGTACGCGAGCGCGGAGATGCTGACGGCGCCCGCCGGCGCCGCGCCGGGGAACAGGCTCACCGGGACGGCGAGGCAGTTGACCCACGGCTCGTTGGCCTGGTCGTCGACGGCGTAGCCCTGCGCTCGCACCGCGACGAACCGCTCGTGCAGGGCGTCGGGCTCGACGAGTGTGCGCGGCGTGCGCCGCTCCAGCGGTACCTGCGCGACCCACCCGCGTACGGCTTCGAGATCGGGCAGCGTGCGAGCCAGGAGCAGCTGGCCGATGGCGGTGCTGTGGGCGGGGTTGCGGCCGCCGACGGTGGAGGTCAGCCGGACCGGTCCTTCCGGCGGGTCGACCTTGGCGCGGTAGACGATGGACCGACCGTCGAGCACGCCGTAGTGCGCCGTCTCGCCGAACCGCTGGGCGAGCTCGTGCAGCACCGGCCGAACCCGGACGTGGTCCGGACGCGCCTCGTGGTGGACGAAGGCCAGGCGCAGGTACTCGTCGCCGAGGGAGTACCGACCGTGGCCGTCCTGGTGCGCGAAGCCGGCGCGGCGCAGCGCGCCCAGCGCCCGGTGCACGGTCGGCTTCGGACTGTCGACGGCACGGGCGAGGTCGTCGAGGGCGACCCCCTCGGGCTGGGCGGCGAGCTCCTTCAGGACAGCAAGGACGCGGTCGGACCCGACCAGCCGCGCCGGATCGGCCGCCCGTCGACCTTCCCCCAGCACAGCCGCCTCGCTACGCTGCACCATATTCCGGATGCTAGAGCGTCATTCCGACAAATGGAAGAACGGCCAAGGGAAGAAGGCGTCGTGACGCGCAGCCAGGAGTGGTACGCCGGCAGCGACCGCAGCGCGTACATCCACCGGGCCTGGATGCGGCGCGGGCTCCCGGCCGACGCCTTCGACGGCCGCCCGCACATCGCGATCGCGAACACCGCCTCGGACCTGACCCCGTGCAACTCCCACCTCACCGAGGTCGCCCGGTCGGTGCAGCAGGGGATCTGGGCCGGCGGGGGGATCCCGCTGGAGCTCCCGGTGATGTCGCTGGGCGAGACGCAGGTGCGGCCGACCGCGATGCTCTGGCGCAACCTGGCCGCGATGGCCACCGAGGAGATGCTCCGGGCGAACCCGATCGACGGCGTCGTCCTGCTCGGCGGCTGCGACAAGACGATCCCCTCCCTGCTCATGGCCGCCGCGTCGGTCGACCTCCCGGCTGTCGTCGTGCCCGGCGGGCCCATGCTCACCGGCACCTTCCGCGGCGTCGCGCTCGGCTGCGGGACCGACGTGTGGCGACTCTCGGAGGAGGTGCGTGCCGGCCGGCTGTCCGAGTCGGACTTCCTGGACTCGGAGTCCTCGATGATCCGCAGCCGCGGGCACTGCAACACGATGGGCACGGCCTCGACCATGGCCTGCGTCGCCGAGGCCCTCGGCATGACCCTGCCGGGCATCGCCGGCACCCCCGCCCCCGACAGCAGGCTGCTCGAGCAGGCGCACGCGACCGGCCGGCTCGCCGTCGAGATGGTCGCCGCGGACCGCCGACCCAGCCAGGTCATGACCCGGGCCTCGTTCCGCAACGCGATCGTCGCGCTGACTGCCGTGGGGGGATCCACGAACGCCGTCGTACACCTGCTCGCGATCGCCGGCCGCCTCGGTGTCGACCTCACCCTCGACGACTTCGACCGCACCGGCGCCGGCATCCCGCTGCTGGTCGACCTGCAGCCGGCCGGCACCCATCTGATGGAGGACCTGTTCCGCGCCGGCGGCCTGCTGGCCGTGCTGCGCGAGGTCGCCGACCTCCTCGACCCGACGGCGACCACCGTGACGGGGAGTCCGCTGGTGAGCCACCTCGACGACGCGCGGATCTGGGACGAGACCGTGATCCGGCCCCGTTCGTCACCGCTGCTCCACGATGCCGGACTCGCCGTCGTGCGTGGCTCGCTCGCCCCCGACGGCGCGGTCGTCAAGACCGCGGCAGCGTCCGAGCACCTGCTGCGGCACCGCGGCCGGGCGGTGGTGTTCGACAGCGTCGAGGACCTGCACGCCCGCATCGACGACCCGGACCTGGACGTCGACGAGACCAGCGTCCTGGTCCTGCGCGGGTGCGGTCCGCGCGGGTACCCGGGGATGCCCGAGGTGGCCAACATGCCGCTGCCGAAGAAGCTGCTCGAACGCGGCGTCCGCGATGTCGTGCGGATCAGTGACGCCAGGATGAGCGGCACGGCATACGGCACGGTCGTCCTGCACGTCGCGCCCGAGTCCGCCGCCGGTGGTCCGCTGGCGTTGCTGCGCGACGGCGACCCGGTCGTCCTCGACGTCCCGAGCCGGCGTCTGGACGTCGACGTGCCGGCCGCCGAGTGGGCCACCCGCGCACCCTCGGCCGCCGCGGCCGCCGGCTACGCGTCGCCGGTCCGCGGGTGGGAGCGGCTCTACGTCGACCATGTTCTGCAGGCCGACCGGGGTGCCGATCTGGACTTCCTCGTCGGGGGCAGCGGTGACCGGGCGACCCGTGACTCGCACTGAGCCGGCCTCGGTCGCCGCCACCCACTAGCCCGTCGGCTGCCGACGCGTTCACTGCCCGGACCGTGCAGGCCGGGAATGCCCACTGCCCCGACGGCCGGGGCGGGGCAGCGTCGGGGCAGCGGCGTTCGAGGTCGGCCCCGGTCCGGGGCCGCGTACGCCTCGGAGGGTCAGACGGCGACCGACCCGAGGGTGACTCCCACGGTGTGGCTCGCGCCGCCGCGGACGTACGTGAGCTGGACGGTGGACCCGGCCGGCGCGCTGCGGATCGTGGCGACGAGCGCCTCGCCGTTGACGATCGTGCGGCCGTCGACCTTGGTGATCGTGTCGCCGTCGGCCAGACCGGCCTTGGCGGCCGCGCTGCCGGACTGGACGTTCTGCAGCGTCGCGCCGCCGCCGTTGGCGTCCGTCGCCGACGCGCCGAGGAAGGCCCGCGTGGCGTGCCCGTCCTTGATGAGCTGGTTCGCGATGCGCATGGCCTGGTCGACCGGGATCGCGAAGCCGAGGCCGATCGAGCCGGTCTCCTGGCCGTTGCTGCCGAGCGACGCGCCGGCCGAGTTCATCCCGACGAGCTCGCCGCGCAGGTTCACCAGCGGCCCGCCCGAGTTGCCCGGGTTGATCGCCGTGTCGGTCTGGATGGCGTTCATGACCGAAGTGGTGGTGCCGTCGCCGGCGGTGCTGACCGGGCGGTCCACCGCGCTGACGATCCCCTCGGTGACGGTGCCGGCGAGCGCCAGCGGCGAACCCAGCGCGACCACGGTCTGTCCGACCTGGAGGCTGGCCGCGCTGCCGATCTTGATCGCGGTGAGGCCGGAGACCCCGTCCGCCTTGATGACGGCGACGTCGTCACCGGCGTCGCGGCCGACGAGCTTGGCGGTGGCCTTGCTGCCGTCGTTGAAAAGCACGGTCAGCGCACCGCCGGAGGCGGCGCCCGCGACGACGTGGTTGTTCGTGAGGATGTAGCCGTCGGTGCTGATGATGCTGCCGGACCCGGTGTCGCCGGAGCCGTCGCTCGCACGCATCTGGATCTGGACGGTGCTCGGCAGGACGGCCTTGGCGACCGCCTCGACGGAACCGTCGGCGACGGGCTGGGCCGAGCGGGACCCGGTGGCCGCGGCACCTGCGGCCGGGGCGGCCGGGGCGTTGGCGAGCCGCACGGTGGCGGTCGCGACGCCGCCGCCGACCAGACCGGCCATCACGGCGGTCATGGCGAGGAGTGCGACGGGGCGCTGCCTGCGAGCCGCGGGCACAACGGCAGGTGCCGCGTCGGGGGCAGGGACGGAGGGGGGCGTGTACGGGGCGTAGGGGTCGTAGGTCATGTCCATCAAGGTGCCGGTCGACCCTGAACAGTTCCTGTATAGATGCTGAAGTCTCAGACCGAAGTCCCTGTGAGTTCACTGAGCACAGTCGGTCAGTCGCCGAGAGCGGCCTCGCGGCGCATCCGGGAGATCGCGGCCAGGTCCCAGTCCGGGCGCGGCACCGAGGACAGCAGCAGCCGGGTGTACGGGTGCTGGGGCGCGGCGAGCAACGACCGCGTCGACCCGCGTTCCACCGCCCGGCCGCGGTGCATCACGACCACGTCGTCGCACACGTACCGGACGACGGCCAGGTCGTGACTCACGAAGACCAGCCCGACCCCTGTGTCCCGCCGGATGTCGCCGAGCAGGTTGAGGACCTGCGCCTGCACCGAGACGTCCAGCGCCGACACCGCCTCGTCCAGGACGAGCACCCGCGGCTGGACGGACAGCGCCCGCGCGATCGCGACGCGCTGCCGCTGCCCGCCGGACAGCCGCCGCGGGTAGGCCTCGGCCTCCCGCTCGCCCAGTCCCACCAGCTCGAGCAGCTCCCGGGTACGGCGGCGGCGGGCCGACCGGGCGAGGCGGCTGTGCAGGGCCACCACGGCGTCGATGCCGTCCGCGACCGTCACCCGCGGGTCGAGCGACAGGTAGGGGTCCTGGAACACCATCTGCACGGCTTTGGCCCGGGCCAGCCGGGCGGACGCCCCGCGGGCGCGCGTGTCGAGCGGCGCGCCTTGCACGAGGATCTCGCCCGAGTCCGGTCGTTCGAGGCCGACGAGCATCCGCGCCGTCGTCGTCTTGCCCGAGCCGGACTCGCCGACCAGCCCGATCGAGCCGCCCGGCTCCAGCCGGAACGAGAGTCCGTCCACCGCCCGGACGGTCGTGTCGCCGACGACGTACGACTTGTCGAGGTCGCGCACCTCGAGGAGGGCGGTCATCCGGCCTCCCCGGGCTCCGCCCGCCGGCCCGGCAGCAGCGCGGCCACCTCGGCGGCGCGCAGGCAGGCGACCTCGCGACCGCCGCCGATCGCCGTCAGCACCGGTGCGACCCGGTCGCACCGCCCCGGCTCCACGTACGCGCAGCGCGGGGCGAACGAGCAGCCGGCCGGCGACTCCAGCAGGCTCAGCGACTGGCCCGGGATCGGCAGCAGCCGCTCGTGCGCACCGTCCAGGTCCGGCGTGGACGTCAGCAGACCGGAGGTGTACGGGTGCCGCGGCTCGGCGAACAGCGCGTCGGCCGCAGCGCTCTCGACGATGCGACCCGCGTACATCACGTACACGCGGTCGCAGATCGCCGCGGCCAGGTCGAGGTCGTGGGTGATGAACAGCACCCCCAGCCCGCGGTCCGCCTGCAGCCCGGACAGGATCGAGAGGATCTCGGCCTGCGTGGTCACGTCCAGAGCCGTTGTCGGCTCGTCGCACAGCAGCAGCCGCGGGTCGGTCGCGAGCGCGGCCGCGATCATCACCCGCTGCAGCATCCCCCCGGAGAGCTCGTGCGGGTGCTGGCGCAGGTGCCGGCGCGGGTCTGGCATGGCCACCGCGGCGAGCAACTCCTCGGCCCGAGCCATCGCGCGGTCGGTGTCCCAGCCCTCGCTGCGCCGCAGCGACTCGGTCATGAAGTCACCGATGCGCCGCATCGGGTTGATGCCCGCCCGGGGGTCCTGGAAGATCATCGACACCTCGCCGGTGCGCAGGGCGCGCAGCCGCTCGGCCGAGGCGTCCAGGACGTCGACGTCGCCGACCCGGATCCGGCCCTCGACCAGCGCGCCGCCCGGTCGGAGCCCGATGACCGCGCGCGCGGTGACGGACTTCCCCGAACCGGACTCGCCGACGAGGCCGACCACCTCCCCGTCGCCGACGGTCAGCGACACCCCGTCGACGAGCGGCCGTGCGGCTCCCGCGGGAAGCCGCACCGACAGCTCGTCGATCTCCAACAGCGCCATCAACCGTCCCGCCGTGCGATCCGGTCGCCGAGGTCCTCGCCGACGACGTTGAACGCGACCACGGTGACGATGACCGCGAGCGCCGGCGCGACCGCCGACAGCGGCTGCCCGGAAAGGACCGCACCCCGCCCGTCGTTGATCATCGAGCCCCAGTCCGCGGTCGGCGGCTGGACGCCGAGGCCGAGGAAGGACAGCGCCGCGAGGTCCAGCAGCGCGTACCCGAAGTTCAGCGTCGACTGCGCGAGCACTGTGGGGGAGACGTTCGGCAGCAGCCGCCGTACGGCGATGTGCACTGGGCCGAACCCCTGCACCTGGTACGCGGCGATGTACGGCCGCGACCGCGCCTGGATCACCAGGCTCCGCACCAGCCGCACGACGAACGGCATGTACGCGACCGCCATGGCGACCACCGGCGCCACCAGCCCTTTGCCGAACAGCGACACCGCCAGGATCGCCAGCAGCAGGCCCGGGAACGCGAACAGGATGTCGACGACACGCGAGAGCAGCGCGTCGACCCAGCCGCGGCGCCATCCGGCCAGGAGCCCGACGACGATGCCCAGGATGGTCGAGAACACGACGACGGCCAGCGGTCCCACCAGGCTGGTCCGGGTCCCGAAGATCAGTCGCGACAGGGTGTCCCGTCCGACCTCGTCGGTGCCCAGCCAGTGGGCGGGGCTCGGCGGGGCGAGCGCGTTGCCCAGGTCGGTGGTGTCCGGGTTGTACGGCGCGAGGACCGGCGCGAGCACCGCCACCAGCACGAAGCCGACCACGATCGCCAGGCATGCGTAGAACAGCCAGCTGCCGCCGAACCCGCGCAACGCCGGCAGGCTCCGGCGCCCGGTCCGCGGCGCGGTGAGGACGCTCATCGGGCCGACTCCCCGGCGGCGACCCGCGGGTCGATCAGCGGGTAGAACAGGTCGATCGCGCCGTTGATGAGCACGAACACCGCCACCACGAGCAGGACCAGTGCCTGCACGACGGGGAAGTCCAGCTTGTCGACGGCCTGCACCAGCAGCGAACCGATCCCGTCCAGCCCGAACGCGGTCTCGACCACCGCGCTGCTGACCAGGAGCCCGGCGACGAGCAGGCCGGAGATCGTCGAGATCGGGCCGAGAGCGTTGCGCAGCACGTGCCGGCGCACGACCGTCCGGTACGGGATGCCGCGGCTGACCGCCACCTCCACGTGCTCGCGGCCCAGCTCGTCGAGCATCGACGAGCGGGTCACCCGGCCGAGCAGCGCGACGAACGTGAGCGAGAGCGCGATCGCGGGCAGCGTCAGGTGGTACAGCCGGTCGATCAGCCCTTCGCCGGCGCCGTAGGTCGGGAACCAGCCCAGGCGTACGGAGAAGAACGAGATCAGCAGGATCGCCGCCACGAACGACGGCACCGCCGCGAACACCGTGACCAGCACCAGCACCGACTTGTCGGTGAACCGTCCGGCGCGCAACGCACCGACGATGCCCGCACCCAACCCCACCACCAGGATCAGCACGGCGGACATCCCGACCAGCATGAGCGTGGTTGGCAGCCGGGCGAGGATCAGCGACCCGACGTCCTGCCTGAACTCCAGCGAGCGGCCGAAGTCGCCGTGCAGCACGCCGCCGAGCCAGTGCAGGTACTGGACGAGGAACGGCTGGTCGAGCCCGTACTGCGCCTTGACGGCCGCGACCGCCGCCGGCGACGGGCTGCGGCCCTGCAGCAGGAACGAGACCGGGTCCCCGGGCGCGATGTACAGCGACGAGAAGACCAGGAAGGAGGTGACGAGCAGCGTCACGACGAGCCCGAAGAGCCGGCCGGCGACGAACCGCAGGCGACCGCCGCGGCGACGTCGCGACGGGCTCACAGTGCCGGCCGCCAGCCGGGGTCGGACCAGTACGGGTGCGCGGCCTCCAGTGCGGCGCCGAGCGCGAAGACCGTGGCGTCGTCGTAGGTGCGTCCGACGATCTGCACGCCGGTCGGCACCCCGTTCGGCGAGCGGCCGGACGGCACGGACAGCACCGGGACGCGCCCGACGACGTTGAACGGCACCGTCATCAGGACGCTCTCCCAGTGGTAGCTCGCGTCCCCGACCGGGATCGTCGAGGAGAGGTAGTCGTCACCGGCGACCAGACCCTGGGCGCCGAACGTCGGGGCCAGCAGGGCGTCGTAGTCCTCCAGCAGCACACCCAGCGGGGCGTAGATCGTCGCCTCGGCGTCCAGGCCCTCCAGGAACCGGGTACCGCCACCGTGCTCGGCGGCGCGGCGGGCGAAGTCCTGGGTGTACGGCATCAGCAGCTCGGCCTGGTCGCCCGTCAGCATCGAGATCGCGCTGCCGAAGATGGCGCCGAAGTGCGCCCAGGCCGTGGCGGCGAGGTGCTCGCGGGTCCACGGCAGCTCGACCTCGTCGACGGCGACGCCCGCGTCGCGGAGCAGGTCTGCGGCGGTCCGCGTGCTCGCCTCGACCGCCGCGTCGACGGGGTAGTCGCCGAGCTGCACGCACAGCGCCACCCGCAGGCCGGCCGCAGCGGCACGCTCGACCGGGAGCCGGTAGGCCGGCCGCAGGGACGCCTGGTCAGCCGGGTGCGGACCGGCCAGGACGTTCTGCAGAAGCGCGACGTCGGCGACGGTGCGACCCATCGGGCCGTCGGCGCAGTACGTGTCCTGGTTGAACGGCGAGAGCCCGGGCACCCGGCCGAACGGGGGCTTGAAGCCGACCACCCCGCACAGCGACGCGGGGAGGCGGATGGAGCCGCCGATGTCGGAACCGGTCGCCAGCACCGTCGAGCCGGCCGCGAGCGCCGCGCCGGACCCACCGGACGAGCCTCCGGGCGACAGGTCGGTGTTCCACGGGTTGCGGGTCACGCCCCACAGCGAGGAGTGCGTGAACGGCGCGCAGGAGAACTCCGGCGTCGCCGTCCTGGCGTGCACGACGGCGCCCGCGGCGAGCACCCGGTCGACCACCGGGTGGGTGACGTCCGAGACGCGGCCCTTCTCCAGGAGGGAACCCTCCTCGATCGTGCGGCCCGCCCACGCCTGCTCCTCCTTGAGCGCGAGCGGGACGCCCTCCAGGGACCGGGGTGCACCACCGCCGTGACCGCGGTAGCGCGCCTCGGACTCGCGCGCCGCCGCGTACGCATCGTCCAGCATCTGCTCGGTCATCGCGTTGACGAGCGGCTCGACCGCCAGTGCCCTGGCCACCACGGCGTCCAGCAGCTCGACCGGGGAGAGCTCATTGTCCCGGAACAGGCGTTGCGCGTCGGTCGCCGACAGGTAGTGGAGCTCGGTCACGACGCGGCGCCGATCTGCGCGGCCCACGGGTAGTACATGAAGTTGATCGACGGTTGCACACCGGTGATCCGCTTGCCCAGCCAGACCGTGGTCGGGACGGTGTACAGCGGCAGCCAGGGCAGCTCGTCCTGGGCGATCTGCTGCGCCTTCGCCGTGAACGCGGAACGCTGCACCGGGTCGGCCGTCCCGATGGCCGACGCGACTGCGGCGTCGTAGGCCGGGTTCGACCAGCCGCCGTAGTTGCTGAACTGCCCGGTCTGCAGGACGCCGTACATGTCCAGCGGGTCGCCGATCGACACGTACCAGGAGGTGAAGAAGAGGTCGATCCCCTTGCGCGCGGCCGGGTCGCTGAACAACGTCGTGTACTTGTCGGGCGAGATGGTCTCGATCTTCGGCGTCAGCCCGATGTCCGTAGCCGCCTGCGCGACCGCCTGCGTGAGGACGTCGGCCGCCGAGGTGATCGGGCTGGTCGCGATGACGACCGTCTGCCCCTTGACCCCCGCGGACGCCGCCAGCGCCTTCGCCTTGGTGACGTCGTGCGGGTACTGCGGCAGCGAGCTGTAGTACCCGTCCACCGTCGAGGGCGGGACGCCGACCCAGTCGCTGGTGGTGGCCAGCGACTGCGCGTCGGCGGCGACTCCCTGCTCGCCGGCCTTCATGACCCCCTTGCGGTCGATTGCCATGAGCAGCGCCTGGCGAACCCTCTTGTCCCCGAGCACACCCTTGAGGTTGCCGACGATCTCGTCGTTCACCGTCGTGTTGGTGCCGTAGTAGAGCGTCCCCGGGCCACCGTTCTTCAGCTGGGCGTACGCGTTCGAGGGCACCTGCCAACCGCCGTCGACCTCGCCGGACTGCCACGCGTTCACCCGTGTGTTCGGGTCCTGCAGGAACACGAACTTCACCTGCCCGGCCTTCGCCTTGAGGTTCGGGTCCCAGTAGGCGTCGTAGCGCCTGAGCGTGATGCTCTGACCCGGCGACCAGGACGAGAACTCGAACGGTCCGGTGCAGTTGACGCCCCTGGTGGGGTTGCCGTAGTCCTTGCCGTCCGCCGCGAGGGTCTTCGCCGACTCGATCGTGCCGGGACTCGCCGCCATGTACGGGTTGAACTGCGAGTCCGGCTTGGTCAGGGTGACCGTGACCTGGTCCGACCCGGTCTTCGCGATCGACTTCACGTTCTGGTAGACGCTCGCCCAGTACGAGCCGACGCCCGGGTCCAGGTGCCGCTTGAGCGAGGCCACCACGTCGTCGGCCGTCAGCGGGGTCCCGTCGTGGAAGGTCACGCCCTGCCGGATCGTGTACACCCACGTGGTCGGCGTCGGGTTCGCGTACGCGGACGCAAGGCCAGGTGAGACGGACAGGTCCGCGTTCCAGCGCAGCAGGCTCTCGCAGACGTTCGCCAGGATCTGGTTCGGCGGGTAGTCGAAGGCGTAGGCGTAGTCGAGCGAGTACGGCTCCGCGTACACCGACCAGGTGAACGAGTCGATGTCGCCCTTGGGCTTGGGGGTGTCCGCGGTCAGCTGGTATGCGGCGCCGTTCGAGCCGGACGCCGACGGACTCGGCTTCGCGGTGCCGCTGCACGCGGACAGCGCGAGCGCGGCCGTGACCGTCGCCGCCGCGGCGATCAGGCCGGGGCGGTGACGCAGATCGGTCCGTGCGGTCATTCAGGCCTCCGTTGGCGCGGTGAAGACGAGCTCACCCTCGACGTACGTGCGGGTCACGCGGGTGTCGGCGATGTGTTCGGACGGTCTGGCGAAGGGGTCGGCGTCCAGGACGGTCAGGTCCGCGGCCGCGCCCGGGCTCAGCCGCCCCGTCGTCAGGTCCAGATGGTTGGCGAACGCGCTGCCCGCCGTGTAGGCGGTGAGCGCCTCGGCGAGCGTGATCGCGTTGCCCGGGTAGAACGGGTGGGCGTCCTCGCCCGGCGCCACGCGGTTGACGGCGACGTGGATGCCGGCCAACGGGTCCGGGCTGCTGACCGACCAGTCGCTGCCGGCGGCCACCCGCGCGCCGGCGCGCAGCAGGTCACCGAACGGGTACTGCCACGCCGCCCGGGTCGGACCGAGGAACGGGATGGTCAGCTCGTCCATCTGCGGTTCGTGCGCGGCCCACAACGGCTGGATGTTCGCGACAGCGCCGAGAGCGGCGAAACGGGGGACGTCCTCGGGGTGCACCAGCTGCAGGTGCGCCAGGTGGTGCCGGTTGTCGGACGGGCCGTTGACGGCACGAGCGGCGTGGATCGCATCCAGCGCCTCGCGGACCGCGCGGTCGCCGAGGGCGTGGAAGTGCACCTGGAAGCCGAGGGCGTCCAGCCGGGTCACGTGCTCGCGCAGGGCGGACGGGTCGACGAAGCTGAGCCCGGCGTTGTGGGTGCGGCATCCGTCGCCGTCCAGGTACGGCTCGAGCATGCCCGCGGTGAAGTTCTCGGCGACGCCGTCCTGCATGATCTTCACGCTGGTGGCCGCGAAGCGGCCGGCCCGGCCCTCGGCCCGGCGCTCGACCAGCTCGCCGATCTGGTCGCCACCGCGGTCGCGGTCCCACCACAGGGCGCCAACCACCCGTGCCTTGAGCGTCCCGTCGTGGGCGGCCCGCAGGTAGGTGGGAAGGATGTCGGCGAGGCCGAAGATCGCCCCGACGGCGGCGTCCTGCCAGGCCGTGATCCCCAGCGAGAACAGCAGGTCCTGGGCCTTGTGCAGCCCGGCGAGCAGGTCCCGCGCGCTGGGCTCGGGCAGCAGCCGCCCGACCAGCAGGCCGGCGCCCTCGTGCAGGGTCCCGGACGGCGAGCCGTCCGGTTCTCGCTCGATCCGGCCGTCCTTGGGGTCTGCCGTCGCCGCGTCGACACCGGCGAGCTCGAGCGCCCGGGTGTTCACCCACGTCCCGTGGCCGTCCCGGTTCGTCAGGAACACCGGGCGGTCCGGAACCACCGCGTCGAGCTCCTGCCGGGTCGGTGTGCCCCCGGGGAAGAACTGCATCGACCAGCCGCCGCCGACGATCCAGTCCAGGTCGGGGTGCTGGTGCGCGTACTCGGCCACGATGTCCAGGCACTCCCGGGCGGAGGTGGTGCCGTGCAGCTCGCACTGGAGCATCGCGAGCCCGCCCATGACCGGGTGGACGTGCGCATCCTGGAATCCCGGGAGCAGGAGCCCGCCGGCGAGGTCGACGATCTCCGTGCGCGTCCCGGCCAGCTCGCTCAGCTCGGCGTCGGGGCCGACCGCGACGACCCGACCCGACCTGACGGCGACCCCGGCGCGGACCGACCCGCTCGACCCAGGGGCGAACACCGACCCGCCCACGAAGAGCGTGTCGACCTGCTGGACCATGCGATCTCCCGCAGCTCGGAGCGGCCGCCCGAGGCCGGGTGGCACGAACATTGCCGGGGAGCGTAAGTTTAAGTCAGCGGTGATGTCAACGCTGTTGACTGTAGCGTCCGAACCGTGACCTGGGGTCGAGGAGGCAACGATGTCCGCTGAGCCGGGGCCGCGGGTCCGCCCGCAGCTCGACGCTGCCACGATCCTCGACGCGGCCCTGCGACTGGCCCGCACCGGCGGCAGTGAGCCGCTGACCGTGCGCCGTCTGGGCCGGGAGCTGGGCGCGGACCCGACGGCGATCTACCGGCACTTCCGCGACAAGGACGAGCTGATCCGCGGAGTCATCGACCGGCTCGTCGGGGACGGCGCCGCCCGGATCGACGTCGAGGCCGACTGGCGTACCAGGCTCAGCACGCTCGCCGACGTGACGTTGGAGATCTTCACCGCGCATCCCGCGATCGGCGCCGAAGCCGCCACCCGCACCACCGGCGGCCACGGCGAGCTCGCGGCTGTCGACCTGATCATCCGGGCCATGGTCGACGCCGGGCTCGGGCCGGACGACTCGGTCCGCTACTACGCGGTCTTCTCCTCGTACCTGCTCGCGTTCTGCAGTGCACAGGCGCGGGCGCTGCTGGTCGCCGGCCCGACCGCCCACGACGACGACCCGCGCTGGCTCGGCGGGTCGTCCGCGCTCAGCGTCAGCCGGCTCCCGGCGGTGGCCGCGGTTCGGGACCGGCTCGAGGCCCTGCGCGACGAGGAGGTCTACCAGGTCGGCGTCGAGGTGATCCTGGACGCCGTGGAGGCCCGGGCGCGAGCCTCGGCGCCCTAGGATGCGCGACGTGGACGACGAGCTGATCCGGATCGACCTCGAGCGGCTCAAGAAGGCCCGCCCGGATGTGTACGCGATCCTCGGCGACGACCCGAGCCAGGGCTTCCCGCCGACCGAGGACCTGATCGAGACCGGGCTGTTCAGCGAGCTCGAGGACGGCCTGCTCTACCTCCCCCAGGGCGCCCAGGACTGGCTCCGCACCAACCCCTCCTGAGCAACGCGACCGGCACCACCCGAACCAGGGTCAGGTGCACCCGGCACGGCGCAGACGTCGAGGATGCGGCCGGATCGCGATTCGCGTACTACGACACGGCTGCTCGAGGTCGTACGGTGATCGACGGAGGTGAGGCCGCGTTGCTCGGGCTCCCGGATCGCGTGACGACCTGCCTGTTCGACCTGGACGGGGTCCTCACCGACACGGCCTCGCTGCACGACGCGGCGTGGAAGGAGATGTTCGACGCCTTCCTGCAGGCCAGGGCCGCGACCGAGGGGCAGCCGTTCGTCCCGTTCGACAGCAGGCACGACTACGAGCAGTACGTCGACGGCAAGCCGCGGGTGGACGGCGTGCGGGACTTCCTCGCCAGCCGATCGATCACGCTGCCGGAGGGCACGGCGCAGGACCCGCCCACGGCGCAGACCGTCAACGGGCTGGGCAACCGCAAGAACCAGGTCGTCCAGCAGCGCATCCGTACGCAGGGCGTCACTGTCTACGAGGGCTCGCGCCGCTACCTGCAGGCAGCTCTCGCGGCCGGGCTGCGCCGCGCGGTCGTGTCGTCGTCGGCGAACACCGCCGAGGTGCTGGACGTGACCGGGCTCGCGCCGCTCATCGAGCTGCGGGTGGACGGGGTGACGATCCGCACCCAGCACCTCAAGGGCAAGCCCGCACCGGACACCTTCCTCGAGGCGGCGACCCGGCTGGGGTCGGACCCGGCGAGCTGCGCGGTGTTCGAGGACGCGCTCGCCGGGGTCGCCGCCGGTCGCGCGGGTGCGTTCGGGTGCGTCGTCGGGGTTGACCGGGTCGGGCAGGCCGACCAGCTGCGCGCGCACGGCGCGGACGTCGTGGTGCAGGACCTGGCCGAGCTGTTGCCCGCGGCGGGCGCGCGGTGATCGTCCAGCGCCCGTACCCGGTCGAGCCGTGGTCCGTGAGCGAGACGGCGCTCGACCTGGACCTGCTCGCGCAGTCCGAGTCGCTGTTCGCGCTTTCCAACGGGCACATCGGGCTGCGCGGGAACCTGGACGAGGGCGAGCCGTACGGGATCCCCGGCACCTACCTCAACAGCTTCTACGAACAGGGACCGCTGCCGTACGCCGAGGCCGGCTACGGCTACCCGGAGATGGGTCAGACGCTCATCGACGTGACGAACGGCAAGCTGGTCCGCCTGCTCGTCGACGACGCGCCGTTCGACGTGCGCTACGGCGACCTGCACAAGCACCAGCGCAGGCTCGACTTCCGCTCCGGGATCCTGGAACGCACGGTGGACTGGACCTCCCCGGGAGACACCCGGGTCATGGTCCGCTCCCGCCGGCTGGTCTCGTTCGTCCAGCGCGCAGTCGCCGCGATCGAGTACGTCGTGGAGCCGGTCGACCGGTCGGTGCGCGTCATCGTGCAGTCAGAGCTCGTCGCCAACGAGCAGCAGCCCGTGCTGTCGGCCGACCCACGGGTGGCCGAGATGATGCAGAGCCCGCTGCAGGCGGTCACCCAGGACAGCGACGGGCGCTCGGTCGTCCTGCTGCACCGCACCCGTAACAGCGGGCTGCTCATGGGCGCCGGGATGGGCCACATCATCGAGACCAACGGCCGGGTCGAGACCGAGGTGGCCGCGCGAGAGGACTGGGCCCGGCTCACCGTCGCCTGCACGCTGGCGCCTGGCGAGCGGTTGCGGCTCGTGAAGCTCGTCGGGTACGGCTGGTCGAGCCTGCGGTCCGAGACGGCCGTGCGCGACCAGGTCGCCAGCGCGCTGAGCGGCGCGCGGTTCGCCGGCTGGGACGGCCTGGTGCAGCAGCAGCGCGAGTACCTCGACGACTTCTGGGACGCCGCCGATGTCGAGGTGGACGGCAATGCCGAGCTGCAGCAGGCCGTGCGCTTCGCGTTGTTCCACGTGCTGCAGGCCGGGGCGCGGGCCGAGCGCCGGGCGATCCCGTCCAAGGGGCTCACCGGTCCCGGCTACAACGGCCACACGTTCTGGGACAGCGAGATGTTCGTGCTGCCGCTGCTGACGTACACGGTGCCGAAGTCGGCCGGGGACGCGCTGCGCTGGCGGCACTCCACCCTCGACCTGGCGAGGCAGCGGGCCGCCGAGCTGCACCTCGCCGGGGCGTCGTTCCCGTGGCGGACCATCCGTGGGCACGAGTGCTCCAGCTACTGGCCGGCGGGTACGGCGGCGTTCCACATCAACACCGACATCGCGGCGGCCACGATCCGGTACGTGGCCGCGACCGGCGACGAGGAGTTCGACCGGGAGGTCGGGCTCGAGCTCCTGGTCGAGATCGCGCGGCTGCTCATGTCGCTCGGGCACCACGACCGGCACGGGGGCTGGCACATCGACGGGGTCACCGGACCGGACGAGTACAGCGCCGTGGCGGACGACAACGTCTACACGAACCTGATGGCGGCGCACGCGCTCGTCGGTGCGGCCGACGCGGCACAGCGCCACCCGGACCGCGCCCGCGACTTCGGCGTGCAGGTCGAGGAGGAGGCGGCGTGGCGGGACGCCGCCGCCGCCGTGCACGTGCCGTACGACGCCGAGCTCGGCGTGCACGAGCAGTCGGCCCGGTTCACCGAGCACGCTGAGTGGGACTTCTCCCGGTACGTCGACCGCTACCCGTTGCTGCTGCACGTCCCGTACTTCGACCTGTACCGCCGCCAGGTCGTCAAGCAGGCCGACCTGGTGCTCGCGATGCACTGGTGCGGGGACCGGTTCACCGCGCAGGAGAAAGCTCGCAACGTGGACTACTACGAGCGGCGCACCGTGCGCGACTCCTCGTTGTCGGCGGCCACGCAGGCGGTGCTCGCCGCCGAGGTCGGACACCTGGACCTCGCCTACGACTACGCGTACGAGGCGGCGCTCATCGACCTGCTGGACCTGCAGAAGAACAGTCGGGACGGTCTGCACATGGCCTCGCTTGCGGGCGCCTGGCTCGCGCTGGTCGCCGGGTTCGGCGGGTTCCGCGACCACGGCGGGACGCCGTCGTTCGACCCGGCGCTGCCCGACGGTCTGACCCGGTTGTGCTTCTCGATGCGCTGGCGCGGCCTGCGCCTGATGGTCGACGTCCACCAAGACCGGGTCACGTACTCGGTCCGGGACGGCGCCACCTCGGCGCTGGTCCTGCGGCACGCGGGTGAGGAGGTCACGGTCGCGGCGGGTACGGCGGTCACCCGTCCGTTGGGCAAGCGCGTCCCGCTGCTGCCGCGTCCGACGCAGCCGCCCGGCCGGGCTCCAGTATCGGCGCGCGGCGCGTTCGGGTCCTGACCCCGCGCACCCGAGCCATCTCGGACCGCCCACCGTCGACGGAACCGACGTACCGTCAGACGTGGTCTCGGTCCGAGAGGGACGGACGGCGCGGTGGGTCACCGTGCTCGCCGGCACAGCCGCGCTCGCGGTCACACCGGCCCTGCTCGGGGCAGCCGGCGGTCCGAACGCCGGGCCGCCCGCTGACGAGGTCGTCGCGGACGCCCTGCGGTCGGCGGTGGTCGCGTACTCCGGGCTGGTGCAGGTCGACGGCTGGCTGGGCCTGCCCACGCTCGCCCTGCAGAACGACGCGACCGCGCAGCTGGACACCAGCACCCGGGTCCGCACCTGGTGGGTCTCGCCCACGGTGTGGCGGACCGACACGCTCACCCCGATCGGACCACGCGAGGACGTCGCCGCGCCGGGCGCCACGCGCGCAGCGAACGGCGAGCGCAGCCCGGCGCTGATCCGGGCGACGCTGCCCGGGCTCCAGCTGCCCAGGACCGCCGACCTGATGCCGCCGGCAGCTGCCAGGACGCTGCTCGCCTGGCTGTCGCCGAGCGACCGGCTGCGCCCGCTGCCACCGGGCGAGATCGCCGGCCACGACGCCTCGGGCGCCCGGGTCGTGAGCGGAGAGCCGAGCAGCTCGGTGGCGGCGCTGGACGTGTGGGTCGACAGCCTTACCGGCCTGCCGCTGGAGCTCGACCTGTACACCCGCGGCAACGCCGAACCGGTCTTCCGCACGCGGTTCCTCGAGGTGTCCACGCAGCGGCCCGACCCGGCGGTGGTCTCCCCACTGCCGTCCGGCCAGGGGCGTTGGTCCGGGCTGCCGGGAACGGCCGGGACCGGTCTGCCGGCCGGGATCGCGACGTACGGCAGCGGGTTCGCGCGGCTGGCGCTGCTGGAGCTGCCGCCCCGGCTGGTGCCACGCGTCGAGGCGGCGGTGGGCGCGCAGACCGTGGACGTCGGCACCGGACGCGCGGCGGTGCTGCGCAGCCGGCTGCTCCAGGTCGCGGTGATCCAGACCGCGGACGGGCGCGGCTACCTGCTGGCCGGGACCGTCACCGGCGACGCGATGGACGCCGCCGTACGGGCCACGCTCGCCGACCTGCCGGGCGGGGCGGCCGGGTGATCACCTCGCCCCGTGCGGTCAGCCGTCGGGATCGGCCGCGCCCGGCTGCGCTGCGGACTGGTCGCGGACGACCAGGCCCTTGACCCAGTGCTGTCCTCGGCGCAGAGCCTTCGGCTGCAGCGGATGGTCTCTGGGCAGCTTGGCCGCAGGCTCAGGCGGGGTCAGCGACGGCAGCAGCTCGTACTTGCGCGCGTAGATGTCCAGGAGCGCGAGCAGCAGGGCGGCTACCGGGATCGCCAGGATCGCCCCGGCCGCGCCGTACAGCGCGGCGCCGAGCATCACCGACGCGAAGGACACCGCCGGATGGATGGAGACCGCCTTCGCACTGATCTGCGGCTCGAGCGTGAGGTTCTCGACCTGCTGGTAGACCAGCGCCCAGATCAGCGCCAGCACGCCCTGGATGGGATTGTCCCCGAGCAGGCCCACGACCACCGGCAGCGCGATCGCGATGTAGGTGCCGATGGTCGGCACGAACTGCGCGACCACGCCGGTCCAGATGCCGAGGACCAGCCAGTACGGCATGCCGATGATGAACAGGAACAGCGCGGTGGTCGCGCCGTTGATAGTGGCCAGGATGATGCGCGCGGACACGTAGCCGCCGGTCTTCTCGACGGCGAGGTCCCACACGGTGACGACGACCGGCTGCCAGCGCGGCGTGAACAGCCGGGCGACGTATCGCTTGAGGCGCGGCGCGTCCGCCGAGAAGTAGAACGTGAACAGCAGGAACGTGAACATGGAGAAGAACGCCCCGAGCACCGACACGATGAGCCCGAGCACGCCGCCGGCCAGCTCCTTGGCCCAGGTGGTCAGCGTGTCCTGGGTGATGCCCACCGCGTTGAGCGCGTCGGTCTGGCTGTACTCCGTGCCGAAATGCTGGTTGACCCAGTCCAGCGCTGCCGCGGCGAGGGCCGGCACGGCCTTGACCGCCTGCACCAGCTGGTCGGCGATGAGCTTGCCGAACAGGACTGCGAACACGATGCCGAAGACCCCGACGGCGAGCATCACCAGGCCGGTGGCCGCCCCCCGGCGCATCCGGCGAGCCAGCCGGCCCACCGCGGGCTCCATCGCGATCGACGCGAACCACGCGATCAGCAGCGTGAAGAACACCGAGCCGCCGTCGTCGAGCACGAACCACCCGAACGCGGCCAGGCTCGCCAGCGCCAGGACGATGCTGCCGGCTCGCCAGACGCTGCGCTGCTCGACGGCCACGACGACGCGCACCGAGTCCTCGACCACGGGGACCGACACCGGAACCGGAGGCTGCGCTGGTTGATGTGCCGGTTCCGCGGCCAGCGCCGGGGCCTCGTCGTCCATCGCCGTCGCCTCCTTCCGGCTCGCCGAAACCCTAGCCCTGGCCGGGTTCTGACCGGTGGAGGCTGAACAGCACGCGGGTCACGACCGGTCGCCCACCGGCACCGTCGCCGGCAGCAGGACGCCGGGGGCGAACAGAGCTGCGGGGTCGAGCGCGCGCTTGACGGCGGCCATCGCGGCGAGGTCCGCGGCCGACCGGCTCAACGACAGCCAGGACACCTTGGCTCGGCCGACCCCGTGCTCGGCGCTGATGCTGCCGCCGATCTCGGCCACCCGGCGCAGCACCGCGTCGGCGACCACGCGGTCAGCCTCGTCGCGCAGGCCGAGGACGTTGACGTGCAGGTTGCCCTCGGCGAGGTGGCCGAACACGACCACCCGCGCGTCAGGTCGGCCGCCGCCGGTCGAGGCTGCGAGGACGAGATCTGCGAGCTCGTCGACGAAGGTCGCCAGGGCATCCAGGGGCACCGACACGTCCAGCTTGAGCGGGCGCCCGGCCGCCAGTGCCTCGGTGTGCGCCTCCCGGTACCGCCACAGGTCCGCCGCCCGGCGCGGGTCAGCGGCGACGATCGCGTCCCGCACGTCGGGACTCGTCGAGAGCGCTGCCGAGAGGCGGTGGGCCCGATCGCCGCCGGTCACTGACTCGTCGACCTCGTCGACCTCGACGAGCAGGTACGCCGGGTGCGCGACCGGGAACGGTCCGGCCAGGCCGGTCGCGGCCCGGACCAGCACGAGCCCGTCCTGGAGCAGCAGCTCGGCCGCGGACACCTGGCCCGGGAGCCGGTGGCGCAGGTGGGACAGGACCGCAAGCGCCGGGGCGACGCCGTCGACGGCGACGAGCGCGACGGCCCGGGAGCGCTTGAGCGGGACCAGCCGCAGACGCAGCCTGGTCAGCACCGCGAGGGTGCCCTCGCTGCCCACGAGCAGCTGCTCGAGGTCGTACCCGGTGTTGTCCTTGGCCGGGCGGTGCAGCCGGCCGACCACGCTGCCATCGGCCAGGACCGCCTCGAGCCCGGCCACCTGGTCCCGCATGGGGCCGTACCGCAGCACTCGCTCACCGCCGGCGTTCGTCGCCGCCATCCCGCCGACGGTGGCGGACCCGCGCGACCCCAGGTCGACGCCCAGGTCCCAGCCGAGCGGACGGACGCGGTCCTGCACCGAGGCCAGGGTGGCACCGGCCCCGACGAGCACCGACGCCGCGCCGCCGGCGGACTCGACGGTGCCGACGGCGTCCATCCGGCGGGTGCTCAGCAGGACCTCGTCACCGGACGGGACACCTCCGCCTACCAGCCCGGTGTTGCCGCCCTGCACCACGACCGCGACGCCGGCCTTCGCGCAGAGCCGGACGGCCGCGCCGACCTGAGCCTGGTCCGCCGGCCGGACCACGGCCAGCGCCCGCCCGTGATACCGACCGGTCCAGTCGGTCTCGTACGACGCCGTGAGGTCTGGGTCGGTGAGGACGTGGACGTCGCCGACCGCTCGGCGCAGGTCGCCCGCCAGCACCGCCTGCACCGCCTGCTCCGGCCCGGTTCCGTCCATCACTGCATGATGCCGCGCAGCGGTGGGTAGGGGCGTCCGCAGCACATCGTCGACGGGTGTCGATGAGCAGGGAAATCAGGCGACCTGACTGACGCAGGGCTGGCAAACCGTCGATTGTACCACGACAGGTACGGACTTGTCGTGGTACAGAGGACAGCCTGCGACGGTGCCGACCGAACGCCCGAACCGCGTGCGCGAGCGCCGTCTGCGGTTCGGCGATGTCGTGCGCGAGCGCCGGGCCGAGCTCGGGCTGAGCCAGGAAGCGCTCGCTGAACGGTGCGGTGTCGACCGCAAGAGCATCAGCCGGGTCGAGACAGGCACGTTCTCGCCGAGCCTGGACCGGGTGTGGCGGCTCGCCGACGGACTGGACCTCCCGATCAGCACGCTGTTCGCCGAGCTCGGCGAACAGCCACCGAGCCGTCGCCGCAAGCGCTGACGAGCGAGGCGGACCGCCCCGGACCCGGGGGTTCGACGCTCCCGGCGGGGCGGCCCACCTGCCGGTCGCGTCCCCGAGGGAGCCGCCCGCCGGGAGGTCCGGGAGGCGACGGCAAGGGGGCACGAGACCGCCGCCCCCGAACGCGAACGCGACCCGATGACTGTTCCGGCGCGCGACCCTGCGGGTCAACGACACGGCGCTGTCCGGCTCACGCCGTGTCCACATCTGGACACCACATTCCGCTCCGGTCTCGTGTCCGCCCGGCTCGTTCGTGCACTCTGTTCGCGCGCGCCCGCGGGGCTCCGCCGGAGTCGGGCAGAGAGGGTTGATGGCAGGTGTCCGAACGACCGGCAGCACCGACGCCGGACTCCGATCCTGCGTCTCGCCCCGGGAAGCTGCGGGCCGTCGGCCTGGGGGCGCTCGCCGAACGGGTGTACGCGGCCCTGCTGGCGACCCGGTCCGGGACGGCCGCCGACCTGGCCGGGGTTCTGCGGACCGGGCCCGGTGCGGTCGACCGCGCGCTGGCCGAGCTCTCGGCGGCGGGGCTGGTGCGGCTGGCGCCCTCCGACGTCCCCGGCTACGCACCCGGGACGGGGGTCGCGCCCGGCGGTCCAGGGCAGGCACGCTATGTCGCCTGCCCGCCGGTGCGGGCGCTCGGCGACGAGCTGCGCGAGCGCGCCGTGGAGCTGGTGGCGACCGGCGCGGCGATCGAGGAGCTCGGCGGCCGCTTCGCGACGAGGGCCGCAGCCGGGGAGCACGACGGACTCGCCGAGGTGGCGGGCGGCTGTGCCGCTGTGGCCCAGGCGATGCACGGGCTGCTGGTGTCCGCCCGCAACGACGTGCTCGTTCTCGACCGGCAGCCGTACGTGCAGTCGGTCGTGCGGCCGCCGGCGCCGGCCGTGATGGCGGACGCCCTGCGGCGCGGTGTCGCGGTGCGGACGATCTACGCGGCGGACGCCTTCGCGGTGGCCGGCTATGCCGGGTACATGGCCGAGATGGCGGCACTCGGCGAGCAGGCTCGACAGCTGGAGCGGTTGCCGCTGCGGTTCGTCGTCGTCGACGGCGCCGCCGCGATGGTGCCGCTGGACCGGGACGGTGCCTGGGTTACCGCTGCGCTGGTCGTCCGTGGTCCCGCGCTCGTCCAGGACCTGGTGCAGACCTTCGAGGAGCTCTGGGAGCGCGCCGGACCGGGGACGCCGGAGCAAGCGGACGGCGACGTGACCGACGACGAGGTCGGTCTGCTGCGCATGCTGGCGGCCGACATGACCGAAGCGGCGATCGCCCGGCACCTCGGCTCGTCCACCCGGACCGTGGGGCGTCGGCTCGCCCAGCTGCAGACCAAGCTGGGCGCCAACACCCGCTTCGCGATGGGCGTGGAGGCGGCCAGGCGCGGGCTGGTCCGCGGTGCTGGCTAGGGTCCTCGGTGGCAGCGGTGTCGGAGGTCGGATGAAGATTGTCGTCGGGGTCCAGCCGGATGAGCAGGGTGACGAGGCGCTGGCACGGGCGGAGGCGCTGGCCCGGTCGATGCGGGCTCACCTCGTGCTCGCGCACGTGTACCCGACCCCCTGGCGGGCGCCCGAGCCCGGGGTGGTGGACAGCGAGTGGCGGGCGTACCTGGTCGAGCAGGCTCGTTCGGCGCTGCTGCGGGCCGAGCGCCGGCTCAGCGGCGCGGTGGGGCACGAGCTGGTCGTGCACCCGCACACCTCGACCGGACGCGGGCTCGCCGAGGTGGCCGAGGAGCACGGCGGCTCGCTGATCGTGATCGGGGCCGGACCGGGCGGCGAACCGGGACGGCTGCACGGAGGCTCGACCGCCGACCAGCTGCTGCACGGCGCGTCGGTGCCGGTGCTGCTGGTCCCAGCGCCCGAGGGGGACGGTGCCGAGCCGCGCCCGCTCACCCCGAGCCGGGTCACCGTCGCGTACCAGCGCAGCCTGGACTCGGCGGAGGCGCTGCACGCCGCCGCCCAGCTGTGCCGCCGGACCGGTGCACCGCTGCGCCTGGTGACGCTGGTGCTGCACCCGCCGCGGACCCTGCGCAGCTACGAGCGTTCGCTGGACGAACTGCGGGCCGATGCCCGGCACTGGCTCGACGAGGCGCTGATCGAGGCGCCGTTCTCGACCCGGCTGACGGCGGAGATCGCCGAAGGCGACGACTTCGAGGAGGCGATGGCCGCCGTCGACTGCGAGCTCGACGAGCTGCTGGTCTGCGGGTCGGGGACCGCGGGCCCGCTGCGCCGGGTCTTCCTCGGCGACACCGCGCAGAAGATCCTGCGCGCGGCGACGGTGCCGGTCCTCGTCGTCCCCCGGCATGCCGAGACCGAGCTCGACCGCACCCGCGCCATCCCCAAAGTCCGCGACTGACCCCCTGCCGTACTTCGCCGAGCTGCGGGTCAGGAGGCGGCGCTGACGGCCTGGAGGCGGGCGACGGAGTCGTCGTCGACAGAGTCGAAGAAGCCGCCGACCACGTCCTCGACCTGCTCGAACGAGTCGGCGCAGAACAGCAGCGGCTGGTAGTGCGTGATGTCGTACGTCTGCACGCCCATGCGCGCGATGTCCAGCGGACGCAGGTCGGCGTGGGCGATCTCCTGGATCTCCCCGTACGACGAGAGCAGCCCGGCGCCGTAGGTGCGCACCGTGCCGTCCTCGCGGAGCACCCCGAACTCCAGCGAGAACCAGAACACCTTCGAGACGAACTCCAGCGCGTCCGGCTGCTCGACCCGGCGAGCGGCGTTCCCGGCCGAGCGGTACAGGGCGGCGAACCGGTCGCTGGCCAGGCAGTTCGCGTGCCCGACCACCTCGTGCACGACGTCGGGCTCCGGGGTGTACAGCGGCACCGAGTGATGGCGGATGTACTGGGTCGAGTAGAAACGGCTGTCCGCGAGCGAGCCGTAGAACTCGCGCAGCGGGACCAGCCCGGCGGCCGGCGCGTACCGGAACCCGGTCAGCGGCTCCAGCGCCGCCGTGACCTCGTCCAGCTGGGGGATCCGGTCGGCCGGCAGCCGAAGCCGCTCGGCCCCGACGAGGTACTCGTGGCAGGCCAGCGTCCGGTGCAGCACGGCGAGCTCGCGGCTCACCTCGCGCCAGACTTCGTGCTCCTCGTCGGTGTACTCGGCGTGCGGGACCGGCGTCCCCGCCTCCCAGGCCAGCGCGAGCCCGGCGATCGCGTTGCGCCTGGCCCGGTACACCGGGTCGTTGACGCCCGGGTGGTCGGCGGACAGCTGGACCTCGACGTTGCCGTCGGCGCCCTGGGTGACAGGGGCGTAGAGCTGGGCTTCCTCGAACATGGCGCGGCCTCCGACTATGTGACAGTCAGCATCTCACGCGCGTGCTCAGGTGTCACATGGCTCGCCGCGGTCCGGCGCCGCCTCCGACGCTCGAGCGCGTCGGTGACCGGCAGCGCCACGGCCATCAGGAGGCCCGCGGCGATGCCGTCCATCCAGAAGTGGTTGGCGGTCGCGACGACCACGAAGATCGTCGCCATCGGGTGCAGGAGGATCAGCCACCGCCAGCGGCTGGTGGACACGGTGACCACGAAGAACGCGATGAGCAGCGCCCACGCGACGTGCACCGACGGCAGCGCCGAGAGCTGGTCCGCCACGCCGCTGCCGAACGCCCCGTACACGGACTGGCCGTACTGCAGCGCGAGGTCCACGAAGCCGAGGTCGGTGAGCATCCGCGGCGGCGCCACCGGGATCATCTGCACCAGCAGGCACGAGCCGGTCAGCAGCACGATCGTGTTGCGCGCCCAGCGGTACTGCGCGCGGTGTCGCACGAACATCCAGACCAGGAACGCCACGATGCTGTTGATGTGGACGTACAGGTAGAAGATGTTGAGGAAACGGATCAGCGCGTCGTGCCCCAGCACGACCTGCTGGACGGTGAGCTCGCTCGGCAGCCCCATCCGCAGCTCGGCGCCCACGATCCAGTGCGCGCGCTGGAACGCCCCGTCCACCCGGGTCAGCGCCCACCCGCCGGCGACCTGCCAGAAGGTGAACAGGCCCAGCACGACCGACGTCTCCAGCAGCGCGGTTCCGACCACGCGCGGCCAGCGCGGCCGGACCCTGGGCCGAGCCCCGCTCGCGGCCGACACCTCGCGGTCCTGCGCGGCCTGCACGGCCAGTCCCGCTCGCAGCCCCAGGCCGGACACCGCGGCCAGCGCCGCGAGCTGCCCGGCCTGCTGCCAGTGCAGGGTGACCAGATCCACCCGGGCAGTCTCCCTCGTCAGCCCTGCGCGTGCACGGTGTCCGCCACGTCTGGGGCGCCGGCCGCGGCCCGGGCCGCCACGAACGCGTCCACGGCGTGGTCCACGTCCTCGTCGGTGTGCGCCGCCGACAGCTGGACCCGGATCCGGGCGCGACCCTGCGGGACGACCGGGAAGGAGAAGGCGACGGCGTACACGCCGCGGGCGAACAGCTCCTCCGCCATCCGGCCGGCCACGACCGCGTCGCCGAACATCACCGGGACGATCGGGTGCTCGCCCGGCAGCAGGTCGAACCCGGCGGCGGCCATGCCCGCGCGGAATCGGGCCGCCGCCGCGTGCACCCGCTCGCGCAGGTCCGCCGAGCCCTGCAGCAGGTCCAGCACGGTCAGCGACGCCGCCACGATCGGCGGTGCGACCGAGTTCGAGAACAGGTACGGGCGGGCCCGCTGCTTGAGCACGTCGACGATCTCCTGGCGCGCCGCGACGTAGCCGCCGGATGCTCCGCCGAGCGCCTTGCCCAACGTCCCGGTGACGATGTCGACGCGGTCGGCGACGCCGAACAGCTCCGGCGTGCCGCGCCCGCCGGGTCCGACGAACCCGACAGCGTGCGAGTCGTCGACCATGACCAGCGCGTCGTGCCGGTCGGCGAGCGCGCAGATCTCGTCGAGCGGCGCGAGGTAGCCGTCCATCGAGAACACGCCGTCGGTGACCACGAGCCGGTAGCGCGCGTCGGCGGCCTCGACCAGCCGCTGCTCCAGCTCGGCCATGTCGCGGTTGGCGTAGCGCAGCCGCCGGGCCTTGCACAGCCGTACGCCGTCGATGATCGAGGCGTGGTTCAGCGCGTCGGAGACGACCGCGTCCTGCTCGTCGAGAAGGGCCTCGAACACCCCGCCGTTCGCGTCGAAGCAGGACCCGAACAGCACGGCGTCCTCGGTGCCGAGGAACTCGGCGAGCCGCTGCTCCAGCGTCCGGTGGATGGTCTGCGTCCCGCAGATGAAGCGCACGGACGCCATGCCGTACCCCCACTGCCGGACCGCCTGCTCGGCCGCCGCAACCACGCGCGGGTCGTCCGCGAGCCCGAGGTAGTTGTTGGCGCACAGGTTGAGCACGTCGCGGCCTGCCGTGTCGACCACATGGGTGCCCTGCGGCGACGCCATCACCCGCTCGGGCTTGAACACGCCGGTCTCGCGCATCTGCTCGAGCCGCGCCGCGAGCTCGGTGCGAAGACCGTCCAACGCGCCCATCGCTCAGCCCTCCCAGTCGAGGATGACCTTGCCGCACTTGCCACTCGCGGCCACGTCGAACGCCTCCTCGAAGTCGGTGAACGGGAAGCGGTGCGTGATCACCGGGGAGATGTCCAGGCCGGCGCCGACGAGCACCGACATCGCGTACCACGTCTCGAACATCTCGCGGCCGAAGATGCCCTTGACCGTGAGCATCGAGTGGATGACCCGGTCCCAGTCGAACTGGATCTCGCCCGAGGGCAGTCCCAGCAACGCCAGCTCGCCGCCGTGCGCCATCGAGTTGATCATCGAGTGCAGCGCCGCCGGCGCCCCCGACATCTCCAGCCCGACATCGAAGCCCTCGACCATGCCGAGCTCGGCCATCACCTCGTCCAGGCTGGTGGTGCTGACGTCGACGGCGCGCGTGACGGCCCCCATCGACTCGGCCAGGGCGAGCCGCTCGGCCGAGATGTCGGTGATCACCACGTGCCGGGCACCGGCGTGCCGGACCACCGACGCCGCCATGATCCCGATCGGGCCGGCGCCGGTGATCAGGACGTCCTCGCCGAGCACCCGGAAGCTGAGCGCCGAGTGCACCGCGTTGCCGAAGGGGTCGAAGATCGCGGCGACGTCCGGGTCGATCGGCCGCGGGTGCCGCCACACGTTGGTCGCCGGCACGACGACGTACTCGGCGAACCCGCCGTCCCGGTCGACGCCGACGCTGACGGTGTTCGGGCACAGCTGGCGGGCGCCGCCCAGGCAGGAGCGGCACCGCCCGCAGACGATGTGCCCCTCGACGCTCACCAGGTCGCCGACGTCTACCGTGTCCACGCCGCGGCCGAGCGCCTCCACCCGGCCGGCGATCTCGTGCCCGAGCACGACCGGCGGCTTGACCGCGCCCTGCGACCACGCGTCCCAGGAGCGGATGTGCAGGTCGGTGCCGCAGATGCCCGTCCGCAGCACCCGGATCAGCACCTCCCCCGCCCGCGCGGCCGGCTCGGGGACGTCCTGCAGCCACAGCCCTGGCGCAGCCTCGGCCTTGACCAGTGCCTTCATGTCGGACTCCTCGCGATGGACGCCGTGCGGACAGGGAGGCCACCGGACCATGGCTCCCGCCGGCCCGGCAACCCGCCACCGGGGCAGGCTCGGACGCTCCGACTGTACGCAGCGGCGCACCCCCTCCTGCGACTGATGCGCGCGTCCGTCGGTCAGGGGTGGGGAAGTGGGTGGGAACGACAGCGCCCCCGGCCGGAGTACCCGGTCGGGGGCGCTGTCGTCGGACCCTCGGGGTCCGTGCTCGTCCCTAGTCGTCCCAGGGACCGTAGTCCTTCTCGTACATGACGAGTCTCCTTCCGTCCCGGGCCGGCTGCGACGCTTGGAAGCAGCGGAGCCGACTTCGGGTTTGTTGCTGCCCAGAACCCACACGAGGGGGGCATCGGGACCGGGCGCCGTGCGTTTGCCGCACAGGGCCTCGGGCAACCCTTCGGCGGGTTGCTGCCCCCAGTCTACCTGCCGGCAGCCTGGTTCCTCGCACCCAGGGCATCGACGGGGTCGGCCGGCGCCTGAAGCCGAACGGGTCAACCGTCCAGCAGCGCGGCCGCGACCACCGCCCGGTGCCGGGCCGGGACCCCCGCGTAGGTGCGGTTCGCCAGGGCGCGCTTGTAGAAACGGTGCGCGACGTGCTCCCAGGTCATCCCCATCCCGCCGAGCACCTGGATCAGCCCCTCGCAGGCCAGCACCCCGGCCTCCCCGGCGGACGCCTTGGCCGCCGAGCAGGCCGAGTCGACCACGGCCGGGTCGACTGCGGTCGGCTCGGTCTCCGCGGTCGCGACGTACCAGGCCGCCCGGTACGCGAGAGAGCGGGCCAGCTCGGTCGCGACGTACACGTCCGCGACGCGGTGCGAGACCGCCTGGTAGGTCCCGATGACCCGGCCGAACTGCTCGCGGGTCGACGCGTGCGCCACCGCGAGGTCCAGCGCCCGCTGCGCGATCCCGACCGACTCCGACGCCAGCCCGGACAGGGCGCGGCGGCGGATCGCGACCAGCACCCCGTCGGCCGGCGCCGTCACCGAAGCCGCCGGCACCGCCGCCCCGTGCAGGCTGAGCTGCCCGATCCGGCGGGTCGTGTCGGTGGTCTCGGGCAGTGCGGTGACGGCGCCATGGGTCGCGGCGGGCTCGAGGACGGCGACCAGCGGTCCGCCGGTGCCGTCGCGCGCGACGACTCCGACGAGCTCGGCGGATCCCAGGTCGGCGACGTCGACCTTGGCTCCGGTCAGCGACCAGGAGTCGGCGGTACGGGTGGCCGTGCAACGCACGGCTGCCGGGTCGCCGAAGGCCTCGGCCCCGGACGGCTCGGCCCACGCCATCGCGGCGGGCCGCAACGGGTCCGCCCGCACGGCGACCACAGCCGGCAACGCCACCGCCGTGGACAGCAGCGGGACCGGCGCGAGCGCGTAGCCGGCCTCCTCGAGCAGCACGGTCTCGTCCAGGAACGTTCCGCCGCCGTCCGGCGCGGACAGCCCGACCCAGCCGAGCCCGACCAGCTCGGCCCACAGCTCGCCGTCATGGCCGACCGGGCCGTCGGCGACGGCCGCCAGCCGCTCGTCGGTGACCCGTTCGGCGAACAGCCGCCTGGCCGCGGCCCGCAGCTGCTGCTGGTCGTCGGAGAACGCGAAGTCCACGTCCGGCTCCTTCGGTGCGTGTCGACC
>CAVQCJ010000006.1:0-899743 GCA_963711005.1 uncultured Actinomycetota bacterium | reverse complement strand
GAGGCCGGCCGGCCAACCCTGCGTCCGCTCCACGAGCAGGCCAACGTCCTCATCGGTCAGGCCAAGCTTCTGTCGCCCATTCAAGAACAGGTCCGCCTCGTCGATGGTGAACCGCAGGTCATCGGCCCTGAGCTCGAGCAAGTCACCACGCGTCCGCAACGCAGCGAGCGGCAGCTCCGGCTCCCTTCTGGTCGCCAGCACAAGCTGAAAACTCGCCGGCGCGTGGGCGACCAGCCAGCTGATGCTGTCGCGGGCGGGGCCGTCAGCCAGCTCATGGAAGTCGTCCAGGATCAACGTGACCCTGCCCGCCTCGGCC
Organism: uncultured Actinomycetota bacterium; assembly: GCA_963711005.1. Lineage (GTDB taxonomy): Bacteria > Actinomycetota > Actinomycetes > Prado026 > Prado026 > CAVQCJ01. Next base: position 899,427 of record CAVQCJ010000006.1, on the reverse strand, counting down.
AGCGCGTTCACCAGCCGCGGCATCAGCACCTCGAGGACCAGCGGTGCTCCGACCGCTGCCCTGGACACCGACTCCTCGATGCTCGGGCAGACGCGGCGAAGGACCTCGAGGAGGTAGGACCACAGCAGCACCGGGTCGTTGTCGCCTTTGTCTAGTGTCAGCCATCCCAGCGGGGTTCGATCAGCCTCAGCCGCGTGCCAGGAGGCGAGCAGGCTCGTCTTACCGAAGCCCGCCGGACAAGCCACCAGCGTCAGCCCCGCACCTGCACCGCTCTCCAGGCGCTCCAGCAGCCGCCCTCGCAGGACCATCTCGTCCCGGACCCGAGGCGCCGTGAGTTTCGTGGTCACCAGGACCGGCGGCTGACCCGCGACCGCGGGCGCGCCGACCACCCCCGATCCGTGCAGTGACGGTCCGGCATCCTCGACCGCCGGGCGCGGCGAAGGCATGAGCGTCGTCGAACCGCTGGCCACGGCCCGTCGGGAAGCCATCTCGTCACTCTCCCGGCGCTCGTACGGCTCAGACAAGGGCCCAAAGTCCACACCGCAGGCTAGCCCTCAGGCATGGACCCAGGGACCCTTCGGCAGGCTTCCACCGCGGGCGGTTGGGCTCCATCGTCGTCAGGGGGGCGAGACGACCCCCGGGCTCCCGGCCGCGCCCTTGGTTGGCTCCACGGTCCCAACGGAGATGAGATCCAGACCCAGTTCCTGGGTCCGCTCGATGATCCCGGCCAAATGAGCCTGATCGGTCACCGGACCGATGAGCACGGTGTTCCCGCCGTCCCGCGACATGGTCATCCCCTCGAACAGCACCCCGAACCTGTCGCCCAGCTCGCCGCCCAGGACCAGCCGGTACGTGCTCCCTCCACCTTCGGTGCTCATCCCGCCAGACTCTCCCGCGTCCCGGCGCTGCGTCATCAACCGCGGGCGTTTTCCCCTAGGTGAAATCCACCGGGGAATGATGCCGGGCATCGCGTGCAGTGTGACGCTGCCCTCATCGCCGCCGCAGCCCGACAACCGACAAGAGAGCCGACCATGACTCAGACCACGCAGACATCTGCTGTCCCGCCGAAGGTCACCCACCCCTCTCGAGCAGACCGGGCCGCTGACGGAAGGCTCGCGCGCGGACGAGCTAGCCTCGAGTCGCAGGCCCAGCTCGCGACTGACGGCCGGCCCGACCCGATCGCGCTGTTGGAGACACAGGCGGTCTCGCGGGTGCCCGAACTCGTACCAATCCGGTACGGGCGCATGGTCGCGACGCCGTTCTCGTTCTACCGAGGCGGCGCGTTGATCATGGCGTCTGACCTGTCGCGCACGCAGAACTCCGGGTTGTACGTGCAGCTGTGCGGGGACGCACACATGAGCAACTTCGGCATCTTCGCCACCCCTGAGCGGCGGCTGGTCTTCGACGTCAACGACTTCGACGAAACTCATCCTGGACCGTTCGAGTGGGACGTGAAGCGGCTGGCGGCAAGCCTGGCCGTGGCCGGCCGCGATAACGGGTTCAGCACGAAGAAGCGACGGACGATCGTCCTCGCAGCCGCCGCCGGCTATCGAGAGGCGATGGCCGGGTTCGCGGCTCAACGCAACCTGGCCGTCTGGTACACCCACCTGGACATGGACGAGGTGATGCGACAGGTCGGCGGCGAGCTCGACTCGGCACGGAAGGCCAAGACGCAAGCAGCCCTGGACAAGGCTCGCGGCCGTGACAGCGTCCAGGCCCTGGCCAAGCTCACCAGCACGGTGGACGGACACGCACGCATCCTGAGCCAACCGCCGTTGCTCGTCCCGCTCGAGGAGCTGTGGGGACAGGACGAGGCAGACCGTGCGTACGAGACCCTGAGGGCTCTGATCAGGTCCTACCGTCGCACCCTGCAGTCGGATCGGCGCCACCTTCTGGAGGAGTTCGAACTCGTACAGGTGGCCCGCAAGGTCGTCGGCGTGGGCAGCGTAGGCACCCGTGCCTGGATCCTGCTGTTCCAAGGGATCGACGGTGAAGACCCGCTCTTCCTGCAGGCCAAGGAGGCCCAGGCGTCAGTCCTGTCCGGCTACGTCAAGTCCACCGGCTTCAAGAACCAAGGCCAACGCGTCGTGACCGGCCAGCACCTGATGCAGGCGGCAAGCGACATCTTCCTGGGCTGGCAGCGGGCCACCGGGCCGGACGGCATCGACCGTGACTACTACCTACGACAGCTCCGCGACGGCAAGGGCTCGGCCGTCGTCGAAGAGATGGTCCCCGACGGCATGAGGTTGTACGGGCGGATCTGCGGCCAGACCCTGGCCCGGGCGCACGCGCGCTCGGGTGACCGGGTCGCCATCTCCGGCTACCTGGGCTCCAAGGACCACTTCGACCACGCCATGGCCGACTTCGCCGAGACGTACGCCGACCTGAACGCCAAGGATCACGCGGCACTGGCCGACGCGATCAGCTCGGGGCAGATCACCGCGCAGACCGGCGTCTAGCCTGTCGCAGCACCAGCACGTATCCACGTGTGTCCATGACCGAGGAGAAGATCCGATGGCTACCGAAACGGCAGATGCGCACACCTCCGGGCTGCCGGCGCCGGTGACCACCGCAGCCGTCGTGGATCCTGCGGCGCGCGACGGACTGGTGACCGTTCGGTTCGACACCGCCTCGGTGCGGCGCTCGGGGATCATCCTGATGACGCTGGTCGCGTCGCTGCTGCTCGGGTTGTGGCTGTTCTCGGTGACGCGGCACTTCCTGTTCCTGGTACTGCTCGCGTGGATGTTCGCGATCGCCTTGGAGCCGGGCATCAAGTGGCTGATCGACCACGGGAGGTCGCGCGGGACAGCGACCGCGATCATGGGCGGCGGCGCCATCGTGGTCTCGTTGTTGCTGGCGGCAATCTTCGGAAAGCTGTTCTTCACCCAGATCGCCGCACTGGTCAGCGACATCCCGAGCGTGGAGAAGTCACTGATCACCTGGGTCAACGCCCACTTCCACACCCACTGGGACGCTGCCAGCATCGCGTCCTCCCTGCACCTGAGCTCATCCAACGTCGCATCCTGGGCGGGCAAGCTGTCCGGGGGTGTCCTTGGGGTGGTCGGGTCCCTGGCGGCGGTGCTGTTCGACCTCCTAACCGTGGTGGTGTTCGCGTTCTACTTCGCCGGCGACGGGCCCAACTTCATGCGCGCGATGGCCACCGGGATGCCCCCGCGTGCCCAGAAGGTCTTCCTCAACGTCGCGGAGATCACCGTCACCAAGACCGGCGGCTACGTCGCCTCGAAGATCATCCTCGCGTCGTTGTCCGCCTTCTTCCACGGCATCTTCTTCTTCGCGATCGGAGTGCCCTTCTGGCTCCCGTTCGCGCTGCTCGTCGGCATCACCGCGCAGTTCGTACCCATGATCGGCACCTACATCGGGATCATCCTGCCGGTCCTGGCCACGGTGTTCACCAGCCCATGGAAGGCGATCGCGATCGTCGCATTCGCGACCGTCTACCAGCAGATCGAAAGCTACTTCTTCACCCCGCGGGTCAGCCAGAGGACCATGGATGTCAACCCGGCCATCGCCCTCGCGGCCGTATTCGTCGGCGCGGCCATCTGGGGCCCGATCGGTGCACTGATCGGCATCCCGCTCGCCGCCGCCGGAGTCACGATTCTCGACACGTACCGGAGGTCCTATGACCTTGCGCCGGAGCTCGTCGACGCCGTGGGAATGAGATCAGACGCTGACGCAAAGGCTGCGGCCGCAGCGTCACCCGAGACCACACCCGCACACAACGAGGAAGTGTCCTCCGACGGCTGAGTGGAACTTGCTCGCCATGAGTGAGACGAATCCGACGTAGAGAGGAAGCATCTGATGGACGTTCATCTACCCGATCCGGCCGAGTTGTCGGCAGGCATGGGCCGACTTTCGGCGGCAATCGAAGCCCATCCGGCGGAGGTCCAGACCATCCACGAAGCCATCACCCACAGCGGGTTCGCTTTCAAGCAGCCGACAAGATGTCGATGAGTTCCGTGATTCTCTACTACTCGAACATGGTTTCGACCGTCTGCCCCGTCGCACATGCTCCCAACGTGAAGGCTGCAATAGACACGCTGAGGGGTGACGGGATAGCTCCCGCTCTCGATGTCCAGGACGTGAAGTGGATCGTCCTGTGCATCGCCGTCTGTATGTAGAGGTTCACGACAGGGCCTCACGGCGAGACGCGGCATGGTTCGAATGAGATCGCGAATGGAGGATCCGGTGGCTGAGGGCATTACCGACGCGGGACGCATCGCCGCGCGCGAGACCGCCCACGCCCAGGCGGCCAAGGTGTGGCTGGGGGAGGCGGCGGCGTCCTGGGCCGTGCGCCGCGCGCTGGAGTCCGGTTATCACCGCGCGACGGGAGCAGCCCTGCCCACGGCACGGGACCGCGACGTCCCGTTCCGTCGGATCGTGGTCTGGGCGGCGGTGTCGGCTGCAGCGGTGGCGGTCGCCAACGTCGTCGTCGACCGAGTCGTGCTGCGGCCTACCCTGCCACGCGACCTTGAGGGCGACGCGTGACGGGAGAGGAGCCAGCGTCGGGCCGGCGCTCGCGTCGGCTGCGTACCGGACGGTTCGAGGCCTTCAGCGACGGCGTGTTCGCGATCGCCATCACCCTGCTGGTGCTGGACATCGCCGTTCCCACCGGCGCGGCTGACCGTCTGCTGCCCGCGGTTGCGGCCCAGTGGCCCGTGTACCTGGCCTACTTCATCAGCTTCTCCACCATCGGAGCGATCTGGCTCGCGCACAGCGCCATCACCGACTATCTCGAGCGCACCGATCCGATCCTGAGCCGGCTCAATCTCCTGCTCCTGCTTTTCGTGTCCTTCCTTCCGTTCCCGACCCGCATGCTTGCCGAGTACACCGGCGAGGAGCTAGGCGAAAGAGTTGCCGTCACGCTCTACGGAGTCAACCTCCTCCTTGCCGCCGTGCTGGTGTCGATCCTGTGGCGCTACTCCCTGCGTGAAGGGCTCGTGCGGCCCGATGCGGACGACGAGGAAGTCCAGACGCTGAGCCGCCGGCTGACCCCGAGCCTTGGCGGCTACGTCGTCCTGATCGCCATCGGACTGTTCTTCCCGACCGCCGCGATCATCGGCTACCTACTCATCGCCATCTACCTGATCGTGCCGTTCGGTCTAGTCCGAGGACGCAAGACGAGCGAGCCGGGAGGGACCGGGTCATGACCGACCTCGCGCCCCGCGTCGAGGCGAAGACCGGATGGGGCGTCGCCGGCATGCTGGCCGCCGCGCAGTTCATCATGGTGTTGGACACCACGGTGATGAACGTGTCCATCTCCCAGGTCGTCGCGGACCTGAACACCACCATCGTGGGCCTGCAGACCGCGATCACCATGTACACGCTGGTGATGGCGTCATTCATGCTCATCGGCGGGAAGTTCGGCGAGCGGTGGGGTGCCAAGCGGGCGTTCTGGGTCGGCCTGATCGTCTACGGGACTGGGTCCTTCCTCACCTCCGTCGCACCGAACCTGGCCGTGCTCCTGATCGGCTGGTCCTTCATCGAGGGCCTCGGCGCGATCCTGGTCATCCCGGCCATCGCAGCGCTGACCGCGGCGACCTACCAGGGCAAGCAGCGGGCGATCGCCTACGGCATCCTCGGCGGCGTCAGCGGCGCGTCGATGGCGGCCGGCCCCCTCATCGGTGGCTGGGTGTCCGCCTACCTCTCCTGGCGGTACGTCTTCGCGGCCGAGTCCGTCGTGGTCCTCGTCATCCTGCTTTTCCTCAAGATCATCCCAGCGGTGCAGGCGCGCAAGACCAAGCTCGATACCGGCGGGGCGGTGCTGTCCGCGCTCGGTCTGGGTTCCATCGTGCTGGGCATCCTGCGCTCCAGCCAGTGGGGCTGGATCACGCCGAGCCAGGGCGTCCCGCAGGTCAACGGCAAGCCGTTGACCCCGCTGGGGCTGTCCCCCACCGTGTGGCTGATCCTGGTCGGGGCGTTCCTTCTCGTCGTGTTCGGTCGGCGTGAGCGCAAGGTCAAAGACCGGGGCGACGAGCCACTCCTCGACCTCGCCCTCCTCAAGATCCCGCGGATGCGCGCGGGCCTCGTGGTGCAGTGGTGTCAGGCCTTCATCATCCAAGCCACGTTCTTCGTGCTGCCGTTGTATCTGCAGACCGTGCTGGGCTTCGACTCGCTGAAGACCGGGGTCACTATCCTGCCCATGTCCGTCGCGATGTTCATCTTCGCGCTCGGGGGCTCGGCGCTGACCGGCCGGTTCTCGCCCAAGCTGATCGTTCAGCGCGGCATCGCCGCCATGCTCGTCGGAGAGGTGGTGCTCCTGTACTTCCTGGACCCTCAGCTGAGCGGATGGGGCTTCGGCACCGGCCTAGCACTCCTCGGCGCCGGCCTCGGGCTGCTGGCCTCCCAAGTTGGCAACGTGATCATGTCGTCGGTCGAACCGGCCCGCGGCGGCGAGGCCGGGGGCCTGCAGGGCACCTCGCTCAACCTCGGCGCCTCCCTCGGCGTCGCGCTCGTCGGGTCCATCCTCCTCGCCACGCTCGCGTCCAACTTCACCACGGGGGTTCAGGGCAACCCGTCTCTTCCCGACTCGGTGAAGCAGCAGGTCACGGTCGCCGCCGACGCCGGCGTCAACTTCGTGACCACCGAGCAGGTCGAGCAAGCGGCCCAGAAGGCTGGGCTGCCCGCCGACCAGACCGCCGAGGTCGTGGCCACCTACTCCGACGCCCAGCTCGGCGCCCTGCGCGCCGGGCTGGCCTTCCTTGCCATCTTCGCGCTGCTCGCGCTGGCCTGGGTGCGACGCCTGCCGACGTCCGCAGCACCCACCGAAGACCCGGGTACGGCGCCAGCCGCTACCCCGTAGCCCAGAACCAGCCGGCTGTTTCCCCTAGGTGAAATCCACTGCGAACCGGTGCCTTGCGTCCCGTCAGGTGTGACGCTGAGTCCGACAGGACCGGACCTAGGGCGGCGTCGCCGGACGGCGCAGACGCACCCGTACTCCGGCTGGGAGGTGGTTCCATGAGCTCGCGTTCACGGTCTGCCGTGGGCCTGATGGTCGCCCTTACCCTCGTCGCAGCGCTGGCCGGGTGCAGCAGCAGCAGCACGCCCGGTCCGAGCACCGGTGGGGCGGCGAGCACGGCCTCGTCCGCGGGCTGCGCGGACGTCACAGCCTTGAAGACCTCGGTGGCGGCCCTGACCCAGGTGAAGCCGTTGCAGGACGGCATGCCAGCGTTGCAGGCCGCGATCGCCAACGTGAAGACCAGCCTGGATGCCGCGCAGGCCTCGGCGTCCGCGGCCTTGCAGCCAGCCGTGGCAACGGTGAAGTCGGCGTTCGACGGTGTGCAGACCTCGGTCGACGGTCTGAGCGCCGACAACATCACGCAGAAGGCGCCGTCGATCATCGCGGCACTGACAAAGCTCGGCACGGCAGCGTCGGGGCTGGCCTCGACGCTGACGCAGAACTGCCCGGGTAGCTAGCGAAACGAGCCGCCCGGGTGCGAACCCGACCCTGCCTCACCCATCGAGAGGACCATCGTCATGACCGAGAACCGACCGCTGCTCGAAACCCTCGCCGAGATGACCGCGGCATCCGTGGCCCGCGCCAACCTCGATGACCGCGAGCTGATGCTGGTCCGCGTGGCAGGGCTGGTCGCCGTCGACGCGCCGCCGGCCTCCTACCTGATCAACCTCGGTCCCGCCGTCGACAGCGGGCTGACCCTGGAAGACGCCCAGAGCGTGCTGGTGACGCTCGCCCCGATCGTCGGCGGACCGCGGGTCGTCGACGCAGCAGCCAACATCGCCTCCGCGCTCGGGCTCGCCCTGGCCATCGAGGACGCCCTGGACGCCGACGACTGACACGTCCGCGAGCATCACCTCGGCGTGGGGAGGCCACTCCAGGGTGGTAGCCGCCGTGGATGAGACGAGGGGTGGGCGATGACGCCAGAACGGCCGCAGGCCTTCTGGAAGCCGCGCCTGACACCGCTCCTGGTGACGCTGCGCGTCCTCGCCACTACCACCATATTCGTGGTCCTGTACTACGCGGTGCCGCTGAACCACCTCACCGGACGGCTGGTAGCCGTGCCTCTCGGCGCCGGGATCCTGATGCTTCTCGGCGTGGCCGCCTGGGAACTCCGCTCGGTCGCAGAGGCCAAGAATCCCAACATCCGCGCGATCGAGGCGCTGGCGGCATACATCCCTCTGTTCCTCGTCGTGTTTGCGGCCTCCTACTACCTGATGTCCCGGGCCGACCCCGCCAGCTTCAACATCCAGCACCTCACCCGTACTGACACGCTGTACTTCACCATCACGGTCTTCAGCACGGTCGGGTTCGGAGACATCAACGCGACCAGCCAAGTCGCCCGCATCATCGTCATGATCCAGATCGTTCTGAATCTCCTCCTCCTGGGCGCTGGCCTGCGGCTGCTGACCCAAGCCGTTCAGACCGGTGCCAACCGACGACAAGCTGAGCAACCTCTCGAGGAGAACCCACCGAGCCCATAGACCGCACCGCGCGCCATGACGGCGATCCTCCCGCTACCGCCGTGGTGTCTTCCGCTAAGCGGGCGCGATGGCCGTCGCGTGTAAGACACCGGGGACGCAACGCAGAGCGCCCGCACCATCGCGGCCGGGCGGCCGTCGAATGTGCGGGCTCAGTGATCCCGAGTCGGAGACGACCGGAGCCGCCGTCGATCGGGGGTTCTCGCTCAGTCAGGGCCAACTGTGGGCACACGTCTCCCGAGCGAGCACTTCATTATCCCATAGCGAGTGTAGGCAATCAAGAACAGATGAGTCGGGCGACATCGCGCTGTTGGCCGGCGGGTGTGCCCGACTCTGGCCACAAGGTCAGGCCGCGCTCTGCGCGCCAGGTCGGTGAATGGGCGGCCGGTCCGGCACGGTAGAACCGGCCATCAGCGAGCGGGGCGCCGTCGGCGCCACGTTCGCCGCGATCCTCATGATCATCGGTGGCTTCTTCGGGATCCTGGAGGGCATCGCGTTCGTGGCGAAAGGCACCTACTACGTCCAGCCGGCCAACTACTGGATCAATACCGGCGCATCGACCTGGGGCTGGACCCACATCGTCATCAGCGCGGCCGTGCTCGCGGCCGGCCTTGGGGTGATCTACGCGGCAGCGTGGGCCCGCTGGCTGGGCATCGTCTTCGTGAGCATCCAGGCCGTGGCGAACTTCCTGTTCATCCCGGTACAGCCGTGGTGGTCGATCATCCTCATTCTCGTCGACCTGTGGATCATCCACTCGCTGTTCGTTCATCGACGGGAAGCCGTCTGACACCGGCCCATGGCCCCCGTTTCGAGGAACCCGAGTCAACACCCAAGATGGGAGAAGACGCATGACAGTCAATCTCGATGAGCCGCAGCCGGAAAAGGTCGAACCAGCCGTGACCCGGGACGTCTCACGAGCTGTCGGCGAAGCCGAAGGTCACCAAGTGCAGGCCCTCAAGGGCGCCATCGCCGACGCACAAGCCAAACTTGTCGCGAACCAAGGATGACAAATCCAGCCCCGCGCCCGCGCGACTGGAGCCAACGCCGGGGCCAGCAAGGAACACCGGTCAGGACTGCGACAGTGCCGATAGACCTATCACCGGTCACCGACCGGGCAGAGAGGAGCCAACGATGACTCAGGTCACCGAGCAGCAGCTGGAAGACATGGAAGCGCTGTTCGTTCAGACAGCGGCCAGCATGACCAGCGCGGAGGGATCAATGACCTTGCGCGGGTTGTCGCCGTCGACGCTGTACTTCGCCGACCGTCCCGACCGCGAGGTCGGACACATCTCGACCCGCCAGTTCGTCGCCAACTGGGGCGAGGGAGAGAACAGTTTCGCGGCGAACCCGCCCAACGCCGTCCTGTCGTTCGCGGAGCCGGGCGAGCGGCCGCCCGTGGACGCTGTGGTCGTCATCCAAGATCCGCACCTGGACGGTGACGCCCTGAGCTACAGCATCAAGGTCCTGGACGGCACCGTGCCGACAAGCACGGGACCGTGCGCGCTGTTCATCGACCCGTTCGGCCGTCCTCTTTCACCGGTCTCCGCGGCTGGAATGCACCGACGTGCGCGTCGGCGGGGCCGCTGAGCGCCCGACAGGTAGTCCAGGTCCTTGGGTGGTCCTGTCGTGCCCAACCGGGGTTGCCTCGAACCGGCGCCTAAGCGGCAGCCGGCGGACCGGTGCTCCTGTGCAGCCGATGCTGCGTAGTGGCTGGGGACGAGCCCATACGGCACGCCGGTAGCCGCACCGGATGTCCGCAAAGAACTCGCTCGGCCCACCCGGTCGTGCCGCGGAGAGCGAGAGCTGGCCTACCCGCACAGAACCGGTTGCGCGGACGCAACGCCCTTGCGAGGCAGAGATCCATCTCAGTCCAGCATATTTCGTGCCACAGCGCTTAGCCCTCGGCCGTTTGCCCAGGTCAGGGGCATAGCGCTCAGGCGTCCAGAGTGCGCGACTACCTGGACTGAGCGACAGGCTCTCCGTTCCGGGAGCGACTGCGCCTTCTGATCGGCGCGCCGCCTTCCCCGAGGACCCCGCGCGGGGCCTGTTCCGGCCACCCCCGGCGACCCAATGCTGGTCTTCCCCCGAGCAGCCCGGACTACTGACCGCACAGATCGCACCGACCGCCTGTCGGCCCCACAGGACGGCCGGGGGAGCTGGCGGCTGAGCGGGCAAGCCTCTTGCCGCTCGCTCTCCCGCGGGTCAGACTGCGGCGTGTCCGACCTGCTGGGGGGCCAGCACCGACCAAGGCGGCGTAAGGGGTTGGTGCAGCATGCGTTCTCGATGGAGCACCCGTCGGCTTTCAGTCCTGCCGGTCGCGCTCGCGAGCGCCGCCCTGGTGCTCTGGGCCCAGGGCTCCCAGACTGCAGTAGCTGGCAACGTCAGTAGCTCAAGGCCCGCCCGCGCCTCGGTGGCGCCCGCAGCGGTCGGTGAGCTCGACTGCAACGGGCTCAGCCCGATCCAGCGGCCGGTGAAGCCGGCGGTCATGTGCGCCGACCCGCGGGGCGCAGATGAAGGCAGGCTCTACGAGAACGGGCACTACATCGGGCACGACGAGCCGTCCGTCCGGTTCATCTCCTCGCAGCCGGGCTCCGGCAGCGACACTACGGTCGTCGAGCAGCTCCCGGTGGACCCGGCAGCCCTGCCGACCGTGAGCAAACCGGGCAAGGACGTCACCCACTGGTTCGAGCTCTCGGTCGCACCCTGGATCTCGACCACCGTCTGCGACCCCAACTCCGCTCCTCTGGCGCCCTGCACTCCGCGCTCGGACGCGAACGCACCGAAGGGCAAGTACCTGGGTGGTGGGCAGGCGTTCGTCGAGCTGCAGTTCTATCCGCCCGGCTTCGCGCCGTTCGAAGACAGCCTCAGTTGCGACAACGGGCACTGGTGCTCGGCCCTCACGATCGACAGTCTCGAGTGCACGGGAACCGGGGCCGGGCCGTGCAACAACGACTGCATCGAGCCGGTCAACTTCGGTTTCATCCAGACGAACGGCGTCCCCACCGGGCCGCCGAGCCCGCAGCGCAGCAATCTGGCCACCTTCACGCCCAACGCGCGCACCCTGCTGATGAATCCAGGGGACAAGATCACTGTGCGGATGTTCGATGCGACGATCGGGGGCGGTCATGCCCTTGAGGCCCAGGAGACGGACCTGACGACCGGGCGCAGCGGGTTCATGGTCGCCTCGGCCGCAAACGGGTTCATGACCACGAACCCGTTCGACTGCACCGGCTCGCCGTTCAACTTCGAGCCCGCCTACTCCTCGGCGCGTGCGCAGAACATCATCCCTTGGGGCATCGGGCCGTACATGATCAACGACCAGTTCGAGATCGGTCACTTCGAGCCTTGCACGAGGGTTACCGGCAAGGCGACGCTAACCGACGGCAGCTTCACCGACACCTACTACACCCGCTGCCACGGGCCGTACGAGACGGCGAAGGACTCCGCGACCCTCGAGCCGGACGACTCCCCGTGCTACAAGGCGGGCGACACCCACGGCGGCACGGCGGCGCCGAACCTGGTGACCGGGTGCGACGTGTTCTTCGACGCGATCGGCGACCTCGACTACGACGGCTCCGGCTACCGAGCGGACTGGCCGAGCTCGACCAAGGCCGGGCCGTTCCCCACCCCGTTCTTACAACAGCAGCCGACCACCGCTGGCGGGGCGACCTACCCGCAGATCCAGTTCGTGACCGACGCCAGCGCGACCGAGCTCAACACGAACTGCGACCTCGCCTCGGGGTCGGGCTGTGTCCTGCCGCCCAAGGGGCCCGGGCACTTCTACCCGTACTGGACACAGGCGAAGGTCGCTGGAACTTGCGTGTGGGAGTTCGGCAACATGCAGAACGGGAACACTTTCGGGCAGGACGCACAGTACGGCTCGGTCGGGCCGGGGACACTCGGCGCCTTCGCAGGCCCGGTCCGCGCCAACCCCGACTGCTGACACGTAGGTAGCGCGCGTCAGTGCGGCGGCGCGTGGCTTCCGCACGCGCCCGGACCCCGGCAGTCGACGCGACGAGCGACCGGGTGGTCCGGGTTCGACAAGCGCACCCTGGCCACGCCACCGGAGCGCCCGCTAGCTGATCAGCCGGAGGGGGGCGCTCCGCCCGTGGCGGACCGCCCCCCTGCCAGGTCCGCGGTCCGGGAGTGAGGCGGCCGGACTTTCGACTCCCGGAGTGGCAGCGATCAGCACGTTCCGACTTGAAGGGCATGACGGACATCGGCGGCCCCAGGCGTTGGCGCAAAGATCCATCTCAGTCCAACGTAGTGCGCACCACGGCGCTAGGTGCCGGGCGGTGTGCGCAGGTCGGAGGCACAGCGCTCAGGCACCCAGAGTGCGCGACTATCCGAGCTGCTGCGGCCCAGCCAGTTGAGCTTGAACGGCTCGGTGCACGTTGCCGTGGATCCGGTCGGCTCTAATCCGTTCGAGGACGCCGTCGCGGGCAAGGGTCTCGCGGACTGCGGGTTTGACTCGCGCGAGCCGGAGTGTGACGGCTGCGTCGTCGGCGAGGTCGGCGATCTCGTTGAGCTTGGCTGAGCCTTGGGAGTCGACGAAGTTGATGCCCTCGCAGTCCAGGACGATCCCGCTCAGCGCGGGGGTGGCGTGGACGATGTCTCTGACGCGGTCTTCCAGGGCGTCCGAGGTGGCGAAGAACAGCCCACCGTCCAGCCTGAGCACGACGACCTGGGGGTACTGCTCGTCGTCGGGGTTCTCGACGATGTCACGGAACACCTGAGTACCCGGCTCCCGGCCCAGGACGGGCATGTGCGGCCTGGTGGCCACCGAGATCAGCCACAGCAGCGACAGTCCGATGCCGATCATCACCCCGGCGAGGACCCCGAACACCAGTGTGCCCGCGATGGCCGCGACCGCGATCCAGAAGTCGAACCGCTGGACCCGGAAAAGGCGTCTCATCTCGGGCACGTTCATCATGCCCATCACGACCGCTTCGATGATGAGGGCGGCGAGCACCGGCTTGGGCAGGTCCGAGAACAGCGGCGCCAGCACCAGCAGAGTCAGCAGCACGGTGACACCTGAGGTGATCGACGCCAGCCCGGTCCGTGCCCCCGAGTGGTCGTTCAGCGAGCTCGCCGACAAGCTCGTCGAGACCGGCATCCCCTGGAACAGGCCCGCCCCCGTGTTCGCCATCGCCTGCGCAACGGACTCCTGGTCGACATCGATCTGGTAGCGGTGCTTGGCAGCGAAAGCACGGGCGTCCCCGGCGGTCTGCGAGAAGCCGATCAGCACCAGGGCCACCGCTGCCGCGGCGAGAACGCCGGCGTGCTGCCAGGCGAGGTGAAGGTCAGGGACCTGGAGCGAGGGAAGTCCCCTCGGCACCGTCCCGACCAGCGCGACCCCGTGCGCACCCAGGTCGAACAGGCGCGACGCCAGCAATCCGCCGACGACCAGCACCAGAGCGCCGGGAACGCGCGGTGCGATGACCCGCAGCCCGAACACGACGACGAGCGAGACGAGCCCGACGACCACGGTCAACCCCTGCGCATCGCCGACCGTCCCCAACCAGGACCACAGCTCCTGCAGGCTGTTCGTCCCGACGACATCGGTCCCGGTGAGCTTGGGCAGCTCGCCGATCACGACGTCGATCGCGGCCCCGAACAAGAACCCGGTGACCACCGCCCGGGACAGGAACTGCGCGATCCAACCCATACGCAGAACGGCAAGCGCCAGGAAGACCAGACCGGACGCGAGCGTGATCGCCGCCACGAAGGACGCGACGTCGTGCTCGTCGGCGATCCCGGCCGCAAGGACGGCGCTGGCGGCGACCGCGGCCAGTCCCGAGCTCGGCCCCATCGAGATCTGCCGGCTGGTCCCGAACACCGCGTACAGGAGCGCACCGGCCGCGGCCGCGTACAAGCCGTTCTGCAGCGGGATCCCGGCGATCCCCGCGTAGCCCAGGTTCTTCGGCACGATCAACGCTGCGACCGTCACCCCGGCGATCAGGTCGCCCCGCAACCATCGGCGGTCGTACGAACGCAGCTGGCCGACGATGGGTACCAGGCTTCCGCGCCTGTGCCGGCTCTGATCCACCCCGTGGGTCATGGCAGCGGACGCTACTGGACGCGGCGGCGGCCGGGCTACGACCCGGCACCGCGGGTGTGGCTACCCGCCGAGGGTCCACTCTGCTCCGGTCTGCGCCCGAAATGCTTGGACGGCGTCGTCCAGCGTTGGGAAGAAGTGCGCCGTGTCGATGGTTCGCGTGAGCTCGTAGCGGTCGATCTTCGCTCTGACGGGATCCTTCATCTCGGCGAAGACCAGGTTGATGCCGCGTTCGTTCAGCTCCTCGTCGAGGAGCTGCAGCATGTCGGCCGCTGTGGTGTCGACGTCCGTGATCGGCTCGGCGGCGATGATGATCCAGGCCGGTGGGGTGACCCCGGCTGCGATTCCTCGGACCTGCTCGCGGAAGGTGCGTGCATTCGCGAACAGCAGCGGTGCATCGAACCGGAAGATGACGCAGTTGGGCAGGCGCTCCGCGTCTGGGTAGCTGCGCACGTCGTGCAGCCCTGCTAGTTCCGGGACCCGGCCGAGGATGGCCTGGTAGGGCCACCAGGCGCGGCGGAACACGTTGCCGATCGAGAGGGCGACGGCGATGCCGATTCCGGGGAGGACGCCGAGCAGCACGACGGCCACGAAGGCCGCAAGCGAGAGCGTGAACTCGGTGCGGCGGATATGGAAGAGACGCACCGTGGCCGGGACGTCGGCCAGGGACAGTGAGGCGGCGATAACCACTGCGGCGAGGGTCGGTTGGGGCAGGTCGCGGAGCAGCCCGGGCAGGAACAGCAGCATCACGGTCATCGCCGCCGCCCCGACCAGCCCGACGAGCTGGGTCTTGGCGCCGTTCTGTTCGGCGACGGCGGTCCGCGAGCCGCTGGTACTGACGGGGAAGCCCTGGAAGAGTCCGGCTGCCAGGTTGGCGGTGCCGATACCGATCATCTCCCGGTTGCCGTCGATCTCCTGACCGGTGCGCCGTGCGAACGCTGACGCTGTGGAGATGGTGTCGGTGAGTGACACCAGCGCGATGCCAAGGGCGCCGAGGACCAGCGGCCCCAGGTCGGACACGCCGACGTGCGGCACCGTCAGCGGCGGGAAGCCCTGTGGCAGCACGCCAACGAGGGAGACGTCGTGGTCGGCGAGATGAAAGACGCTCGCGGCGAGGATGGACAGGACCACGGCCACGAGGACACCGGGGACGCGGGGCAGCCAGCGCTGCAGGACGAGGATCAGGACCAGGCCGAACGATCCGACCGCCAGCGCGGCAGGGACGGTGTCGCCGTTCGCGACACCGCTCACGAAACCCTTGAGCTCGGCGATGAACCCGTCGGCGTCGACCGAGAACCCGAACAGCTTGGGGAGCTGACCGACCAGGATGGTCAGCGCGAGCCCGTTCATGTACCCGATCATCGTCGGTCGCGAGATCAGGTCCGCGACGAAGCCCAGCTTGGTGGCCCCCGCTACGACGGTCATCGTCCCGACCATGAGCGCGAGCACCGACGCGAGGGCGATCGCCCGCGCGGGGTCGCCGCCGGCCCCGACGAGCGGAAGGATCGTCGCCGCGATCATCGGCCCGAGCGAGGAGTCCGGGCCGAGCACGAGGATCTTGGACGGGCCGAAGAGCGCGTACCCGACCAGGCACAGGATCGAGGTGTACAGCCCGGTGATCGGTGGGAGCCCGGCGAGCTCCGCATAGGCCATGCCCTGCGGGACCAGCAGCGCGGTGAGCACGAGCCCGGCCACGACGTCGCTGCGCAACCAGCCGACCTGGTACGAGCGCAGCATCGCGAGCCCGGGTACGACCGGCTGGGCCATGGCGGTCAGCGACCCAGGCGGCGTTCGACCGCGCCGGAGACTCCCAGCCCGATCGCCCCACCGAGCACCGACCCTGCGATGGCGTCCCCCGGGTAGTGGACGCCCGTGTGCACACGTGAGTAGGCCACCGCGGCGGCGAGCCCTCTGAGCGGGAGCGAGAGCAGCGGGAACTCGCGGCCGACCGCGGTGGCGAACGCGAAGCCGGAGGCCGAGTGACCGGACGGGAACGAGGACGATTCCGGCATCCGGACGTGCCGTGGCAGGACGCCCACGCGGTCGGGGCGCTCACGCGCGTACAGCGCCTTGAGCGGGAGGTTCACCACGGCGGACGAGACGACGATCGAGGCCACCCCTCCAAGGGCGGCTCGTCGGCCGCGACGACCCGCGACAGCGGCCAGCCCGGCCGCGATCCCTAACCACAACGCGGACCTGTTGGCCGCGGTCGAGAGCCGGCGCAACGGCTCGTCCAGCGCCGGGGTCGATGTGGCCGCGACGGCTTCGTAGACGGCGACATCGAGTCGGGCCATGTCCTCGAGAATCTGCCGAGCAACAGACCGGCCCGGCGCGAGCGATCCTGCCAGCATGCCGACGAGGAGCTCCTCGACGGTCGGACGAACCGCTGGCCCGGGGTCAGCGCCCGCACGTGCGGCGACCATGGCGGCCGATCCTAGCGAACGCCGGTGCCCGCCCGAAGGCGGCGCGTGCGAGGGGGACGACCTACGAGCGGCCAGCCGGGATCCTTCGCACGTCCCGATGAGGTGGACGGCGTATCGATGCCGCGAGATAGGTTGCCCACGTGGATCGGCACCGACTCGCCGCCATCGCGTGCCTGGGCTGCCTGGCCCTGGCGCTGGCCGCCATGGCGGCCACGCTCCTGCGCAGCTTTCCGCGCGGCCTGGTCGCCGTCGCGGTCCTCGGGCTCGCACTCTTGTCGGCGTGGGAGGCCGTACGCCGGCGCGGACCGGCCCGGGCGCTGCTGCTGGCACTCGCGGCGGCGCTGGTCGTCGTTTCGCTGTTGGTGGTCACGGTCAGCCGGCTCATCGCCGAGGGAGTGGTGGCAGTCGTCGCACTGGTGGCCGCCGTCATCGCGCAGAAGCAGGCGTTCGCGTACCGCGTCCGGCTCCCCGCGGCACCGCGACCGAGCCACCCGGTCGTCGTGTGGAACCCGCGTTCGGGAGGTGGCAAGGCGGTGCGGGCGAATCTCGCTGAGGAGGCGCGTGCGCGCAACATCGAACCGATCGAGCTAGGACCCGGCGACGACCTGGTGGAGCTGGTCGAGTCGGCCGTCGCCCGCGGGGCGGACGCGCTGGCTGCGGCGGGCGGCGACGGAACGCAGGCGCTGGTGGCCGAGATCGCGGCCAAGCACGACCTGCCGTTCGCCTGCGTCCCAGCGGGGACCCGCAACCACTTCGCCCTCGACCTCGGCGTCGACCGCGACGACGTCGTGGGCGCGCTGGACGCGTTGGTGTCCGGTGGAGAGCGCCGCGTCGACCTGGCCGAGGTCAACGGCCGCACCTTCGTCAACAACGTCTCGTTGGGCCTGTACGCCCAGGCGGTGCAGCGCGAGGGCTACCGGGATGCCAAGCTGCGAACCATCCTCGACACCGTCCCCGACATGCTCGGCCCGGAGCCCTCGGAGGCCGGTGGGTCGTTGCGCTGGTCCGGACCGGACGGCAAGCCGCACGAGGAAGCCATCGTCATCCTCGTCTCCAACAACACCTACCGGCTCGGGCGTCTGATCGGGTCGGGCACGCGACCACGCATCGACGAGGGGCTGCTCGGGGTCGCGGCGCTCTCGACCAGCGGCCGCGCCTCACTGGAGGCTCGGCCGACGTGGCAGCAGTGGTCGACAACGGCCTTCGAGGTGGGTTCCGCAGGAGCCGTCCCGGCCGGGGTGGACGGCGAGTCGATGCTGCTCGATCCACCGCTGCGCTTCGTCATCCATCGGCACGCGTTGCGCGTGCGGCTCGCACCGCAGCACCCCGGGGCCTCACCGTCCGCCGCTCAGCCGGCAACGGTCCGCGAAGGCATTCGCCTGATGTGGAAGATCGCTACCGGCAGGACGCAGAGCTAGCGCGTCACGCGGGTACGTTCTGGCTCATGACGATGGAGGGCGGTAGCCCCGCGCCGTCAGCACCGAAGGCGAGCCCGGACGGGACACGGCCGCCCCGGCCGCTGGTCTGTGTCGTGCTCGCAGCGCTGTCGGTGGTCGTGATCGCTCTGTCGGCCTGGCTGGCCGTCCAGCCTGGGGCCCAGCAGGCACAGACCGGTCTGGTCCTGTGGTTCAACCACCCCCCGCAGCCCTTCTCCGCGGTGTTCGCCGCGATGAACCCGCTCCTTCGACCCGTCCCGCTTCTCGTCGTGGCGATCGCGCTGGTGGGCTGGGTCGTGCTGACCAGTTCAAGAGCGTCGCAGCGCCTCGAGGTCCTGCGCGCACTGGTCGTCGCTCTCTCCTTCGCCGAGCTGGTGGCCCAGGTGATGAAACACCTCGCGGACCAGCCCCGCCCTCTGGCGGTGATCCCCGGCCTGGACAACCACGGCTACCCGACCACTCCGCACGGCAACGCCTACCCCTCCGCGCACACCGCGATGGTCGTGGCCGCGGTCTCCGCGCTGTGGCCGTGGATGGGCTGGCCCCAGCGAATAGCCGGCTTGACGTTCGCTGTGCTTGTTGCATGCAACAGGGTCTACATCGGAGCCCACTGGCCCATCGACGTTGTCGGCGGAGCGGCGATCGGCTTGCTCGCCGGGACCATCTCCTGGCTGATCGCGACGCGATGGCCGATCCGCGGCCGTTCCGACACACTCGAGTAGCTGGCCGCCGGCTTCTGGAACGGGAACGTGGACGGCAACCCACGGGGCATGCTGGAATACCTCGGCCGGGCGTTGTCGGCCCACCACGACTCGAGGTGCTCGTGACCCCACGCCAGTCCGTCCATGCGCACAACAGACGACTGAGGGCCGGAG
Source organism: uncultured Actinomycetota bacterium (assembly GCA_963711005.1). Taxonomy (GTDB): domain Bacteria; phylum Actinomycetota; class Actinomycetes; order Prado026; family Prado026; genus CAVQCJ01. The sequence goes on along the minus strand of CAVQCJ010000006.1, from coordinate 880,181 downwards.
CTCTCAGCACGTCGCTGGCTGGCGTGGCGCTGCTGCTAGCCGCATGCTCGGGCAGCGGGCCGACTCTGCCGTCCCGTACCGCTTCGGCATCGATCACGCTGCCGTCCCCCACGTTGACGCGAACGCCGACGCCGACCCCCACACCGACGCCGACCCCCACGCCAACCCCGACGAGAACGCGCACTGCTGAAGCGACCGCGACCCCGACGCCCACCCCAACACCGACACCTACGCCGACACCGACCCCGACGCCCACACCTACGCCGACACCGACCCCGACGCCGACCCCCACGCCGACGCCCACTCCGACTCCAACACCCACGCCGACTCCGACTCCGACCCCCACGCCGACTCCGACTCCGACCCCCACGCCGTCGGCGTCGACCGAGCCGGTGTCGACGTCCACAGGTGTGTCCGCATGGGTGTGGTGGCTGCTCGCCGCGATTCTCATCGCCCTGGCTGTTGCGATCCCCCTGCTGCTGGCAGCACGTCGCCGCGGGGCATGGGCCGATCGGATGGCGGCGGCTTCCGGGGAGGCGGCCTGGTTCGCGCGGGTCCTCATCCCGCAGCTTCAGCAGCAACCTTCCGCCGAGCAGGTGGCCGGTGGCTGGCGGGTCGGCCGGGACCGGGTGGCTGCCGCCGAGGACGCCCTGACCGGTCTGGAGTCCACCGCTCCGGGCGAGACCGAGGCGGCGCGAGCGCGCACTCTTCGCGATGCAGTACGAGCGTCAAAGGACCAGGTCGACGTGCTCGTGCAATCGGCGGACCAAGCGACCGCGGGCGCTGAGCTGGCGGCAGCGACCAGCACACTCGAGGCCGCACTCGTGGCCACCAACCCGGAGCAGCCACCCGCCGCGCAGCTCTGACCGGCGCCCAATGCATGGTCGGCGGCCCGAGGGGAGCTAGACAGGCGCGTTGCCGGGTGTCCGCCTGCGCGGAAGGCGCTCGTTCGCGAGTCGATGCACGGCAACCTCGATGACCGCGGCGGTTGTCGCTGTCACGGCCGTCCAGGCGATCGCGCGCCGCCACGACGTTCGTGGGTCGCTGGGAACCGGGGGCGTTCGCCCGGATACCCGCTTGTAGGCCTGGTTGATGACCTGTCTGGCTGTCCAGACCGCCCCCGCAGCGACCACGGGCGCCAGCAAGTGGAGCAGTGGATGCACTCGGGGCGTGCTCTCGATGTCCTGGTCCGAGTCGAACGTCATGGGCACACGGTGCCCTATCTCCTGGCATCCGGTGAAGCAGAACCAGTCTCGCCCGCCCAGTCATCCATGCGCCGGTCGCGGGACGGGACGGTCACGCCGTCGCCATCGCATCGGAGCGCTGAGCGTGCGGCACTCACACATCCTGCTCAGACGGGCTCGCACCGGTACGCTGCCTTGGCCGGTTCCGGTCCAGAAGGACCGCTGCCACGCCAGCCGCCACAGAGGAGGAAACCATGACAGGGCTGATCGCCGAGTTCGGTACCGGACAGGTGCTCTGGTCGATGATCTGGTTCTTCCTGTTCTTCATCTGGATCTACCTGCTGATCGTCGTGTTCAGCGACATCTTCCGCAGCGACGACTTGGGTGGCTGGTCGAAGGCACTGTGGGTGATCTTCATCGTCGTGCTGCCGTACCTCGGGGTGCTGGTGTACGTGATCGCGCGCGGGCACAAGATGCAGGACCACATGATGAAGTCCGCCCAAGCCCAGGCCGACGCCCAGCGCCAGTACGTCCAGAGCGTGGCAGGCAGCAGCACAAGTACCGCCGACGAGATCGCCCGGCTGGCCGACCTGAAGGCCAAAGGCGTCATCTCCGAGGAGGAGTTCGCGGCCGGCAAGGCCAAGGCGCTGGGCGGCTGAGCCGGCCGCCTTCCATGCGCTCGGCTTCCTTCTCGCTTGGTGGCGGATGAGCATTGACTCGCGAAGCTGACGGCAGCGTTCCCGACGAGGCGCCGTTGAACAGACGGCTGGCCATCCTGCTGTCGATGGCCATGTTCGTGCTGGTCGTGGACACCTCGCTGATGAACGTCTCCATCTCAGCCGTCGTCCATGACTTGGGCACGACGGTCAGCAGTGTTCAGTCTGCGATCGCACTCGAAGCGTTGGTCTCCGCGGCGTTCATTCTGATCGGCAGCAAGGTCGGCGACCTGTTCGGGCGCAAGAGGGCGTACGTCCTCGGGCTGCTCGGCTACGCGGTCGGCGCAGCGGCGATGACTCTCGCCCAGAGCGTGACCGCGATCGTCATCTTCTGGGGCGTCATCGGCGGGCTGGGTGCGTCGTTGCTGCTCCCGGCGATGCAGTCCCTGATCCACGGGAACTTCGAGGGTGCCGGGCAGAAGAGGGTGTACGCCCTGGTCGGGGCAGCTGCTGCGATCGCAGCTGCCGTGGGGCCGCTCGTGGGCGGCTTCATCACGACGTATCTGTCGTGGCGAGTCGCGTTCGGCCTCGAGGTCGTGATCATCGCGATCGTCCTGTCCGGCATCGGGCTCGTCCACGACGTGCCGTACACCGGTCCCCGCGAGGTCGACCCAGTCGGTGCGGTCCTGTCGGTTGTGGGCATGGGTGGTCTCGTTCTGGGCATCCTGGTCTGGCAGGAGGGCGGTGAGGCCGTCGCCGCGCTGCTGGCGGCCGGTGCCGTGGCGATGGGGTCCCTGGTGTACTGGCTGGTGCGCCGCAAGCGCGAAGCCAAGCCGACGCTGCTGGATCCGGATCTGTTCCGGTCTCACCTGTTCCGCTTCGGGATCTCAGGGCAGCTGCTGCAGCAGGTCGCCCTGGGTGGAACGATGATCGCGCTGCCGATCTACCTGCAGATGGTGCTGGAGTACAACGCGATGCAGGCGGGCCTGTCCCTGGCCCCGCTCTCACTGAGCATGTTCGCCATGGCGCTGCTGGCCGGAAAGAGATCGGGCAAGCGTCGCCCGGCCGCCGTCATCCGGGCCGGGTTCGTCCTGCTCACGGTCGGACTGGCGGTCCTGCTGCCGATCGTTCCCCGCGCCACCTCCGGCTGGTACCTGGTGCTACCCCTGGTCGTCGCGGGGTCGGGCCTGGGTCTGTTGGTGTCCCAGCTGAACAACTACACGCTTTCGCCGGTCTCGGAGGAACGGGTCAGCGAGGCCGCCGGCGTGAACTCGGCGGCAGGGTCTTTCGGTCTGTCGTTCGGCTTGGCATTCGCCGGCGCGATCATGCTGGCGACCCTGTCGATCGCCTTCACCCACATGGCACAGAACAGCACGGTCCTCGACGCCACGCAGCAGCAGCAGGTCTCAACCGCGTTGGAGCATGACGCGGAGATCATGAGCAACACCGCCCTCGCCGAGCAGCTTGCCGGCCAGCCCAAAGACGTCCAGGCCGAGGTCATCCGTATCAACACCGACGCAAGGCCACTCGCGCTCCAGGTGGCACTACTGGTCCCGATCCTCGCTGGCCTGATGGGGTTGCTGACCTCCCTGCGGATGATGCGCCTGCCGGACCCCGTCGCGTCCGGCTCCATCGACGGCATGGCACTGGGCTGAGCACGAACCAGGCAGCGCGAGAACGGGCACTCCGTCTGGCTGAGGGTCGAGCGACGGGGCGTGTGGGCGGGCGCGCGGGGCCAACTTGGTCAGTCGGCCGGCTGGGTGGCGGCGAAGGTCCGGGCGGCGCGCCGGCTCCACGTCACCAGGCAGGCGATGCCGATGACGATCTGGGGCACGAAGGATGCGGCGCGCCACACCAGGTCGGCAGCTGTGGCGTCACCGTCGTTGACGCCCATCGCGGTGAGCAGGCCGATGAGGAATGCGTCCACCGTGCCCAGTCCGCCGGGGGTGATCGGGATCATGATGCCGATCTGAGCGACCGCCCACGCGCCGAACGCGACCAGGAACGAGGTCTTTGCCCCTTGGCCCTCGACTCCGCGCAGCGCCGCGAACAGGATGAGGAACTGGGTGAGCGACACACTCAGCTGAGTCAAGGTGATCGCAGCCCACCGGCGCCGGACGAGGTCGACGATGCTGCGCCGGAAGTTCACCAGCATGGGTACGAAGTCGGCGTCCGGGTGCTTCTTGGACCGGCTGACCACCGGCCTGGCGATCTTGTTGGCCAGGCCACCCAGGCGCTGGGCGAGTCGTTCGCTACGCATGATCAGGCCGAAGACGACGACCATGGCCAGCAGGACGACCAGGCCGACGACTCCGACGATCACGTACGGGCCCGCATCGATGGTGCCGGAGGCGGAGATCGCGATGAGTCCGAGCACCGGCAGTCCGAGGGTGACGAAGATGCTCCATACGCCGACTGAACCGATCGCGGCGGTCGCGGCCGCAGGCGGGACCTGGTAGGTGTCGAGCATCGCGTACTGGACACCCAGGCCGAACGCTCCGCCGGCCGGGATCCCGTTGCTGATCGCGAACGCGCCCTGGTTCAGCTGGAACGAGTGCCGGTAGGGAAGTCCTGGGGTGGCCGCCATGAACGGGAACCCGTACACGAGGTTGTAGAGGACAACTGTGACCACGATGAGGGCGATCGCGCCGGCGGTCATCGCCTGGATGGCGGTGAGCGCGTCGGCATACGACCCGATCTGCGGGATCACGCCCAGGAAGATCACGGCCAGAGCGACCACGCCGATGACCGCCCCGATGATCGTCTTCTTCTTGTCAAGGGCAGGTCGAGGACTTGCGCCAGCGGTAGACACGCGATTCAGACTAGGGCGCTCGCGACCGGAACAAGGGCAATCCGCGAGCTTGCGTAGAAGCGGCCCCGGTCCACGGGACGGGGATCACCGCGCGCGCCCCGCTCGAAGCAGGCGTGCCCGTCCGGGCACCGGTTCGACGGACGCGCCGAGCTCCTCGGACGGGCGTACGCGTGCAGCCCATCGGCCGTAGGCCGCCGCCCACGGGTCGGCCGTGACCCCGTGCAGGACGACACTGAGCAGGACGGTCATGGTGATGGCGCCGACGACGGCCCCGAGCTGGGGGCTCTCCGGCAGCGACTCGACTGCGATCAGCGCGAAGACGACGGAGGCGAGCCCTCGAGGCCCGAACCACCCGACGAAGAGGACGGTCTGCCTCCTCATTCCGCTTCCAACGAGTGCGAGTGTCACGGGGACCATCCGCACGAGGGTGAGCGAGAGGATGGCGAAGACCAGGCCACGCCACGTCGCTGTCGTCCCGAGCTTGGCCACCCCGAGGATCCCGAACAGCGCCCAGACGGCGCAGCCGAGGACCAGCGAGAGTGACGCCGTCGTCTCGAGGTCCGGCGCGTCGCCGCCGGCCTCCGCGCCACCCAGCTCGCCGGCGGCCGCTGCGAACGCGGTGCCGGAGACGAAGGCGGCGACGAACCCGTTGCCGTGGGCGGCCAGGGCGCCGTAGTAGCAGGCCAGAGGAACGGCTAGCACGGCGACCGAGAGGAGGCCGGGGTCCACGTGACCGGCGCGGTCGGCACGCGCCAGCAGCCACGCGGAACCTGCGCCGAGCAGGACGCCGACCAGCACGCCCAGGGCGAGCTCGCCGACCGCCGCCTGGAGGGTGTCACCCGACCCCGCGGACGTTCCGCCGGCGGCAGCGATGGCGAGCAGCACGACTGGCGTCGCCAGGCCGTCGTTCAGCCCGCTCTCGACGTTCAGGATGCGGCGGACCCGCACCGGCACGACCGGGTTGAGGACCGTCGCGGCCCCCAGCCCGGCGTCGGTGGGGGCGACTGCCGCCCCGAGCAAGAGTGCCAGCCAGACGCCGACACCAGGCATCAGGAACTGCGCGGCGGCGAACCCGATGAGGATGGTGAGCGGAAGGCCGACCAGCAGCAGGCGCACGCAGAGCACGGCATCCGACCGGAGCTGGCGCGGCTGGACCTGCGCGGCGTCGTGGAACAGGATCAGGGCCAGCGTCAGCTCGGCCAGGTCGTGCACCACGGTCGGCTCCGCGTGGGTGCCGACCGTCCACGCCGAGACCGCTCCGAAGGTCGTGAAGACGATCGGCGCGGTCAGGTGGAGCCGCTCGAGGTGACGCGACTGGCTCACGAACGCGATCACCACCACCGCGAACGCTGCGATCGCAGCTGCGGGCATCGGCGCCTCCTGTGCGTCAGATGCTGGGAGTCCTCCCTGCCCGGCGTCCCGCGTGGCCTTCCACCCAACGCCGAGGCCGATGCTGAGCAGCAGGATAAGCGCGCGACGATCACGGCTGAGATGGGCTCGTCGAGAGAGTCGTGAGGGCGAGGAGGCCCACAGCGCTGTCGAACTGGATGTTTGCCCAGGCCAGTGGCACAGCGCTCAGGCGTCCAGAGTGCGCGACTACCTCGACTAGTCCTCCGCCGCCTTCGCGGACGTCTGCGCGGCCGGGGGCCCTGTTCGGCTCAGGCGACGTCCCTGCGGGACGCCCGACGGCCAGCCCGTGCAGGCTCAGCGCTCCGCGTCGTCTGGGATCGCCCGCGCAGACCTCGCAGACGTCGGCACCGCCTGGACAGCTGGCCGCGCTTCATCGTCGCGACAGTCACTCGACGACTGCGATCAGCTCTCCCTGGACGACCTCGGCCTCCTCCTCGACCAGGGTCCGCAGGACTCCGCCCTGCGGCGCCTCCAGGTCGATGGACACCTTGTCGACCATGAGCTCCGCGATCACCTGTCCCGGGACGACGGTCTCGCCGTCCCGGGAGAACCAGGTGGCCACCACACCCGTTGCGCCTGCGTCCTTGGACACGACCGGGAAGCGGATCTCCGAGCTCATGCAGGTACCTCGGCGCTCAGGCGCGAACCGCGGCGTGGATCGCGGCCTCGATCCGGTCACGGGTCGGCAGCGCCGCCTGCTCGAGGGAGCGGGCGTACGGGACGGGGACGTCGGGGTGGGCGACCCGGGCAAAAGGCGACCGCAACATCCCGGGGTCGGTCTCCGCGATCGTCGCCGCCAGCTCCCCGGTCAGCCCGAAGGACTTGTAGTCCTCGTCGACGACGACCAGCCGGCCGGTCTTGCCGACCGAGGTGAGGACGGCCTCGCGGTCGAGCGGGACCAGACTCCGCAGGTCGAGGACCTCGACGCTGATGCCGCTGCCGGCGAGCTTCTCGGCGACGTCCTGGCAGTGCTGCACGGACAGCGACAGTGTCGCGACGGTTACGTCCGAGCCCTCGTGCACCACGGCGGCCTTGCCGATGGGCACCTCGTACTCCTCCTCGGGCACGGCTGCGATGGAGCGGGGGTTCTTGGCCATCCACGGCAGGCCCATGACCCCCTTGTGGAACATGTAGACGACCGGGCCGTCGTCACGGATCGCGGAGATCATCAGGCCCTTGGCGTCGTAGGGGTTGCTGGGCACGACGACCTTCATGCCGGGCATGTGGGCGAACGACGCCCACAGGCACTGCGAGTGCTGCTCCGCGTCGCCGTACCCCCCACCGACGGCCGTCATGAGCACCATCGGCACGTTCACGTTGCCGCCGGACTCGAAGTGGATCTTGGCCATGTGGTTGTAGATCTGGTCGAAGCACACTCCGAAGAAGTCGACGAACATCAGCTCGACGACAGGGCGCAGGCCCTCTGTGGCCGCGCCGATGCCGGCCCCGATGAAGCCGGTCTCGGAGATGGGTGTGTTGATGACCCGCTGGGGACCGAACTGCTCCAGCAGGCCGCCGGTGGACCCGAAGATCCCGCCGTAGGAACCGACGTCCTCGCCCATGACGAAGACGGCGGGGTCACGTTCCATCTCCTGCGCGATGCCTTCTGCGACGGCTTTGGCGGTGGATAGCCGGCGGGTCGTGGGCGCCGGGGTCTCGGTGACGGTCATGACGCGCCTCTCAGGCGAAGACGTAGTCGGACAGGGTGGACGGGTCGGGCGCCGGCGATGCGAGCGCGAACGCGATGGCCGCGTCGACCTCCGCCTGAGCCTCCGTCTTGATCGAGGCGACCTTGCCGTCGTCGAGGATCGCGTCGGCACGCAGCTTCGCCTCGTACGCCGGGATCGGGTCGTGCGACTCCGCGACCGCCAGCTCGTCGCCGCGGTAGGCCTGTGCGTCGCCCTCGAAGTGGCCCCACAGGCGCACCGTGTGGAACTCGAGCAGTGTCGGCCCCCCACCGGTGCGGGCGCGGGTGATCGCACGTTCGGCAGCGTCGCTGACCGCCTCGACGTCGTTGCCCTCGACCCGCTCGCCGGGCATCCCATAGGCGGCCGCCCGGGTGGCGTTCGACGGGACGGAGGTCGAGACGCTGCGCGGCACCGAGATGGCCCAGTCGTTGTCCTCGATGACGAAGACGACCGGCAGCTTCCAGAGCGCCGCGAGGTTGAGAGCCTCGTGGAAGGCGCCCTGGTTGGCCGCGCCCTCACCGGCGACAGCGACCGCGACTGCGTCGGTGCCCTTGCGGGCGAACGCCAGCGCTTGGCCGACTGCCACCGGCATGCCTTCCGCGATGATGCCCGAGCACGAGAAGTGCTGGGCCGGGTCGAACAGGTGCATGTGGCCGCCCCGTCCGCGTCCCAGACCGTCCACGCGGCCGTAGATCTCGGCCGTCATCTTCTTCATGTCGACGCCTTTGGCGAGGGCCAGGTGGTGGGGACGGTGCGGGGCGGTGATGGCGTCGTCCGTCCTCAAGTGGGTGCACAGGCCGACGGCCACCGGCTCCTGACCGGCGGACAGGTGCATCTCCCCCGGGATCAGGCCTGCCCCGATGTCCCAGGCGGGCGTCTTGTCGGCGTGGTAGGCAGCGCGGATCGCTTCCTCGTACGTGCGGATCCGCACCATCTGCCGGTAGAAGTCCAGACGCTGGGTACTGTCCATGACGCCTCCCTGGCCGGTCCTGCTGGTAGCCGTACGAAGATCAAGGCCTACTCGTCGCCGGGCAGACACACCAGGGCAGAAAGTCCCGACCGCGCTACCTGTACGCCGACCGACGCGAGCCGGCGGTCCGGCACCCGGGCGATCGTCCCCCGGTGGACCCCCGGACGGGCTTGACTGACGCCGTGAGTGCCGCTCTGGTGGTCGTGGTGCTGCTGGCGCTGGCGTTCGACTTCTCCAACGGGTTCCACGACTCGTCGAACGCCATCGCGGCGCCTGTCGCCACCGGGGCGATGCGGCCGGGTCAGGCGGTGACCGTGGCGGCCGTCTTCAGCCTGCTCGGCCCGATCGTCGCCGGGACTGCGGTCGCCAACACCGTCGGCGGGGTTGTCACGTTGGGCCCGACCCAGACGCTCGTCGCCCTCGCCTGCGCCCTGACGGCAGCTCTGACCTGGAATCTGCTCACCTGGTGGCGCGGGCTGCCCTCCTCCTCCTCGCACGCCCTGGTGGGCGGGCTCATCGGCGCCGGCCTCGCCACGGCGGGCACCCAGGCGATCAACTGGGGCGGAATGGACCGCCTGCGTCCCGTGGGCGTGATCGGCATCTTCGTCGGGCTGGCGATCTCCCCGGTGCTCGGCGCCCTCTTCGGCGCGCTCGGCGAGCGAGCTGCTCGTCGGGGCCTGCGTCGTGCCCGGCGACGAGTCGAGCGGCCGATCCTGCGCGGCGAGTGGGTCACCGCGGCGGCGCTCGCCTTCGCCAACGGCACGAACGACGCCCAGAAGACCATGGGCGTCATCACCACCGCCCTCGTCGCGTCAGGTGTTCTCAGCTCCTTCTCGGTGCCCTTGTGGGTCAAGCTCGCGTGCGCGACGGCGCTGACCGTCGGGTCGGCGCTGGGAGGCTGGCGCATCGTCCGGACGATCGGACGCGGCATCTTCCGCCTGCGTCCGCTGGACGGCCTGGTCAGCCAGGGCTCGTCAGCGGGGGTGATCGGTGCGGCAGCATTCCTCGGCGCTCCGGTCAGCACCACGCACGTGGTCGCCTCCTCGGTTGTCGGCCTGGGCGCGGCACTTCGCCGCCGGCACGTGCGCTGGCCGGTCGTTCGGGAGATCCTGTTGGCCTGGGTCGTCACCATGCCGAGCTGCGCGGTGATGGCCGGAGTGCTGGCGACGGCCTGGAGGATCGCATCGTGACCAGGCACTGGTTCCTGCCGGAAACCCCGGACGTGCTCGCCACGCTGGGCCGCCAGGCGGCCGTCACGGTCGACGGGCTGTCCGCCTTCGCCGCATGGGCCCACGGCGAGCCCGGGGCGGCGCAGACGGTCCGGGCGAGCGAGCATGCTGCCGACACGGTCCGCCGCGAACTGGCCGCGCAGCTCCGCGCCGCGTTCAGCACTCCGGTCCCCCAGGAGGACCTCTTCGCCCTGTCCGAGCTGCTCGACGGCGTCCTGAACCACGCCAAGGACGTCGTCCGCGAGGCGGACCTGCTCGACCTCCAGCCGGACCCGGCGGTGGCGGCCATGGCGGACGCCGCGGCCGAGGGAGTTCGACGCCTCGCGCAAGGGCTGGGCGCCCTCACGGCGCAGGACGACACGGCGACGTCGGCCGCCGACGCGGCGATCTCGGCCGAGCGCAGCATGGAGAAGACCTACCGAACCGCGATGAGGGACCTCCTCGCCGACCCCGACATGGGTCGGGTCGTGGCGCGTCGTGAGATCTACCGTCGGGTCCTCGAGGTCGGCGAGCGGGTCGAGGACGTGGCCGAACGGATCTGGTACGCGGTGGTCAAGGAGTCCTGAGTCGGTCGTCGTCCATCCAGTCGAGCTGCGACGCGCGTGGCAGGTCGTGGTGCCCGCGCATCACCGGGGCCCCGGATCATGATCTCCCGTCGTCAGCGATCCGGATCTCGGTGCCGGGATCGGCGGGCCGTCTCGGTCAGCTCACACCCGGCGTGGTCGTCTACCGGATCCAGGAACGGCTCTTCGTCGCCAACGCGCACTTCAAGCGCCGGGTCTGGGCCGTTGTGGACCGGGCCCCCAGACCGGTGCGCCCCCTCTTCGGGAGCCACCGGAGCGTCGGCCGCTGGACGCGAGCGGCGGGAGGCATCATGGGTGGGTGCTCCTCTCCACGGCGCCGCCGAGACATAGCCGTGATCCTGGTCGCGCCGGGCGTGCCTGGCATGACCGGCCTCCCCAGGGAGGAGGCTGGCCCGCGTTGATGCGGCGTGGGCAGGACCGATCCCGTCGGCTGGCCACGCTCGGCGCCGGTGCCGTCCTGGCGATCGCGATCACCGTCGCACTCCCCGGGGCCGCCCACGCTGCCACGGTGCTGTTCGTCGACAACGGCAACGCCGGATGCAGCGACGCCGGCAGCGGCACCAGCACGGTGCCTTTCTGCACCATCGGTGCCTCGGTGGCGAAGGTCTCGGCTGGCACGACCGTGCAAGTCGCCTCAGGGACCTACGACGAGCGCGTGTCGATCAACCGCTCTGGCGCCCCGGGCACGCCGATCACGTGGACCGCGGCCCCGGGTGCCACAGTCACGGTCGCCGGCGCGGCGAACGGTTTCGCCATGTCGTCAGTCCACGACGTCTCGATCATTGGTTTTCACGTCACGCAGACGACGAGCTATGGGCTGAAGCTCCAGTCGTCGTGGAACATCACCCTGCGCGACAACGAAGTGTCGTTCAGCGGCGCGCCGCTCGACGGTTTCACGGCGGCCGGGATCTACGTCCAGGCGACGAACACCTCGGCGATCGTCGGGAACACCGTGCACAACAACACCGACGCGGGCATCTACCTCTTGTCCGGCAGCACCGGCGACCTCGTGTCCGACAACGTGACCTTCTCGAACGCGAGGGGATATACGCGCGCTGCGCCTGGGATCGACGACCGCGCCCCCGGCAACACGATTACGGCGAACGTGTCCCATGACAACGAGGACACCGGGATCCAGCTCTACAGCGGCGCGAAGAACAGCGTCGTGACGGACAATGTCGTCTACCGCAACGGTGACCACGGCATCGACGTGCTCGGGTCGACGGGTGTCACCATCGTCAGCAACACGGTCTACAAGAACACCACGTCGGGGATCAACGTCGAGGGCGGTTCCGCGGGCGCGACCATCCGAGACAACATCAGCCAGGACAATGCCCTGTCCAACACGTTCGGCCAGAAGGGCGACATCCGGGTGGACGCGACGTCGGTGTCCGGGTCCTCCATGAACTACGACCTCTTCTACCTGAGTGCACCCGGCGGCAAGATCGTCCAGTGGAACGGCACGAACTACTCGTCACTGGCGGCCTTCAGGGCCGCCGTACCTCAGCAGGAGACGCACGGCATCCAGGGCAACCCGAAGTTCGTGGGTCCTGCGGCTGGCAACCTGCACCTGCGAGCCGGCTCACCAGCGATCGACTCGGCCGACGCCTCGGCCCCGGGCTTCACCAGCGCCGACGCCGACGCCAACCCACGGTTCGATGCCCCGAAGGCGAACACCGGCACCGGCTCACCGCCGTACGCCGACCGAGGCGCCTTCGAGTACCAGGGGTAGGCGGCGGGCCCGACCCGAGGACACGGTGCTCGGCGGCGATGAGTACTGCTTCTTGCCAACCGTGCTGATCTCGGGACTTTCGCTCCAGGCCAACCGTCCGCTGGGCGCCAGCGTGGGATCCGCAGCGTCACCATGTGAAGGCTCTCAAGGGCGCCATGGCCGACGCCCAGGCAAGGATGGCCGAGTCGCACGCCTGACGCTTGGAGGCGCGCTCGTCCAGTGCCATGGGCCTGCATCGGGTGGGGCTCACCCCGTTCGGGTGGGTCTCACCCCGTGTAGACCGGTTCCCAGGAGCTGTGGACCGCAGCCCACTTTTGGAGGAGAGTCCGGTGACGGATTCGGACGTGAGCGACGTTCTTGATCTGCGCGACGAGACGACTCACCCGCGGGTCGAGCAGCCGCCCAAGACGACGCACTGGCGGCCGCACACGCCAACGCGGGCGCTGGCACGAAGTCAACCCCACAAATCTGCACAACGGGAAAGGAACAGGCATGGCGAACAAGATCGTGGTTCTGGCAATCTTCAAAGATGAGGCCGCTGCAGACTCGGCGGCCGGAGAGCTGAAGGCCTCGGGACTGGCGGACGAGGACGCGATCGGCGTGCTCGTCCTCAACAGCAAGGGCGAGCTCAAGGCTGAGAAGGTGGGAAAGCGCAGCGCCGGCAAGGGCGCCGGTATTGGGCTGGCGCTGGCCCTGTTCACTCCCGTTGGGCTCGGCGTTGGCGTCATCGGTGGTGGACTGTTGGGTGCACTTCACCACAAGGGCCTGGGACTGGACAAAGCGGACCGGGAACGGATCGGTGAAGAGCTGTCGGGCGGTAAGGCCGCGGTTGGTGTGTTGGCACCGGTCACCGAAGCCGACGCCGTGACTGCCAAGCTCGGCGAGCTGGGTGGAACGGCCGAGAAGCACGTCGTCACGGACGAGGCGCTTGAAGAGGCTCACGCAGCCGACATCGCAGGCCAGCCGTAGCCGGCTGCGAATCGGGAGGCCGGCTCAGCCCCGAAGAGCGGGTCGGGCCGGCTCCCGGCGAAGTGTCCGGGTTCTGACGCCACGGCGGTCCCGCCATGGACAAGGACCAAAGCCCCTGATGGCGCTCCGCACGTAGTGCATTGAATCGTCCAGGGATCTCGTCAACGTCTCGCGTCGAGCCGCGCGGCGTCGAAGAAAGCAGATCATGGACCCTCCGCTTCACCATCATCAGTTCCGGGCTACTGCGCGGCTGCCTCGTCATCCGAGTCCTGTCCGCCGGCACCAGGCTGTCGGGCGAAGATGAAGCGACGGGACTTCCTGGGCAGGCTGGTCTCGACGACAGTGGGCGCATCTGTCGCCGCCGGCGCCGGCGTGCTCGTCGACTCCCGGCCGGCGCTTGCCTCCACCGCCGAGGTCGGCGTGGGTCTCGCCGATGTCATCGATCCACCGGCAGCCCTGACCCGCACCTGGCTCGGGCCAGAGCTGTGGGCGAACCGGTTGCAGGACTTCCGGGTCGCGAACGGCCGGTACGAGATGGTCAGCGCCGGCAAGACGCGCACGGTCGCTCTGCTCACGCACGATCTTCGTGAGGGCGACGGCACGGCCCAGTTGTCGATGGTGACCGGCACTCTCGCCACCGGAAACGGCTATTCGGGATTCCTCGTCGGCGTCGGTGGCGGTGGCCTGGACTACCGCGCGGCCGCTCTCGCGCAGGCCGCGTCCGGCACCGGTGGCGGGTTGCTCTGCGCGTACGAGAACGACGGCCGCTGCCGGTTCCGGTCGCACACGTCGGAGACCAACCAGCTGTCGTACCCCGTCTTGAGCACCGGGACGGCCGGACCGGCCAGATCGGCGACCGAGCAGGTCCTGCTGACGCTGGTCTGCAGCCAGGACACAGCGTCCGGCCGGTTCACGTTGACGCTCAGTGCGCAGCGGCTCTCGGACGGTGCCACGCTCTCGGTGGCCACACTGACCGGACTCGCCGACAGTCAGGTTGCCGGCGGGGTGCTGGTCGCCTGCGGGCCGGTGGGCAGTTCCAGCGCGCGCTACTGGTTCCGGACGATCAGTACCGCCGGCGACAAGGTGACGACGTTCCCGGAACGCGCGATGGGGCCCATCCTGGGCACCCTGTTCTCGCTGAACGACCCAGTGCTCAAGATGACCGCCCAGCTGTTCCCGATCGCGACGACCGAGCCGCAGACGGTGACGCTGCAGTACCGGCAGCAAGGGACGCCGGAGTGGACGACCGGGCCTTCCGCGACCATAGGCGACGGCTACACCGCGATCCTGCGCGTGGACGACTGGGACGTGACCCGTGACTGGGACTACCAGGTGGTGTACGCGTCGGGGACGGAGTCGGAGTTCGCGTACGCGGGGTCGGTGGCGGCCGCCCCGGCCGACGCCACGGACCTGGTGGTGGCTGTCGTCAACTGCACGATCCACAGCTACCGTCCGCTGGACGGGGCGAGCACCTACACGCCCAAGCTGGCCAACGAGACGCCGCAGGGTCTGTACACAACGCAGAACCTGTACTTCCCGTATGCCGAGGTCAGCGCGAACATCTCGGCGCACGGACCGCACCTGCTGGCCGCGCTCGGCGACCAGTTCTACGAGAACCGTCCGACGGCCCAGGACCACGCGGCCTCGCCCACCATGGACTTCCTCGGCCGGTACTTCCTGTGGGTGTGGGCCTTCCGCGACCTGACCGCATCGATCCCGTGCGTGGTGCTGGTCGACGACCACGACGTCTACCAGGGCAACCTGTGGGGGCACGAGGGCGCGCAAGCGCCAGGGGACGACAGGTCCGGCGGTTACATCAAGGCGGCGGCCTGGGTCAACATCGTGCAGCGTGTCCAGCAGGGTCACGACCCGGACCCGTTCGACCCCACGCCGGTCAAGCAGGGCATCACCGTGTCGTACGGGGCGTTCACCTACCGCGGGGTGAGCGTCGCGCTGGTGGAGGACCGCAAGTTCAAGTACGGCCCGAACGCCGTGGACCCGAACGGCCATCCCGCACCGTTGAGCACACTGCCGATGCTCGGGTCGCGGCAGGAGCAGTTCCTCGCAGCCTGGCCGTCGCTGCACCCGGGCCAGCCGACGCTCATGCTCTCGCAGACCACGTACGCCACGGTCAAGACGACGCCGGCCGGCGGCAAGCAGAGCGACCCGGACAACGATGCGTATGTGCAGGCGCGCAACCGCGCGCTGGCGCTCGTGAAGGCAGCCCGTGCCGTCATGGTCTGCGGCGACCAGCACCTGGGCTCGACGGTCCGGCACGGCCTGGCGACCTTCACCGACGGGCCCGTCCAGTTCACTGTGCCCGCAGCTGGTACCGCGTGGCAGCGGTGGTTCGAGGCGACCAACATGCCGAACAGCCAGGGGACGCCGCACACCGGGGACTTCACCGACGGCCAGGGCAACCGGTTCCGCGTGCTCGCCGTCGCGAACCCGCTGGTGTCGCAGTCGCAGTACCTGGCCGCCTACGGCTCGAGCACGCACAACTTCGGCGACCGCTCGCTCAAGCGCGAGGGGTACGGGATCGTGCGGATCGACAAGACCGCAGAGACATACCAGCTGGAGAGCTGGCCCTGGAACGTCGACCCCACAGCCGACGCAGCAGCTCCGTACCCCGGCTGGCCCGTCGTCGTCCCGTTCGCGCAGGCCTGACGCCGTCGACGGCGTCGCCCAGGTCGACTGACATGAGGGACAGGCGCGCGTACCGGGCGGTCAGACCACCTCGAGCTCGCGGACGCCGAGCTCGGTGAGCTGCCGGCGGTAGTCGTCCATCCGGTGCTGCCCGGCCTCCGGCCAGTGCCGAGCGGACGCTCGAACGCCGTGCCGCCGAAAGCCGATCACCTTGACGCGTACGGCAGGGTCGACGTCGAGCAGCCAGCGTGCCGTGCGGTCGAGCGTCGCCGGGTCGTCGTTCACCCCGGGCACCAGCAGCAACCGCACCTCGTACAGCTTCCCGGTCGCCGCGATCGAGCGGACCGAGTCGAGCACGAGCGCGTTGTCCGAGCCGGTCAGCGCCTCGTGCACGCGCGGGTCGAGCGCCTTGAGGTCCAGCATCACGCCGTCGGTCACCGGCATCAGCCGCTCCCACACGCCCGCGGGCGCTGCGCCGTTGCTGTCGACGAAGCGGGTGAGCCGGCCCAGCTCCGGGTCATCGCCGATGCGCTCGAAGAACGCGCGGACGAACGCGGCCTGCAGCGTCGCCTCGCCACCGGACACCGTGACGCCGGTCAGGAACGGCGCATGCGGTCGGACCTGCTCGACCAGCTCGTCGACGCCGACACTGTGGGCGCGCGGGGTGCGGAGCGGGATGGTGTGCGGGTTGTGGCACGCCGGGCAGTTCAGGTTGCATCCCTGCAGGAACACGACGAACCGGTTCCCCGGGCCGTCGACCCAGGAGAACCGGACGACGTCAGCGACCAGGCCCCGCGGCGCTCTCACCGCTGATCACCCGCTTCGGGGCCCGGTCGGAGAGGTGGCTGTTCGCCATCGAGCCCGCCGCCAGGTACGTGCTGCCGTGCCGGGCGCCGTCGGTAGCCAACCGGGCCAGGTCGGACTTGCGCACCAGGTACCCGGTGATCCGGACGAAGTCGTTGCTGTCCAGGTTGAACGTGAAGTCTCGCATCCCGGTCGCGAACGCTCCACGGATCACGTCGACCACCGCCTGCGGGTTGCGTCGAGCGGTCTCGTCGAAGGCCAGGACGTCGGAGACGCCGGCGGCGAAGTACACGTGATGCGGCGTGACGGTCGCCAGGTGGTCCGGCAGCGGCGGTTCGCTGCCCACGGGGACGCGCGTCCCGGCCGTGACGTCCTGGTCGGAGTCGATGCCGGACTGGCTGTGCAGGAAGCACCTCCCGCCGTTCCCCTCGCAGTACGGCATCGGCCGCGCGGCCACCAGCTCGGCCACCCGGGCGACGATGCGGTACGACAGGTCGTCGGCTCGAGGGTCGTGCCCGTAGTGCGCCTCCGGTACACCCTCGCGCTCCATCAGGAGGTCGACCGCCTCGGCCAGCCCGAACACCCCGAACATGGCCGAGAACCGGTCCGGCGAGACCAGCCCTTCGCGCACCAGCCAGCTGTGCTCGTAGAACCGCGCGCGCTCGACCAGGTGCCGGATCCGCGCGTCGGCCAGCTCCGCAGTCAGCTCGACGTAGGTCGACAGCGCCGTCCGCAGGAACGAGTCGGCACCACCGTCGTGGTGCAGCACCGCCTCCTTGAGGTTCAGCCGCACCAGCGTGTGCGCGCCACCGCCGATCTTCAGCGAGTTGTAGCAGCTGACGGCGGCATACCGGTCACCAAGATCGGCCGTCATCATGGGGTGGTTGACGAAGTGCGGCTTGCCGCACGCGAAGACGGTGCGCACGGCGTCCAGGACGTAGTCGTCGGGCGTGCGCTCGGGGTCGACGCGCAGGGTCAGGTTCGGGACCACCTGCAGCAGCTCGCGCTCGAGCCGCAGCACGGTGCGACCGACCCGGCTGTCGTCGGGTCCGAGGTCTGTGTGCGTGAACGCGTCCGGGAACATCCGGTCCAGACTGATCCAGAACAGCCGCAGGCGGCGGTACAGCTCGTCGTCGTCGACGCCGTCCAGGAACGGCGCGAGGAGCGCGTCGAGGTCGCCGAGGTACACGGGGTAGCCGGTGATCGACGGCACCTGGGTGTACAGGATCAGCAGGAAGGTCAGCGCCTCCGCCAGGTCACGGGCCGGCGGCAGCTCGAGGAACGCCGAGCCGTTGCGCAGAGCCACCGCGTAGTCCGGCAGCACGTACCGGGGCCGGTACGGGGCGCTGCCCTCGTACATGTCGCAGATCACCCGCTTGTCGAGTGCGCGGGAGCAGGCGTCGGACACCTCTGGTGGGTCGAGCGCGTTCTCGGCCAGCGTCGCCAGCTGCTGCACGCGCTGTCGGTACGTCAGCCCGGGGTCGTCGACGACGCCGCGGACCAGGGTCTGGAGCTCGGTGTTCTGCACGCTCGCAGGCTAGGCGCACCGGTCCGGGCACCCCCAGGGCCGAAGGTCCCGGCCGCAGCCACTGTCGGACGTGCCCGATCGGACTAGCGTGGCCGTGTGAGCGGACGGATCGTCGTCTTCGGTGCCACCGGCTACACCGGCCGGCTGGTGACCGACGAGCTCGTCCGGCGAGGTGTCCGCCCGGTGATCGCGGGCCGCGACGCCGGTCGGCTGGCCGCCCTCGACGACGAGCTCGGCGGCGGTCTCGAGACACGGATCGCGGACGTCGAGCAGCCCCGCAGCCTCGCCGCCCTCGTCGACGAGGGCGACGTCCTGGTGTCCACAGTCGGGCCGTTCGTGCGCTGGGGCCAGCCGGCCGTGCTGGCCGCGGTCGCCAAGCGGGCCGCCTACCTGGACTCCAGCGGGGAGTCGGCTTTCATCCGCGACATGCGCGAGCGCGTCGGCCAGCTGGCTGTCGACGCCGGGACGCCGCTGATCCCCGCGTTCGGCTACGACTACGTGCCGGGCAACCTCGCCGGCGCGCTGGCGCTGCGACGTGCCGGGCCGGACTCGAGCCGGCTCGACGTCGGCTACTTCGCGCCGGGCATGGGGGAGGTGAGCGGGGGCACGATGGCTTCGTCGGTCGGGATGATGCTGATGCCCTCGTTCCGTTTCGAGGACGGCCGGCTCGTGGACGACCGCCTCGCCGCGCGTACCCGGACCTTCCGCGTGGGTGCCGACGCGGTGGTGGCTGTGGCGGTGGGCGGCACCGAGCACCTGTTCCTGCCGGCGCTGGCGCCCGGCCTGCGCGCGGTGGGTGTCTACCTGGGCTGGTTCGGGACGGTTGCCCGCTTCGCCCCGCAGGCGGCCGCCGTCGCACGGGGCGTGACGGCAGTGCCCGGGGCCGCATCCCTGCTGTCGTCTGCGGCGGCCAGGTTCCGCGGGTCGGCCGGCGG
Organism: uncultured Actinomycetota bacterium; assembly: GCA_963711005.1. Taxonomy (GTDB): domain Bacteria; phylum Actinomycetota; class Actinomycetes; order Prado026; family Prado026; genus CAVQCJ01. Next base: position 861,034 of record CAVQCJ010000006.1, on the reverse strand, counting down.
TCCGGACGCGGACGCACGAGCCCGCGGGGCATCACGGGTGGTCGCCGAGGTCAGCGACGCGGACGGCCGCACCCTCGCCCGCGTGGAGCTGACCGGACCGAGCCCGTACACGCTCACCGGGCGGCTGCTGTCCTGGGCGGCCACGACAGCTCTGGCCGGCGGGGTCCACGGGTCGGGGGTGCTCGGGCCGGTGCAGGCCTTCGGCCTCGACGAGTTGGAGTCGGGCTGCGCCACGCTCGGCCTGACCGAGCATCCTTGGCTGGCATCTGATGCCGGCACATAGGCGGCCCTGCAGGTCGCCCTCCGAGTCTGCCGGGAGTACCATGAGGTTGCGGTTGCCGGGAGGCGCGGAAAGGCCTCTTCGGGGTCCGTGTCGGGAACTTCTGGCCGTCCCGCGACCTGCACGACGCGGTGGCAGTGAACGCCCGACGGAATGACAGAAGGCCCGCCCCACCGAGGGACGGGCCTTCCGCCATTTCGACCTCAGCGAGACGCCGCTGGCGCACACGACCGACAAGGGACCTTTGGCTCTGTAGCAACTGACCGGGGTGCTGCAGGCTCGTTCTGTCTATGGGAGGTCAGTCATGCGCGCACATGTTCACGACCGAATCACTGTCCTCGCCCGTACCGTCGACCAGGGAGACCGGGACGGGGAGATCCTCGAGGTCCATGGAGCCGAGGGAGCTCCGCCCTACCTCGTGCGTTGGTCGGATACCGGTCACGAGGGCCTGTACTTCCCCGGACCCGACGCGGTAATCCACCACGGCGAACCCGACTAGACCCGAGGGGCAAGTGGGGACAGCATGCCGCACCAGTTGAAGCCGGGTGATCACGTCACCTACACAGGCCCCTGCCTGGGCACGGGTGGCGTGAAGACCGGTACGACAGGCGTCGTGGCACGGATCGCCAGTTCTGGCGACATGGCCTGCGTCCGGTGGGACGAGGTCGAAGTCCACGCAGCCTCGTACAAGGACTGTCGGTACCTGAGCCCGAAATAGCCTGCCTGTACCGGCGCACCGACCTGCCGTCGACGGGCAACCGGGACTCTGTTGCTAGCCCGCGTCGACCTGCCGAGGGGCTCGGCGCAGTTCTGCTTCCGGGCACCAGTGGTAGTACCCCTGCCTGGTGACGGGGTCGCTGAAGCCAACGAGCCCGTGCCAACCGTTCGTGTCCAGGCGAGTGTCGAGCAGGGTGGCGGGTAACCAGCGGCCTTCATGCAGCACTTCGACGGGGCGGGACATGTTCATCAGTGTGCGCCCATCGACGCCTTTCGTCTGGATCTAGGGCAGGGGCACCTTGGTGAACACCTCCATGTTGTGGTCGTCCGGGTCCGCAAAGTAGAAGCCTCTGCCGCCGCTCCTGTGGTTGATCTCGCCCGAGGTCCGGTGCGAGGGGTCTGCGAAGTAGGTGATCCGTGCCTCGACGACTCTTGCGAGGATCGCGTCGAACTCGGCATCGCTCACAAGGAATGCGCAGTGCTGAGAACGGAACTCATCGGCATCGTCGTAGTCGAGCGTGACTCCGTTCGACACCGTGACAGCCATGAAATGGTCCACGAGTCGGGGAGGGTCCAGACCGAGGACTTGGGCAAGAAACCCTGACGAACCTGCTTTGTCGTGGCTGGGGATGATGATGTGGTTGAGCTCGACAGGCATACCGGCAGAGTAGCCGCAGAAGGTCGGTGCGGACCCAGGTAGCACGCGCACCGACGTGCCGATGACGGGCGTCCGTCGGCATTGCCTACCGGGCGGCCGGCCGCGTTTCTCCGGTCAGGGTTCGTCGTGGTGGGTGCGTCGATCTGCATGGAGAGGCAGGCGGACTGCGGTTGCGGCTTCTCGGTGTCCGAGCGCCGTGCCGGCCCGTTGGGTGGCGTTGTAGACCAGGCAACCTCGCGTGGCTGACACCCGGCCGCCGAAGACCCACGGCTCGGCCGGGATCAGGTGTTCGCTGCGGGCTCGGTAGCCAGCGATCACCTCAGCGAAGCCGGGCACGTCAACGGTCCAGTCCAAGGCCAGCTGGACAGCCTCACGTGTTGTCGAAGCCGGCCCGGCCGCGTCCCAGTCGATGGCGACCAGTCCGGTCGGCGTCGCGAGCGTGCTCTTGGGGTCCAGGTCACGGTGGCTGTAGCTGCCGTAGGACGGTGATCTTGACCCGCTGGGGCCGCAGCGATGGTGGGACGTCTGCCTGCTTCCGGCTGGTGCGAACTGACCGTAAAGCGCCCGTCGTTGCGGCGATCCGGGTCCGAGCACCGTCGGGGGGCTTGTCCCCGCCTGCCCGCGGCGTATGTTGCGCCGTATGAGCGAGGACGAGACGCCTGCCGGCGCAGACACAACGATCGACTTGCGGGGCGTGCCCACGGTGCCCGACGTGGTCGGCGAGGACCTCGTGGGGCAGATGGAGGCCGTTCGTCAGCGGTTGGGTCGGGCGGCCGCGCAGAAGGTGGTGCCGCACCCCACGATCGCGGAGCGGCAGCGCCGCGGTCGGGTCGCGCGGGCGCAGACTCCGCGCGAACAGCTGGCCGCCTGGCAGCCCTCGGCCGGTCGGGCCGATCCGGTGGCGTTGCTGGTGGGGCAGGAGACCTCTCGTGTGCAGGAGCTGGTGCCGGTGCGGCACGAGCGGATGGCGACGAGTGCCTTCGCCTTCTACCGGGGGGCGGCGCTGCTGATGGCCGCGGACCTGGCGGCGACGCCTCGCAGCGGCCTCGACGTGCAGCTGTGCGGTGACGCGCACCTGTCCAACTTCGGCCTCTTCGGGGCCCCGGACCGCTCCGTCGTGTTCGACGTCAACGACTTCGACGAGACCAACCCGGGTCCGTTCGAGTGGGACGTGAAGCGGTTGGCGACGTCGTTCGTGCTGGCTGCGCGGGACAGCGGGTTCCCGAAGAAGGCGGGATGGGCGGCGGCGGAGGCGGCGAGTGCCTCCTACCGCGAGTCGATGGCGGCTTTCGCCGAGAAGCCGGAGATCGCGATCTGGTACGACCGGATCGACGTCGGCGGGCTGGTCGCAGCGATCCAGCAGCTGTCGGGGGGCAAGGGGAAGCAGCGGGCCAGACAGGACGCCAAGGCTGAGGCGACGGTCCGGGGGGCCGTGGCGAAAGCCCGCCTTCGCGACGCGTGGTCGGCGATCGAGAAGATCACCGAGGTGGTGGACGGGCACCGCCGCTTCCGGAACCAGCCGCCGCTGCTGACCCGGCTGGACATCAGCGCGAACACAGCGGCCATGATCAACCGGCTGTTCCGGGAGTACCGGGGCACGCTGCAGGACGATCGGCAGGAGCTGCTGAAGCGGTACGAGATCGTCGACATGGGGCACAAGGTGGTCGGCGTGGGCAGCGTCGGACTGCTGGCGTTCGTGCTGCTGCTCCGCGGTCGTGACGAGGACGACCTGATGGTGCTGCAGGTCAAGCAGGCGCAGGCGTCCGTGCTGGAGGCTTACACGCGCAAGTCGACGTTCAGCAAGCACGGCCATCGGGTGGTCACGGGGCAACGACTCATGCAGGCGGCCAGCGACTCCTTCCTGGGCTGGATCGACGGACCGGCCGGGCGAAGCTTCTACGTGCGGCAGCTGAGGGACATGAAGTGGTCACCGGAGCCGGCGTCCCTGGACGAGGAGCGCCTGCGCCGGTACGCCTTGCTGTGCGGGCACACCCTGGCTCGTGCCCACGCCCGGTCCGGGGACGCGATCGCGGTCTCGGCCTACCTGGGGACGGGCAAGTCCTTCGACAAGGCCGTCGTCGCGTTCGCCGAGTCCTACGCCGACCAGTCGGAGCAGGACTACTCCGCGTTCACCGCCGCCATCGCCGACGGGCGGATGATCGCCCACGAGGACGCCGCCGGAGCCGAAGGAGTCGCCGCGGCCCAGCAGGTCGGCGAGTCGTCCCCGGCAGCCAGGTCGGCCGCCGAGCAGACCCGCGTCCCGACCTAGCTCGTCGCGAGTCTGACCTTCAGCGCCGTTTCCAAGGCGTCCGCGATGTCGGGGTGGTCCACCTGCAGGCCCCGGAACCCGGTGCCGAACAGGACCCACGCCGTCAGCTCTGAACGAGCGGTCACGGTGGCCGTCCGCCGGCCCTCACCCATGATCGCCATCTCCCCGAAGGAGTCGCCCGGGCCCAGGTCACGCACCTGCCGCCCGTCGACCGACACCTCGGCCGAACCGGCGTCGATGACGAAGAACGCGTACCCGGACTGCCCCTGTTTCACCAGCACATGACCCGGGGCGTGCTCTTCCACCTCGAACGCTCCGGCCAGCGACGCCCTGGCTGCGGCGACAGGCCTGCCAGCAACGGCACCCGGAGCAGGTCATCCGCGTTCGGGTGATCCATCGCCCACCAAACCTTCCTCGGTCCTACCGGTCCCAGGTGCGGGCGCGGACGTAGTCCGCGAACGCCGGTCTGAGCCGCGGGATCGCCTTCGTCCACCCGCCGGCGGCGTCCTTCGTGCCCGCCGAGGCTCGGGACACCACTGGCGGCAGGCCGTACGACGCGTCGTCGAGCCGGTCGGCCAGTACGTCCGGAACAGGGTGGCCGATGCTGGCCGCGGCCAGCAGGCAGTCCTGGCGGTCGTTCTCCGCCAACCGCGCCCACAGGCGGGCGAAGTCGTCCTCGTCGGTCACGCCCGGCCCCCTGACAGCACCTGACCTGCTCACCGGCGACTCTCCGGCAGTGCGGCGCACGCAACGCCATGCCGCACGACGTCGTGTCGACGACGTCGTGCCACCGTGGAGCCCTCGGGTGAACAGCCGGCGAGCGGACGGTGCACGGCGACTGTCCGGTGCACGGCTCGTCCGCGCCGGCGAACACGAACATCCGGCGAACCGGCGGACAGCCGCGCGGCGACGGCGATGCACTACCGGGACGGCCCGACCCGGTCGATCCGCTCTGGGAAGGACGGAGGTGCAGCCATGCCGTCGAAGCTGCTGCGCCCGAGCGTCCTCGCCGTGGTGGCCCTGGCCGTCACGGCCCTGCTCGTGACGACGCCGGAGGGCTCGTCCGCCGCCGGCTCGTCGCCTCGGCACCGCCATCCCGGGCACGGCTGCCGGTTCGCCCAGGACGGTCCCCACCTGCCGCCGTCGCCGATGCCGAGCGGGTCGACCATGTCGACCGGGCCTTCCGGCGCGTTGTCGACGGGGACCTCTGCAGCCTCGGTGTCGGCGACCATCGCCGTGGTGACCTTCGGGTCGCGATCGCACCGGTGGGCGGCCGCCAAGCCCGGGCAGGCGCTGGAGCTCCGTCTCGACGTCCTGGCCGCGGCCGGCACCGTCGACCCGGACCTTCGGCTCGACGTCGACGGGGCGAGGCTGCTGTCCTGCCCTCGGCACGACCTAGTGCCGGGGCGGGTCGCCCATCTGCTCCTGACCGTGTGGGTCCCCCGTTCGGCGGCAGGCGGAACGGTCCGGGTCACCGCGACGGTGCGCGTCCGACCCCATCCGAAGGCGGCCGTCCAGGTGTTCCGAAGGGCGTACCTCGTCGCCGTCTGCGTCCGGTTCGTGCGCAGGGCGCACAGCTGCTGGTGACGCCGAACGTCGGGTGAGCCGCGTCACGCGGCGTCGGTGAGCTCCTCGTACCAGTCGTCTCTGGCCAGCAGCTCGTGCAGCTCGATGAGGTCGTCCGCCGACCATCGACTGCCCTCCGGCGGGTTCTCGGGGTGCCACACCTGCGCCGGCTGGAGCTCGAGGTCGGGCAGGCTGGGGACGCCCTGGGCGATCAGCACCCGGCCGAGTCTCGCCGGGATGGCCCGGACCGTGGTGGCTCCGCACTCCGTGCAACCGTGCACGAGGCGGGCCGTGCGGTCCTCGGCCTCCTCGGTGGGCACGAGCAGCAGCAGGTCCGTCGGGTCGAGGTTCAGCTCGGTGCCGCACTCGTCGCAGATGCTCTGGATCTCGATCACGATGCCTGTCCGTTCGACCGTGGGCCATTCAGCTGCCTCGAGGATGCGAGCGCTCGCTGAGAGTCCGCTGAGGTGTGCCTGCCGACCTGCTGTCGATCCGCTGAGCGCTGGGAGGTGCTCGCACAGGGGTGAATCCGGGACCGTGGTCTGTCGCAGACGTCCCGCGGATGGCACGATGACGCGCAAGATGACCCTGGGTGGCGGTCCGGCGACGGTCAGTCACCTGACTGTGGCCTCCGACCACCTGGAGGACGGGTGGACACCACCGACAAGGCCAGCGTCCTGGCCGACCGGCTCGCGTACCTGCTGCCCGCGTCGCAGAACAACGCGCAGGACCATCTGGTGCACATCCCCACCGAGCGCCGCCGGTACGCCCTCTGGCTGGGCAACCACGACGCCGACATGCCGGCCGCGGTCGAGCAGGAGCTCCGGGACCTGCTCGCCGCCAACCCCGGGCTGCAGGAGCTGGTGGCCAAGGGCGACGGCCCGCGCGAGCGGGCGGCGCTGACCCGGGCGCTCACCGAGGCCCTCGACGCGGACACCGGGGTGCACTGCCGGAACATGCTCTGGCGCCTGCTGGTCGGCGAAGACTCCGCCCCCGACGCGCAGAAAGTGCTGCCGCCCCGCCAGACCCGCTTCCGCCAGGCGCGCCGAGCCGCCGGCGACGGGTGGCTGGCCCGCAAGACCGCAGTGCTGTGGATGAACGTGCTGATCGCCGTCCCGATGATCACGGTGTACGTGGCCGCCCCACGGCCGAACCCCCTCCTGGACCCCTTCGACGGCACCGCGGTCGCGTTGAAGGTCTTCACGATCTGGACCCTGTCGTTCCTGCCCGGCTGGCTGTACGTCCGGTTCCTCGGGCAGCGAGCGGGTGCGCTGTGGAGCGAGTACGTGCTGAACCTGCACCGGCTCGGGCTGGACCGGCCGGAGTTCCTGCCGTGCCCGCCGAAGAACTCCGAGTACTTCGAGGAGTGGATCGCCGGGCGCGGCTACCTGCACTCGGAGCAGAACAACATCTACCGGCAGAAGTTCAACGCGTTCTACGGGCGTTCGGTGAGTGCCGCATCGGAGCTGCGGACGAACTTCTCGGTGACCGCCGAGACGATGTTCCCGGTGTTCCTCATCTCGATCATCCTCTCCGCGGGCTTCACCGCGTTGTTCTGGCAGACGGCGTTCGCCGACGACCCCACGTCGGTGGGAGACATGGTCAAGTTCGGCTTCCTCGGCGCGTACGTCTTCATCGCGCAGAGCCTGACGCGGCGGTTCTTCGCCAGCGACCTGCGCCCGAGCGCGTACGCGAGCGCGATCCTGCGCATCGTCGTCGTCCTGATCACCGTGATCGCGCTGCACCAGATCCTCGGCCCGGCCGGGCAGCCCAACGTGGAGGCCGTCGTCGCGTTCGTCGTCGGCATCTTCCCGATCATCGCGTTCCAAGCGCTGTACCGGACCGCCGCCGCGGCGTTGCGGGTGGCGGTGCCGCAGCTGACCCCGGACTACCCGCTCAACCAGCTGGACGGCCTCAACATCTGGTACGAGACCCGGCTGGTCGAGGAGGGCATCGAGGACATGGAGAACCTCGCGACCGCGAACCTGGTAGACGTCATCCTGCACACCCGCGTCCCCGTCGGGCGGCTGGTCGACTGGGTCGACCAGGCCCACCTGTACCTGCACCTGGACCGGATCGAGCGTGGTCGTGCCGAGCGGCGCACCGCCAGGCAGGCGCCGTCCGAGGAACCGTCCGCTGACCCGAAGGCGGCCGGCCACGAGTCGCGGGTGCACGGCTCGGTGGTCGCGGGGAACCGGGCCGGGACCCGGACCAGGCTGGCGCTCCGGCAGCTCGGCGTGCGGAACGCGACGGACCTGCTGAAAGCGTTCCCGCCGGACCAGATCGACCCCCGGGTCGGGTCGCCGGCGCTGGCCAGCCACTTCAGCCGGCTCGAGGCGGCCGGGATCGACCAGGACCAGATCCGCGTCCTGGTCCGGGTCCTCGACGAGGACACCGGGCTCGCCCCGGTGTGGAACTGGCAGACACGCGGCTCGGTGGCGCGGGCCGACCTACGCCGCCCTCGCAGCCAGGTCCTGCCGGCACCGCGCCGGCAGCCGGCGGCCGCGCAGCCGGCCGGGACGTAGGCAGCGACCGTCAGGTCAGCGGGGTGGTCCGCACGGCCTTGACCTCCGCGGCGGAAAGCGCCCGGTCGTAGACCCGCAGGTCGTCGATCCGGCCGTCGAAGTACGCCTCGACCGCGCCGGTCGCGGTGCGGTTCTTCGCTCCGACGCCGAGCGGCTCGGTGTTGGCGCAGGTCGTCCCGGTGACCGCGAGGGTCGCGTTCTGCACGCCGTTCACGAAGATCCGCAGCATCTTCCCGTCGTAGGTCCCGGCGACGTGCACCCAGGTGCTGGCCGGCAGGACCTTCTTGCTGTCCAGGGAGAAACAGTGGTTGCTGCCGCTGTACCCAGCCCCCTCACCTCGCCGCCCTGCGCCGCAACGTACACCGGCGAACCTGAGCGCCCGCTGTGTGAGCCATCGCACCCGCCGCGGCGAGCACACCGAGGCGTACCGGCTCGTTGCAGGGGAAGGAACGCCACGGAGAACAGCCGACGAGTCAGGGAGTCCCACCGATGCCAGCGCTCACCTCGGCTGGTGCCGTGCCTCGGGGCGCCGGCATGTCGGACGGTTCGTCGGCGCAGGTGCGGCTCGCCCAGCGGCTCGTCTCCTGGGCGGTGCTCTGCTTCGTCCCCGTGCTCGCCGTCACCGCCGACGTCCTCGCTGACGGCCCGCTGCGCCACCTGGACGACGCGCTGGCGTCCGGCTCCTGGCACCGCGCGCAGCCGGCCCTGCTCTCTGCCGCGTTCGTCTTCGACCGGCTCGGCCAGCGGGCGGTCGCCGGGGCGGTGCTCGTCGCGGTCGCGGCGTTCCTGGCCTGGCGCGCCCGCGCGTGGCGCCCGCTCGTCGTCACCGGCGCCGCGCTGGCGGTGCTCAACCTGGTCGTCGGCTCGATGAAGCTGACGGTCGGCCGCAGCAAGCCGCTGTCCGGGCACGACCTGCTGTACGTGGGCGGGTCCCAGTTCCCCTCCGGTCACGCCGCCAACGCGGTGGTGTCGTGGGGCCTGCTCGCCTACCTGCTGGTCGCCTACGGCCGCGGACGGCTGCCCGCCCGGCTGCTGGTCGCCGCCGCAGCAGCCATCGCGGTGGGGGTGTGCGCGTCCTCGCTGTACCTGGACTACCACTGGCTGTCGGACCTGGTCGCCGGCGCCGCGCTGGGGGCCGTGCTCCTCGCCCTGGTGCTCGCATGGGACCTGACCCGGGTCGAGGCCGGACCGTCCTGGACGCGGGTGGACGACGAGACGGCCGCGGTGCTGCGCGAGCAGGGCCTGTCCCGGGTCGGCGCGGGGGCGCTGGCCGGTTCGGCGCACCTGGCGCTGCCACCGGTCTGACCTGGGCGGTCTGATCGTGCGGGCGGCCGTCTGCGACGCTGTCCGCCGTGGATGTCGACAGCATGGTCGAACGCCTCGCCCTCCGGGCGGCCCAGGCCGGCTCGGCGGTCGACCTGCTGGCCTGCACCGGCGCCGCGCACCGGGCGGTTGAGCCGTTCGGCTCGGTGCTGGCGAGCGACCTGGGCGTCCCGCACCTGTGGTCGGTCCAGGTGTCGCTGTCGGGTCCGGCGCTCATGCACGGACTCGCGCTGCCGGTACCCGCCGAGCTGGACGCCGCCCTGGACTGGGCGCGCGGGCGCGGCGGCGGCCGCGGCTTCCTGCTCTGCCTGCCCGACCCGGTCGCCGACCGGTTCGACCCGGCGCCGCACGGGCTCGTCGCCGCCGACCGGCTGCCGGTGCTCGCCCTGGGGCGCGCGGCGGCAGCGGCGCTCGAGGCGGTCGAGGCCCCCGGCCTCGACCTCGGACCACCGACCGACGTGGACGAGCTGCGGGCCGCGTACGGCGGGTGGATGGAGGACCAGGAGCTGGCGGCGGCGCTGGTCGTGGAGGGCGACCTGCACCGGCCCCGGCGGCGGTTCCTGATCGCCCGCGTGGACGGTCGGCCGGTCGGCTGCGCGCTGGTGTGGTTCGCCGGTGGGACGGCCTACCTGTCCGGTCTGGGGTTGCTTCCCGCTGAGCGCGGGCACGGGTACGGGGCGGCGCTCGCGGTGGCGGCGGCCAGGATCGGCGCGTCGGCCCCCGTGGACACGGTCTGGATGTACGCGACGGACGCCGGGGAGCAGCTGTACCGGCGGGTGGGCTTCATCCCGGCCGGCGGTCTCCGGCGGTTCCGGCCCGCCGGCTGAGGCGTGCCGGCGTCAGCGCTCCTCGGGCTGCGCGGTCGGACTCGGCTCGAGGCGGTCGCTCTCGTCGTAGAACACGGCTCCCGCGGCCTCGAGAGCGGGACGGTGCTCGTTCGCGTGGTGGACGCAGAAGAGCAGCTCGCCGCCGTTCGCCAGGCTCGCGCGCACGTACGCCTGCGCGCCACACCGGTCGCAGCGGTCGGCTGCGGTCAGCGCGCTGGTGTTCGGTGCCAGAGCTGTGGTCACGTCTCCTCCGGGTCCTGTGGTTTCGATGCACCCAGTGCAACAGACTCTCACCCCTGATGCTTCCTGGTGTCCATCGGCGTGTCGGTTCGCTCTCCGCGTACGTAAGGACTACCCCCCACGGCTGACACCCGATCGGCCGTTCACGAGAGCACAAGCGCCCGGATCCGGCCGGCGGAGGGCGTGCCGTGGCTGGGGACCGTCAGCATCCGGCGGTAGCCTCCTGCGCGAGATGACCGCCCAGCCGGCCGAGAAGGCCCCTGCCGCCAAGAGCGCCTCCGCTGCGTACATGGCCCGTCACCTCTCCGTGCTGGAGGGGCTCGAGGCCGTGCGCAAGCGCCCGGGCATGTACATCGGTTCGACCGACTCGCGCGGGCTCATGCACTGCGTCTGGGAGATCATCGACAACGCCGTCGACGAGGCGCTCTCCGGGCACGGCAGCCGGATCGAGGTGCTGCTGGCGGCCGACGGCTCGGTCGAGGTCCGCGACGACGGCCGGGGCATCCCGGTCGACGTCGAGCCGAAGACCGGTCTGACCGGCGTCGAGGTCGTCATGACCCGCCTGCACGCGGGGGGCAAGTTCGGCGGCGGCTCGTACGCCGCGACCGGCGGTCTGCACGGCGTGGGGGCGTCGGTGGTCAACGCGCTCTCGTCCCGCCTCGACGTCGAGGTGGACCGCGACGCCAAGATCCACCAGATGTCGTTCCGCCGCGGGGTGCCCGGCACCTTCGACGGCGACGGACCCGCGGCCGCGTTCGCCGAGGCCACCGGGCAGGCACTGGCGGTGACCGGCCGGGTGGCCCGGAAGGTCACCGGTACCCGGGTGCGCTGGTGGGCCGGACCCGCAGTGTGTTCCTGCCCGAGGCGACCGTCGTGCTCGAAGAGCTGCACGAGCGCGCCCGGCAGACGGCCTTCCTGGTGCCCGGGCTGACGCTGGTGGTCCGGGACGAGCGCGACGGCGAGCCGGTCGAGGAGACGTTCCACTACTCCGGCGGAATCTCCGAGTTCTGCTCGTACCTCGCGCCCGACCCGGCCGTCAGCGACGTGCTGCGGCTGCGCGGGTCCGGACACTTCCACGAGACCGTGCCGGTGCTGGACGAGCAGGGTCACCTGACGCCGCGCGAGGTCGAGCGCGAGCTGGTCGTGGACATCGCCCTGCGCTGGGGGACCGGCTACGACACGGTCGTCCGCTCGTTCGTCAACATCATCGCGACCCCCAAGGGCGGCACCCACGTCGCGGGCTTCGAGCGGGCGCTGACCAAGACGTTCAACGAGCAGCTCCGGGCGGCCCGGGTGCTGCGTGCCGGCGAGGACGACGTGGTCAAGGACGACGTCCTCGAGGGTCTGACCGGCGATCGTCACCGTCCGCCTGGCCGAGCCGCAGTTCGAGGGCCAGACGAAGGAGGTGCTCGGCACGTCGGCGGCGACCCGGATCGTCGGCAACGTCGTCGCCAAGGAGCTGAAGGCGTTCCTCACCTCGACCCGGCGCGGGGACAAGCAGGCCGCCCGGGTCGTTCTCGACAAGGTCGCGTCGGCCGCCCGTACCCGGGTTGCGGCCCGGGCGCACAAGGAGCTGCAGCGCCGCAAGAACGCGCTGGAGACCTCGTCGCTGCCGGCCAAGCTCGCGGACTGCCGCTCCGACGACGTGGACCGCACCGAGCTGTTCATCGTCGAGGGCGACAGCGCGCTCGGCACCGCCAAGGTCGCCCGCAACTCCGAGTTCCAGGCGCTGCTGCCGATCCGGGGCAAGATCCTCAACGTGCAGAAGGCGTCGCCGGCGGACATGCTGCGCAACACCGAGTGCGCCTCGATCATCCAGGTCGTCGGCGCCGGCTCCGGGCGCACGTTCGACCTCGAGTCGGCCCGCTACGGCAAGATCATCCTGATGACCGACGCCGACGTGGACGGCGCGCACATCCGCACCCTGCTGCTCACGCTGATCTACCGCGCGATGCGTCCGCTGCTCGAGGAGGGCCGCGTGTACGCAGCGGTACCCCCGCTGCACCGGATCGAGGTCATCGGCGGGCCGGGCAAGAAGAACGAGTACATCTACACGTACTCGGACCAGCAGCTGCACCGGACCCTCGCCGACCTCGAGAAGAAGGGTCGCCGCGTCAAGGACGTTCCGCAGCGGTACAAGGGGCTCGGCGAGATGGACGCCGCCCAGCTGCGCGAGACCACCATGCACCCCAGGCACCGGACCCTGCGCCGGGTACGGCTGTCCGACGCCGCCGGCGCCGACTCGATGTTCGAGCTGCTCATGGGCGGCGAGGTCGCACCGCGCAAGGAGTTCATCGTCGAGGGTGCCGGCGGTCTGGACCGCAGCCGCATCGACGCCTGACCCGTTCCTAGGCGCCGTCGCCGAGGTCGATCGGGTCGAGCTGCCCTGTTTCGACGTCGTAGACCGCGCCACCGACTGCGAGGTCGCGGGGCAGCAGCGGGTACGCCCGGATGCGGACGAGGTCGCCGCGCAACGCTCCCACCTGGTCGCGCTCGGTCCGGAACTCCAGGCTCCGGGTGTCGACGCCGGCACGGTCCAGGATCACCCGGTGGATGTCCTCCTCGCTGTTCTCGGCCATCCGGCAGCGGGTGTGCGGGACCACGAACACCCGGTCGACGCCGAGCAGGTACGTGGCCAGCACCAGGGTGCGCAGGACGTCGTCGGTGACCCGGGCGCCGGCGTTGCGAAGGATCTTGGCGTCACCCTTGGCCAGCCCCAGCATGCGCAACGGCTCGATCCGCGAGTCGAAGCAGGTGAGGATCGCCACGCCGCGGGCGGCGACCGGGGCCAGGCCGGCCTCGGCGAACGTCTTCGCGTACGCGGCGTTGGCGTCCAGCAGGTCGTCGAAGGGGCTCACGCGCTGATCCTCTCGGCCTGGGCGGTCCGAGGCGAGCCCGGGGTCACGGGATCAGGCCGTGCGGCGTCTCGCCTCGACCGAGCATCTCGACGAACCCGGCGATCCGACGGGCGCGGGTGTCGGCCCTCTTGGCGTCCTGCACGCGGTAGAGGATGGAGTAGCGCTCGGAGCTCTTCAGCGCCGCGAACACTTCCAGCAGGCGGGCCGCCGCGAGGGCGGCGCGCAGGTCGTCGGGCAGCTCGGCCGTGGCCTGCCCGGCGTAGGCGGCGTCCCAGCGGCCGTCGGCCCTGGCGGCCTCGACCTCGCGCAGGCCGGGCGGCCGCATCCGGCCGGCGTCGATCAGCTCGAGCGCCTTGGTCCGGTTGACCAGCGACCAGCGGCTGCGCGCCCGGCGGGGAGTGAAGCGCTGCAACCACGCGTCCTCGTCGCCGGCGCCCTTCTGGCCGTCGATCCAGCCGAAGCACAAGGCGACCTCGACCGCCTCGGCGTACGTGACGGTCGGGGTGCCCGACGCCTTCCTGGCGATCCGCAGCCACACCCCCGTGGACGTCGCGTGCCGGCTCTCCAGCCAGGCCTCCCAGCCGCGCGGGTCGCGGAACGAGACCACCGGGATGTCCTCGCTCATCCGGAGACGGCGGCCACCGGTTGCGGCAGCTCGGTGCCCGAGCCGTCCCGCCGTGGGTCGGCGGCCGGCAGCTCGACCGGGACGCCCGCAGCGGTCGCCGCCCGCGCCGGCGCCGGCCCGGCCCAGGCGAGCACGAGCCGGTCCTCGCCGCGCAGGAACCGCTGGCAGCGCACCCCACCGGTGCCGCGGCCCTTGGCCGGGTACTGGTCGTACGCCGTCACCTTGGCGCTGCCCGGGACGGTGCCCGGGAGGGCGTCGGACGAGCCGGCGATGGTGACCACCGAGCTCTCCCTGGTGGGGTCGACCGCGCCGAAGAAGACCACCTGCTGGTCGTCGGCCAGCCGGATGCCGGCCATGCCGCCCGCGGTGCGACCCTGCGGCCGTACCGAGGACGCCGTGAAGTGCAGCAGCTGGGCGTCGGAGGTCACGAACACGAGGTCGTCGGTCTCGGCGCCCAGCTCGACCGCGCCGACCACCCGGTCGCCGGGCTCGAGCCGGACCACCTCGAACTCCGCCTTGTTGGACGGGTAGTCCGGCGCCACCCGCTTCACCACGCCGCGTTCGGTGCCCAGCGCGATCCCGGGGCCGTCCAGCGTGGCCAGGGCCAGCGCCTGCTCGCCCTTGGCCAGCTCGAGGAACTCCGAGACCTGGCCGCCCCCGGCCAGGCTGGGCGCGTTGGCGGTCGTCGGCAGTGCCGGCAGGTCGAGGACCGACAGGCGCAGCATCCGGCCGGCCGAGGTGACGACGCCGACCGTCGCCGCGGGTGGTGGCCCGGACCGACGAGACGACGACGTCGTGCCGCGCCCGCGGCCCGCCGGCCGGCAGCGGCTCGTCGCCGCTGGTGCGGGCCAGCAGGCCGGTGGAGGACAGCAGGACCCGGCAGGGCTCGTCGGCGACCTCGAGCGCGGTCGCCGCCGCTGCCACCGGCTGCCCGGCCGACTCCAGCAGCACGGTGCGGCGCGGCGTGCCGAACCGCTTGGCGACCTCGGCCAGCTCGTCGGACACGGTGCGCCGCAGCAGCGCGTCGTCGGCGAGGATCTCGGTGAGCTCGTCGATCGTGCGGCCGAGCTCGTCCCGCTCGGACTCCAGCTCGATCCGGCTCAGCCGGGTCAGCCGGCGCAGCGGCATGTCGAGGATGTACGTCGCCTGGACCTCGGACAGGTCGAACACCTGCATGAGCCGGGCCCGGGCCTCGGCCGCGTCCTCGGACGTGCGGATCAGCTGGATGACCTCGTCGATGTCGATGATCGCGACCAGCAGGCCGGCCACCAGGTGCAGCCGCTCCTGGGCCTTGCGCCGGCGGTACTCCGAGCGCCGCCGGACGACCTCGAGCCGGTGGTCGACGTAGACCCGCAGCAGCTCGCAGCAGCCCGAGCGTGCGTGGCTGCCCGTCGACGAGCGCGACGTTGTTGATGCCGAAGCTGTCCTCCATCGGCGTCAGCCGGTACAGCTGCTCGAGCACCGCCTCCGGGACGAAGCCGCTCTTGATCTCGATGACCACGCGCAGGCCCGTGCTCGCCGTCGGACAGGTCGGTGACGTCGCTGATGCCCTGGAGACGCTTGGACTTCACCAGCTCGGCGATCTTCTCGATGACGCGCTCGGGGCCGACGCCGTACGGGAGCTCGGTGACGACGATCCCGCGGCGGCGGGCGGTCACGGACTCGACCCGGGTGGCCGCCCGGATCCGGAAAGTGCCCCGGCCGGTCTCGTACGCCTCGCGGATCCCTTCCAGCCCGACGATCTTGCCGCCGGTCGGCAGGTCGGGACCGGGGACGATCCGCATGACGTCGTCGAGGGTCGCCTTGGGGTGGCGGACC
Source organism: uncultured Actinomycetota bacterium (assembly GCA_963711005.1). Taxonomy (GTDB): domain Bacteria; phylum Actinomycetota; class Actinomycetes; order Prado026; family Prado026; genus CAVQCJ01. The sequence goes on along the minus strand of CAVQCJ010000006.1, from coordinate 845,328 downwards.
AGGTGCCGGACCGCCGCCACGACCTCGCCGAGGTTGTGCGGCGGCATGTTCGTGGCCATGCCGACCGCGATCCCGGTCGCGCCGTTGACCAGCAGGTTGGGGAACGCCGCCGGGAGCACCGACGGCTCGGTCAGCGCGCCGTCGTAGTTCGCCCCGAAGTCGACGACGTCCTCGTCGATGCCCGCCGTCATCAGCAGCGCGGCGGGGTCCAGCCGGCACTCGGTGTAGCGCATGGCGGCCGGGCCGTCGTCCGGGGAGCCGAAGTTCCCGTGCCCGTCGACCAGCGGCACCCGCATCGCGAACGGCTGGGCCATCCGGACGAGCGCGTCGTAGATCGCGCCGTCGCCGTGCGGGTGCAGCTTGCCCATGACCTCGCCGACGACCCGCGCGCTCTTGACGTGGCTGCGGTCCGGCCGCAGGCCCATGTCGGCCATCTGGTACAGGATCCGGCGGTGCACGGGCTTGAGCCCGTCCCGCGCGTCGGGCAGCGCCCGCGCGTAGATCACCGAGTACGCGTACTCGAGGAACGAGCCCTGCATCTCGTCGGAGACGTCGACGTCGACGATGTGCTCGGTGAAGTCTTCGGGCGGGGGAGCGGGAGGGGTACGGCGAGCCATGCCGGTCATTATCGCGGCGGGCGCGCACCGACTCTGCCGACGACACGGGCGGCCAGCGCGCAACCCGCGGCGAGCGCGTCGGCCGGGTCCGCTCCGGCCAGCCAGGCGGGCAGGAAGCCGGCCGCGAAGCAGTCGCCGGCTCCGGTCGTGTCCACCACCTCTGCCGGCGACGGCCGGCACCCGGGCCCGGGCTCCGGCCGGCCCGAACCAGGCCGCGCCGTCCGGCCCGAGCTTGACCACGACCTCGCCGAACCGCTTTGCGAGAGCCGCCCCGGCAGTCAGCGGGTCGCTGGCACCGCCGAGCAGGCAGGCCTCGTCCTCGTTCGCCAGCAGCAGCGAGACGCCCTCCAGCCAGCCCAGCACGGCCGGGACCCCGACCCCGCCGATCGGCCCGGCCGAGGCGGGGTCGACCGACACCGGGTGCCCGCCCGACCGGGCCAGCGCGAGCGCCGCGAGCGCCGCCGCGCGGGACCCCTCGGTCAGCAGGGCGTAGCCCGACAGGTGCAGGTGGACGGGCTGGTCGGGCCCGAGCAGGTCGGCGGGCAGGTCGGCCGCGGTCAGGGCGGCGTTGGCCCCGGCGTCCGGGTACATGGTCCGCTCGCCGTCCGCCGAGACGACGACCACGCAGGCCCCGGTGGCCGCGCCCGGGTCGAGCCCCGCCCGCACGTCGACCCCCAGGTCGCGCAGCTCGGCCAGCGCCGCCCGGCCGAGCAGGTCGTCGCCGACCCGTCCCACGTACGTCACCGGGTGCCCGGTCGCGGCCAGCCAGGCGGCGGTGTTCGCCGCCGCGCCCCCGCCGCCGACCCGCACGACCGAGCGGGTGTCGCTGCCGACCGCCGTCGGTCCGCTCGCCATGGCGACCACGTCGGTCATGAGGTCACCGACCGACACCACCCGGGTCGGCCCGCTCATGCCGGGATCGGCTGCGGCGCGGCCGCGACCGCGATCCGGCCGGCCAGCGTCGCGTTCGCCAGGATGATCGCCACGTTGGCTGCCAGGCTCGCCCCGCGGCTCTCGCGGTGGAAGTACTCGAGCAGGAACGGCGTGACGGCCTTGCCGCTGATCCCGGCGTCGTGGGCGGCGGCGAGACCGCCGGCCAGGACCCGGTCGTGCAGGCCGGGGTCCAGGGCCTGGTCCGGCGGCAGCGGGTTGGCGACGACCAGTGCCGCGCCCAGGTCGAGCGCGCGCCGGGCGGCCAGCACGGCGGCGACCTCCTCGGGGGAGTCGACGCGGAACTCGACCGGGTGGCCGGAGTCGGTCAGGTAGAAGCCGGGGAAGCGGTCGGTGCCGTAGCCGACGATGCCGACGTTGAGCGTCTCGAGCCGCTCGAGCGTGGCGGCGACGTCGAGGATCGACTTCACGCCGGCGCAGACGACCGCGAGCGGGGTCCGGCCCAGCGTGGTGAGGTCGGCCGACTCGTCCCACGTGTCCGCGGCGCCGCGGTGCACGCCGCCGAGCCCGCCGGTGGCGAAGACGCCGATCCCGGCCAGGTGCGCGACGTGGCAGGTCGAGGCCACGGTGGTCGCGCCGTTGCCCGCCGCGCGCGGCGAGCGTGGCCAGGTCGCGGACGCTGACCTTCACGACGTCGTCGCGGGTGGCGACCGCCGCCAGCTGCTCGGCGTCCGAGGCCGACGTGCACGGTGCCGTCGAGCACGGCCACCGTCGCCGGGACCGCGCCGGCCGAGCGGACCGCCTGCTCGATGTCGCCGGGCGATGTCCAGGTTGTCCGGCCGTGGCAGGCCGTGGCTGATGATCGTGGACTCCAGGGCCACCACAGGGGCCCGGACCGCGAGCGCGGCGGCCACCTCCGGGTGAACGGACAGGGTGGGCGGCATGCGCGCGAGCCTATGCGGCGGGGCGCCGCCCCGGCGGTGCACCGATCTGCAACGACGCCGCAACCGGTCAGGCGTACGTTCGGGCGCATGACCACCTGGGATGCCCTGGACCGGGCGCACGCGCACGCCGCCACCTGGCTCGACTCGGTGCCGGACCGGGACGTCGGCCCGCAGGCCACGTACGAGGAGATGCTCCGGGCGCTCGGCGGACCCGTTCCGGCGGAGGCGGTCGACCCGGCCGAGGTCGTCGACGTGCTGGCCCGGGCCGCCGAGCCCGGCCTGACCGCGATGCAGTCCGGCCGGTTCTTCGGCTTCGTCATCGGCGGGACCCTGCCCGCGGCGCTCGCCGCCGACTGGCTGGTCTCGGCCTGGGACCAGAACTCCGGGCTGCTCGCGGTCACGCCGGCCACGGTGGCCGCGGAGACGGTGGCCGGCGGCTGGGTGCTCGACCTGCTCGGGCTGCCGGCGGAGTCGGCGGTCGGGTTCGTCACGGGCGGCTGCATGGCCAACACGACGTGCCTGGCGGTCGCGCGGCACCACGTGCTGGCGGCGGCCGGCTGGGACGTGCAGGCGCACGGCCTCCAGGGCGCGCCGCGCCTGCACGTCGTGCTCTCGCAGGAGCGGCACGCGACCGTCGACTCGGCACTGCGCTACCTCGGGATCGGCGACGCCACCGCGCGCCTGGTGGCGACCGACGACCAGGGCCGGATCCGGCTGGACGACTTCGCGGCCGCGCTCGCCGAGGGCGAGGGCCGCCCGACGGTCGTGTCGCTGGCCGCGGGCAACGTCAACACCGGGTCGTTCGACCCGTTCCCGGCCGCCGTCGCGCTGGCGCACGAGCACCACGCGTGGGTGCACGTCGACGGGGCGTTCGGGCTCTGGGCCGCCGCCGCGCCCGCTCTCGAGCACCTGGTCGAGGGCGTCGCCGCGGCCGACTCGTGGGCGACGGACGCGCACAAGTGGCTGAACGTCCCGTACGACTGCGGGATCGCGATCACCCGGCACCCGGCCTCGCATCGCACGGCGATGGGTGCGCACGCGGCGTACCTGATCGAGTCGGCCGGGCCACCGGACCCGGTCGAGCTGGTACCCGAGTTCTCCCGCCGGGCGCGCGGTGTCCCGGTGTACGCGGCGCTGCGCTCGCTCGGGCGCGCCGGGGTCGCCGACCTGGTCGAGCGCTGCTGCGCCCACGCCCGCCGGTTCGCCGCAGAGCTGTCGGCGGTCGACGGGGTCGCGGTGCTCAACGACGTCGTGCTGAACCAGGTTCTGGTGCGGTTCGAGGACGACGACGCGACCACGCGACGGGTCATCGACGAGCTGCTCGCCGAACGGCAGGTCTACATGGGCCCGAGCGTCTTCAAGGGCCGGGCCGCGATGCGGATCTCGGTATCCGGGTGGCAGACCACCGACGCCGACGTCACGTTCTCGGTCGAGGCCGTGCGGCGCGCGCTGGACCGGGCCCGGTCCGGCGTGGCCGCCGGCGGATAGCCTCGCGGGGTGTCCGACGGCCAGCCCGGCTACCCGCAGCACTGGGAGGCGGACGTCGTGCTGCGCGACGGCACGACCGCGCACGTGCGTCCCATCCGGCCGGACGACGATGAGCGGCTGCGCGCGTTCCACGGCTCGCTGTCGCCGCAGACCGTGTACTACCGGTTCTTCGCGCCCTACCCGACGCTGACCCAGCGTGACGTCGACCGGTTCACCCAGGTCGACCACGACGACCGAGTGGCGCTGGTCGCCACCGTGCACGACGAGATCGTCGGGGTCACCCGCTACGACCGGCTGCCCGCGCAGCCCGACGAGGCCGAGGTGGCCTTCACGGTGCGGGACGTGTTCCAGGGGCGCGGGCTCGGCTCGGTGCTGCTCGAGCACCTGGCCGCGGCTGCGCGCGAGCGCGGCGTCCGCCGTTTCGTCGCGGAGGTGCTGCCGGACAACGCGCGGATGCTGTCGGTGTTCCGTGATGCGGGCTACGCCGCGACCAGCTCGCTCGACGACGGCTACTACACGCTCGAGTTCGCGATCGCCCCGACGCAGGACTCGATGGCCGTCATGGAGACGCGCGAGCACCGGTCGGAGGCGCGCTCGGTGGCCGAGCTGCTGGCGCCCTCGTCCGTCGTCGTGCTCGGTGCCGGCCACCGCGCGTCCTCGGCCGGCCGGGTCGTGCTGCGGCACCTGGACGCGGCCGGGTTCACCGGACCGGTGCACGTGGTGAACCCGCGGGCCGCCGCGGCCGGCGACACGGTCGCCGGGCACGTCCCGTTCGCGCGGGTGGGCGACATCGGCGAGCCCGTCGCCCTGGCCGTGCTGGCCGTACCGGCGGCCGACGTGCCGGCGGCGGTGGCCGACTGCGCCACGGCCGGCGTGCGCGGTCTGGTCGTCGTCAGCGCGGGGTTCGCCGAGAGCGGGCCCGACGGCCGGGTCCTGCAGGCCGACCTCGTGGCCGCCGCGCACGCCAACGGCATGCGGGTGCTCGGACCGAACTGCCTGGGCCTGATCAACACGGACCCGAAGGTCCGGCTCAACGCCTCCCTGTCCCCGGTCGTGCCCGAGCCCGGCCGGATCGGGTTCTTCTCCCAGTCCGGCGCGCTCGGCGTCGCCCTGCTGCATCGCGTCGTCGCGCGCGGCCTGGGGCTGTCGACCTTCGTCTCGGCCGGCAACCGGGCCGACATCAGCGGCAACGACCTCCTCCAGTACTGGGAGGACGACCGGGCGACCGACATCGTGCTGCTGTACCTGGAGTCGATCGGGAACCCGCGGAAGTTCAGCCGGATCGCCCGGCGCACGTCGACGGCCAAGCCGATCGTGGCGGTGAAGTCGGGCCGATCGTCGCAGGGCATCCCGCTCGGGCACACGGTCCGTCGCAGCGCGCTGCCCGCGGCGGCCGTCGACGCGATGTTCGCGCAGTCCGGCGTCATCCAGGTCGACACCCTGTCCGAGCTCTTCGACGTCGCCGTGCTGCTCGCGTCGCAGCCGCTGCCGGCGGGCCGGCGGGTGGCGGTGATCGGCAACTCCGACGCGCTCGCGGTGCTGGCCGCGGACGCGTGCGCCGACCGCGGGCTCGAGGTGGTCGGCGAGCCGAGCGCGGTCGGACCGCGGACCGAGGTGGCGGCGTTCGGGCGGATGTTCACCGCGATCCTCGACGACCCGGCCGTCGACGCCGTGCTCGCGCTGTTCCTGCCGTCGGTCGGCTCCACCAGCCGAGGGATCACCCGGGAGCTGGCGCGGCTGGCGGCCGACTCCGCGAAGCCGGTGCTCGCGACCGTGCTCGCGGTGGACGGCACCCCGTCGCTGCTCGAGCACGGGCGCGGCGAAGGAGTCGCCGGTCCAGGCGCGGTCCCGGCCTACGGCACCGTCGAGGACGCCGTGCACGCGCTCGCCGCGGTCTGCGCGTACGTGGAGTGGAAGCAGTCCCCGCACGACCCGCCGCCCGACCTGGACGGCATCGACTCGGCCGCGGCGCGCGCGCTGGTGGAGGCGGCACTGGAGCGGTCGCCGTCCGGCGGGCCGTTGTCCGCCGACGAGGTGTCCCGGCTGCTCGCCTGCTACGGGGTGCCGCTGTGGCCGTCGGTGCCGGTGGCCGACGCCGACGCCGCGGTGCGGGCGGCGACCGCGACCGGCTACCCGGTGGTGCTGAAGACGACCGTCCACGCCCTGGAGCACCGCAGCGACCTCGGAGCGGTCCGGCTCGACCTCGCCGACGAACGGGCTGTACGGCGGGCGTACGCCGCCCTGGCTGAGGACTTCGGGGCCGAGGTGGCTGCGACGGCGGTGGTGCAGCGGATGGCCGGCACCGGGGTGCCGTGCGTGGTGCGGACGGTCGAGGACCTCCTGTTCGGCCCGGTGGTCTCGTTCGGCGTCGGCGGGATCGTGACCGAGCTGGTCGACGACCGGGCGTACCGGATCCCGCCGCTGGCGCAGCACGACGCGGCCGCCCTGGTCCGCGAGCCCAGGGCCGCACCGCTGCTGTTCGGCCACCGAGGCGCGCCGCCGGCGGACGCCGCCGCGCTGGAAGACGTGGTGCTGCGGGTCGGCCGGCTGGCGTACGACCTGCCCGAGATCGCCGCGCTCGAGCTCAACCCGGTGCTCGCCCAGGCGTCCGGCGCGGCCGTGCTCGCGGCGACGGCCGTGTGCGCGCCGCCGGTCCAGCGGGCGGACGGTCCGGCCAGGCGGCTGCCGTGAACCGGGGCCGGCCGCTCGTGGGAGACTCCCGCGCATGAGCGACGCGGCGACGACGTTGGGCGGCGGGCTGCGTGCCGCCATCGAGCACGCCGGCTACTACCCGGAACTGGTGTCCGAGACCGTCGAGACGGCGGTCGCCGGCGAGGCCGTCCAGTCGTGGCTGGTCCACCACGAGGCCACGTTCGACCGCGACGAGCTGCGCCGGCACGTCACGGTGCTGGTGCTCACGGCGAGCCGGCTCGTCGTCGCGCACACCGACGACCACCCGGCCGACGACACCTGCCCGGTGCCCTACGCGACGACGTCCACCGAGGCTGTGCCGCTGGACCGCATCGGCTCCGTCGTGGTGAGCCGCACCCTCGCCGAGCCGGCCGGCCACCGTGCCGGCGCCGCGGCGCGCGACGTCGTGGTCACCGTCGGGTGGGGCGCCGTCGCCCGGCTCGACCTCGAGCCCGCGACGTGCGGCGACCCGGACTGCGAGGCGGACCACGGCTACACCGGGACGTCCACCGCCGACGACCTCAGCGTCCGCGTGTCCGCCGAGGGTGACGGCGCCGAGGCCGTGCTGCGCGCGGTGGAGTTCGCCCGCGCCCTGTCGGCGGCGACCGCGCGGCCGTCCACGTGACCGCTGGCTCCCTGGCCGACGTCCTGCCGTCGGCCGCTGCGGTGCTCGACGTCCCGGGCAGCCGGGACGTGCTGGGACTGTCGGCCGGCGCCGGCGGACGCGAGTTGCGCAAAGTCGTCGTCCTCCTCGTGGACGGCCTGGGGTGGAACCTGCTGCTGGCCAACCTCGACGCCGCACCGTTCATGGCCGGGCTCGTCGCCGCGGGCGCCGAGCCGGTCTCCGTCGGCTTCCCGTCCACCACCGCGACGTCCATGGCGTCGTTCGGCACCGGCGCGACGGCCGGCCGGCACGGGCTGGTGGGGTACACCTTCGCGCTGCCCGGCCACGACGGTCTGCTCAACGCGCTGCGCTGGGACAGCACCGCGGACCCGCTCGACGTCCAGCCGGTGCCGACCGTCTTCGAGCGCGCGGCCGACGCGGGGGTCGACGTGTCGCACGTGGCGCTGCGGTCCTTCGAGGGCAGCGGTCTCACCCGGGCCGCCCTGCGCGGGGCGGCCTACCCCGGTGCCGACACGCTCGGCGAGGCGGTCCAGGTCACCGCCCAGACCCTGGCCGGACCGGGCCGGTCGCTGGTGTACGTCTACACCGGCGACCTCGACAACGTCGGGCACATCCGTGGCTGCGGGTCCGACGGCTGGCGCGCGCAGCTCGAGCACGTCGACCTGTTCGTCGCCCAGCTGCACCGCGCGCTGCCGCCGGACGGGCTGCTGCTGGTCACCGCGGACCACGGCATGGTCGATGTCGGGCCGGCGGACCGGGTCGACTTCGACAACGAACCGCTGCTGTCCGCCGGCGTTCGTCTGCTCGGGGGCGAGCCGCGGGCCCGGCACGTGTACGCGCGTGACGGTGCCGCGGCCGACGTCCTCTCCGCGTGGAGCGGGCGGCTCGGCGACAGCGCCCACGTGCTCAGCCGGGACCAGGCCGTGGCCGACGGCTGGTTCGGCGCGGACGTCGCCCTCGCCGTGCTGCCACGCATCGGCGACGTCGTGGTCGCACCCACCGGACCCAGCGCGGTGGTCGCCACCCGGCAGCACCCGCGCGAGGCCAGGCTCGTCGGCTACCACGGGTCGACCACACCGGACGAGGTGCTCGTCCCGCTGCTGCGCGCCCCCGGCTGAGGCGTGCCACGATGACGCGCGTGGCCGAGCTCGTCTTCTTCTCCGGGACCATGGACTGCGGGAAGAGCACGCTGGCACTGCAGACCGATCACAACCACCGGGCCCGTGGCCGGGCCGGTGTCATCTTCTCCTCGCGCGACCGGGCCGGTGCCGGCCGCCTGTCCAGCCGGCTGGGCCTGCTGGTCGAGGCGGTCGAGGTCGACGAGGACTTCGACGTCTGGGAGCACGTGGTCGGGCTGCTGCAGTCCGGTCGTCGGGTCGACTACCTCGTCTGCGACGAGGCCCAGTTCTGGACGCCGGCGCAGGTCGACGCGCTCGCGCGCATCGTCGACGAGCTCGGGGTGGACGTGTTCGCGTTCGGCATCACGACGGACTTCCGGACCCGCCTGTTCCCGGGGAGCGCGCGGCTGATCGAGCTAGCCGACCGCGTCCAGGTGCTCCAGGTCGAGGCCCTGTGCTGGTGCGGGGCGCGGGCCACCCACAACGCCCGCACCGTCGACGGGGTCATGGTCGTGGACGGCGAGCAGGTCGTCGTCGGGGACACCGACCGGCCGCCGGAGGGCAGCGGCGCCGTCGGCTACGAGGTGCTGTGCCGGGACCACCACCGGCGGCGGATGACCGCCGCCGCCGCTCACTCGGGCGTGCTGTCGCCGGACACGTTGCCGTTCGCCGCGGCCGAGTCGGCGACCCGTACCTAGCCCGCGGCGTCGCTCGGGCTCGGACGCGTCAGTCGGAGTCGCGCTTGGGTCCGCCGAAGAGGATCTCGTCCCAGCTCGGCACCGCGGCTCGTTTGCCGCCGCCACGGCCGCGCGGGTTGGCCCGGGTGGCCGGACGGACCGGGGGAGCGGGCTCGGGCACCTCTGCGACGTCCGCGGTGTCGGCGTCGTCGGCCGAAGACGGAGGCTCCGTCTCGTCCGTGACACCGACCTCGGGCGCGTCGTCGACGTGCTCGACATCCGGCAGCGTGTCCGGGACTGCGCGCGGCCGCTGCGGCTTGGTGAGCGGCACGGTGTCGTGCCGACCAACCTCGGGGTCGGGCTCCTCGGCCGGCACCGCGGCGAGTCGGGGACCCCGCGCACGTTGCGGCGGCTGCGCCGTGGCGCGCTCCTCGTCGGTCAGCCAGCGGGCCTCGTCGTCGGCCGGCTCGACCGTGCGCCGGCCGGCGTCGTACAGCCAGGTCGCGGAGCGCTCCTGACCGTTCGCGCGGTAGACGAGCCGGACCAGCCAGCGGCCGTCGGCATGCAGCCAGGAGTCCCAGTCCAGGCTCTCCTCGTCGACCTGGTGGCCCTCGAGCCGGGTGCGGACGAGCACCCCCAGCGGGGTGGTCACCGAGTCGGTCACCCGGCGGACCCCGACCGCTTGGGCGTCCTGGGCGATGACCGTGCGCTCGAGCAGGATCGGGCCCTCATAGCGACGGACCTTGTCGACCGGCAGGCCGGCCTGGGCGGCGATCTCCTCCGCGGTCTCGCCGGACCGGATGCGGGTCTGGATCTCGCGTGGGCGCAGCTGTCCCTCGATGGCGATCTGCAGCTGCCCCAGGCGGGCGCGGTCGCCGCGGAGAGCCGCGTGCAGCCGCTCGTCCAGGGGAACTTCGTAGCGGTCGCCGCCGCCGGACTCGAGGACGAGCCTCGAGCCGTCGTCGCTCACGCCGACGAGCCGCAGATCCTCCATGCGCCAACGTCCTCCATGCCCCGAGCCCAGCGTGGCTGGTGCGGGCCACGGTACGACCCTAGGGGACCCGCAGTCTCCCACTGTTCACTTTCGTCACGCAGCGTGCCGGACGGCGGGACGATCGCGCCCGACGTGTCAGCCTGGAGCACGCCTGGGGGGCAGCTGCTGGGGCTGACAAGACCGGCCTACGCCACGCGCCGCTGCGTCCCGAGCAGGAACGGGCGCCCGACCCACGCGGCGACCGCCGTGAGCACCCCGGCGACGAGCGTGCAGACATAGGCCTGCGGCGTCCCCAGCAGGTCGACGAGACGGCCGGACACCGCCGCCGCGATGCTCACCCCGAAGACGATGCCCGTGCTCGCCAGGGTAAGCCCTTCGGTGAGTCGCTCGGGCGGCGCGAGCGACTCGATCAGGCCGAACGCGCAGATCAACGTCGGCGACACCACGAACCCGGCGACGAACGACAGCGCCGCGAGCAAGGGGATCGACTCCACGAACGGGAACGCGACCACGGTCAACGGCACCAGCGACGAGAGCAGCAGCAGCTGTCGCTGCGGTGGCGTCGCCGGGTGCAGCAGGCCGTACACGATGCCGGCGACCATGCTCCCGGCGGCGTTGAGCGCCAGCAGCACCCCCGCCGCGCCCGTGTGTCCGCGGTGCTGGGCGAACGCGATCGTGACCACCTCGAACGAGCCGAACACACCGCCGAGCATCACCATCACCGCGACCACCGCACGGACGCCGGGGACGCTGAGCGCAGACGGTCCGTCCGCGTGCCCGGGGCCGGACGCGGGCGGCTCGGTGCGCCGCTGCACGAGCAGCAGCGCGCAGCCGACGACCAGCAGACCGACGGTCACCATCAGCGCCTGCGCCGGACCGAAGACGAGCGCGACCCACGTCACCAGCGGCGGACCGAGGACGAAGATCACCTCGTCGAGGATCGACTCGACCGAGAACGCCGTCTGCAGCGCCGGCGTCCCGGAGAGGGCGTTCGCCCACCTGGCCCGGACCAGCGCACCGGTGTTCGGGAAGGTCGCGCCGCCGAGCGCGCCCAGGACGAACAGGGTCCAGGCCGGCGCGTGGTGCGTCGCCGCCCAGGCGAACGCCCCGTTCGCCACCGTGCACGCCACGACGACCGGCGGCACGGCCCGGGACTGGCCGTAGCGGTCGACGAGCCGGCCGAAGACCGGCTGCACGAGAGCTTCGGACAGGGCCGAGACGGCGGCGACCGCGCCGGCCAGCCCGTACCGGCCGGAGTCCGCGGAGACCAGCAGGATGATCGCGATGCCGAGCATCGAGATGGGCAGCCGGGCCACGAACGCCGCCGCCGAGAACGCCGGCCCCCCGCGCACGTCCAGCAGGACGCGGTAGGGGTTCTGCACGCCAGAGAACCTAGCGGGATGATGAGTCCGTGACCGACGCCCCCGTGACCGCGTACGACGCCGTCCTCCTGGTGTCATTCGGCGGTCCCGAGGGGCCCGACGACGTGCTCCCGTTCCTGCAGAACGTCACCCGCGGCCGCGGCATCCCGACGGACCGGCTCGCCGAGGTGGCCGAGCACTACCAGCTGTTCGGCGGTGTGAGCCCGATCAACGCCCAGAACACGGCGCTGCTCTCCGCGCTGCGCAAGGAGCTGGCCGACCAGCAGCTCGACCTGCCGGTGTACTGGGGGAACCGCAACTGGGACCCCTACCTTGCCGACGCGATCGGTGCGATGGCCCGCGACGGCGTGCGCCGCGCCCTCGCGTTCGTGACGGCCGCGTACTCCTCGTACTCGGGCTGCCGGCAGTACCGCGAGAACCTGTTCGACGCGGCGCAGCAGGTTCCCGGCGCACCGGCGATCGACAAGATCCGGCCGTACTTCGACCATCCCGGCTTCGTCGGCCCGTTCGCCGACGCGACGGTGGCCGCGCTCGCCGAGCTGCCGCACGCCGTCCGCGCCGGCGCCCGGCTGGTGTTCACGACCCACTCCATCCCGACCGGGCAGGCCGACGCCAGCGGGGCGCTGCCGGGCCCGGGCGGCGCCTACGTCGCGCAGCACCGCGCCGCCGCGACGCTGGTGGCCGAACGGGTCGCGCGGGAGGCCGGCGAGCGGCACGACTGGGACTTGGTGTTCCAGTCCCGGTCCGGTCCGCCGTCCCAGCCGTGGCTCGAGCCGGACGTGGGGCTGCACCTGGAGCAGCTCGCCGCGGACTGCGTGCCGGCCGCGGTCCTGGTGCCGATCGGCTTCGTGTCCGACCACCTCGAGGTGGTCTACGACCTCGACACGCTCGCCCGGCAGACCGCGGACCTGGTGGGGCTGCCGGTGGCGCGGGCCGCGACGCCCGGTACCGACCCGCGGTTCGTCGCGATGATCGTGGACCTGGTCCGGGAGCGGATCGAGGGCCGACCGGTTGGCCGCCGCGCGGCGCTGTCGGCGCTCGGGCCGTGGCGGGACGTGTGCGTCGCCGGCTGCTGCCCCAACCCGCGGGCGCCGCGGCCCGCGCTGGCCGGGAGCGACTGACCCGTGTCCGGTCCCCGCGACGGCACCGGCGGGGTCGACGGCCTCGGCGTCGACCTCGACGCGCTCGTGTCGCTGGCCCGAGAGGTGGCCGCCGAAGCCGGCCGCGTCCTGCTGCACGACCGCCCTCGCGAGATGCGGGTCGGCACCAAGTCCACGCCGACCGACGTCGTGACCGAGATGGACACGCGGGCGGAGCGGCTCCTCGTCGAACGCATCGGCGCCGCCCGTCCGGACGACGGGTTCCTCGGCGAGGAGGGCGCTGACCGGCCCGGCACCAGCGGGGTCCGTTGGGTCCTGGACCCGTTGGACGGCACCGTGAACTACCTCTACGAGCTCCCGGTCTGGGCGGTCAGCGTGGCTGCCGAGGTGGCCGGCGTCGTGGTCGTCGGTGTGGTGGAGGTCCCGGTGCTGGCCGAGACGTTCGTGGCGGTGCGCGGCGGGGGGGCGACCCGCAACGGCCTGCCCGTGCACCCGTCGCGCTGCGACCGGCTCGAGCAGGCGCTGGTGGCAACCGGGTTCGGCTACGACTCCGCGCGCCGGGCCCACCAGGCGGAGGTGGTCGCGCAGGTGCTGCCGCGGGTCCGGGACATCCGGCGGTACGGCGCCGCGTCCGTCGACCTCTGCTCGGTAGCCTGCGGGCGGGTGGACGGGTACTTCGAGCGCGGGCTGGCCCCGTGGGACCTGGCCGCCGGTTCGCTGGTCGCCACCGAGGCCGGGGCGCTGGTGGCCGGCCTGCACGGCGAGCCGGCCTCCGGCGAGCTGGTGGTGGCCGGCGCGCCCGGGGTCTTCGGCCCGCTGCACGACCTGATCGCTCCGCTCGGACCCGATCGAGACGCGTAGTCGTGGACTGCGACCCCTCACCACCGCTATCTTGAACGTCCGTTCAGATAGGAGAGTACTCATGCCGGCCCCGATCGACCCCGCCAAGCTCGCCCCCGTCCTGCGGCCCTTCGGCGAGAGCCGGGTGCTGCCCCGGGAGGCGTACGTCGATCCCGACGTGTTCGCCTGGGAGCAGGAGAACTTCCTGCGTCGGCACTGGATCTGCGCCGCACGCAGCGAGGAGCTCCCGAAGCCGGGCGACCAGCGGGCCGTGCGCATCGGCGCCGAGAGCGCGCTGCTGGTCCGCGGGGCGGACGGCGTGCTGCGGGCGTTCTCCAACGTCTGCCGGCACCGCGGCCACGAGCTGCTGCCGTGCGACGCGTCGGCGAACGGGCGAGCCATCGTCTGCCCGTACCACGCCTGGGGGTACGGCCTGGACGGCACGCTCAAGGCGGCGCCGAACTTCCGGGACGTCGCGGCGTTCGACAAGTCGGAGTTCCCGCTGCTCGGGCTGGCGTGCGAGGAGTGGCACGGCTACGTGTTCGTGAACGTGTCCGGCGACGCCGGTCCGCTGCGGGACCAGCTTGGCGACGTCGAGCAGATCGTCGCGCCGTACGACATCGCGTCGCTGGTGACGATGGCCAAGCACGACTACGTCGTCGACTCGAACTGGAAGGTGCTCTCGGAGAACTACAACGAGTGCTACCACTGCCCGACGATCCACCCGGAGCTGTGCGCGGTGAGCCCGCCGGACAGCGGGTACGACTACGAGGGCGAGGGCAGCTGGGTCGGCGGCTCGATGTGGCTCGTCGACGGCGCGCAGACCATGTCGCTGGACGGGAAGAGCCACGGGGACCCGATCCCCGGCGTGCACCACGAGCGGCCGACGGTCGGGTACATCGACGTCTTCCCGAACCTGCTGATCAGCGTGCACCCCGACTACGTCATGACCCACCGGCTGACGCCGCTGAGCCCGGGCGAGACGCACATCGAGTGCACCTGGTCGTTCCCGCAGTCGTCGGCGCAGCGCGAGGGGTTCGACCCGTCGTACGCGGTGGACTTCTGGGACATCACCAACCGGCAGGACTGGAACGCCTGCGAGGCGGTGCAGCGCGGGCTGGCCGCCAGGGAGTGGACGCCGGGGCCGATCGCCCCGGAGGAGACCGCGGTGTACGAGTTCGACGTGCTCGTCGCCCGCGGCTACCTGGACCAGCCGCTGCAGCCCGAGCACACGCACACGCGCAGCGCCGCGACCGTCGAGTAGCCGCGCGTCAGGATGCGCCTGCGCGTCAGGATGCGCCTGCGCGTCAGGTGATGGTTCTCAGGTGATGGTTCTCAGGTGATCGTGCGCGGGCCGCGCTTGGCCAGCTGGTCGGCGATGATCACGCGCTGGATCTCGGACGTGCCCTCCCAGATGCGCTCGACGCGCAGCTCGCGGAAGAACCGCTCCGCGACGTTCTCGCGCATGTAGCCGCGCCCGCCGAAGATCTGCACCGCCTTGTCGGCGACCCGGCCGGCGGCCTCCGAGACGTACAGCTTGGCCATCGACGTCTGGGCGTGCTGCACCTTCAGGTCGGCACCGCGGTCGATGTTCCTGGCCACCTCGTACGTCAGCGTGCGGGCCGCGAACAGCTCGGTGACGCAGTCGGCGAGCATCGCCTGCACCTGCTGGAACTCCATGATCGGGCGGCCCGAGACGATGCGCTCCTTGGCGAACTCGGTCGCCTCCTCGACCAGCCGGTCCATGGCGCCCAGGCACCGCGCCGCGATCATCAGCCGCTCGTAGCGGAACCACGCGTACGCGAAGCCCATGCCGTCGCCCTCGGCGCCGACCATCTGGTCGGCCGGCACCCGGACGCCCTCGAAGGCCACGATCGGGTGGTGGTGGCTGATCGTGTGGGAGTACGCCGGGGTGCGCACCACGCGCACGCCGGGGGAGGGCAGGTCCACGATGAACATCGCGTGCTCGCCGGCGTGCTCGCCCGCGGTCAGCTTGGCCTGGAAGAAGCAGTACGCGGCGCCGTTGTACGAGGTCACGTGCCACTTGACGCCGTCCAGGACGTAGTGGTCGCCGTCGCGGCGCGCCGTCGCCTCGATCGCGTCCACGTCGGAGCCGGCGCCCTCCTCGGTGATCGCGTAGCACTCGTGCGCCTCGCCGCGGACGGTCGGCGCCAGCCAGCGCTCGCGCTGGGCCGGCGTCGCCACCGTGGTGAACCACAGCGGCGGCGTGAACAGGATCCAGCCCAGACCGTTCGTGACCCGGTTGCCCTGCTCCTGGACCAGCACCTGCTGCAGGAACGTGAGCCCCTGCCCGCCGAGCTCGACCGGGATGTTCGTGGCGCCCAGCCCGAGCTCGAGCACCCGGGAGTGCTGCTTGTCCAGGACCGCCGGGTCGAGCTCGCCGTCGTTGAGCTCGGCCTCGACCTCGTACGGGATCAGCTCGTCGGCGAGCATCCGGGCACGGGCCTGGACGTCCAGGTCGTCGGGTGTCAAGCCGTGCGTCGAGCCGGCCATGCGGGGCCTCCGGGTTCGCCGAGGGATGTTGACTGAACGTTCAGTTTATGCCACGGTCAGGGCTCGGGGAAAGGCCCACGAGCCCCGACTCCACCATGCCTGGGGAGGCAGTCGTGCCACCAGCGCGGACCCGCGACGTCGCGGACGTCGTCGTCATCGGCGCGGGAACTGTCGGCGCCTGGTGCGCGCATTTCCTGCGCGAGGGCGGGGCCGGCCGGGTCGTCGTCCTCGACAAGCGGTCCGCTGGCCAGGGCGCCAGCGCGCGAGCGGCCGGGATCGTGCGCGGCCAGGGCGGCACCCCGACGGCGGTGCGGCTGGCCCAGTGGACCCAGGCGTTCTACCGCAGCCAGCACGACCGGCTGGGCATCGACTCCGGCTTCGTCGAGCAGGGCTACTTCCTGCCCTGCTTCACCGAGGCCGAGGTGCAGGCCGCCCGCGAGCGGCTGGTCATGCAGCAGTCGCTGGGACTGGACGTGCGGTGGGTCGACGCCGACGAGGCCGCCGAGCTCAACCCGACCATGGCACGCGGCGTGCACCTGGGCGGGACCTTCGCCGACGCCGACGGCTGGCTGACGCCGACCCGCAACGTCCAGGCCTACCTGGTGGCGATGGCGGTCGACGGCGTCCAGCTGCGCGAGGGCGTGGAGTTCACCGGGCTCGAGCTGGACGCGCGGGGCGGGGTGACCGCAGTGCGCACCGACGCCGGGACCATCTCCACCGGCCAGGTCGTGCTGACCGGCGGGCCCGAGCTCGCCGAGGTCGGAGCGGTGGCCGGGGTGCGCATCCCGGCCGGCGGGGCCCGGCACCAGGTCGCGGTCACCGAGAAGCACCCCGACCTGGACCCGGCGCGCGTGCCGATGGTCTTCGACCTCCCGTCCGGCCTGTACTGGCGGCCCGAGGAGCAGGGCCTGATGTTCGGGATGAGCAACCCGGCCGAGACCCCCGGCCCGGCCCGCTCGATCGACCACGCGTACCTGGCCAAGATCAAGGACCGGCTGGCCGAGCTGGTCCCGGTGACCCGCGACCTCGGCCTGCGCCGGGTCTGGGCCGCGACCATCGACTACACCCCGGACCACCTGCCGATCCTCGGTCCCGCGCTTCGACCGGACGGCGAGCCGGTCCGCGGCGTCAGCGTGGCGTCCGCAGCTGGTCACGGGATGATGTGGGGCCCCGGGGTCTCCCGCGCGGCCGCCGACCTGGTGCTGACCGGGACCACCGACGTCGTCGATGCCACGATGCTGGGCCTGGACCGCTTCGACGAGCAGGGCCGCAGCCGTCTCGCCACCGATCCGATCGCCCTGCCGTTCCCCGAAGTACTCGCCCGCTAGGAGAGTCATGACCGAGCCAGTCAAGTCCGTCCTGCACGGTGTCCAGGAGGACGCCGGCGCCGCGTTCCTCGAGGACAGCGGGTGGATGTGGACGACCACGCTGGGCGACCCGGAGGCGGAGTACCACGCGGTCCGCCAGTCGGCCGGGATGTGGGACGTCTTCGCCCTGCAGAAGTGGGACGTCACCGGCCCGGACGCGGCGGCGGCCGCCCAGCGGACGTTCGCCGGCGACCTGTCCCGGCTCGAGGTGGGCCAGGTGAAGTACGCGCCGTTCGTCGACGCGACGGGCGCGATGGTCGACGACGGCACCGTCTACAAGCACGCCGACGACCACTACTGGGTGATGACGAACTCGGCGGACTTCGGCGACTTCCTCGCCGGCCACACCGGGGGCCTCGACTACTCCATCGTGAACCGCACGCTGCAGATGCCGGTCGTGTCGGTACAGGGTCCGCGCTCGCGCGAGATCCTCCAGGGGCTCACCGACGCCGACCTGTCCGCGCTGCGCTACTTCCGCTTCCTGCCGCAGCGCCAGGAGGTCGCCGGGGTGCCGGTGTGGGTGCTGCGCACCGGGTTCTCCGGCGAGCTCGGCTTCGAGCTGATCCCGGACGCCGACCGCGCCGTAGAGCTGTGGCGGACGTTGGAGAAGGCCGGTGTGCGCCCGTTCGGGCTGGACGCCGTGGAGATGCTCCGGGTGGAGGCGGGCCTCATCATCATCGGGCTGGACTACCAGCCGGGGGAGACTTCGCCGTACGACCTGTCGATGGACAGGACGGTTGCCGTCGACAGCGGCGCGGACTTCGTCGGCAAGGGCGCGCTCGCCGCGGTGGCCACGGCGCCGCCGAACCGTTTCAAGACGCTGCTGGTGGCCGGCACCGTCGCCCCCGAGTACGGCGCGGAGGTGTACCGCGGCGACGAGGTGGTCGGCACGTGCACGAGCCCGATCACGACGCCGAAGTACGGGGTCGTCGGGCTGGCCGTGCTGCGTACGGACCAGGCCTCCAACGGCAACGTGCTGGAGGTGGCGGTCAAGGGCGGTCGGGCCAAGGCGACAGTCACCGACCTGTCGGTGCACGATCCCGAGAAGCGCAAGCCCCGCAGCTGACCGGGACCCCGCGACCTCCACACCAGTGCGGGGGCGGTGCGGGCCTGGCGCCTCGGTGTGGCTGGGGCGCGCCTGGGATGCTGGCGGGGTGTGCCTCGCCTTCCTGCGGTACGAGCCGGCGTCGGCGTGGCCGGTGCTGCTCGCGTCCGTCCGGGACGAGGACCTGGCCCGGGCGACGGCCGAGCCCGGCCCGTGGTGGCCGGACACCTGCCCCGGCGCGGTCGGCGGACGTGACCTGCGCAGCGGCGGGACCTGGCTGGTCGTCGACCCGGGCGCCCGCGCGTTCGCCGCGGTGTTCACCCCGGGCGCGCCGACCCCGGCCGGGTCCGACCGGCTCAGCCGCGGCGAGCTTCCGCTGTCCGCGCTCCGCGACGCGACGCTCGGCAGTGTCGACCCGGTCCGGTACGAGCCGTTCACGCTGCTGCGCGCCGACGCGCGCACCGGCGCCGTCACCTGGTGGACCTGGGACGGCCGGACGCTGACCCGCTCCGCCGTCACGCCGGGCTTCCACGTCGGCAACAACGCCGGGCTGGACGCCGTCGGCGAGAGCCCGCGGCAGTCCCGCTGGGGGGAAGCGTTCCGGGTCGCGGTGCCAGACCCGTTCGACCAGCGCGGGGACGTCCGGGACCGGTGGCGTGGTTGGGTTCGGCTGTACGACGACGCCCTCGAACCGGAGCGCGCCGACGCGCTGCTGGGGCGGCACGACACCGAGCACGGCAGCTACGGAACCCGCTCCGCCGCGCTGGTCGCGCTGCCCGCCGACCCGGCCGGCTACGCCGTCTACGACTGGAACCCCACCCCGTGGACGCCGACCACCTGGAGTCCGGTCCCGGTCAGCTGAGAGGTCGGGACGGGTAGCCGGTGTCGAAGTGCTGGTAGTCGATCGTCGTGCTGTCCTGCCAGGTCCACCGCTCGGCGACGAACGCCCGCCAGGCCGCACCGCCTTTGACGATCACGCCCTTGCCGCTGCGGTGCGTGCCGTAGTACGAGTCCGGCTGGAAGCAGGAGCAGCGCGGGTCCTGCCACGGGTTCTCGTACGGGTCGAGGTCGACGGCGCGCCCGTTGGCGTGCGGGGACTTCGTGCTGGGGGCGTTGGCCTGACCGGGCTGCCGGCAGTTGAACGCCGAGGTGTTGTCGGCAGCCATGCTCGCGTTGTCGTCGCCGCCGTACGCCTCGACCGGCACCATCCGGCGGATCGGGAACCGCGCTGCGTAGAGCGCGCCGAAGACACGGACCACGCTGCCCGCGACATCGGCGTTGACCACCAGCGCCCCGCGGTGCGCCTTGCCGTCGAAGCCGATGTACGAGAGCTGGACGCGCCGCAGCGACGCCCGGCCGACCGGGCAGCCGGCGCGCCACACCCCGGCGTCGACCATCGCCTGCCACTGCGCGTCGGTGAGGCGGGCGATCACCGCGGCTGTCGGCGTCGGCACCGGACGGACGGTCTCCGGTGCGCTGACCCGCCCGGACGGCGCCGGAGTGGTCGTCGTTGCGGGCTGCGTGGCCGACGGCGACGCGGTGGCACGACTGGACCCGAGGGACGAGATGGCCGAGCCGCCGGAGCTGCCCGGGGTCGCGGACCCGGACGAGCACGCGGTCACCAGCAGCAGCGTCGCCGCCGTCAGGAGGGGCGCCCGACCGATCCGGCTGCGCCGGGCTGCCGGCGTCATGGCTCGGCGACGGCGACGTGGTGCGCCTTCGAGGCCGGCGCGAGCAGGCGGACCAGCAGCTCGGACTCCTCGACGAGCTCGCCGGCGGTGCGCCGCGGCAGCCGGCCGAACGGCTGGAGGGTGAGCACCGACTCCCGCGAAGCCACCTGCACCGCCCAGGTGCCGGCGATCCGGCCGTCGACCAGGAACGTCGGACGGACCTGCAGGTTGGCGCGGGAGTAGACGGCGTCGCGGTGCTGCGGGTCGAGCACCCGTCCGCGTCGCG
This sequence comes from uncultured Actinomycetota bacterium, assembly GCA_963711005.1. GTDB lineage: Bacteria > Actinomycetota > Actinomycetes > Prado026 > Prado026 > CAVQCJ01. Next base: position 825,079 of record CAVQCJ010000006.1, on the reverse strand, counting down.
CCGGTGCGAACGCCAGCAGCACCGCGTCGAACCACGGGAGCAGCCGGGCCGGCGCCGGGGTCTGCTCGTCCGGCAGCGGGGCGCCGGGCAGGTCGTGCAGGCGCCGCCCGTCCTCGCCCTCGTACGTCATCAGGCGCCGGCGACCGGCGTTGACCGCCGTGCGCACCGCCGTGACCGGCAGCCCGGTCCAGGCGGCGATGTCCTCGGCCCCGGCCGGGCCGAACGCGCGCAGGTGCCGGCGGATGACGTCGTCCAGCGCGCCGGCGCGGTCCGGTTCGGTCGCCAGCGAGGGCGGGACCGGGGCGGCCAGGAAGCCCGACGGCGTCCGCGGTCCCCAGCGCCCGTCCGCCGGGGAGCGCAGGAAGTCGCTGCCCGAACGGAACGGCCGCCACCCGTACGTCCGCTGCGCGTCGAGCTCGGCCGTGGACAGCACCCCCGGCCGCGCGTCCAGCCAGCCCTCGATGAAGGCGCTCGTCTCCTCCACGGTCCTGGCCACCGACCCGCAGTACGTCAGCAGGTCGCGGCGCAGCGCGAGCGCGCCGCCCCGCGGCGGTGGGCTGGTCCGCCACCAGGCGTTGGCGCCCGTCGTGTCCGCGACCAGGGCGTAGGCCGGATGCTCGGCCCGGCTGCACAGGTGCAGCGTGCGGCGCAGCAGCGTGCCGGTGACGAGTGCACCGTCCGCCAGTGCCGCGTACAGCTCGTCCGGCGCGAACTTGTCCGCCCGGGCCCACAGCCCGGCCACGACCGCCGACCACTGCTGCGACTGGATCGCGCCGACCGCCTCCACGACCTCCACGGGGTCGCCGGGCAGCCGCTCGAGCAGCCCCTGCCGGGCCAACGTGGCCCGTCCGAGCCGGCGGTCGGACAGTCGTGGCACCGGGCGTCGGCCGGTCACGTGCGCACCCGCCCGGCCGTCGCGGCCAGGTACGCGACGCCGCGCGCCGACAGGCGGTACCCGACGTCCAGGCTGAGGGTGAGCCCCAGGTTCTTCAGCTTGCGCACGTCCACCTTGAACGGCAGCATCTCGCGCCCCACCGAGGCGGCCAGGTCGCCGGCCCGCACCGCCGGGCGGTCGGCGATCAGCTGCAGCGTGCTCGCCGTCCACGGTCCGTGCGAGGACACGCGGTCCAGGCGCTCCAGCCGCACGGACAGCGCCGCCACCTGGTCCGGCCCGAGGCGGTCGTCCGCGGCGAGCGCCGCGCGGGGGTCGGGGTCCGCCGCCAGGGTGACCTGCAGCCGGTACACCGGCCAGGCCTCGTCGCCGCGCAGGTCCGCGACCAGCTCGCCCGCGGTCCGGTAGCCGGCCCGGCGCGCGTCGGCGGCACCGATGCGGTCGACGCGGACGACGTCCACCCGCACGACGCACAGCCGGCCGGCCGCGGTGCGGTAGACGTGCCCGGCGACGGCCTGGGCGCGACGCCACCGCCGGAAGAGCAGCGTCACCGAGCCGTCGGCGATGCGGGGACCCATGCGGGCCGGAACGAGCACCCCTCCATCCTGCCCGGGCGAGCCGGGTAGCGTCGCGGGGTGCCCGACTCCTTCTACCGCCGGCTCGGCCCGGACCGCTTCGAGTCCACCCCCTGGACGACCGGTCCGTGGGACCCCGGCGCTCAGCACGGCGGTCCGCCCAGCGCGCTGCTGGCCCGTGCGGTCGAGCAGCACCGGCCGCGGCCCGAGATCGTGGTCGCGCGGATGACCGTGGAGATCCTGCGCCCGGTCCCGGTGGGCGAGGTGGAGGTGACCGCTGAGACGCTGCGCCCCGGCCGGGCCGTCGAGATGCTCGGCGCGACTATGCGGGCCGACGGTGTCGAGGTCGCCAGGGCCACCGCCTGGCGGGTCCGGCGGACCGAGGCCACGACCGTCCCCGACCGGCACCCGGACCCGCCGGCCCTGCCGACCCACGGCGGGCTGGTGCTCCCGCCCGGATGGGTGGACGGGTACCTGTCCGCGGTCGAGTGGCGCACTGCCCGGGGCTCGTTCACCGAGCCGGGCCCGGCGGCGCTGTGGACGAGGCTGCGACACCCGCTGGTCGAGGGCGAGGAGCCGTCCGGGCTGCAGCGGGTGATGGCGGTCGCGGACAGCGGGAACGGTGTCTCGAGCGAGCTCGGCGTGCAGCAGTGGCTGTTCATCAACCCCGAGCTCACGGTCCACCTGCACCGAGACCCGGTCGGCGAGTGGGTGTGCCTGGACGCCACCACCGCGATCAGCCAGGGCGGGGTGGGGCTGGCCACGTCCGTGCTGTCGGACCTGGGCGGCCCGCTCGGGGTCGGCGCGCAGTCGCTGCTGGTCATCCCTCGGCGCTGACTCCGCGGCCGAGGTGCTCGGCCAGGAACGCGAGCTCGAGGTCCGCGTGCCGCAGCCGCTCGGCGACGGTGTTGGCGTGGTGCCCGGCCGGGTAGACGTGCAGCGTGACCCGGCCGCCGAGGCGGCGCAGCGTGTCCGCGTAGTGGCGCACCTGCCGGATCGGGCACGCGCTGTCGTACTCGCCGGCGATGAGCAGGACCGGGGCGCGCACCCGGTCGACGTAGGTGATGGGCGAGCGCTCGGCGTAGAGCTCGGGCAGCTCGGCCGGAGTCCCGCCCATGATGGCCACGTCGTAGGCCTGCTGCGGCGGTGAGCAGTCCTCGTGGCACAAGACCGAGTCGCAGACGGGGATGCCGCCGATGACCGCGGCGAACCGGGTCGGTTCCAGCCCGGCGGCGAGCACCGACACGTACCCGCCCCAGGACCACCCCTCGATCGCCACCCGCGCGGGGTCGGTGACGCCGGTCTGCACGAGATGGTCCAGACCGGCCACGACGTCGGCGAGCTCGGGGAACCCGATGTCACCGCCGTGCACGGCGGTCCGCCACGCCACCGTCGACCCGGTCGAGCCGCGGTAGTTCACCTTGGCCACCGCGTACCCGTGGTCGACGAGAGCCTGCTCCCACGGGTCGAGGTCGTCCGGGAAGGCCCACTCCGGCCCGCCGTGCACGAGCATCACCGTAGGGTGCGGCGCCGGTGCGTCGGGGACGGTCAGCAGCATGTGCGTCGGACCGGCCGGTCCGGCGAAGACCACGTTGCGGTGCGGGCGGCCGGGCGCGGGTGGCCGGCCGGCCGACGCGAGCACGACCCGGCCGTCGACGGTGCGCACGCGCGGCGCGCGCTCCGCGGACTCCTCGCGCAACCACACCTCGCCGTCCGGGCGGACCGCCGCCGCGCTCACCCAGCCCTGCGGGTCGTGCACGGGCGAGAGCGTCCCGTCGGCGGTGTCGAGGCGATGCAGCGTGCGGCGGCCGTAGCGTTCGTGCAGCAGGAGCAAAGCGCTTGCGTCCGGCCACCACCCGGCGACGTCGACGGGTCCGGGCAGGTCCAGCGGGAAGTCGCGACGGCCGGCGCCGGCCGACCACACGCCCGGCCGCTCGATGCCGTCGAGCTCGTGCACGAACGCGAGTCGCTGGTCGCCCGGGACCGGCGACCACGCGGCCACCTTGAGGGTGCGGCCGACGTCCACCAGGTCGGCCAGCTCCGCACCCGTACCGACGTCGACCACCCGCAGCCCGAAGTGCAGGATGTCGCCGCGCTCGCTGTGCCGGTAGCACAGCAGCGTCCCGTCGGCGGACAGGCCGCCGTACGCCTCGCTCTCCCACTCCCGGCCCAGTCCGGCCGGCGACCGGGACTCGTGCAGGAGCCGCGGCGGCCCGTCGCCGGCGACGACGAGCACGCGGTACGTCGTGTCGTCGGCCAGCCCGAGCGCGATCGTGCCGGCCGCGACCGACAGCCCCTGCGCCCAGCCGGTGGCGAGCTGCGGGACGAGCGGTCGCGGCGGACCGGACCCGTCCGCGGCGGTCACGACCCACCGGCCGTCCTCCGCACCGGTGTCGTCGGACCACCACGCGATGCCCGACCGGCCCGGCCCGTCGTCGAGCACCACCAACGACTCCACGCCGACCGCCTGGTCGGTCAGCCGGGTCGTCCGACCGTCGCCGAGGTCGTGGCACCACGCCTGGACGGAACCGTCGGCGTCGCTGACGAAGTAGAGGAGGTCCGGCCGGGCCGGCGACCAGGACGGGAACGACACGAACGGGGCCTCGAACCGCTGCCGCCAGCGCTCGCCGCGGCCGGGTTCAGCCACCCGCGGTCACCGGTTCGAGCAGGAACACCCGCAGGTCGCGCCCGCTGCGCACGGCGTAGGTGTCGTAGGCCGGCCACACCGCGACCACGAGCGGCCAGACCCGCTCCTTCTCCTCCGGTGCCGCCAGCCGTGCGCGCACCGGCCGCACCTCGCCGCGGATCTCGACGGTCGCGGCCGGTTCGGCGAGCAGGTTCGTCGACCACGCGGGGTGGTGCGGCTGACCCCAGTTGGACGCGACCACCACGATCGTCTGTCCGTCCTGCGCGTACAGCAGCGGCACCTGCCGGGGGAGCCCGCTGGTGCGTCCGGTCGTGGTGAGCAGCAGCTCGGGCAGGACCTGCGGACCGATGCCGCCGAAGCGTCCGCGCGAGAGCCGCTGCAGGGCCCGGTCGACGGGGACGAGCGCGCGACCGACGCGGGCGAACCACGGCCGGTGTCCCAACCGTTGCAGCATGCTCGCGTACCGGTGCACGCGCGGCAGGCTAGCCGGTCGCCGTCGCGCCACCGCGGGAGGCCGCCGGCCCTCTGGGGTGAGACGCCGCCGACGCCCCTCCCGCGGTAGCTGCAGGAGCGCGTCCCGGTGGTCGCGACCGGCCGCCTCCGGGCAGATGTTCGGAGCCGTCCGGGCGATGGATTGGTCCTTCTCCGGCGGCTCGCGGGCCGGCTGCGAAGTGCTTGACGAACGAGTCCGCGACCCTTTGAATGGCGATGCCTCAGGGGTGAGACACGACCGGTCCGGTCGGTGGACGTCCCCCTTGGTCGGGGCCGTGCACCCGATCCAGAGGAGAAGGCGATGTCGAACCCCGAGCAGTCCCAGCACGTGCAGCGGGCCGAGGGCCCGCCCCCCCGTGACGACGCGGACGTGTCCGGCCCGCGCGTCCCCGGCCACCCGAGCCGGCGTCAGGTCATCGCCGGCGCCGGCGTCGGTCTGGGTCTCGTCGCGTCCGGCGCGCTCGCGGGCGCCGGCGGCGGCGCGGTGCTCGGCTCCGGTGCTGCACCGGCCGGCTCCGGCGACGGGGCGGCGGCCGGCGACGTGGTCGCGCACGTCCGCGACGCGTCCACCGGTGACATCGACGTCTTCTTCGGCGACCAGCAGGTACGCATCAGGGACCGGGCCGTCGCGGCCCGCCTCGCCGCCGTCACCCGCTGACCCTCCCACCAGACCCGTAGCCGACCCTGTGAGGTTCCGTCATGTCGTCACACCGCGAAGCGCCCGAGATCTCCAAGGACCCGGTCGCCGACAACACCGACCTGTACGCGTTCGTCAGCCCGGACGCGCCCAACACCGTCACGCTCATCGCCAACTTCATCCCGCTGCAGGGACCCGACGCCGGCCCGAACTTCTACGAGTTCGGTGACGACGTGAAGTACGCCATCCACGTCGACAACAACGGCGACGGCAAGCCCGACGTCAGCTACTGGTTCACCTTCACGACCAAGCTGCGCAGCACGGACACGTTCCTGTACAACACCGGGCCGATCACGTCGCTGACGTCGACCAGCTGGAACCGGCGGCAGTTCGCCAAGGTGGTGCGCGAGGACAAGCACGGGCTGCACACGCTCGGCACCAACCTGGCCTGCCCGCCGTGCAACATCGGCCCGCGGTCCACGCCGGACTTCCCGTCGCTGGCCGCCGCCGCGACGCACAACGTCGGCGGCGGGGTCTCGGTCTACACCGGGCAGCGCTCGGAGGGGTTCTTCGTCGACCTCGGCTCGATCTTCGACCTGGGCACCCTGCGGCCGTTCCAGAACCTGCACCTGATCCCCAGTGCCGCTGCCGTCGGCGTCAACGGCACCAAGGACCTCAACGTGCACAGCATCGCGATCCGGGTGCCGATCGCCCAGCTCACCAGCAACGGCAAGACCCCTTCGGACCCCGCCGACCCCAAGGCCGTCGTTGGCGTGTGGTCGGCCGCGTACCGGCACAAGGTCACCGTCCGCGGCGGCAGCGACGGCCAGGACGTCGGAACCGGTCCCTGGGTGCAGGTCTCCCGGCTCGGCAACCCGCTGTTCAACGAGGTCATCGTCCCGATGGCCGACAAGGACCGGTGGAACCTGCTGCCGCCGGCGGCCGACAGCGCGTTCGCGCAGTACGTCACCCAGCCCGAGCTGGCCGGCCTGCTGCCGGTGCTGTACCCCGGGGTCTTCCCGCACCTGGCCGCGTACAGCAAGCCGCGCGCGGACCTGGCGGCGATCCTGCTGACCGGCATCCCCGCAGGCGTCATCGGCGGCTTCCAGAACTTCACCGGCACGACGCAGGCGGACATGCTGCGCCTGAACACGGCGATCGCGCCGTCGTCGTCGCCGAACCAGTTCGGGCTGCTCGGCGGCGACCTGGCCGGCTTCCCCAACGGGCGCCGGGTCGCGGACAACGTGGTGGCCATCGAGCTGCGCGCGATCGCCGGCCTCACCATCGCCCTGGTCGACCCGTCGTTCACGCCGGACGGTGCCGCGGCGCTGCTCACCGACGGGCTGTCGGCCGCGTCGCTGGACATCCCGTACCAGTCGACGTTCCCGTACCTCGGCGTGCCGCACAGCGGGTACGAGACGCCGGCGGCATGAGCGTCGCCGGCGTGCACGAGCACGAGCACCGGCACGTCCCGCAGGCGGGGGCGGTCCTGGACATCGGCGGCTCGGTGGGCGCCCTGCTGGTGCACTGCCCGCCGGACCTGGAGGGCGCCGAGATCCAGCTCTACGACGCGGAGGGGACGCTGCACACGCACACCGAGGTGCACCGGCGTACGACGGCTGGGCGCCCGTCGTACGCCGGGCTGTTCCCGGCACTCACCGCGGGGGAGTACCGGGTCGAGCTGCGCCCGGGCGAGCTGGCGCTGCCGGTGCGCGTGGCCGGCGGGAAGGTGGCCGTGCTCGACGCCCGCTGACCCGCGTCCGCTCTGACCGAAACGAAACCTACGGTCGGGTACGGCAGTCCTGCTGCGCTACCCGACCGTAGGTTCCGGGCGGCGGGGGACGACTAGGGCGTCGACGGCGACGGCGCCGTCGGGACCGCACAGCAGCGGGTTGACGTCCAGGGCCTCGATGGCGTCGCCGAGCTCGACGGCCAGCGCCGACAGCGCGACCACCGCGTCCACCACGGCGGGGACGTCGGCGGCGGGGGCGCCGCGCACCCCGTCGAGCATCGGGCGCACCCGCAGCCGTCCGAGCAGTGCGGCGGCGCGCCCGTGGTCCACCGGGGGGACCGCGAGCGCGCGGTCGTGCAACAGCTCGACCAGCACGCCACCGGCCGCGACCAGCAGCAACGTGCCGAGCTGCGGGTCCTGCACGAGACCGAGCGCGATCTCCACCCCGGACGGGACCATCGTGGCCACCGACACCCGGGGACCGAGCCGTCCGGCGACGTCGAGGTACGCCGCACGCACCTCGCCGGCGGCCCCGAGCCCGAGCACGACCCCGCCGGCGTCGGACTTGTGTGCGACGGCCGGTTCGTCGGTCTTCAGCACGACCGGGTACCCCACCGCCCCCGCTGCGGCGACGGCGCCGTCCGCGTCGGCGGCCGTCCGTGTCGCGGCCACCCGGATCCCGTAGTCGGCCAGCAGCTCGAGCCCGTCGGCCGCGGTGGGCGTACCGGCGGCCAGCCGGGCCCGCCACCGGGCCGCACGCACTCCGTCGACCGCCGGCGCGACCACGGCCGGCCGGGCGCGCAGGTCGCGCAGCTCCAGCAGGTGCCGCAGCGCGAGCATCCCCGTGCGCGTCCCTTCCAGCACCGGCACGCCGCCGGCGCGGAGCAGGTCCGCGGAGGGCTGGTGCAGCGAGCTGTGCGCGTTGCTCAGCAGCACGACGGGTTTGTCGGTGGTGGCGGCCGCGTCGAACGCCGCCTCCAGGTACGCCTGCTCGCCGTCGTACTCGTGCACCAGGTCCACCCCGAGCGCCACCGCGGCGACGGCGGGGTCGGCCGCGAGCAGCGACAGCGCGTCGCCGAACAGGGTCCGGGTGTCCCGGCCGGTGCCCCAGACGTCCAGGGGGTTCGCCGGTTCCAGCCCGGGGTCGAGCAGCTCGCCGAGCGCGCCGAGGGTCGGGGCGGAGAGCGCACCGAAGGCGAGCCCGACGGCGTCCGCGACGTCGACCGCAAGCGCCCGCTCGGCACCCGAGTCGTGCACGGTGGCGACGCCCCCGGCCGCGGCCCGGCGGCCTCCAGCGAGCAGCTCCACCGTGTCGCACATCTCGTCCAGGTCCTCGACCCGCAGCACCCCGTACGCGTCGAACAGAGCCTCGTACGCGCCGTCCTCTCCAGCCAGCGCACCCGAGTGCGCGGCCACCATCTGCTGGGCCATCCCGGACCGGCCGACCTTGAGCGCGACGACGGGGACGTCGGCCTCGGCCGCCCGAGCCAGCGCCGAGCGGAAGCCGCCGGGGTCCCGCACGGTCTCCATCAGCAGCGCCACCACCCGAGTGGTCGGCTGGTCCAGCGCGTAGTGCAGGTAGTCGGCCAGCGTCGTGACGTACTCCTGCCCGGCCGACACCACCAGGTTGAAGCCGATCCCACGACGGTTGCGCAGCAACGCCGAGAACGCCGAGCCGGAGTGGCTCAGGAACGTCACCGGGCCGCGCGGCGGGACCTGGTGCTCCTGGTACCCGAGCGCGCGGACCCCGGCGTCGAGGTTCCAGAAGCCCATGCAGTTGCCGCCGCACACGGCCATGCCGGCGTCGCGGGCGATCGTCGCGAGCCGCTCGACCAGCGGGGCCCGGCCCTCCTGCGGCGGCTCGAAGCCGCTCGCGTACACGACCGCCGACCTGGCCCCGACCTCGGCGGCCGCGTGCAGCTGGGTCTCCAGCGCCGGGTTGGGCACGCCGAGCATGACCAGGTCCACCGAGCCGTCGACGTCGGCGAGCGTCGGTACGCAGCGCAGCCCGGCGACCTCGTCGTAGCGCGGGTTCACCGGGACCACGCGGATCGCCGGGTCGCCGGCGCTGATCTCGGCGACCAGCTGGGCGCCGAACGAGCCCGGCCGGGTGCTGGCCCCGACGACCGCGACCGTCCGCGCCTCGAGCATGGCGCGGACGGCCGGGTCGACCACTGGTTCGGGTGGCGCAGCGGGCAGCGGCAGGGTCACTTACCCGGCCGCAGCCGGTTGCGCACCGACTTGCGGTCCGCCAGGGCCGCACGCGCGGCCTGGTAGCCGGGGATGCCGCACACGCCACCGCCGGCGTGGGTGGCGGAGCTGCCGTTGTACAGACCCTTGACCGGCGTGCGGTAGTCGGCGTACCCCGGCGCCGGCCGCATGTGGAACAGCTGCTCCAGCGAGAGCTCGCCGTGGAAGATGTTCCCGCCGATGAGGCCGTACTCCTCCTGCATCTCGTTCGGTCCGACGATGTCGCGGTGCATGATCGAGCTGCGGAAGCCGGGGGCGACCTCCTCGTAGCAGTCGACCATGCGGTCCGCGTACGCCTCGAGCTCGTCCTTGTGCGGCTCGTCGGCCCACTCCTGCGGCACCCACTGGGTGAACAGCGACATGATGTGCACGCCCTCCGGCGCGAGCGTCTTGTCGAACGTCGTCGGGATGACGCTGTCGGAGAACGGGCGCAGTGCCGGCCGGCCCTCGCGCGCGTCCTGGAACGCCCGCTCGATGTACTCCACCGACGGCGCCATCTCGACCGAGCCGGTGTGGTGCGTCTGCTGGTTGCTGCCCGGGTCGGCGGTGAAGTTCGGCAGCTCGGCGAGCGCGAGGTTGATCTTGACGACACCGCTGCGCGTCTTCCACGTCTCGATGTCGCGGACGAACGTGCCCGGCAGGTCGGCGGCGTCCAGCTGCTTGAGGAACGCCGTCTTCGGGTGCAGGGTGGTCACCACCAGCGGTGCGTGCAGCTCGTCCCCGTTCTCCAGGGCCACGCCGGCGACCGCGCCGTCGCGGACCAGCGTCCGCTCGACCCGCGAGTTCACCCGGATCTCGGCGCCGAAGTCGCGCGCGGCCGACTCGATCGCGGCCGAGATGCCGCCCATGCCCCCCTCGGGGTAGCCCCAGCTGCCCAGGTGGCCGTCGCCGACGTCGCCGATCGAGTGGTGCGCCATGACGTACGCGGTGCCGGGCTCGCAGGGTCCGGCCCAGGTCCCGATGACGCCGTTGACCGCGAGCATCGACTTGATCTGCGGCGACTCGAACCAGTCGTCGAGCAGGTCGGCGATGCTCATCGCCATCAGCCGGGTGACGTCGCCGACCGTGCGGACGTCCAGCCCCTTGTGCCGCCACGCCAGCCGCAGCAGCTTGGACAGGTCGCCGGGGTGGTGCGAGCCGACGTTCGGTGGGACCTGCATGAGGAGCGGGCCGAGCACGTCGGCCAGGCCGCCGAGCCACGCGTCCCACTGCGGCATCGCGTCGGCGTCCTTCTTGGACCACTTCGCGATCTCGTCGTAGTTGCGCTTGGAGTCGTCGGCGAAGATCTGGATCGAGCCGCCCTCGGGGAACGCCTGGTAGTACGGGCCCATCGGGTAGACCTTGTAGCCGCGTCGGTTGAGCTCGAGGTCGCGGATGATCGTCGGCGGCATCAGGCTCATCACGTACGAGAGCCGGGTGACCTTGAGCTCGGGGGCATCGGGCCATGGGCTCTCCGTGGTCGCCGCGCCGCCGGTCTTGTGCCGGGCCTCCAGGACGACGGTGCGCGCACCGGCCTTGGCCAGGTAGGCGGCCGCCACCATCCCGTTGTGCCCGCCGCCGACAACGATCGCGTCGTACGTCTGCGCCATCCCACACATCCTCGCGTTTCGGCTCGGCACCGGCCGCACGCCGCCGAGGTGACCGGCGACGACGGTCGGAGCTGAGCTCCGGGTGTTTGACTGAACGTTCAGTCTAACGGGCTGCTATGCTCCGCGGTCAAGGGTCGAGCGTTGTCCAGCACCGGCCCGTTCGCATGTTCCCGAACGTGAAGGCAGGGACGGGGAGTGGCCGAGGCCGCCAGCGACGACCGGCGCGAGCAGATGCTGCGGGCGGCCATCGACGTGATCGCCGAGCGCGGTTTCCCCGAGACCCGGATCTCCGACATCGGCCGCCGGGTCGGTGCGAGCAGCGCGCTGGTCATCTACTACTTCGGCACCAAGGACCGCCTGCTCACCGACGCGCTGCGCTACTCCGAGGACCTGTTCTACGCCGAGGCCGCCCGCCGGCTGGACGCCATCGACGGGGCCAGGGACAAGATCGAGGCCCTGGTGCAGATGTCCTGCTCCAGCGGCGGCACCGACGGCCTGCCGGGGTCGTGGCTGCTCTGGCCGGACCTGTGGGCGCAGGCGGTGCGGCACCCCGAGGTGTCCAAGGACCGCGAGGAGCTCGACCAGCGATGGCGCGAGAAGGTGGCCGAGATCGTGCGCGCCGGTGTCGCCAGCGGCGAGTTCGCGGCGGTCGACGTCGACGACTTCACCTTGGTCCTGACCGGGCTGCTGGACGGCCTCGCGGTCCAGGTGGCCCTCGGCGACCCGACGGTCAGCCCCGACCGCGCGACCGAGGTCACCATGCGCCTGGTCGCCAGGGAGCTCGGGTTCGACTGGGCGCCCGCCCGGGCGACCCCCGGGTCCACGTCGCGCCCGTCGGCGCAGCGGGTCAGGTCGGCAGCAGCCGCAGGGCGTCGGCCGGCAGGTGGACGCTGACCGGAGCGCCCTGCTCCCACTCGGTGATGCCGTTGGAGTTCGGCACCAGCGCCTGGACCGACGCCCCCGGCGCCAGCCGAACGTAGACCTGCGTCGTCGAACCCAGGAACACGCACCGCTCGACCATCCCGGGCACCCGGTTCGGACCGGAGTCGCCGAAGGGCAGCAGCGCGATCCGCTCCGGCCGCAGCACGGCCCGGGCCGGACCCTTCTCGTGGTCCTGCGCGGACGTGCATCGCAGCGTGACCTCGCCGAAGCGCACCGCGGCGCCGTCGTCGTCGGCGTCGATCACGTCCACGTCGAGCAGGTTCGAGACCCCGAGGAAGTCCGCGACGTAGGCGGACGCCGGCTCGGTGTACACCTCGGTGGGGCTGCCGACCTGCTCGATCAGACCGTCGGCCATCACGGCCAGCCGGTCGGACATGGTCAGCGCCTCCTCCTGGTCGTGCGTCACGTAGACGAACGTGATGCCGACCCGCTCCTGGAGGGCCTTCAGCTGGATCTGCAGGCTCTTGCGCAGCTTGGCGTCCAGCGCACCCAGCGGCTCGTCCAGCAGCAGCACCTTGGGTCCCGAGCACGAGCGCCCTGGCCAGCGCGACCCGCTGCTGCTGCCCACCGGACAGCGTCAGCGGCTTCTGCTTGGCCCGCTGCTCCATCTCGACCAAGGCGAGCGCCTCGCCGACCCGGCGCCGGACCTCGTCCTTGGTGGCGCTGACGTACTTGAGCCCGAAAGCGACGTTGTCCCACACCGACATGAACGGGAACAGCGCGTAGCTCTGGAAGACGGTGTTGACCGGGCGCCGATGCGGGGCCACGTGCGCCACGTCGACGCCGTCCAGCAGGATCTTGCCCTTGGTCGGCTCCTCGAAGCCGGCGATCATGCGCAGGGTCGTGGTCTTCCCGCAGCCCGAGGGGCCGAGCAGGGAGAAGAACTCACCGCCGGGGATGTCCACGTCGAGGCCGCGCACCGCGTGGAACTCGCCGAACGACTTCTCCAGCCCGACGAGCCGGATCTCGCCGCCCGCCACGCTCAGGCCACCGATCCGGATCGGGGAGCCGACGCGGTGCTCGCGCTGGTCTGGGGGGTCTGGGTCATGTCCGTCCCGGTGTCGTGGGATTCTCAGGAACTCGTCCGAGGCTTCTCAGGAACCGTGCAGGGGCGTGCTCGACAGTGTGCGTCGCGGCCGCACGCACCAATGCGGTCACGAGATGGTTGAAAGGGTTGACTGAACGTTCAGTTTATGCGACCTTCCAGCCGTTCGGCAAGGACCCCGAGACTCTCGGTCGAACGAACACGAGGAGACGCACGTGGCCCGAACGTCCGGATCGCCCCGGCCTTCCCAGCACCCCCGACCGTACTCCGAGGGGGTCAGCCGCCGGGCCTTCTTGGCCAGGAGCGCAGCCACCGCCGCCGCGTTCCCGAGCGCGGCTGCCTTCCTGGCGGCCTGCTCGAAGTCCAGCGGCTCGGGCGGCGCAGCGGCGCCGACCTCGACGTTCTCGGTCGCGAGCCCCGACCACCCGGTCAAGTGGGACATCGCCCCGGACAACAAGCCGATCGCGGACGGGCTCCCGCCCGAGCAGAACGCGACCGTCAACATCTACACGTACACCGACTACGTCGACCCGGCCGCCCTCAAGGCGTTCGAGAAGAAGTACAAGCAGTACAACGTGAAGTGCACGATCACGACGTTCGAGGACACCACCGAGGCGCTCGGCAAGATCCGCTCCGGAGGCGTCCAGGCGGACATCTTCAACCCGAGCTACGACCAGATGGGCAAGCTGGTCAAGGGCGCCCTGCTCTCGCCGCTCAACCACAGCTACATCCCGAACATCTCCAACGTCTGGCCGACCTTCTCGAACCCGTTCTACGACCAGGAGTGGCGCTACACGATCCCGTACACGGTCTACACCACCGGGATCGCCTGGCGGACCGACAAGGTCAGCGAGGACATCGGCAGCCGCCCGAACCCGTACGACGTCTTCTGGGACCCCCAGTACGCCAAGAAGCTGTCCGTGCTCGACGACTACCACACGACCATGGGCATGGTCGCGATGCGCAACGGCTTCGACATCAACACCGCCGACGACAAGCAGCTCGCGACCATCCACCAGCAGCTGACCCAGATGAACCAGGTCACCTCGCCGAAGGTCAACGTCACCGACTACCAGGACATCCCCACCGGCGTGGTCAACCTCTGCCACGCCTGGTCCGGGGACGCCTTCAACATGCTCTCGTACATGCCGCAGGGGCAGAGCCCGGATGTCCTGCGGTACTGGTTCCCGTCCGACCCGACCAAGGGCGAGGTCGACAACGACCTGTTCGTCATGCTCCGGATGACCAAGAATCCGGTCATGACCCACATGTTCCTCAACCACCTGCTCGACTACGACACCGCGTACGGGAACTTCATGTTCAGCGGGTACCAGCCGCCGCAGACCAAGATCGTCCCCTCCGCACTGGTGGCCGACGGGACCATCCCGAAGAACCTCGAGACCGTCGTGGTCGAGGAGTCGCTGTTCAGCAAGGGTCAGCGCCTGCTCGAGCTGCCGCCGGCCGTGGACGCCAAGTGGCAGGCGATCTGGCAGCAGTTCAAGGCCGGCGCCTAGATGCTGAGGCGGCGCCTGTACTGGCCAGCGTTCGCCGCACCGGGGATCCTCTGGCTGGTCCTGCTGTTCGTCCTCCCGCTGTACGTCGTCCTGTGCCTGGCCTTCGGCACGCTCGACCCGATCTTCCTGTCGCCGACGCCCACCTGGAACCCGCTCCAGTGGGACAGCACCGAGTTCCAGTACGTGTTCTCGCACATCTTCGGCGCGGACGGGTTCTTCGGTCCCGCGATCTGGCGGACCCTGGTGTTCGTCGTCGTCGCCAGCGTGGGCTGCCTGCTGATCTCGTACCCCGTCGCGTACTACGTGGCGCGGTTCGGTGGCCGCCGCAAGGGGCTGATCCTGGCACTGCTGATCGCGCCGTTCTGGATCAGCTACATGATGCGCATGCTCGCCTGGGTCAACCTGCTGCAGATCGACGGCTGGGTGAACAAGGCGCTCAGTCTCGGCGGGGTCTTCGACGTCCAGATCGCGTGGCTGGACGGGCGGCCGCTGACGGTGGTGCTCGGCCTGATCTACGGCTACGTGCCCTACATGATCCTGCCGCTGTTCGCGGGCCTGGACCGGATCGACGACAGCACCCTCGAGGCGGCCCGCGACCTCGGCGCCTCGCGGCTGTCCACGTTCCGCCGGGTGACGCTGCCGTTGAGCAAGCCGGCTGTGGCCGCGAGCCTGCTGCTCGTCACGCTGCCGATGGTCGGCGACTACTTCACCAACGACCTGCTGTCCGCCTCGCCGAGCACCGCGATGTTCGGCAACCTGATCAACAACGCGATCCAGGTTCCCTCGCAGGTCGGCCAGGGCGCCGCGTTCCTGGTCATCATGTTCGTAGTGCTGCTGGCGCCGATGCTCTACTACGTGCGGATGACCAACCGGGTCGAGGGGGAGACGGTGTGAGCGGGATCGAGACCCAGTCCGCCATCGGCGCGCTGTCGGTCATCCGCGACGAGGACGAGCTGTCCGGCGGCGCCCGCGGCCCGCGCAGCAAGTACTTCGGCAACCCCTGGCGCAAGCCGCGCGTGCTCGCGCTGGTCACCTGGCTCTACCTGGCGTGGTCGCTGCTGCCGGTGGCCATCGCCATCCTGTTCTCCTTCAACGCCGGCAAGTCGCGCACCACCTGGCAGGGTTTCTCGTTCCGCTGGTACTGGGGCGACCCGAACCTGTCGGTGTGGCACGACCCGAGCCTGCACCACGCGCTGTGGCAGACGATGGTGCTGGGCGTGTTCACCACGCTCATCGCGGTCCCGCTCGGCGTGGCGTTCGCCCTCGGCCTGGACCGCTGGCACGGCCGGCTCCCGCAGGCGTGGAACTTCACCATGCTCATGTCGTTCGTCGTGCCGGAGATCGTCCTGGGCGTCTCGCTGTTCTTCGTCGTCACCCAGATGGCGACCCCGCTGCACGCCGGCACCGTCGGGCAGATCGTCGGGCTGGTCACCTTCCAGATGTCCTACCCGGTGATCATCGTGCGGGCCCGGCTGCTCACGATCGGCAAGCAGTACGAGGAGGCGGCAGCCGACCTGGGCGCGTCCCGGATGGACGCCATGCGCCGGGTGCTGTTCCCGATGCTGTTCCCGGCCATCTTCGCCAGTGCCGTGCTGGTCTTCGCCGACGTCATCGACGACTTCGTCATCGTGCAGAAGCTGTCTTCGGGCGGGGACACGGAGTCGGTCGCGGTCAAGATCTACAACACGGCCCGCGGCGCGCCGACGCCGGCGCTCAACGCGCTGGCGACGTTGCTGCTCGTCGCGGCGTTCATCGCCATCGCCCTCGGCTACCTCGGCTACCGGGCGCTGACCCGCGGCGAGGGGAGCGCCTCGCTGGGCTCCTTCGCTGGGCAGGTCTAGCCGCGTCGCCAGGCCTCCCGGAGGCCGACCCGGGCACCGGTGCGCAGGACCGCCCCCTCGTACAGGCGCGCCGCCACCCGGACCAGCCAGACAACCGCGACCATCATCAACCCGACCGACAGCGCCAGCTGCCAGCCGGGCATGGTCCCGGCGGCGACCCGCGGCGGGCTCACCAGCGCGCTGAACGGCGGCACCACCGACAGCACGGACGTCAGCGTGGAGTCGGGCTCGTTGGAGGCGTAGATGCCGGCCAGGAAGCTCACCAGCAGCAGCATCGTCACCGGCGTGGTGACGTTCTGCACCTCCTCCTGGCGGGACACCCGGGCGGCCGACGCCGCGAACACGCCCGCGTAGAAGGAGTACCCCAGCAGGAACCAGCCGACCACGACACCGAGCACGCCGACCGCCTCACCGGTCAGCTGCAGCCCACCGGACAGCCGTCCGGCCGTCACGGCGACGGCGCCGAGCAGCAGCAGCTGCACCAGCCCGAGCAGCCCGATGCCGACGATCTTCCCGGTCAGCAGCACCCGCGGTCGCACGGTGGCCAGCAGCACCTCGACGACCCGGCTGGCCTTCTCCTCGACCACACCGACGGCGACCCAGAAGCCGTAGCCGACGATCTGGCCGTACAGCACGATCGTGGCGACGAACGCGATCGTCTTGCGCTGGTCGGACTGCGGGTCGTCCGGGGTGGCGGTGCTGACGTGCAGCGGCGGGACGGCCAGCGCCTGCTCGACCTTCGTCGGGTCGATCCCGGCCGACGTGAGGGCCGCCGCGCCGGCGACCTGGCGGTACGCGGCGTCCAGCACCGCCAGCAGCGCGGGGTCCGGCCGGGTCCTGGCGGTCACGGTGCTGCCGTCCAGCAGGGCGTCCACGTCCCCGCGGTCGGCCGCCGCCCGGTCCGCTGCCGCGTCGCCGGCCGGCACCACGACGACGTCGAGACCACTTGCCTGCGCCTGGCGGTGCACGGCGGCAGCCACGGTGACCGCGTCCTGGCCGCTGACGATGACGCGGGACTTCCCGTCGCCGCCGAGCAGCTGGGGCAGCACGACCACCGCGAGCAGGATGAGCGCGCTGACCGCGGTCGAGACGAGGAACGAGCGCTCGCGGATCCGTTCGACGAACTCGCGTGTGGCGACCAGCCGTACGCCGGTCCGGAAGCCGACCGGGGGGTGCGCGGTCGCCGGTTCGGTCCGTCCGTCGCTCATGCCCCGACCACCTCGCGGAACAGCTCGGCCAGCGTCGGCTCGAGCGGGGTGAACGCCCGGACCGGACCGGCGAGCCTGGCGGCCTCGAGCACGGTCTGGTCGTCCGTGCCCGGATCGAGGTCGAGCAGCACCACGTCCCCGTCGACGGCGGCGACCCGGGTCCCGGGCAGGGCGCCCGCCCAGCCCGGGTCGGCGTCGACCTCGACCAGCAGCCGCCGCCCGGCACCGTCCGGCCGTCCGGCGGTGCGCAGCTCGGGCACGGTCCCGGTGGCGACCATGCGGCCGGCCTGGATGATGCCTACGGCGTCGCACAGCCGCTCGACCAGGTCCAGCTGATGGCTGGAGAACACGACCACCGCTCCGGCGTCGACCCGAGCCCGCAGCACCGCTGCGAGCACGTCGACGCCGACCGGGTCCAGCCCCGAGAAGGGCTCGTCGAGGACCAGCACGGTCGGGTCGTGCACCAGCGCGGCCGCGAGCTGGACCCGCTGCTGGTTGCCGAGCGAGAGCGCCTCCACCCGGTCCTGCGCGCGCTCGGCCACCGCCAGGTCGGCCAGCCAGCGGTCCGCGGCCCGGCCGGCCACGTCCGGCCCTGCCCCGTGCAGCCGGGCCAGGTACACCAGGTGGTCGTGCACGCGCATCTTCGGGTACAGCCCACGCTCCTCGGGCATGTAGCCGAAGCGCGCGCGGGTGGCCGGGTCGAGGTCGCGGCCGCCCCAGCGCACCGACCCCGAGTCGGCGGCGAGCACGCCGAGCACGATCCGCATCGCGGTGGTCTTGCCTGCGCCGTTCGTCCCGACGAAGCCGAACATCTGGCCCGGCCGAACCGCGAAGCTGAGCCCGTCGAGGGCCACCGTGTCGCCGAACCGCTTGTACAGCCCGTCGATCTCCAGCACGCGATCGACCCTACTGGCCGTCGGCGGGAGCAGAGGGCGACGTCCCGTCGACCCGGCGCAGGGTGGCCGCGTACCGCCGCGCCCGGTCGACGTAGCCCTGAGCCGAGGCGGCGAACGCCCCGGGTTCGACCGTGTCGGGGACCACGACGGCCGGCACCCCGCGTGCTGTGGCCAGGGCCGGGACCACGGTCCCGGGCGGCAGCACGGCTCCGGCCGCCACCAGCGCACCGGCACCGACGCGGACGCGTTGCAGCAGCACCGACCCCGACCCCACCAGGGCGCCGTCCTCGACCACGCAGCCCTCCAGGTGGGCCAGGTGACCCACCACGCACCCGGCACCGACAACGGTGTCCAGCGTGCTGCCGACGTGCACCACCACGCCGTCCTGGATCGACGTGCGCGCCCCGATGACGATCCGGCCGCCGTCGCCGCGCAGCACGGCACCGGGCCAGATGCTCGCCTGCGGGCCGACGCTGACCCGGCCGATGAGGACCGCGTCCGGGTGCACGTACGCCAGCGGGTCCACCTCGGGGACGTCGTCCCCCAGGGCGTAGACCGGCACCTGGTCGCCTCCTGGTCTCCTCCTGCGCCCGGCGGTCCGGGTCGCTCCGGGCGGCGCGCCGAGTGGCAGCCCGGCCCGGATTGCCGTATGTCTACCGTGCCACCGGTTACCCGGCGAGGGCCGGTCGTTCGAGCGCCCGGGAGCTCCGACAGGCGCCCGGGACGTCATTAGGGCATGATCTGCCCGGCTCCGGGCACAAACTGGGGTGGCCGGGCGTTGCACGAGCCGGACCGGGCAGATGTGGCCCGGGCCGGGTCGGACCGAGAGCGATTCCGTAGCCGATCTGCAGCACAGAACGCACCGAAGACGACCGATACAGCGAGCACACGAACCGCGGAGGGGCTCACCCAGTGGCGACCGACTACGACACCCCGCGCAAGACGGACGACGAGCTGGCCGAGGACAGCCTCGAAGAGCTGAAGGCCAGGCGCGTCGACGCCTCCTCGGGCGCGGTCGACGCGGACGAGGCTGAGGCGGCCGAGAGCTTCGAGCTGCCGGGCGCCGACCTGTCCAACGAAGAGCTCTCGGTCCGGGTGCTCCCGCGCCAGGCCGACGAGTTCACCTGCTCGCGATGCTTCCTGGTCCACCACCGCAGCCAGCTGGCCAAGGAGGTCGGCGGGCAGCCGGTCTGCCAGGAGTGCGCCGCCTGAGCGTGGGGCATGCTTGACCCCGTGACGGAGACCGAGCCGGACCCGGAGCGGGAGCTCGCGGAGATCCTCGGCACGATCGCCGGTGGCGGGTCGTCCGGGAGCCAGTCCGGGCGGCGCGGCCGACGCAGCGCGCGGGACTGGTCGCGGCTGATGCGTCAGCTCGGTCTCGCGATGACGACCTCGGGTCGCCGGGCCGGCGTCGCCGCGGTGACCAGCGGTCGCTGGCTGGCAGACGTCGTCGTCGACGCCGCACCGCGCATCCCCGTCCGCGACCTGGAGACGCTGCGCGCGCACCATCCGGGTCTGGAGGGCGAGCTGCTGGCCGACGCCGTCGTGGCCAGCGCTGTCAAGGCGACCATGGCCGTGGGGCTGGGCGGCGGTGCAGTCACCGGGATCCAGTGGACGGTGCCGGTCACCCTGGTCGCGATCCCGGTCGAGCTCGCCGTCGAGATCTCCGCGGTGGCCGCGATCGAGATCAAGCTGGTCGCCGAGCTGCACGCCATCTACGGCGTCCCGGTGCACGGCTCCGGCACCCAGCGCGGCGCCGCCTACGCGCTGTCGTGGGCCAACCGCCGGGGCGTGAACCCGTTGGAGCCCGCGACGATGACCGCGGCGCTGGGCATCGTCACCCGCCGCCGCGTGCAGCGCCGGCTGCTGGTGCGGGCCGGGCGCGGGATCGGCACCCTCGCGCCGCTGATGCTCGGCGCGGCGTACGGGGCGTACAGCAACCGCAAGCAGACCCTCATGCTGGCCGACTCGCTGCGCGGCGACCTGCGTCGCCGGCCGATGATGACCGCGCTGACCGGGCACGCCGTGAGCCGGCTGCTGGAGCCGGGCGTGCGAAGGCTGGTGGGTCGACCGGCCGACCACGCGGTGGATCGCCCGGAGCGGTCCGCCCGGGGACGGCTCAGGCGCGCACGGCCGCCCGGCGCCCCTTGAACGAGTTCGCCTTCCGCTGGACCAGCAGCCGGGCCACCCCGACGAGCGCACCGGTGGCCATCGCGAACGTGATCGCCTCGGCGGTCGAGACCCGGGGGTCGGCGGGGTCGGCCGGTACCGCCTTGCCGGACGCGGCGACCCACACGACGTTCACGAACCTCCGGGCGACCATCGCCGCGGCGATGCCGCCGATGACGAACACCGCCTCGGAGACGAAGGGGTTCGCTTCCCGTCCGGCCATCAGTCGCACCATCCTGTCGGCTCGGTCCTGCACCGTCGGGGGTCAGCCTGCCCCATCCGGACCGTCGGCGACATCCGCACCCCCTGCGCCACCGGAGCGGGGGCCGGCAGACAGGCCCGCGGCGCGGCCGGTCACGGCGGTCAGCACGGCAGGCCGGCGGGTCGAGACGTACCAGTACGGAGCGGGGTCGTCCGGGTCGTCGAGGTCCACCCGGACGGCCGTGGGCACCCAGGGCCGTAGCAGCAGGAACGCGCGAGCGTCCGCCTGCGGACCGCGCAGCGCACGGGCCGCGGCGGCGTCGAGCGCGGTGACCGCGGACACGACGGTCAGCGGGAGCCGGGCCCGCCCTGCGACCAGCAGCCCGGCGCCGACCTCGACCCGGGCAGCGGTGGCGACCAGGACCCAGCCGAAGAAACCCTCGACCAGCACGAACGTCGCGACACCGGCGAGGAGCCCGAGCGGGTAGCCGACGGCCACCGCCGCCGACGCGACGATCGCGGTGGTGACCAGGCACCAAGACATCGGCGCCCACAGTCGCTCCGAGTAGCGGTCGCGTCCGGCCGCGCCGTCGGCCGCGGGGGCCGCGCTCGGGTCCGTCACGGCGACAGGGTGTCACGGGTCCGCCCGCGCACCGCAGTAGGGTCGGCGGCATGAGCCGGCGCTACAGCACCGAGGCGCCCGCCGACGCCCCGGCCCCGCAGCGGCACCCGCAGGCGCCGGCGCCAGGCACGCCGATCTCGAGCCACTACGCCCAGTGCTTCGGGTGCGGCGCCGACCATCCGGCCGGGCTGCACCTGCGCGTGGTCGCCGGCGACGGGGTCTCGGTGCAGGCCGTCCTGGACGTGGGGGAGCACCACCAGGGCGCCCCGGGCCTCGCGCACGGCGGCCTGCTGGCGGCGGCGTTCGACGAGGCGATGGGCTACGTCAACTGGCTGGTACGGGTGCCGGCGGTCACCGGGCGGCTGGAGACCACGTTCCTGCGACCGGTGCCGGTGGGAAGCCGGCTGTACCTGGACGCGCGCGCCACCGGCGTCGACGGGCGCCGGGTCTTCATCCAGGCGAAGGGTCGCCTGGCCAGCCCGCTGGGCCAGGTCGCCGTGACCGCCGCCGCCGTCTTCGTCCAGGTGCCGCTGGAGCACTTCGCGAAGAACGGGCGGGACCAGGACGTGACCGCGGCCGCCGCCGCCGCGCGTGCCGACGGGGCGGTCCGCGCGTACGAGGTGAACCCGTGACCGTCGACGTCCTGGTCCGCCGGCTCGACCCCGGTGTCCCGCTGCCCGCGTACGCCCATCCGGGTGACGCCGGCGCGGACCTGCACACGACGGTCGACGCCGAGCTGGCGCCGGGTGAGCGTGCCCTGCTGCCCACCGGCCTGGCTATCGCCCTGCCCGACGGGTTCGCGGCGTTCGTCCACCCACGCTCGGGGCTGGCGGTCAGGTACGGGGTCAGCCTGGTCAACGCGCCCGGCACGGTCGACGCCGGGTACCGGGGCGAGATCAAGGTCAGCGTGGTCAACCTGGACCCGCGGGAACCCGTGGTGTTCCGCCGTGGGGACCGGATCGCCCAGCTCGTCGTCCAGCGGGTCGAGCGGGCGCTGTTCCACGAGGTCGAGACGTTGCCGGGGTCGGACCGCAGCGAGGGCGGCTTCGGTTCGACCGGCGGCATGCCGGCAGCCGCTGCCGGCCGAGGGGAGTAGCCGTGTTCCGTCGTCGCAAGGGCGGCAGGTCCGACGAGGAGAACCTCGACGAGCGCGAAGGCGCCGAGGACACGCAGGACACCCAGGACAGCGAGGACACCCAGGACAGCGAGGACGCCGAGGACGGCGGGCGCGCCGGCGCGGACTCCGCGGACGCTGCACCACAGCGTCCGCGCGGACCGTGGGACGTGGCAGACGCACCGACGGACGACCTGGTCCGGCTGGACCTGGGCTGCCTGCGCGTACCCGGCCTGCCCGGCGTCGAGATCCAGGTGAACGTCGACGAGGCCTCCGGCACCGTCGCCGCCGTGACGGCCATCCACGGCCAGTCGGCCCTGCAGCTGCAGGCGTTCGCGGCGGCCCGGGGCGAGGCGCTGTGGCCGCAGGTGCGTCGCGAGCTGGCGGCGGGGATCACCAAGGACGGCGGGCTTGCCGACATCGAGGGCACCGACGACCCGGTGACGGGTACCGCTGCCACGGTCAAGGCCAAGCTGCGCTTCCCGCAGCCCGACGGGTCCATGGCGCTGGCCGACGTGCGGTTCTTCGGCACCGACGGTCCGCGCTGGATGCTGCGCGGCGTCCTGTCCGGATCCGCTGCGGCCGACCCGGCCGCGGCGGCCGTGCTGCTCGAGGTGTACCGCGGCGTGGTCGTCGTGCGCGGCTCCGAGGCGTTCGCGCCGAGTGAGCCGCTGCCGCTGCGGCTGCCGGACCAGGGGGACCAGCCGGCTGCGCCGAGCACGCCGGACCGGACCCGGCTGGACCCCGAGGGAACCGGCCAGCGCATCGCCGAGATCCGCTGACCCCTGCTCATGAAGCACGGGCGCTTGCGGATCTACCTGGGCGCTGCGCCCGGGGTGGGGAAGACCTACGCGATGCTCGCCGAAGGGCACCGCCGGGCGGCCCGGGGAGCCGATGTGGTCGTCGGCGCGGTGGCCGACCAGGGACGTGCCCGGATCCGTGAGCTCGCCGTCGGGCTGGAGGCGGTGGGCTCGGCCGGGCCGGGCCGGCTGGACCTGCCGGCGTTGCTCGGCCGCGCGGCCGCGGTCGTGCTGGTCGACGACCTGGCCACCCGCAACCCCGCCGGCCAGCCGAACCAGTACCGATGGGAGGACGTGCACGACCTGCTGGCCGCCGGGTCGGACGTCGTCACCACCGTGAACGTCCAGGAGCTCGCGTCGCTCGTCGACGCGGTCACCGTGATCACCGGACGCCGTCCCGAGGTGCTCGTCCCCGACGCCGTGGTGCGCGACGCCGACCAGGTCGAGCTGGTGGACATGACCCCGGAGGCGCTGCGCCGACGGCTGGCGCACGGCAACGTCTACCCGCCGGAGCGCGTGGACGCCGAGCTGGCGAGCTACTTCCGGGTGGGCACGCTCACCGCGCTGCGCGAGCTCGCCCTGCTCTGGCTCGCGGACCAGGTGGACGACGCGCTGGCCAGGTACCGGGCCGAGCACCGCATCGACGGGACGTGGGCCACCCGGGAGCGGGTGGTGGTCGGCGTCGCCGGGGACGTCGGTGACGAGGTCCTGGTCCGCCGTGGTGCCCGCGTCGCGGGCCGGACCAGCGCCGGCGAGCTGCTCGCGGTGCACGTCGCGGCCCCGGACGGGTCCGACGCGGTCGTCCCGGCCAGGCTGGACGAGCTGCGCGTCCTCGTCGACAGCCTCGGCGGGACGTTCCACCGGGTGGTGGGACGCGACGTCGCCACCGCGCTGCTGGACTTCTCCCGCGGGGCCAACGCCACCCAGATCGTCCTGGGGACCCGCCGGAGCCGGCGGTCCGCGGTGCGCTCCGGCCAGGACCTCGCGGCCGCCGTGGCGCGCGCCTCGGGCGACATCGACGTGCACCTGGTGAACCGGGCCGAAGGAGCCGGCACGCACACCCGGAGGTCGGCTCGGACGGCCGTGTGGACCGCCTCGCCCGGCGGGCCGCCGGGCCCGCGCCGCATCTGGGGCTGGGCGCTGGCCACCGGCGGGCCGTTCGCCCTGGTCGGCCTCCTCGCACAGCTGGGGTTGCGACCGCCGCTGTCGACGGTGCTGCTGGTGTTCCTCACCCTGACGGTCGGCGTCGCCCTCGTGGGCGGACTAGGTCCGGCCCTGACCTGTGCCGTCGTGGGCTCGCTCGTCGTCAACTTCTTCTTCACCCCGCCGGTGCACACGTTCACGATCGCCGAACCCCAGAACGCGTTCGCGCTGCTGCTGTTCCTGGTCGTCGCGGCGGCGGTCTCCAGCGTCGTGCACCTGGCGGCGCGCCGTGCACAGGAGGCGGCGCGCGGTCGGGCAGAGGCGGCCACGCTGGCCTCCCTCGCCGGCAGCGCGCTGCGCAGCGGCGACGACTCCGCCGCGTTGCTGGAACGCATGCGCAGCACGTTCGCGATGTCGTCGGCCGTGCTGCTCGAGCACGAGGGCGTCGGCTCGGCCTGGCAGCCGGTCGCCACGGCGGGTGCGCCGCCTTACCCGGAGCCGGGCGGGAGCGACGTCGACCTCGCGGTGGCGGACGACCTCGTCGTGCTGATGAACGGCCGGCCCGCCGACGCCGGAGACCGGCGCGTGATGGACGCGTTCGCGGCCTCGCTCGGGATGGTGCTGCAGCGGGAACGGCTGACCGCCCGCGCCCAGCAGGCCCGCCGGCTCGAGGAGGGGCACGCGATCCGGACCGCACTTCTCGCCGCCGTCTCGCACGACCTGCGTACCCCCCTGGCCGGGATCAAGGCCGCCGTGTCCAGCCTGCGGCTGGACGACGTCGAGTGGACCGAGCAGGACCAGCAGGCGCTGCTGGCGACGATCGAGGAGTCGGCGGACCGGCTGGACCACCTGGTGGCCAACCTGCTGGACATGAGCCGGCTGCAGACCGGCGCTGTCGAGCCGCAGCTCCGGCCGGTCTCGCTCGAGGAGGTGGTACCGCCGGCGCTGGCCGGCGTCGAGCACCGCGAGCTGCTCAGCGTGCAGGTGCCCGAGAGCCTGCCGCTGGTCAGCGCCGACGCAGGGCTGCTCGAGCGGGTGGTCGCCAACCTCGTCGAGAACGCCACCCGGCACGGAGCGGGCAGCGACGTCCGGCTCACCGGAGCGGTCCTCGGGTCGCGGGTCCAGCTGCGCGTGGTCGACCGCGGGCCCGGAGTCCCGGACCCCGACAAGGAGCGCATCTTCGCCCCGTTCCAGCGGTCCGGGGACGTGCCGGCCGGCGCCGGTGTGGGTCTCGGCCTGGCCGTGGCCCGCGGCTTCACCGAGGCGACCGGCGGGCAGCTGTGGGCCGAGGACACGCCCGGCGGTGGGCTGACCATGGTGCTGTCGCTGCCGATCGCCGGAGCCGTCGTGGACGGAGCCGCCGCATGACCCGGGTGCTGGTGGTGGACGACGAGCCGCAGATCGCCCGCGCGCTCGCGATCAAC
This sequence comes from uncultured Actinomycetota bacterium, assembly GCA_963711005.1. Taxonomy (GTDB): domain Bacteria; phylum Actinomycetota; class Actinomycetes; order Prado026; family Prado026; genus CAVQCJ01. The sequence continues at coordinate 799,346 of CAVQCJ010000006.1, read as the reverse complement.
CTGCGCGCGCGCAAGTACGAGGTCGACGTCGCGGCCGGGGGGCAGGCCGCTCTCGCGCTGGCCGCGGAGCGCCAGCCGGACGTGGTGATCCTGGACCTGGGCCTGCCCGACCTGGACGGGATGGACGTCATCCGCGGCCTTCGGGGCTGGAGCGAGGTGCCGATCATCGTGCTCTCCGCGCGGCAGGACTCCTCGGACAAGGTCGAGGCGCTCGACCTTGGCGCGGACGACTACGTCACCAAGCCGTTCGGGATGGACGAGCTGCTGGCCCGGCTGCGGGCGGCGCTGCGCCGCGGGTCGGTGGACGCCGACGTCCCGGTCCTCACCACGGACGCGTTCACGATCGACCTGGCCGCCCGCCGCGTGGTCCGCGACGGGCAGGACGTCCGGCTCACGCCCACCGAGTGGCACCTGCTCGAGATCCTGGTCCGCAACAGCGGCCGGCTGGTCTCCCAGCGCCAGCTCCTGCAGGAAGTCTGGGGGCCGGCGTACGCCCGGGAGACGAACTACCTGCGGGTCTACCTGGCCCAGCTGCGCCGCAAGCTCGAGCCGGACCCGAGCCGGCCGCGATACCTGCTCACCGAGCCCGGGATGGGCTACCGCTTCGAGGAGTGAGCCGCCGCCGAGCGGCGCCAGGCCGCGACCAGCGCGGGGCCGAGCGGCGGGGTGCCGGCGGTCGGCCCCGAGGCCGGCAGCACGGTCAGGCGGGCGGCCGGGATGGCCCGCGCCCAGGCCGAGGCCACTTCGACCGGGTGGAACGGGTCGGCGCGCACCGCGACGATGCCCGCCGGGCAGCGGACGGCGCGCAGCTCGCCGACTGTCGGGCCGCGGGAGGCCGCCGTCGCCCGGAGGGCGGCAGCCAGACTGGCCGGGTCGAAGCCCACCCAGCCCAGGGCCAGCTCGGCACCGGCCCAGCCCGATCCGGCCACCCGGCGGACAGCGGCGGGGAAGCCGGCCCGCGCGACGTCCGCCTCGAGCTCGTCCGCGGCCAGGCCGGACAGCCGGGCGACGGCGCCGGGGGGTCCGGTCCAGGCCGGCAGCACGGCCAGCAGGCCGCCCAGCCCGGGCCGGCTGGCGGCGACCCGGGCGGCTGCGTGCGCACCGAGGGAGACGCCCCCCACCAGCGTCGCGCCGTGCCGGTCGACCAGTGCCCGGAGCGCCCGGGTGACGGTCTCCACGTTGCCGGTGCGGTCCTCGAGCGTCACCACGCGGACCCCGGCGCCGGCCAGCGCCGGCCCGAGGACCCGCCGGACGAACGCCGCGCCGGAGCCGGACCCGTGCGCCAGCACCGCCACCGGTTGCACGCCGCGATGCTCGCACGGGCTCATGGGCCTCCGCCGGGCGCCGGCGAGGTTAGCCTGGTGGGATGGGCGCGCATGGTCAGTCCGGGCATCGTGGGTCCGAGGGTGGTGCGTCCGGCCGTCGTGAGCCCGAGCGTCGCGGCGGCGCGTTCGCGCGGCTCCTGGACCGGATGACGGCGACCAGCGAGGAGCTCGACGCCCAGGAGCTCCAGGAGGAGAGCCGCGACCGCGGCTCGACGCCGGTTCGCGAGTGCCATGCCGGCCAGCAGGTCGGCGTGTCCGGGACCATCCGGGCGCTCACGCTGCGGCCGTTCGGCGGCGTCCCCGCGCTGGAGGCCGAGCTCTACGACGGCAGCGGAGTGATCAGGCTGATCTGGCTGGGCCGGCGGCGCATCCAGGGGATCGGTCCGGGTACGTCGCTGTCGGTGCGCGGGCGCGTGACCTACCAGAGCGGCAACCCGGTGATCTTCAACCCCTCGTACGAGCTGCACGCGTGAGCGGTCCCGGCCCTGCCGACAGCTCCGACCGGATGGCCGACCTTGTCGAGAAGTGGGAGCTGCGCGAGGCGGTCGGAGGCATGCGCGGGATCGTCGACAGCGGCCTCGCGTCGACGGTGTTCCTGCTCGTGTACGTCCTCGACGGCAAGAAGCTCGGGCCTGCGCTGGCCGGCGCACTGGTCACCACGGTCGTCGTCCTCGTCGTACGGCTGGCCCGGCACGAGCCGGTCCGGCAGGCGCTCGGCGGCGTGCTGGTGGTCGGGATCAGCGCGGCGATCGCGATCGGGACGGGTCGTGCCGCCAACTTCTACGTCTTCGGCATCGCCGTGCAGATCGGCTACGCGCTGGCGTACCTGGTCTCGCTCGCGGTGGGTTGGCCGTTGCTCGGAGTCCTGGTCGGGCCGCTGATCGGCGAGGGCTTCCGCTGGCACTCCGACCCGCCGCGACGTCGCGCCTACTGGTGGGCGAGCTGGATCTGGTTCTGCGTGTTCGCGATCCGCGTGGCCATCCAGGTGCCGCTGTACCTGCACGACCACGTCGTCTCGCTCGGGGTCAGCACGCTGCTGCTGGGCTGGCCGATGTTCGCCGTGGCCGCCCTGCTGTCGTGGCTGGTGCTGCGTCGCGTCCCCCCGTCGCTGGCCCCCGAGACCGTCGACCCGGACGGGCCGGTAGCGGCCCAGAGCCTCGAAGCCGAGACCGAGTCCTAGCGGTCCGCGTGCGCGGGGCCGTGCCCGTGGTGCGGGCTCAGCATCTCCTGCAGGGCTTCTTCCGCGCTGGCGGACGCGACGAACAGCAGCTCGTCGCCGGCCTCGATCGGGTCGTCGGCCGTCGGGGCGATGCACCCGCGCCGTCGCGCAGGATCGCCACCAGGGCGGTGTCGTCCGGCCAGCGCATGTCGCCGACCCGGGTGCCCGCGTGCGGCGACGTCGTCGGCAGCGTCAGCTCGACGAGGTTCGCGTCGCTCTGCCGGAAGGTGAACAGCCGGACGAGGTCGCCGACGCTCACCGCCTCCTCGACCAGCGCGGAGAGCATCCGCGGCGTGGAGACCGCGACGTCGACCCCCCACGCCTCGTTGAACATCCACTCGTTCTTGCGGGTGGTTCACCCGCGCGACGACGCGCGGCACGCCGAACTCGGTCTTGGCCAGCAAGCGAGACGACGAGGTTGACCTTGTCGTCGCCGGTGGCCGCGATCACCACCTGGCAGCTCGCGAGGTCGGCCTTCTCCAGGACGGCGAGCTCGCACGCGTCGCGCGACCAGCCACTGCGCGCCGGGGATGCGGTCCGGGCGGACCGTGTCCGGGTCGCGGTCGATGAGCATGACGTCGTGCCCGTTCTCGGTGAGCTCGGCGGCGATGGAGCGCCCGACCTTGCCGGCCCCGGCGATGGCGACCCGCATCAGCCCTCCTCGCGCGGTGGGGGGGCGGCCAGCGCCTTGCTCACGTCGTCGAGCTGGCCGGCGCGGACCAGCACGTGCACGAGGTCGCCCTCCTGCAGCACCGTCTCGTCGGTGGGCAGCATGCCCTCGCCGAGGCGGGTGATGAGGGCGACCCGCGCCGGCACCGCCTTCTCGATCCGGAGCACCGGCACGCCGATCCAGGAGGGGTCGACGTGCACCTCGGCGAGCCGGACGTCGCCGCTCGCGTCGGACCACTCCGACTCCGCGCCCTCGGGACGCAGCCGGCGCATCATCTGGTCGGCGGTCCAGCGCGACGGTCGCGACGGTCGCGATGCCCAGCCGCTGGTAGACCTCGGCCCGCCGGGGGTCGTAGATGCGGGCGACGACGTTCTCGACGCCGAACGTCTCGCGGGCGACCCGCGCGGCCAGGATGTTGGAGTTGTCGCCGGAGCTGACCGCGGCGAACGCCGAGGCCTCCTCGATCCCGGCCTCGACCAGCACCTCGCGGTCGAAGCCGACCCCGGTGACGGTACGACCGCCGAAGGAGGCCGGCAGCCGGCGGAACGAGCTGCTCTCCTGGTCGATGACCGCGACCGACGTGCCCGCGGCGTCCAGGGACTCGGCGAGCGTCGAGCCGACCCGGCCGCATCCCATGATCACGACGTGCACGGCCAGTAGCCTCCCACACGCGCCGGAGCGCCGGACGCGAACCCGGTGACGTCCGGTGGGCACCGCAGATGCGGTGTCCCCCTACCATCGTGCACCGTGACGGGCTTGGCGGAGCTGGGCAAGCGGGTCGTGCTCGGCCGGGCCATGCGCTCCGACCGGCTCGGCGAGACCCTCCTGCCCAAGCGCATCGCGCTGCCGGTCTTCGCCAGCGACGCGATGTCGTCGGTGGCGTACGCGACCCAGGAGATCCTCATCGTCCTGGCGCTCGGCGGCACCGCGTTCCTGCACCTGAGCAAGTGGGCCGCGCTCGGCGTCGTCATCGTGCTGGCTACGGTGGTCGCGGCGTACCGGCAGAACGTCTACGCCTACCCGAGCGGCGGCGGCGACTACGAGGTGGCGAACACCAACCTCGGGCCGCAAGTTCGGCCTCGTCGTGGCAGCCGCACTCCTCGTCGACTACGTCCTGACCGTCGCGGTGTCGACCTCGGCGGGAGTCGAGAACCTCGCCTCGACGCCGGCGTTCTCCTGGATGGCCGGGCACCAGGTCGCGACCACCCTGACGATCGTCGCCATCATCGTCCTGCTCAACCTGCGGGGCCTGCGCGAGTCCGGCGTCGCGTTCGCCATCCCGACGTACGCCTTCATGTTCGGCATCCTGACGATGATCGCGGTCGGCGCCTTCCGGCTGGTCGGCGGAGCGGACCTGCAGGCCTCGACCGCCGACTACGCGATCCGACCCGAGCTGCACGACCTGGGCACGGCCGGGATCCTGTTCCTCGGTATGCGGGCCTTCGCGTCCGGCTGCACGGCGCTGACCGGGGTCGAGGCGATCAGCAACGGCGTCCCGGCCTTCCGCAAGCCGAAGTCGAAGAACGCGGCCAACACCCTCGGGCTGATGGGGATCCTCGCGATCACGATGTTCTCTGGCGTGACCTTCCTGGCGATCCGCCTGGGCGTCAAGGTCACCGAGAACAACGCCGACCTCATCGGCTTCCACGGGACCACCCAGCCCACGGTCATCGCGCAGATCGGCTCGACCGTCTTCGGCGGCGAGAAGACCTGCCGTTCTACTTCGTCCAGCTGGTCACTGCGCTGATCCTGGTGCTGGCCGCGAACACCGCGTTCAACGGTTTCCCGGTGCTCGCCTCGATCCTGGCCCAGGACCGGTACATGCCGCGGCAGATGCACAACCGCGGCGACCGGCTGGTGTTCAGCAACGGGATCGTCCTGCTGGCGCTGTTCGCCGGCGTCCTCATCTACGCGTTCGACGCGCAGTCCACCAAGCTGATCCAGCTGTACATCGTCGGCGTGTTCGTCTCGTTCACGCTGAGCCAGGCCGGCATGGTGCGGCACTGGAACCGGCTGCTGCGCGAGGTGTCGGACCCGGCGCAGCGCCGCCAGCTGCACCGCCGCCGGGTGATCAGCGCCTTCGCGTTCGTCACCACCGGCACCGTGCTGCTGATCGTGCTGGTCACCAAGTTCGTGTCCGGCGCATGGATCGCGATCGTCGCGATGGTGGCGATCTGGTTCCTCATGCAGGGCATCCACCGCCACTACGCCTCGGTGTCGGCCGAGATCGCGGTCGCGCCGGACGAGCCCACGACCCTGCCGTCGCGGGTGCACTCGATCGTGCTGGTGTCCAAGCTGCACCGGCCGACGCTGCAGGCGCTCTCGTACGCGCGCGCCACCCGGCCGTCCGTGCTCGAGGCGGTCACGGTGGCAGTCGACCCGGAGGAGGCACGCGTGCTCGCCGAGGAGTGGGAGCGGCGCAGGATCCCGGTGCCGCTCAAGGTGCTCGACTCCCCGTTCCGCGAGATCACCCGGCCGATCGTCGACTACGTCCGGCAGCTGCGCCGGGACAGTCCGCGCGACCTGGTCACGGTGTTCGTGCCGGAGTACGTCGTCGGCAAGTGGTGGGAGCAGCTGCTGCACAACCAGAGCGCGCTGCGGCTGCTGGCGCGGCTGCGGTTCACCCCGGGGGTCGTGGTCACGAGCGTGCCGTACCTGCTCGAGTCCGGCCGGGCGGCGGAGACCGACCAGCGCGACGCGGAGGGCGGCGGCGGCGACGTCACGCTGGTCAACCTGCTGCGCCGCGCGGAGGCCGACCCGGAGGCCGCGGCACAGGGGGCGGTGGCCGCCGGCGCGGGCGAGCCGCCAGAGCAGCCGCTGCCGTGACTGCCGACGGGCCGCCGCCGCCGGACCGGCTGCTCGAGCTCGACGTCGGGCCGGTCGCGCACGGAGGCCACTGCGTGGCCCGGCACGAGGGTCAGGTCGTCTTCGTCCGGCACGCGCTCCCCGGCGAACGGGTGCTCGCGGCGGTGACCGACGGCGGCGCGGGTTCGCGTTTCCTGCGTGCGGACGCGGTCCAGGTGCTGTCCGCCTCGCCGCAGCGGGTGGGTGCGCCGTGCCCGCACGCCGGGCCGGGCGGCTGCGGCGGTTGCGACTTCCAGCACGCGGCGGTGCCGTACCAGCGCCGCCTCAAGGGCGACGTGGTGCGCGAGCAGCTGCGCCGGCTGGCGCGGGTGGGCTCCGGGCCGGTCGTGGACGACCTCGTGGTGGAGGCGGTGCCCGGCGACGACGAGGGGCTGGGCTGGCGCACCCGGGTCAGGCTGGCCGTCGACAGCGAGGGCCGGGCGGGCCTTCGGCGGCACCGCTCGCACGAGGTCGAGGTGCTGGCGGAGTGCCCGCTGCTGCACCCCGCCGTTGCCGCGGCTGGGGTGCTCGGTCGCCGGTGGGCGGGCGCGGCTGAGGTCCAGGTCGCGGTGGCGCCGGGTTCGGGCGGACAGGTCCTGATGGTCGACGGGACGGCCCAGGGCCCGGCCCGCCTGCAGGAGGAGGCCGCCGGCCGGACATGGCGTGTGGACGGCACCGGGTTCTGGCAGGTGCACCCGGGAGCGGCCGACCTCCTCGTCGGCGCCGTCCGAGCCGGGCTCGCACCGAGGCCGGGGGAGCACCTGCTGGACCTGTACTCGGGGGTCGGCCTGTTCGCGGGCTCTCTCGGTGTCGATCTCGGGGCCGATGGTCGGGTGGACGCGGTCGAGGCGGACTCCGACGCCGTCCGCGCCGCCCGCCGCAACCTGCACGACCTGCCGTGGGTGCGGCTGCACACCGACCGCGTCGAGCACTGGCTGCGGGGGCCCGGGCTGCGGCGTTGCGACCTGGTCGTGCTGGACCCGCCCAGGTCAGGCGCCGGGAAGGCGGTGGTCGACGCGCTCGTCCGTCTCGCGCCCCGCGCCGTGTCGTACGTGGCCTGCGACCCCGCCTCCCTGGCCCGCGACGTCGGGACGTTCCTGGGGCACGGCTGGGGCCTGACCGGCCTGCGGGCGTTCGACCTGTTCCCGATGACCCACCACGTCGAGTGCGTCGCCCTGCTCACGCCGCCCTGAGCACCGCGCACCAGTCGGAGAGTGGAGGAGGGAGATATCTTGACATCGAGATACTTTCGGTCGAGATAATGACGGGACACCGCGGCCTGGACTGCCGGGGCGGCTGCGGCAGGATGGCGGCCGGCGGAACGCATGCAAGGGAGTCATCGATGGCGGACAGCTTCGGGGCGCGCGGCGACCTGCGGGTGGGCGACTCGACGTACACGATCCACCGGCTCTCCAGCGTGCCGGGCGCGCAGCAGCTGCCGTTCAGCCTCAAGGTGCTGCTGGAGAACCTCCTGCGCACCGAGGACGGCGCGAACGTGACCGCGGAGCACATCCGGGCGCTCGCGGCGTGGGACCCGAGCGCCGAGCCGGACCGGGAGATCCAGTTCACGCCGGCCCGCGTGATCATGCAGGACTTCACCGGCGTGCCGTGCGTCGTCGACCTGGCGACCATGCGCGAGGCGGTACGCGAGCTGGGCGGCGACCCCGGCCGGATCAACCCGCTGGCCCCGGCCGAGCTGGTCATCGACCACTCGGTCATCGCCGACGTCTTCGGCCGCCCGGACGCGTTCGAGCGCAACGTGGACTTCGAGTACGGCCGCAACCGTGAGCGCTACCAGTTCCTGCGCTGGGGGCAGACCGCCTTCGACGAGTTCAAGGTCGTGCCGCCGGGCACCGGCATCGTCCACCAGGTCAACATCGAGCACCTGGCCCGCGTGGTGATGGTGCGGGGCGCGGACGGAGCGCGACCCGCCGCCTACCCGGACACGTGCGTCGGCACCGACTCGCACACCACCATGGTGAACGGCCTGGGCGTCCTGGGCTGGGGCGTCGGCGGCATCGAGGCCGAGGCGGCGATGCTGGGGCAGCCGGTGTCGATGCTGATCCCGCGGGTGGTCGGGTTCAAGCTCGCCGGGCGGCTGCCGGAGGGCGCCACCGCCACCGACCTCGTGCTGACCATCACCGAGATGCTCCGCCGGCACGGCGTGGTCGGGAAGTTCGTGGAGTTCTACGGCGACGGCGTCGCCGCGGTCCCGCTGGCGAACCGCGCGACGATCGGCAACATGAGCCCGGAGTTCGGCTCGACCTGCGCGATCTTCCCCATCGACGACGAGACCATCCGCTACCTGCGCCTGACCGGGCGGCCCGCGGGGCAGCTCGCCCTGGTGGAGGCCTACGCGCGCGAGCAGGGCCTGTGGCACGACTCCGCGGCCGAGCCGGTGTACTCCGAGTACGTCGAGCTCGACCTCGGCTCGGTCGTGCCCTCGCTGGCCGGTCCGAAGCGTCCGCAGGACCGGGTCGCGCTGTCCGAGGCCCGGACGGGGTTCCGGTCCGCGCTGGCCGACTACGCGCAACCCGGTGAGCCTCGGGGTGACGCGCTCGCGTCCGCCGTCGACGAAGCCGGGGAGGAGTCGTTCCCGGCCAGCGACGCGCCCGCCGCCTCGCACGGCAACGGTGCCACCGGCCGCCCGGCCGTGCCGGTCTCGGCAGCCGCCGGCGCGCAGGGGCGCCCCAGCCGGCCGACCCCCATCGTGCTCGCCGACGGCACCGAGTGCGAGATCGACCACGGCGCCGTCGTGATCGCGGCCATCACCTCGTGCACCAACACCTCCAACCCGTCGGTGATGGTGGGCGCGGCGCTGCTGGCCAAGAAGGCGGTCGAGCACGGCCTGTCCGCCAAGCCGTGGGTCAAGACCACGCTCGCGCCCGGGTCGAAGGTCGTCATGAACTACTACGAGCGCGCCGGCCTGGTCCCGTACCTGGACAAGCTCGGCTTCAACCTCGTCGGGTACGGCTGCACGACCTGCATCGGGAACTCCGGCCCGCTGCCGGAGGCGGTTTCGGCGGCGGTGAACCAGTCCGACCTCGCGGTGGTGTCGGTGCTGTCCGGCAACCGCAACTTCGAGGGCCGGATCAACCCCGACGTGAAGATGAACTACCTCGCGTCGCCGCCGCTCGTCGTCGCGTACGCCATCGCCGGCTCGATGGACGTCGACCTCGTGAACGACCCGCTCGGCACGGATCCCGACGGCGCTCCCGTCCACCTGCGCGACATCTGGCCGACCGACGCGGAGATCGCCGCGGTCATCGAGACGTCTGTCGCTGCGCAGATGTACACCGACGACTACGCCGACGTGTTCGCCGGCGACGAGCGCTGGCGGACGCTCCCGACGCCGACCGGGGACATCTTCGAATGGGACCCGGACTCCACCTACGTGCGCCGGCCGCCGTACTTCGAGGGCATGCCGCGCGACCCGCAGCCGGTCACCGACGTCGACGGCGCGCGGGTGCTCGCCAAGCTCGGCGACTCGGTGACCACCGACCACATCAGCCCGGCCGGCTCGATCAAGGCCGACAGCCCGGCCGGCCGGTACCTGGCCGAGCACGGCGTCGGACGGACCGACTTCAACTCCTACGGGTCGCGCCGCGGCAACCACGAGGTGATGATCCGCGGCACGTTCGCGAACATCCGGCTGCGCAACCAGCTGGTCCCGGGTGTCGAGGGCGGGTTCACCGTCGACCTGCTGGACCCGGCGCGCCCGCAGACCACGATCTACGACGCGGCGCAGACCTACCGGGCGGCAGGCGTCCCGCTGCTCGTGCTGGCGGGCAAGGAGTACGGCTCCGGGTCGTCCAGGGACTGGGCGGCCAAGGGGACGGCGCTGCTCGGCGTGCGGGCGGTGCTGGCGGAGTCGTACGAACGGATCCACCGGTCCAACCTCATCGGGATGGGCGTGCTCCCGTTGCAGTACCTGGACGGGGACAGCGCACAGACCCTCGGACTGACCGGCGAGGAGACCTTCTCGGTGCACGGCGTGACCGCGCTCAACGACGGCCGGATCCCGCGCGAGGTCGCGGTCGTCGCGCGCCGGGCCGACGGTACGACGGTGGAGTTCGGCGCCGTGCTGCGGATCGACACACCCGGCGAGGCCGACTACTACCGGCACGGCGGGATCCTGCCGTACGTGCTCCGCTCGCTGCTGACCTGAACCCCGCGGTGGGGGGCAGGTCGTAGGGTGCGGCCGTGTCCCTGGTCGCCGGGGTGGACTCCTCCACCCAGTCCGTGAAGGTCGTCGTCCGCGACGCCGCCACCGGTGCCGAGGTCCGCGCCGGCCGCGCACCGCACCCCGACGGCACCGAGTGCCCGCCGGCGGCCTGGTGGGACGCGCTGCGGGCGGCCTGCGCGGGCGGGCTCCTGGACGGTGTCGAGGCTGTCTCGGTCGCCGGTCAGCAGCACGGCATGGTCGCGCTCGACCCGGCCGGCGAGGTCGTCCGGCCCGCGCTGCTGTGGAACGACACCCGGTCCGCGCCGGACGCCGCCGACCTGGTGGACGAGCTCGGCGGTCCGGCCGCCTGGGCCGAGGCCGTCGGCTCGGTACCGGTGGCCAGCTTCACGGTGACCAAGCTCCGCTGGCTGGCCCGCGCGGAGCCGCAGAACGCGGCCCGGGTCGGCTCGGTGCTGCTGCCGCACGACTGGCTCACCTGGCTGCTGGCCGGCCGGCCGGAGACGGCGACGACGGACCGGGGCGACGCGTCCGGCACCGGCTACTGGTCGCCCGCTGCCGGTGCCTACCGGCCCGACCTCCTCGGGCTCGCCCTGGGCCGCACGGTCGCCGTCCCGCGGGTGGCGGGGCCCGCCGAGCCGGTCGGGCGGACGGCCGACGGGGTGCTGCTCGGCCCGGGCACCGGCGACAACATGGGAGCTGCGCTGGGTCTCGGGCTCGACGAGGGGGACGTGGTCGTCTCGCTGGGCACCTCCGGGACCGCGTTCGCCGTCGTCCCCGACCCGCCCGCCGACGCCTCCGGCCAGGTGGCCGGCTTCGCCGACGGGACCGGGCGGTTCCTGCCGCTGGTGGCGACGCTGAACGCCGCACGGGTGCTCACGGCGGGGGCGGGGCTGCTCGGGGTCGACCTGGAGCGCTTCGGCGAGCTCGCGCTGTCGGCACGAGCCGGGCGCCGGCGGCCTGGTGCTGCTGCCGTACCTCGACGGGGAGCGCACGCCCAACCTGCCGGACGCGAGCGGGACGCTGGCCGGGATCACCCGCTCCTCGCTCACGCCCGCCAACGTGGCCAGGGCGTTCCTCGAGGGGATGCTCTGCGGGCTGGCCGACGCGGTCGACGCGCTGGTCGGCCAGGGGCTGCGCCCGGCCCGGGTGCTGCTCATCGGCGGCGCAGCGGCGTCGCCGGCGGTGCGCGCGGTCGCACCGGCGCTGTTCGGGCTGCCCGTGCACGTCCCGGCGGCGGGGGAGTACGTGGCTGAAGGTGCGGCCCGGCAGGCGGCGTGGGCGCTGCTCGGCGGCGACCGGCCGCCGCGGTGGGCGCCACCGCCGGCCGAGGTGCTGGAGGCCGACCCGCAGCCCGCCGTCCGGGCCGCGTACGCCGAGGTGCGCTCGGCGACCCACCCCGGGACCTGAGCCGGTGAGCGGCGGCACGGGTCAGCCGGAGCGGGTGGTCGTGCCGCCGGGCTGGCCCGCGCAGGTGCCGCCCCCGGGCTCGCCGGGCTGGGAGCGACGTGCGAGCGGCTGGCTGTTCGACCTGTGCCCGGCCGACCTGCGCGCGCACGAGGTCCTGCGCAGGCAGCCGGTCGTGCTGGCATACCTGGCCGAGCGGCACGTCGCCGCTGCGCTGCTGGCGACCACCGAGGCGGTGGCGACGCTGCGCGCCGACCTGCGCGACGTGGTCGCGCCGGAGGCCATGGCCGAGTCGTTGGACGCGCTGCAGCGCGAGCAGGCCAGGCTGCAGGCGGCAGCCCGGTCGGTCGGGCTGGTCGCGGAGGCGCTGCGCGGGGTGCGGTTCCGCGCGCGGCTGTAGCGCTCTCTCAGCCATCCGAGCCCGGATGGCTGCCGAGCCGAGACCCGGTCGAAACGTCCATGAGGTTGTCTCGGGCTGTGTGACCCGGGCGTGACGGAATTGTTACCGCGAACGACAAAATCGAGGGGCGTCGGGGTTGCCGAGGGATTAACACGGCAATAAGTTGTGGGCGGCAACATACGTACGACCCTTGATCGTGCCCCGGATTCCGCCCGAGGGGATTGCCTCTCACCTGGGGACAGACGCCACGAAAGGATCGGGTCTATGCGCAAGCGCACAGTAGCCGCCCTCGCCGGAGCCACGGCAGCGGCTTTCCTTCTCGCCGCCTGTGGGAGCAGCAGCTCCGGCGGCACCGGTGCCACGTCGTCCGGCGGCGGGACCAAGGCCTACGTCGGCGTCATCCTGCCCGACACGGCCTCGTCCAAGCGCTGGGAGAACAACGACCGCCCGTACCTCGAGGCCGCGTTCAAGGCCGCTGGGGTCAAGTACGACATCCAGAACGCGCAGGGTGACAAGGCGAAGTGGCAGACCATCGCCGACGGCATGCTCAACGAGGGCGTCAACGTCCTCCTGCTCGTCAACCTGGACAGCCCCACCGCCGCAGCTGTCGAGAAGAAGGCTGCCGCCCAGGGCGTCAAGTCCATCGACTACGACCGGCTCACGCTCGGCGGCAGTGCGTCGTACTACGTGTCCTTCGACAACGTCGCAGTCGGCGCGGCCGAGGGCAACGGGCTGGTCAAGTGCCTGCAGGCTGCCGGCAAGGCTAAGGGCAACGTCGTCGAGCTGAACGGCTCGCCGACCGACAACAACGCCACGCTGTTCAAGCAGGGCTACGACAAGGTCATCCGCGACGCCGGTTACACCGTCATCGCCGACCAGTCCGTGCCCGACTGGGACAACACCAAGGCCGGCACGATCTTCGAGCAGATCTACGCGGCCCACAAGGGACAGATCGACGGTGTCGACGCGGCGAACGACGGCCTCGGCGGCGCAGTGGTCGCAGTGCTGTCCCGCAACGGCCTCGCCGGCAAGGTCCCGGTCACCGGTCAGGACGCCACGGACGAGGGCCTGCAGCGCGTGCTGCTCGGCACCCAGTGCGTGACCGTCTACAAGGCCATCAAGAAGGAGGCCGACGGAGCGTCCGCTCTGGCGATCGCGATGGCCAAGGGTGACACGGCGGCAGCCGACGCCCTGGCGACAGGCTCGGTCACCGACACGACCACCAACCAGCCGGTCAAGTCCGTGCTGCTGGTGCCGGCACCGATCTACGCGGACAACGTCAAGGACGTCGTCGCCGACGGCTTCACCACCGCGGCGAACCTGTGCACGACGCCGGCTCTCCAGGCGGCCTGCACGAAGTACGGAGTGTCCTGATCTGAGCCGCTAGGGGTGGCCGCCGAGCGCGGCCACCCCTACGGTCGGATTCGAACGGGCGCGTGGCCCGGGCAGGCACCGGACAACGGTGCCTGCCCGGGCGCGTCCCCGGCACGATGATCCGTACCGCTCCCGATGACTGCGAGGGCCACGCATGTCGACAGACCAGCTCGCTACGCCGGCGCCGTCCGCCGCCCCGGCCGCCACGCCACTGCTCAGCCTCCGCAAGGTGAACAAGAGCTTCGGCGCGGTCCACGTCCTCTACGACGTCGACTTCGACGTCTACCCCGGCGAGGTCGCCGCGCTGGTGGGCGACAACGGGGCCGGCAAGAGCACCTTGATCAAGTCTGTCGCCGGGATCTCGGCCTTCGACAGCGGGGAGGTCCTCTTCGAGGGCCATCCGGTGACGGTGCACGACCCGAAGCAGGCCAGTGCACTCGGGATCGAGGTCGTGTACCAGGACCTCGCGCTCTGCGACAACCTGGACGTGGTCCACAACATGTTCCTCGGCCGCGAGCAGAAGAAGGGCGTCGTGCTCGACGAGGCGGGCATGGAGCTGCGGGCCCGCGAGACGCTGTCCGGGCTGTCCGTGCGCACGCTGAAGTCCGTGCGCCAGCTCGTCGCCAGCCTCTCCGGCGGCCAGCGGCAGACCGTGGCCATCGCCCGAGCGGTGCTCTGGAACAGCAAGCTCGTGATCCTGGACGAGCCGACCGCGGCGCTCGGCGTCGCCCAGACCGAGCAGGTGCTGCACCTGGTCCGTCGGCTGGCCGACAACGGCCTCGGCGTGGTCCTCATCTCGCACAACCTGAACGACGTCTTCCAGGTCGCCGACCGGATCGCGTGCCTCTACCTGGGCCGGATGGCTGCGCAGGTCCGCTCCGACGAGGTGACCCACTCCCAGGTGGTCGAGCTGATCACCGCGGGGCGCAGCGGCACGCACGGCATCCAGGGCTCTCCGGGCGATACCGACAGCATCGCGCCCGTCCCGGCCGAGGAGGACCCGGCATGAGCGCCCCGACGACCGCCCCCGAGGTCGCACCCGAGGACCGCAGCCCCGACAACGACCTGCGCGACGCCTGGACCGGGTACTGGGACCGCATCCGCGGTGGCGACGTGGGTGCGCTGCCCGCCGTGCTCGGGCTGATCACCCTGGTCGCCCTGTTCTCGATCATCCGCAGCTCCACCTTCCCGACCACGTTCAACTTCGCCAACCTGATCAACCAGAGCGCGGCGGTCATCGTCATCGCCATGGGTCTGGTGTTCGTCCTGCTGCTCGGCGAGATCGACCTCTCGGTCGGCTTCGCGGCCGGCACCTGCGCTGCGGTGCTCGCCGTCACGATGACCCAGCACGGCTGGCCGTGGGAGCTCGGCGTCCTGGCCGCTCTCGGGACCGGCGTCGTCATCGGCCTCCTGATCGGCGTGCTGGTCGCCCGGCTGCGGATCCCCAGCTTCGTCGTCACGCTCGCGTTCTTCCTCGGCCTGCAGGGCGTCATGCTCCTGGTCATCGGCGAGGGCGGCACCCTGGTGATCAACGACCCCACCATCCTCAAGCTCATGAACAGCAACCTCACCCCGGTCCAGGGCTGGGTGCTGTTCCTCATCGTGGTAGTCGGGTACGCCCTGGTGACCTACCGGCGGATCGCATCCCGCAAGAAGTCCGGCCTGCCCACCGAGTCGCTCACGGTGTGGGGAACGAAGCTCGCGGCGCTGACCGTGGTGCTGGGGATCGCCACCTTCATGCTGAACAACGAGCGCAGCCGCAACCCCGCCGCCGCGTCGATCAAGGGCGTCCCGGTGATCGTCCCGGTGATCCTGGTGCTGCTGATCGTGCTGACGTTCCTGCTGGCGCGGACCGCCCTCGGTCGCCACATCTACGCGGTCGGCGGCAACGCCGAGGCGGCCCGCCGGGCCGGCATCAACGTGGCCCGGGTGCGGATCTTCTGCTTCGTCCTGTGCTCGGTGATGGCAGGAGTCGCCGGCATCCTGCTGGCGTCGCGGGACAACTCCGTGTCTCCGTCGACCGGCGGCTCGATCACCACGCTGAGTGCGGTCGCGGCCGCGGTCATCGGCGGCACCAGCCTGTTCGGCGGCCGCGGGAAGGTTCGAGACGCGATCCTCGGTGGGCTGGTCCTCGCCGTCATCAACAACGCGTTGCCCCTCATCACGCAAGAGGGCGGGATCACGTTCATCGTGACTGGGCTGGTCCTGCTGTTCGCGGCGAGTGTCGACGCGATCTCGCGCCGGCGAGCGGCCTCGACCGGACGCGTGTAGGCAGGAGCCCCGCCTCGACCATGGTCACCACCCTCGCCGGAGCGACTCAGGACGAGGTGCGAAGGCACAACCTGGGCAGTCTGTTGCGCCTGCTGCACGTCAACGGCGCCACGTCGCGCTCGGACCTCACCGCGCTCACGGGGCTGAACCGCAGCACTGTCGGCGCACTGACGACCGACCTCGCCGACGCGGGGCTGGTGCACGAGCGCGCTCCCGTCGGCCGGGGCGGGGCGGGGCGGCCGTCGATCGTGGTCGGGCCGGAGACCGAGCGGGTGTACGTGCTGGCGCTGGACGTCGGTGTCGACCACCTGATCGTGGCCAGGGTCGGTCTGGGCGGTGAGGTGCTCGACCGGCGCGAGGTGCGCCAGGCCAGGGGCCAGCACCAGACGGCCAAGATCCTGCGGCAGGTCGAGCGGCTGACCCGCTCGGTGCTGGCCGGTGCGGCCCCCGACTCGGTCTGCGTCGGCATCGGCGCGGGCGTGTGCGGCGTCGTGCGCCACTCCGACGGCCTGGTCCGGTTCGCCCCGAACCTGGGCTGGGTGGACGTGCCGTTCGGGCAGCAGCTCGCCGAGCGGCTGGCCACGTCGCTGCCGGTGACGGTCGGCAACGACGCCGACCTCGGGGCGATCTCCGAGCACGTCCGGGGTGCGGCGCAGGGCGCCCGGAACGTCATCTTCCTGTCCGGAGAGGTCGGGGTCGGCGGCGGGATCATCCTGGACGGGCGTCCGATGAGCGGGGCCGGCGGCTACGGCGGCGAGGTCGGGCACATGGTGGTGAACCCGCGCGGGCGGTTGTGCCGCTGCGGCGCGCGCGGCTGCTGGGAGACCGAGGTGGGGGAGGACGCGGTGCTGGTGGCGGCCGGCCACCCGGACGGCAGCATCGACGACGTGCTGGCCGCCGCGCTGGCGGGCGACCGCCAGGCCCGCGCCGGGCTGCGCCGGGTCGGCCACTGGCTGGGCATCGGGATCGCCAACCTCGTCAACGTGTTCAACCCCGAGGTCGTCGTGTTCGGCGGGGTGCTGCGCCAGCTGCTGCCGGCGACCGAGTCGTTCGTGCGCACCGAGCTGTCGCTGGCCCTGGCCGCCCCGCGCGAGCAGGTCCGGCTGGCGCTGCCGGAGCTGGGCGGCGACGCGACGCTGCTCGGCGCGGCCGAGCTGGCGTTCGCCCCGCTGCTCGACGACCCGATGGGGACGTTGGCGCGCGGGGCCGACACCGTCCAGCGCCGGACCCGGGCCTGACGCGCTCGACGGACGCCGCGACTCCCGCATGACCCTCGAGCTCACCGCCGGCGCCGCGCGCCTCACCGTCGACCCGGAGGCCGGCGCGCGGGCCGCCACCTGGTCCGTGGCCGGGAGCGAGCTGCTCGGCCACGCCGACGACGCCGGAACGGGCACCCCGGTCGGCTGGGGGATGTACGTGATGGCGCCGTGGCCCGGCCGGCTGCGCGACAACGCCGTGCGGTTCGGCGGGCACCGGTACCCGATGCCCGCCGGGCCGTCCGGCTGGGCGCTGCACGGGACCGTGCTGGACAGGACGTGGCAGGTCGAGTCGGTCACAGGCTCGGCGGTCGCGCTCGGCGTCGCGCTCGAGCCGCCGTGGCCGTGGGCGGGGCGGGTCACGGTGACCTGGGAGCTGCGGGCGACGGAGCTGGAGACCACCCTCGAAGTCACGTCGGCGGACGGGCCGTTCCCGGCGGGGCTCGGGTGGCACCCCTGGTTCCGGCGCCGGCTGGACCGCGGGGGACCGGTCCGGCTCGAGCTGCCGGGCGACTCGATGCTCGAACGCGGACTGGACCACCTGCCCACCGGACGCTTGCTCGCCCGCCGACCGCCAGGGCCGTACGACGACGCGTTCCCGCTCCCGGGCGGGTCCGCGGCGCTGGTGTGGCCGGGGGCCCTGCGGCTGGAGTGCCGGACCGACTGCGGGTACGTCGTCGCGTTCGACGAGCAGGACGGCGCAGTCTGCCTCGAGCCGCAGACGACCCCGCCCGACGGCCTCAACACGCAGCCGGAGCTCGTCGCCCCCGGGGACCCGTTGCGGGCTTGTTCGACCTGGACGTGGAGCGAGGACCGGACCTGACGCGTCCGCGAGCCGTGACGGCCCCCCGGGCCTAGACTCGACGGACAGTCCAGGGTCAGGAGGGTCGGCGTGCTCGAGCAGGTCCGGGGTCCGCGGGACCTCAAGGGACTGACCCCCGAACAGCTCGACGCGCTCGCAGCCGAGATCCGCACGTTCCTCGTCGAGAACGTGTCCCGCACCGGCGGGCACCTCGGACCGAACCTCGGCGTCGTCGAGCTCACCCTGGCGCTGCACCGGGTCTTCGACTCACCGCGCGACACGATCATCTGGGACACCGGTCACCAGGCGTACGTGCACAAGATCCTCACCGGTCGGCAGGACGACTTCCCGACGCTGCGCCGGTTCGGCGGGCTGTCGGGCTACCCGAGCCGGGCCGAGTCGCCGCACGACGTCGTCGAGAACAGCCACGCGTCGACGGCGCTGTCGTGGGCGGACGGACTGGTCAAGGCGCGCGCGCTGACCGGTGAGCTGGACCGCCGTGCGGTGGTCGCCGTGGTCGGCGACGGCGCGCTCACCGGGGGCATGGCCTGGGAGGCGCTCAACAACATCGCGGCGTCCAGCCGCCCGCTGGTCATCGTCGTCAACGACAACGCGCGGTCGTACGCGCCGACGATCGGCGGGCTCGCGCACCACCTCGCCACGCTGCGCACCACGCGCGGGCTACGAGCGGTTCCTGGAGTGGGGCAAGGGCGTGCTCGGGCGGACGCCGGTCGTCGGCGGCCCGCTGTACGACACGCTGCACGGGGTCAAGAAGGGCCTCAAGGACATCGTCGCGCCGCAGGGGATGTTCGAGGACCTCGGCCTGAAGTACATCGGCCCGATCGACGGGCACGACGTGACGGCGGTCGAGCACGCGCTGCGCCGGGCCCGCGGCTACGGACGGCCGGTGATCGTGCACGCGATCACCCGCAAGGGCCTGGGTCACGCGCCGGCGGAGAACGACCAGGCCGACCACTTCCACGCGATCGGCGTCGTCGACCCGGAGACCGGGGCGCCGCTGACCGACGGCGGCACGCAGTGGGGGCGGGTCTTCTCCGACGCGATGGTCGAGGTCGGCGCGCAGCGCCGCGACGTGGTGGGGATCACCGCCGCGATGCTGCAGCCGGTCGGCCTGGACGCGTTCGCCCGCGCCTACCCGGGACGGGTCTTCGACGTCGGCATCGCCGAGCAGCACGCGGCCACGTCCGCCGCGGCCATGGCGCTCGGCGGCCTGCACCCGGTGGTCGCCGTCTACGCGACGTTCCTGAACCGGGCGTTCGACCAGGTGCTCATGGACGTCGCGCTGCACCGAGCCGGTGTGACGTTCGTGCTCGACCGCGGCGGGGTCACCGGCGAGGACGGGGCCAGCCACCACGGCATGTGGGACATGTCCGTCCTGCAGGTGGTCCCGGGCCTGCGGCTGGCCGCTCCGCGCGACGCCGCGACGCTGCGCGACGAGCTGCACGAGGCGCTGGAGGTCGCCGACGCGCCGACGGTGCTGCGCTTCCCGAAGGGCGCCGTGCCCCCCGACCTCGCCGCGCTGGACCGGCTCGGCGGGATGGACGTGCTGGTCCGCTCCGGTGACGCGGACGTCCTGGTGGTCTCGGTCGGGGCGATGGCGCAGACCTGCGTCGAGATCGCCGGGCGGCTGACCCACCAGGGCATGGGGGTGACGGTGGTGGACCCGCGCTGGGTGAAGCCGGTCGACCGGCACCTGCCGGTGCTGGCCCGTTCGCACCGGCTCGTCGTCGTGGTCGAGGACAACAGCCGGGCGGGCGGCGTGGGCGCAGCGGTGACGCAGGCGCTCCAGGACGCCGATGTCGCCACCCCGGTCCGCACCTTCGGGATCCCGGACCGGTTCCTGGTCCAGGGCACGCGCGCCCAGGTGCTCGCCGACATCGGGCTCACCGCGCAGGACGTCTCGAGGGCCGTGATCGAGGTGATGGCCGGGCTCGACGCGGAGCCGGCCGTGGTCGACACCCAGCACTGATCGGGGCGAGGCCCCTCCGTCGGCGCCGCCGCCCGTGGCTCAGCGGTAGCGGACCGAGGGGAGCACCGGGTCCGGAGCCGCGCCGTCGCGCAGCGCCTGCAGGGCCGGGTCGCCGCCCGGTCGCGCCATCACGACCTCGTCCACGGTGATCAGCAGCGGCCGCTCGAAGCCGCGCTCCTCGGAGTCGGCGAGCGAGGCGGCCGCCAGGGCGAAGGCCGGGTCGGTCCTGGACAGGTCCAGCCAGCCGCGTCGACGGGTCGGGACCGCGGCCGCCCGCATCGCGGCGGTGTCGCACCCGGCGAGCGTCTCGCGGAAGGACCTGGACGCGAGCAGGGTCACGACGTCGCAGTCGCCCATCGGGTGGATCGGTCGCTCCGGGTGCATCAGGTGCCGCGAGGCCGCGAGCCGGCCCATGTCCTCGAGGTACCCGCGGCAGGCCGGCCACCAGACACGCGGGTCGTGCCCGGCGGCGCGCAGGAGTCCGGCCCGCGGGATGACCACCTCGTCGGGGTCGGTGCCCACGCCGAGCAGGCCGACGCCGACGTCGAGCACCCCGCCGTGAACGGTCCGCCGGACCCACTGCGGTCCGGGGTGCAGGGCGTGCCCGCGGGGCAGCCCCACTGGGCGGGCCCTGGCGGCCAGGTCGTCCGGCGACCGCCAGCCGATCCACTGCAGCTCGTGCAGCCAGCGGGCCAGCGCGGGCCGGGCGGCGGGCGAGTCGGGGTCGTGCCCGCCGAGCGCGGCGGCCAGGGTCTCCCAGGGGATGAGCCGGCCGCTCCCCGTGGTCACGCCGTCGTCGCCGGGCATCAGGTCGAGGTCCTGCAGGACCGACACGGCCAGGACGCACCGACGCAGCGCAACCTGGTCGTGCGCCGCTGTCCCCACGCTCCGACGGTATCCGGTGTGCGGCGGGGCCCATCAGCCCTGCGCGAGTGAGGCGATGTCACTGAGAGTGACTACCTGAGGACGCTGCGACTACACCTTGGCAGCGTGGAAGCCATCGTCGCCGGGAATCGGCAGAAGCTGGCGGGATTTCCCGTCCGCATGAGGGACCATTCCTGCCGTGGGGGAGCAGCGGACGGGTAGCTACGGCGGTCCCGGCGTGGACCTGGGCCGGCGCGCGACCGGGCCCGGGGTCTGGCCGTACGGCGGACCGGCGGGCTGGGGGACCGGGGTTGCGGCCGGCCCGTGGCGGCCGGCTCCGACGACTCCCGACACCGCCTCCGTCCAGCGCCGGCGGCGCCGCCGGGTCGGCGTCGCGGTCGTCGCGGCCGGTGCGGCGGCCGCGCTGGTCATCGGGGCCGTCGCCGCCTGGCCGTCCTTGCGGCACGCGGACGCCCGCGGGTCCGCCACGTCGTCGGACCTCCCCACCGGGGAGCTGCCCCCCGACCCGAAGCAGTTCACGGCGATCAGGGCTGCGGTCACGGCGGTGTTCGCGACCCGGTCCGACGCCCTGCGCCGCGGGGACCTGGCCGCCTGGCAGGCCACCGTCGACCCGGCACAACCGGGTTTCCTGGCCTCCGAGACCACGCTGTACGAGAACCTGCGTCAGCTCCCGCTGGTGGCCTACACCTGGGCGTACGACGGCCAGACCCAGGTCAGCGGCTACCCGCTCCCGGACTCGGTCAAGGCCACGCTCCAGAACCCCGACCAGACGTACAGCCCGGGCATGACGGTCACGTACCAGCTGCGCGGGTTCGACCAGAAGCCGGTCACCGACACGTACGTCCCGGTCATGGTGCGCCGCAGCGACCACTGGTACGTGGCGGCCGACCGGACCAGGCCGGCGTCGTTCGACGAGTCGTTCGACGAGCCGTGGACGGCCGGAGCGGTGCGGGTGCGGGTGACCCCGCACGCCCTGGTCGTGGTCTCCCCCCGTGACGCGACCAGACTGCCCGCGCTCGCCCACCAGGCGGACGCGGCGGTGACGGCGGTGGCCGCCCTGTGGCCCACCGGCTGGAACCACACGGTCGTGCTCTTCGCGACCAGGGACAGCGACGTGTTCGCAAGCTTCTTCGGTCGCAACAGCGCCGTGTCCGAGGCCAGCGCGCTCACCCTCGGGGTCGGCGCCGTGCAGCACGCCCCGCCGACCGACGACACCCGGGTGGTGCTGAACCCGGAGTACTCGCTGCCGGGGGACAAGGACATGCCGCCGCTGCTGCGGCACGAGTTCACCCACGTCGCGCAGTGGAACACCCAGCACACGGGCATCCCGCGCTGGGCGATCGAGGGCATCGCCGAGTACACGGCGTACCGGCACCACGTCAGCCAGCAGCGGGTGTCCGTGCAGCTGGTCAAGGACGCGAAGGCGCACCGCATGCCTGCCTCCCTGCCGGCGTCCGACACGTTCTACGGACCGGAGCCGGGGGAGTCGTACCACTACGGCATGGCGTGGCTCGCGTGGGAGTACATGGCGGAGACCTACGGCGAGACCAAGCTCAAGCGGCTGTACGCCCGGCTCGCACTCATCGACGGGCGCGAAGGCAGCGCGGCGGCGCTCAGTGCCGAGGCGGCGGCGTTCCCCGCCGTGCTCGGGGTCTCCGAGCCGAAGTTCGTCAAGAACATGGAGGCGTGGACCGCCAAGGTCCTGCGGATCGGCTGACCGGTCCCCGGTCAGCCCGGCACGGACGCGACTCCGGGCGGAAGGAACCGCTCCCCGGTGACCCGTTCGGACACGCCGGTGCGGTCCAGGTACGGGGTGATGCCGCCGTTCCAGAACCCCCAGCCGCCGCCGAGCAGCAGGCACAGGTCGATGTCCTGCGGCTGCGCGACCACGCCGTCGTCGAGCATCAGCCGGATCTCTTCGGCGAGCGCGACCCGCGCGCGGTCGAGGACCTCGGCCGCTGACTGGGGTCGGTCCCCGCGTGGCCACGACGCGGCCACCTCGGGATCGACGACGGGCTTGCCGTCCTCCCACAGGTACACCCCGGTCTTGCCCGCCGCGACCAGTGCCTGGAAGCCGGCCGAGGCGCCGAAGCGCCCGGGAAACGCCTCGTGCAGCGTGTGCGCGGTGTGCAGCGCCACCGCCGGGCCGACCAGCTGGAGCAGGACCAGCGGCGACATCGGCAGCCCCAGCGCCTCCACCGCGGCGTCCGCGACCTCGAACGGCGTGCCCTCGTCGATGGCGGCCACGACCTCGCCGAGCGCGCGGGTGACCAGCCGGTTGAAGACGAACGCCGGCGCGTCCTTGACCAGCACGCAGGACTTCTTGAGCCGCTTGCCGACGGCGAACGCCGTGGCCAGCGTCGGGTCGTCGGTGCGCACCCCGCGGACGACTTCGACCAGCGGGAGCACGGCGACCGGGTTGAAGAAGTGGAAGCCCACGACCCGCTCGGGGTGACGCAGCCCGCTCGCGATGTCGGTCACCGACAACGAGGACGTGTTCGTCGCGAGCACGCAGTGCTCGGACACCACGCCCTCGACCTCGGCGAACACCTGCTGCTTGACCTTCAGCTCCTCGAACACCGCCTCGATGACGAAGTCCGCGTCGGCGAACCCGGCCGTGTCGGTGGAGCCGGTCACCGCGGCCTTCAGCCGGTTGGCCTGGTCCGGCCCGATGCGCCGCTTCGCCAGCAGGCCGTCGATCTCGCCGTGCACGTACGCGACGCCCTTGTCCACCCGGGCCTGGTCCAGGTCAGTGAGCAGCACCGGCACCTCGAGCCGCTGCGCGAACAGCAGCGCCAGCTGGCCGGCCATCAGACCGGCGCCGACGATGCCGACCTTGGTCACCGGCCGCGCCACGGCCGGGTCCGGGGCGCCGACAGGGCTTGCGCGCGCGTTTCTGCACGAGGTCGAAGGCGTACAGGCCGGCGCGGAGCTCGTCGCCCATGACCAGGTCGGCGAGCGCCTCGTCCTCGGCGGCGAAGCCGATGTCGCGGTCGGCGGTGCGGGCGAGCCCGATGAGCTCGAGCGCGCGGTAGGGCGCCGGTGCGTAGCCGTGCGTCCTGGCGTCCGCGATGGCCCGGCCCCTGGCCACCGCGGCCGACCACGTCGCCTCGGACCGGTCGACCTCGGGACGCTGCACCTGCTCTGCGCCGGTCAGCACGCGGGCGGCCCAGCCGATCGACTCCTCGAGGAAGTCGGCCGGCTCGAACATCGCGTCCGCGAGGCCGAGCTCGAGCACCTGACGGGGCTTGAGCTGTCGGTTCTGGTTGAGGGCGTTCTCGACGATCACCGTGACGGCGCGGTCCGCGCCGACGAGGTTCGGCAGCAGCTGCGTACCGCCCCACCCCGGGACCAGCCCGAGGAAGCACTCGGGCAGGCTCACCGCGGCCGCACCCGACGACACCGTCCGGTAGGTGCAGTGCAGCGCCACCTCGAGGCCGCCGCCCATGGCGGCGCCGTTGACGAGCGCGAAGGACGGGACCGGCAGCTCGCCGAGCCGCCGGAACACCCGGTGGCCCTCGCGGCCGATCGCCAGGGCCTGCTCCCGCTCGCGCGCCTGCGGGACCCCGGACAGGTCCGCGCCCACGGCGAGCACGAACGGCTTGCCGGTGAGCAGCACCGCCGTGATCTCGTGGCGCTCGGCCCGTCCAGCGACGTCGTCCAGCGCCGCGGACAGGCTGGCCAGACCGCCCGGTCCGAACGTGCTGGGACGGGTGTGGTCCATGCCGTTGTCGAGCGTGACCAGCGCTGCCGCGCCCGCGCCGTACGGCAGGTCCACGATGCGAACGAGTGCGCGCGTGACCACCTCGTCCGGAAGGTCGGTGCCCGCGGTTGCGGTGGTCGTGGTCTGCGCGCTCACCGGGCGCCCTCCCATGCCGTGTTCTCCCAGATGACGGTCCCGCCCATGCCCAGGCCGATGCACATCGTGGTCAGGCCGTAGCGGACCTCGGGGTGCGCCTCGAGCTCGCGGGACAGGTTGGTCATGAGCCGGACCCCGGAGGACGCCAGCGGGTGCCCGACGGCGATCGCGCCGCCGCGCGGGTTCACGCGGGGGTCGTCGTCCGCGATCCCGAAGTGGTCGAGGAAGGCCAGCACCTGGACCGCGAACGCCTCGTTGACCTCGAACCGCCCGATGTCGTCGATGCGCAGGCCGGCCTTCGCGAGGGCCTTCTCGGTGGCCGGGACGGGTCCGACCCCCATCACCTCCGGCTCGACGCCGGCGAACGCGAACGACACCAGCCGCATCCGCTTCGGCAGGCCGAGCTCGTCGGCCACCTCCTCGGCGGCCAGCAGGCACGCCGTCGCGCCGTCGTTGAGCCCGGCGGCGTTCCCGGCGGTGACCCGGCCGTGCGGCCGGAACGGGGTCTTCAGAGCGGCCAGCCCGTCCATCGTGGTTCCCGGGCGCGGTGGCTCGTCGACGTCCGCGTAGCCCCACCCCTGCTCCGGAGACCGGGTCGCGACCGGCACCAGGTCGGGCTGCAGCAGCCCGTCCGCGTACGCCTTCGCGGTGCGCTCCTGGCTGGCCAGCGCGAACGCGTCGGCGCGCTCCCGGGTCAGGTGCGGGAAGCGGTCGTGCAGGTTCTCCGCCGTGTTGCCCATCACGAGGGCTGAGGCGTCCACCAGTCGCTCGGCCAGGAAACGCGGGTTGGGGTCGACGCCGCTGCCCATCGGGTGGTGACCCATGTGCTCGACCCCGCCGGCGACCACCACGTCGTACGCCCCGAACGCGATCCCGCCCGCGGTCGTGGTGACCGCTGTCATCGCGCCGGCGCACATCCGGTCGATCGCGTACCCGGGAACCGACCGCGGCAGCCCGGCCAGAAGCGCCGCGGTGCGCCCGATCGTGAGTCCCTGGTCGCCGGTCTGCGTCGTCGCGGCCACCGCCACGTCGTCGACGCGCTCGGGCGGCAGCTGCGGGTTGCGGCGCAGCAGTTCGCGGATGCAGCGGACGACCAGGTCGTCCGCGCGGGTCTGCGCGTAGATGCCGTTCGGCCCGGCCTTCCCGAAGGGAGTCCGGACCCCGTCGACGAACACGACGTCGCGGGACGTACGAGCCACCGATGCTCCTCGGGGAGGCTGGCCGAAGGTGCGCGAGCCCCGGAGCGGGGCCTCGTCCCGAATGCTACTCGCGGGTAACCACCGGCTGCGACCGGCCGGCCGGGACGACGTCGCGGGCGTACAGGAGCAGGTCGTGCCGGCGCCCGGCCAGGGTGAAGCCGTTGCGCAGCAACGCCCGCAGCGACGGCTCGTTGCCGACGAGCACCTCAGCGGACAACCGGGTCACCCCCGGCTGGCGGCTCGCCCACTCGGACACCAGCCCGACCAGCTCGGTGCCCAGCCCCCGACCGCGGAACGGCGCAGCGAGCCCGTAGCCGATCTCGGCCGTGCCGCTGTCGTCCGGGCCGCCCTTCCAGCCCGCGTCCCCGACGACCTGACCGGTGTCGACGAGGACGGCCAGGAAGCCCGTCTCCTCGTCCGTCGTGGCGTGCTCGGCGTCCATCCGGACCGCGTCGAGCGTGTCGTCGTGCGGCCAGCCCGGGGCCGGGTCGAGGCTGGAGAGGTCACCGGCGGCCAGCGCCTTGGCCCTGGCGAGGCCGAGCCGTTCCAGCCGTAGCCGTGGGCCGTCGCTCACGCCGAGTGGTCGCGCAGCCGTACCAGCGACCCGGACAGCGCGGCCGAGGTCAGCTCGCGCTGCCAGGCCCGGGCGCCCAGCTCGGCGAGGACTGCGTCGATCCCGGTCGGCCCCAGGTCGGCCGGCGGCTCCCAGCACAGCCGCCGGACGGAGTCCGGGGCGAGCAGGTTCTCCACCGGCAGGCCGTGCTCGTCGGCGATGGCGGCGACGGCGGTCCTGGCCGCGGAGAGCCGGGCCGCGGCGACCGGGTCCCGGTCCGGCCAGGCCCGGGCCGGCGGCGGAGCGTCCGACGGGATGCTCGGCGCCGGGAGGTCGTCCTCGGAGAGTGCGTACGCGGACTCGACGGCGGCCCACCAGTAGTCGAGGTTGCGCCGGGTGCGCTGCCCGTTGAACGGCGCGACCGCCGACAGCCCGGCCGACGTCGTGGGCTGCGCCATCGCGGCGTCCACGAGCGCGGTGTCGGGCAGCACCCGTCCGGGGGCGATGTCGCGCCTGCGCGCCATCGCGTCCCGGGCCTCCCACAGCGCCCGGACGACCGCCATCTGGCGCCGCCGCCGGACCCGGTGCAGCCCCGAGGTCCGCCGCCACGGGTCCACCCTCGGCTCGCTGGGCGGGGCGGCGACGATCGCGGCGAACTCCTGCCGGGCCCAGCCCAGCTTGCCCTGCTCGGCCAGCACCGCCTCCAGCGCGTCCCGGAGCTCGACCAGGACCTCGACGTCCAGGGCGGCGTACCGCAGCCACGGCGCCGGCAGCGGCCGCGTCGACCAGTCGGCCGCCGCGTGCCCCTTCTCCAGGGCGAGCCCGAGCACGTTCTCGACCAGTGGTCCCAGTCCCACCCGGGGGTAGCCGGCCAGGCGGCCGGCCAGCTCGGTGTCGAACAGCCGGGTCGGCCGCATCCCGAGCTCGGCCAGGCAGGGCAGGTCCTGGCTGGCCGCGTGCAGGACCCACTCGGCGTCGGCGAGCACGGCCCCCAGGCTGCTCAGGTCCGGGCACCCGACCGGGTCGACCAGGGCCGAGCCCGAGCCGTGCCGGCGGAGCTGGACGAGGTAGGCCCGCTGGCCGTAGCGGTAGCCGGAGGCGCGCTCGGCGTCGACCGCCACCGGCCCGGACCCGGCCGCGAAGTCCGCCACCGTACGGGCGAGCATGGTGGGGCCGGCCACGACCGGCGGTACGCCCTCGCGCGGCTCGAGCAGCGGGACGGCGACCGGGCCGGCGATCTCGCCGGGGTCGCCGGGCTCGGCGACCTCCTCGGCTGTTTCCGTCACCCGGTCACCGTAGTCCGAGCCGAGCGCTCGGCGCGCCTCGTCGGCGGTGGGTCGGCGGTGGGTCGGCGGTGGGTCGGGGGCGGCAGGTCGGGCGCGGATCGGTTACTTGATCACGCCGGCGCGGAGCGCGACCGCGACCATCTCGGCGCGGTCGCCGGTGCCGAGCTTGCGCGCGATGCGGGCCAGGTGGCTCTTCACCGTCAGGGCGGACAGGTGCAGCTCGGCCCCGATGTCCCTGTTCGATCGCCCGCAGGCGACCAGACCGAGCACCTCGATCTCGCGGGCCGAGAGGCCGTCGACGCCCGCGGTCATGCTGCCCCGGCCGGCCGGGACGATCCCGGGGGACCCGGCCGACCGCGCGGCGGCATGGTTGACGACGAATCCGCGCACCCCCGCCGCGAGCGCGGCTCGTACCGAGAACGGGTCCCCGTCGGAGGCCAGCGCGATGCACCGCTGCCACCCGACCGCTCGCAGCTCGTTCATGAGCGACACCCCGGAGCCGTCCGGGAGCGCGATCTCGACGACCAGCAGGTCGCGCGCCGGACCCAGCCGGGTCCGGGCCCTGGCCTCGGCCACGCTGCCCGCTTCCAGGACGTCGGCTGCGCCGAGCGTGGTGAGCCCGCGGACGACGTCATCGCGCAGCGCTGCGTCGCCGATCGCGACCAGCGCCGAGAACCGCGGGGACCGGATGCCTGCCGGCACGCCCCGCTGCTCGACGAGTGCGCTCACCCGTCCTCCCGAAACCAGAAGTGCCCCTGTCCCGGAAGTCATCGGCGCGCGGCCGGGGCTCCTGAAGCCCGCCGGACCGGCGCTCAGCGGGTGCGGCGCGAGCCGGATCGGTGCGGGAGGCTGGCGACCACGCCGGACACCAGGGGCGGCAGACCGCAGACGGTGGCCAGCAGGTCCCCCCAGGCCTCCAGGTGCGGGCCGATCCGGGAGTCCGGCGCCGTCCACGACGCGCGGATCTCCAGCTCGGCGGTGGCCTGCCGCTCCGACATGGTGCCGAACGGCTCGGAGACCACTCGGGTCACGGTCCCGCTGGCGGCGCTGTACGGGACCGAGTGGGCCTCCAGGGCCTCCATCAGCCAGGACCAGCCCACGGACGGGACCATCGGGTCGCTGGCGAGCTCGGGCTCGAGCGGTGGCGCGGACGAAGGTGACCACCCGGAACGTGCCCTGCCAGGTCTCGTGGCCGGCCGGGTCGTGCAGGAGGACGAACCGCCCGGTGCCGAGCTCGCTGTCGTCGGGCGCCAGGACGTCCGCGGACAGTGCGACCGCGTGCGGGGCCAGCCGCTGCGGAGCGGGGGTCTCCTCGAGGTCGACCTCGGGCCGCAGCCGGACCGAGCGCAGCGCCTCGAGGGCGCGCTGGAACGCCTCCGGGAGCTCGGCCGAACCTCGCTCCCCGGAACCGCCCTGACCCGGTCCGCTGCTCACCCTCGCAGGGTATGGCCAGGACCTCGGCGACGCCGGGAGCGCGCCGCGTCGGCGGCGTGTCCCGCCGCTAGGCTCGCCGGACCATGCCTGCCGTACTCGCCCTGCTGTCCAGCGTGATGTGGGGCTCGGCGGACTTCCTCGGCGGCACGCTGACCCGCAGGGCGCACGCAGTCGCGGTGGTGGCCGCCTCGCAGGTGCTCTCGCTGCTCCTGGTGCTCCCGTTCGCGGTGGCCACCGGTGCGTTCGACGACCCGACCGGGTACCTGCCGTGGGCGTTCGCGGCCGGCTTGATCGGCATGGTCTCGCTGGTGGCCTTCTACGCCGCTCTGGCCACCGGGACGATGGGGGTGGTCGCCCCGATCGCCGCCACCGGTGTCGTCGTGCCGGTGACGTTCGGGCTGATCGGCGGCGACCGGCCGCACCCCCTCCAGCTGGTCGGGGTCGGGCTCGCGATCGCCGGCGTCGTGCTTGCGAGCGGACCGGAGATCCGCGCGGTCGAGACGGGCGGAGCGCGCGGCGGTGCCCGTTCGCTGCTGCTCGCCCTGGGGTCGGCCGTGGGCTTCGGCCTGGTGCTGTGGCTGCTGGCCAAGGGCGGCCACTACAGCGTGACCATGACGCTGGTGACGCAGCGGTCGGCGAGCCTGCTCATCGCGGTCGTCGTGGTGCTGGTCGTCCGCAGCAGCGGCGGGCTGGGCCGACGGGACGTGCCGCTGCTGATGGTGATCGGGGTCGGGGACGCGACCGCGAACGGCCTCTTCACCCTGGCCAGCCGCACCGGGCTGGTCTCGCTGGTCGCCGTCCTCGGCTCGCTGTACCCCGTCGCGACCGTGCTGCTGGCCCGGTTCGTCCACGGCGAGCGGATGCGGCGCGTGCAGAACGTGGGCGTGGTGTCCGCGCTCGCGGGGGTCGCGCTCATCGCCAGCGGCGGCGTGTGAGCACGCCGCATGAAACGATCGGCGACGTGACCGCCGTGCAGCCAGCCGTCGAACCCGCCGGGGTGCGGGACTCGGCGTTCCTGCGCGCCTGCCGACGCGAACCGGTGCCGTACACCCCGGTGTGGTTCATGCGGCAGGCCGGCCGCTCGCTGCCGGAGTACCGCGCTGCGCGGGCGGGGACCGGGATGCTCGACGCCTGCCTGCGCCCGGACCTGGTCGCCGAGCTGACCCTGCAGCCGGTGCGGCGGTACGGCGTCGACGCGGCGATCCTCTTCAGCGACATCGTGGTCCCGCTGAAGGCGGTCGGGGTCGACCTGGACATCGAGCCGGGCGTCGGACCGGTGGTGGCGACGCCGATCCGGGACCGGCCCGGCCTGGCTGTGCTGCGCCCGCTGGACGAGGACGCGGTCGAACCCGTCGCGCAGGCGGTCCGGCTGCTCGCGGCCGAGCTCGGCGGAACTCCGCTGATCGGGTTCGCGGGCGCGCCGTTCACGCTGGCGTCGTACCTCGTCGAGGGCGGTCCGAGCCGCAACCACGAACGCACCAAGGCGCTGATGTACGGGGACCCGCGGCTGTGGCACGACCTGCTGGGCCGGCTCGCGGGGATCGCCGCCGACTTCCTCGCCGTGCAGGTCCGCGCGGGCGCGGCCGCCGTGCAGCTGTTCGACTCCTGGGCGGGCGCGCTGTCGGAGGCCGACTACCGCGAGTACGTCCTGCCGCACTCGAGCGACGGTGCTCTCGGCCGTGGCGCGGACCGCCGCCGAGGTCGGCCGGGAGGTGCCGCGGATCCACTTCGGCGTGGGCACCGGCGAGCTGCTCGGCGCGATGCGCGAGGCCGGCGCGGACGTCGTGGGCGTCGACTTCCGGGTGCCGCTGGACGTGGCCGCGGGCAGGGTCGGGCCGGACGTCGCGCTGCAGGGGAACCTGGACCCCGCCGTCGTCTTCGCACCGCCGGTGGCGGTGCAGGCTCAGGTGCACGCCGTGCTGGCCGCCGCCCGCGGGCTGCCCGGGCACGTCTTCAACCTCGGGCACGGGGTCCTGCCCGAGACCGACCCCGGTGTGCTCGCCGCCGTGGTCGACCTCGTGCACGAGCACGGGCAGCAGGTCCGGTGACCACTGGCGCGGCGCGACCGCACGTCGTCGTGGTCGGCGGCGGGATCTCCGGTCTCGCGGCCGCGCTCGCGGTGATCGAGCGCTCCGCCGGCGAGGTGGACGTGACCGTCCTCGAAGGAGCCGCTGCGGTCGGCGGCAAGCTGCTGCTGACCGAGGTCGCCGGCATCGCCGTGGACGCGGGCGCCGAGTCGTTGCTCGCCCGCCGGCCGGAGGCGCTCGCGCTGGTGCACGCGGCCGGGCTCGGCGACGACGTCGTGCATCCGGCCGTCGCCGGGGCGTACGTGTGGAGCCGGGGCGCGATGCGGCCGCTGCCGGCGGGCCAGCTGATGGGCATCCCCGGTGACCTGCGCTCACTGGCCGCCAGCGGGGTGGTCTCGCTCCCGGGCCTGGCCAGGATCCCGTTGGACCACGTGCTCGCCCGCACGCCGGTCCGTGGCGATCTCCCGCTCGGTTCCTTCGTGGCCGCCCGGCTCGGCCGGGAGGTCGTCGACCGGCTCGTCGAGCCGTTGCTCGGGGGGGTCTACGCCGGGCACGCCGACGAGCTGTCGCTGGACGCGACGCTGCCGCAGCTCGCCGGCGCCGTCCGGGTCGAGCGCTCCCTGCTGCGCGCGGTCGAACAGGTGCTGGGATCGGGCTCCGCCGGCGTCGCCGTCAGCGCGGCCGGCGGCGGCATCGCCGGACCGACAGCGGAACCGCCCGGGCTGACCCGGCCGGTGTTCGCCGGCATCCGCGGCGGGCTCGGCCGGCTGCCGGCGGCGGTCGCCGCGGCCTGCGCCGGCGCCGGCGCGACGATCCGGGTCGGGGCGATGGTGCGCGAGCTGCGCCGCTCGCCGGGCGGCTGGCGCGTGGTGCTCGGACCGACCCGGCAGCCCGAGCAGATGTTCGCCGATGCGGTCGTGCTGGCGGTTCCGGCCCCGCCTGCGTCCCGGCTGCTGCAGGCCGTGGCGCCCGAGGCGTCCGCCGAGCTCGAGACCGTCGAGTACGCGAGCGTCGGGCTGGTCACGTACGCGGTGCCGCTCGACCAGGTCGTCGGTCGGCTGGGGGGCACCGGCTTCCTGGTGCCGCCGGTCGACGGCCGGGTGGTCAAGGCCGCGACGTTCTCGTCGCAGAAGTGGGGCTGGCTCGCGGTGACCGCCGGTGACCTGGCTGTCCTGCGGGTGTCGGTGGGGCGGCACCGGGAGGTCGTGGACCTGCAGCGCGACGACGACGAGCTCGCCGCGATGGCGCTGGCGGACCTGTCCGCCGCGCTGCGGGTCGAACTGCGCCCCGTCGACCGGCAGGTCACCCGGTGGGGCGGGGCGCTGCCGCAGTACACCGTGGGTCACCCGGACCGCGTCGCCCGGATCCGGCGCTCCATCGCCGAGCACCCGGGGCTGGCCGTGTGCGGGGCGGCGTACGACGGGGTGGGGATCCCGGCCTGCGCCGGGTCGGCGCGGACCGCTGCCGACCGGGTGCTGGCGAGCCTGGCTGCGCGGAGACAATGGGGCCATGGCTGACACCGGTCGGACGGCACCTAAGGCCCGCGAGCTCAACGAGGTCATCCGCTACACGATGTGGTCGGTCTTCCGCGTCGCCCGGCCGCTGGGGGAGGCTGACCGGGCGCCGGTGGTGGCCGAGGTCGAGGCGCTGGTCGAGCAGCTGTCCGCGAAGGACGTGGTGGTGCGCGGCTTCTACGACGTCGCGGGCCTGCGCGCCGACGCAGACCTGATGGTGTGGTGGCACGCGGCGTCCGCGGACGACCTGCAGGATGCGTACGAGCGGCTGCGGCGGACGGCGCTCGGGCGCGCGAGCGAGCCGGTCTGGTCGGTGGCCGCGCTGCACCGTCCCGCGGAGTTCAACAAGAGTCACGTGCCGGCGTTCCTGTCCGACGAGGAGCCGCGCGGCTACCTGTGCGTGTACCCGTTCGTGCGGTCGTACGACTGGTATGTGCTGCCGGACGAGGAGCGGCGGGCGATGCTCGCCGAGCACGGGCAGATGGCGCGCGGGTTCCCGGACGTACGGGCGAACACCGTGGCGTCGTTCGCGCTGGGCGACTACGAGTGGATCCTCGCGTTCGAGGCGGACGAGCTGCACCGCATCGTCGACCTGATGCGGCACCTGCGGGCGTCGAGGGCGCGGCTGCACGTGCGCGAGGAGCTGCCGTTCTACACCGGACGGCGCCGCCCCCTCGCCGACCTCGTCGCGGCCCTCCCCTAACAACGAGACGTGGTCGGTCAGCGCCAGCCTGCCGCGACCAGGGCTCGGCGGATCACGGTGCCCACCCACTGGGCCTCGTGCCTGACCTGGTACGAGCTGAACCGCAGCAGCATCCGACCGGCGACCACCAGGTCGTTCTGGCTGGTCATGTCAGAGCCGCTCTGCAGCTGGTCGCGGTGATGGGCGCCGTCGACCTCCACGCAGACGCCCCACGGTTCGAACACGACGTCCAGCCGGTACCGTCGCCCGGCTGCCCGGACGCGCACCTGCCTCGAGGGCTGAGGAAGGCCGGCTGACGACAACAGCCGGGTGAAGTCTCGCTCCGGAAGCGACTCGATACCACCGGCAGCGTCGCGGATGCTCTCGGCGACGAGGCCGACGCCGCTGACTGGTCCGCGGACTTCGAGGGCTTCCGCCAGCCGTTCGGGGGTCGACAGACGTTGCTGGACCCCGGCGAGGATGATCGCGCGAGCCAGGCGCGGGTGAGGCGCCCAGCACGCGGCGTCGATGAGACTGCGCTCCACTGACGTACGACGCGGATCGCCGAGCCCGCGCTCGGATCCGAGAACGATGGAGCGGTGCGGCACCAGCCACGGGAGCTCGGGAGCACGCGCGTGATGGGGGATCACGACATGGACGGGTTCGACGTCGAACCCACGGAGCCCGTGCAGTGCGGCGGACGTCACGCCCGCGATCAGAGTGCCGGCTGGTCCGGCCAGCGTCGCGACCTGCAGCTCTTCACGACGGGTCAGCTCGCCGTTGTGGGTGACGACCACACGCGGGTGCGGTTGAGCCCAGCGTCTGCTCGCGACCGCCCAGCGGACCCGCTCCCGACCGTGGAGCCGGGCGGCCTCGGCAGGCCGCATCACCGTGCTCGGCGAGTCGAGGCGGGTCGGCACCGCAGCACGATGGCGCCCCACGGGCGGTTCAGGTCGGACGGCGCAGTCTGCGGTGGACAGAGCTGCGGCGTCCACAGCCCCGTTCAGGTGCCGTCGTTGCATACGGATTGGGGGCCAGGACCCCCAATCCGTATGCAACGACGGCTGGGCGCGGGTGGATGACGGAGGGCTTGTACGGTGGGGGCGTGACGGCGGGTACCCGCGAGTCGACGTTGCTGGCCGAGCTCGGTGCGGCGCTGCCGGACGACGCCGTCGTCATCGACCCCGTCAGCCTCGAGGCGTACCGGCGAGACCGCGCCGGCGGCCTCGAGGCCGGCGTCCCGCAGGTGGTGGTCAGGCCCAGCACGACCGCGCAGGTGTCCGCGGTGCTCGCGGCGGCGCACGCGCGCGGCGTCCCCGTGGTGCCACGCGGCGCCGGGTCCGGACTGGCCGGCGGGGCCAACGCGATCGACGGCTGCATCGTGCTCTCGACCGAGCGGATGAACCGGGTCGTGGACGTCCACGTCGACGACGGGTACGCGGTCGTCGAGCCGGGCGTCATCAACCAGCAGCTCCGCGACCATGTGGCCAGGTCGGGCCTGTGGTACGCCCCGGACCCCGGCAGCAAGGACTTCTGCAGCATCGGCGGCAACATCGGCACGAACTCGGGCGGGATGTGCTGCGTCAAGTACGGCGTCACCAGGGACGCGGTGCTGGGCCTGGAAGTCGTGCTGGCCGACGGGACGGTGACCCGGCTGGGGCACCGTACGGCGAAGGGGGTGGCCGGCTACGACCTGGCCGCGCTGGTTGTCGGCAGCGAGGGCACGCTGGCGGTGGTCACCCAGGCGTGGCTGCGGCTGCGTCCGCTCCCGCCACCACCGACGACCGTGGTGGCGGTGTTCGCCGACCTGCCGGCGGCGGGTCGCGCGATCGAGCGGTCGACCGTCGTGGCGAACCCGTCCCTGCTGGAGATCATGGACCGGGCGACCGTGGCCGCGGTCGAGGCGTTCCAACCGATGGGACTGGACCTCGCCGCGGGTGCGCTGGTCATCGGGCAGTCGGACCTGCCCGGGTCGGCCGGGGCGCACGAGGCGGCTCTGGTCGCGCAGGAGTGCGAGCGGGCCGGCGCGACCGAGGTGTACATCTCCGAGGACGCCCAGCAGGCGGACATGCTGGTCGCCGCCCGGCGCGTCGCGGTGACTGCGGTGGAGCAGCTCGGTGTCAGCGAGCTGGACGACGTGGCCGTGCCGCGGTCCCGGCTGCCGGAGGCGATGGCGCGGTTCACCGAGCTCGCCGAGCGGTACGACGTGCTCATCTGCACCTTCGGGCATGGGGACGGGAACCTGCACCCGACGGTCGTGCACCCGCGCGGCGACGAGGAGGCGGCCGCGCGCGCGTCGGCGGCGTTCGAGGCTATCCTCGACGTGGCGCTGGACCTGGGCGGCACCGTCACCGGTGAGCACGGCGTCGGGCTGCTCAAGCGGCGCAAGCTGGGGGTGGAGCTGGACCCGGCGGCGCAGTCGCTGCACGAGGCGGTCAAGCGCGCCTGGGACCCCAAGGGGATCCTGAACCCCGGCAAGGCCCTGCCGGTGCGCTGAGCGCTACCCGGCGGCCGGTACCAGGCGCAGGGAGACCGAGTTGATGCACCAGCGCTCGTCGGTGGGCGTCGGGTACCCCTCGCCGGTGAAGACGTGCCCGAGGTGGCTGTCGCACCGGGCGCAGCGGGCCTCGACCCGGCGCATGCCCATCGAGCGGTCCTCGATCAGCCGGACCGCGTCCGACTCGGTCGGCTGGTAGAAGGACGGCCAGCCGCAGTGGCCGGCGAACTTCGCCGTCGACCGGAACAGCTCCTGACCGCAGGCCCGGCAGGCGTAGACGCCGACCGTGTCGGTGTCGACGTACTCGCCCGTGAACGGACGCTCGGTGCCGGCCTCGCGCAGCACGTGGTACTCCTGCGGCGACAGCTCCTGGCGCCATTCCTGCTCGCTCTTGGTCACGGGGCCCTTCGTGTCAGTCATGGGACAACGGTACGTGCCCGGGCGCACCGGTCGGAGCCGTCCGCCCGGTCGGGACGATGACGGTTTCCTTACGCCCGGCCGACCCTGGTGCCCGGCGCCGGGCCCGGCTAGCGTCGGCAGCAGAGCCGACCCTGCCCGTCAGCCCGAGCCGAGGAGCCCCCCGATGGAGCTGGACCCGAAAGAGACCGCGGTCGTCCTGATCGAGTACCAGAACGACTTCACCTCCGACGGCGGCGCCCTGCACGGCGCGGTGGCCGACGTCATGGCGTCGACCGGGATGCTCGCCAACACCGCCGGCCTGGTGAAGACGGCCAGGGACGCCGGGGCGACGATCATCCACGCGCCGATCCAGTTCGCCGCCGGCTACAACGAGATCAACGACCACCCCTACGGCATCCTCGCCGGCGTCGTCGCGACCAACGCCTTCGTCAAGGGCGCCTGGGGCGCGCAGATCGTCGACGACGTGGCGCCGGCCGAGGGCGACATCGTCATCGAGGGCAAGCGCGGGCTGGACACGTTCGCGAGCACGAACCTCGACTTCATCCTGCGCAGCAAGGGGATCAAGAACGTCGCGCTGGGCGGCTTCCTCACCAACTGCTGCGTCGAGTCGACGATGCGCTCGGCGTACGAGAAGGGGTTCAACGTCTTCACGCTCACCGACTGCGTCGCGGCGACCTCACAGGCCGAGCACGAGAACGCCATCACGTACGACTACCCGATGTTCTCGCACCCGGTCTCCGCGGCTGAGTTCGGCGACTCGCTCGCCGGGTGACCTGTCGCGACCCCGGGGCAGCCGGGTGTCGCGACCGCTAGCCTGAAACGCATGGCGGCCGCGAAGACCCCGGCGATCGAGCTGCAGGTGGGGGAGCGCAGCGTGCGCGTCTCCAACCCGGACAAGGTGTACTTCCCCGCGCTCGGCGCGGCTGGCGGCACCAAGCGGCACCTCGTCGAGTACTACCTGTCGGTCGGCGACGGCATCGTTCGCGCGCTGAACGACCGGCCGACGTACCTGCAGAGGTTCCCGGACGGCGTCGAGGGTGAGGAGATCTACCAGAAGCGGGTCCCCACGCACGCGCCCGACTGGATCCGCACCTGCCAGGTCACCTTCCCGTCCGGCCGCACGGCGGACGCGTTACGGGTGACCGAGCCGGCCGACGTCGCCTGGGCCGCCAACCTGGGGACGGTCACGTTCCATCCCTGGCACGCGCGGTGCTCCGACGTCGACCGCCCCGACGAGCTGCGCATCGACCTCGACCCGCAGCCGGGCACCGACTTCGACGACGCCCGCGAGGTGGCGCTCCGCTGCGTGCAGCCTCTGCTCGCCGAGCTGGGCTGGGTGGGGTTCCCGAAGACGAGCGGCAACCGCGGCCTGCACGTGTACGTCCGGATCGAGCCGCGCTGGACGTTCACCGAGGTACGGCACGCGGCCATCGCGTTTGCCCGCGAGGTCGAGCGCCGCGACCCCGAGTCGGTGACCACCAAGTGGTGGAAGGAGGAGCGCGGCACCAGGGTCTTCGTCGACTTCAACCAGAACGCGCGGGATCGCACGATCGCCTCGGCGTACAGCGCCCGGCGGCGGGTGACCGGCACCGTGTCGACGCCGCTGCGCTGGGGCGAGGTGGCCGACGTCGAGACGGAGGACTTCACGATCGCCTCGGTACCGGGGCGGTTCGCGGAGCTGGGTGACGTGCACGCGACGATCGACGAGGTCGCGCACGACCTCACGCCGTTGCTGGAGTGGTACGAGCGGGACGAGCGCGACCGCGGCGAGGGCGATATGCCGTACCCGCCGAACTACCCGAAGATGCCGGGCGAGCCGATGAGGGTCCAGCCCTCTCGCGCAAAGCGCTGACCTGCGGAAACACTGCCCATAGGGCGCGGAGGGTCGAACCACAGCGCTTTCCCGACGAAGGAGTTGCGATGCTGCCTGACGACCTGTGAAACAGTTGGGCCACCCGATGACCCCAGGCGCCCAGCGCAGCCGCCAGAGGCTACGGACAGGCCTGGAGACGTCTCCGCCGGTCCGTCCTGAACCGCGACGGCTGGACCTGCCAGGTCCGCGTCAGTGACAAGTGCGTCCTAGACCTGCGATCCCGACCGGGCGTCGCCACCGTCGACCACGTCATCGCCAAGGCCCAAGGCGGCACCGACGAGCCGTCGAACCTCCGGGCCGCGTGCGGAGCCTGCAACCTCAAACCGGGCGCTCAGCTCGGCCGCCGACGCCGGCAACAGGCCCTCCGACCCCGCCCGTATCGGGTCTCCTCATGCGCCCGTGAACGGCACGTCGGCGATCGGCTCAGGCTGGTTTCCGCTACAGACGCACGGCGGGCGGCGCTACACAGCGCGTGCCGTGCGCGACTACCATTCCCGCCGTGGCCCAGGTGCCAGCAAGATCCAAGACGCGCGTGTGGATTGAACAGCGTTTGGCCTCGTCGGCGCCGGGGCTGGTCTGGGCAGCCGTGTACGGGATGTTCGGTCTCACCTACTACGCGACCGTTGTGAGTAGTCGGCTTTGGGTGCCGGACACGAAGTACTACGCGGCAGTTGCCTTGCGCGTCGCCGGGCACAGCCAGGATGACGCGGCGCGGATCATCTCGGCGCATATCCGGCCGTTCGGGATCGACTGGGGCAACCCCACGGCCGCCGATCTGTTCGGCGGTGGGCTGGTCGGCCCGCGAGTGGTCTATCCCGTGTTGTCGGCGCCGTTCGTCGAAGTATTTGGCCTCCGCGGGATGGCCGTCGTCCCGGCTTTGGCACTGGTCGTGACCATTGCCTTGCTCTTGCTGACCCTTGCGCCTCGATATGGGTGGTTGGGCTCGCTGCCCGTCCTCGTGCTGCTGGCAACCAGCAGCCACGTGATGCTCTTCGCGTCCGCGATGCTCACCGACGGACTAGCCATGATGTGGTCGGCCATGCTGCTCTTTGTGGGGCTGCGGACGCACTCGTTTCGTTCTCACGGTGTGTGGCTTCTGCTCGCGGTGTCGGTGCTGCAGGCTTTCAGCCGTCAGTCCACGCTGATCCCGGCTGGCGCTTTTCTCGTGGCGTGGCTGGCGCTGGCTCTGCGCAGGCGGACCGCGGGGAACCGCTGGGCCCCTGCGGCGCTTGCTGTCGGCGTTACGACGTTGTTGACCCAACTGCTGCAGGCAGTGCTATGGCCGGGCTTTTCGCAGGTGCAGCAATTCGAACACGCCACGCACACCACGTCCCTGGGTGCGGCGTTGCGGCGGGCACCCCGGCTGATCAGGCATCTCGCGAACGTGGAGTTCCAGCACTTGGCGCAGAGTGACCTGTCGCAACTCTTATTGCTCGCCGCGAGCCTGATTGCGGTAGTGGTGCTGTGGCGACGCGAGGAGGCTCACC
Organism: uncultured Actinomycetota bacterium; assembly: GCA_963711005.1. Lineage (GTDB taxonomy): Bacteria > Actinomycetota > Actinomycetes > Prado026 > Prado026 > CAVQCJ01. The sequence goes on along the minus strand of CAVQCJ010000006.1, from coordinate 759,889 downwards.
TAGCGGTCGGCGCCCTGCTAGGGGCTGCGGTGTACGAGGTCACCAACGGCTCGCCGACCGGCCTTCGCTACGGACTGCCAGCTCTCCCCTACGTCGCCTTGCTGGTAGCCGCGCTGGTCGCGCGCCTCGGCACGATCGGAAGCCGACACGCCCTCGCGTCCGCTCCGGGCGGAGGGCCAGCCGCCCCCGCAGGTCCTGGGGCGGCCCAATCCGGGGGGCGGAGTCGGCACGGGCTCCGACCAACCCCCAGGACCGCACTTTCCGGCGCGCAAGGCCGGACTCACGACTTTGCAGTTCGCCAAGCCCGAAGAGCCACAGCCACACAACTGTCGGTGATCGCTTGGACGTGTGGTTCGCGTCTTCCAACGTCGAGCGCTGGCGGCCGCTCGAGCGTCTGACATTGCATGACCTGGATGTGAGTCTGGCGGTCGTACTCGATTCCTGCGACATCCCTGTACGGCAGCCGATGGAAGGGATGTTCGGGGGTCTGGAAGTGGAACATGCTGGCGCGGTCGGTCACCCACATCTGTCCCACGTCTTCAAAGTCCAAGCTGCCGGCAGACGGATCGAGTAGCTGGACGACGGTTTGGTGCAGGGCCACCTCACCGGGCTCCATATGAGGTGGCGGAAGGGCGCATAGCAAAGGCTCCGCACCGTCGACTCGCTCGAGGGTGAAGTCGCCTCCACGCCGGGCCTGCCGCTGGTTCTGGGCAGACGCACCGGACTCCTTCTGCCAGAACCAGCGTCGCGCAGGTCTGACCCCCTTTGTCATGCTGCGCATTCTGACTGGACGGCGGGGAGCTCACGGAAGGTCCCACTGCTTGGGAGACCGGCCAGTCCGGAAGATCTCTCTCCGAGCATTTCTTCCGACCCTTTCGTCTCTATGCGTGATCGAACCGTCTCAGACGTCCCGAGAAGAGGCGCATGACTGGCCGGTCGCGGAGGGGTCCGCGGTTCACGTCAGGACCCCACCCCCCGGGTGCAGCCGGAGGCTGAGTCCGCAGACGATGCTCCTGCCCATGGCACGCCCTCTGCGCTGCATGGTCGGCTGGCATCACTGGGTCAAGCGACACCGCGAGAATGAGCAGTACGAAGCGTGCTCGCGCTGCGGAAAGGTCAGCCAGGGACCGTGGTCGATGCCGGACCTGGGCAGTGGCGCCGGCTGAAGGTGTCAGTAGACTCGGTACGGCCGCGCTCGTAGCCGAGATGGACGCCCCAGAACCGGCATTAGGTGCGCGAGACGTCAGCCGGCTGCCTGACCGCAGGATGGCAGGTCAAGACGTACATCCGATTGACACATCGCGGTCGTGGTGGGAGTGTGCGCGCGAATCGGGAGCGGGTGCTCAGAGCGGAGTGCCTATGGCTGCGCACATCTCGGCATCTTGACTAAATCCGCTTGACCAGGCCTGTCATCTCGGCCTGGGGCATGGCGGTGAGAGCCTACGAGAGGCCCTGCTCACTCGTGACGCAGGCCTCCATCTCGCGGCGAGAAGCACACTCAGTCGACGAGTTTCTGTGATTGTTGCGGGGCGGGCCGCCAACTCCTCTCAGAATGTCGTTTGTCGGCCCCGCACGAATGATGGTTGGGGGTTCAGCATGTCTCGTCTCAATGCTGCCCGGGCACTAGTCGTAGGGGCTGTCACAACGGTAATGGGGTTCGGGGCCGCCTACCCAGCGTTTGCAGCCGTTGGCAACGATGCCGCCGGCAATGCGCTGGCGATCACTTCACTGCCGTTTGCGCACACGGAGAACACCGCATCGGCCACCGCAGATCCCGCCGATCCGCCCCCTGTATGTGCCAGCGGTCCGAACGTGTGGTTCAAGTTCAAGGCCACCCGCGCAGAACGGCTGACAGCGAGCTCGAATGGCAGCGACTATGGGGTTGAACTGGACGTCTTTCAGGGCGCCCCCACCTCGTCCTCCGCTCCGATCGCAGGATGCGGGGCCGCCGTCGACTTTGTAACGTCGCCGGGGGTCACCTACTTCATCGAAGCGCTGCGGTGTTGTGACACAGGCCCCAACTTCAAGCTGGTCTTCCATCTTGTCCGGCCACCTAAGATCACCGACGCGACTGTGAACCCGCAAGGAGCCGTGCGATTTGTGGACGGAATCGCCACCGTCAGTGGAACGGTGACCTGTAGCCGAGCCATCGACGCCAGCGTGTTCATTCACCTCGCCCAGCGGGTATCCAAAACGTTCGTGGCGACCGGCGACTCGAGCGTCGATGTGCCGAACTGCTCGCGGACACCAACACAATGGAGCACTCAGGTGGTGCCGGCAACCATTGTGGCGTTCGGCAAGGGTGCAGCCGCGGCAACCCTGTTTGCCTACGGCTGCGACAGGTTGGGTTCGTGCTCTGACCAGTTGAACTTGGCTCCGACCACGATTCAGCTGAACTGGGCATCAGGGGCGAGACGGGTCCCGGCCTAAGGCTCCCAAGGCCAGAGGATGGTCGCGCTGTCCCCTGGCGCGACCATCCCCAGGGGGCCGCGGGCAGCGGTCACCACCCCACCCCAGGCGCACCGAAGTGCCGTTAGCGGGCGGTGTGCGGCAGGATCGCGGTCATGACTGAGGAGGCCAGGGTTTCGCCTGGCGAGTTGTTGGCCGGGCTCGACTTCGTCGCCCTTCCAGCCGGAACGCGGCCGTCGGCGGCCTTCCTGATGATCAAGCTGGAGCCCGACGGGCCGGATGGTGATGAGTCTGAGGAGTGGTCGGTCCGCGTCGCAGGCGACGACTACCGGAACAGCGAGTTCTTGGGGGCCTTGGTCTCGTATATACACGCTCTGACCAGGAGCGAGGCTCGCGGCTGGGAGGACGACGAGGGCAGCCCTCCACTGGGCGCGTAGCGCACCGAAGTGCCGTTAGAGGGCTGACCAGATCCGGCAGTATGTGCGGGGTGGTCGGTGGTCTGAGCGTTGAACCGGAGTGGGTTGCTGAGGACCTGCACTCGTACGCGCCTGTGTCGCCCGGCGGCAGTCGGGAGGACTGGGGCGAGGTGGTGCTGCTGGACCAGGGCGGTCCGGCGGCCCTGTTCGCAACAGCGAGCCGAGTTCGTTTCCCCGCTGACCCGGATGGGTCGATCGCGAGGGTTCGCGGCTGGTTCGCTGACCGGGGTCGGGATGGGTTCACCTGGTACCTGGGGCCGCACACCACCCCGGCTGATCTGGAGGGCAGGCTGCGAGCTCACGGTGCCGCCGAGGACCCAGCCGAGCCCGAGCACACGGCCATGGTCTTGACGGCTCCGCCTTCCGTACAGGTGAGCGCCGGGCTCGAGGTGCGCCACGTCGAGGACTACGAGGACTTCTGTCGATCGGCTGACGTGCTGGACGTGGGCTTCGGGGGCAGCTTTACCGACGATGAGTTGGCGGTGATGCGCTCGCAGCGGCCGACCAAGTTCGCGGAGTACGAGCGCGACGACAAGCGGCGTCGCTACCTGGCGTTGGTCGACGGCCGGCCGGTTGCCGCAGCCACGGCGACGTTCACGACGGTGGGCGTGATGCTCCTCGGCGGGGCAGCGACCCTGCCGGAGGCACGCGGCAGAGGCGCTTACCGCAGCCTGGTGGCGGCCCGCTGGCACGACGCGGTGGCTAACGGATGCCGCGCCATGGTCACCCAGGCCTCGGAGATGTCGCGACCCATCGTGCAGTCCGTCGGGTTCCGCCCCGTTGGCAGAATCGTGGAGCTCTTCGACACCACCCGATAGCACCGAAGCCGTTCTGTTCGCCCCAGAACCGGCAGTATGCGCGGTGCGTGCGGGCTCACAGCCTCGACAAGATGAGGCGGCGGACCGGCCTGGTGCTGACCGTCATGATGAGCGCGGCGATGAGCCCGGCGGCGAAGGCCAGATGGCCGGCGGTGCGTGCCGGGTCCGCCGGCGGTCCAGCGTGCCGGGTCTGCAGGGCACGGCTCAGCCCGGCGGCCACATCGACCAGTGCCGGGTCCAGCTGCGAGGGCAGCATCGCAATCATCGACAGCGTTCCCTTGTCGATCCGCTCGAGAGCAACACCGCGGCCTCGACTGACCAGCACAACATCGGTGACCTGCCCCGACTCGAAGTGGGTCAACGGGACCACCGAATCGTAGGTGCCACCGAGAGCCTGAGAGCAATAGGGCCCTACTGAGCGCGTTGCCCTGCAGTAGCTCCCGTCGGGGTAGACAGTGGCCATCTCGCGACGCACCCCGACAACCGCCACTGCGCTGCGGGTCGGCGAGTCCGACATCACCTCGAAGTCGAGATTGTCCCCGGCCCAGACCAGTTCGGGGTTGGCCAGGGCGGTCGCGAGCGGCTTCTTTGGAGCTGGTCCGCCGACCGCCTCCACCCACAACCCTTCGTCCTGCACGAAGGCGACAAGGGTCCCGTCGTCCGAAAGGCCGGCTGCTCGCGGTGACCCGGTCCAGCGAGTCGGCAATGCCAAGATCGTCCAGCCGGAGCCGGAGCCGGAGCCGGAGCCGGAGCCGGAGCCGGCGACGTCGACAACGGCGAGCCGGCTCCCGCCACCGTCCGCGGGCTGCCGCGCGAGCGCGACCAGCACCCTGGATTGGTCGTAGGACCAGCCCAGGACCGACCTGACATCGACCCCGGCCGGGGACGTGATCGAGCGCGAGGTGCCGTCGACGAGGTTCACGAACCGTACGGCTGCACCGGCGGGGTACACGACCGTCCGCCCGTCCGGCGACAGGCGGGCCAGCCACCCATCACCTGCGTGGGTCAGACCGGGAAGTTGCAAGTACGCCGAAACGTCGCTGCTCGCGCCGACCACGGCCAACGAGCAGCATGCCGTGCCGACCAACCACCGGCCGCGGGGAACTCCACCCAACAACAACGCCGCGGGCTGGCCCAGCGGTGCACCAGGACCCACCACCGGCGCATACGGCGGTACGGGGAACACCCGGTCCGGCAACGCCGCCCACCCATTCACAGGCGGCGGCCGGTCCGCCCGCGACAAGTCAACCGCGTAGACAACCAGCACCGCGAACACTGCAACGCAAACGGCAATCGCCCACACTCCCCGACGCCACGGCCCATCCGGCACCCGCAGTCGCCGAGGGCGGACACGCCGGTCGCCCCCCCCGCGGGGTTCCCCCCGGCCATCACCTCAGGTGCCGCAGGCTCGAGGGAATCCGTGCTGGGCATCCCTCGGCCTCCCATCCCAAGGCGTCAGACGGCCGAGCGGCACCGGATCAGCCCAAGCGCAGTCCCGGGGTCGGCGGTCGCACACTCAGGGTGATGCCCCGGCCAAGCCATGTCTAGCGTCACAGAGGGGAACCGCCCCGGGCCAGTGGGCCATGGTCGCCGAACTCCACGGAGCGGTAGCGAGCCCCGACTTCGTGCCTACGAGCGACGGCCTGTTCCAGGGCCTTGGCGGACCGACACCACGGCGAGTAGGACGGCTGGGAGGCGTCGGTCTAGCGCACCGAAGTGCCCGGTGGTGGACTGCGGTGGGCGTTGGGCTTGTGTGGTCGTAGCGTCCGTGGCGTCGCTGGGTTGACTCGCGAAGTGCCTGCCTTGCTGGCCTGTGAACGAACTGTCGCCCGGCGGTGTCGACCGCGGCATGACTCAACAGAGGCTTGGCCACTCCCACCGGGACTGTCTGCTGCGGGTTCCCCATTGGATCCAGCGGTAGGAGCAGTCAGTGCAGATCATCGGGATCGACCCGCACAAGGGGTCACACACGGCGGTGGCGATCAACGCGGACGGAACGGTCGTCACCTCGGTTCGGGTGACCTCCAGCCGCCGCCAAGTCGATCGGCTGCTCGCCTTCGCAGCTCGGTGGCCGGATCGGGTCTGGGCGGTGGAGGGCGCGGCCGGGGTCGGCCGGTTGTTGGCCCAGCAGCTGGTGGCCCGCGGCGAGCAGGTGCGGGACGTTCCGCCGTCGCTGTCGACCCGGGTCCGGGTCCTATCGGGCCGCTCGGGTCGTAAGACCGATGCCCATGATGCGACCGCGGTCGCCCTGGCCGCGTTGCACCACCCGACCCTGGCCCGGGTGCAGGTCGAGGACCCGTCGCGTGGAATGCGCCTGTTGTGGGACCGCCGCCACCAGCTGACCGCGGCCCGCACCCAGGCCGTGACCCGCCTGCACGGTCTGCTCGCCGAGCTCGTCGAAGGCGGTGCGGACACACGACTCTCCGCATCGACCGCGACTGCGTTGCTGCGCCGGATCCGACCCACCACCGACGTGGACGTGATCCGCAAGGACCTGGCCCGCGACCTGCTCGACGACGTCAAGGGCCTGGACGCCAAGCTGGCCGCCAACCACCAGCGCATCACCGATGCGGTGACCGCCAGTGGCACCACGTTGACTCAGATCCAGGGCATCGGGGTGATCACCGCGGCCCGGATCTTGGGCCACACCGGCCCGATCACCCGCTTCACCGACCGGGCCCACTACGCCTCCTACGCCGGCGTCGCCCCCATCGAAGCCTCCTCCGGGCAGATCCAGCGACACCGGCTGTCCCGACGCGGGAACCGACAGCTGAACTCCGCCCTGCACGGCGTGGCGATCACCCAGCAACGCCACCCCGGCCCCGGCCGCGACTACTACGCCAAGAAGATCGCCGAGGGCAAGACCAACGGCGAAGCCCGCCGCGCCCTCAAACGCCACCTCGCCGACCTGGTCTACGCAACCCTCGTCGCGGACACACAGCGGAGCCCGGGAGGACAAGTGGGGGCGTCTACAAGATCCAGCGCGGCTGACCTGATCCCCATGGCCAACACTTCGGATAAGTCACTTCCCGGGCTCCACCAGCAGGCTACAACCGACGTCGCTTGACACACAGAGGCTTCGATCGGTGCGTCCCGCTCGGCCAGCTGATGCGGCGCACGCTTTGCTGTCGGGTCAGTACTAGCCTCTGCTTCATGGGTGAGCAGTTCCACTTCGACCCCGACACGTACCTGGATTTGATCACCGCCGAGGTCCCGGGCTACCTGCGCCTCCAGGACGCGGTGGCCCGGGCGATCATGGGGCTGACCGTGGGTCGGGTTCTTGAGCTAGGGGTCGGGACGGGTGTGACCACCCAACGCATCGCGTCCTGTTATCCGGAGGCGGAGATCGTAGGGGTCGATGAGAGCGCGGCGATGCTCGAACACGCCCGCTGGAGCCTGCCGCAGGCCGAGCTTCGGGTCGGGCGTCTCGAACAGGCGCTGCCGGCCGGGCCCTTCGACCTGGCTGTCTCCGCACTGGCAGTGCATCACCTGGACGGTGCCGGCAAAGCCGATCTGTTCACCCGGATCGCAGCCGTCCTTACCCCCGGCGGCCGGTTTGTTCTTGGTGACGTTGTCGTGCCCGATATCGCCGCTGACGCGGTGACCCCGATCGACGACCATCACGACCGACCCAGTCGGGTCGACGAGCAGCTGGCGTGGCTGAGCGAGGCTGGGTTCAGTGAGCGGGTGGCCTGGCTGGAAACGGACCTGGCCGTGCTGGTCGGCGACCTGCCCGGTGCCTGACCGGCCAGACGCTGTTCCTTCTAGGTCGCCGTCGGAACATACGTTTGGCCGCCCCGATGCGCCGTTCGGTGCGCCGTTCTCGAAGCCGATGGCTGGCTGGCGGAGGATGCTCTCGCCCATGGCACGTGCTCTGCGCTGCGTACTCGGTTGGCATCAGTGGGTGAAGCATCACCTGCAGGGCGAGGTGTACCTCCAATGCGTCCGCTGCGGGAAGGTCGGCCATCGGCCCGGACCGATTCCGGATCTTGGAGGAGGCGCCGGCTGAGCGGCACATAGGTGCCGTTCTGTTCGCCCAGCCGGAGCGCTTGATCCGGCAGTATGTGCGCGCGTTCTCGTTGCGAGACCCGGCAGAATGTGTTGGTGGTCTCGGGCGAGGGGATGCCACCCCAGGCGGTACAGGACGATCTGAATCTCCTGGCGACCCTGGGGCTAGCCCACGCGTGCCACGCGCTTGAAGCGGAAGGTGGGTTCCTGCCTGCCGGATTCGCTCTTGCGACGACAGGCGAGCAGGAGTGGTGGATCCCAGGCCTCGAACCCTCATCAGATCCGGACGCCGGCCTAACCTTGGAAACCTTGTACGCCGAGGTGGTGTCGGAGCGGGAAGGGCTCCGGGCCGTTGCGTTTGTTGACGAGGTCCGAGCAGGTGCCGGACGGGCGATCCGCGTGGCGGTGGAGCACCGGGATGGCTGGCCGGCCATGCAGGTCCTGCAGCCGTTCACGGTCAGGCGACTTCGTCGAGGGGTCAGGTTGGGCGAGGCCGTCACCTCGAAGATCGAGCGCAGTGTTTGGCCGACCGCCTAGCGCTTCGACCTGTGGTGCCGGGCCACGATGTTGTGCGCGCGCCGAAGTGCCGTTCCTGGGCTGATCGCGTCCCGCAGTAGGGGCTCAGCCGATCCTGGCTGGCGGTCGGATACCCTCGCGCCCGTGCCGAGGCCCATCTATGAGTTCGTCCGCTTCGACGCCGTGGGTTGGCAACGGGAAAGCGGCATCGACGACCCCAATCTGGCGGTCTGGGATCCGCCGCAGGGTGGGGCGGTCAGCCTCAACGGTTTCCCGCTCCCACCGGACCTGCCCCAGGAGGTGACTCTGAGCGGCTTCCGTCGCTCCTACAAGGCGCTGCTCTCACCCGAATCCGGACTGGTGGAGCTTGAGATCGTCCGGGTCGGGCAGGTCCCCGCGGTGCGCAGTGTGATCAGACAGCGTCCCGGTCCCGAGCCCAAGGGCGGGATGGCCTACATCGGCTCGTACACGGTCCCGTTCGCCCCAATGAGCTTTGTGATCAAGGCGGAGGCCGTTGAGGGCGGGGTTACCGGGCTACGCGAAACGGTCATCCTGGACGAAGCCACGAGGGCTGGCCGGGTTGTTTGGGGTGCCCAGGACCTCACCGGATGGGTTATCGACTCGGACTGGTCAGACAGCAACCTTGCCGAGGACAGCACCCTCGACGAGCGATTCCCCTGGCACCCGCTGTCCCTGGTGCGCGCGTACCTTCGACGAGTCGCCGACTCCCTACAGATCGACGAGGGACTCCTCCGACAGGCCCCGTTCCCGCTGCCGGCCAAGCCCTGAAGCCACCTCGCACAACGAACCTATGTGCCGTTAGAGGGCTGATCGCGAGCCGACCTCCGCGACTTCCGCACGGCCGGGCGACGCACGTGCTCGCGGTCCCGAGCTAGAGGCGTCGTCATTGGCAGATGGTTGCGAGTACCGCACAGGGCGCCATTCGCATGAAACGGGGAGCTTGCGCTAGCGGTCGTTTGCGGCGAGCCCGGAGGCCCGTTGAAGAGGCAGGCGGGCCAGTTGACGTGTCGTCGCAACAAGGCGACCGGTCGAGTCGTAGCAGATGGCGTTCTCATCGCACCAGGATTCGCTGATGCTCGTAGTGACCACATGCACCCATACCCAGCCGTTGGAATCCGCCGACGGCTGGGCGCGGCCGTGCCAGGACATCGTCACGGTGGCCGGCGCGACATGTGAACCAAGCTGCCAAATCGTAGGAAAGAACAGGTCGGGTGCGGCGATGAGAAACAACGGGTCGGGCGTGGTCGTCTCTGGCAGATGCATCCAGCCGCGGATCTCGGGCGTACCGGACGGTCGCCCACTGAGCAGTCCCGCGGAGGACGGGTCCAAGCGAAGGTCGACGTGGTTCAAATAGGGCGCGAGCACCGCCAGCTCCGCCGGGGGCCGGGTGCACGCGTCATGGTCCGGGAGTTCAGGTGGCGCGCCAGCCGACCAGGTGGGCTCATCCGGGCTCAGCCGACCGACCACGACGTGGCAACTTGCCGCGGTCCGGCCCGACTGCTCCAGCGAGACAAGGCAGACCGAGGTCGAACGACCCACCCGCAACAGTTGCACGTCGACGCTGATCGGCCCGGGGCTCACCGGGGCGAGGAAGACCGCGTCCACGGCCACCGGCTCCAACGTCTCCGCTGTGTCCAGCCGCCGAACTGCCGCGTCGGCCAGCAAGGCGAGCAGATAGCCAGCGTTCGCGTGGCCGCCATTGCAGAACCGCTCGTCCGCGGAGGAACGGCGGGAGTCGACCGCGTCCAAGAAGACCACCATCAACCTCACCTGAATTCCGAATCCAGGGCTGAGCCCCCGAAGCAAACAGGTCGGCAGCGTAATTCACATCAGCGGGAGCACCAGCCTATTGGCCTTATCGCCGTCGAGGACGCTTCGGGTCTGACGGAAGTGGATCAGCTGCATGGAGCCGCTACGGCGGTCCGGACATCTGGCCCGACCGCCCTGACACCGGAGGACCGCTGCGGCCGGACCCCCACTCGTCGCTCCAGCCCCCGCCACATAGGAGCCGTTCTGTTCGCCAGCGGGAGCCCTCGATCCGGCAGTATGTGCGCGTGGAAGCAGGTGCCCCAGTTCCTGGCAACCCCTTGCTGGTGCCCGTCATACGACGGTCTCGTCGAGAGGTGGCTAGAAGGCGTCGGCGAACGCGAAGGCTTCCAGGTTCGGCGATGTGCTGCCGCTGATCTTGACGACGCCGTGGATCGAACTCGCGATTGGCTGGTGAGCAAGACGCAAGTGTTGGGTGTTCCGGCTGGAGCCGGGACTCACGGCGCGACTGTCGGCACCAATGGTTGGGTTCCGTCCAGTCTGGGCTACAGTTCCCGTCCGATCTGCGTCGCGGATCCTGGTGTCGCCGAGCAGAGAGTGCGAGAAGGCGATGAGAATGTCTCGATCGGCCGTAGCGTTTGCGGCCGTCTTGGTGGCCGCCTGTTGCGGATCCTGCTCGGCCGGTTCACTCGCGTCGACGCGGACAAGTCCCGGCTCCAGTACCCCCTCGTCCACGGACTCGTCCCAGAGTCCGGCTGTCCCGACCCCGACTGTGTCTGTGTGCGGGAACTGCACAGCGAGCGCCGCACTGGCCGCCTTGCCGACGGCGGCCCAGCTTGGAAAGGGCTGGAGACACGACGCCGCCGCGGATTACGAAGCGAACTTCCTGGTGAACGAAACGGTTGCCCCGACCAGCTGTCAGCGGGTAGTCGCTGGCCTGGCACCGCTGCTGCCCTATCAGAACCCCACATCGGCGCAGGCGACCTACCTACACAACGCCCCATACGGGCCATACCTGAACGTGGTGGTCTCGTCACACCCCGGCGGGGCTCCAAGCCTGCAGCGGTTCGAGTCGCTCACACACGCCTTCAATGCCTGCCACTCCTTCACCACCCATGACCCCTACGGGACGGTCCGTTACCGGGTGGTGGCCAGCCGTTGGACCCCAACCACACGCACCTTCACAGCTCAACTGCGTGCAATCGTGCACGGGCACCCGGAGTGGAACGACCTCGTGATCACCCAAGAAGGCCCGACCACTGTCGAAGTGTGGGACACCACCGCCGGACCGCCCACGATGCAGTTAGTCACGCGGGTGGACCGGCAGACGCTGGCCCGCGTACATACCTGATCCCGTGCCGCGCCACTCAAACGCGCTCGCCCGGCCACGCGGCCGCCTTTGACGTGGTGGCCACAGCTCTGGATTCACCTCTTGGCGCACGAAGCGCTACCTGAGGAATGACCTGAGACGAGCGCACCGAAGTGCCCGGTGGTGGACTGCGGTGGGCGTTGGGCTTGTGTGGTCGTAGCGTCCGTGGCGTCGCTGGGTTGACTCGCGAAGTGCCTGCCTTGCTGGCCTGTGAACGAACTGTCGCCCGGCGGTGTCGACCGCGGCATGACTCAACAGAGGCTTGGCCACTCCCACCGGGACTGTCTGCTGCGGGTTCCCCATTGGATCCAGCGGTAGGAGCAGTCAGTGCAGATCATCGGGATCGACCCGCACAAGGGGTCACACACGGCGGTGGCGATCAACGCGGACGGAACGGTCGTCACCTCGGTTCGGGTGACCTCCAGCCGCCGCCAAGTCGATCGGCTGCTCGCCTTCGCAGCTCGGTGGCCGGATCGGGTCTGGGCGGTGGAGGGCGCGGCCGGGGTCGGCCGGTTGTTGGCCCAGCAGCTGGTGGCCCGCGGCGAGCAGGTGCGGGACGTTCCGCCGTCGCTGTCGACCCGGGTCCGGGTCCTATCGGGCCGCTCGGGTCGTAAGACCGATGCCCATGATGCGACCGCGGTCGCCCTGGCCGCGTTGCACCACCCGACCCTGGCCCGGGTGCAGGTCGAGGACCCGTCGCGTGGAATGCGCCTGTTGTGGGACCGCCGCCACCAGCTGACCGCGGCCCGCACCCAGGCCGTGACCCGCCTGCACGGTCTGCTCGCCGAGCTCGTCGAAGGCGGTGCGGACACACGACTCTCCGCATCGACCGCGACTGCGTTGCTGCGCCGGATCCGACCCACCACCGACGTGGACGTGATCCGCAAGGACCTGGCCCGCGACCTGCTCGACGACGTCAAGGGCCTGGACGCCAAGCTGGCCGCCAACCACCAGCGCATCACCGATGCGGTGACCGCCAGTGGCACCACGTTGACTCAGATCCAGGGCATCGGGGTGATCACCGCGGCCCGGATCTTGGGCCACACCGGCCCGATCACCCGCTTCACCGACCGGGCCCACTACGCCTCCTACGCCGGCGTCGCCCCCATCGAAGCCTCCTCCGGGCAGATCCAGCGACACCGGCTGTCCCGACGCGGGAACCGACAGCTGAACTCCGCCCTGCACGGCGTGGCGATCACCCAGCAACGCCACCCCGGCCCCGGCCGCGACTACTACGCCAAGAAGATCGCCGAGGGCAAGACCAACGGCGAAGCCCGCCGCGCCCTCAAACGCCACCTCGCCGACCTGGTCTACGCAACCCTCGTCGCGGACACACAGCGGAGCCCGGGAGGACAAGTGGGGGCGTCTACAAGATCCAGCGCGGCTGACCTGATCCCCATGGCCAACACTTCGGATAAGTCACTTCCCGGGCTCCACCAGCAGGCTACAACCGACGTCGCTTGACACACAGAGGCTTCGTTCTGTTCGCCCAGCTCGAGCGCCCGATCCGGCATTCGGTTCGGCTGGGCGTGACGGCCAAGTGCGCTCCGATGAGCGGTTGTCTTGTCGCCGCGGTCCTGGCGGGCAGAGCATGTGACCCGTGAAGATCCCCGAACCGCGATACGTGCGTACGCACGACGACACGTACATCGCCTACCAGGTGGTCGGCGATGGCCCCGTTGACATCGCGTGGCAGTTTGACTGGTGCGGCAACCTGGACTGCGTCTGGGAGAGACCCTTCCACGCCCCCTGGTTCGAAGCCCTGGCATCGTTCGGGCGAGTGATCTTGCACGACCGGAGGGCGACCGGGCTGTCCAGCCGGGACACCCCGCCGCCCAACCTGGAGACGCGGGCCGCCGACTTGCTGGCGGTGCTCGACGAGGTCGGGTCGCGGAGCACGGTGATCGCGGCGTTGTTCGAGGGTCTTGCTCCCGGTGTGCTGTTGGCCGCGACCGACCCCGATCGGGTTCGCGGGTTGGTCTGGTGGAACCCGAGTCCGCGCACGGCCTGGGCGCACGATTACCCGTGGGGGGAAGACCCGGAGGCGATGCAGAAGGAGCTGCGCGGGCTGCAGCACTGGGGCAGCCTTGAGTACGCGCAGTCCTGGGCCGACCAGTTTGCCGCCGAGGGCGATCCCCGGCCGTCGGATGACGAGATCCGCGCGGTAGCCAAGGCCAGCCGAAACACGTGCACTCCCGACGTAGCCTTGGCACTCGACCAGATGTGGTCGGAAACGGATCTGCGTCCTGTGCTGCCTTCGGTGCGAGTGCCGACGTTGCTGTTGGCCGACTCGTCCTCGCCCACGGAGGTGGCCAAGGCCCAGTACGTGGCCTCCTTGATGCCGGCGGCCGAGTTGGTCCTGTTGCCGAGCGACGTACCAGAGACCAAGCAGACGATGCACGCGTACATCCGGCCGCCCCTGGAAGCGGTGCGCCGCTTCATAGGCGTACAGCCTGACCGGCCGGGGCTGGACTCGGTGCTGGCCACGGTGCTGTTCACCGACATCGTCGACTCCACCCAGCGGCAGGCCGCCCTCGGCGACCACGCCTGGAAAGACCTCGTCGAACGCCACCATGCGCTCGTACGGTCTGCCCTAACCCAGTGGCGGGGTGTCGAGAACGACACCGCCGGCGACGGCTTCTACGCCACCTTCGACGGGCCCGCCCGAGCCATCCGCTGCGCCCTGGAGATCGCCGAACGGGTGCACGACCTAGGCCTGCAGGTTCGGGCCGGGATCCACACCGGCGAGTGCGAGTTGATCGACGGAAAGGTCGGCGGCATCGCCGTAAGCATCGGGGCACGCATCTCGCACCTGGCCGCCCCGTCGCAGGTGATCATCTCGCAGACGGTCAAGGACCTCGTCGCCGGCTCCGGCCTGACCTTCGCCGACGCCGGCGAGCACGAGCTCAAAGGCGTCCCCGACCGGTGGCACCTCTACGCCACATCAGGCTGACTCGCTAGCCGAACATATGTGCCGTTACCGGGCTGATCAGATCTCGCATTCGGTGCGGCCAGGCTGTGCCCGACCCGGCCCGGGCTGCAACCTCAGGTCAGTCGTTCCTCCGAGCCGGACCCCGTGCCCGACACGCCACTGTCGTCGGCCGTCGCCGGCGCACCCCCGACCTCGTCAGACGGCGGGCCGCTGGCGAAGCCGACGTCGGAGCCGCCCAGGTAGCCATGGTCGACCGGACGCGAGGCACGGGCGCTGGCGCGCGTCACGGACGTGTCCACAGCCTTGGCGTCCTCCTCGGACGAGATCACCAGCAGTGCGAGGGAACCGCGGTCCACGTACTGAGTTCCGGCCTTCAACTCATCGCTGGGGCCGTGGACCAGGTGGATCCCTCCCAGCTTGGCATGGCGCTGGAGCGTGAGTGTGCCTGCCATGTCACGTGCCACCACGGCGGCCTCCACATGCCCGATGGCACCGCTGGCGTGTTCGGCGGCAACGGAGTCGTAGTCCGCGGACGCGTCCGCGACGCTGGCGTAGTCCCCGATGAACAATGTCTGGCTCCCATGCGCCATCTGTGCTCCTCGTCTTGCAGGCCTCGTCTCGTGCGGCCACATTGGCACGACGGGCGCGCACACGGGTAGTCCTGGAGCGTGGCGACCTGTTAGGCGAACATATGCGCCGTTCTGCTCGCCCAGCCCGAGCGCCCGATCCGGCATTCGGTGCGGATCTTGGTCGGCGGCCACCGCCGCGGCCAGGTTCGCCGGCTCGGGGCTGGCTGGAGATTTTGGGTGGATGCTGGTCAACCGGCGGGCGGCTCATGCGTCTGATCCTGTGAGATGCGACTTTGAGGGGATGAGCGATGAGCGGTGCGGCGGACGTACAGGCGCCCTCGGGTACCTGGCCGTCGGGGCGCGCCGCGGTGTCCGAGCTGTTCCACCTGCACTACCGACGGCTGGTGGGTCTGGCCGTCCTGCTGGTGGATGACCGGGAGTCGGCCGAAGACGTGGTGCAGGACGCGTTCGAGGCCCTGTACCGGCACTACGGAGGGCTGCACGACCCGCATGCGGCGGTGGCCTATCTGAACCGGTGTGTGGTCAACGGGTCGCGGTCGCGGCTGCGCCGCCGGGGGACCGAACAGGCGTACCTGCTGCCCGATGCGGGGCTGGAGCCGTCGGCCGAGAGCAGCGGGGTCGGTCGCGGGGAGCAAGCCGAGCTGGTGGCGGCGGTGTCCGCGTTGCCGCGTCGACAGCGCGAGGTGGTGGTGTTGCGGTACTTCCTGGACCTGTCCGAGGAGCAGATCGCGGACTGGCTGGGGGTCAGCCGGGGGTCGGTGAAGCGGCACGCGTTCCGGGCGACCGCCGCGCTGGCCAAGCGGATGGGGGCGTGGGCATGAGCCGCCTGGACGATGCCCTGGTCGCCGCGCTGCACGCGAAGGCCGACGACGCCGCGCAGTCGGTGGACCCCGGGCGGGCCAGGGCGGCGGTGGAGGCGCGGCTGGACCGGGTCGACCGCCGCCGCCGGCGTCGGGTCTTGCTGATCCCCGTCTCGGTCGGCGTCGCAGCCGCCGCGGTCGCGGTCATCGTGTTCGCCGGTCGTGACCTGCCCCAGGCGGGGCCGCTCCCGCCGACCCAGCCATCCCCCACATCCACTCCGACGCCAAGCGTGACCCACCCACTGTCGATTCACCTCCTGGCGGGCAGCCCGGGACAGTACGGCTTTGCCGAGGGGAACGGAGCGATGGCCCGGTTCGACTCGATCGGAGGGCTCGCGGTCGGCCCCACCGGCACGATCTACGTGTCCGACTTCAGCTCGACCCTCCACCGGTCCGTCGTGCGCGCGATCACCCCGGCCGGTCACGTCACCACCATCGCCGACGAACCGACGACCCAGGATGCATTCGGGGCCCTCGCCGTCGACGCCAGGGGAACCGTCTACGTGGCCGTCGGCCACGAGATCCGCAGGATCGGTCGGAACGGTCAGATGTTCACGGTGGCCGGGGCGACCCCCTCAACAAGCTTCGGCAGCATCCTCGGCATGGTCGTCTCACCCGACTACGGCCTAGACGTCACCGGCGCCGGCTCGGTGCGCGAGGTCAACACACACGACGGCACGGTCCTGACCCTTCCCGACTGCTCCTGTCGGCCCGGCGCAATCGCGGTGGCTCCGTTGTTGGACACGATCTACATCGGAGCGGATGACTACAAGATCCGCATGATCTATCGGCATACCACGGTCAGCATCATGGCCACTGGAGCTGCCAACGTTCTCTTCAGCCGGATGAGTCTCGCCGTCGATCCCCACTCGGTCCTCTGGGCGATGGACACGGCCGGACTACACACCGTCGCCCCGGATGGGACCGTCAGCACGGTCCCCCTGACCGGATCGCCCCCCGGGCAGCCACTGTCAGGGATTGCGATCGGAGCCAACGGAGCGATCTACGCGATCGATGAGCAGTCAGCGATAGTGACGCTCCGACCAAGCGGATGAACCCCGCACAAGATAGGGCCCCCCCAATACACCAACAACTGCCACCCCCCCAGGCCGCCTTCAGCCGAGTACCTGCGAGACGCACCGAAGTGCCGTTAGGCAGTGGCCCCTTGACGGCGTAGTTCTCGACCGATGAGGGCCATGCCCCACGGCACCGTCACCAGCAGGGGCCACGGATTGAGGGGAAGGGCATTGGACGGCGTCGTCAGGGGGTTGCCCGGCGAGTCGAGGTAGTCGATCGCGACGAGGACGACAGTGGTGATCGCCCACGCCCACCACCCAGTTGCGGGAATGATGATCTTGCTGAGTTGCGACACGGACCTCGGCATGTGCGGATCCTAGGCCGCAGCCCGCCGCGCTGCCTAGCCGCCCCGAAGTGCCGTTACCGGGCTGATCACGGGGGCATCAGGCGCGGTTCCGTCAGTCAGCTACTTGCTCGTAGGAGGCTGTCGGAGGACCTCTCGCAACTTCTCGAAGCTGTCCGTCCAGCCGTCCCGGTGCAAGGACAGTCGTTCATCCGTCGCGAACATGCCCTGCGTGAGCGAGACCTCCGTAGCGTCGCCGCGGGCTACGAGCTCGAGGGTGACGACTGTCGGCAGGTCGTCGGGGGTGGGCTCCTCATATCCGAATGTGTAGACCAGGCGTCCGGGGGAGTCGATCTCTTGGAACTCGCCAGAGATATGGAACAGATCTCCATCGGGTGGCTGCATGGACAAGCGGTAGGCCCCGCCGACTTCGAGGTTGAGCTCCACTTCGGGCACGGTGAATCCGCGTGGCCCCCACCACCTAGCCAGTTCGGTCGGCTCGGTCATCATGGCGAAGATCCCTGCGGGCGGCACATCCAGCACACACTGGAGTCTCAGCATCAGTCCGCCCGGCCGTCCGTTCATGAGATCACTGTCGCATCCAGCAGGCTCTCGGGGGGAGCCTGGCCTTCGACGGTCGGCACAGCACCCGCGGTCTGGAACCCCCGCACCGATGTGCCGACAGGTGCGGCTCCGACAACTGTTGGCCGCGCGACGGATTACTCCACGTATAGGCATCCATCCTGATCAGTCACACGACGGCGTTTGAGTGGAACCACCTTCGTCAGTGACTTGAACGCCCAGCCGAGTCCCGGAATCTTTGCGTAAACCCCCTGCGGGCCACGCACCATGCGCCCGCTGTCCACGTCGTAGGCAGAACCGTGCCAAGGGCAGACCAGTCGTCCGTCGCCATCAACACGACCCTGAGCGAGGTCAGCACCCAGATGACGGCAACGACGCGACACGGCGAACGGCTGCCCCTTGCTCATGCCCACGGCGTACGAACCCACGGCCTTGACTTCGCCGCTGTCGAACTCGTCCTTCTTCCCTGCCCGCTGCGCCATCTACTCAGACTCCACCCTGGATCGGCTCTTGTCACCGTGCCGGGGCCATCGTCGAGGACTGAAGCCGAACAGATGTGCTGTTCTAGTTCGCGCTCTAACCGGCCGACGCGGTGGGGCCGGTACAGCCGGCCCCACCGCAGCGTCTTCACGGCTTGTTCAGTGGACGAGGTTGAGCGTGTTGGTGGCGTCGTCGACGAAGTACAGGGCGTTGCCACCAGGCGCAACTGCTAGTCCGAACAGGGCGCCGGCCCCTGGGGGCGTGCCGGACCTGTCCAGCCACCGGACCGCGACCAAAGCTCCGTCCGGGCTGACTTCGACGGCGCGGCCATCACCGGAGTTCACGGACACCAGGTCGCCGTTCGGAACCACCGTCAGCCCCAGCGGTCCGTTCAGCGGGCCGCCTCGGCGGACGTTGGCACCGTCTCCGCCGCTGGTGGTCCTGGTGAGGGCGTTGGGAATCGCGGCCAGGCGGGAACGCAGCGTGTCGGCCACGTACAAGGTTCCGTCCCGGCCGAGTGCGACACCGGTCGGGCCGATGACCAGTGCGCCAGGATCCGTCCGCTCCGGGAAACCGGACCCGATGATCGTGGTCTGCTGAACTTTGGGCATCGCCGTGTCCAGGCTCACCCACAGGCGCAGGACGGTGCCGCCGAACACGGTGGCGGGGGAGTGCGACACTGTTCCGTTGAGCACGTTGGTCACGAACAGGGCGGCGTGGTCGCCATAGTCCGCGGCCGTGGCGTCCCAGGGACCGTTGATCCCATGCCCGGTCCAGATCTCTCGCAATTGACCCCACGAGTCGATCACCAACAGTGACCCAGCGGTCGCCGTGGCGGACATTCCGTCGCTGGTGGGTAGGTTCCCGACGATCACCCAACCGGACCGAAGCGCAACCAGCGCCGTGGTCAGCCCGACGCCTCCTGGGACCTGGGACTGGCCGATCCTCGCGAAGGTGCTGCGCTGACCCCCGGGGGTGACTTCCACGATGGTCGTACCGGTGCCCTGGGCGTTTGTCGAGTTGTTGAAGTTGCTGACCAGCACATCGCCGCGGGTCAGACGGCCGACCGTGGTGGGCACGACGGCGACGCCATACGGATTGATGTCGCCGTTGGCGGGAACGGTGCTGGCAACGGTTCGGATCGTGCTCAGCCCGCCGAGGAAACCGCCCGAGGACGCGGAAGCGGGAACCACCGCCAAGATCATCGCGCTCGCGGCCCCAACCACACCCGCGAACCCGGCAGTGACTTTGTGTCGTCGGAGCCTTGCATTCATGGCCACTCCTTAGGTCGACGGTCACACGCTGCGGTAAACGCGCCAGTGGCCCGGCGCGTTCAGCAGCCCGCGTCGGCACGCCGATTGCCCTGGGACGCGGACGGCAACCCACGAATGGGGGGTCCGGAGACCGCCAACACACGGCGTCGACGGGACACACGGAACATGCGACGCAGGTCAGACGAGTCATCTTGCTGTCGTGGCTGACCCTGGTCTGGTTGGTGATCGACGGGACCACCGGGATGACGGCCGGGATCACCGCGAACTCCGTCGCGCTCATCGGATGGGGAATCGACTGCGCCATCGAGGCCGCCGCCGCTGTAATCATCATCTGGCGGTTCACCGGTACGCGACTTCACTCCGAGGATGCCGAACGCCTCGCGCAGAAAGTCGTCGGGCTCTCGTTCTTCCTGCTCGCGCCCTACATCATCGTCACCGCGATCGACCATCTGGTTACCGGTAACGCCGCACAGGCGAGCTGGATCGGCATCCCCCTCGCGGCTTCCGACGCGGTGCGTGGGACGAGCCAAGAAGAACACAGGCGCGCGGCTCGGCTCGGCCGCCACCACGGGCGCGGGCCACCAGAACATCCTGTGCGCCTACCTGTCCGTCGCGGTCCTGATCGGTCTGGGCGCCAACGCACTGGCCGGGTGGTGGTGGGCCGACCCCATCGCGGCACTCCTCGTAGCCGTCGTCTGCATCCAAGCCGGAACGCGCACGTGGCGCGGCGAAGGCTGCGACGACCCCTTGTGCTTGACGGACAGCCCGCCCGAGGTCAGGCGGTCGTAGCCAGCGACCGAGGAAGCTCGATGTCCGGCACCAACTCGACCAGCAGAGCGCGGACGCGGGCGTCGATCTCGTCTCGGATGCGGCGAACGGCTTCGATCGGCTGCCCGGCCGGGTCGTCCAGCTCCCAGTCCAGGTACCGCTTGCCCGGGTATACCGGACAGGCGTCGCCGCAGCCCATCGTGACCAAGACGTCCGCGGCGCGTGCGACGTCGTCTGTCAGTGGCTTGGGGAACTCCTTGGAGATGTCCAGCCCCACCTCGGCAAGCGCCGCTGCCACGGCCGGGTTGATGGAGTCGCCCGGCGCTGAGCCCGCCGATCTGACGTGCACGTGGCCCTGTGCATAGTGATCCAGCAGCGCCGCGGCCATCTGCGAGCGGCCGGCGTTGTGTACGCAGACGAACAGGACCTCCGGGACGTCCTTCACGAGCGCTCCTTGATGTTGGGCCAGGGCAGTCAGCCGGTCACGGGCGAACCGGTAGGTGAACGTGGGCAGGTGCGTCTTGATCGTGGCCGTCCTGTACAGAGTCATGTACGACTCGTGCACGTACCGGTCGATCGTCTCCGGGGCGAAGACTCCAGCGAACTGCGCGGCGAACTCCTCTGTCATGTGCTGGAGGACCAGCTCCACCGACGCCAGCTCCGGTTGCTCGGCGCCACGACCACCCCCGCGCCCGGTGGCGGCGTCATACACGGAGGCGTCACCCATACCCCGATCGTCGTACCAACCGACGCTGATACGTCAAGCGAACATCAGATGAACGACCTTGGCTCAGGTCGCGCTGCCAGTGCCCGCGGACCCGCAACAGTCGGGGCGCCGGCCGCCCATCCTCAGACAGTCGCCCGTGGCGCTGAATCACGGACAGCCGCGGTCATCGGACGGACATCGTCTCTGGCAAGCAGGCTGTGATGGATGGTGGCGATCAGCCATAGCGTGATCATCGCCAGCATCACGACGGCCAGCGCCGTTTGGCTCGAGCCGAGCAGCAACACCACGCCGGCGATCAGGGCCACCAGACCGATGAGCGAAGTCACAGCGAGGTACACCCTGTTGCCGTCGAGCAGCTGGCCGAACGTTGGCACGACCGCGATGGCGGAGGCTACGAATCCGAGCGCGAGGATGACGGCTCCGGTCACCCGGATACCGCTCATCGCTGCGGGCATGGCGTCAAGCAGCCACAGGAGATAGATCACCCCGGCGGCGGCCACCAAGCCGGTTGCTACCAGGTCTCGCTTCTGGAGATTCATGATCGTCCTCCGATCCGTCCAGAACAGGGAACACAGCGTCTGCCACGATGCAGGGCCCGCGATCACTGCTGGGCATTCTCAGCGTCCGTCCGTCGGCCCGTCTGTCGCCAGAGTCGTTGGGCCTTTCCCACGCCGGCACCGGTGAACCGAGTCGAGGGACCTTGTCCCCTTCCCGTATCGGTCTGACCGGGGGCACGATCGGCAGCATGAAGAAGGTTGTCGTAGGTGCTGTCCTACTCGTCGGACTCGGCTTGCTCGCCAAGCGATTCGGCCCGACGTTGTTCGAGACCATGCCGGATGACGCGCCCCCGAAGTGGATGTTCCGCAACATCGCTGCCATTCGTGAGAACACGGATCGGATCTTGGAGATCCTCGACCGGGACGGCCCAAACTCGGAGGCGCAGTCCGGGGCGGCCTGATCGACTGGGCTATGGGTCATTCGGCTCTGCCGCTGGTCGGTGGCCAGTCGGAGCATGGGATGAGCACCAAGGAGGTGTGCCATGTCTGTGCCGACCCCGTTCCCCAACTCTGACCCGACGTCTGGGTATGCGGCCTCGCCGGTCCAAGACCCGGCCGCTGTTCAGCGAGCTGAGGCACGCAAGCACCTGGAAGCCCGTCGCAAGATCGTTTCTGACCTCGTCTCGTACGTGGTGATCAACGCTTCCTCGTCTTCGTATGGCTCATTACGGGCGCTGGCTACTTCTGGCCCGGATGGGTGATCGCAGGGTGGGGAATCGGTCTCACGCTGCACGCTTGGGACGTCTTCTGGCGGCGACCCATCACCGAAGCCGACATCG
The DNA here is from genome assembly GCA_963711005.1 of uncultured Actinomycetota bacterium. Taxonomy (GTDB): domain Bacteria; phylum Actinomycetota; class Actinomycetes; order Prado026; family Prado026; genus CAVQCJ01. The sequence goes on along the minus strand of CAVQCJ010000006.1, from coordinate 737,596 downwards.
ACGAGGAGGTCAGTCGCAGCCAGTAGCCCCTACTCCTGCCGCGTCCCGGTCTGACCAAAAGGATCAGCACCTAATGCCGGATCCGAGGCTTCCCGGACCCGCCCGATAGCGCACGTCAGTGCTGTTCAGTAGGGACCTGCAAGCCCTCAGACCAGGTCAATCTGGGTCCTCGCGAAGGCCGACGCGGTCGTACTCCCAGAAGGTGTCTGGGTAGACCACAGCGCCGGTCATCCACGACTCGTAGCCGGACAGCCGAACCAGTTGGAACGCAGGCTCGGGGATCCTCACCGAGGGACGGGTCAAGCCGAGCCGGGTGGCTGGTTCGAATCCACTACCTGAGTAGTACGCCGGGTCCCCCTCGAGGAACAGCAGCGGCGCAGCCAGATCCGTTGCCCCAGCCACCGCGCGGGCAACCATTGCCCGCCCGACTCCGCGTCGCTGCCACTCGGGGGCGACGCTCAACGGACTAAGAACCAGAACCTCGACGAGTCGAGCAGGGGCGTCGAGCCAGCCCCACGTCAGCCGCACGTGACCGACCACACCCTGTCTCGACGACGCGACGAACGCCGTTCCCCGTGGTCGCCGGGCAAGCGCCGCATCGAGATCCGCAACCAGGCCGTCGCCGAAGGCCACTGCGATGAGTTCATAGACAGCCGCTGCGTCCCCAGCGACCTGCTCGCGGATCGTCACGCCGTCCGGCGTCGGAACCATGGCGCTCACCCGCACATGGTGCCGGATCCGCGCTCCCAGCCACCGGCCGGTGAACGGCACCTGCCGTTCTGTTCGCCCCAGACCCGTCATTCGGTGCGGGTGATTCGGTGAGGAAGTCCTTGACCGGAGTAGTTTGGGATGCAAACCTAGTCGCGTGTCCACAAACACTCCCGCTCCGGAATCCGAGAGTCCGCAGCAGCTGCTGGCCGCCACCCAGGAGTACACCCGGCGGGCCAGGCTGGCCCAGCGCCAGACCTGGTTCCCCTTGCTCGTTCTTGGGCTGGTGCTGGCCGCCTGGCCACGGTTCGGGCTGTCAGGTCCACCAATGGGCGGCTGCGGCCCCGGGGTCCAGACCGCCGCGGGCGTGCTCAGGTACTGCACCGTCGCTGGCAACGAAACCTTCTTCTGGTACTGGATGACCAGCTTGAGCCTGGCCTACATCGTGATCACCTGGTTCTACCTGTGGCGGGCACGTCGGCGCGGGGTTGGCACCAGAGTCGACCGGTACGCGTGGGCGTGGCTGGGCGGATTGGTGTTGATCGGCGCATCGGTCTGGGCCGTGCATGTGCACTTGAACGCCGTTACTCCTGGGGCCAACGCGCTGGGCTTCAGATTGGCCGCCTTCACTCCGCTGCTGGCCATCGGGGCGGGCCTGTTCGTCCTGGCCTGGGTTGAGCGCTACCCGGCGTTGGGTTGGTTCACCCTCGGTTATCTGGTGCTGGCCGCCGTGGCGTTGGTGTCCACCTGGCCCAGCCTCACCATCAGTGAGCACATCGGTCACCATCCCGTGTTCTTCGCGGCCAGTCGCTACCTGCTCATCGGCGGAGTCCTGCTGCTGGGCGGTGCCGGCTTCGCCGTCGCCGAGCGATCCCGGCCATGACGCACCCGGTCAACGGCCTCGACGAGGTCGTCCACCAACGCGTTCGTCTGGGCATCCTCGCCATCGCCCAGGAAGCCAAGACGGTCGATTTCGGCTTTCTGCAGACCACCCTCGAACTGACAGCAGGCAACCTGTCGCACAATCTGACCGTGCTCGAAGGCGCAGGCCTGATCCGCATCCAGAAGGGTTACGAAGGCAAGCGGCCCCGCACCCGGGTGCAGATCACCCCCGCCGGGCGACAAGCCCTGCAGGAAGAGATCGCCCACCTCAAACAACTCATCGCCCAGGTCGACACGCAACACCCCGACGTCAACCGCTGACCACGTCCACGCGCACTCCCGTCCACCGGCCGCGCACGACGCAGCGCACCGATGTGCCGTTAGAGGGCTGATCCGATCCGGCGTTCGGTGCGGAAACTTCAGCTCCATCGACGACACGGTGATGGTTTGGCTTGTCGGGGCGTCACGCTGGGCGGGGCATGTGGGCGTGCAGGTTCCCGATCCCCGATACGCCAGTACTCCTGACGGCTCGTACATCGCCTACCAGGTCGTGGGCGATGGCCCGGTGGACATCGCGCGGCTGATCGTGCATGACCGACGTGCGACCGGACTTTCCAGCAGGAACACGCCGGTTCCCAATCTGGAGACCAGCGCGGCTGACCTCCGTGAGGTCCTGAACCAGGCGGGGTCGCAGCGTGCCGTTGTCGGGGGTTGGTACGAAGGGCTGGCTCCGGAATTCTCGCTTGACAGACCTAGGAGCATCATTCGGTGCGCCACGCAACAGCCTCATCAGGCCTCGATAACGCGGTACAGCCGCCAGCGGTCCGGGACGCCCTTCAACTCATGCTCGCCGACGCTTTCGAACACGAGACCGGATCCGACCGTCAGGTCCTTCACGGTCTGGGAAGTGAGGATTTCGGAGGGACCTGCGGCCGCACCGACCCGCGCTCCGATCACAACCGCAATCCCGGCGGTCTCGCTGGCTGCGGTCGTGACCTCCCCAGTGTGCAGGCCGACACGTACCTCGATCCCGAGTGATCTCACGGCGGCCACGATCGCCTTCGCGCACGTCACGGCCCGGGCAGGTCCGTCGAACGTGGCGAAGAAGCCATCTCCGGTCGTGTTTACCTCCGTGCCCCGGAAGGTGCCCAGCTGCTCACGGACGATGGCGTGGTGTCGCTCGAGGACCTCCTTCCACGCCATATCGCCGAGCGCCGCGGCGCGTTCGGTGGAGTTCACGATGTCGCTGAACAGAACGGTGGCCAGCACGCGATCGAACAGGACACCCTGTCGCCGGACGTCCTCCAGCATCTCCCCGATCGCGCGGATGATGGCAGCGCTGCGGCCATACCAGTGCCACCAGCCCACATCTGCCGGGTCGTCCTCGTCACCGATTAGTGCGAGTTGGGCGTGGGGGATCCGATCTGCGAGCAGTTGGCTGATGGAAGGGTCCAGGACTCCTCGTCCTCGCTCAAGACCGACCACCAACGTGGGCGCATGAATGGACGAGAGCATGGGTCGAACATCGAGCTCGGCCAGACGACGGCTTTCCGCGATCAACCCGCCCGGTGCGACCGATGCTCGGGCAAACCGATTGAACCAAACCGCCTCGTGCGCGTCTCGCGGGCCGGGCGGTCCACCCCACGCCTCGTCCGCGAAGTCACGACCCCAGTGGTCGCGCAACGCTCGGTCGATCTCTCGCCAGTCTCGCGGCGTCGGCATCGTCGGGGTGTCCGACGTCTCGGCAAACGTTGGGAACGTGTCACAGAGGATGAGCCCGGCCACCCGCTCCGGGTGCGTAGCCGCCAGGACCATCGCCAAGATGCCGCAGTCCCAGGATCCGAAGACCACGGCGCGCGAGCAAACTGCGGAGTCCATCACCGTCAGTAGATCGTCGGCGAGCGATTCCAGGGGCGGGACGGCGTCCGGAGCAAACCGGTCGGACAGCCCCCATCCCCGCCGATCGGTCGCGATCACACGAGCCCGCTGTCCCAAGCCGCGCAGGAATCTCGACAGGTAAGGGCTCCCCCACGCAAGATCAAGGTGCGAACAGTACCCCTGCAGGTACACGAGATCGACGGGGCCAGTGCCGAACACTTGGTAGGCGAGCGCGACGTCTCCATTCCACCCGTATCGGATCTCGGGAGTGTCCATCGCAGTCACACCTGTCGTTGGCGAATGCCTGGCGCCACACGCTAGCGCTTGGCGACGTCAGTGACTCGACCTGCCTGGCCTACTGCGACCGCGGCCATCAGCAGTTCGGGCCAACGGTGTCCGGTGCGGAACTTCGCGCAGTGTCACCTACGCGACAGCGTGGCCGCCGTCCGCTCGCCAGCCTTCCGGTGTGCACCGACTCCCGGTGCCGCACCAAGGAGGCCGAGATGTCCGCACTCGCCCGCACCCTGACCCGCATCACCGTTGGGCTGGCTGCCCTCTTCTTCACCGGGCTCGGAACGGCTGCCTTCGCGGCGGTGCCTGTGCCCGACCCGAGCACCGCTTACAACGGCGGCTTCGACCGCGGCAACCCCACCGGGCTTGTGGTCGTCGCGCCGCCCGCGCAGCACCCGACTCAGGCGGCCGTGTCCGGGGTGAGCACACTCACCCTGCTGCTGCTGATCACCGCTGCGATCGTTGTCGCCGTGGTCGCCACGCAGGCCATCCATCGCCTGCGCACGAACAGTCCGACCCGCGCTGTCGCCGCCTGAGCAGGACGGGCAGGGCCGTGGTCACCGGGGCGGGCCAGTCGCCCGACCCCGGGGTCCGCGGAAGAGCGCGTCGCCGCTACCAACCCGGACCAGCCACCACCAGGTGTCTGCACTACCCGGGGAGAGGACAACATAGGGCGCGGTTCACGGGCGGGTAGACGTCGCGGCATTGGGCCAGTCGAGAGGCAGGGTGCAGACCTGTGCACGGACCCCCGGCGAAGCGGCGTCCGAGGGTCCGCGCTAGCGAAATCGACCCCCCGACCTCGCACCAACCCCAGGCCGAGCCGGGAGGCGACAAGGGGTCGGTTGAGAACCACGGTACGCCGCTATGCGGCGCTTGACGTGGTCCGCGACGTGCCACCCGAACCGCTTCTCCCCGACCCCGGTGCGGAACTCGACGTACATCCGCTCGCCGCGCCAGCCGTAGGCGAACACGGGGAAGCTGCCGGCCACCGGATACCGCGGCTGGGTGATGGCGACGATCACCTCGACCGGCTCGGGGAACGTCCGGTATCGGGCCATGCGCCACCTTAGGCCGCCCGAGGCGGAGCGCCAGCGCTGCGGCCAGCCCACCCTGGTCGACGCTTCGCCCGACTGGGAGCCGAGCCACGACGGTGGTTGGCTTTGCGGTCACTGCCTGTTCGATGACGTGAAGGACCAGACAGACCTTGCGCTGCTGCTGAACTACGAGGGTGGCATGGACGGCCACTGGGGTCCGGAGATTCGTGACGCTCATGGTCTCGCCGAGATAGCTCGGCGAGACAGCGCTCAACGGTTCAGGCACGCAAAGCCCAGGAACAACAGCGCTTCGCCGTCGACACCCCCAAGATGCCGGGCGAGCCGATGAGGGTCCAGCCGAGCCGTGCGAAGAGCTGACCTTCGTCAGGCTAGGTCCGAGCCAGGCTCTCGGCTGACTGACCTGTCACCGGCTCTGGAGCTTTCCAAGAGCCGACGACGGGACGCATGCGGGTCGTACGCATCCACTCGACCAGCCAGGTCGCCGGGATCCGGAACACCAGCCAGACCAGCCCGGCGACGGCGCCGCCGAACACGAGCCCGGCGAGCACGTCCTGGGGGAAGTGGGCCCCGACGTAGACCCGGCTGAACGCCATCAGCAGGGCGCAGACGGTTGCGAGCAGCCCCAGCCGCCAGGACACCAGGAACAGGCCGACAGCCACCGCGCCGGCCATCGCCGCATGGTCGCTGGGGAACGACGGGTCGCTCGTGGTGCTGACCAGCACCAGCGCCTGCGGGTGTACCACGTACGGCCTGGTCTCGGCGAAGTGCTTGATGATCGGCTGGTTGACGGCGATCGCCAGGACCGTCGACACCGGCGCGAGGAGCGCTGCAGCCATGACGCGGGCCGGGCGTCGGCGGGCGTTCCACCAGCCGGCCAGGAGCAGGCCGGCGAAGACCAACAGCCCGAACTTCGCATACGCCGTCATCGGCGCGTGCATCCACCCGGTGCTGCGGGCGAAGTCGTTGATCGTCAGGTACAGGTCGTTCGAGCTGCCGGAGGTCACGAGCCAGGGCCTCACATCGTCTGCGGTGCAGGCTGCGGTCGCGCCCGCGGAGCTACCCACGGTAGGTGGGTGCGAGTCAGCGTCTGGTAAAGGATCGGTCGCACCGACCTTCCGGTCGGTCGGCACCACCCGAACGGCTGAGTGGTCCGGTCCGTGCAGTGACCTCGGTGTCAACCGAGGCGGCGCCCGGCGACGCCGAGGGCCACCGCCGCGAGTCCCGCCACGGACCCGCAGACCACGAGCGGGACCACGCCGTGCCCCGGTCCGGCACCCCAGGTCACGCCTGCCCAGAGCCCCGCCATCAGGACGGCGATCCCGCTGACGGCCTGGAACACGCCCTGCGCATGACCGCGGATCCGTCCGGGCACCATCGCGGAGATCCAGGCCTTGCCGACGCCGTCGGTGCAGCCGTTGAAGCCGCCGTACACCAGCATCAGCACCACGACCGCGGGACCACCGCTGACCACGCCCAGTCCGCCCACGCCGACGGCGAAACAGACCAGCCCGAGCGCGTAGACCCGGGACCGCGCCCAGCGCGCGGTCAGTGCGCCGGCCGGGTACGACACCAGGGCGTAGACCAGGTTGTAGAGCACGTACACCGCGGTGACGCCGGTCGCCGAGAAGCCCAGCTGGTTGACGCGCAGCAGCACCAGCGCGTCGGGCAGGTTCACGAGTGCGATCAGCGCCAGCACGACCACGACCCGCCGGTACGGCGCCGGCAGTGGCTCGTGATAGACCTTCGCCCGGTCTGCCGGGGCAGCCGTGCCCGGAGCAGCAGTGACAGAGGCCGGCGACGGAGACCGGGCAGGTTCCCGGACGTAGGCGACGAGCACCACGGACAGCACCGCGGGGATCACCGCGATCCACAGGGCGAGCCGGACGTTGCCACCTGACAGAGCCAGCACCAGCAACCCGACCAGCGGCCCGACGACCGCCCCGGTCGTGTCCATGGCGCGGTGGAACCCGAAGATGCGCCCCAGGTCACGGTCTGCAGCGCCTTCCGCGAGCAGTGCGTCGCGAGGTGCGCCGCGAGCGCCCTTGCCCAGCCGGTCCACCACTCGGCCGACAAGCACCATCGGCCACACCGTCGCCGCGGCCACCACCACCTTGCCGGCAGCGGCCAACCCGTACCCGGCGGTGATCAGTGGCTTGCGGCCGATCCGGTCGGACCAGCGTCCGGAGATGTACTTGGTCAGGGACGCCGCGCCCTCCGCGAGGCCCTCGACCACACCGACCGTGACCGCGGGCGCGCCCAGGACGACCGTGAGCAGGATCGGCAGGACCGGGTAGACCATCTCGCTTGCGGCGTCCTGTGCGAGGGACACTCCGGACAGGACCGCCACGTTGCCGGACAGCCAGGCGGGTCGGTGCACGGAGCCAGCATGGCCCATGGGATCCTCGATCGCCGGCAGGGACGAGGGAGTTGCCGGCCAGCAGGGCCGGCGACGTTTCGACCCCCGGCCCCCCAGGGTTTGGCCGCTCCAGATCCGCGACGTCGGGGCGCTCCGAGGAAGACTTCGAGTTGCGGCAACCTTTTCGTCGGCCCAAGGCGTACAAGAGGACAATAAGCCGCTCGCTGCCGCGCCGAGAGGGGGTCCCATGGGAGACCGACCGGACTTCTCGGTGTTCGTCGCGGCGCGGTCGGCGGCATTGCTACGCACCGCTTTCCTGCTGACCGGCGACTGGGCCGCGGCGGAGGATCTGCTGCAGGCGTCGTTGGCCAAGAGCTGGCGGTCGTGGTCGAGGGTGTCGGACCGCCCTGAGTCGTACGTACGGGCGGTTCTGGCCAACACCTACGTGTCGTGGCGGCGGCGCCGCTGGCACGGTGAGATGCCGACCTCAGAGCTCCCGGAAGTGTTGGTCGGGGATCGCACCAGCGAGGTCGATGAGCGGGAGTCGCTGTGGCTGGCGTTGCGCCGACTGCCGCGTCGACAGCGGGCGGTGGTGGTGCTGCGCTACTACGACGATCTGACGGAGGCCGAAACAGCCGTGATGCTGGGGATAGCCGTTGGCACCGTGAAGAGCCAGAGCAGCAAGGCGTTGGCGGCGCTACGTATCGATCTCGGTCTACTGGCGGACGACAAGCGAGGGGAGGTGCACAGGCATGTCGCCGACGGAGCAGGACCTGCGTGATCTCCTTGCCGATCGGTCTGCAGTCGCGCCGACTTCCCCTGATCGCCTCACCGCAGTGCAGCGCAGAGTCCGCCGCCGCAGCCGGCGTCAGCTGGCGATGGTCACGGTGGGCCTGGTCGCGGTCGCTGGCTTGTCGATCGTGCGGCACGGGAGCGTTGCAGGGCCGTCGCAGCAGCCCGCGTCACCCCCAGCGACATCGACACCACTGCCGAGTGGAGCGACTAGGCTCGGTCCGTTCCGGTACCCATACGAGGAGCGAGACCAGATCCACACGGCCACAGTCGACGGGCTGCATATCACCACCGACGGACCGCACCGCATCGCTGGGACGGGTAGCTACCCGTTCACTGTCAACGTCACGCTGACCAACACAACGACGACGGCCTGGCGCGGGACCGTCGGCGTTGGACTCTATGGGTCGACGGCAGACAGCTATTTCGGACGAGATCCGTTCCTGTACGCCGCGGACTACTATCACCTCGGTTGCTGCGAGTCCGCCACGAACTGGTTTGCGTTCAACATGACGCCGGCTTTCCGGATCCAGGGCATCGCCGATCCGTCGCAGCATGTGATCCGTCCCGGCCAGACCGTCACGATCCAGATCGCGATGGTCAAACCCGCGTACGGCATTCCTCACGTTGCTGTCCGCGGTTGGGTTCCGGTCCTCGACCCCCTGGACCCGAGCGCGCCGAACTCCAGCGCTCCGTCGCGCTACCCCAACCCGACCATCTACCCCACCGTCGACTGGGGTTGAAGATCGCCGGACTGAGGTGCCGCGCTTGGGCGAGCACGGGGAGACGTGCCCGCCTTGACCGCCGTCGAGGGCACTCAGCGAAGGAGCGAGGTATGCCACGGTTCAGGGGAACGACCGCGTTCGTGTCCATGATCTCCATGGCAACCCTCCTGGCAGGGTGCAGCGGCCAGTCCACGCACGCTCAGGGATACGAGCCGGCATCGAGCAGTCCGGGGGCGACGGCGCGCGTCGTGCCCTATGTGGGGTACCCGGACTCACTCGTCATGCTCGGCCACTCCGGGTCCACCGGCGAAAGCTCCGACCCTGCACAGCCGGTCGGCTTCGAGACCAGAGCCAACTCATGGGCAACGGGGACGAACCCGGCGGTGAACAGCCTCTACCTTCGACTCCTAGCGGTGCACCCGCAGATCCAGGGGCACGACCTGAGCCTGTCGCACGGCGGAGCCAGGGTCGGCGACCTCGTGCAACAGGCAAGTGACGCCGTTGCGCAGAGACCCCCCAACCCACTGATCGTCATCCAGATCATGGACAACGACATGGTCTGCCCAGCCACTGAACAGGAATACGCCGACTTCCAGTCGACGTTCGAGAGCGCACTCGCCGTCCTCGACAGCGGCCTGCCCTCGTCAAGGCTGTTCGTCGTCAGCCAGTTCGGCAGCCCCACGACGGTCATCAAGACGCTCACCCCGGCTCAACGAGTCGCCCTGGGCGGCACCGGCCCCTGCGCGGCTCTGGACCCGAAAGGGCGGCTCGTGCCTGCGGAGCTCAACCGCTTGGAGGAGATCATCCACAGCTACGAGGCGCGGCTGAAGGCCGGCTGCCTGAAGTTCACCCGCTGCCGCTACGACGACGGTGCGTTCGGCAACGTGATCGACCAGCCCCAGTACACCTCGCCGATCGACCCGAACCACTTCTCGATCCAGGGCCACGCCGAGGCCGCCGCCGTTGCCTGGGCTGCCATGCAGCGTGCCGGGCTGGTGCCAGAAGCGGGCTGACCGCACCGACGGCCGTTATGCGCCACCGGAGGGATGGCCGCGGGGGACCAGAGCTGCCGGCTCCGGAACGAGGACTGCCGGCAGGGCCTCAGCCGAGGCCGAGCACCACTCCCATGGTCAGCAGCAGGATCACGACGGTCTGCGAGCTGTGCACCGCGATGCTCAGCAGCGCGCTGCGGTAGCGCCGTGCCGGGTACGCCAGCACGAACATGTCCACCAGGACCGACGGGATCATCCACGGCACGTGCAGGTGGTAGCCCGCGAACAGCACGCCGTTCGCTACCCAGTCGCCGCGACCGAAGGCACCGTGCATCCGTGGCAGCAGCACGCCGCGGAACAACAGCTCCTCGCCCACAACCGTGTTCAGCAGGCCCATCACCGCGATCAGCGCGAACCAGCCCCAGCTGCCCTGAAGCAGCGAGTGCCCTACGTCGGACCCGAGGAACACACCCATGTCCCGGTCGCTCGGGACCGGGATCCCCGGCAGCAGCTGCTCCGCCGCGAACAGCAGCGTCAGCGGCAGCACCAGCCACCACAGCCGGCCACCACGGCGGCCGGTCTTCGGGCTGACCGGCGCTTGCAGCCACATGGCCGCGCGGAGCACCGACCAGCGCAACGTCCCCTGCTCGCGCCACACGATCCAGAACGAAAGCACCGCGACCCACGCCAGGCCCGCCGTCAGCGCCAGGATCAGCGCCTCGGGCAGCGCGGCCGGTCCGTCGAACGTACGCGCGAGCAGCGGCGCGACCACCCAGGCCAGGACGGCCATCGGGATGGCGGCCGCGGCCCAGGTCTTCACGATGCGGGCCGTGGTCCACTGCGGGATGACGACCGTGGTCGTCCGGGTGGTCGCCTCGGCGGTGGCGGACATCTCTCGGCTCCTCTGCGCCCCGGTGCTGCCGTCCCACGTTGGGACAGAAAGGAGCCTGGCGGCACGGGGCACCGGCGCGGATCCGGGACGCACCCCGGTCGTCCCCTGGTCGGACCCTGACCACACCGGGGGGCGCGTCCGTCGGCACCTCAGCGTCGTCGCCGGCGAACCGGGCGCCATGGCCGCAGCGATGCGCCGCCGTGCGGTGTCCCGGTCGGGTCAGGCAGGGGACCGACAACCCCGTCGTGGGCCATCATGAGGTGGTGTCGTTCTTCGCGCCGTCGAGCGAGCTTGAGCCTGAGCCTGAGCCCGAGGCCCGGCAGCTGTACTTCGCCAACCCCGGTGAGCGCCCGCAGAACTGGCTGCCCGGCCTCGTCGGGGTTGGCGTGACCCTGGCCCGAACGGACACGACGGCCGTTCTGTTGACCGTCTCCGGGGTCTACCCCCAGGGCATCGCCATGACCGTCCGGGCGCTGGTCCACCCCGACCATGTGGACGATGCGCCGCGACCCGGTCGTCGCCGGGGACCCGATCCGGGGCTGCGGTTCGGGCTGAGGTGGCAGGACGGGAGCCGCGTCGAGCACTCCGAGGTCTGGCCACCCACGCCATCTTCATCAAAGGGGAGGTTCCACCTGGCCATGCGGGGTGGAGGCGGTGGTGGGCTGGAATGGTCCTGGAGCCTGTGGCTGTGGCCGCTTCCGCCGCCAGAGCCCGTCGACGCGTTCTGCATGTGGATCGAGCGCGACGTGGCTGAGACTCGTACACCGGTCGACCTCGGGCCGATTGTCGATGCGGCTGGTGACGCGGTCCAGCTGTGGCCGCTACCACCCCCTCCAGGAGACGGTGGCTGGCACGCATACGCGCCGCTCCAGGCTGAGTAGCCGGCACCCGGGCCGGGGTGGCGCCGCCCCGCACCGACGTGCATCCCGCCGCGGCCGGGTTCGCCGGCTCGGGGCTGGCTGGAGATTGTGGGTGGATGCTGGTCAACCGGCGGGCGGCCCGCGCGTGTGATCCCAGACTGGCCGGCGACGCCGAGCCCCGCGAGCACATACGTGCCGTTGTCGGGCGCCAGCAATGGTGGCCGAATGGAGGTCTAGCCGACTGCATGAAGCCCCGTACGTGCGTCGGCACGGGGCTTCATGACCGAGGCGAGAACGGGCGTTGCACGCCTCGGGACGCGCCCCGCCACGTATGGGGATAGGGAGCGGGGCGCGCCGATTGCGAGGCTAGGCATGGCCAGGTAAACGGGCAGTAAGCCGCTCGCCCAGCCCTCGGGGGAGCTAGAGCTCGGACCCCGACGCCGTTGGCAGCCCGGGTCCGGTTGGGAGGTGGCTGGGCGGCACCAAGGGTGCGGCGACAGCTTCCCACGAGCCCCCGCCCGAACGGACACAGTGCCCCCGTCTGGGTGGTGCTCCACCCTCATTTCGAGGTAGCGAGCGACCGATAAGGAGATGGTGAGGGCACCCGGGGGGGATTCCTGGGCAGGGCGGCCGCGGGTCGCTCTGCTGGTGCGCGTCGCCTACGTGGTGGTCCCGCTGCTGGCTGCCTGCATGGCCTCCGCGGTGCTGGTCCACCTGCCCGTGCTGCTGCAAGCACCCGAGGTGCTGAAGTGGGTCGGGGTCCTGGCCGCGTCGACCACGGTTCTCGTGATCGTGCACAGGCTGCTGTCGCGGCTGCTGCCGTTGGCGGTCCTCCTCGAGCTGTCCATCGAGTTCCCGGGCCCGGCCCCGTCCCGGTACGCAGTGGCCCGGGACGCGGGCGACACCCACAAGCTGGAAGAGATCGTCTCGCGGGCTCAGCGCGGGGATCCGCTGGTCAACCTCGCTGACGCCAGCGCGGCGCAGGACATCCTGGCCCTGGTCGCCGCGCTGGGTTCGCACGACAGTCAGACGCGCGGACACTCCGAGCGGGTCAGGGTGTACACCGACCTGATCGCCGCGCAGCTGCGCCTGCCCAGCGAGGACCGCGGGCACCTGCGCTGGGCCGCTCTGCTGCACGACGTGGGCAAGCTCCGAGTGCCGGCAAGGGTGCTCAACAAGACCGACAAGCTGACCGAGTCGGACTGGAGCGCGATCCGCCTCCACCCCGCCGCCGGGGTACGGATCACCCGGCCGCTGAACAGCTGGCTGGCAGGCGGGACCGAGACGATCGCCCAGCACCACGAGAAGTTCGACGGCACCGGATACCCGCTCGGACTGGCCGGCGAACGGATCTGCCTGGGCGCTCGCATCGTCGCCGTCGCCGACGCGTTCGACGTGATGACCGCCCCGCGCTCGTACCGCAAACCGATCGGTCGGGCCGCGGCGCTGCGCGAGCTCAACGACTGCGCCGGTACCCACTTCGACCCGAGAGTGGTCCGCGCCATGCTCGCCGTGTCCACCCCGCGCCTGCGGCTGGCGATGGGTCCCCTCAGCTGGCTCGGCGCCACTCCCTTCCTGGCCGCCACCGAAGGTGCGGCGGCCGTGGCCACCCAGGGCACCGCCGCGGCGATCGTCGCCGGCAGCGTTGTGCTGTCCGGGCCGGCCGCATCCGCGACCCCGGCGACCACCGCACCCGCTTCTACCGGCAGCCAGAGCTCGGGACACCACAGCGTGGTGGTCAGCCACACGGGAGGGCCGACCGGGCCGGCCGGCTCGCCGTCTTCATCGGCGGCTCCGACCTCCGCGACGCATCCGTCCCCGACACCCAGCGGCTCCGGCAAGCCGACCGCACCGCCCGGGAAGCCGACGACGTCGCCGACGCCGAAGGGCAGCGGGAAACCCACGAAGTCACCGACTCCGACTCCGACTCCGACTCCGACCAAGTCCACCGGGAAACCGACGACGAAACCGACCCCGAAAAGCAGCGGCAAGCCGACCGCCAAGCCCACCCCGAAGGGCGGTGGCAAGCCGGCGAAGCCGTAGCCACGGTCGTCCCGGCCAGCCGCGCGCGTTAGCCCGTTCGGTCGTCTGGAAGCCGGGCGGCATTGGTCGATGCATGGCTAGCCGGCACCCCCCTCGTCCCGGCCGGCGATCGAGGATCCCATGCGCAAGATCATCACTGCGGCGTTTCTCGCGGGCGCGCTCGCCGTACCTTCCGTCGTCGGCTCGGTAGCTCTTGCCGACCCGACCAACCGCACCGGCGGTTCGATCACGACTCCTGAGGCGCCGGCTCCGGCCAACGGCGGAGACCAGGGCTGGGGCAACTGCGGTCACAACTCCAGCGGTGGCAACCCGCACACCGGAGACAACGGCCAAGGCGGCGGCAACGGCGGCGACAACAAGGCCGACTGCGTCACCGTCCCCAACGACCCCAACGGCCCGCCCGCCAGCTAGTCGCTGGACTCGGGCTCGGCGTGCTCGCTGTGTGCCGATCACGGGCGGTCGGGCAACGCGCCCGCTGATCTCGATTGCGCATCTCCTGTCGAGATCGGCCGGCGAATGGCCCGATGATCCGTACGTGCTCGGACGGCGAAGAGTGATCCTTCCCGGAGTCGCCGTGGCCTTGGCCTTCTTCCTCTCCGGCTGCACAGTGCCGGCGACCGGCCTCGCCGGGATCGGGACAGGAGCCGACGGAAGCCCGGTGGGCTTCCTTGAGGTTTGCGGCGGGCACATCGACGGAGCAACCGTCTATCAGACCGACAACGACCATCTGGGCAGCTGGTCGGTGAAGCCCGCCGCGTCGGGGTACACCTCCTGGTCCTTGCGGTCCGGGGGTGACGGCTGGACTGCAACTGAACCCTTTGTCCCACTCCATCCTCACCAGACCTACAGCCTGTACGGCTGGACCAACGACAACTCGTCTTCGGCGGACGCAGTCGAGTTCACGTCGGCGGACCTGGCGTCGATACCGCACGGCCAGGTCCGATACTGGTCTGGGTCCCTGAAGGACAACGGTGACGGGATCTACATCGTCGGAACCGTCGACCAGTTCAAGAAGCTCGCGTGCCAGCTGTACGGCTGAGCCGCACCGACCTGCCGATGGCGGGCTGATCAGATCCGGCAGAGGGTGCGCCCGAGAGCACACGGGGAAGGGGCAGAGACTCCTCGCAACGAGAACGGCTCGGTAGGCGTCACACCTGGCACGACGGCACTACGCACACTGGTTCCTCGGGGGGATCCGAGGACCACGCCAATTCGAAAGCTCGGTTGGCCCGGCAGGTAGGACCAGGATGTCTGACGGCGGTGAGCACCGCAGCCCCCGGATCGGTGCGCGTCTGCGTTTGCCCGATGCTGAAGGCATCGTGCTGGGGCGATGGCAGCCGGGAGGGCTCTCCCGGCTGTTCGCCGTGGGGTGTCTGGTCGCCTTCCTGGTTATTGGGAGTCTGCTCGCGTTCGGCGGAGCCGCGGCATCCGACCGCATCAGCGGGATCGGCTTCCTGGTCCTGGCGCCACTTGCGATCTGGCTCGTCTGGGGCCGGCCCTACCTGATCTTGACCGACCGACAGTTGGTGGTCCAGAACCCGTTGGTCGGGTTCGTCGTGCCGCTCGATGCGGTGAAGGAGGTTGCGCCGGGCGGGTGGGGGATCGTCTTCGACGTGCGAGGGCGATCGAGCCCGATCATCGCCATGGCGGTGCCGAAGGCGAACATCTCGTTCATGCTGCGGAGGTCCGTCCGTGCCGATGAGGTCGCGGCTGCTGTGCTGGAGGCCGCCGAGCATCGCCCGCACTGACGACCGCCCCGAAGTGCGCCGACCCAGGGCGGTCGGGCCGGCCTTCGGTGCGGATCTTGGTCGGGCATCATGTCCTTGTGGGGAAGCGCGTTGCGCCTTGGGCGCTGGTAACCCTGGGGTGCGGGGCGATCTTCCTCAGTGCCGCCAGGCACCTCGGAGCGGTTGCCGCGCTGGCGCTGACTCTGACCACGATCTTGGTCCTGTGGCTGGGCTCCCTTGGATGGAGGGCGACCCGACATCGAAGGCACGCGAGGCTGGCCGCTTCCGGCCGAGCGGTGTGGCCGGTCCGGGTCGCGGCCGACACGTGGCCGGTCCTGTGGCTGGACCTGCCGACCTGGCGAATCGTCATGTGGACCGAGGACTTCCAGCCCATGCCGAGATCGACCATCGAAACCTGACACTCACGCCGAGCTGGCTGGCCACGAGGTTCGGCTTCCGGCGGTGGGACGTTCCGCTCGAGAGTGTCCTGTCGGCCACGGTTGGTCCAGCAGGACGGACCCGACCTGATGGGACGTTCCGCCTCCTGTCGGAGGACTCCGTGCGCCTTCACCTGCATGGCGAGGAGGCGCTGACGCTGGAGATGGCCGACGGTCAGTCGCTCGTGTCCAGCCTGGGAGAGGCCGCTCCGGAGGACAGGGGGCCTAGGTGAAGCCGACGCGCACCGACGTGCTGTCACCGTTCTGAGCAGATCGGGCAGGATGTGCGGGTCCCTCAAACGGGCTGGTGCACTCGCGCGAAAGGACTCGACGATGCCGTGGACGATCCGACCCCTCGACGCCTCCACCTGGGACGCCTTCGCGGAGCTTGTCGAGCGCAACAACGGGATCTTCGGCGGGTGCTGGTGCATCGCCTACCACCCGGAATGCGGTCAGAAGGGGATCAGCTACCGCATGGTCAAGGAGGACCGAGTCCGGACTGGTCGCGCTCACGCCGCGTTGGTCCTCGACCAGGCCGGAGCCGCCCAGGGCTGGTGCCAGTACGGCAGCCCCGAGGAACTCCCGAACATCAAGCACAGACGCGAGTACGACAAGCAGACGCCGCCGTCCCCGGACTGGCGGATCACCTGCTTCTACGTCGACAAGAAGCATCGCGGCGAGGGCGTCGCTCGGGCGGCGCTGGAAGGCGCGCTCGACCAGATCGCCCACGCAGGTGGCGGCCTGGTGGAGGCGATCCCCGAAGTGACCACCGGGCGTGAGGCCCCGGGCCGGTTCCTGTTCAGTGCGACCGTCGAGCTCTTCGAGCAGTACGGGTTCACCCGTGGCCGGCAGGTCGGCAAGCACTCCTGGGTGGTGAGCAGGATGGTCGATCCGATGTGAGCGTCTGTCGCGATCCGACAGAGTGAACTCATTGAACCGCGCGGTCCGACGCGTCGGGGTGCCTAGGCCCTGTTCAGGTCGAGGCTCACCTGTGCGACTCGGCCGTCGGAGTAGCGCACGCTCGCGGTCACGTTCGGGTGGACGGGGCATCGCCCCGACGATGTGATGGTCCACTGGGCGGAGCCTCCACTGGGGATGTGCAGTGGATCGGCGGCATACGTCGCACCATCGACCGTGAGCGTGGCTGCAGACAGTGACGGGTTGCGAGCCAGCAGCGTCACGGAGGTGGCGTCGCATCCGGGGTAACCGGTGAACGTCGAGGCGTGAAGCATCACGTCATGGACGCACCAGGCCTTGGCAACGGCGCTGAGCCCGGGTGCGAGGGCGTCGACGCGGTAGGTCCGATCGCTGGTGCCACCGCTGTGGTTGGCGTAGGTGACCCGCAGTCTCGGGTCCTGGCCGATGGCTGGCGCCGCGCAGTCAGGGACCGTGTAGACGGACACGCTGAGGACCTCTGCCGGGGCGAGGGTGGGTTGTTGCGGTGGACCGTCGTCGTCGACCCCACGCTGGTACAGCTCGGTACGCCCCTCGATGCCGACGGCCAGTAGCGTGGCTCGAACGATGTGCTCGGTGCCGGCGCTGCGATACAGCAGCCCCATGTCGAGACCGAACGCGCCTCGGTCTTGAGCCGGGGAGGAGACGGTCACCGGTTCGTCGGCGCTCGGCTGGCTGGGCTGGCTGGAGCCAGGTACCGGACTCGGCGCCGACCCTGAAGCCTGCGGAGTGCTCGTGCAACCGGCCAGCGCGGTGATCAGCAGCGCGAGCGCCACCGCCCCGCCAGCCCCCTGACCCATGGAGGCAGTATGCGCCGTGAGCGGTCTCGGTCGCTCGGCGTGGTGCCGAGTTGCCGGCTACGGACTGGTCCGGGCCAGGGCCAGGAACTCGGCGCGTGAGCGGGCGTCGTCGCGGAGGAGTCCGTGCATGGCGGACGTGACGGTCGTGGTCCCCGCTGCCTGGACTCCGCGCACCGTCATGCACAGGTGCTCCGCCTCGACGATCACCCCGACGCCGCGGGGGCCCAGCTCGTCCTGCAGCCAGCCCGCCACCTGAGTGGTGAGCCGTTCCTGAACCTGCGGGCGACGCGCGAACATCTCGACCACACGGGCCAGCTTGGAGAGTCCGAGGATCCGACCGGCCGGCAGGTACCCGACGTGGGCGACGCCGAGGAACGGGAGCATGTGGTGCTCGCAGAGCGAGTGGACCGGGATCGACCGAGCCAGGACGAGCTCGTCGTACCCGTCGTCGTTCGGGAACGTGGTGAGGTCGAAGGACCGCGGTGTGATCATCTCCAGGTAGGCCGCAGCCATCCTGCGTGGCGTCTCGATCAGTCCTTCAGCGTCGGTCGACACTCCGAGGGCGGCCAGGAAGCCGGCCGCGGCGGCCTCGGCTCCAGCGAGGTCGGCCGAGTCGGGAGCTGTGACTATCCGCAGGGCTCGTTCGACGGTCATGAGTGGTCGGCCGTCGCGTCCAGCCTCGACTGCGTGGTCATCGTCGTTGCCTCCAAGTCTAAGGGACAGTAGATTGGACGTTAGACGTCGAGGCATATTTGGTCAATAGATCTGTCTCTTAGAAGGGGGACGGATGGACTCCGAGGAGTTCGCCACCCAGGTCGATGCCGTGGCGGCCCTCGCCGAGCCGATCCGCCGGGCCTTGTACCTCTACGTGGTGAGCCAGCCCGGTCCGGTCAGTCGTGACCAGGCGTCGCGAGGGGTCGACATCCCCCGTCACACCGCGAAGTTCCACCTGGACCGGCTTGTCGAGGAAGGGCTGCTCGACACGGACTTCAAGCGGTTGTCCGGTCGAGCAGGACCGGGCGCGGGGCGTCCGACCAAGCGTTACCGACGCTCATCCAGGCAAGTGACGGTTGCCCTGCCCGAGCGACGGTACGACCTGGCCGGCCACCTCATGGCGCGAGCCATCGACGAGTCCGGGCCCTCCGGAGGCGACGTCGTCGCCTCGCTGCACCGCGCCGCCGCTGACCAGGGCGCGGCCATCGGCGCGCAGGCACGCGCCGGCCTGGGGCCCCGGGCGAGCCGTACCCGACAGCTGGCCGTGACCTGCCAGACGCTCGCGCAGTACGGATACGAGCCCCGCACGGTCGACCAGAGCATCGTGCTGGCGAACTGCCCTTTCCACGCCCTGGTCCGGGAGCACACCGACATCGTCTGCGGGATGAACCTGGCCCTGCTCGCAGCGATGGCTGACCGGGTCGCCGGCACCGGGATCTGCGCCCGGCTCGACCCGTCGCCCGAACGCTGCTGTGTCGTCCTCGAGACCCGGGAGCAGATGCGGACGCGGCCGCGGGGGGCAAGGCAGACCGAGGCCTGACGCACCGTGCTGGGTCGGTCAGGCGATGGCGATGCGCGGGTGCTGCGCCGGGTCCAGCCAGTCGATGATCGAGACCATGGTCGCCAGCGGGACCGAGACGCACCCGGCCGTCGAGCCGGTTCCGTTGACGTGCAGGAAGATCCCCGCCCCGCGGTAGCGCACGGCGTTCGGCGGCCGGTTGAAGTTGATGACCACCACGTACCGGTACTGGGTCGTGAACGTGACCAGGTGCTCGGAGCCGTTGACGCCCGACGTCGTCACAGCGAAACCACCCTGCGAGGCACCGCGCATCTCGTTGTAGTACGCCGACAGGTTGTCCTCCACCCACCAGTCGTCGGGGGTGACCAGGCGGTACGGCATCGCCGTGCCCGGGTTCGCGGAGATCCCGAACCCCTCGGTCATCGTGTACGTCCCGCCGGGCGTGGTCCCGGTGCCCTGCTTGCGTGTCGACCCCGGCACCACACCGTGGGTGCCGATCCTGGCCGCCTTGGTCTGGATGACGGCGCGCCAGACCCCGGCCTGCAGCTGCCAGGCCACGACGTTGGCGTACGAGCCGCTTGCGCTCACGGTGATGATCTGCGACGCGTTTCCGACGACGACCGGCACCGGGAACTTGAACGCCGGGTTCGGCTTCGGGTTCGTGGTCGGTCTCGGGCTCGGGGTGGGTACGGCGGCGGGTCGGACCGTGACCGCCTTCGCCGGGCTGGGCATGGCGGTCGGCATCGGGGTCGCCGGGGAGTCGGTGGAGCTCGGCTGTGCACCGACGGGCGCGACGCCGGAAGCGGACGTCCGGGCTGTGCCTGGGGCCGCGGCGGCGGACGGCTCCGGGCGCGACGCGAACCAGGCCACGGCGAGCGCCGCCACCACGCCCACGGAGGTCGCGGCGAGCAGGGCCCTGCGTCCGTGCCGGCGCATCCACACCTCCATCGCCCTCGGTCCCGGGTCCTGCCCGGGCCGGCTGCCGTCGGTCTACCCATCGCCCGGCCGGCTACCCGGGTTGAGCCGTCGGGCGCGGCCTTCAGGACATCACAGGAGCCAGGACATCACAGGAGCAGCGGCAGGAGCACCACCGCCACGACCACGACCACCGCGCCGACCAGCAGCGGCGTGCGCCGCGAGAACGTGAAACGGCCCTGCTCGAGGTCGGCGGCCACCTGGTAGTAGCGCCGGGTGCCCACGCCGAGCAGGAACAGGCCGAGGAGCCCCAGCAGGCCCACGGCCAGCGCGTCGCCGTGGCCCTGACCGGCCCCGAACCGGGCGACGGCGGCCGCCAGCGCCAGCACGCCGAGCGAGGTCCGCAGCCAGGACAGGTACGTCCGCTCGTTGGCCAGGTGGTCCCTGGCCCGGTTCCCGGTACGTCCTGCGGAGTCGCCCGCGGCCGGATCGGGCTCGGTCATCGGACCGCTCAGCTCACGACCTGGTCCGTGCCGAGCACCACGTGCAGCACGGGCAGCGCGAGGGTGTGCCGCAGCTTGGACGCCCAGTCGCGGCGGGTCCAGTCGGCGAGCAGGTGCGGCTCGGTGAAGACGATCACCTCGTCGGCGTCGAGCGTGCGGGCGAGCTCGGCGACCCGCTCGAGGGGGTCGCCGGTCGCCACCTCGCCGTCGACCTGAGCGACCCCGGCCGCCCGCAGCGCCGCGACGGACGCGTTCACTTCCTGCCCCGCGGCGCCGGCGAGCTCGGTGTCCGAGCGACCGGCGTCCTCGTCGTGCCCGACGTCGCCGAAGTCGGTACGGGCGATGTCGTCGACGGCCTCGGCCAGCTCGCTGCGGTCGTCGTGGCTGGGGACCACGACGTGCACGTGCACCGGCTCGGGGTCGTGCAGGTGGGCGACGCGCTGGACGTCGTGGTCGGTCAGGGTCTTCTCGGTGAGCAGCACGGTCGTGAACACGGGCTGAGCCTAGTGCTCTACCCGGTGGTCCCCAGCACCTCCGCCAGGTCGAACCCCACCGGGGTCTGCAGCTGGCCGAAGGTGCACGAGGCGGGGTCTCGGTCGGTCCGCCAGTGCCGGAACTGGGCGGTGTGCCGGAACCGGGTCCCCTCCATGTGGTCGTAGGAGACCTCGCAGACCAGGTCGGGTCGCAGCGGCTGCCACGACAGGTCCTTGTTCGCGTTCCAGCGGGACGTCGCGCCGGGGCGTCGCTCGGAGCCGGCGGCCGCCTCGTGCTCGGCCCACTCGGCCCACGGGTGGCCGCTGAGATCCGCCACGCGGTAGGGCGCGAGCTCGTCGACCAGCTCCTTGCGCCGGGCCGCAGTGAACGCCCCGCAGACGCCCACGTGCTGCAGCCCGCCGGTCTCGTCGTACAGCCCGAGCAGCAGCGAGCCGACCACCGGGCCGGAGGTGTGCCAGCGGAAGCCGGCGGCGACGCAGTCGGCCGTGCGCAGGTGCTTGACCTTCTGCATCACCCGCTCGTTCTGGCGGTAGGGCAGGTCGGCGGGCTTGACCACGACCCCGTCGAGCCCGGCCCCCTCGAAGGCCTCGAACCACTCCCTGGCCACCGCGGCGTCGTCGGTGGCAGCCGTCAGGTACACCGGAGGGCGCGCGTCGGCCAGCGCGTGCTCCAGTCGGGCCCGCCGCTCGCCGAAACCTGTCCGCGTCAGGTCCTCGTCGCCGAGCGCGAGCAGGTCGAAGGCGATGAAGGACGCCGGCGTCTCGGCGGCCAGCCGGTCCACCCTCGACTTGGCCGGGTGGATGCGCTGCAGCAGCGCCTCGAAGTTCAGGGTCTGCCCGCTCGCGATCACGATCTCGCCGTCGACGACGCACTGCTCCGGCAGCTCGGCGCGCACGGCAGCGACGACCTCCGGGAAGTACCGCGTCAGCGGGCGCTCGTTGCGCGAGCCGAGCTCGACCTCGTCGCCGTCGCGGAAGACGATGCAGCGGAAGCCGTCCCACTTCGGCTCGTACAGCACCCCGCCGGGGAACGCGGATGGTTCGGGTACCTCGCGGACGGGCTTGGCGAGCATCGGCTTCACCGGTGGCATCACAGGAAGGTGCATGACGGCAGTCTGGCTCAGGTCCGGCGGACGAGGTACCGGGAGAACAGCGTGCCGTCGGACTCGAGCAGGTGCGCCAGCTCCAGGCGCACGGTGGACGGCAGGGCCGGACCGCCGAGGATCCGGGCGAGGTTCCCGCCCCCGACCAGGAGCGGGGACATGGTCAGGCAGAGCTCGTCGAGCAGACCGCGCGCCGCCACCCAGCCCAGCAGTGTCGGCCCGCCCTCGCAGAGCACGCGCTGCAGGCCCCGTTCGCGCAGGGCGGCGACGGCGACCTCGAGGTCGACGTGGTCGTCCCCGCACAGAACAACGTCGGCGACCTCCTCGGCGGCACGGATCCGGTCGTTCCCCGCCGACGCGGCGGTGAGCACGATCGTGCGGTGCTCGGCGGCCGCGAGCAGCGGCGAGGTCAGGTCCAGGTCCAGCCGGGCGGTCACGAGGGCGATCGGCAACCGGGCCGGCCGGTAGCCCTCGGTCCGGGCCGTGCCGGCGCCCACGAGCACGACGTCGGCGAGCCGGCGCATGGTCGCGAACAGCGCGCGGTCCGCGTCGGACGAGATCGCCGCCGACCGGCCGTCCGGCGCAGTCACCGCCCCGTCGAGCGTGGCGACCATGTTGGCCCGCAACCACGGGCGGTCGGCCGGGACGGCGTACGCCTGCTCGGGGTCGACCGCGCCGGCGGTGGGGAGCAGCTGCCGCAGGCCCGGGACCGTCACCACTCGCGGTTGCGCGTCCCGAAGGTGAACGGCAGCACCAGCAGGGCGCCGATGAGGACCTGCAGCCCGAACGTGAGCCAGAAGCCCCAGTGCTGGTTGTGCCCGACCGCCGCGCCGATGGCCGCTCCGACCAGGCCGATGAGCAGGGTGAGGATGCAGCCGATGGGCTGGTAGCCGCGCACGAGCAGCCGCGCCACCGCACCGACGACGATCGCCGCGAACAGGCCTGACCAGATGCCGTCAACGTCCATGACGCCGTAGCCTCGCACACCGGTCGGTGTCGGGGCACCCGGACCCGGACACGCGGTCCCGCGTCATCCGGACAGGCGGCGGATCTCGTGCGCCACGTCGTAGTGCGCCGTCGGGTAGGCCAGCGACATGCCCTCCAGTGTCTCGATGAGCAGGCGGGTCACCGCCAGGTTGCGCCACCACTTGCGGTCGGCGGGGACCACGTGCCACGGCGCGGTCTCGGTGTTCGTCCGGCCCACGGCGGCGGCGTACGCCTCCTGGTAGTGGAACCACCGCTCGCGTTCGTCGATGTCGTCGGGGTTGTACTTCCACTGCTTGGTGGGGTCGGTCAGCCGGGCCAGGAGCCGGCGCCGCTGCTCGTCGTACGACAGGTGCAGGAAACACTTCACGACCACGGTCCCGGTGGCGACCAGCTGCTCTTCGAAAGCGTTGATCGCGTCGTAGCGCCGCTGGATCGTCCGAGGCTGGACCAGATGGTGGACCCGCGGCACCAGCACGTCCTCGTAGTGCGAGCGGTCGAACACGCCTATCACCCCGGGCTGCGGCAGCTCCTTACGGATCCGCCACAGGAACGGGTGCCGCCGTTCCTCCTCCGTCGGGGCCTTGAACGCCTTGTAGCGGACCCCCATCGGGTCGACCTGGCCGAGCACGTGCTTGACCGTGCCGCCCTTGCCGGCCGTGTCCATCCCCTGCAGGACCAGCAGCACGGCGCGTTCGCCGCCGGCCCGGCCCTCGGCGAAGAGCATCTCCTGCAGCGCCGCGACCCGGGGGGCCAGCCCGGACAGCGCGGTCTGGCCGGCCGCCTTGCCGCCCCCGAACCCGGGCGTGGACGCGGGGTCGACCAGCGTGAGGTCGGCGGGGTCGGCCACCGGGATCCGGAGCAGGTCGCTGAACCGCTCGGCCTGCGCGGGTCGACTGCGACGGCCGCGCCGGGACTTCGCCATGGCCGGAGCCTAGGGCGCCCGGGCGTGCGGGGGCCGATAAGCCTTGGACCGCGGTGCGTACGGGGACTTACCTTCGCCGCGTGACAGCCGCGCGCCGGATCGAGCCGGACGCCCCCGGACCGCAGGTCCTGGCCCGGCTCGGCTGGGACGAGGACTGGGCCGCCGCGCACGCCGGGCTCGCGGTCGCCGACGTGACCGATCCGGTCCGTGTCGTCGCGGTCGACCGGGGCGCTGTCGACGTCCTGGGCGCCGGCGGGACGGACCGCACCGGCTTCGGCGGCGACGTGCTCGCGGCGATAGCGGCCGATCCGTCCAGCGCGCCGTGCGCCGGGGACTGGGGTGCGCTCAGGATCTGGCCCGACGGGCGCCGCACGCTGGACGCCGTGCTGCCCCGGCGGACCGCGTTCAAGCGCACGGTCGCCGGCAACGAGTCGTACGAGCAGGTGCTCGCGGCGAACGCGGACGACGCGGTGGTGGTGGTCTCGCTCGCGGTCGAGCCGGACCTCGGCCGC
This sequence comes from uncultured Actinomycetota bacterium, assembly GCA_963711005.1. Classification (GTDB taxonomy): domain Bacteria; phylum Actinomycetota; class Actinomycetes; order Prado026; family Prado026; genus CAVQCJ01. The sequence continues at coordinate 713,255 of CAVQCJ010000006.1, read as the reverse complement.
ATCGAGCGGCTGCTGGCGCTCGCCTGGGACAGCGGGGCGACGCCGCTGGTGCTGCTGACCAAGGCCGACCTCGCCACCGACGCGGCGGACATCCGCTCGGACGTGGCGGCGGTGGCGCCGGGCGTCGATGTCCTGGTCGTCAGCGCCGTGTCGGGCGAGGGCATGGATGCGCTGGCGGCGCGGGCCCAGGGCGGCCGCACGCTGGCCCTGCTCGGCCAGTCGGGAGTGGGCAAGTCCACGCTGGTGAACGCGATGGTGGGCGCGCACGTCCTGGCTGTGGCGCCGGTGAGCGGGAGCGGCAAAGGCCGGCACACGACCGTCCGCCGCGAGCTCGTGCCGCTGCCGGGCGGCGGCCTGCTGCTGGACACGCCCGGGCTGCGCGGGGTGGGGCTGGCCGAGCTCGACGAGGGCCTCGAGCGGGCGTTCCCCGAGATCGAGGAGCTCGCGGCGCAGTGCCGGTTCGGCGACTGCGCGCACGAGGGGGAGCCGGATTGCGCCGTGCGGGCGGCGACCGAGACCGGCGAGCTTCCCCTTCGCCGGCTCGAGTCCTGGCGTCACCTGCAGCGCGAAGCGGCCTGGATCGCCCGGAGGACGGATGCCCGGCTGCGTTCCGAGGAGCGACGCAAGTGGGCGGCGATCACCAAGTCGATGCGCGACAACGGGGGCGTCCGCCGCTGACCGCGGCGGTCAGCCCTGCGCCGGGAGCACCCGCAGCACGCAGAACTCGTTGCCGTCCGGATCGGCCATGACGACCCAGGTCACCGCCTGGTCCTGGCCCACGCTGACTCGCCTGGCCCCGAGCTGCTCGAGCCGGGCCACCTCGGCGTCCTGGTCGCTCGGGCGCAGGTCCAGGTGCAGCCGGTTCTTCACCGACTTGCCCTCGGGCACCCGCAGGAACAGCAGGTCCGGGACGACACCGTCCTCGGGGCTGCCGGCCGGCGGCTCCAGGACGATCTCGTCGTCGTCCTCGGAGGTGCGACGCCACGACAGGGCGTTCTCCCAGAACGCGGCGACCGGACGCGGGTCGACGGCGTCGACGGACAGGGACTGGATGCGCAGGGCCATGACCGCAGGCTAGCGAGCGTCCTGCGAGACCACGCGCTGCTCGGTCCACGAGCCGCAGACCCGCAGGCCCCTGGCCAGGTAGTTCGGCTTCGCCGCCGGGCCGTCCAGCTCGCAGGTGTGCACCCAGACCCGCCGGGTCGCCGGCAGCCGCCAGGCCCGGCGCAGCGCGCAGGTCAGCATCCAGCCGCCCAACCCCCGGCCCTCGAAGCCCGGCACGAGTCCGAAGTAGGCGAGCTCGACGACGCCCTCAGGTTCGGGGGACAGCTCGAAGTAGCCGCCCAGGTCGTCGCCGACCTGGAGAGTCCAGAGCTCGTGCCCGGGTCGCTGCACCCAACCGCGCCAGTCCTCGGCGGCCCAGGACAGCCGGTCCACCCACGACCACGGTCCGCCGACCAGCTCGTAGCAGCGCCGGCTGAGCTCGGGGTCCGGTGGGGTGGAGCGCACCATCCGGGGGGTCTGCGCCGGTGCCGGGGAGGGCCGGATCCAGGTGGGGTCGAGCATCTCCAGGGCAGTGACCACCACGGGTCGCGAGCCTGGGGAGCCTTCGGGCACGAGGGTCACCGCGCCATCATCGCCGGCCGAGCCGCCCGGACTGCCTGCCGCTGACGCTGGGGTCAGCAAATCGCAAGACACGGAGTGCCAGACCTGTGGCGAAGGACCCGGCGTCCACTAGCGTGCGGCCGGAACGGGCGGACCCTTCCATGAGCTGGAGGCCACGGTGAGCCCCTCGAACCTGAACCGGCGTCAGTTCCTCACGGGCACGGCGGGCCTCGCGGCCGGCAGCGGGCTGCTCGCGGCCTGCGGCAGCCCGTCCTCGCCGGCGGCGGCCCCGGCGACCTCGCGCCCGGCTGCGAGCAAGGAACCCGGCAACATGTCCATCCTGGAGTGGGGCGGGTACGAGGCGGCCGGCACCAAAGCGCAGACCGCTGGGATGACGGTTGCGGGCGCCGACTACATCAAGAAGTACGGACCCGACTCCGTCAAGTACACGTACATCACGGACGACGACGAGGCGTTGACGAAGGCCACGACGGGCGGCAGCTTCGACCTCATGCACCCCTGCCACGAGAACCTGCCCGACTACGTCGACCGCGGGCTGGTCCAGGAGTGGGACACCTCGTTGATCCCGAGCTTCAAGAACCTCAACCCGTATCTGGTCCAGGCGGGCCAGTACAAGGGCAAGCAGTACCTGATCCCCTGGGACTGGGGCTACGGCAGCCTCACGTACCGCACGGACAAGGTCGACCCGGCCGATGCGACCGGCTGGGAGCTCGCGTGGAACCCGAAGTACACGGGGAAGGTCTCGCTGTGGTCCGGCGCGTCGACCAACTTCGAGATCGCGGCCCTGCACCTCGGCTTCCCGAAGATGGACGACCTCACCGACGCCCAGCTGGAGCAGGCCAAGCAGGACCTCATCAAGCAGAAGCCGCTCAACAAGCTCTACTGGGAGAGCGAGTACAGCCAGATGCAGCCGGCCATCAAGTCGGGGACCGCGTGGATCGCCTACAGCTGGCAGGACACGCTCGTGTCGATGAAGGCGGCGAAGGTACCGGTGGCGTTCCTCGACCCGACCCAGGGCCGGCTGTCCTGGTTCTGCGGGTACATGCTCGGCAAGGACACGCCGAACTACTACCACGCCCACGAGTACGTCGAGTCCTTCGTCAACAAGGACGCCTGCGCCCAGATGACCAACGCGTTCGCGTACGGCACCTCCAACTCGCTGGTGACGCCGGCCGACATCACCGACAAGGCGCTCGCCGACAGTCTCAAGCTGAGCGACCCGCACGCCCTCACCAACGGCGCGCACCTGCAGTCGTGGGCGCCGAACCGGGCCAAGCTGCTGCTCGCCTGGCAAGAGGTCAAGTCGTCCTGAGCGTTCGCGGCGGCAGTTGCGCGGGACGGTGACGGAGACCCTCGAGCGGTCGGTCGGGTCGCAGCGGCGGCCCGGCAGGTTCCGCCCTGGCCGGGGCATCTTCGTGCTGCCGCCGTTGCTCCTGGTCGTCGCGCTCCTGCTCGGTCCGCTGTTGCTGATCTTCCTGTACAGCGTCGGCCTGCGCAGCAACGTCCCCGGCACGGCCACGACGTTCGACCCGGCCAGCTGGAAGGACTTCCTGACCGGGTCGGGCAACCCGTTCCGCCGCCTGCTCTGGCACTCGCTGCTGATCACCGTGCTGGTGTCGGTGGCCGCGACCGTGGCCGCGTACCCGCTGGCGTACTTCCTGTCGTTCGTCGCGCGCAAGCACCGGTACACGCTGCTGCTCCTGCTGCTGGCGCCGTTCTTCACCAGCTACCTGCTGCGCGTCATCGCCTGGCAGGTGATCCTCAACGAGAACGGGGTCGCGAACTCGTTCATCCAGGCGATCGGGCTCCGCCCGCACGGGGACGCGGTGCCCTGGCTCATCTACTCCAACTTCGCCGTCGCGCTGGTGCTCTTCTACAGCTGGATCCCGTTCGTGGCACTACCGATCTTCGCGGTGCTGGAGAACATGGACCGCCGGCTGCTGGAGGCGGCCGAGGACCTCGGTGCGAGCCGGACGACGACCTTCCTGCGTGTCACGCTGCCGCTGAGCCTGCCCGGCGTGATCGCCGGGTTCGTGTTCGTCCTGATCCCGACGACGGGTGAGTTCATCACGCCGTTGCTGGTCGGTGGCACCGACGGACAGCTGTTCGGCAACGCCATCCAGTCGTTCTTCGTCGAGTCGCCGGACTGGAACTACGGCTCGGTGCTCGCCATGACTCTGATCGTGCTGGTGGTCGTGCTGACGCTGACGTTCGGCCGGTTCCTCACCACCGACCTGCGCGAGCCGGGACGGGGGGCCCGGTCGTGAACGGAGGGCGTGTGGGCCGCACTGCTCTGTGGGTGTACTTCGTCGCGTTCGTGGTCTTCCTGTTCGCACCGCTGGTGGTGCTGATGGTGTTCTCGGTGAACGACAGCACGACGCCGACGCTGCCGCTGGCCGGGTTCACGACGAAGTGGTTCCATCAGGCGTTCGGCAACGGAGAGCTCACAGGCGCGCTGGTGCACAGCGCTGAGATCGCGGTCCTCGCGTCGCTGGGGGCCACCGCGCTCGGGGTCATGGCCTCGATCGGCTTGTCGGCTCCGCGGCTGCGGCTGCGCGGAGTCACCGTGGCCATGCTGCTCCTGCCTCTGGTGGTGCCGTACATCTCGCTCGCGGTCGGCCTGCTCATCCTGCTGCAGGCGCTCGGGATCCCGCACTCGCTGTTCGCGGTCGCCATGGGGCACGTGGTCATCGCATTGCCGTTCTCCATCCTCGTGATCCTCCCGAGGCTGCGGTCGCTGGACCCCGCGATGGTCGAGGCCGCCAGGGACCTGGGTGCGTCCGACCTGAGCGCGTTCCGCCTGGTGACGCTGCCGTTGCTGCTCCCCTCGCTGGTTTCCAGCTTCCTCATCTGCTTCACGACCAGCTTCGACGAGTTCGCGATCGCCTCGTTCCTCTATCCGCCCGGTGAGCCGACGTACCCCGTCTTCATCTACGCCAGCTCGCGTACCCCCGCGCTCCTTCCGGAGGTGATCGCCATCGGCACCGTCGTCATCGCCTTGTCGCTGCTGCTCGTCCTCGCGGCCGAGGCAGGTCGCCGGACCGCCGAACGCCGGCTCGAGGGTCGTCGGCCCGACGCGGGCGAGCCCGACGCCACGGACGAGGTCGAGGCCGCGGCCGCGGTCCCGGCGACGAGCGGCGAGGAGTCCGATGTCCGCGGGTGAGGTTCAGCTGGTGGAGCTCGCGAAGAGCTTCGGCGTGGCGCGGGCGGTGGACGGGATCGACCTGGACATCCCAGCCGGCGAGTTCTTCTCCCTCCTCGGGCCGTCCGGGTGCGGCAAGACGACCACGTTACGCATGATCGCCGGGTTCGAGCAGCCCACGTCCGGGCGGGTCCTGCTCGACGGCGACGACATGACGTACGTGTCGCCCAGCCGTCGCAACGTGCACACGGTCTTCCAGAGCTACGCGCTCTTCCCGCACCTGCGGGTGTTCGACAACGTGGCGTTCGGCCTGCGCCGCAAGCACGTCGACAGGGCGGAGATCCGGACCCGGGTGCGGGAGGCGCTGGACCTCGTCGAGCTCGGCGGGTTCGCCGACCGCAAGCCGGCGCAGCTGTCCGGCGGGCAGCAGCAGCGGGTCGCGCTCGCCCGGGCCCTGGTGCTCAAGCCGGCCGTGCTGCTGCTGGACGAGCCGCTGGGCGCGCTGGACGCGAAGCTCCGCCGGCAGCTCCAGGTCGAGCTCAAGCAGCTGCAGGAGCAGGTCGGCATCACGTTCGTTTACGTGACCCACGACCAGGAAGAGGCGCTGACGATGAGCGACCGGATCGCGGTGATGAACCACGGGCGCGTCGAGCAGGTCGCCAGGCCCAGGGACGTGTACGAGGAGCCGGCCACCGCGTTCGTCGCCGACTTCCTGGGCGTCTCCAACCTGATGCCGGCCACGGTCAGCGGTCCGTCCGGCGCCGACGGTTCGAGGGCGTCGGTCGAGCTCGACGGCGGGCTCCGGCTCGAGGCGGGTGCGGGCGACACGTCGGCGCGGGGCGGGGTGAGGGTGGTGATCCGACCCGAACGCGTCGAGATCGTGACCGGCGGTGACCCCGGTCCGAACCTGCTTCCGGCCCTGGTCCAGCGTGCCGTCTACCTCGGCAGCGGGACGCAGGTCACGGTGGTTCTCGCCAACGGGCAGAAGGTCACCGCGCTGCTCCAGAACACCGGCGTCGACAACGACCTGGCGATGGGTCGCGGGGTGCTGTGCCATCTGCCGCCTGCGGCGCTGCGCGTCCTCCCCGCGTCCGGATGAAGCCGCGGGCGTTCGCCGCCGTCGCCATCGGCGCCGCCGTCCTCGGCATGCTCATGTCGTGCGCCTCCCGATCGACGGGAACGGACGCCGCCGCCGCCGCCGGGGGGCCGAGCATCAGCCAGCCGTCCCTGCCCGTGCTCGCCGCGACCGTCCTGCCCTCGCTGACGACCAAGGAGAGGCGGCTGCCGGCCGCCGAGCTGGCGAAGGATGCCACCCTCCCCGGAGTGGTGGCGCAGCTGTACTCGGACAACTACGTGGGAGGGCGCGAGCGCACCTTCCAGGGCCCTTCGCGGCACCTCACGTTCGTCGCCAGCCGGACGCTCGCCTTCCGCGACCGGGCCGGCGCCGCGGCCTTCCTGTCGTACGTCCGCGCCAACGCCGACAGCTGGTTCGGTGGCGCGACGCAGGTCGCCCCGATCGCGTCGGCACAGGGGTCCGGCTACGAGTTCGAGCCGCCGCTGTGCTCGTGCCACCTGGCCAACCCGGTGCTCGTCGGCGTCGTGCAGGATGGCGCACGCCTTTCGTGGCTGGAGATCAACGGACCGGACGCGACCCGGCTACTGCTGCTCGACCTGATGACGCCGTCGAACGAGGAGAGGACACCATGAGCGAGCCGCTCTTCCACCGCCGGCCGGAGGTCAGCCTGCGCCTGGCGCAGGACCTGGTGCGCACGACCTGTGCGGCTGCCGCCGCACGGGGCGTCGCCGTGTCGGTCGCGGTGACCGACCGGGCCGGCGACCTGGTCGCGGCAGCCCGGATGGACGCGGCGCCGCTGGGTTCGCTGCGGCTGGCGCAGGACAAGGCGTACACGGCGGCGCTCTGGCAGATGCCGTCCGGCGACCTGCACGTGTCCACGCAGCCCGGCGGGGCCGACTGGGGGCTCACCTCGACCGCAGGCGGTCGGATCGTGGTGTACGCGGGTGGCCTGCCGATACTCTCGAGCGGCCAGCTGGCCGGTGCCATCGGCGTGAGTGGCGGGACCGCCGAGCAGGACGCGGAGTGTGCGGCCGCCGCGCTCGCCGAGCTGCGGGTCGGCTAGCCGGTCACGGCCCCGGCTCCGAACCTCAGGTCGAGCCGATCTCGGTGCGGACGGCGTACAGCTCCGGGAAGAAGCTGAGCTCGAGCGCGGCCCTGAGGAAGTTCACGCCGCTCGAACCGCCGGTGCCGCGCTTGTGTCCGATGAGCCGCTCGACGGTCTTCAGATGGCGGAACCGCCACAGCTGGAAGTTCTCCTCTAGGTCGACGAGCTCCTCACAGGTCTCGTACGCCTCCCAGTGCTGCTCGGGGGACTCGTAGATGCGGTAGAAGACCGGGACGAGCTCGGCGGTGTACGCATGCGCACGCGTCACGTCGCGTCTGAGCAACGGCGGCGGGACGTCGTGCCCGTGCCTGGCCAGGTAACGCAGGAACTCGTCGTACAGGCTGGGCTCGGCCAACAGCTCGGCGAGCATCGCGCGGGCCGCGTCGTCGTGCGCGAACACCTCGAGCATGTCGGCGTTCTTGTTGCCCAGGGCAAACTCCACCGCGCGGTACTGGAACGACTGGAACCCCGACGACGTCCCCAGGAACCGCCGGAACTCGGCGTACTCGGACGGCGTGAGCGTCGCGAGCACGGACCACTGCTCGGTCAGCGTGCGCTGGATGTGCTTGACCCTGGCCAGTCCCTTGAGCGCGCGGCGCAGGTCGTCCTCGGCGAGGCTGCGCCGGGCGAAGCGCAGCTCGTGCAGCATCAGCTTGAGCCAGAGCTCGGAGGTCTGGTGCTGGATCACGAACAGCAGCTCGTCGTGGTGCGGCGGACGGCTGACCAGGTGCTGCGCCGACAGGAGCTCGTCCAGATGCAGGTACTCGCCGTAGGACAGGTTCACCCGGAAGTCCCTGACCACCCCGGCCTCGAGCGGTCGGGTGTTGTCGCCCTCGTCCATCGCACTCCTCGGCTACGGCCGGTGCCCACCCTATTCGCTGCCTGTCCGCCCGTGCTGCGGCGTGCGTTCAGCCGAGGGACTGGCCTGCCGTGACCCCGCCGTCGGCGACGAACTCCGAGCCCGTGCTGTAGGACGACTCGTCCGAGGCCAGGAAGAGCGCGAGGTTGGCGATCTCCTCCGCCCGGCCGATGCGCGGGATGGGCTGGCCGGCGTACGGCGACTGGTCGACGGGACCGCCGCCGGCGTTCGTCATCGGGGTGTCCACGCCGCCGGGGTGCAGCGAGTTCACCCGGACGCCCGACCGGCCGAGCTCGAGCGCCGCGGTCTTCGTCAGCCCACGCAGGCCCCACTTGCTGGCGACGTACGCGCCGAGCTGCGAGTAGCCGATCATGCCGCCGATCGACGACACGTTCACGATCGAGCCGCGGCCGGCGGCCGCCATCGCAGCGCCGACCACCTTCATCCCGAGGAACGGCCCGACGAGGTTGACGGCCAGCACCGACTCGAACTCGACCTGCGGCATCTGCACGATCGGGCCGTACCGCAGGATGCCGGCGTTGTTGACCAGGACGTCAGGCACCCCGAACACCCGCTGGGTCTCGGCGAGGACGTGCCGCCAGTCGGCCTCGCAGGTCACGTCGAGGTTCAGGTAGACCGCGTCCGGGCCCAGCTCCTTGGCCGCCAGCGTCCCGTCGGCGTCCATGACGTCGGCCAGGACCACCCGCGCCCCCTCGGCGCAGAACAGCTGCGCCTCGGCCAGTCCCATGCCGCGGGCCGCACCCGTGACGATCGCGATCTTCCCGTCCAGTCGGGCCATGGCAGCCACCTCCGTCGTCCCGGCCCGACGCTAGCTCCGGCCCGGGAGTGGCAGCAGGGTCGAAGGTCACCAGGACCTTCGACCCTCCACGGGTCGGCGCGTCTCTGCTTGCGTAGGGAGCAGGACGCCTTCGAGCGCACGTCGAACGAAGGAGATGGCGGACCGTGGTCACCAGGACTGATCGGGCAGGGACGGACGGGTCGTCGCGGGAGGTGCCCGTCCAAGCGATGCTGAACGCGGGTCCGGAGCACTCGGCGCTGCGCGAGCTGGTGCGGGCGCCGACAGATCTCGCCTTCGTGTACGCGGGACTGGACTCGCTCGGCGAGCGGGAGCGGGACCTGCGCTGGCGGCGGATCGTCGACCAGCTCCTCCTCGCTGGTGCTGCTGAGCCGGCGGTGACCACCCTGGCTACCGTCTTCGGCGCGACCAAGGAGGCGCCGGACACGCTCGCCGTGTTCGTCGCCGCCGACGGCGCCGTGGTGCACGAGCAACGGCTCGCAAGCACCAGGATCCCCGACCGCGCCGGTCTCGCAGCCCCGCCGCCGATCCTCCCGCTGCTCGCCTGGCGGCAGGACCGGCCACCGTACGTCCTGGTCGTCACCGACCGGACCGGCGCCGACTTCACGGCGTCCCGCGGCGGCGACGAGCCGGCCAGGACCTGGCGGGTGGCCGGCCCGGACGACGAGATCGAGCGCAACGCTCCCGGCGGCTGGTCGCAGCCCCGCTACCAGCGTCGCGCGGAGGACAGCTGGCGGCACAACGCGGAGCGGGTCGCCGAGGAGACGACCGCGGCGCTGGCGGAGCACGGCGCGCAGGTGCTCGTGGTGTCCGGCGACGTCCGCGCGCTGCAGCTCCTGGCCGAGCGACTCCCGGACGAGCCGCGGGTCCTGGTCCGGCACATCAGCGGCGGGCGCTCGGCGGACGGTTCGCAGGCCGGCCGCGGGGTGCAGGTCGAGGAGGTGCTGCGCGACGCGGCGCATGCGCAGACGGCCAGCCTGCTCGAGTACTTCCAGTCCCATCTGGACCCGGGGGAGCATGCGGTCGAAGGGAGCGCCGCCACGATCGACGCGCTGGCTGCGGGCAGGGTCGCTGCGCTGCTGGTCGTGCCCGAAGAGGACGATCCGCGCGTCGCGTGGTTCGGGACCGGTCCCACCGTCGTGTTCCGGGACCACGCCTCGGCGCGGGCGTCCGGCGAGCCGGTACGAGCCGGGAACCTCGTGGACGTCGCGGTACGGGCGGCCCTGCTGTCCGGGGCGCACGTCCGGGTGGTCCCGCCCGATGCGCCCGGGCAACCCGCGGACGGCCTCGGCGCCGTCTGCCGCTTCGGGACGCAGTGAGGCAGCCATGTCCCGACCCGCGATCGCGAAGGACCCGGCCCTGGCCGGCCAGGCCAACATGCCGGACTACGAGACGGCCTATGCGGGCTTCAGCTGGGACCAGGCCAGGTCCTGGCTCGACGGTCTGCCCGACGGCGGGCTCAACATGGCGTACGAGGCCGTGGACCGTCATGTCGTGCACGGCCAGGGGGCCGTGCCGGCCCTGCGCTTCCTCGGCGAGGACGGTGTCGACTGCGAGCTGACCTATGCGCAGCTCGCCGACCGGACGAACCGGTTCGCCGACGTGCTGCGGCTGCTGGGTGTCCGTCGCGGTGACGTGGTCTACGGGCTGGCCGGCCGGCTCCCGGACCTGTACATCGCCGTCCTGGGCAGCCTGAAGGCAGGGTGCGCGTTCTCCCCGCTGTTCTCCGCCTTCGGCCCCGAGCCGGTGCGCCAGCGTCTCGAGCTGGGCCGCGGCCGGGTGCTCGTCACGACGGCGAGCATCTACCGCCGGAAGATCGCCGCACTGCGCCCCGACCTGCCGTGGCTGGACCATGTGCTGCTCATCGGGCCCGACGCCGACACCGTCGACGGACCAGGGGTCCAGTCGCTGGAAGGGCTGATGGCGCTGGGGTCGCCGCGCGCGCCGATCGAACCGACCGGCCCCGAGGACATCGCTCTCGTGCACTTCACCAGCGGTACGACCGGTACGCCCAAGGGCGCGGTGCACGTGCACGACGCCGTCGTCGCGCACTGCATGACGGGGCGGTACGTCCTGGACCTGCGCGACGGCGATGTGTTCTGGTGCACGGCCGACCCGGGCTGGGTGACCGGCACCGCGTACGGGATCGTCGCTCCGCTCACCTGCGGAGTCACGTGCGTGGTCGACGAGCTCGAGTTCGACGCGGCCCGGTGGTACTCGATCCTCGAGGAACAACGGGTCACGGTCTGGTACACAGCGCCCACCGCGCTGCGGATGCTGATGCGGGCCGGCCCCGAGCTGGCACGCGAGCGTGACCTCTCTGCGCTGCGGCACGTGGCAAGCGTCGGAGAGCCGCTGAACCCCGAGGTCGTCGTCTGGGGGATGGAGACCCTGTCCCGCCCGATCCACGACACGTGGTGGCAGACCGAGACCGGCGCGATCATGGTGGCGAACTTCGCCGGTGCCGAGGTCAGGCCAGGCTCGATGGGTCGTCCGGTGCCCGGCATCGAGGCCGCCCTCGTCCGGCGCGACCCCTCCGGGCACGCGGTGGTCGGGGCGGACGGTGAGCCCGAGCTGGTGAGCCGCCCCGACGAGCAGGGCGAGCTCGCCCTGCGGACGCCCTGGCCGTCGATGATGCGCGCGTACCTGGGGGCCGAAGAGCGCTACCGCGAGTCCTTCGTGGGTTCGTGGTACCTGTCCGGCGACCTGGTGCGCCGGGACGCGGGCGGCTGGTTCTGGTTCGTCGGGCGCGGCGACGACGTGATCAAGTCCGCCGGACACCTCATCGGTCCGTTCGAGGTGGAGAGCGTGCTGATGGAGCACCCGGCGGTCGCCGAGGCCGGAGTCATCGGAGTCCCGGACCCGGTGGCCGGCGAGGTGGTCAAGGCCTACGTCTCGCTGCGCCCGGGGTTCGAGCCCGACGACGCACTACGGACACAGATCTACGGGTTCGCCCGCAAGCGCCTCGGCCCGGCGGTGGCCCCGCGGGAGATCTCGTTCGACCCCGACCTCCCGCACACCCGCAGCGGCAAGATCATGCGTCGGCTGCTCAAGGCGCGTGCCCTCGGCCTGCCCGAGGGGGACGTGTCCGCACTCGAGACGCCGGCCGGACCGGTGACCGAGCCCGTGACCGAGCCGGTGGCGGGGCGGTCGTCGTGACTGCCATGGCTCACCGGCCCGACCTGCTGGAGCTGTACCACTCGATGCTCCGGATCCGACGGTTCGAGGAGCGCTGCGCCGAGCTGTACAGCGCTGCGAAGATCCGCGGCTTCCTGCACCTGTACATCGGGGAGGAGGCGGTCGCGGCCGGAGTGCTGCCGCACCTGCGTCCCGACGATGCCGTCGTGGCGACGTACCGCGACCACGGCCAGGCCCTCGCCCGCGGCGTCCCCATGGACGCGGTCATGGCCGAGATGTTCGGGCGGGTCGAAGGAGTCTGCCGCGGACACGGGGGCTCGATGCACCTGTTCCACGCGCCGATGCGGTTCTACGGCGGCAATGCGATCGTCGCGGGCGGGCTGCCCCTGGCGGTGGGCCTGGGACTGGCCGACCGGATGCTCGGTCAGGACCGCGTCACCGTCTGCTTCTTCGGCGAGGGCGCCATGGCCGAGGGGGAGTTCCACGAGTCGATGAACCTCGCGGCGCTGTGGCGGCTGCCGGTGCTGTTCCTGTGCGAGAACAACATGTACGCGATGGGCACCGCCCTGGACCGGTCCGAGTCCGAGACCAACCTGGCTATCAAGGCGTCCTCGTACGAGGTGCCCGCCTGGACCTGCGACGGCATGGACGTGGTCGCGGTCTGGGATGCCGCCAGGCGGGCCGTCGAGCTGGTGCGCGATGGCGGCGGACCGGTCTTCCTGGAAGCCAGGACCTACCGGTTCCGCGCCCACTCGATGTACGACCCGGACCGCTACCGCGAGAAGGCGGAGGTCGAGCAGTGGCGGCTGCGTGACCCCCTGCTGCTCCTCGCCGAGCGGATGCACGCCGACGGCGCGGCCGACGACGACCGGCTCACCGCGATGGAGACCGAGGTGACGGCCGAGGTGGATGCAGCGGTCGCCTTCGCCGAGAACGGGACCGACGAGCCGGTGGAAGCCCTGACTCGGTTCGTCACGAGTGGCGCAGGCGCGTCATGACCGACACCGCGCAGAAGACGACGACGTACCGCGAGGCGGTCCGCGAGGCCATGCGCGACGCGATGCGACGCGACCCGCGGGTGTTCCTCATGGGCGAGGACGTCGGCCGCTACGGCGGCGGCTTCGGGGTGAGCCTCGGCCTGCTCGAGGAGTTCGGCGAGGAACGCGTCCGGGACGCGCCGCTGTCCGAGTCGGCGTTCGTGGGCGCCGGGATCGGGGCGGCCATCGGCGGCCTGCGACCCATCGTCGAGATCATGACGGTCAACTTCTCGATGCTGGCCATGGACCAGATCGTGAACACCGCCGCCGCGTTGCTGCACATGAGCGGCGGGCAGCTGAACGTACCGCTGGTCGTCCGGATGACGACCGGGGCCGGACGCCAGCTGGCCGCGCAGCACTCGCACTCGTTCGAGGCGTGGTACGCGCACGTGCCCGGCCTGCGCGTGATCGCCCCGGCGACTGTCGCAGACGCACGGGGGATGCTCTGGACGGCCCTGCAGGACCCCGACCCCGTGATCGTCTTCGAGCACGGTGGGCTGTACAACGTCTCGGGTCCGCTCCTCGACGGTGACCAAGCCGTGGACATCGACACCGCCGCGGTGCGCCGGGACGGGACCGACGTCACCGTGGTGACCTATGGCGGGAGCCTGCCGACCGCGCTGGACGCGGCGCAGGCGCTGGCCGCCGACGGCGTGAGCGCGGAGGTGATCGACCTGCGGACGTTGCGTCCCCTCGACGACGCCACGGTCATGGCGTCCGTACGCCGGACGCACCGCGCGGTGGTCGTCGACGAGGGCTGGCGGAGCGTCGGGCTGTCCGCCGAGCTGTCGGCCCGGATCACCGAGCAGTGCTTCTACACCCTCGACGCGCCGGTCGGCCGGGTGTGCTCGGTCGAGGTGCCGATCCCGTACGCCGCCCACCTCGAGCGGGCGGCGCTGCCGAGCGCGCAGCGGGTCGTCGCCGCCGTCGAAGAGGCGATGGTCGGCCATGGGTGAGTTCCGCATGCCCTCGCTCGGCGCCGACATGACCGAGGGCACCCTGGTCGAGTGGTTGGTGCACCCCGGCGACGTCGTGCACCGCGGGGACGTCGTCGCCGTCGTCGACACGGTGAAGTCGGCGATCGACGTCGAGGTGTTCGAGGAGGGTCGGGTCGAGGAGCTGCTGGTGCAGCCGGGGACGTCCGTGCCGGTGGGGACGCCGCTGGCGCGGCTGGCGTCCATCGGACCGGCCCGGACACCCGTCGAGGTGGCCCCGGTCGAGGCCGCACCAGTGCAGCCGGTGCCGGCTGAACCTGCGCCGGTCCACGTGGAACGCCCGAAGGCGCCGTCGGTGACACCGGTGGTCCGGCACCTGGCCCACGAGCGCGGCGTCGACCTCTCCGGCGTCGTGGGCACCGGACCGGACGGGGCGGTGACGCGCGCCGACGTCGAGCAGGCGTCGGCTTTCGTCCGGACCCCGGTCCCGGGCTCGCCGGTGACCGCTCGCGTCGACGCCTCGCCGTTCGCGCGCAGGCGCGCGGCCGAGCTGGGCGTCGACCTCACCAGGATCAGCGGCTCCGGGCCGGCCGGGGCCGTCACCGTCGCCGACGTCGAGGCGAGCGCAGCCCCAGCCTCGGCGTCGGCCCCACGTCCCACGACGCAGCACCGGGCCGCTCGGCGCACGAAGGCCGGCGGCGAAGCCGAGCCCGCCCCGGCCGCCAGTGCGCCTGCCGCCACCACCGACGCGGCCGAGCGGGCCGCGAACATGCGCACCGCGATCGGGCAGCTCATGGCCAGGTCGAAGCGGGAGATCCCGCACTACTACCTGCAGACGACCGTCGACCTGTCCGTCCTCACCGACTGGCTGGAGCAGCGCAACACCGGGCGCCCGGCGGCCGACCGCCTGCTGCCCGTGGCGGCGCTGCTCAAGGCGGCGGCGCTGGCCGCGCGCGCGGTCCCGGAGGTCAACGGGTTCTTCGTCGACGGTGCTTTCCGTCGCGCTGACCACGTCCACCTCGGGGTCGCCGTCTCGCTGCGCGGTGGGGGACTGGTGGCACCGGCGATCCACGACGCGGACCTCCTCGGCCTCGAGGAGCTGATGGCCGCGCTCAAGGACCTGGTGGCCCGGGCTCGGGCCGGACGCCTGCGCGGGTCGGAGATGTCCGACCCCACGTTGACCGTCACGAACCTGGGCGACCAGGGCGCCGAGCTGGTGCACGGCGTGATCTACCCGCCGCAGGTCGCACTGCTGGGTCTGGGTCGCGTGGTGGAGCGGCCCTGGGCCGTGGACCGCATGCTCACTGTCCGGCCCCTGGTGACGGCCACCCTCGCCGCGGACCACCGGGTCACCGACGGCCATCGCGGCGGCCTGTACCTGGCCGCGCTCGCGGCGGCCCTGCAGAAACCGGAGGAGCTGTGAACACCGACCAGTCCCAGCAGACGGTCCTGGCGCTGCTCGCCGAGATCGCGCCCGAGGCCGACCTCGAGACGCTCGACTCCCGGGCCGACCTGCGGACCGAGCTCGACCTCGACTCCATGGACTTCCTGAACCTGGTGGAGGGGTTGGCGGAAGGCACCGGCGTCGACATCCCCGAGGGGGACTACGCGCGGGTGCGCAGCCTGTCGGCCCTCGTCGCGTACGTCGTCTCGCACTCGGACGACGAACCGGACGGGAAGTGAACGACATGTTGACCCACGTCGTGCAGCTCGCAGAGATCGGTGCCGCGGACGTCGAGCAGGTCGGCGGGAAGGCCGCCAACCTCGGGGAGCTGATCCGCGGCGGCATGCCGGTGCCGGGCGGGTTCGTCGTCACCGCGCAGGGCTTCCTCGCAGCGCTGGACGAGGCCGGGGTGCGCCAAAGCGTCCGGCAGCGGCTGGCCGCGGTCGACGTGGACGACCCGGTGGCGCTGTCTGCAGCCGCGCACGAGCTGCAGGGCCTCGTCCGGTCCGCCCCGTTGCCCGAGATGCTGCACAAGGAGCTGCTGCACGCCTACCACGACCTCGGCGACAACGTGTCGGTCGCCGTCCGTTCCTCGGCGACGTCCGAGGACAGCAGCGACACCTCGTTCGCCGGGATGAACGCCACCTTCACCAACGTCTCCGGCGACGACCAGCTGGTCGAGCGCGTGCGCGACTGCTGGGCCTCGCTGTACGCCAGCCGGGTCGTCGCGTACCGCGCGAGCAAGCACGTGGACGTCGAGCCGGCCCTGGCCGTGGTGGTGCAGCGGATGGTCGACGCCGACCGGGCGGGAGTCCTGTTCACCGCCGACCCGTCCACCGCGGACCCCGACCGGATGGTCGTCGAGGCGGCGTTCGGGCTGGGCGAGGTCGTCGTGGGCGGCAAGGTCGAGCCGGACACGTACGTCGTCGACAAGGCGGACCTGCGGCTCGTGTCGGTCCGGGTCGGGCACAAGGACTTCGAGGTGGTCCGCGGCGTCGACGGCCAGGACAGCAGGGTCGAGCTGCCACAGGAGCGCGCCGGCGCGCGCGTGCTCAGCGACGACGAAGTCATGGAGCTGGCCCGTACCGGCCTGCGCATCCACGCCCAGTTCGGCGCACCTCAGGACGTGGAGTGGGCGTACGCCGGCGGTCGGCTGGCGATCGTGCAGTCACGCCCGATCACGACGATGATCGGGCCGCATGCGGCCGGGTCCGCGCGGGCCGTGGCGGCCGGGGCGCCGGCGGCTCCCGACAGCTCGGGTGCGGCCGTGCTGCTCAGCGGTCTGGCCGCCTCACCCGGCCGGGTCTCGGGTGCGGTCCGGATCCTCACCGCACCGGACCAGGGTGCGACGCTGCAGCGCGGCGAGATCCTCGTCGCCCCGATGACCAGTCCCGACTGGGTGCCGACCATCCGCCGGGCAGCCGCGCTCGTCACCGACGGCGGCGGGATGACCTGCCACGCCGCCATCGTCGCCCGCGAGCTGGGCGTGCCCTGCGTCGTCGGTGCCCGCACGCGCCACGACGGTGCTGCACGACGGCGAGATCGTCACGGTCGACGGCACCGCCGGCCGGGTCGTGGCCGGTGCGCTGCCGCAGCCGGCGGCCGTGGTCGACGGCCACGCTCGCGCCGCCGCCCCGACGGTCGCGGCGGAGCCGCAGCCGTTGGCGACGCGCGTCTACGTCAACCTGGCCATCGCCGAGCACGCCGAGGAGGTCGCGGCGCTGCCCGTCGACGGCGTCGGACTGCTGCGGGCGGAGTTCCTGGTGACCGAGGCGCTCGGCGGCGTGCACCCGCGCGAGCTGCTGGCGCGCGAGGGCAGCGAGGCGTTCGTCGACCGCATGGCCGAGTCGCTGCTGCGGATCACCCGGGCGTTCGACCCGCGTCCGGTCGTCTACCGCACGATCGACTTCCGCACCAACGAGTTCCGCGGGCTGCGAGGGTGGCGAGCGAGTACGAGCCGCACGAGGAGAACCCGATGATCGGGTACCGGGGCTGCTACCGCTACGTGCGCGAGCCCGAGCTGTTCGCGCTGGAGCTGCGAGGTGCTCGCCCGGGTCCGCGAGGAGACGCCCGAACCTGCACCTGATGATCCCGTTCGTGCGCACCCGCTGGGAGCTCGAGGCGCTGTCTCGAGCTGATCGACGCCAGCCCGCTCGGTCGCCAGCGCGGGCTGCACGCGCTGGGTCATGGCCGAGGTGCCGTCGGTCGTGTACCGGATCCCCGAGTACGCCGCGCTGGGCATCGACGGCGTCTCGATCGGCTCGAACGACCTGACCCAGCTGATGCTCGGCGTCGACCGCGACTCCGAGGTCTGCGCCGAGCTGTTCGACGAGTCGGACGCGGCCGTGCTCGACGCGATCGAGCGCATCATCGACGGCCAGCCGGGCGGCGGGCATCACCTCGTCGCTGTGCGGGCAGGCGCCGTCGAACCGGCCGGAGTTCGCCGAGCACCTGGTGCGGTTCGGGATCACGTCGATCTCGGTCAACCCGGACGCCGTGGAACGCACCCGTCGAACCGTGGCCGCCGCCGAACGCCGGTTGTTGCTCGACGCTGCCAGGGCCGGTGCGGGAGCAGTTGTTGGTGGTGCAAGGGGTTTCAGCGTGGGCGATACAGGACTTGAACCTGTGACCTCTTCCGTGTCAAGGAAGCGCGCTAGCCAGACTGCGCCAATCGCCCAGGGTGGTGCCGTTCGGAAGTACGAGGTGGAGACGGGATTTGAACCCGTGTACACGGCTTTGCAGGCCGTTGCCTCGCCTCTCGGCCACTCCACCGGAACAAGGCCCTAGCGTGCGAGACCTCTCCGAGCGGACGACGGGATTCGAACCCGCGACCCTCACCTTGGCAAGGTGATGCGCTACCAGCTGCGCTACGTCCGCATGCCCGAGCGACCCCCGGGCGAGCGCCAACCATACTCGATCGGCTCCACGGCCTTCAAAAGGTCGGGGGGCCGCCGGAGGTCCCGGGGGGCCGGTCGCAGGGCATGATCGGGCAGTGACCGAGTACGGCGCGGCGCCGCGTCCGGACACCCCGGCTGCCTGGTTCGCGGGGCGGCTGGCGACCGGCCTGCTCGAGGTCTCCGACGACCCCGCGGCCCTCGACAGTGCTGGCTGGTGGGCCGTCGCGCTGACCTACGAGGGCGCCCTCACCGCCGCTCGCTTCGGCCGGGTCGAGGCCGCCCCGCTGCCCGGGGGGTGCTGGCCCGGGGTCCCCGAGACGGCCTGGCGCACGTCCATGGACGAGGCCGCGTACGTCCGCGGGGTCGAGGACATCCGGGCGGCGATCGCCGCGGGGGACGTCTACCAGGCGAACCTCTGCCGGGTCCTGTCCGCGCCACTGCCGACCGACGCCGACGTCGCCGGGCTGGCGTGCCTTCTGGCCGCCGGCAACCCCGCGCCGTACGGGGGGTTCCTGCGCCTCCCCGAGCACGGGGTGCACGTCGCGACAGCCTCGCCCGAGCTCTTCGTCCGCCGCAGCGGCCCGGGCGGCGCGATCGTCGAGTCCGGCCCGATCAAGGGGACAGGCCGGACCGAGGCTGACCTCCAGCCAAAGGACGAGGCCGAGAACGTCATGATCGTCGACCTGGTCCGCAACGACCTGTCCCGGGTCTGCCGACCGGGGACGGTGACCGTCCCGAGCCTGCTGGCGGTGGAGCAGCACCCGGGGCTCGTGCACCTGGTGTCGACGGTCCGGGGCGAGCTGCTGCCGGACGCCGGCTGGCCCGAGCTGCTGGCGGCGGCGTTCCCGCCGGGGAGCGTGACGGGTGCACCGAAGTCCAGCGCGCTGCGGATCATCGACGAGCTGGAGCCGGGACCCCGCGGCGTCTACTGCGGCGCGGTCGGCTGGGTGGACGCCGACAGCCGGTCCGCCGAGCTGGCGGTCGCGATCCGGACGTTCTGGGCGGACGGCGACACCGTGCGCTTCGGCACCGGGGCCGGGATCACCTGGGGGTCGGACCCGTACGGTGAGTGGGTCGAGACGCAGCTCAAGGCCTCGCGGCTCCTGGCCGTCGCGGCGAAGGAGTCGCACGGGTGAGGAGCAGCTGAGATGAAGGTCTGGCTGGACGGGTCGGTGCTCGACGCCGACGAGGCGCGGATCTCGGTCCGCGACCACGGTCTGACGGTCGGCGACGGGGTGTTCGAGACGATGAAGGTCGTCGACGGCGTGCCGTTCGCGTTCCGACGGCACCTCGTGCGGCTGCAGGGCTCGGCCGGACGCCTCGGCTTGGTCCCTCCCGCTGAGGACGAGCTGCGGGCCGCGGCGGCCGAGCTGATCGCGGCGCACGCCCGTGGCGAGGTGGGCCGGCTGCGGATCACGCTGACGGGCGGCGACGGGCCGCCGGGCACCGAGCGGGGCGAAGGCGGTCCGACCGTGCTGATGGTCACTGGGCCGGCCCGGCACATCGACGGACCGGCGGTCCTGGCCACGGTGCCCTGGGTGCGCAACGAGCGGTCGGCGGTGGCCGGGTCCAAGACCACGTCGTACGCGGAGAACGTGGTGGCGCTTGCGTGGGCGCGCGAGCGCGGCGCGGACGAGGCACTGTTCACGGACACCCGCGGGAACGTCTGCGAGGGCACCGGCTCGAACGTGTTCTGGGTGAGCGGCGGCCGGATCTTCACCCCGGCCCTGTCGACCGGGTGCTTGGCCGGGGTGACCCGTGGGCTGGTCCGGCTGTGGAGCGGGGCCGAGGAGGTCGAGGCGCCGCTGCTGACGCTGGCGGACGCCGAGGAGGTGTTCGTGACCTCGTCCACCCGGGACGTCCACGCGGTCCGGGCGGTCGACGGGCGGACCTACCCGGCACCGGGGCCAGTCACCGCGCTCGCGGCCGCCGAGTTCGCGAAGCGCAGCGCCGAGCAGCCGGATCCCTGAGCCGACGCCGACAGCCGGGCCTGGACCGACCTCCGTCAGTCGCGGTCGAGCAGCTGGTCGATCAGAGCGTCCATGTCGAGGAGGTCGGCCTCGGTGCCCGCAGGCACCTCCGCGAACGTCCGGTGGACGAACTCGGAGACGTCGGCGTGCGAGCCGAACAGCAGGGCCTGGCCGTCGGGGGAGCACAGCGAGAGGCACACGACCGACGCCCCGTGCGAGGTGGACGGCCAGACGCCGATATCGCCGTCGCCGGCCGGCCCGGCCAGGCCGTCGGCGAGCAGGTCCCGGGCGACCACCCAGTCGACCGCGGGAGCGCCCTCGCTGCGCAGCGAGACGATGACCGCGAACGGGTCGGCAGGGTCGTAGGAGAGGTCGGCGCTGACCGGGACGGGCGACCCGGAGGTGACCAGGTGGAGCTCGACTGAACAGGAGACGGTGGAGGCGGGGCGCGACACGGCTGGACTCTCGGATCGGGGAAGCGGGGGCGCGGCTCGGAGACTGCCGCCCCTCCATTGTCACCTCGGCGGAGGGCCCGCCCGGACGCTGCGGGTGTGAGTCCGCGCACAGCGCTGTTGTATCGTTCGGAGCCCGCTCGAGGGCGGGTCCAGGGCGATTGGCTCAGTGGTAGAGCGCCTCGTTCACACCGAGGAGGTCACTGGTTCGAACCCAGTATCGCCCACCAGAGAACTGCAGCCGGCTGGCTTCGCGTGCCGTCCGAACCCTGAGTGACCAGCTGCCCAGTCGAGGTCGGGTGCGCGGACGGAGGCGTCCGTCCGTGGGTCAGCCGCAGGCTCGGACGAACGGCAGGGCGCGGCTCCAGAACAACTCGGTGACGTCCGGGTCGTACTCGTCCGGCAGCGTGGGGTCGTTGAAGAGGTGGCCCTTGCCCGGGTAGTCGAACAGCTCGAGCGTGCCGCCGCCGGCCTCGACGTCGCGGACGGCCCGGTCGACCTCCTCCTGCTCCCGCCACGGGTCGTCGACCGTCGAGTGGCTCTGAGCGGGCAGACCCGCCGGCCACACGGAGCCGTCGCCGAACGCGGACACCGGGACGGCCCCGGCGATCATGAGGACGCCGGACGCCTTCCGCTGCAGGGCGACGTGCGCGGCCAGCACGCAGCCCAGCGAGAACCCGGCGGACACGAACCCGTCGGGCAGGTCGGCGACTGCCTCGCGGGAGCGTCGCAGGAGCTCGACCTGGCCGAGCTCCTCCCAGGCGAACGTCATGGCCGGCTGGTAGTCGTCGAAGGTGCGCCCTTCGAACACATCGGGCACGAGCACGTCGTGGCCGTCCTGGCGCAGCCGCTCGGCGGCGTCGAGGACGCCTTGGCGCACGCCGAGCACGGAGTGGAAGAGCACGATTGTCGTCATGCCCCGACCCAACCATCCGGCACCGACAGCGCCGAGACGCCGCGGTCAGCGGACCCGGAGCCGCTCCATCCGCCAGTACACAGCGGCCACGCAGATCGTCACGGCGACGAAGCCACCCAGGAACATCCAGGTCAGGACATTGCCCGGGTCGAACTGCGCGCGCGCACGAAGACCCGCCACGAGGATCAGCACGAGCATCGCGACCGCGACCTGGAACGACAGCCGGGCGCTGCTCCACCGGCGGTCGAAGAACATGCCGACGCCGGCGATCCCCAGGCAGTAGATCGCGCCCAGCACCCGTGCGGTGAGCGGGGTGATCAGCCACGGCCAGTACGTGATCGCCTTGGCCGGCCACAGGAAGAGGGACAGCCCGGTCACGACCGCGAGCACGCCGACCGCGCCGATGATCCGCGCGACCGCCTGCGGCAGGAGCAGGTCGTCGGCGGCGACCGGGAGGTCATAGGGGCGGTTGCGCAGCCAGACGAAGAAGACCAGGAAGGGGGTCGTGAAGTACAGCAGGACCCACAGCCAGAAGGCGACGTGACCGTGGTTGAACTTGCCCCAGTGCAGGACGGTCGTGATCCCCATCAACGACGCGAACACGCCGACCGGGACGAACCCGGCCTTCACCGTGTGCCAGCCGGTCGCACCGATCGCGCGGATGAAGAAGTACGCGCCGCCGAGGTAGGCCGAGCCGAGCACCATCGGGGTGATCGTGGGCAGGATGCGCCACGCGAACCAGCGGTCGGTGTCGCTCGGCCACGGGTACAGCACGACGAACGCGACGACGAGGAACGGCGGGATGACCCAGCACAGGGCGCGGGTCAGCGGCAGGATGCGGTCGTCCCGGGCGATGACGTCGAGGTCGCGGGCCACGAAGGGGACCTCCTCCCCGGGTGCGCCGTCCGGCGGCGACCGGGGGGCTCGGGCTTACCTTAGGGTCGACGAAGCCGTCGCGACCGCCCAGCGGCGCAGAATCCCCGGAGGCCGTCGTGCGCCTGACCGACCCGACCGCGTCCGCGGCCTCGACCCCTCATCGACCCGGCTCGCCCCGCACGCCAGGTCCGCGCCGGCTGGTCGCCGCGCTGGTCGGCCTGCTGTGCCTGGTGACGGTCGGATCGCTCGGCGCCGGCTCGTCGTCGGCGGCGGCCTCCGTCGCGGCGCGCGCCGCCTTGCCGGAGGCGTCGGTGAGCGTGGGATGGGCTCTGGTCAAGTCCGGCTACTCCCAGCCCGTGCAGGTCACCTCCGCGCACGACGGCAGCGGCCGGTTCTTCGTCGTCACCAAGTCGGGCAAGGTCTGGGTGTACGCGAACGGCGCGACGCTGCCGACTCCCTACCTGGACCTCACGTCGCTGGTGTCGACGATCGGCGAGCGCGGACTGCTCAGCATCGCGTTCCCGCCGTGGTTCACCGTCTCGCCGCAGGTCTTCGTCGCGTACACCGCGCTCAACGGGACCCTGGTGGTGCGGAGGTACACGGCCACGTCGTCGGCGGCGAACTCGATCACCACGCCGGGGGCGCTGCTCCTGCAGGTCGCGCACCCGACGTACAGCAACCACAACGCGGGTCAGCTCGCGTTCGGGCCGGACAAGCTGCTGTACATCGGGACCGGCGACGGCGGCGGCGCCGGCGACCCGTTCAACAACTCGCAGAACCTCAAGGTGCTCAACGGCAAGATCCTGCGGATCGACCCGTCGCACGTGTGCGGCACGCTGCCGTACTGCATCCCGCCGGGCAACCAGTTCGCCACCAGCACCGTGGACAAGCGGGAGATCTGGCTGTCCGGGCTGCGCAACCCATGGCGGTTCTCGGTGGACCCGGCGACCGGCTTCGTCTACATCGGCGACGTCGGCCAGGACCGGTACGAGGAGATCGACGTCGTCGCGTCCGGCTACCGCTGGCTGAACATGGGCTGGTCCTGCCGGGAGGGCCTGGCCACGTACATCGCGTCGAGGTGCATCGCCGGGCAGCCTTACCGGAGCCCGCTCGTAGTGATCTCGCACCCGACCGCCGAGGCGATCATCGGCGGGTTCGTGTACCGCGGCTCGCTCTACCCGTCGATGACCGGCCTGTACGTGTTCGGCGACTACATCACCGGGCGGATCTGGGTCTACCGCTACACCGGCGCCGCCGTGCTCCAGGCAGTCCGGCTCGACCAGGTGAGCTCGTTCGGGGTCAGCGAGACCGGCGAGATCTACGCGACGACGCTGAGCGGCGGCTTCTACCGGATGCGGGTTTCGGTCCTCTGACCCGCGCCTGACCCGACCGACTCCGACCGACGCTGCCGGACGAAACCTCGGAGCCGGTGCGGGGATGCCCTCGGTAGGGTGGGCGAGCCCGCCGCCGCGCCCCGAGGAGCTCACGTGTCCGACGTCACCGTCGCCGTCGAAGGAGTCGAGCGATCGGTCCCGGCGGGCACGACGGCGGGCGAGCTGTTCGGGTCCGACCGGTCGGTGGTCGTGGCCCGGGTCGACGGAGTCCTCGTGGACCTGGCCACCGAGCTGACTGACGGCGCCCGCGTCGAGGGCGTGAAGGTCGACTCCCCGGAGGGCCGCTCGGTGCTGCGCCACTCGACGGCGCACGTGCTCGCGCAGGCGGTCCAGGACCTGTTCCCGCAGGCGCTGCTGGGCATCGGGCCGCCGATCGAGAACGGCTTCTACTACGACTTCGACCTCCCACCGTTGCATCCGGACGACCTGCCGCGGCTGGAGAAGCGCATGCAGGAGATCGTCAAGGCGGGGCAGCAGTTCTCCCGCCGGGTGGTCAGCGAGGACGACGCGCGGGCCGAGCTGGCGGCGGAGCCGTACAAGCTGGAGCTGATCGGGCTCAAGGGCCCCGGCCAGGTGGACGAGGCCGAGTCAGCGGAGGTGGGCGGCGCCGAGCTCACCATCTACGACAACCTGGACGCGAAGACCGGCGAGCGGGTCTGGCGGGACCTGTGCCGCGGCCCGCACGTGCCGACGACCCGGCATATCCCGGCGTTCACGCTGACCAGGACCGCGGCCGCGTACTGGCGGGGGAGCGAGGACAACCCGCAGCTGCAGCGGGTCTACGGCACCGCCTGGGAGTCCAGGGACGCGCTCAAGGAGCACCTGGCCGTCCTGGCGGAGGCGGAGCGGCGCGACCACCGCAAGCTGGGCGCCGAGCTGGACCTGTTCTCGTTCCCGGACGAGATCGGCTCCGGGCTCGCGGTGTTCCACCCCAAGGGCGGGATCGTCCGGCGCGCCATGGAGGACTACTCGAGGAAGCGGCACGAGGAGGCCGGGTACGAGTTCGTGTACTCCCCGCACATCACCAAGTCGGCCCTCTTCGAGACCTCCGGTCACCTCGACTGGTACGCGGACGGAATGTTCCCGCCGATGGAGCTGGACGCGGAGGTCGACGACGACGGCACCGTGCGCCGGGCCGCGCAGAAGTACTACCTCAAGCCGATGAACTGCCCGTTCCACATCCTGGTGTTCAAGGCGCGCGGGCGGTCCTACCGCGAGCTGCCGCTGCGGGCGTTCGAGTTCGGCAGCGTGTACCGCTACGAGAAGTCGGGCGTCGTGCACGGGCTGACCCGGGTCCGCGGGATGACCCAGGACGACGCGCACATCTTCTGCACGAAGGAGCAGATGCCGGGCGAGCTGGACTCGCTGCTGACGTTCGTGCTGGACCTGCTGCGCGACTACGGCATGGACGACTTCTACCTGGAGCTGTCCACCCGTCCGGAGGTGAAGGTCGTCGGCAGCGTCCAGGAGTGGGACGAGGCCACCGAGGCGCTGCGGGCGGCCGCGGAGAAGCAGAACCTCGAGCTGGTGCTCGACGAGGGCGGCGGCGCGTTCTACGGACCGAAGATCTCGGTGCAGGCGAAGGACGCGATCGGGCGCAGCTGGCAGCTGTCGACCATCCAGGTGGACTTCCAGATGCCGCAGCGGTTCGAGATGGAGTACCAGGCCGCGGACGGCACCCGCCAGCAGCCGATCATGATCCACCGCGCCCTGTTCGGCTCGATCGAACGGTTCTTCGCGGTGCTCCTGGAGCACTACGCGGGCGCGTTCCCGCCGTGGCTGGCGCCGGTGCAGGTGGTCGGGATCCCCATCGCCGAGCAGCACGTGCCGTACCTGGAGGGCGTCGCCGCGCAGCTGCGGGCCGAGGGGATCCGGGTCGACGTCGACACCTCGGACGAGCGGATGCAGAAGAAGATCCGTACCGCCCAGCGGCAGAAGGTCCCGTTCATGCTCATCGCCGGCGACGAGGACGCGGGCGCCGGGGCGGTGTCGTTCCGGTACCGCGACGGCAGCCAGAAGAACGGTGTCCCGGTCGCGGACGCGGTGGCCGAGATCGTGGCCGCCGTCCGGGACCGGGTGCAGGTGTGAGCGAGTCGTTCGACCGGCTCTGGACGCCGCACCGGATGGCGTACATCCAGGGGCAGGGCAAGCCGGACGACGCCGAGGCCGGCGAAGGCTGCCCGTTCTGCCGGGCCCCGGCTGAACCCGACGACGACGGCCTGGTCGTCGCGCGCGGCGAGCTCGTCTACGCGGTGCTCAACCTCTACCCGTACAACGCCGGCCACCTGCTGCTGTGCCCGTACCGGCACGTGGCCGACTACACCGACCTGACCGACGGGGAGCGGGCCGAGCTCGGCCTCGTTCCAGGCCGACGCGATGCGCACCCTGCGCGCGGTGGCGGCGCCGCACGGGTTCAACGTCGGGCTCAACCAGGGCCCGGTCGCGGGCGCCGGGATCGCGGCGCACCTGCACCAGCACGTCGTCCCGCGCTGGGGCGGCGACGCGAACT
The DNA here is from genome assembly GCA_963711005.1 of uncultured Actinomycetota bacterium. GTDB lineage: Bacteria > Actinomycetota > Actinomycetes > Prado026 > Prado026 > CAVQCJ01. Next base: position 687,063 of record CAVQCJ010000006.1, on the reverse strand, counting down.
TCATGCCGGTGGTGGCCCACACCCGGGTGCTGCCCCAGCTGCTGTCCGAGACGCGCGCGCTGCTCGCCGCCGCCTGGCCCCGCTGACCCCCGCTCGCCCCCGCGATCTTGAGAGATTCAGAGGCGACACGCCATACCGCGCCCTGTATCTCTCAAGATCGCGGGGGCCGGGGTCGCCGGGGGCCGGGGGCCGGGGGCCGGGGTCGCCGGGGGCCAGGGTCGCCGGGGTCAGGGTCGGGTCAGGGTGGCGAGGCGGTGGACTCGGACTGGACCTTCTGGGCCAGCTGCGGGGGCATCGGGTCGTGGCGCAGGTACGAGCGGGTGAACGTGGCCGTGCCGTGCGACAGCGAGCGCAGGTCGACGGCGTAGCGGGTCACCTCGACGGCGGGCACCTCGGCCCGGATCAGCGTGCGGCCCGCGCCGACCGGCTCGGTGCCGCCGACCCGGCCGCGCCGTCCGGACAGGTCGCTCATCACGGCCCCGACGTACTCGTCCGCGACCAGCACCGTCACCTCGTCGACCGGCTCGAGCATGAGGATCGCGCCGGACTGGGCGGCGTCCTTGAGCGCCAGCGAGCCGGCCGTCTGGAACGCCATGTCCGAGGAGTCGACGCTGTGCGCCTTGCCGTCCACCAGCGTGACCCGCAGGTCGATCACCGGGTACCCGGCCGCCACGCCCGCGGTCCATCTGCGCGCGCACGCCCTTCTCCACCGACGGGATGAACTGACGGGGCACCGCGCCGCCGACGACCTTGTCGACGAACTCGAAGCCCGGACCCGTGCGGCAGCGGCTCCACCTCGATGTCGCAGACCGCGAACTGCCCGTGCCCGCCGGACTGCTTGACGTGCCGCCCGTGCCCCTTCGACGGCGCCGCGAACGTCTCCCGCAGCGACACCCGCAGCGGCACCGAGTCGACCGCGACGCCGTACCGGTTGCGGAGCCGGTCGAGCAGGACGTCGACGTGCGCCTCGCCCATCGTCCACAGCACCAGCTGGTGGGTCTCCGGGTTGTTCTCCAGCCGCAGCGTCGGGTCCTCCGCGACCAGCCGCTGCAGGCCCTGGGCGAGCTTGTCGTCGTCGGCCTTCGCGTGCGCGGTGATCGCGACCGGCAGCAGCGGGTCGGGCATCACCCACGGCTCCATCAGCAGCGGGTCCTCCTTGGCGGACAGCGTGTCGCCGGTCTCCGCCCGGGTCAGCTTGGCGATCGCGACGATGTCGCCGGCCGCCGCCTCGCCGACCGTCCGCTGGGTCTTGCCCAGCGGAGAGGACAGCGCGCCGATCCGTTCGTCGACGTCGTGGTCCTCGTGCCCGCGCGACTCGCCGAAGAACGAGCCGAAGTGGCCGGACACGTGCACGACGGTGTCCGGTCGCAGCGTGCCGGAGAACACCCGGACCAGGCTGATCCGGCCCGACGTACGGGTCGGTGGTCGTCTTGACCACCTCGGCCAGCAGCGGGCCGGCCGGGTCGCAGGTGAGCGGGCCGCGCGGCTTGCCGGCCGGGTCGGTGGCCGGCGGGACGGTGTGCTCGAGCGGCGACGGGAAGCCGGAGGTGATGACCTCGAGCAGCTCGGCCATGCCGAGCCCGGTCGTGGCGCGGCGGCGGCCAGCACCGGGTAGAACGAGCCGCGCGCGACCGCCTTCTCCAGGTCCTCGACCAGGGTGGCGACCTCGATCTCCTCGCCCTCGAGGTAGCGGTCCATCAGCGACTCGTCCTCGGACTCGGCGATGATCCCCTCGATCAGGGCGTTGCGGGCCGACTCGATCAGCGGCAGGTGCTCGGGGTCCGGGTCGCGCACCGTCCGGGTGCCCGACGAGTAGTCGAAGACCCGCTGCGACAGCAGCCCGATCAGCCCGGCGGCGGTGCCGTCGTCCGCGGCCATCGGCAGGTACAGCGGCAGCACGCCCTCGCCGAAGACCCGCTGGCAGACCGCCACGGTCTCGTCGAAGTCCGCGCGCGCGTGGTCGAGCTTGGTGACGACGACCGCGCGGGGCATGCCGACCGCGGCGCACTCCTCCCACAGCAGCCGGGTCGAGCCGTCCACCCCGTCCACCGCGGAGACCACGAACAGCGCGGCGTCGGCGGCGCGCAGGCCGGCCCGCAGGTCGCCCACGAAGTCGGCGTAGCCGGGTGCGTCCAGGAGGTTGATCTTGACGCCGTCCCAGGTGCAGGGCGCCAGCGCCAGCGAGATCGAGCGCTGCTGCCGCTGCTCGGCCTCGTCGAAGTCGCTCACCGTGGTGCCGTCCTCGACGCGACCGGCTCGGGAGATCGTCCCGGTCGCCACGAGCAGGGCCTCCGCCAGGGTGGTCTTGCCGGCTCCGGTGTGGCCGACCAGGACGACGTTGCGGATCGCGCCGGGCTGGTCGGCCGCCGGTGCCCTGCCCTGGCCACCCGGCTGGCCGCCAGGAGCACTTGTCGGGTTGTTCGCCATCGCCAACCGCCTCCTCGTCGAGTGCCGCCGTGGCGGTCAGCCTCCACCGACGCCAGGGACGAGCACAAGGCTGGGTAGGCTGACCGCCGCCCGAGGACCGCCTCCCGGAACCGCTCGAGAAAGCCGACGATGCTCTCCCGGTACGCCAAGGCCTTCTTCAACCGGCTGCTCACCCCACCGGCGCGCCTGTTGCTGGCCATGGGCATCGGTCCGGACGTGGTCACCTGGATCGGCACCATCGGGGTCACCGCGGCGGCGTTCGCCTTCTACCCGCGGGGCGAGTTCTTCGTCGGCACCCTGGTGATCACCGCCTTCGTGTTCTCCGACACGCTCGACGGCACCATGGCCCGCCTCTCCGGGCGGTCGAGCCGCGTGGGGGGCCTTCCTGGACTCCACCCTGGACCGGGTCGCGCGACGCCGCGATCTTCACCGCGCTGCTGTGGTGGTTCGTCGGCCGCGGGAACCAGCCCTGGCTGGCCGGGGTCACGACCGTCTGCCTGATCGGCGGCGCGGTCGTCTCGTACGCCAAGGCCCGCGCCGAGGGCCTCGGCATGACCTGCGACGTGGGCATCGCCGAGCGCAGCGAGCGGCTGGTCGTCGCGCTCGTCGCGACCGGCTTCGCCGGGCTCTTCCACGCCCCGTGGATCCAGGCCGCCGGCCTGACCGCTGCTGGCCGCCGCGACGCTGGTCACGGTCGTGCAGCGGCTGGTGCACGTGCACCGGCAGGCGGTGGCTGCGTGAGGGACGTGCGCGGGGAGGCCAGCGACCTCGCCTTCGCCGCCGGGTGGAGCGCGCTTCGCCGGATGCCGGCCCCGATGGCCGGTGCCACCTTCCGCGGCCTGGCCGACCAGGCCTGGCTGCGGCACGGCAAGTCCGTCCAGCAGCTCGAGAAGAACCTGCGACGGGTCGTCCCGGACGCCTCCACCCGCGAGCTGCGCGAGCTGTCGCGCGAGTCCATGCGGTCGTACATGCGGTACTGGTGCGAGGCGTTCCGGCTGCCCGACCTGACGCACGAGGAGATCGTCGCCAGCCACACCTGTGTGGGCGAGGAGAACATCGTCCAAGGCGTCGAGAGCGGCCGCGGCGCGATCATGACGCTGGCGCACTCGGGCAACTGGGACCACGCCGGCGCCTGGCTGGCGCTGGCGCACGGCCGGTTCACGACCGTCGCCGAACGCCTCAGAGCCCGAGTCCCTGTACGAGCGGTTCCTGAGCTACCGCCGGTCGCTGGGCATGGAGGTGCTGCCGCTGACCGGTGAGGGCGGGCCGTTCCGCACGCTGCTGGAGCGGGCCAGGGCCGGCGGGCTGATCTGCCTGCTCGGCGACCGCGACCTCACCGAGAACGGCGTCCCGGTCACGTTCTTCGGCGAGGCCGCCAAGATGCCGGCCGGCCCGGCGGCTCTCGCGATCGCCTCCGGCGCGCCGTTGCTTCCTGCGACGCTGTGGTTCGGGGACCGTAGGTCCTGGACGCGGATCCACGAGGAGATCCCGGTGCCGCCGACCGGGACCAGGGCCGAGAAGGTGGCGGTGATGACGCAGGCGTGCGCGGACGTGTTCCAGCAGGGGATCAGCGAGCACCCCGCAGGACTGGCACATGCTCCAGCGCCTCTGGCTGGCCGACCTGCCGGCGGGGCGCCGATGAGGGTCGGACTCGTCAGCCCGTACTCCTTCGACGTACCCGGAGGCGTACAGGCGCACGTGCGCGACCTGGCCGAGGAGCTGATCCGCCTCGGCCACGAGGTGTCGGTGCTGGCCCCGGCCGACGAGGACGACGCGCTGCCCTCGTACGTCGTGCCGGCCGGTCGCGCGGTCCCGGTCCCCTACAACGGGTCGGTCGCGCGGCTCTCGTTCGGGCTGCTCTCCGCGTCCCGGGTGCGGCGGTGGATCAGGGACGGCGACTTCGACGTCCTGCACGTGCACGAGCCGGCGTCGCCGAGCCTGGGCCTGCTGGCGTGCTGGGCGGCGATCGGGCCGATCGTGGCCACGTTCCACGCGTCCATGGAGCGGTCCAGGGCGATGACCGCGGCGTACGGGATCCTGCAGACGGCGCTGGAGAAGGTCAGCGCCCGGATCGCGGTGAGCGAGCGGGCCAGGGAGACCCTGGTCGAGCATCTCGGCGGGGACGCGATCCTGATCCCGAACGGGGTCCGGGTGAGCTCGTTCCAGGGTGGCCCGCTGCTGCCCGGATGGCCGGGCGAGGGCGGCGCGGTGGGCTTCCTGGGCCGCATCGACGAACCGCGCAAGGGCCTCGACGTCCTGCTGGGGGCGCTGCCCGCGATCGCCGACAAGCACCCCGGTGTACGGCTGCTGGTCGCCGGCCCGGGCGACATCGACGAGGTCCAGAAGGAGATCCCCCGGTCGGTCCGCGACCGGGTGCACTTCCTGGGGCTGGTCAGCGACGAGGTCAAGGCCGCGATGCTCCGGTCGGTCGACGTGTACGTCGCGCCGAACACCGGCGGCGAGAGCTTCGGGATCATCCTGCTCGAGGCGATGGCCGCGGGGACCCCGGTGCTGGCCAGCGACATCGACGCCTTCCACCGCGTCCTCGACCGCGGGCACGCCGGCCGGCTCTTCCGGGTGGGCGACAGCGCCCACCTCGCGGAGAACGCCGTCCGGCTGCTGGCCGACCCGGCCGAGCGCGGTGAGCTCGCCAGCGCCGGTACCGCGCTCGTGGCGCACTACGACTGGGCCGACGTGGCCGCGCGGGTGCTGGCCGTCTACGAGACGGTGACCTGGTCCGGGCTGAAGGTCCGCGAGGACTCCCGAGGTCAGGCCCTGGGCCGGTTCACCCGGCTCCGGGACGAGCCGTGACGTCCCGCTGGGTGATCGCGCTGGCCGTCGTGGCCGTGGTGGGGCTCTACCTGCGAGGGCTCGCCGGCCGCCTGGACCGGCTGCACGTGCGCGTCGAGGCGGCCAGGGACGCGCTCGACGCGCAGCTGGTCCGGCGCGCGGCCGCCGCCCTCGAGCTCGCCCACGCAGGCCTGCTCGACCCGGCCACCAGCGTGCTGCTGGCCGAGGAGGCCTACGGCGCGCAGACCGCCGAGCCCGCGCAGCGGCCCAGGGCCGAGAGCGAGCTCACCGGCGCGCTGCACGCGGCCATCCCGGACGCGCAGACCGTGGGGGCGCTGACCGACACCAGCCGGGGGTCCGCGCACCTGGACGCGCTGCGGGTGTCGTGCGGCCATGTGGTCCTGGCCCGGCGCTTCTACAACGAGGCGGTGCGCTCGACCCAGGGGCTGCGCGACCGTCGGCTGGTGCGGTGGCTGCACCTGGCCGGCACGGCGCCCTACCCGCGGGCGTTCGAGATGGACGACCTGCCGCCGCCGGCGCTCGGCACCCCCGCCTGACCGGATCCGGGTCCGACCCATGATTAGATCCACGCCGTGCCCGAGACCGTCGTCCGAGGCCCGGGTACGCGCCGCCGCGCTGCCGGGCCGGCCCTGCTGGTCGCCGTAGCGGCGGTCTTCGCGCTCGCAGCGTGCTCCGGCGGGTCGTCGCCGGCGGCCGGCCCCTCGGTCACCGCCGCCGCACCGACGTCGCAGACCCCGACCCCCACCCCGACCCCACCCGTGCAGCGGTCGCTGCTGTCGGGCCGGGTCGGCCTGACCGACCACGCGGTGCTGGCGGTCAAGCTCGACAACACCCCGCAGTCCAACCCGTGGTCCGGGCTGAAGGCGGCCGACATCGTCTACCTCGAGCAGGTCGAGGGCGGACTCAGCCGGTACATGGCCATCTACTCATCGACGTACCCCATGGCGGTGGGCCCGGTCCGCAGCGCGCGGATCTCCGACATCGAGCTGCTGCGCCAGTACGGCAAGGTCGCGTTCGCCTACTCGGGCGTGCAGACCAAGATGCTTCCGGTGCTGAAGAAGGCCTACCTGATCGACGTGAGCGACGACCACGGCGGCCTCGGCTACCACCGCGACTTCAAGCGGCCCGCGCCGTACAACCTGTTCGGGTCGCCGACCGTGCTGCTCAAGCGGGCCGGCCACGCGGCCACGGCCGTCGACGTCGGGTTCACCTTCGACGACACGGTGCCCGCCGGCGGGACCCCGGTCACGAAGGTGTCCGCGTCGTTCCCCGCCACCCGGGTCGGGTTCGTGTGGAGCGCGTCGGCCGGGCGGTTCCTGGCCGGCATGAACGGCCGCAAGGCCATGGCCACCGAGGGCGGCCAGCTCGGCGGGACGACGGTGATCATCCAGTACGTCACGGTGACCCGGTCGATCTACCACGACCACAACGGCAACTACACGCCGCTGAGCACGACGGTGGGCACCGGCTCGGCGCTGATCCTGCGCAACGGGCAGTACTGGAAGGCCACGTGGTCACGTCCGTCGGCGACCGCCGGCACCGAGTGGACGGTGGGTGGCCAGCCGTTCCCGCTGGCGGGCGGCCAGGTCTGGATCCTGCTCATCGACAAGAAGACCCCGGCCAAGATCGGCTGAGCGCTGGGCCGCGGTGGAGCGTCACCGGGTGCCGAATTGGCCGCCGCGGGCAACGCGGAGGGCTTGCCGAGCCGTACGATGAGGCCATCGCACCACCCGTCCCGCGCGTCCCGATTTCCAGCGAGGTCCCACCGTGTCGACCGAGTCCACCGGCTCCAGCAGCGGGTCGAGCAACGAACTCAACAGCGCCCAGCCCCGCACCGGCACCGCCCGCGTCAAGCGCGGGATGGCCGAGATGCTCAAGGGCGGCGTGATCATGGACGTCGTCACGCCCGAGCAGGCCAAGATCGCCGAGGACGCCGGGGCGGTCGCGGTGATGGCGCTGGAGCGGGTGCCGGCGGACATTCGTCGCGACGGCGGCGTGGCCCGCAGCTCGGACCCGGACATGATCGACGGCATCATCGCCGCGGTGTCCATCCCGGTGATGGCCAAGGCCCGCATCGGGCACTTCGTCGAGGCGCAGGTCCTGCAGAGCCTCGGCGTCGACTACGTCGACGAGTCCGAGGTGCTCACCCCCGCCGACGAGGCGCACCACATCGACAAGTGGGCGTTCACCGTCCCGTTCGTCTGTGGTGCGACGAACCTCGGCGAGGCGCTGCGGCGGATCTCCGAGGGCGCCGCGATGATCCGCTCCAAGGGCGAGGCCGGCACCGGGAACGTCGTCGAGGCCACCCGGCACATGCGCCGGATCCGCGGCGACATCGGTCGGCTCACGACCCTCGACGAGTCCGAGCTGTACGCCGCGGCGAAGGAGCACGGCGCGCCGTACGAGCTGGTCAAGGAGATCGCCGAGACCGGCAAGCTGCCCGTCGTCCTGTTCACCGCCGGCGGCATCGCCACCCCCGCCGACGCCGCGATGATGATGCAGCTGGGCGCCGAGGGCGTGTTCGTCGGATCGGGCATCTTCAAGTCCGGCAACCCCGCGCAGCGGGCCGAGGCCATCGTCAAGGCCACCACGTTCTACGACGACCCCGACGTGATCGCCAAGGTCTCCCGCGGGCTCGGCGAGGCGATGGTCGGGATCAACCTCGACGTGCTGCCGGAGTCCGAGAAGTTCGCCGGCCGGGGCTGGTGAGCGCGCCGGTCGTCGGCGTCCTCGCCCTGCAGGGCGATGTCCGCGAGCACCTGGCGGCGCTCGAGCGGGTGGGTGCCCGGGCGCTCGGCGTGCGTCGGCCGGCCGAGCTGGCGGGCATCGACGGGCTGGTCCTGCCCGGCGGCGAGTCCACGACGATGTCGAAGCTGGCGATCACCTTCGGCCTGCTCGAGCCGCTGCGGGCGCTGGTCCGCGACGGGCTCCCGGCGTACGGCTCCTGTGCGGGGATGATCATGCTCGCCGACCGGATACTGGACGGTCGCCCCGACCAGGAGACGATCGGCGGGATCGACATGACCGTCCGCCGGAACGCCTTCGGGCGCCAGGTGGACTCCTTCGAGGCCGACCTCGACTCCGAGGCGCTCGACCCGTCCGGCGCCCGCCCGCTGCACGCGGTCTTCATCCGGGCCCCGTGGGTGGAGTCGGTCGGGCCGGCCGTCCAGGTGCTCGCGACGGCGCCGGTCGCCGACGGCCCGGCTAGGATCGTCGCGGTTCAGCAGGGTTCGCTGCTGGCGACCGCATTCCACCCCGAGCTCACCGGTGACGATCGGGTCCACCGGTTCTTCGTGGGTCTGGTGCGCGGTGCCGGAAGCGCAGTCGAAGAAGTGCGGGGAACGGCATGAGCGGCCACTCCAAGTGGGCGACCACCAAGCACAAGAAGGCCGTGGTCGACGCGAAGCGCGGCAAGCTCTTCGCGAAGCTGATCAAGAACATCGAGGTGGCCGCACGCACCGGTGGCGGCGACCCCGACGGCAACCCGACGCTCTACGACGCGATCGTCAAGGCGCGCAAGAACTCGGTCCCCAACGACAACATCGAGCGCGCGCTCAAGCGCGGGTCCGGTGCCGAGGCCGGGGGAGCGGACTACCAGACGATCATGTACGAGGGGTACGGGCCGGCCGGCGTGGCTGTGCTGATCGAGTGCCTCACCGACAACCGCAACCGCGCCGCCTCCGACGTACGGGTGGCGATGACCCGCAACGGCGGCACGATGGCCGACCCCGGCTCGGTGTCGTACCTGTTCAGCCGCAAGGGCGTCGTGCTGGTGCCCAAGACGGCCGAGCTCACCGAGGACGACGTGCTCATGGCCGTCCTCGACGCCGGCGCCGAGGAGGTCAACGACCTGGGCGACGCGTTCGAGGTCATCAGCGAGGCCTCCGACCTGGTCGCGGCGCGCACGGCCCTGCAGCAGGCCGGGATCGAGTACGAGTCGGCCGAGGCCTCGTTCGTGCCGAGCGTCACCGTCGAGCTCGACGCCGAAGCGGCGCCGAAGGTCTTCCGGCTGATCGAGGCGCTCGAGGACAGCGACGACGTCCAGAACGTGTGGGCCAACTTCGACGTGTCCGACGAGGTCATGGCCGCCGTCGGCTGACCGGCCCCGGGGGCCGGACGGACGACACCGACGTTCGCGTCGTCCGGACAACGCGAACGTCGGTGTCGATCACGAGCTGGGCGGGTCAGCGGTGGTGCGCCCCGCCGTGGTGACCGAACCCGTGCTGACCGGCGGACCCGATCGCGTGCCCGCGCCCGGTGACGACGACCTGGCCGTGGGCTCTGGACCGCAGGTCCGTGCCGTGCCGGTGCCGCCCGTCAGGGCGGTCCCAGTCCCACAGCTCGCCCGCGGCCCGCAGGTCGCGAGCACTGCCTCGGTCGTGGTCTCGGAGTCCACCTGCGCCCTGAGCGACGTCAGCGCTGCGACCTTCGCCTGGATCCGCGTGGTCGCGCTGGACTTCTGGGCCCCGGTCATCCTGGTGCTCGCGCCCACCCGGGCGGAGGCGGCGGCCAGATCCGCGAGCCGCTGCGCGACGAACGCGTCGACCTTGGCCTGCAGCCCGGCGAGAGTCTGGACGGGATGCACCACTGCGGCGACCGACTTGCCGGGGTCCGCCTGGGTACAGGCGTACGCCGGGACGGCGAGTCCCGGATGGAACCGTCCGGGTCACGAGGACCAGCCGTGCCCGCGATCTTGAGGGCTGAACCCGGCTGTCGGGGTGACGTAACTCCTTCGGGCCGGCGGGCGAGTCGCACCGGGTCGGCGTGGCTGGGCGTCGGTAGCATCCGAACACCTGTTCGGACGGAGGTCAGCCTTGCGCGTGCTCGGAGTCGACCCGGGACTCACCAGGTGCGGGCTCGGCGTCGTCGACGGCCGCCCCGGGGCACCGCTGGTGCTGGTCGCGGTCGATGTCGTGCGGACCGCCCGGGACGCTGCCCTCGGCGAGCGCCTGGTGGCCGTGGAGCAGCGGGTCGAGCAGTGGCTCGACCTGTACGAACCGGACGCGGTGGCGGTCGAGCGCGTGTTCAGCCAGCACAACGTCCGGACGGTGATGGGGACGGCGCAGGCCAGCGCGGTGGCGATCTGCGCGGCGGCCCGGCGCGGCATCCCGGTCGCGCTGCACACGCCGAGCGAGGTCAAGGCCGCGGTGACCGGCAACGGCCGGGCCGACAAGGCCCAGGTCGGCGCGATGGTCACCCGGCTGCTCCGGCTGCCGCAGACGCCGAGCCCCGCCGACGCCGCCGACGCCCTCGCCCTCGCGATCTGCCACGTGTGGCGCGGGTCGGCGAGAGCCCGGCTCGACCTCGCTGTGGCCGCTGAGGCCGCGGCCCGGGCGGGGGCCCGGTGATCGCCTCGGTGAGCGGGCGGGTCGCGGCGATCGGCCCGGACACCGTGGTCGTGGAGGTCGGCGGGATCGGTGTCAGCGTGGTCTGCACCCAGACGACGCTGGCCGGCCTGTCGGTGGGGGAGCCGGTGACCCTGGCCACGAGCCTGGTCGTCCGGGAGGACTCCCTGACGCTGTACGGCTTCGCCGACGACGACGAGCGCGTCGTCTTCGAGCAGGTCCAGACCGTCACCGGGATCGGTCCGCGGATCGCCCAGGCGATGCTGGCTGTGCACAGCCCCGACGCGCTGCGGCGGGCGGTGGCCACCGACGACCTGGTGGCCCTGACGGCCGTCCCGGGTGTCGGCCGCAAGGGCGCCCAGCGGCTGGTGCTCGAGCTCAAGGACCGCATCGGCCCGCCCCGCTCCGGGCTGCAGGACCACGTGGACGTACGGACGTCCGGCCGTGGCGGCAGCGGCTGGGAGGGCCAGGTGCACGCCGCCCTGCTCGGGCTCGGCTGGACCGTCCGCGACGCAGACGAGGCCGTCGCCGCGGTCGCCCCCGAGGCGGCCGCCGACCCGCCGCCGGAGATCGCCGAGCTGCTGCGTTCGGCCCTGCGCACGTTGAGCCGGGCGTGACCGCGCGCGGCGAGCGGTTGAGCGTCCGGCCCGAGCCGGACCGGGCCGACCTGCTCGAGGGCGCCGACATCGTCGACCTGGTCGCGGTCGAGGCGGGCCCGGACGAGCGTGCCGCCGAGGCGGCCCTGCGGCCGAGGTCGCTGGCGGAGTTCGTCGGCCAGGAACGCGTCCGCGAGCAGCTCGGGCTGGTGCTGGACGCCGCCAAGGGCCGCGGCTCGGCGCCGGACCACGTGCTGCTGTCCGGGCCGCCCGGCCTGGGCAAGACGACGCTGGCGATGATCATCGCCACCGAGCTGGGCATGCCGTTGCGGATCACCAGCGGCCCCGCGATCCAGCACGCCGGCGACCTGGCCGCGGTGCTGTCCTCGCTGTCCGAGGGCGAGGTGCTGTTCCTGGACGAGATCCACCGGATGGCCCGGCCGGCCGAGGAGATGCTCTACATGGCCATGGAGGACTTCCGGGTCGACGTCGTCGTCGGCAAGGGTCCCGGGGCCACGGCCATCCCGCTGGAGATCCCGCCGTTCACGCTGGTCGGGGCCACCACTCGGGCGGGTCTGCTGCCCGGCCCGCTGCGGGACCGCTTCGGGTTCACCGGCCACATGGACTTCTACTCGGCCGACGAGCTCGAGCTGGTGCTGGAGCGGTCGGCCCGGCTGCTCGACGTGCCGCTCACCGAGGACGGGCGGCGCCGAGATCGCCGGGCGGTCCCGGGGGACCCCGCGCATCTCCAACCGGCTGCTGCGCCGGGTCCGCGACTACTCGCAGGTCAAGGGCGACGGCGTGGTCTCGCGGGAGGTCGCCCGGACGGCGCTCGAGGTCTACGAGGTCGACGAGCTCGGCCTGGACCGCCTCGACCGGGCGGTCCTGGACGCGCTCTGCCGCCGTTTCGGCGGCGGTCCGGTCGGCGTGTCGACGATCGCGGTCGCGGTCGGCGAGGAGCGCGAGACGGTCGAAGAGGTGGCCGAGCCGTTCCTGGTCCGGGCCGGGCTGCTGGCCAGGACCCCCCGCGGACGGATCGCCACGCCGGCCGCCTGGTCCCATCTGGGGCTGCGGCCCCCGGTGCCTGCCCACGGCACGCCGACGCTCGACCTGGACTGAGCGCGGCGGGACGGCAGCCCTCCTGGGCCTAGAATCCCCCGGACCGGTCGACGGGCCGGGCAGCTCAACGCAGACGCACCCACCCCCTGCATGCAGACGCGCATGCCTCCGACGACGAGGACGAGACCGTGTCAGGCCAGCTGATCTTCCTGATCGTGATCGGAGCGGTCTTCTACCTCCTGATCCTCGCTCCCGCAGCGGCGCAAGCTGCGCCAGCAGCAGGAGATGACCCGCCGCCTGGTCCCCGGTGTCGAGATCATGACCACGGCCGGCCTGTTCGCCACTGTGCACGAGGTCACCGACGACGAGGTCTACCTCGAGGTCGCGCCGGGGGTCGTGCAGCGGTACGTCAAGGGGGCCATCGCCAAGGTGATCACGCCCGTCGAGCCCGAACTCGAGCTCGACTCCGACCACTCGGACGACGACCACCACGACGACGACCCGGGGTCCACCGGCGGCCCCGCCGCGCCGACAGAATCCTGACAGGGAACGTTCAGGTTCGTCCGGGACCATTCGCGGACGAGCAGGGTACGAGAGGGGAACGGACCCCGCTCGTCGATCACGGAAGGCTGGAAGCGTGGCAGCGCCGACACCGACGCCGCGTCCCGGACGCGCCCTCGCAGTCATCGCCATCGGGCTGGTGGCGCTCTACGCGTGGATGTTCATCAGTGGCAACCACTCGCCCAAGCTGGGGATCGACCTGGCCGGCGGCACGAGCGTCACGCTGAAGCCCTCGGTGCCGCCGGGTGAGACCGGAACGGTCACGGACACCGCGGTCGACCAGGCCGTGAACATCATCCGCAACCGGGTGGACGGCCTCGGCGTCGCCGAGTCGACCGTCACCCGCCAGGGCACCGGCGGCGGCTCCACGATCGTGGTCGAGGTCCCCGGCCAGAACCAGAAGGACCTCGGAGACAAGCTCGGCAAGACGGCCAAGATGAGCTTCCGGAAGGTGCTGTTCTCCTGCCCCTCCGGGGCGGTGCCCGCGCCGTCGCCGTCCGCGACCGCCACCGGGTCGACCAGTCCGAGCCCGAGCTCGAGCGCTTCGACCGCGGTCAGCCCCGCCCCGTCGGCGACCTCGAGCAGCAACGGCCGGCCCGCCAGCGGGCTCAAGGCCGCCACCAGCAGTGCGAGCCCGTCGCCGAGCGCCACCGCCTCACCCAGCGCCAGCGCGGCCGCCACCGGTGACGCCACCGTGACCTGCGCGACCGGCACGACGGCCACCGTGCCCGCGGCGGACGCCGCGGCGTTCGACGCGCTCGACTGCAGCAAGGTCGCCGACCCGAGGACCCACCCGGCGGACGTCGCGAAAGAGAACCTCGTGACCTGCTCCGTGGACGGCGCCGAGAAGTACGTCCTCGGCCCGCAGATCATCCCGGGCTCGGACGTGTCGAGCTCGTCCGCGGTCCTCGACACAGGGCAGAACGGCGGCGGTATCCCGACGTGGACCGTCCTGCTGAACTTCAACAGCGCCGGCGCGAAGGTCTTCGGGGACACGACTCGCGAGCTCTACGCGGCACAGTCCGGCTCCGACGCCAACCGGTTCGCTGTCGTCCTCGACGGTCTGGTCCAGACGGCGCCGGGCGTCAACGGTGCGATCCTCAACGGCCAGGCGCAGATCACCGGCAACTTCACCCAGCAGACCGCGACCGACCTCGCCAACGTGCTGAACTACGGTGCGCTCCCGCTGGCGTTCGACGTCCAGCAGCAGCAGGCCATCTCCGCGACCCTCGGCTCGGACTACCTCTACGCGGGCGTGCTTGCCGGCCTGGTCGGGCTGCTGCTGGTGGTGGTGTACCTCACTGGTCTACTACCGCGGGCTCGGGCTGGTCGCGCTGGCCAGCCTCGTGATCGCGGGCCTGCTGACGTACGGGTCGCTGGTCCTGCTCGGGCACACCATCGGCTACACCCTGAGCCTGGCCGGCATCGCGGGCGCCATCGTCTCGATCGGCATCACCGCCGACTCGTTCGTCGTGTTCTTCGAACGCATCCGGGACGAGATGCGCGACGGCCGCAGCATGCGGGTCGCCGTCGAGCAGGGCTGGCGCCGGGCCCGGCGCACGATCCTGGCCGCCGACGCCGTGTCGTTCATCGCCGCGGTCACGCTGTACCTGCTGGCGGTCGGCAACGTGCAGGGCTTCGCGTTCACCCTGGGCCTGACCACCATCATCGACGTGGTCGTGGTCTTCCTGTTCACCAAGCCGCTGCTGACCCGGCTGGCCCGAACCAAGTTCTTCGGTGAGGGCAACCGCTGGAGCGGGGTCGACCCGGAGCGCCTCGGCATCAAGCGCAGGACCGCTGCGGCCTCTCCTCGCGCCACGCCGAAGGAGGCCTGATGTCCCGCCTCGGCTCGCTCGGCCACCAGCTCTACACCGGCGAGATCTCCTACGACTTCGTCGGTCGGCGCAGGCTCTGGTACACGATCTCGGCGGTCCTGCTCGCGGTCTCGGTGCTGTCGCTCGCGGTCCGCGGCCTCAACCTGGGCATCGAGTTCAAGGGCGGCGACGTCGTCACGGTCCCGACGGCGACCGGGACCGTGCAGGAGGCCCGAGACGCGGCCGCCTCGGTCGGCGCCACCCAGATCGAGGTGACCGAGTTCAAGGCCGAGAGCGGGCGCTCGCTCCAGGTGCAGACCGAGTCGCTGTCCAGCCACGACGCCCAGGCGCTGGCCACGGCCCTGGCGGACAAGTTCGGCGTCGACCCGACCAATGTCACGGCGCAGCAGATCTCGCCGTCCTGGGGGGGTGAGATCACCAAGAAGGCCTTGACCGGCCTCGCCGTCTTCCTCGTCCTCATCGTGCTGTTCCTCACCCTCTACTTCGAGTGGCGGATGGCGGTAGCTGCGGTCATCGCGCTGCTCCACGACCTGGTCATCACGGTCGGCATCTACGCGCTCGTCGGGTTCTCCGTGACCCCGGCGACGGTCATCGGCGTGCTCACGATCCTCGGGTACTCGCTGTACGACACCGTGGTCGTCTTCGACAAGGTCCGGGAGAACACCCGGGGCCTCGCAGGCTCGAACCGCATGACGTACAGCTCCGCGGCCAACCTCGCTGTCAACCAGACCCTGGTCCGGTCCATCAACACCTCGGTGATCGCCCTGCTGCCGGTGGCCGCGATCCTGATCGTGGGCACGGCGATGGGTGCCGGCCCGCTCGAGGACCTGTCGCTGGCCCTGTTCGTCGGCATCGCGACCGGCACCTACTCGTCGATCTTCATCGCGACTCCGCTGGCCTGCCAGATCAAGGAGCACGAGCCGGCGATGCAGGCCCTCGCCAAGCGCGTCGCGGCTCGCGAGGCAGCCGGCCGCGGCGCCTCCGCCACGGCGGCCAAGCGGTCCGGGCGGACCGCGACGGCCACTGCCGAGACCGACTCCGGCTCCGACGTGGACGTCGACGACGACGAGCTCGCGGCGGACGCGGACGTCGCCGAGATCGACGGCGCCGCCAACCCGAGCTCCACCGCCGCCCCGACCAAGTCGGGCACGGCCAGGCCCGGCACCGCCGCGCCCGCCACGCAAGGGCGGGACCAGCAAGCGACGCCCGTCCGGGAAGAAGCGGCGCTAACGATGGCCAGGCCGGTCACGCTCGACGCGTTCCTCGACCGGCTGGTCCGCGACGTCCCGGACTACCCGCAGCCGGGGATCGTGTTCAAGGACATCACCCCGCTGCTGGCCGACCCGGACGGCTTCGCGGCCGTGGTCGACGCCCTCGTGGACGGTCACGACCCGGCCGGGGTCGACGCGGTCGTCGGCATCGAGGCGCGGGGGTTCATCCTCGCCGCGCCGGTCGCGTATCACCTGCACGCGGGGTTCGTCCCGGTGCGCAAGAAGGGGAAGCTGCCGTCGACCACCCTGGAGCAGAGCTACGCCCTGGAGTACGGCGAGGCCACCCTGGAGATCCACGCGGACGCCTTCTCCCCGGGCGCCCGGGTGCTGGTGGTGGACGACGTCCTCGCCACCGGCGGCACCGCGGCCGCGACCGCCGACCTCGTGCGGCGGGCCGGCGGCACGGTGGTCGGGCTGTCCGTGCTCCTCGAGCTCACGTTCCTGGACGGCCGCAAGAAGGTCCCCGACCTCGCGGTGCACGCCCTGCGAGCCGTCTGAGCGGCGCGCTCCGGGAACAGCCGCCGGGCGCCGATGCCTAGACTGGACAGGTCCCGGACGTGCAAGGAGAGTCTTTGACCGAACAGGTGACCCCGGACGGCGTGGTGGGAACCACCGCGGCCGCGTTGGACGCCGCCCCGCCGTTGCCGCCCGGCGGCGGCACCCTGGCCCCTCCGTCTGGTCCGCCCGCCCGGGTCCGGCAGCGCTTCGCGCGGCTGACCCCGCAGCGTGGCGGGCAGCCGGTGGCCGTGCTGGAGCCGCTGTTCCGGGTCGTCCGCGCCAACCACCCCCAGGCCGACCTTCGCGACGTCGAGCGGGCCTACGCCGTGGCCGACCTGCGGCACCGCGGCCAGCGCCGCAAGAGCGGCGAGCCGTACATCACCCACCCGCTGGCGGTGGCCCAGATCCTGGCCGACCTCGGAATGACCCCGCCGGTGCTCGCCGCCGCGCTGCTGCACGACACGGTCGAGGACACCGACCTCACGATCGAGGCCCTGCGCGCCGACTTCGGCGACGAGGTCGCCTCGCTCGTCGACGGCGTGACCAAGCTCGACCAGGTCAAGTACGGCGAGGCCTCCGAGGCGGAGACCGTGCGCAAGATGGTCGTCGCGATGGCCAGGGACATCCGGGTCCTGGTCATCAAGCTGGCCGACCGGCTGCACAACATGCGCACCATGCGGGCGCTGCCGCCGGAGAAGCAGAACCGCAAGGCCAGGGAGACGCTCGAGATCTACGCCCCGCTGGCGCACCGCCTGGGGATGAACACGATCAAGTGGGAGCTCGAGGACCTCGCGTTCGCGATCCTCTACCCGAAGATGTACGACGAGATCGTCCGGCTGGTCGCCGAGCGCGCGCCCAAGCGCGACGAGTACCTGGACCAGGTGGTCGAGTCGTTGCAGGCGGACTTCCGCAACGCCCGGATCAAGGCGGTGGTGACCGGCCGTCCCAAGCACTACTACTCCGTGTACCAGAAGATGATCGTGCGCGGCCGCGACTTCGCCGAGATCTACGACCTGGTCGGGATCCGGGTGCTGGTGGACTCGGTGCGAGACTGCTACGCCGTGCTCGGCACGGTGCACGCGCAGTGGCACCCGGTGCCGGGGCGGTTCAAGGACTTCATCGCGATGCCCAAGTTCAACATGTACCAGTCGCTGCACACGACGGTGATCGGGCCCGAGGGCAAGCCCGTCGAGCTGCAGATCCGTACCCACGACATGCACCGCATGGCCGAGTACGGGATCGCGGCGCACTGGAAGTACAAGGAGGGCTCCGGCGGCAGCTCGCGCAAGCAGCGTGCCGAGCTGACCGAGATGGCGTGGCTGCGCCAGCTGGTCGACTGGCAGCGCGAGACCGAGGACCCGGGCGAGTTCCTCGACGGGCTGCGGTTCGACATCGGGACCAAACAGGTCTTCGTCTTCACGCCCAAGGGCGACGTGATCGCGCTGCCGCTCGGCGCGACGCCCATCGACTTCGCCTATGCCGTGCACACCGAGGTCGGGCACCGGTGCGTGGGCGCGCGCGTCAACGGCAAGCTGGTGCCGTTGGAGAGCACGCTGAGCAACGGCGACGTCGTCGACGTGCTCACCTCCAAGGCGATCGAGGCGGGCCCGAGCCGGGACTGGCTGACGTTCGTCAAGAGTGGTCGCGCCCGCAGCAAGATCAAGGCGTGGTTCTCCAAGGAGCGCCGCGAGGAGGCGATCGAGCACGGCAAGGACGCGCTGGCCCGGCAGATCCGCAAGCAGGGCCTGCCGCTGCAGCGCGTGACGTCGGGCGGCACGCTGCTGGCGATCGCCCGCGACCTGCGCTACCCGGACATCACCGCGCTGTACGCCGCGATCGGCGAGGGTCACGCCTCGGCCCAGTCCGTGGTGCAGCGCCTGGTGCTGTCGCTCGGCGGGGAGGACGGCGCGACCGAGGACCTGGCCGAGGCCACTGCGCCGACGCGCGAGGCCAAGCGCCGGCCGCGGCCCAAGGGCGACCCGGGCGTGGTGGTCAAGCACGCCAGCGACGTCTGGGTGAAGCTGGCCAAGTGCTGCACGCCGGTGCCCGGTGACACGATCGTCGGCTTCGTCACCCGGGGGGACGGGGTCTCCGTGCACCGAGGCGACTGCTCGAACGTGGTCTCGCTGACCGCGACGCAGGCGGACCGGATCGTCGAGGTGGAGTGGTCGCCGACGTCCTCGAGCATGTTCCTCGTGCAGATCCAGGTCGAGGCGCTCGACCGGGCGAGGCTGCTGTCCGACGTGACCAGGACACTCTCGGACCAGCACGTCAACATCCTGTCCGCGTCGGTCACGACCAGCCGGGACCGGATCGCGCTGTCGCGCTTCACCTTCGAGATGGGCGACCCGAAGCACCTCGGCTCGGTGCTCAACTCCGTCCGCGGCGTCGAGGGCGTCTACGACGTCTACCGGGTGACCTCCGCGCGCAAGGACGCTTGACACGGGCGAGGTTCAGTGGTTAGTTAGTCCACTAGGGAACCAGTGGACCTGCTGACCGGGAGCTTCCTTGATCGACGACGGCAAGCCGATCTTCCGGCAGATCGCCGACCGGATCGCCGCGGGCATCCTCGACGGCACGCTGGCCGAGGAGTCGCAGGTGCCGTCGACCAACGAGTTCGCCGCGCTGCACCGGATCAACCCGGCGACGGCGGCGAAGGGCGTGAACGAGCTCGTGGACGAGGGGATCCTCCACAAGAAGCGAGGGATCGGGATGTTCGTGACCAGCGGTGCCCGGCAGCGGCTGCTGGAGCAGCGGCGGCAGGGCTTCGAGCAGGAGTACGTCGAGCCCATGCTCCGCGAGGCGTCCAAGCTCGGCATCGGCTCCGACGAGCTGGTCCGGCTCGTCCGAGCCGCCAGTTCGGTCGCGGAGGCGGGGGTGCGCGCATGAGCGCGATCGAGGTCGAGCACCTCACGAAGAGGTACTGCCACCGGGACGTCGTCGACGACGTGACGTTCCGGATCGACGAGGGCGGCATCCACGGCCTGCTCGGCCGCAACGGCGCCGGAAAGACCACCGTCCTGCGCTTGATCACCGGTCAGGACCGCGCGAGCGCCGGCCGCATCAGGGTGCTCGGGGCAGACCCGTTCGAGAACGACCACGTACTGCGGCAGACCTGTTTCGTCAAGGAGTCGCAGGCGTACCCCGACCTCAGCGTCCGGCAGGTGCTCGACGCCGCCCGGCTGCTCCAGCCTCGTTGGGACGAGGAGTTCGCCGGCGCGTTGGTGGGCGACTTCGACCTGCCACTGGGACGGCGGGTCAAGAAGCTGTCCCGGGGGATGCGGTCGGCGCTGGGGATCGTCGTCGGGCTCGCGTCGCGCGCGCCGCTCACGTTGTTCGACGAGCCGTACCTCGGGCTGGACGCGCCGTCCCGCCGCCTCTTCTACGACCGGCTGCTCGCGGACTACGCCGAGCATCCGCGGACGCTCCTGCTGTCCACGCACCTGATCGACGAGGTGGCGAACCTGCTCGAGCGGGTCCTGGTGATCGACCGCGGCCGGCTGGTGCTGGACGCCGCAACCGACGACGTCCGCGGGACCGCGTTCACCGTGACGGGGTCCGCGGTCTGCGTCGACCGGCTCGTCGGTCGGCGGCCGGTGCTCCGGCAGGAGGCCGTCGCCGGCTTCACGACCACGACCGTCGGCGCGCCCCCGGACCCAGCCGACCGGTCGCTGGCGGCCGAGCTCGGGCTCGAGCTGACGTCGGTCTCGTTGCAGCAGCTGGTCGGCCTGGCCGCGGAAGGAGCAAGCCGATGACGCGCGCCATGGCGGTCGCCCGCGTGCACGTCCTGGACCGCCCCCAGATCGCCTGGCCGTGGGTCATCATGGCGGCGTCCTTCGTCATCAACTACGCGCTGTGGATCGCGCTCGCCAACGTCCAGGGGTTCGGCAAGACCACCGGCGGCCTCGCGTCCCTGTACGCCACCGCACTCTTCGCGGTGATGGCCGGCATCTACCGGAACCTGCCGTTCACGCTGGGGCTCGGTGTCACCCGGCGGTCGTTCCTCGGCGGCACGCTCGTGTTCGTGCTGGGACTGTCGGTCCTTACCGGTGTCGCGCTGACCCTCCTCAACCGGCTCGAGGAGGTCACGTCAGGGTTCGGCCAGGGTGGACGGTTCTTCCGCATCCCGTGGCTGACCGACGTGCCCGTCTACCAGCTGCCGGTCGTGTACGGCGTGCCGATGCTCGCGATGGCCGCGATGGGCACGCTGCTCGCCGGGCTCTACACGAGGTTCGGCCAGACCGGGGTGCTGCTCTTCTTCGTCGGTCTCGCCGCGGTGGCCGCGGCACTCATCGTGCTGATCACGCGCGCCGGGTCCTGGCCGTCGGCCGGCGACCGGTTCGGAGCGCTGACCCCGCTCACCCTGACCGGTTGGCTGCTCCTGGTCGCTGCGGTCGCGACTGCCGGGACGTACCTCATCGTCCGCCGTACCCCGGTCTGACCCGGATGGCACCCGAGGCGGCCGGGCGGCGGCCGAGCCTGACGCTGCTCGACGGCGGTCCTGGCCGGGCCGTGAACCCTCGTCCGGCTGGTCCGGTCTACAGCGAGTGCAAGAAGTCGATCAGCCCGGGGAAGTAGTGCGTGGGGTCGTCGAACTGCGAAAGGTGGCTGCCTTCGGGACAGTGCAGGTACCTGCCGCGGGGGAGCTGTTCCGCCATCCACCGCATGTGCACCGGATCCATCGTGTCGTACGTCGCCCCGACGACCAGTGTCGGGACGTCGATGTCCTTGAGGTCGCCCGAGCGGTCCCAGCTCTCGAGGGTGCCGCTGAGGCCGAGCTCGCTCGGGCCCTGCATGGGCACGTAGATCGAGGGGTTGATGTGGCCGATCCCGCGCTGGACCGGGTCGGGCCACTCGTCGAGCGGCAGCCGGCAGACGTGCAGGGCGTAGTGGTGCTCCATGAGCAGCTGCTCGTACCGCGGGTCGTCGGTGGTGCCGTCGGCCTCGAACCGCTTGATCTCGGCGAGCACCGCCTGGTCCATCGCCGGCATCAGGACGTCCTCGGCGTAGGCGTTGTAGAGCCGTGCGCTCGCCATCATGTTGGAGATCACCAGCCCCTTGAGATGCCGCTGGTGGTGGACCGCGTACTCCATCGCGAGGATGCCGCCCCACGACTGCCCCAGCAGGACGAAGTTGCTGCTGTCCAGCCCGAGCGCCCGGCGCACCTGCTCGACCTCGTCCACGAAGCGGGCCAGGTCCCACAGCGACGGGTCGTCGGGCTGGTCGCTGCGGAACGAGCCGAGCTGGTCGTAGTAGTAGTACTCGATGCCGGCACGCGGGAACCACGTGTCGAAGCACTCGTACAGCTCGTCGCTCGCCCCGGGGCCGCCGTGCAGGAGCAGCACCTTGAGACCGGAGTTGGTGCCGACCCGCTTGGTCCAGACCCGGAACTCGCCGCTCGGCGTGCTGATCGGAAGCATCCTTGCCCCGCCGGACAGCACGTCCCGCGGGTCCCATCCGGACGTGTCGTAGTACGACTCCGGCGGCTGCGCCATCCGCGCAACATAGCCCTCGGGCCCGGACGACGTCCCACGGGAAGGCAGCGGACGCGGTCTGCCAGCATGGTCCGGTGAAGGTCGAGCTGCGCTACTTCGACGGGTGCCCGAGCTGGCGGGTCGCCGAAGAGCGGTTGCGGTCCGCGCTCGACTCGACGGGTCACGCGGACACCGAGATCATTCGTCGCCGGATCGAGACGGCCGCGGAGGCTGAGCGGCTGAGCTTCCGCGGGTCGCCGACCATCCTCATCGACGATCGTGACCCGTTCGGCGAGGCCGGCGGCTCCTGCGGCCTGGCCTGCCGGCTGTACCGGACCCCCGAAGGCCTCAGCGGCTCACCCACGCGGGCCCAGCTCGAGCAGGTGATTCCATGACGACGGCTGACGCAGTCGCCGAGGTGGGCGGTGCCGCGTCCAGCCTGCCCCCGACGCAGTCGCAGGCCGCCGAGAGGTTGAGCCAGACGGTGCGACGAGGCGACGGGCGGCCGGCTAGGCCAGGTGCAGCTCCCGCAGCCGCACCTCGACGAGCTTGGTCACCAACGCGCTCGGCAACGGCTCGTCGATGGCGAAGTGCAGGGAGCCCTTGGTGCGCTGGTAGCCGACCAGCTCATCGCCGAGCTCGGCGAGCACCGACCCGCTGTGCGGCAGGTAGCTCAGGTGGTTCTTGAACGCAGCGAAGCCCGCCACCGACTTGCCGCGGACCTTGAAGGCGGGCATCCCGTAGGAGATGCACTGCTCCGCCTCCGGGACGACCTCGAGGATCGAGCGTCGCAGATCCTCCAGCGTGCTGCGCCCGGGCTCGCCGAGCGACGCGAGGTACCGGTCGATGTCCTGTGCGGCCATGGGCGGAGTCTGGCACGGGCGGCGGCGCTCACAACCCTTGCGGGTCGATGACGGGCCGCCACGCGGGTGCTCCGTCCGGTCGTTCCTGTTGGCCCGCCGGGTCGGAGACGGCGTCGGCGACCCTTCTCAGCAGAGACTTGATCGTCGCGGCAGCGACACGATGCATGATCGCCCGGTCCAGCGCGGCCCCGGCCCGACCGAACGGAGGGCGGTACGAGCCGGTCAGGTCCAGCAGCACCTGGTCATCGCCATGCCGAGCCAACGTGAGGTCGGCGTCCAGCACGGGGAACAGCTCACCGCTCGCCCCGGTCGCCTCCCACCGCAGTGCGACGCGCATGGTGGCCCCGCGCCGGACCGGCTCGAGCCAGCGCACCTGGACCAGCTTGGACAGTCCGCGGGCGCTGCCGAACGGGCCGACCCGCAGCACAGCCGCCAGTCCGTCTTCGTACGCGGCCTCGGAGGGAGCATGCAGGGCACCCTGGTTGATCAGATGGGTCAGCCGCGCCAGGGCCGCATCGAACCGGGCGTCGACGACGACCTCCCCGGCAGCGAACATGACCCCACCATCGGCACCGCAGACCAGCGGGCACAGGGTCGTAAGTCCCAACTCCCGCGTGGCAGGACTCGGACAGGCTGTACGCGGTTGCGAGCAGGTCCGCAGGGGAGTCGCGGGACCTGCTACTCGCCGGAGTCGTACTTGAAGGACAGGCGGATCTTGGTGCGGTAGGTGATCGCGCCGTCCTCAGCCAGCGAGATGTCCTGCTGGACCACCTCGGCGACCCTCAGGCCGCGCAGGGTCTTGCCCGCGGTCTTTATCGCGCCGGCAGCCGCGTCCTCCCAGGAGGTCGTACTGGTGCCGATGAGGTCGGTGACCCGGTAGACGCTCATTGAACCCTCCGCGATGGATCGATAGCCAAGCTGTCTGCACCCACGCTAGCCCGGACCGACGCCACTTCGGCACCGGTCCTTCGTTCTTGACCGTGGGGGTGACCGGTCGCGTACCGTCGTCGGCATGACGCCGGAGGAGATCGCCGACCTCGCGCACCTGCGCCGAGCGCGCGACCTCATGGACCGCGACTTCGCGCAGCCCCTCGATGTCCCGGCGATGGCGCGGGTCGCCCTCATGTCGCCCGCGCACTTCTCGCGCAAGTTCCGTGCGGCGTACGGCGAGACGCCCTACTCGTACCTCATGACTCGCCGCATCGAGCGAGCCAAGGCCCTGCTGCGTCAGGGGACGTCGGTCACCGACACCTGCCTCGCCGTCGGCTGTACGTCGCTCGGCTCGTTCAGCTCGCGCTTCACCGAGATAGTCGGCGAGTCGCCATCGCGGTACCGCGCGCGCGACCACGGTGACCGAGAGGCTCTGCCGTCGTGCGTCAGCAAGGTCGCGACACGACCGAGGCGTACCAGGGTCGTGGTCTGAACGTCGAAGACCTGCCTCGGCACCGAGCAGGATCGGAGAAGCACGAGGCGGGTCGGCACTCCTAGGGTTCTCGCATGACAGTCACCCTCTCCTCGACATTCATCCCCGTCCACGACCCGGAGGCGGCGCTCGTGTTCTACCGCGACGCGCTCGGTCTCGAGGTCCGTCTCGACGTCGCGTCCGACGGCTTCCGATGGGTCACCGTCGGCGCTCCGGGTCAGGACGTCGGCATCGTCCTGTTCCAGCCGCACGGCGGTCGCTCGCAGACCGAGGGCGACGCGCTCCTGACGCTCGTGACGCAGGGCTCGTTGCAGGCCGCGATCTTCACCTCTGACGACCTGGACACCACGTTCGAGAAGGTTCGGGCGTCGGGCGCCGAGGTGCTCCAGGAGCCGGCGTCCCAGCCGTGGGGCGCGCGCGACTGCGCGTTCCGCGACCCTTCGGGCAACCTCGTACGTATCGCGCAGGCCTGAGATGCTCTCGCCATGTCGACTTCGCGGGAGGCGACGCCGACGGAGACCGCGAAGGCGGCCCGCCTGACGGATGGAGACACGAGAGCATGGCCAGGAGCACGGACACACGGTCGCCTGCGCTGCACGTTGCCGACAGCCACGATCTGATCCGCGTGCTCGGTGCGCGCGTGAACAACCTCAAGGACATCAGCCTCGAGATCCCGAAGCGCCGGCTGACGGTGTGCACGGGCGTCTCCGGCTCTGGCAAGAGCTCTCTGGTGTTCGGCACCATCGCCGCTGAGTCGCAGCGGCTGATCAACGAGACGTACAGCGCCTTCGTGCAGGGCTTCATGCCGACGCTGTCGCGGCCCGACGTCGACGTGCTCGACGGGGTGACGACCGCGATCATCGTCGACCAGCAGCGGATGGGTGGCGACGCCCGCTCCACGGTCGGCACCGCCACCGACGCCAACGCGATGCTGCGCATCCTCTTCAGCCGGCTCGGGCAGCCGCACGTCGGGTCGCCCAACGCGTTCTCCTTCAACGTCGCCTCGGTCCACGCGAGCGGTGCGATCACGGTCGAACGCGGTGCCGCCAAGACCGTCCGGGCGACCTTCACCCGCACCGGCGGCATGTGTCAGCGATGCGAGGGCCGGGGCTCGGTCACCGACTTCGACCTGTCCCAGCTCTACGACGACAGCAAGTCGCTCAACGACGGCGCGCTCACGATCCCCGGCTACAGCGTCGACGGCTGGTACGGCCGCATCTTCGGCGGCTGCGGGTACTTCGACCCGGACAAGCCGATCCGCGAGTTCACCGAGACCGAGCTGCACGACCTGCTCCACAGAGAGCCGACCAAGATCAAGGTCGACGGCATCAACCTGACCTACGAGGGTCTGATCCCGAGAGTCCAGAAGTCGTTCCTGTCGAAGGACGTCGACGCGCTGCAGCCGCACATCCGCGCATTCGTCGAGCGGGCAGTGACCTTCGCCGTCTGCCCCGACTGCGGTGGCACCAGACTCAGCGAGGCGGCCCGATCGTCGAAGATCGACGGGATCAGCATCGCCGACGCCTGCGCGATGCAGATCAGCGACCTCGCCGGCTGGATCGGCGACCTCGACGTGCCGTCGGTGGCGCCGCTGCTGGCGACGCTGCAGCGGACGCTCGACTCGTTCGTGGAGATCGGGCTGGGCTACCTCAGCCTGGACCGGCCGTCGGGGACGCTGTCGGGTGGCGAGGCGCAGCGCACCAAGATGATCCGCCACCTCGGGTCGGCGCTCACGGACGTCACCTACGTCTTCGACGAGCCGACGATCGGGCTGCACCCCCACGACATCCAGCGGATGAACGACCTGCTGCTGCGGCTGCGGGACAAGGGCAACACCGTGCTGGTCGTGGAGCACAAGCCCGAGGTGATCGCGATCGCCGACCACGTCGTCGACCTCGGCCCGCGTGCCGGCAGCGAGGGCGGTGAGGTGGTGTTCGAGGGCACCGTCGAGGGGCTGCGCGCCAGTGGCACGCTCACCGGGCGGCACCTGGACGACCGCGCCTCCTTGAAGCCGTCGGTGCGGACGCCGTCGGGGGTGCTGGAGGTGCGCGGTGCCAGCACCCACAACCTGCGGGACGTCGACGTCGACATCCCGCTCGGCGTGCTGGTGGTCGTGACCGGCGTGGCAGGGTCGGGGAAGAGCTCACTGATCCGTGGCTCGGTGTCGGGCCGGGACGGGGTGGTCTCGGTCGACCAGGGGGCGATCAGGGGCTCGCGGCGCAGCAACCCGGCGACGTACACCGGACTGCTCGACCCGATCCGCAAGGCGTTCGCGAAGGTCAACGGCGTGAAGCCTGCACTGTTCAGTGCCAACTCCGAGGGCGCCTGTCCCAGCTGCAACGGCGCCGGCGTCATCTACACCGACCTGGCGATGATGGCCGGTGTCGCGACGATCTGCGAGGAGTGCGAGGGGAAGCGCTTCGAGGCATCGGTGCTGGACTACCACCTCGGTGACCGCGACATCAGCGAGGTGCTCGCGATGTCGGTGACCGAGGCGCAGGAGTTCTTCGGTTCCGGCGCGGCGCGGACGCCGGCCGCGCGCACCATCCTCGACCGTCTCGCCGACGTCGGGCTCGGCTACCTCAGCCTCGGCCAGCCGCTCACCACGCTGTCCGGCGGCGAGCGGCAACGGCTCAAGCTGGCCACCCACCTGGCGGAGAAAGGCAGCGTCTACATCCTCGACGAGCCGACCGCAGGCCTGCACCTCGCCGACATCGAGCAGCTGCTCGGCCTGCTCGACCGGCTCGTCGACTCCGGCAAGTCGGTCATCGTCATCGAGCACCACCAGGCGGTCATGGCGCAGGCCGACTGGATCGTCGACCTCGGCCCCGGCGCCGGCCACGACGGCGGCCGGATCGTCTTCGAGGGCGCACCAGCCGCCCTCGTCGCGGCCCGCACCACCCTCACCGGCGAGCACCTCGCGGCCTACGTCGGCAGCACCGGTCCGAGACCTGCGCGGACACGGTGAGCCGAGTTCTCTCGCACGGCACAGTGCCGGTCCGGCTCACTCGCCGGTGAACTCGGCGAGGGCGGCCTCGGCGCCCTCCAACCAGGACCGGCGCGCGGCGATCGACTCGTCCGCCTCCGTGACGGCTCGATCGTCGCCCCGCGCCACTGCTTTGGCTCGCTGCGCCTCCAGCTTGTCGATCGCCTGGACGAGCTGTGCCACGGCCGACTCCGCTCGGGCGCGTCCCTCGGGATTGGTCCGTCGCCAGCGGGTCTCGTCGGCACGGCGAACAGCCTCCTCGACCTTGCGCAGCCGGCTTTCGACGCGGTCCTTGTCCTGGCGGGGGACATGGCCGGCGGCCTCCCAGCGCTCCTGGATCCCGCGCAGCGCGGCCTTCGCGGCGGTGGTGTCCGTCACAGGCAGCAGGGCCTCGGCCTCCGCGGCCAGGGCCTCCTTGGCCGCGAGGTTGGAGCCGAGTCCTGCGTCGCGCTCCGCGAAGGCAGCCGATCGGGCCTCGTAGAAGGCGTCCTGGGCGGCTCGGAACCGCCGCCACAGCGCGTCCTCCTCGCTGCGCCCGAGCGGGCCGGCGGCCTTCCACTGGTCCATGAGGGTGCGCAGCTGGGTCGCCGTCGGA
The DNA here is from genome assembly GCA_963711005.1 of uncultured Actinomycetota bacterium. Classification (GTDB taxonomy): domain Bacteria; phylum Actinomycetota; class Actinomycetes; order Prado026; family Prado026; genus CAVQCJ01. Next base: position 659,319 of record CAVQCJ010000006.1, on the reverse strand, counting down.
CCCCAGTCGGTGGACGTCGCCAGGGTCTCGGCCTCGGCGATCAGCTTCTGCTTGGCGGCCTTGGCCTCGCTGCGCTGGGCACCGAGCTGGGCGAAGTGCTGGCGCCGCCGGCGGTCGAAGGAGTTGCGCGCGGCGCCGAACCGCTTCCAGAGAGCCTGCTCGGTCGGGCGGTCGACATGCGGCGCCGCCTTCCACTCCTCGAGGAGCTCGCGCAGTCGTTCGCCCGTGGACTTCCACTGGGTGGAGCCGGCCAGGGCCTCGGCGTCGGAGACGATCCGCTCGCGCAGCTCACGGGCGTGCGTGCGCGTCTCCTCCCGGGCCGCACGGGCCTGCGCGCGGCGCTCGTCGACGACGGTGGACACCGCCTCGAGCCGGGCCCGAAGCCCGTCCAGGTCGCCGACGGCCGCCGGCTCGGCGAGCACCTCGCGCAGGCGGCGAAGGGTGGCGCTCGCCTCGTCGGCGGACACCTCCGGCAGCCGGACCCGCCGCTCGAACAGCTCGACCTCGAGCTCGAGCGCGTCGAACTTGCGGGTGTAGTAGGCCAGCGCCTCGTCCGCCGTCCCGGCCTGGAACGAGCCGACCGCGCGCTCGCCGTCGGAGGTGCGGACGAAGACCGTCCCGTCCTCCGCGACGCGCCCCCACGCCGGCTCGGTCACGGTCACCCCCCGATGCTCACGGAGGTGATCGTGACCGGGTTGGCCGGCGCACCGTCGGAGCCACCGCCCTTGACACCGGCAGCGCCGATCGCGTCCAGGACGTCCATCCCGCCGACGATCCTGCCGAACGGGGTGTACGACGGCGGCAGGGTCGAGTCCTTGTACACGAGGAAGAACTGGCTGCCGTTGGTGTTCGGGCCGGAGTTGGCCATCGCGACCGTTCCGGCCGGGTAGGTGGCACCGGTGAGGTTCTCGTCGGCGAACGTGTAGCCGGGACCGCCCGACCCGGTCCCGCCCGGGTCGCCGCACTGCAGGACGGCGAGCGACCCGGTAGTCAGGCGGTGGCAGGGGGTCTTGTCGAAGAACTTCGCCTGAGCCAGGTGCGCGAAGGAGTTCACCGTGCACGGCGCCTTCGAACGCAGCAGCGAGATCGTGACCGGCTTGCCGTTCAGGGACAGCTTGGCGGTGCCGGTGACCGGGCGGGTGGGGGCGCTCGTCGCCGGCGCGCTGACCGTCTTCGTCGCGCTGCCGCCGCCGGCCGGGTAGCTGCAGGTGGCGTTGCTGCCGTCGGTGGGGATGGGCACCGCGGCGGTGGAGGCCGACGGGGTCGGGATGGTGGACGGGGTGGTGGTCGGAGTCGTGCTGGCCGTGGCGGCGTCGCTGGAGCCGCTGCCCAGGATGTGGTTGAGGCCGATCAGGGCGCCGACGACGACGACGCTGACCACGACGGCGGTGACGACTTGGTAACGACGGCGCCGCTTGGCCGCCTCCTCCGCGCGCCGGGCCTGCTGCCGCTCGTACTTGGCGCGGGCGAGCTCCCGCTCGCGCTTGTTGCCGGTCACGTCGGTGCTCCTTGTTCGCTGCTGTTCCGGTAGCGGGCGCGGAGATCCCACGCGGGCGGATCCGCTGCCGCCGGACAGTGTAGGCGGGCAGGTCCCGTGCCCCGGTCAACTGGTTCGCGACGTGGCGAGACCCGCCGGTACCCTTCGGGGGCACCCAGACCCAGCCCAGCCAGGAGGAGCCCCGTCGTGCTCGTCGCCGGCTTCCCCGCCGAGATGTTCGCCACGAACTGCTGGGTGGTGGCGCCCGGCGAGGGGCAGGAGTGCGTGGTGGTGGATCCGGGAGTGGGTGTGCAGGACCGGCTGGCGGAGGTCCTGCGCGAGCACCGGCTCCAGCCGGTCGCGGTGCTGCTCACGCACGGGCACCTGGACCACACCTACTCGGTGACGCCGGTGTGCGGCGCGCGTGGCATCCCGGCGTACGTCCACAGCGCCGACCGGTACCGCCTGGCCGACCCGGTCTCGCTGCTCGGCCCGGAGCTGCGGGCCGCGCTCGCCGGCGTGCTCACCTGGACGGAGCCTGCCGACGTCCTGACGATGACGGACGGTGCCGAGCTGTCCCTCGCGGGGCTGGCGATCACCGTGGACCACGCGCCCGGTCACACCGAGGGGTCGGTGCTGTTCCGGCTGCCGGGCGCCGGCGAGGAGCGGCCGGTCTGCGTCAGCGGCGACGTGCTGTTCCGCGGGTCGATCGGCCGCACCGACCTGCTCGGCGGCGATCACGCAGCCATGGAGGAGTCGTTGCGTACGAAGATCCTGCCGCTGCCCGACGAGACTGTCGTGCTCCCCGGACACGGCGAGACCACCAGCATCGGCACCGAGCGGGCGACGAACCCGTACCTGCGCCAGCTGGTGGACCGGTGAGCCGGATCGCACCGCTGTCGGGCTTCCCGGAGTGGCTGCCGGGCGAGCGGATCGTCGAGCAGCACGTCGTCGACCAGCTGCGGCGGACCTTCGAGCTGCACGGGTTCGGCTCGCTCGAGACGCGGGCGGTCGAGTCGCTGGAACAGCTGTCCCGCAAGGGCGACATCCAGCAGGAGGTGTACGTCGTGCGCCGGCTGCACGCGGCGGAGGGCGAGTCGGACAAGGGGCTCGGGCTGCACTTCGACCTGACGGTGCCGTTCGCGCGGTACGTGCTGGAGAACGCCGGACACCTGGAGTTCCCGTTCCGTCGCTACCAGATCCAGAAGGCGTGGCGCGGCGAGCGCCCGCAGGAGGGGCGGTACCGCGAGTTCCTGCAGGCGGACATCGACGTCGTCGACCGCGACTCGCTCCCGTTCCACTACGACGTCGAGGTGGCGGTCGTCGTCGCGGAGGCGCTGCGGGGGCTGCCGCTGCCGCCGGTCACCATCCAGGTCAACAACCGCAAGCTGGCCGAGGGGTTCTTCCGAGGGCTGGGCGCCAGCGACCCGTCGGCGGCGCTCCGGGCGATCGACAAGCTCGACAAGATCGGGCCGGACGGTGTCCGCGGGCTGCTCACGGCTGAGGCGGGGTTGGCGGACAAGGCGGCCGGGCGCTGCATCGACCTGGCTTCGATCCGGACCAGCGACACCTCGTTCGTCGACCGGGTGCGCGCGCTCGGCGTCCAGGACCCGTTGCTGGACGAGGGCCTCGAGGAGCTGGTTCGGGTCGTCGAGGGAGTGCGAGCAGTCGCGCCGGGGATCCTGGTGGCCGACCTGCGTATCGCCCGCGGCCTCGACTACTACACCGGGACCGTCTTCGAGACGGTGCTGGACGGGCACGAGGACCTGGGCTCGATCGGCGGCGGCGGGCGCTACGACGCCCTGGCGTCCGACGGCCGCACGACCTACCCCGGCGTCGGGGTGTCGATCGGGGTCACCCGGATCCTGGGCCGTGTGCTGGGGCGCGGGCTCGTCGGCGCCAGCCGCCCGGTGCCGACCTGCGTGCTCGTGGCGGTCGCCGACGAGACGGCGCGGGGCGAGTCCGACCGGGTGGCCACCGCGCTGCGCGCCCGCGGGATCGCCTGCGAGGTGGCGCCGTCCGCGGCCAAGTACGGCCGGCAGATCCGGCACGCCGACCGGCGCGGCATCCCGTACGTCTGGTTCCCGGCGGACGGCAGCGTGCGGGACATCCGCTCGGGCGAGCAGGTGCCCGCCGACCCCGCGGCGTGGGAACCCCCGGCCGCGGACCTCCGTCCGTCCGTATCGGCGATCGACCCCGAGGAGCAGCACCCGTGATCCGCACCCATCAGGCCGGCAGCCTGCGCGCCGCCGACGCCGGAACGACCGTCGTCCTGGCCGGCTGGGTCGCTCGCCGGCGGGACCACGGCGGGGTGGCCTTTCTCGACCTTCGGGACGCGACCGGCGTGGTGCAGGTCGTGGTCCGCGACCCCGAGGTGGCGCACGGGCTGCGGGCCGAGTACTGCCTGAAGGTGACCGGCGCGGTGAGCCTGCGGCCGGCGGGCAACGCCAACGCCGAGCTCCCGACCGGCGAGGTCGAGGTCGGCGCCGCACACGTCGACGTGCTCAGCGAGTCGGCGCCGCTGCCGTTCCCCATCGACGACCACGTCGAGGTCGGCGAGGAGGCGCGGTTGAAGTACCGCTACCTGGACCTGCGTCGCACCGGTCCGGCGCGGGCGCTGCGGATGCGCAGCCAGGTCAACCGGCTGGCCAGGGACGTCCTGCTGGAGCGGGACTTCGTCGAGATCGAGACGCCGACGCTGACCCGCTCGACGCCGGAGGGCGCACGCGACTTTCTGGTGCCGGTGCGGCTGCAGCCGGGGCGCTGGTACGCGCTGCCGCAGTCGCCGCAGCTGTTCAAGCAGCTGCTGATGGTCGCCGGGATGGAGCGGTACTTCCAGATCGCCCGCTGCTACCGCGACGAGGACTTCCGCGCCGACCGCCAGCCGGAGTTCACCCAGCTGGACATCGAGATGTCGTTCGTCGACCAGGACGACGTCATCGAGGTCGGTGAGGCTGTGGTCCGCGCGATCTGGCACGGCGTGCTGGGCATCGACGTGGGCGAGGTGCCGCGGCTGACGTTCGCGGACGCGATGGCCCGGTACGGGTCGGACAAGCCGGACCTGCGCTTCGGCCTCGAGCTGGCCGACCTCACCGGGTACTTCGCCGGCACCGAGTTCCGCGTCTTCCAGGCCGAGCACGTCGGCGCGGTGGTGATGCCCGGCGGCGCAGACCAGCCACGGCGGACGTTCGACGCCTGGCAGGAGTGGGCCAAGCAGCGCGGCGCGCGCGGGCTGGCGTACGTCACGTTCGGGGCGGACGGCGAGCTCGGCGGCCCAGTGGCCAAGAACCTGTCCGAGAGCGAACGGGCCGGCCTGCGGGCGGCGGTCGGGGCCGAGCCGGGTGACTGCGCGTTCTTCGCGGCGGGCAAGCGGTCGCAGGCGCTGGCCCTGCTCGGCGCGACCCGGCTGGAGGTCGGGCGTCGGTGCGGGCTGATCGACGAGTCGCAGTGGTCGTTCCTGTGGGTGGTCGACGCGCCCATGTTCGAGGAGGTCGAGCTGGACGACGGCGGGACCGGCTGGACGGCCGTGCACCACCCGTTCACGTCGCCGAACGCCGAGTGGACGGACCGCTTCGAGCAGGCGCCCGACGAGGCGCTGGCCTGGGCGTACGACATCGTCTGCAACGGCAACGAGATCGGCGGCGGGTCGATCCGTATCCACCGGCCGGACGTCCAGCAGCGGGTCTTCGACCTGCTCGGGCTCAGCCGCGAGGAGGCCCGGGAGAAGTTCGGTTTCCTGCTGGACGCCTTCGCGTTCGGGCCGCCGCCGCACGGCGGGATCGCCTTCGGCTGGGACCGGATCTGCATGCTGCTCACCGGGTCGGCCAGCCTGCGCGAGGTGATCGCCTTCCCCAAGACCGGGAACGGCTTCGACCCGCTGACCGAGGCACCGACCCCGATCACCGCCGAGCAGCGCCGCGAGGCCGGCATCGACGCCACCCCCGACTGACCCCCTCTGCCCCCCGCGATCTTGAGAGATGCAGGGACGACACGCCGTGGCGGCCCCTGAATCTCTCAAGATCGCGCAAGTGGGTGGGCGGGGGGTGGGGGTGGGGACGGTTAGGGTCGGCGCGTGGCGGAGGACCTGTTCACCTCGGCGGCCGACGACCGGGCGGCGGAGGTCGCGCCGCTGGCGGTACGCATGCGGCCGCGCTCGCTCGACGAGGTGGTCGGGCAGGACCAGGTCCTGCAGCCGGGCTCGCCGCTGCGGCGGCTGGTCGAGGGGACGGCAGCGGGGTCGGGTGCGCGGTCCGGCTCGCTGATCCTCTGGGGGCCGCCGGGGACCGGGAAGACCACCTTGGCGCATCTGGTCGCCAGCGCCGCCGACCGGCGCTACGTCCAGCTGTCCGCCGTGACAGCGGGGGTCAAGGACGTCCGGGCGGTGATCGACGACGCCCGCCGCGAGCTCGGCGGCGTCCGGTCGCGGGACCGTGCTGTTCATCGACGAGGTGCACCGGTTCTCCAAGACCCAGCAGGACGCGCTGCTGCCCGCGGTCGAGAACGGCTGGGTGACCCTGGTCGCCGCGACCACGGAGAACCCGTCGTTCAGCATCGTGTCGCCGCTGCTGTCCCGCAGCCTCCTGGTGACGCTGCGACCGCTGGAGGCCGCGGACGTCCGGGTGCTGCTGGAGCGCTCGCTGGTCGACGAGCGCGGCCTGGCCCCGGACGGCATCGAGGTCTCCGACGAGGCGCTGCACATGCTCACCCGGCTGGCCGCCGGGGACGCCCGCTGGGGGCTGACCGCGCTGGAGGCCGCGGCCGGCGGCGCGCTCGCGGCCGGGGTCAAGCGGGTCGACGTCGAGCACGTCGAGCAGGCCGTCGACAAGGCGGCGGTGCGCTACGACCGCGACGGCGACGAGCACTACGACGTCACCAGCGCACTGATCAAGAGCATCCGCGGCAGCGACGTCGACGCGGCGCTGCACTACCTGGCCCGGATGGTCGAGGCCGGCGAGGACCCGCGGTTCGTGGCCCGGCGGCTGGTCATCCTGGCGTCCGAGGACATCGGGCTGGCCGACCCGACCGCCCTGCCGACCGCGGTCGCCGCGTACCAGGCGGTCCAGCTCGTCGGGCTGCCGGAGGGGCGGCTGCCGCTGGCCCAGGCGGTGATCGCGCTCGCCCTCGCGCCCAAGTCCAACGCGGTCATCGACGCGATCGGGGCCGCCGCGGCGGACGTCCGGTCCGGCCGGGTCGGCCCGGTGCCGCCGGGCCTGCGGGACGCGCACTACGCCGGAGCCAAGAAGCTCGGGCACGGGCAGGGGCTACGACTACCCGCACGACCACCCGCGCGGCGTGGTGGCCCAGCAGTACCCCCCGGACGCCGTGGTCGGCCGCGACTACTACCGGCCCAGCGACCATGGGGCCGAGCGTGAGCTGGCCGAGCGGCTGGCCCGGCTGCGGCGCCTCGTGCGCGGCGACGACGGGGACGGTTCCGGGCCGACCCCCGGGTAGGCTCGTGGGCCCCCGTCCAGAGAGGGCTCCATGGAGTCGGCCGAGATCAGGCGTCGCTTCCTGCGCTTCTTCGAGGAGCGCGGGCACACCGTCGTGCCGTCCGCCTCCTTGATCGCCGCGGACCCGACCCTGCTGCTCGTCAACGCCGGCATGGTCCCCTTCAAGCCGTACTTCCTCGGCCAGCAGACCGCGCCGTTCCCGCGCGCGACCAGCGTGCAGAAGTGCGTGCGCACGCTGGACATCGAGGAGGTCGGCAAGACCACCCGGCACGCCTCGTTCTTCCAGATGTGCGGCAACTTCTCCTTCGGCGACTACTTCAAGGAGCTGGCGATCCCGCTCGCCTGGGAGCTGGTCACCGGCGCGGTCGGAGCAGGGCGGGTACGGCCTGGACCCGGACCGGCTGTGGATCACCGTCTACCTCGACGACGACGAGGCCGCCGACATCTGGCACCGCCAGGTCGGCGTGCCGCTGGACCGGATCCAGCGGCTGGGCATGACGCGAGAACTACTGGTCGATGGGCGTGCCCGGTCCGTGCGGCCCCTGCTCGGAGATCAACTACGACCGCGGCCCCGACTACGGCGAGGAGGGCGGCCCCGCGGTCAACGGCGAGCGCTACCTGGAGATCTGGAACCTCGTGTTCATGCAGTTCGAGCGCGGGCCAGGCAGCGGCAAGGAGGACTTCCCGATCCTCGGCGACCTGCCGAAGAAGAGCATCGACACCGGGATGGGCCTGGAGCGGATGGCCGCGGTCCTGCAGGGTGTCGACAACCTGTACGAGATCGACACCAGCCGCGCGATCCTCGACCGCGCCGGCGAGCTGACCGGCAAGCGCTACGACGCCGACCCCGACGACGACGTCCGGCTGCGGATCGTGACCGACCACGCCCGCACCGCGGTGATGCTGGTCGGCGACGGCGTGGTGCCCGGCAACGAGGGCCGCGGCTACGTCCTGCGCCGGATCATCCGCCGCGCCGTCCGCGCGATGCGCCTGCTCGGAGCGCACGACCCGACGTTCGGCGAGCTTGCCGAGGTCGGCATCGAGGCGATGGAGGCGCAGTACCCCGAGCTGCGCGCCGACCACGACCGGATCCGCGCGGCCTGCGAGGCGGAGGAGCGCTCGTTCCTGCAGACCCTGCAGACCGGGTCGAAGCTGTTCGACACCTGGATCGCCGAGAACGAGCCCGGCCTGGACCGCGCGACGGTCGAGGTGACCAAGGCGAGCGGACGGCACGAGGAGTACGCCGTCGGCCCGTCGGTGCCCGGCGACGTCGCGTTCAAGCTGCACGACACGTACGGGTTCCCGATCGACCTGACGCTGGAGATGGCCGCAGGAGAAGGGCCTCACCGTCGACACCGACGGCTTCCGGCGGCTGATGCCCGAGCAGCGCGAGCGGGCCAAGGCGGACGCGAAGAGCCGCAAGGCCGGTGCCGCCGATGTGGCCGCGTACCGGGCGCTGCTGGCCGAGGTCGGGCCGAGCGAGTTCACCGGCTACGACGAGGTAGCGGGCGAGGCCCGGGTGCGCGGGCTGCTCGTCGACGGCGCCCGTGTGCAGTCCGCGCCGGCCGGCACGGACGTCGAGCTGGTCCTCGACCGCACCCCGTTCTACGCCGAGGGCGGCGGGCAGCTCGCCGACGAGGGCGTCGTCCAGCTCGCGAACGGTGCGCTGGTCGAGGTGCGCGACGTGCAGGCCCCGGTCCGCGGCCTGATCGTGCACCGGGCGCGGGTCGTCGACGGCGAGGCCGTGCTCGGCGAGAGCGCCGAGGGCATCGTCGACCTGGAGCGCCGGCTGGCGATCTCGCGGGCCCACACCGCGACGCACATGGTGCACAAGGCGTTCCGCGAGGCGCTGGGCGAGCAGGCGACGCAGATGGGCTCGGAGAACTCCCCGGGCCGGCTGCGCTTCGACTTCCCGAGCCCGACCGCGGTGCCCTCGTCCGTGCTCGACGACGTCGAGCAGCGGGTGAACGAGGTGCTGCTCGGCGACCTGTCGGTCACCGCCGACGTCATGAGCCAGACCGAGGCGATCGCGCTCGGTGCCATGGCGCTCTTCGGCGAGAAGTACGGCGACCGCGTGCGGGTCGTCAGCGTCGGCGACTGGGCCCGCGAGCTGTGCGGCGGCACGCACATGCGGCACACCGGCGAGCTCGGCGTGGTCAAGCTGCTGGGGGAGTCCTCGATCGGGGCCGGGGTGCGCCGCGTCGAGGCGCTCGTCGGCTCGGACGCGTACCGCTTCCTGGCTCGCGAGCACCTGCTCGTGCACCAGCTCAGCGAGGCGCTCAAGGCACGCCCCGAGGAGCTGCCGGAGCGGATCGACTCGCTGCTGACCCGGTTGCGCGACGCCGAGCGGGAGCTGGACAAGGTCCGGGCCGGCCAGGTGCTGGCGAGGGCGGCGGAGATCGCGACCGGACGCACGCCGGTCGGTGGCGCGGACGGGCTGGGACTGGTCGCCGAGCTGCTGCCGGCCGGGGTCCGACCGGCGGACGCGCGGACGCTGGCGCTGGACGTCCGCGGTCGGAGCCAGTCGGCGGGGGCGACCGTGGTCGTGCTCGGCGCGCCCGGCGACGACGACCAGATCGCACTCGTGGTGGCCAGCGACGCGGGCGCGGCGGCGCAGGGCGCCGGAGCCGGGACCGTGATGAGCACGCTCGCCCAGGCGCTGGACGGCAAGGGCGGCGGCCGGGACGACGTGGCGCAGGGCTCCGGACGTGGGAGCGCCGCCGACTTCGAGGCGGCCGTCGCCCAGGTCCGCGCGGCGCTGGCCCGGTGAGGACCGGACGCCGGTTGGGCGTGGACGTCGGCACGGTGCGGATCGGGGTCGCGGTCAGCGACCGGGACGGCCTGCTGGCGGTGCCGCTGGAGACCGTCGCGCGCGGCAACGGCGACGTCGCCCGGCTGGTGGCTCTGGTGGACGCGAACGACGCCGTCGAGGTCGTCGTCGGGCTGCCGGTGCTGCTGTCCGGCGGCGAGGGCCGGTCGGCCGACTCGGTCCGGGTGTTCGCCGGTGAGCTCGCGGCGGCGGCGCACGTACCGGTCCGGCTCGTCGACGAGCGGTTGTCCACCGCGGGCGCGCACCGCGCGCTGCAGGACGCCGGCCTGGACTCGCGCCGGCGCCGCGCTGTCGTGGACGAGTCCGCTGCTGTCATGATTCTGCAGACCGCGCTCGACACCGAGAGGTCGACGGGGAGTCCCGCCGGCGTCGAGGTCGACGAGACTGCCACGACCGCGGCACCGGTGACCGCACGACCTAGTCAGGGTGGGGCATGAGCCAGCTCGGCATCGAGATGAAGGACGTCGCCACCCGGTCCTCCCGGCGCGGGCCGCGCGGTGGCGGCTTCGCGGTGCTCATCGCGGCCGTGGTCGTCGTCGGTCTGCTCGGGATCGTGGTCGGCGCCGGGGTCCGCTGGTTCACCAACAAGCCGGACTACGTGGGCGACGGCCACGGCACGGTGACCGTGACGATCCTCGCCGGCGACAGCATCAGTGCGGTCGGGGTGACGCTGGAGAAGTCCGACGTCGTGCGCAGCGCGTCAGCGTTCGTCGAAGTGGCCGGCCAGGACCCGGACGCGAACCTGCAGCCGGGGACGTACCGCCTGCACCTGCAGATGAGCGCCCAGAACGCGCTCAACCTGCTGCTCGACCCGGCGTCGCGGATCACCTCGCGGGTCCTGATCCCCGAGGGCCTGCGCACCGACGAGATCGTCAAGCTGCTGTCGGCGAAGACGAAGATCCCGGTCAAGCAGCTCCAGGCGGTGCTGGGCGCCCCCGGTGCGCTGGGACTGCCGGCCTACTCCGGCGGCAACCCGGAGGGGTTCCTGTTCCCCGCGACGTACGACGTGGAGCCTGGCGCAGACGCCACCCACGTGCTCAAGGCGATGGTGCACCGGTACGTCCAGGCCGAGCAGGACACCGGGCTCCGAACCAAGGCTGCCGCGATGCACCTGAGCCCCTACCAGGTGCTGGTCATCGCCAGCATCGTCCAGGCCGAGGGGCAGACCGAGGACTTCCCGAAGATCGCCAGGGCCATCCTCAACCGTCTCGACGCGCACATGAAGCTGCAGCTGAACAGCACCGTCAACTTCGTGCTCAAGAACAACGACCAGTCGCTTTCGACCGCCGACATCGCCACCCCGTCGCCGTACAACACCTACCTGCACGACGGGTTGCCGCCGGGTCCGATCGACTCGCCCGGCGAGGACGCCATCAACGCGGTCCTCAGCCCCGCTGCCGGCAACTGGCTGTACTGGGTCACCGTGGACCCGAAGACCGGCCTGACCAAGTTCACCAACTCGTACACGCAGTTCCTGCAGTTCAAGGCCGAGCTGAAGGCGAACGGCGGATGAGGGCGGCGGTCCTCGGATCGCCGGTCGCGCACTCCCTGTCGCCCGTGCTGCACCGGGCCGCGTACGCGTACCTCGGCCTGGACTGGACGTACGAGGCGGTCGAGTGCGACGAGGCCGGCCTGCCCGCCTTCGTGGCGGGGCTGACGGCGCAGTGGGCGGGGCTGTCGCTGACGATGCCGCTCAAGACGGCCGTGCTCGCGCTGCTGGACGAGACCGACGAGCCCACCAGGCTCGCGGCGGCGGCCAACACCCTGCTCCTGCGCGACGGGCGGCGGGTCGGCGCCAACACCGACGTGCCCGGGATGGTCGCGGCGCTCGCCGAGCGCGAGGTGGGCGGCGCCGGGTCCGGACGGGCCACGGTGCTCGGCGCCGGCGCCACGGCGCGATCGGCTCTGGTCTCGCTCGCGGCCGCGGGGTTCTCGAGCGCGGACGTGCTGGCCCGTCGACCGGGCGCGGCCGGCGACCTGGTCGCGGCCGGCGACGCGGTCGGCGTCGAGGTGCGGGTGCACGACTGGTCCGGGGCGGCCGGGCTGTTGGGCGACGGTCCGGCCGGCCCGGCCGACCTGGTCGTGTCGACCGTCCCGAGGGGGGCGGCGGACGTCCTCGCGGCTGCCGTGCCGGACGCGCCAGGGCCGCTTTTCGACGTGCTGTACGACCCCTGGCCGACTCCGCTGGCCGCGGCCTGGGCGGCCGCCGGCGGGCTGGTCGTCGGGGGGCTGGACCTGCTCGTTCACCAGGCGGTCGGGCAGGTCCGGCTGATGACGCGGTGCGCTGCCGGGGCCGAGGAGCTGGTCGGGGTGCTGCGCCCGGCCGGGCGGGCCGCCTTGGCCGCGCGCTGAGCGGTCGGCCGACCCCGCCGTCGCCCGCCGCTCGCGGCCCGGCGTGGCTCAAGCCTGTGCCCCGCACCGCCGAAGCACCACCAGAGGGCGCCGCGGGGTCGGCGTCCCGTCCGGCGCTAAGAGGGTGCGTGATGGCGGATCTGTTCCAGTCCCACAGTCGTTCGGCCCGGTTGGACCAGGTCCTGCGGGACCTGCTCGGGCAGGCCCCCGAGCTCCAGGCCGCGTCGGTGGTGTCGTTCGACGGCCTGCCCATGGCCTCGGCGCTGCCGTCGGGCATGGACGAGGACCGGGTCGCGGCGATGAGCGCCGCCCTGCTGTCCCTGGGTGAGCGGGCGGCCGAGAACTTCGGCCGCGGCTCCCTGAACCAGGTCTACGTCGAGGGCGAGAACGGGACCGTGTTCCTGGTCTCGGCCGACGACGAGGCCGTGCTGGTCGCCGTCGGCGCCAAGGGCGCCAAGGTCGGCCTGCTGATGTTCGAGGTCCGTCGCTCGGCCCTCTCGGTGGCCGACGCGCTGCGCGCCGACGACGCCGCCGCCGCGCAGGCCGTGTCCGAGGTGTCCGAAGTGTCCGAGGTGTCCGAAGCGTCCGACGGGTCGCAGGCGTACGAGGTGTCCGAGGTGCCCGACACGTACGAGACGTACGAGTCGGCGCCGGTCGCCGTCGAAGAGGTGGCCGTCCAGATGGCCGTCGTCGAGGAGCTCCCGGTCCGCCCCGAGCCCGAGCCGGTGCCCGCCGCGCCCGCTCTGCACGTCGTCGAGGGCGTGCTGGACGAGCCGGGCGACCCCGAGCCGAGCGACCCGGCTGAGCCGTACTCGACCCCGTACGAGCCGGCCGAGCCCTACTCGACGCCGTACGCGGAGGAGCTCCCGCCGCCTGCGCCGTCGCCGTGGGGGACCCCGCTCACCGCGGTGAGCAAGCCCGAGCCGCGCCGGGACGCCAACCACTGGACGGCGTACGACCAGACGAACGGCGAGCCCGGGAACTGGGCCTGACCGGTCCGGCGCCGACCCCGCCCGCCACCGATCCGCCCAGTCCACTCATCCGACGCACCGCACCGACCGACAGGACGTGACGTGAAACTCGAGGGCTCGCTCGACGCCTTCGGTCTTCCGGACATCTTCCAGCTGCTCAGCTACACGAAGAAGACCGGCGGGCTGCACCTGCGCAACGGCGCGGTGGACGGTGTCGTGTACTTCGCCTCGGGTTCGGTGACGGGCGCGTCCGGAGACCGCGGCCGGCAGACGCTGGCGCGGCGGCTGGTCGGCAGCGGGGCCGTCGCGGACGGCCCGCTCGGCGAGGCCGTCTCGCGGGCGCAGCGCGAAGGCGTAGGCGTCGGCCGTGCCCTTCTCGACGCCCGTGCGGTCGACGCGGACGTGCTGCAGCAGGCGGCCCAGGAGCAGGCCGTCGACGCGGTCTTCGAGCTGCTCGGCTGGAGCCAGGGCGACTTCTCCTTCTCGGTCGACGAGGCCAACCCGGACGACGTGGGGGTCGAGCTGGCGACCGAGCGGGTCGTGGCCGAGGCCGCCGCCCGCCGCGAGACGGCCGACCAGACGTCCGCCCTGATCGGGTCGCCGGCCGTGGTGCTGGCGATGCCCGTGGTCCCGCCGCCCCAGCGGGACCTGTCCCCGGACGAGTGGGCCCTGGTGGCCCTGGCCGACGGCCGGCGCACGGTGGGCGACATCGCCGAGCTGACCGGCAGCGGCTACGTCACCGTCGTCCAGGCCCTGGCCGCCCTGGCCGAGCGCGGCCTGCTCGAACCGGTGGGCGGGGACAACGACCACGCGTCGGCCGTCCGCCGGCGGCTGGCCCTGCTCGCCCCGCTCGAGCGCGACGGCGACCCGACCGAGGCCGCCGACCGCGGCCCGGCCCGGCGCGAGAGCCCCGCACCGGCCGGCCCAGAGCCCGCGGACTCGCCGGCCGCCGCTCCTGGCCCCACCGCCGGGTCGAGCGCCAACGCGGGGTCGAGCGGCACCGCGGGGTCGCTGGCGCCGCGGTCGGGATCGTTCGTGCCGGCCAGCCCGGCGCCGGTCGCCAGCGCGGCCCGTTCCGCCGAGCCGGCAGCGCCCACCGCCGCACCCGTTCCCGAGCGGGTCGCGCAGGCGGCGCCGAGCGAGGGGAAGTTCGTCACCACCATCGGTGGTCCGCACACCCCCGAGGACGTCGTCCCGCCCCGTCCTGAGCCGTTCCAGGCCCGACGCCAGCCGGAACACCCCGAGGACCACCCGGCGCAGCCGGTCCGCCCGACGTTCGAGCCGGGTCGCCCGGCGCCGGACGGCGGTCGGCCGCCTGCGGTGTCGGTGGGCGTGGGTGGCAGTGAACGGGTCGGCCGCCATGGCAGCGGACCCGGAGACCGCAGCAGTGATCGAGCGTGACCCCAGTGTCAACCGGAGCCTGCTTCTGCGGCTCATCGCCGGAGTTCGGGGACTGTGATGGCCAACAGGACGCGCAACCGCCGCGGCGGACAGGCAGTGAAGATCGTCGTGACCGGACCGTTCGCGGCCGGCAAGACGACGCTGATCCGCACGATCAGCGAGATCACCGTGCTGTCCACCGAGCGTGGGATCACCGACTCCACCCGGGCGCGCAAGTCCGAGACCACCGTCGCGATGGACTTCGGCCGCATCACGATCGACCGCGACCTGGTGCTCTACCTGTTCGGCACCCCCGGCCAGGAGCGCTTCGACTTCATGTGGGAGATCCTCGGCGAGGGCATGCTCGGCTACGTCGTCCTGGTCGACGCCGAGCGCGAGGACTCGCTGCAGGAGGCGGCCGGCATCCTCGAGGCGTTCCGGCGGATGGCGCGGGTGCCCTACGTCGTGGCGCTGAACCGCAGCGCCGGGATCGACGACGACGAGGAGCGGCACATGCGCGAGCGGCTCGAGCTGCGCCCCGACGTCGCGCTGCTGCCGTGCGACGCCACGGACAAGGAGTCCGTCAAGGGCGTCCTGCTCGCGCTGCTGTACGCCGTCCTGGACGAGGTCGAGGCCGAGCGGGCCTCGGTCTGACATGCCGCTGTTCCGGCGTCGGGCCGGCAGGCACGCGGCCGGGCAGCCGTCCGCCGCCGCGCCGATCCAGCCGGTGGCTGCCCCGTGGGGCGCGGCGCACGGCCGTCCTGCTGTGGGATCAGCGCCCGAGCCGGTGCCACCGCAGCCGCGGCCGCGCGCGGCGCCGACCGGCCCGGTCCGGGCCGACGGGCAGGTCCGGCTCGGGTTCACCGACGGTTCCGCGATCACGCTCGCGGCTGACGACCCGCGGGCCCGGGCGTTCCGTGCCCTCGCGAAGGAGCTCGGCCGCCGCGGCTGACCGCTCGCGGCCATTCCGGTCAGCCCGCGGCCGGCTCCAGGGCGGGGGCGAGCGCCGCCAGCAGCGCCTGGCTCTCGCGCTCCCAGCTCAGCTCCGGCGCGGCCGCCCGGGCCGCCGCGCGCTGGGCGGCGACCATTCCCGGCTCCAGGCGGTTGACCGCGGCGGCGATCGCCGCCGGCTCGCACCGCTCCACCAGGGTCCCGAAGCCGTACGAACGCACCAGCGCGGCCATGTCCGGCAGGTCGGTGACCAGCACGCCCAGCCCGGCCATGACGTACTCGAAGAACTTGTTCGGCAGGCAGTACCGCATGTGGTCGGTGGTGTCCGGCGGAACCATCACGCCGACGTCGTGGGCCGCCGCCGCCGCGACCAGCCCGGCCATCGGGACGGCCGGCAGGAACCGCACCCGGTCCGTCGCGCCGACGCCCGCGGCCAGCTCCCGCAGGTGGGCGAGGAACGAGTCCGGCCCGTAGCCGCGCAGGGCCAGCTCGCGGCCGGGCGCCCACGCAGCCGACGCTCTCGACCAGCTGCTCGAGCCCGCGCCCGGGGGTGATCAGCCCGTGGTAGAGCAGCCGCAGCGGGTCGGTCCGGCAGGCGCTGCGCGTCGACCGCGGGCACCGCCTCGAACGGCGGCACGTTGCGCACCACCGACGGGCGTTCGGTCCAGTTCGAGGTCGCGGCGCAGCAGCCGGGCGATGCCGTCCGAGACGGTGAGCACTGACGCCGCCCCCGGGACCAGGCGGGCCTCGATCCCGTGCACGTACGGGGGGTACAGGAGCCGCCAACGCCACTGGAAGGCGTACTCCGCGACCCCGTACTCGCGACTGTCGTAGGCGTACCGGCCGTGGTGCGTCGCGGCCAGCCGGGCCGCCAGCGGGAGCACCGGCCAGTCGTAGGCGAGGTACGCATCGGCGGTCACGCCCGCGCAGGCGTCCCACCAGCGCAGGTTCTCCGGTTCGCGCCACCAGGCCCGCTCCGCCGCCGCGGCGCCGGCCCGGCCGGCCACGAACCGCGCGGCCCGCCGGCCCCGGCTCCAGGTGGACATCGGGGGCGGGTCGACCAGGACCTGCGGCCACGACGGCGGCTCGGCCCGGGCTCCGTCATAGCCGACCCCGACCACCTCGAACCCGGCGGCGGCGAGCGCGTCGCCGTGGCGCCGGACGCGGGGGTCGTCGGCCAGCCACGAGCGGGACAGCAGGCAGACGCGTCCGGTCACCGCGGCTCCTCTCGCCCCCGGCCGGGGCCTCGGCAGCGCCCGCGAATGCCCGCGAATGCCCGCGCCGGTCCGGTTCGCCCGTTCAGGCTAATGTCCCGCCCCCGCGCGGCCGACAACGACACGTGTGAGAGGACGCGTGTGAGCGGCGACTCGAGCGGCGCCGCACCCGGGTCGTCGCCGGAGCCGGGTGCGCCCGCGGCGCGACCGTCGCTGCGCGGCGACGTGGCGGCCTCGGTGGCCAGCCAGGTGGTGCTGCTGGTCTCCGCGCTCGTCGCCGGCGTGGTGACGGCGCGCGCGCTCGGGCCGTCCAACCGCGGGCTGCTCGCGCTGGCTACCACGATCCCCACCGTGCTCGTCGTCGTCGCGGGGCTGGGAGCGCCGCTGGCCGCCAGCTACCTGGTCGCCCGCGGGGAACGCGGGCTGCGCGAGCTCTCCAGGGCCGGCGCCCTGCTGGCCCTCGCCGGGTCGGCCGGTGCCGCCCTCGTGGTGCTCGTCGTGCTCGGGACCGGCTGGGACAGTGCGTGGTTCCCTGGGTTGCCGAAACCGCTCCTCCTGGTGGCCTGCCTGCTCGTGCCGCCCACCCTGCTGCTGGCCACGCTCGTCGGGCTGCTGCGCGGGTCGGGGCGGCTGCGCACGGCCTCAGTGGTCGAGCTCGTCCAGGGCGTGGTCGCCGCGGTGCTGACCATCCTGGCCGTGACCTGGCTGCAGGCCGGAGCGACCGGCGTCGTGCTCGCCCAGCTGGTCGGCCTGGGCACCGGGCTCGCAGTCGCCGGCGTGCAGATGGCCGCCGACGGGCTGTCCCTGCGCCCGGTCGCGAGCCGTTCGCTGCTCGGCCGCATGCTCGGGTTCGGGCTGCGCGCCGACCTGGGCAACGCCATGCACCTGACCGGGTTCCGGCTGGACATGTTCCTGGTCAACGGCTTCACCGGCAGCGCGGCCCTCGGCGTGTACGCGGTCGCGACCCGGCTGGCCGAGATGCTGTTCGTGCTGCCGTTCGCCGTCTCGCTCGTGGTCATGCCGCGCGCGGTGCGCGGCCGCCGGGAGGGCGCGGCCGACGAGACCCCGCTCCTGTTCACCTGGACGCTCGTCGTCTGCACAGCAACGGCCGCAGCTGCTCGCGCTGGTCGGCGGCCCGCTGCTGCGGCTGCTCTACTCGGACCGGTTCGCGGGGGCCTACCAGCCCTTCGCGCTCCTGCTCCTCGGCGTGGTCGCCTTCGGCGCGACCAACGTGCTCATGAACGACGTCGTCGGCCGCGGCCGCCCCGGGCTGGTCAGCGTGATCGCGGCGGTGGGCCTGGTCCTGAGTGTCGGCCTCGACCTGTGGCTGGTGCCGGCGCACGGGATCGCCGGGGCCGCCGTCGCTTCCACGCTGGTCTACCTCGTGGACTCGGCGCTGGCGGTGGTGTTCTACCTGCGCGTCAGCGGTCGGCCGGCCGGGAAGCTGCTCACCCTCCGTCGACCCGGCGCGCCGGTGCCGCCGCGCGCGGCGGCCTACGGTCTGCGGACGGGGACGCCATGACCCGCCGGGAACGCGTCCTGCTCGTCATGCCGTGCAAGGACTACGGGCAGTACCTGGAGGAGGCGCTGCGGTCGGTCGCGGCGCAGACGAGGCTGCCCGACGAGCTGGTCGTCGTGGACGACGGCTCGATCGACGGCAGCGCGGCCGTGGCCGCGCGTGTGCTGGCCGAGCTGTCCGGCGTGCTGCCGGCCGCCCGGCTCGTCGTCCAGGAGAACCTGGGGCTGGCCGGCGCCGTCGCCGCCGGGCTCGAGGGCACCGGGTGCGAGCTGTTCGCCGTGGTGTCGGCCGATGACCGCGCCCACCCTGGCTTCGTCGAGTCGCTGGCGGGCGCACTCGAGGCCGACCCGCTCGCCGGCTTCGCGTACCCGCGGATGCAGCTCTTCGGCGACGAGGACGGCGTGTGCCGCACGTACCCGTTCTCGGTCGACCGGCTGCTGTTCGACCACAACTACGTGCCCGGCATCGCGATGATGCGCCGGGCGGCGTACCTGTCGGTGGGCGGGCTGCGCGGGCTCCCGGCGCACGAGGACTGGGACCTGTTCCTCGCCCTCGCCGAGGCCGGCTGGTCTGGCGTGCTCGTGCCGGAGGTCCTCTACGACTGGCGGCGGCATGCGGGCGCCCGGAACCACTGCGGCCTGGGCCGGCGGCTGCGGCTGCGGCTGGCGGTCGTCGGCGGCCACCGGACGCTGCTGCGGCGGCGCCTGCACATGGCCGTCCCGTGGACGGCGTACGCCCTGGCCCGACGCGCCAGGGCCCGGCTCGACCCGGGCGGGGCGACGGCTCGTCGGTCCCGTTCGGCGTGGGTGGAGGTGAACGGCTGATGCCAGGTCCAGAGGCTCTGCGTCCTGTTCCGCGACCGGCGGCCCGGCGAGCCACCACCGCGCTCGCCCTGCGCCGGCGGTCCGACCGCCTGCTCGGGCTCGTCGACGCCGCCGCGGCCATGGCGGCGGCCTGGGCGGCCGGTGCGCTGCTGCACCGCGACATCACCGTCGTGTGGGCCGGTTACCTGCTGATCGCGGTGGTCACGGTGCTGGCCGGACGCTGGCTGGGGCTCTACCGGCGCGCCGCCCTGCGTCCGGGCAGCAACCTGATCGAGCCCGCAGTCGGGACGGCGGCCGCCGGCGGCGCCACCTCGCTGCTGGTCGTCCTGCTGTCCCCGCCCGGTCCCGGGTTCGCGTGGGCGGCGCTCGTCGCCTGCGGGCTGTTCGCCGAGCTTCTGGTCATCCGTCGCGTCCTCGCGCACGCCCGGCGCGCACTGGTCCCGTTCGGCGTCGGCCTCGAGCGGTACGCCGTCCTGGGCGAGTCGCCGCGCATGCGCCGGCTGGTCGCAGACCTGACCCGCGCATCCGGCGCGCCGTTCCGGGTGGTCGGGACGGTGCCCGAGGGCCTGCCGGCCACCGAGTGCGCCGACCTGGTGGGGGCGCTGTCCGTCGACGGGCTGCTCGTCGCGCCCGACCTGGACCCGGCCCAGGTGGGCGCGCTTTCCCGCGCGCTGGCCGGCCACGACGTGGAGGTGCTGCTGGCGCCGCGGGCGCACGACCTGGACAGCCAGGTCACGTCGGTGACGCACCTGCAGGGCATCCCGCTGCTGCGCCTGGGCGGCGCGGCCCCGCGGCGCCGGGCGGTGCGCTCGGCAGCGAAGGACCGTCGGCGCCGCGGCGTCGCGATCCTGGGCACCCGCGGGATCCCGGCCGCGTACGGCGGGTTCGAGACCTTCGCCGAGCAGCTGGCGACCCGGTTCGTCGCGGACGGCGTCCCGGTACAGGTGTACTGCCGCAGCCACTTCGCGAGCAGCGGGACCGAGTACCGCGGCATCCGGCTGGTCACGCTGCCGACGATCCGGAGCAAGTACCTGGACACGGTCGTGCACACGGTCGCTGTCCGCGGTGCACCTGGTGCTCACGCGACGGCCCGCGCGACGTGCTCCTCTGCAACGCTGCCAACGCGCCCGTCGTCCCGTTCCTGCGGCTGTTCGGCCGCCGAGTGGTGCTGAACGTGGACGGGCTGGAGTGGCGCCGGGGCAAGTGGGGCGTGCTCGGCCGGTCCTGGTACCGCATGGGGGAGTGGCTGTCGGTGCGCGACGGCGTCCGTGCTGGTGACCGACGCCGAGGAGGTGCGCACCTACTACCGGGTCCGGCACGAGACCGACTCGGTGATGGTGCCGTACGGCGCCGAGCAGCTGGCCAGGGCTGCGCTGCCGCCGGGACCGCAGACGCCCGTGACCCCCGACTCGTACGCGCTGTACGTCTCCCGCTGGGAGCGGGAGAACAACCCGCTGATGGTGGCGGCCGCGCACGCGGCGTCGACGACCGGGCTCGCCCTGGTGCTGCTCGGGCCAGGCTTCCTACGACGACGGGCTGGAGGCCGAGGTGCGCGCCGCCGCGCGACCGGACGCCTGCCTTCCCGGAGCGGTGTACGGCGACGGCTACCGCGGCCTGCTCGCCAACGCCCGCTGCTACGTGCACGCGACCGAGGTCGGCGGGACGCACCCGGCGCTGGTCGAGGCGATGGGCGCCGGCAACCTGTGCCTGGTCCTGGACACCCCGGAGAACCGCGAGGTCGCCGGCGAGGTGGCCTGGTACTTCGCCGACGGGGCGGAGCTGGCCCGGCTGCTCGAGCAGGTCGACGCGCTGTCCCCGGACGCGCTGGACGACCTGCGCGCCTGCACCCGGTCGGCCGCCATGACCAGGTACTCGTGGGACACGGTCGCGCAGGCCTACGACCGGCTCCTGTTCGGCGGCGGACCCGGCCCGCGGCCGCCCGAGCGGCGGACGGACCGGGAGCGGCCGGGGATCGCATGGGCCGAGCCGCCGAACCGCCGGGAGCGGTCAAGCCCCGAGGCCGTCGGGCCGATGCCAGCAAGGTGACTCTGGTCGAGCCAAGCCCTGTCGCGGGCCCGGCCCGCACCGCCTTGGGCGGCCGGGCTCGGCTGCGCCGATGGGTGACCGCCGCCAGCACCGAGCACGTGGTCGTCCTGGGCCTGCTGACCGTCGTGGTCCTCCCGCTGGCCAGGGCCGGTGGCGGACGGGACCCGGGGGCGCTGGCCTGGGCGGTCGTCCCGGCGATCGCCGCGCTGGTCGTCACCCGGCCGTGGCGCCGGCTGGACGTCCGGGTGCTGGGGCTCGTCGCGGCAGTGGCGATGGCCGCCGCCGCGGTGCTCGTCCTCACCGGCGGCGGCCGCGCCGGTGCCGTCACGGCCGGGACCTACGGCTTCACCGGCGTCTGCGGGCTGGTGGTGATGGCGTACGCACGCACCGCCGCCCGGCGTGCCGCCGTTGCCGGCGTGCTGTGCGCCGGCGGGGTGGCGCAGTTCGCGTGGGCCCTGGTCCCGTGGTGGGGGCTGGGCGACCCGAGCCGGCCCATGGTCGGCACCTACGACTGGCACAACCAGTACGCCGCGGCGCTGCTCGCCCCCGCGCTGCTCGGGCTCGCGCTTGCCGTCGCCGGCCGCAGGCCCTGGCGCTCGGCGGGCTGGGTGGCCGCGCCGCTCGCCGTGGCCGGCATCGTGCTGTCGACCAGCCGCGCGACGCTGGCTCTGCTCGTGCTCGGGCTGGCTGGCCGTGCTCGTGCTGGCCGTCGTGCTGGCGCCGGACCGCGCGACCCGTGGCTCGGCGATCGGCCGGGGCCTGGTCTGCTCGGTCGTGGCCGTGGCGCTGACCGTTCGTGCTCCCGGGTCCGCCGCTGTTCTCGACCAGCGCCTCGCCGCCTGCAGGCGACCACGGCGCGGGCCGCCGCCGGCGAGACCCTCGAGAACAACAGCACGTACCGGATCGAGTTCTGGCGCGAGGCGCTCGTCGCCTTCGGCACCGACCCGGTCGTCGGCGCCGGCTACGGGCGGGTCGCGTCGACCTCGGTCGGTCGCATCCCGGTCCAGTGGGCGGTCTCCCCGCTCGCGCACTCCGGGCCGCTGCAGGCGCTCGGCGAGGGCGGTCTGCTGCTCGCCGTCCCGCTGCTCGCCCTGCTCGGCGCGGCAGCGCTCGGCCTGCTGCGGCGGCTGCGCCGGACCTTCGACCTGGAGCGGCCGGACGCCCTGGTGCTGCGCGCCGCGGTGGTCGTGGCGCTGCTGCTCGGCGCGCACGCACTCGTCGACACGGACTGGAGCTACCCGGCGCTCGCGGCGCAGGCGGCCGCCGTGACCGGGATCGCGCTGGGCGTGCCGCTGCCGTCCCGCGGCCCGCGGGTCCGACCCGCAGCCGGCCTTGTCTGCGTCCTGCTCCTTGCGGCGGCGCTGGGTGGCGTGGGGGCCGCCGCCTGGGGGCAGCCGTTCCACATCAGCGCACCGAACCCTGACCGCCACACGACGTCCGGAGGGGGACACTCGTGAAGCAGCTCGGCGACATCCTGCTCGAGGGTGGCCTGGTCACCCAGGCCCAGCTGCAGGCCGCCTACGACGAGCACCAGCGGGCGGGCCGGGCACTCGGGCGCGTGCTGGTCGACCAGGGCGTCCTGACCGAGGCCCAGCTGGTCGCCGCGCTCGCCCAGCAGATCGGCATGCGCTTCGTCGAGCTGTCCGACTTCCCCGTCGACCACTCGGCCGTGGGCCTGGTGTCCGGCGCGATGGCCCGGCGGTACGTCGTCCTCCCGTTCGGGTTCGAGGAGGGCAAGCTGCTGCTGGCGATGGCCGACCCGGCCAACGTCCTGGCGATCGACGACGTCCGCGCCGTCACGCAGATGGAGGTCAAGCCTTGCGTGGCGACCCGCACCGACGTGCTGCGCGCCATCGACAAGTACTACCGCGCCGACAGCGACCTCGACGAGATCACCGCGATCCTGGACGTCGAGGAGGAGGAGGACCTCTCCAAGGTCCGCGAGGTGGTCGAGGACGCCCCGATCGTCAAGTACGTCAACGCGCTGATCACGCAGGCGATCCAGGACCGGGCCTCCGACATCCACCTGGAGCCGACCGAGCGCGACCTGCGGGTCCGGTACCGCATCGACGGCGTGCTGCACGAGATCATGCGCTCGCCGAAGTCGATCCAGTCCGGCGTCATCAGCCGGCTGAAGATCATGGCGGACATCAACATCGCCGAGCGCCGCATCCCGCAGGACGGCCGGCTGTCGGTCAACGCCAACGGGAAGAAGATCGACCTCCGCGTCGCCACCCTCCCGACGGTGTGGGGCGAGAAGATCGTCATGCGAATCCTGGACAACTCCACGGCGCGCCTGGACCTGACCGACCTCGGGTTCTCCGACGGCAACTTCGAGCGGTACTCGCGCAGCTTCACCAAGCCGTACGGGATGATCCTGGTCACCGGCCCGACCGGTTCCGGCAAGTCGACGACGCTGTACGCGACGCTGAACATCCTCAACCGCGCCGAGGTCAACATCATCACGGTCGAGGACCCGGTCGAGTACCGGCTCGCCCGGCATCAACCAGGTGCAGGTCAACAACAAGGCCGGCCTGACCTTCGCCTCGGCGCTGCGCTCGATCCTGCGGTCCGACCCCGACATCGTCCTCATCGGTGAGATCCGCGACCACGAGACCGCGCAGATCGCGGTCGAGGCGGCCCTCACCGGTCACCTCGTGCTCTCCACCCTGCACACCAACGACGCCCCGTCCGCGATCACCCGGCTCACCGAGATGGGCATCGAGCCCTTCCTGGTCGGGTCCGCGGTCGACTGCGTGCTCGCCCAGCGGCTGGCCCGCCGGCTGTGCACGAAGTGCAAGGAGGAGTACGTGCCCACGCCGGAGGCGCTGGTCACCGCCCGGTTCCCGTGGCAGGACGGCCAGCCGCTGCCGACGCTGTTCCAGCGCGGTCGGCTGCTCGGCTGCGCCAAGACCGGCTACAAGGGCCGGCTCGCGCTGCACGAGGTCATGCCGATGAGCGAGGAGCATCGAGCGGCTCACGGTCGAGCACGCCTCGGCGGCGCAGATCACCCGGGTCGCGATCGAGCAGGGGATGGTCACGCTGCGCGAGGACGGCATGGTCAAGGTCGACCCAGGGCGTGACCTCGATCGACGAGATCCTGCGCGTCGTCGTCTGAGCCCCTCAAGCGCGGGGCGCCAGCCGCCGATGCCTGGAGGAGTCAGTCGGCACCAGTCGGCGCTCGTGCGGCACCTGGCGGTTTCGTCAGCGCACGTCCCTGAAATGAAGGGGGCAGGAGTGGAGACCTCCGGATACTCCGGTGGGTTCGTTCCGGGACCGTCACCGGTCCCGGCCGGCGAGGAGACGACCGTCTCGCCGCTCGACCCCGCTTGGCAGCCGCCGGCCGCCGCAGCCGCGCCGGCGCCGTCCGCGTTCCTCCCGGCCGGTGCCCCGCCGATGCCACCCGGCTACGAGGCGGTGCCAGATCCCGCTGCTGTCGCCGCGGTCTCCGCCGCCCTCGCCGAGATGCCGCCGCCGGCCGCTCCGGCTCCCGCCGCAGCCCCCGCGCCCGCGGCTCCGGCTCCGCTGCCGGCGCCCACCCCGCCCGCGCCGGTGGCGCAGGCCCCGGCCGCACCGGTCGCCGCGGCGGCACCGGCGGCACCGCCCGCCGCAGCCCCGCCGGCCCCTGTTCCGCCCGCAGCAGTCCCGCCGGCCGCCGTGCCGCCCGCTGCCGCAGCTCCGGTCGAGTACGCGGGGCAGACCTGGCAGGAGCCGGTCGTCGAGGGCGCCGCGGGCTCCGTCGGCATCGCCCAGTCCGAGGCGTTCGAGGGTGCGTACGCCCGCGGCACGACCGAGGAGTCCGGCGCAGGCCGACGACATCGACCTGCACGTCCTGCTCAGCACCGTGCTCGAGCGCGGCGCGTCCGACCTGCACCTGACCACCGGCTCCCGGCCGCAGCTGCGGCTCAACGGGCACCTGAGCCCGCTCGAGGACTTCCCGGTGCTGACGCCGCCGGTCATCCAGCGGGTCATGTACGCCGCGATCACGCAGCGGCAGCGGGAGAAGTTCGAGGAGATCCTCGAGCTCGACTTCGCCTACTCGGTCCCGGGCAAGGCCCGCTTCCGCGTCAACATCTACCGCCAGCGGGACTCGCTCGGTGCGGCGTTCCGGCTCATCCCGTTCGAGATCAAGAAGCTCGAGGACCTCGGCATCCCGCCGTCGGCATCGCGAACTTCGCGATGCTGCCGCGTGGCTTCGTCCTGGTCACCGGGCCGACCGGCTCGGGCAAGTCGACGACGCTGGCCTCGATCGTCGACCTGGCCAACCGCCAGCGCCGCGACCACATCATGACCGTCGAGGACCCGATCGAGTTCCTGCACACGCACCAGTCCTGCGTGGTCAACCAGCGCGAGGTCGGCGAGGACACGCACTCGTTCGCCAACGCCCTCAAGCACGTGCTGCGGCAGGACCCCGACATCATCCTGGTCGGCGAGATGCGTGACCTCGAGACGATCTCGGTCGCGCTGACCGCCGCCGAGACCGGCCACCTCGTGTTCGCGACCCTGCACACCCAGGACGCCGCGCAGACGATCGACCGCATCATCGACGTGTTCCCGCCGCACCAGCAGCAGCAGGTGCGCGTCCAGCTCGCCGGCTCGCTCCAGGGCGTCGTCTGCCAGACGCTGGCCCGGACCGTCGACGGGCAGGGCCGCGCCGTCGCGACCGAGGTCCTCGTGGCCACCCCGGCCGATCCGCAACCTCATCCGCGAGGGCAAGACCCACCAGATCTACTCCGCGATGCAGGCCGGCGCCCAGCACGGCATGCACACCATGGACCAGCACCTGGCCGACCTCGTGAAGCGTGGCCGCATCACGTACGAGACCGGGCTGGAGAAGTGCCACCACATCGAGGACTTCAACCGGCTCACCGGCCGAAGCTGAGAGGCGAGACCATGGCAGCGACGACGACCTACCAGTACTCGGTCCGCGACCGCGCCGGCAAGCTCGTCACGGGCAAGATCGACGCGGACTCGCCGGCCGCGGTCGCGCCAGAAGCTCAAGAGCATGGGCTACGCGCCGGTCAGCATCGCCCAGAGCGGCAGGCACCGGCATGTCGACCGAGCTCTCGCTCCCGAAGTTCGGCGCGAAGGTCAAGCTCAAGGACCTGGCGATCTTCTCGCGGCAGTTCGCGACGATGATCAACTCCGGCCTGTCGCTGCTGCGCGCGCTGACGCATCCTCGAGGAGCAGACCGAGAACAAGGAGCTCGCCCGGGTGCTCACCGAGGTCCGGCAGGACGTCGAGACCGGCGCAGTCGCTGTCCGCGGCGCTCGGCAAGCACCCGCGAGATCTTCCCGCCGCTGATGGTCAACATGACCCGGGCCGGCGAGGTCGGCGGCTTCCTGGACTCGGTGCATGCTGCAGATCGCGGAGAACTACGAGGCCGAGGTCAAGCTGCGCGGCAAGGTCAAGTCCGCGATGACCTACCCGGTCGTCGTCTTCTGCATCGCGATCCTCGCGGTCGTCGGCATGCTGCTGTTCATCGTCCCGGTGTTCGCGAAGATGTTCAAGACGCTCGGCGGCGAGCTGCCGGCCCCGACCCGGGTCCTGGTCATGATGTCCACGATCGCTCAAGTACGGGTTCCCGTTCATCATCGGCGGCCTGATCGCCGGCGTCATCGTCTGGCAGCGGATCAAGCACAAGGAAGAGGTCCGGCGCGATCGTCGACCCGCTCAAGCTGAAGATCGCCGGTCTTCGGCTCGCTGTTCCAGAAGATCGCGCTCGCGCGCTTCGCCCGGAACCTCGGCACGATGCTGTCCTCCGGTGTCCCGATCCTGCAGAGCCTGGACATCGTCGCCGACACGACCGGCAACATCGTCATCGGCGACGCCGTGCGCGACGTCCAGGACAGCGTCCGCAGCGGTGAGTCGCTCACCGGCCCGCTCGCGCACCACCCGGTCTTCCCGCCGATGGTCGTGCAGATGATGGCCGTCGGCGAGGACACCGGCGCCCTGGACGCCATGCTGCACAAGATCGCGGAGTTCTACGACCAGGAGGTCGAGGCGACCACCGAGTCGCTGACCGCCCTGATCGAGCCGCTGATGATCGCCGTTCTCGGCGGCATCATCGGGTCGATGATCATCGCCCTCTACATGCCGATCTTCAAGATCTTCGACCTGATCAAGTAGGCCGGCGACCGCTCAGCCAGACGACCCCCCGGCCCTCGTGGCCGGGGGGTCGTCCTGCGCGCAGGGCCGTTCGGATGAGCCCGTTCGGATGAACTGCGGGTGCCGGCCGAACTGATGCGCCGCGGCCCTCAAGGCGACGCCGTTCGGCACCGAAATCTCATCTGTCAAGAGCTGACGGCCAGAAAGGGCACACCCGTCGAGAGACGGGGTCGCAAAGCCAGGGGACCTGCGGGCGTGCAGGTCAGCCCAGCTGCCTCGGTCGGTCCTCGCGAGAGGACCCAAGGGGGATCTGCCGGTTCGGCTCACCACGTGAATCCCGGAAGGGAAGGGCAGATGCTCGCACGCATCCGCAAGGCCCAGGAAGAGAATGAGGGCGGCTTCACCCTCATCGAGCTCCTGGTCGTCATCATCATCATCGGCATCCTCGCCGCTATCGCCATCCCCGTCTTCCTGAACCAGCGGAAGAAGGCTGTGGACGCGTCGATCAAGTCCGACCTGCGCACGGTGGCCACGGCCCTGGAGACGTACTTCACCGACTTCCAGGCCTACCCGGCGACCGGCGTGTCCGGTCAGACGCCGAAGTTCTCGCAGGGCAACGCCATCTCCGGCGCCATGGGCGTCAACGGCTACTGCCTGCGTGGGCAGAACCCGAACTCCGACACCGGAGCGACGCTGTACTTCTGGTACGACTCCACCGCTGGCGGCCTGCAGACCGGGCAGCCCACGGCCACGTCGACCTCCACCGCGGTTGCTGGTGCGACCTGCACCGCGGCCGGCACGTACGTCGCGATCACCTGATCCTGATCAGGCTCGCTCAAAGGTAGTGCGTACGGCCTGGGCCAGCAGCTGCTGGTCCAGGCCGTCGCACGTCCGGCTCGACTCATGGCAACAGCTCGCCGGAGTCCGCGCACGGGGCACAGGGACCGGGTCCTCCATTCATCGCACTCAGCTCTCATCCCGATCCCACTCGTGAGCGGCCGGCCGACGGGGGCGTCGACCAGCCATCACGAAAGGACCACTGAGATGCTCAATCGAATCCGCACCAACGTCAGGGAGACCCAGGAGGCGAACGAGGGCGGCTTCACCCTCATCGAGCTCCTGGTCGTCATCATCATCATCGGCATCCTCGCCGCTATCGCCATCCCCGTCTTCCTGAACCAGCGGAAGAAGGCTGTGGACGCGTCGATCAAGTCCGACCTGCGCACGGCGGCCACGAGCCTGGAGACGTACTTCACCGACTTCCAGGCCTACCCGGCGACCGGCGTCACCGGCCAGACCCCGAAGTTCTCGCAGGGCAACGCCATCTCCGGCGCCATGGGCGTCAACGGCTACTGCCTGCGTGGGCAGAACCCGAACTCCGACACCGGAGCGACGCTGTACTTCTGGTACGACTCCACCGCCGGCGGCCTTCGGACCGGCGCGCCGACGGCGACGTCGAGCTCGGTCGGCTCGGCCGGTGCCACCTGCGTCGCGGCCGGCACGTACGTCGCGGTGACCTGACCGCCGGCTGGCTGCTCACGACACGTCTGGACCGGTCCGCTGGACCGGTCCAGACGCACGAGCAGGGGAGCCGCCGGCAGGCTCCCGGGCCGCTGCGAGCCGAGTGGTTCGCCCGAAAGGGCCTTCATCGGTCGGGTCCGGGTGCCGAAACCCAGGGATAACCAGCAGAGAGGGGGCTGGACATGGCCGGAAGACGGCGCCCCAGATGGGTGCCCCGGCCTGAGGACGAAGGCTTCACGTTGATCGAGTTGTTGGTCGTGATCATCATCATCGGCATCCTCGCCGCGATCGCAATCCCGGTCTACCTGAACCAACGGACGAAGGCCGTCGACGCTGGATCGAAGCAGGACCTGCGGGTCCTGGCGACGTTCCAGGAGACCTATCTCACGAACACGGCGCAGTACGGCGACTTCACCGGCCTCGACGCGGACGGTGAAGTGCTGCTGCCGACGAAGAACGACACGGTCACGATCGTCAAGTACTCGGCGACCGCGTACTGCCTCTCCGCCAAGGGCGCCGGCTCGCCACGCACTTGGTACTACGACAGTCAGGCCGGCGGTATCCAGCCGGTCGGTAGCGCGAGCTGCCCGGTGACCACGACAGGGACCGCCGGGTCCGCTCGCACAGGCTGACCCCACCCGTCAGCCGTTGTTCCAGCTCGCACAGAAGGGGGGTGAACGGGGCCGGTTCAAGTCGACCGGCCCCGTCACCGATATGGGAGGCATGCGGACTGTGCTGCGGGCGTACCGCGATGCCCGGCGCGCGCGTAGCTGCGACGACGCCGGGATGACCATGATCGAGCTGATGTGGGCGATGATGATCTTCGCCTTCGTGGCCACGGCTACCGTTGGCGCCCTCGAGATGTCCATGAAGACGGTCCGTTCGGACCGCAACCGCGTGGCCGCCTCCGACCTGGCCGCCCGCGAGCTGGAGATCTCGCGCAACACCTTCACCGGCAGCGCGAGCGGCCCGAGCCTGATCGGCGACGCGACGAACCCGAACCCGGTCACCGGCGGGACGGCCGGCCAGCCGCTGGTCATCGACAACGTGCCGTACACCGTCACCCGCAACACCGAGTGGATCGTCGCCGGCACCGGCAAGAGCCCGTGCGACGGCGGCGCCACGGTGGCCTACCCGAGCCTGTCGGTGACCGTCACGGTGACCTGGCCGCTGATGGGCAGCACCCAGCCGGTCAGCTCCAACACGATCCTCACCCCGCCGAAGAACTACGTGCAGTCGAACACGTTCGGCTACGCCGGCATCAAGGTGCTGGACTCCACCAACGCACCGGTCAAGGGCGCGACGGTGACGCTCACCGGCCCGGCCGGCACGCTCACCGACACGACGTCCGACGACGGCTGCGCAGTCTTCCAGACCAGCTCGGTCGGCTCGTACGTCGCCGCGATCAACCAGCCCGGCTACGTCGACTTCTACGGCAACCAGAACGCCACCAAGAACGTGACCATCGCGGTCGGCGGGCTGGCCCAGGCGACGATCAACTACGACAAGGCCGCCACGCTCACCGTCACCCAGGCCACGCAGTCCGGGTACGCGCTGCCCACCTCGTTGCCGTACCTCACGTTCGCGAACACCGGACTGCAGCCGACCGGCACCCGCAACGTGGCGACCAGCTCGGCGTCCACCACCGTGAACAGCCTGTGGGCCTTCTCCGACGGCTACACGATGTGGGCCGGGCAGTGCCAGCAGGACGACCCGGCGGCCTCCGGCGGGACCAGGAACCCGGCACTGGTGATGGCGGCCGGCTCGTCGAGCAGCGCCACCGTGACACTGACCGGTGCGACCTTCACGGTCAAGAACGGCGCCGGCGTGCCGCTGACGAACGCGACGGTGACGGCCACGCCGCTGGTCACGACCGGGTGCGCCTCGACGGAGAACCCGCTCACGCTCGGGGTCACCAACGCCAGCGGCGTGCTCAAGTCGTCGCTGCCCGCTGGCAACTGGACGATCAAGATCAGCGGCAAGTCGCCATCGAGCACGTGGCCCAACACGGGCGTGCTGCTCGCGACCACCTCTCCCATCTCAGTGGCGGTGAACACGACGTGATGAGCTTGCTGCACCGGTTCGCCGGACCGACCCGCGCCGGGCGCGCGGGGCACGACGACAGCGGCGCGGATGGCGGGTACACGCTCGTCGAGCTGGTGATGGTGATCTTCGTGCTGGGCATCGTCCTGGCCGGGGTGCAGACCACGCTGATCTTCACCCAGCGCACGGTGGGCCAGAACTCGATGCGTCTGGACCAGAGCGCCCAGTCCAAGACCGCCATGGACTCGATGTCGCGCATCCTGCGCACCGCGGTCCTGCCCTCCCAGCTGAACGCCGTCGGCGCCGTCGGCGGCGCGGCCGCCTTCATCCAGGGCACCGCGACCTCGGTGCAGTTCTACGCGAACCTGAACAACGACGCGAACACGGTCGGCCCGAGCCGGGTCACCTACACCGTGACCAACGGCGTGCTCACCGAGACGATCCAGCGGCCGGACAACCACGCCGTCGGGGACTACAACTACCAGTACTGCGCACCGGCGCTGCCCACGTGCACGACCGACGTGACCCGCGTGCTCGCGCGCAACGTGCAGACCACCAACCCCCTCTTCACGTACTACGCGAAGAACGGCTCGAAGTTCACCGACCCGACCCTCACGGCGGCCGAGCTGGCATCCGTGGACAGCATCGACGTGCTCATCACGGTGCTGGCCGCGCCCAACCAGACCATCCACGGCAGCACCTTGACCATGCGGGTCACGCTGCCGAACGCAGACAGCGTCGCCCAGCCGACGTCGAGCCCGTGAGCGAGGAGTCATGATGACCCGACGAATGATCCTGCGGCGTCGCCTGCACAAGGGCGACGACCAGGGCATCGCGATGATCATGGTCATGGCCTCCATCACCGTGCTGGCCCTCCTGGTCACCGCGGCGCTCGGCTACGCGCTGCAGCAGCAGCCGCAGGCGCGGCACGACCAGGACTGGAACGCGGCCCTGGCCGCGGCCCAGGCCGGCGTCGACGACTACCTGTCCCGGCTGAACCAGAACGACTCGTACTGGCAGACCGTCGACTGCACCAACGTCGCGCTCAAGGGCGGCAAGACGGGGACCAACACCTGCGGCTGGACCAGCGCCACGCCGCCAGGCTGGCTGAACCTGTCCACAGCGAACCCGGCTCGCGGAGCCTTCCACTACGACATCGACGCCAGCGCTATCTACAGCCAGGGCGTCGTGCGGGTCACCTCGACCGGCAAGGTCAACGGGGTCACGCGCAGCGTCCAGGTGCTCACCGCTCGCGGCGGGGCGACGGACTTCCTGTACTACACCGACTTCGAGGACGCCGACCCCGCGAACGCGACCGCGTACCCGAGCGGCCCGTCCACGGACGCCTGCGGCAAGTCGGGCCCGACCAGCGCCAACTACTGGTACGAGACCCGGTCCGGCTGCGTCGAGATCACCTTCGTCACCGGCGACCAGCTTGACGGTCAGGTGCACTTCAACGACACGCCGCTGATGAGCGGGACGCCGACCTTCCTCAAGGGCTACGAGACGTCGGACCCGGGCTGCCAGACGGCGACCGGCCCGACGTACGCGGGCTGCTTCCGCGGATCGGCCACGCCCAACTACAACGGCTACAAGCCGGTGTACGCGGGGGTCCTGAACCCGCCGGACAACACCAGCCTCTTCTCGACGTACCCGGGCTGCCAGTACACCGGTGACACCCGGATCAAGTTCAACCCCGACGGCACCATGACGGTGTGGAGCAAGAAGAGCGTCGGCACGGTCACCGGCACCGGCTGCGGCGACCCGACGACCCTGGGCACCGGCGCGTCCGTCACGGTCCCGGTGCCGACCGACCAGGTCATCTACGTCAAGAACGCGAGCACGCAGGCCAAGTGCACGACCGGCCAGATCGGTGACGGCCTGCCGATCGCCAACGACGTCAACACGAACCTGTCGACGCTGTACTGCGGCAACGGCAACGTGTACGTCGAGGGCACGCTCAAGGGACGGGTCACGCTGGCGGCGCAGAACAACATCATCGTGACCAACGACCTGCTGCTCGTGAACACCACCGCAGGCAGCGCTCCGACCGGTCCGGACATCCTCGGGCTGGTCGCCGCGAACTCCGTCATCGTCTACCACCCGGTGGACAGCTCCGGGAACGACCTGATGACGATCAACGACCGCTGGATCTACGCCTCGATCCAGACGCTGCAGCACAGCTTCTGGGTGGAGTCGTACAACCAGGGCGTCAAGCTCGGGTCGTTGCACGTCCGTGGCTCGATCGCCCAGAAGTGGCGTGGCATCGTCGGCACCGGCGGTGCCAGCGGCACCGGGTTCCTCAAGGACTACAGCTACGACACCCGGCTGAAGTTCGCCTCGCCGCCGTACTTCCCGCAGTGGACGAACGCGGTGTGGGCCGGCAAGACCACGGCCGAGCTGAAGCCCCAGTACTGACCGGTCGCCCGCCACACCCCACTACGGTGTGGCGGGTGCCGTCCGTCCCCATGCTCACGCTCTCGACGTCGGCGGCGTCCGAACCGGTTCCCACGGTCGCCGTCGCGGTGCTGGCGGCCCTGCTCGGGCTGTTCGTCGGCTCCTTCCTCAACGTCGTCATCTGGCGAGTCCCGCGGGGCGAGTCCGTGGTCCACCCGCGCTCGCACTGCCCCAGCTGCGACCGGCAGCTGACCTGGTACGAGAACGTGCCGGTCGCGAGCTGGGTGGTGCTGCGCGGCCGCTGCCGCACCTGCCACCACCCGGTCAGCGTGCGGTACCCCCTGGTCGAGCTGCTCACCGCCGCGGTCTTCGGTGTGCTGGGCTGGCGGTTCGGCGCCTCGTGGGAGCTGCCCGCGTACCTGTACCTGGGGGCCGTCGGGGTCGCGCTGGGTGCGATCGACCTGGACACGCGCAAGCTGCCCAACAGCATCGTGCTGCCGTCCTACGGGGTCGCAGCGGCCCTCCTGGGGCTCGCGTCGCTGCTGGGGCATGACGGGGCCGCCGCACTGCGCGCGGTGGGCGCAGGGGCCGCCCTGTACGCCTTCTACTACGCGCTGGCCTGGATCTGGCCCCGCGGCATGGGTTTCGGCGACGTGAAGCTGTCCGGCGTGGTCGGGATGTACCTGGGATGGCTCGAGCTGGGGGGCCCTGGTCGTGGGCGGGTTCGCCGGCTTCCTCATCGGCGGCGTGACCGGCATCGCGCTGATCCTGGCCGGCCGGGCCGGCCGCAAGACCACCATCCCGTACGGCCCGTACATGCTCGCCGGGGCGCTCGTCGGGGTGCTCTGGGGCACCCAGATCGCCGACGCGTACACGCGCGTCCTCGGTCGCTGACCGCGATTTCGACGAACCCTTCGGCCCGATTGCTCAAGCCGGGCCGCGCGTCAGCCGATCCTTCCCGCTGAAACGCCTCTCAGGGGCAAGTGGTGCGGCAGGCAGGTGCCGCCATGCGAAAGGTTGGCGTCGTGGCAGGACGATCCGCCATCGGTCTCGACATCGGGACGTCGGGGGTGCGCGCAGCCGAGCTCTCGTTCGGCAAGGCCCAGGTCACCCTCGAGAAGTTCGGCCAGGTCGCGCTTCCCGAAGGGGCCGTGCGCGACGGCGAGGTGGTCGACCCCGCAGCCGTGGGCGAGGCCATCAAGCAGCTGTGGACCCACACGAAGTTCTCCGGCAAGAAGGTCGTCATCGGCGTCGCGAACCAGAAGGTCATCGTGCGCCAGGTCGACCTTCCGTGGCTGCCGGACGGCGAGCTGCGCTCGGCGCTCGGGTACCAGGTCCAGGACCTGGTGCCGATGCCGGTCGAGCACGCCGTGCTGGACTTCTTCACCCTCGAGGAGTTCACCAACGACAACGGCGGCCGGATGCGTCGCGGCATGCTGGTGGCAGCCTCCCGCGAGATGGTGATGAACGCGGTCCACGCCGTCCAGAAGGCCGGCCTCACCGTCACCAGCGTCGACCTCTCCTCGTTCGCCGTGCTGCGCTCGCTGGCCGCACAGGACAACCTGGGGATGGGCGCGGAGGTGCAGGCGCTGGTCGACGTCGGCGCGCGCGTCACCAACATCGTGGTCCACGAGGGCGGGGCCCCGCGGTTCATCCGCATCCTGCTCATGGGTGGCCAGGACCTCACCGACGCGGTCTCGGAGCGCATGGGCGTCGCCGGTGCGCAGGCCGAGGCGATGAAGCAGGAGATCGGCCTTCGCACCGACGTACCCGAGGGCGCGATGATCGCCTCCCGGGTCATCGAGGCCGCAGCGTCCACGTTCGTCGACGAGGTCCGCGGTTCGCTGGACTACTACGAGGCCTCGACCGGTTCCACCCGGATCTCCCGGGTGGTCCTGACCGGCGGCGGAGCGCGGCTGGCGGGTCTGGCCGAGCGACTGCAGTCCGCGACGCGGGCGCCGGTCGTGGTCGGCAACCCCATGGAACGCCTCGCGCTGGGTCGTACCGGCCTCAGCCCTGAGCAGATCGAGTTCGTGCAGCCGCTCGCCGTCGTCCCGGTGGGCCTCGCCCTCGGAGCAGCCTGATGAGCACCACGACCGCCGTTCAGACGGGCACCTTGCCCCGGGTGAACCTGCTGCCACCGGAGATCTCCGAGGGCGCCAAGTTCCGCACAGCCCAGATGGTCATGGGGCTGGGAGTCTTCGCGGCCGTGCTGGTCGTGGGTGGCCTGTGGTACATGGCCGCCGGCGACGAGAGCGCGGCCCAGGACGACCTGTCCTCGGCCCAGGCCACCGGCGTCCAGCTCCAGGGCGAGGTCACCAAGTACGCCCAGGTCCCGGTGGTCTACGCCCAGGCGCAGACCGCGCAGGCCCAGCTGACCCAGGCGATGGGCCAGGAGGTCCGCTACTCCTACGTGCTCAACGACCTGAGCCTGGGCATGCCGTCCGGTGTCTGGCTGACGAACATCACCGTCACCCAGAACGTCGACACCCCAGGGTCGGTCAAGGGCGCGTGGGGCAACGCGGCGCTCGGCAACGTCAGCATGCAGGGCCTGGCTACGAACCTCCCGCAGGTCGCGGGCTGGCTGCAGGCACTGGCCGCGCAGAAGTCGTACACAGACCCGTACCTGACCACCTTGCAGGGCTCCGGCACGAGCAAGAGCGGGTTCACGTTCACCTCGTCGGTGGCCATCTCCACCAAGGCCCTCTCGAACCGTTACGCGCCGAAGGCGGGCAGCTGACATGACGCGCACCAGGAAGTGGTCGATGCTGTCCGCCGTTCTGGCGGTGGCCGTTCTGCTCGCCGGTTGGTTCCTCGTGGTCTCGCCGAAGCGGGCCAGCGCGGACGACCTGCGGCTGCAGGCAGCCGCGCAGAACACCAAGAACGACGTCCTCAAGAATCAGATCGCGGAGCTGCAGGCGCTGCAGAAGGACCTGCCCAAGCAGCAGGCCATCATCGCCGACGTGCAGCAGCGGATCCCTCAGAACCCGGATCTGCCCGCACTGATCCGCTCGCTGTCGTCCATCGCCGGCAGCACCGGCGTCACCATCCACTCGTTCTCGCCGGTGGCCCCGGTCGCGACCTCGGCGCAGGCACCGGCGAACGCCGTCGGCCTCAACGGGCAGACGCTGCAGGTCATCAACGTGTCGATGGAGGTCGACGGGACCTACTACAACATCGAGCGGTTCTTCCTCAAGATGGAGAGCCTCAAGCGCGCGCTGCTGGTGAACGGCCTCTCGCTCAACGTGAGCAGCGGCGGCGGCGGCGCGGCACCTCTGTCAGCGGGGGCGTCACCGCCGCTGGCGGCGATCGTCACCTTCCGGGCCTTCATGACCTCGTCGGCGACCGCACCCGGATCCTCGCCGCTGCACGTGACACCGCCGGTCACCGGCACCTCCAGCACCCCGGCCACGTCGTCGACCACGACGACGCCGGCCCAGTAGGAAGGGTCCAGCGATGTCTGACAGCAACCAGTTCGGCTCCGCGGGCACGGCAGTCGCCGAGCAGCCGCCGGCCGAGGAGGCGCTCGCGGCGTCCGGCGGCCCCAAGCCGATCGTGCTGGTAGCCGTGGTGGTCGGCGTGCTCGTGCTCGCGGCCGCGGCGTACTTCCTGCTCTTCGCAGGCGGTAGCAGCGACGACACGGCTACCGGTGCGGTGCCCAAGGCCTCCGCGGCGGCACCGGCCGGGTCCAAGGCTCCGTCGGCCAGCGCCAAGCCGGTCACCTCGACGGCACCGCAGAGCATCTCGCAGTCGGGGCGTGACCCGTTCGCGGCCCTCGTCGTCCCGACGACGGCGGCCGGGGGCAGCGCCGCGCCCACGGCGCAGTCCAGCTCGGGCACCGGCACCACCACGGCCACGACGCTCCCCAGCGGCCTGACCGAGACGATCACCCTGGTCAAGCTCAACACGTCGGCGGTCACGGCGGACGTCACCGTCAACGGGACCAAGTACACCGGCGTCAAGCGCGGCCAGGTCTTCGCGAAGTACTTCAGCCTCGACATCATCGCCGGGACCACCCAGGCGCAGTTCCTCTTCGGGGACTCGAGCCTGGTCCTGTCGGTGGGCAAGAGCCTGACGCTGCGCACCTGACCGGACGGCGGCGCCAGCCGCCCGACTCGCAGCCGGGCCGTCTCCCTCCGGGGGACGGCCCGTCCGCGTGCCTCGTGGGAGGATCACTGCATGCTGCGCTGGCTGACCGCGGGGGAGTCGCACGGGCCCGCCCTGGTCGCGGTCCTGGAGGGGCTCCCGGCGGGCGTGCGGGTCACCACCGACGACATCTCGACCGACCTGGGACGCCGCCGGCTCGGCTACGGCCGCGGGGCGCGGATGGGCTTCGAGCAGGACGAGGTCACCGTGCTCGGCGGGGTGCGGCACGGCCTGACCCTCGGCTCGCCGGTGGCGGTCCAGGTGGGCAACACCGAGTGGCCCAAGTGGGAGCAGGTGATGGCGGTCGACCCGGTCGACCAGGAGGTGCTGGACGGCCTCGCCCGCAACGCGCCGCTGAGCCGCCCCAGACCAGGGCACGCCGACCTGGCCGGGATGCAGAAGTACGGCTTCGACGACGCGCGGCCGGTGCTCGAGCGGGCCAGCGCCCGGGAGACGGCCGCCCGGGTCGCCCTCGGCGCCGTGGTCCGGGCGTTCCTCGCCCAGGTCGCCGGGGTCACGGTGCTCAGCCACGTGGTCGAGCTCGGCGCCGCGGCGGCACCGTCGGGGTGCTGGCCGCAGCCCGAGGACGCGGCACGGGTCGACGCCGACCCGGTCCGCTGCCTGGACCCGGAGGCGAGCGCCGCCATGGTCGCCGAGGTGGACGCGGCCCGCTCGGACGGCGACACCCTCGGCGGGGTCGTCGAGGTCGTCGTGCACGGGCTGCCGCCCGGCCTCGGCAGCCACGTGCACTGGGACCGTCGGCTGGACTCCCGGCTCGCCGCCGCCCTGATGGGTGTGCAGGCCATCAAGGGTGTCGAGGTGGGCGACGGGTTCGCGGTGGCGCGGGCCCGCGGCTCGGTGGCGCACGACGAGATCGAGGCCGGTCCCGCCGGCGTCCGCCGGCGCAGCAACCGCTCCGGGGGCACCGAGGGCGGGATGAGCACCGGCGAGGTGCTCCGGGTCCGGGCGGCGATGAAGCCCATCTCCACGGTCCCGCGCGCGCTGGACACTGTCGACGTACGCACCGGCGAGGCGGCCAAGGCGATCAACCAGCGGTCGGACGTCTGCGCCGTCCCGGCCGCCGGCATCGTCGCGGAGGCGATGGTCGCGCTGGTCGTGGCGGACGCTGTGCTGGAGAAGTTCGGCGGCGACTCGGTCGGCGAGACCGGGCGCAACCTGCGGTCCTACCTCGAGCACCTGGTCGTGCGCTGATGGCGCCGCTGGTGGTCCTGGTGGGGCCGCCCGGGGCCGGCAAGACCACCGTCGGGCGGCTGCTCGCCGAGACTCTCGGGGTGGCGTTCCGGGACACCGACGCCGACGTCGAGACGGCGGCCGGGGTCCCGGTTCGGGACATCTTCGTCGACCAGGGGGAGGCCCAGTTCCGCCGGCTCGAGGCGACGGCGGTGACGGACGCGCTCGCGACGCACGACGGCGTGCTCGCTCTCGGCGGCGGAGCAGTGCTCGACCCGGCGACCCGCGCGGCGCTGGCCGGCCGTCGGGTGGTCTTCCTCGACGTGGGGGTCAAGGACGCGGCCTCGCGGGTCGGGTTCAACCGGGACCGCCCGCTGCTGCTGGGCAACCCGCGCGCGCAGTGGCTGCGGCTGATGGAGGCCCGTCGCGGGTTCTACGAAGAGGTAGCCGTGGCGACGGTGCCGACCGACGGCCGCACCCCGCAGGACGTCGCCGCGGACGTCGCCCGGGTGCTGGCCGGCGAGGCGGCCCGGTGAGCGCAGTCCCGACTCGGATCGCGGTCGGCACGGCGTACGACGTGCTGGTCGGCACGGGCCTGCTCGGCGAGCTGCCCGGGCTGCTCGGCCCGCGGACGGTGCGGGTCGCCGTGGTGCACCCGCACGTGCTCGCGGACCGCGCCGCGCAGGTCTGCGCCGCGCTCGCGGCCGCAGGGCTGCGGCCGCTGTCGTTGCCCGTCCCGGACGGCGAGGCGGCCAAGGACGTGCGGGTGGCCGCCGAGCTGTGGTCCTCGCTCGGCTCCGCCCGTTTCACCCGGTCCGACGCCGTCGTCGGGCTGGGCGGCGGCGCCACGACCGACCTGGCCGGCTTCGTCGCGGCGACCTGGCTGCGCGGTGTCGCCGTCGTGCACGTCCCGACCACCCTGCTGGGCATGGTCGACGCGGCGGTCGGCGGCAAGACCGGCATCGACACCGCGGAGGGCAAGAACCTCGTCGGGGCGTTCCACCCGCCGGCCGGCGTCCTGTGCGACCTCGACCTGCTGACCGGCATCCCGCCCGCGGACTACGTGAGCGGGCTGGCCGAGGTGGTCAAGGCCGGCTTCATCGCCGACCCGGTCATCCTGGACCTGGTCGAGTCGGACCCGGCCGCGGCCGCCGACCCGGCCGGGCCGCACACCCGCGAGCTCGTCGAGCGTGCGGTCCGGGTCAAGGCGGCCGTCGTGGCGGCGGACCTGCGCGAGTCCGGGGTGCGGGAGATCCTCAACTACGGGCACACGCTCGGCCACGCGATCGAGAAGGTCGAGCGGTTCCGGTGGCGGCACGGGTCGGCCGTGTCAGTGGGGATGGTGTTCGCGGCCGAGCTGGCCCGGCTGGCCGGACGGCTGGACCCGGTCGTCGTGGACCGCCATCGCACCGTGCTCGCTTCGGTCGGGCTGCCGCTGACCTACCGGGCGGACCGCTGGGAGCAGCTGCACGAGGCCATGCGGGTGGACAAGAAGAGCCGGGGCGACGTGCTCCGGTTCGTGGTGCTGGACGGGATCGCCAGACCTGCCCTCCTGGAGGGTCCGGACCCGTCTCTGCTGCAGGCTGCCTACGCGGAGGTGACCGGATGACCCGGGTCCTGGTCCTGAACGGGCCGAACCTGTCCAGGCTCGGCTC
Source organism: uncultured Actinomycetota bacterium (assembly GCA_963711005.1). GTDB lineage: Bacteria > Actinomycetota > Actinomycetes > Prado026 > Prado026 > CAVQCJ01. The sequence goes on along the minus strand of CAVQCJ010000006.1, from coordinate 619,244 downwards.
GCGGGAGCCGGACGTCTACGGCACGACGACCCCGGTCGACCTGGCCGAGCGGTGCCGGGTCGTGGGCGAGTCGCTCGGGCTCGACGTCGAGGTGCGGCAGACCGACGACGAGGCCGAGCTGGTGCGCTGGCTGCACGAGGCCGCCGACGGACGGCTGCCGGTCGTCCTCAACCCGGCCGCCTTCACGCACTACTCCTACGCGCTGCGGGACGCCTGCGCCCAGCGCACGGCGCCGCTGGTCGAGGTGCACCTGTCCAACCCGGCGGCCCGCGAAGAGTTCCGGCACACGTCCGTCATCGCCGCGGTCGCCACCGGCACCGTCGCGGGCTTCGGGCCGATGTCGTACGAGCTCGCGCTGCGGGCCGTCGCCGCGGCGCTGCCCGCTGGGGGCTGAGCGGCGGTGCGGCCGGACCACGCCGTGCGGCGCGGGCGGTTGGCCGGGCGGCTCGGACCGGACGGGCTCGACGGGTTCCTGGTGACCTCGCTGGTCAACGTGCGGTACCTGACCGGGTTCACCGGGAGCAACGGCGCCCTGCTGGTGCGAGCCGACGGATCGGCCCTGCTGTGCACCGACTTCCGGTACCGCGACCAGTCCGCCGAGGAGGCGCCGGACGTCGAGGTCCTCGTCGACCGGCCCTGCCCGCTGGCGCTGACCAGGCGCGCGGCTGCCGCCGGGCGGGTGCGGCTGGGCTTCGAGGCGCACCACCTGACCGTCGCCGAGCACGCTGAGCTGACCCTGGCGGTCCCGGCAGCCGACCTGGTCGCCGGCGGACGGCCGGTCGAGGAGCTGCGCCAGGTCAAGGACGAGGCCGAGGTGGAGCTGCTCCGGCGGGCCTGTGCCGTCGGCGACCACGCGCTGGCCGACCTGCTGCCGACGCTGCGCCCCGGCCTCACCGAGCGGGCGGTCGGCTTCGCGCTCGAGGACCTGATGCGGGCGCACGGCGCCGACGCCCCGGCCTTCGACACGATCGTGGCCGCCGGCCCGAACGGCGCCCTTCCGCACCACAGCCCCAGCGACAGCGAGCTGGTGGCCGGCGACCTGGTCACGCTCGACTTCGGCGCCCGGGTCGAGGGCTACCACGCCGACATGACCCGCACGGTCGCGATCGGCGAGCCGGCCGGCTGGCAGCGCGACCTGTACGACCTGGTCCGCGCCGCCCAGCGGGCCGGACGGCATGCCCTCGAGCCCGGCGCCGCGCTCGCGGACGTGGACGCCGCGTCCCGCTCGGTGATCGAGGCGGCGGGGTACGGACCGCAGTTCGGGCACGGCCTCGGGCACGGCGTGGGGCTGGAGATCCACGAGGCACCGATGATCGGACCCGCCGCCACGGGTACCCTGGACGCCGGCTCGCCCGTCACCGTCGAGCCCGGCGTGTACCTGCCGGGGCGCGGGGGTGTACGCATCGAGGACACCCTCGTGGTGCGTGACGGCCGGGCCGAGCTGCTCACCACCTCGTCCAAGGAGCTGCTCGTCCTGGGTTGACCCCCGGGCCGGGCGGCGCCGCCCCGCCCGCAGGAGACGCACCCCGTGGCTTCCACGAACGACCTCAAGAACGGCCTGGTCCTCAACATCGACGGCCAGCTGTGGACCGTCGTCGAGTTCCAGCACGTCAAGCCGGGCAAGGGCCCGGCCTTCGTCCGCACCAAGCTCAAGGCGGTGCTGTCCGGCAAGGTCGTCGACCGGACGTTCAACGCCGGCGTGCGGGTCGAGACGGCCAGCGTGGACAAGCGGGCGATGCAGTACCTGTTCGCCGAGGGCTCCGACTACGTCTTCATGGACGCCGAGACCTACGAGCAGGTGCACGTCCCGGGCGAGACCGTCGGCGACGCCGCGCACTTCCTGCTGGACAACGCCGAGGCCGTGGTGGCGATGCACGAGGGCGCGCCGCTGTACGTCGAGCTGCCCACGTCGGTGGAGACCACGATCACGTACACCGAGCCGGGCCTGCAGGGTGACCGCTCGACCGGCGGGACCAAGCCGGCGACGATCGAGACCGGGTACGAGATCCAGGTGCCGCTGTTCATCACCGCCGGCGAGCGGGTCAAGGTGGACACCAGGGACGGGTCGTACCTCGGCCGGGTCAACGGCTGAAGGACTGACTCCGTGCCGGCGAGGAGCAAGGCCCGCAAGCGGGCGCTGGACGTGCTGTTCGAGGCCGACCAGCGCGGGGTTCCGGCCGTCGACGTCCTCGTGCAGCGCACCGAGCTGGCCGACCCCCCGCTGAACGAGCACACTGTGCGGCTCGTCGAGGGCGTCACCGAGCACCGGCAGCGGATCGACGACCTGATCGAGACGTACTCGCAGGACTGGCCGCTGGACCGGATGCCCGCCGTCGACCGCGCGTTGCTGCGGCTGTCGGTGTTCGAGCTGCTGTACGTCGACGACGTGCCCGACTCGGTCGTCATCGACGAGGCGGTGGAGCTGGCCAAGTCGCTGTCGACGGACTCCTCGCCGGCGTTCGTCAACGGCGTCCTGGCCCGGGTCCTGGCCCTCAAGCCCGCCGCCCCCTCAGCCGGTTGACGCCGGTGGGTACCCCCGGTGGGATTCGAACCCACATGGCCGCTAGGCCACCGGATTTTGAGTCCGGCGCGTCTGACCAGTTCCGCCACGGGGGCGTGCTCTGAGCTGCCTGCAACGGTACCGGCCGCGCGGGCTTCGGGTGGTCCGGCGGTCGGTAGGGTGACCGGCATGTCCGGACCACCTGCCGCTGCGGCGCTGCCGCGCCGGGTGGTCATCGCCGAGGACGAGGCGCTGATCCGGATGGACCTCAAGGAGATGCTCGAGGAGGCCGGCTACGACGTCGTCGGCGAGGCCGGCGACGGGGAGACCGCGGTGCGGCTGGCGGCCGAGCTGTCCCCGGACCTGGTCGTGCTCGACGTGAAGATGCCGGTGCTGGACGGGATCTCGGCGGCTGAGCGGATCACCGCCGAGCAGCTCGCCCCGGTGCTGATGCTCACCGCGTTCTCGCAGCGAGACCTGGTCGAGCGGGCCAGGGACGCCGGAGCGATGGCCTACCTGGTCAAGCCGTTCCAGAAGGCCGACCTCGTGCCGGCCATCGAGATCGCCGTCGCCAGGTACGAGCAGATGGCGGCGTTGTCCCGGGAGGTGGCCGACCTCTCGGACCGGCTGGAGACGCGCAAGCTCGTCGACCGGGCCAAGGCGGTCCTGCAGAACCGGCACGGTCTGTCGGAGGCCGACGCCTTCCGCTGGATCCAGAAGTCGTCGATGGACCTGCGCATCGGCATGCGGCAGGTGGCCGAGACCGTGCTCGCCCAGGAGGGGCCGAAGACCTCTTGAGGCGCCGCCTGGCCGCCGGACTGGCCGTGCTGGTCCTGCTGGTCGCCATCGCCGGCTGCACGAAGCCGTCCGTCCCGACCGCTCAGCCGTCGGCCGGACCGCTGGTCCTGGGCACGCTGCTCCCGGTCACCGGCGGCTTCGCGCACGTCGGGCCGGCCGAGGAGGCCGGTCTCCAGCTCGCGGTCAAGGACATCGACGCCGCCGGTGGCGTTCTCGGGCAGCCGGTCACCCTGATCGACTCCGACTCCGGCGACGCGTTCAGCTCGGTCGCCTCGCAGAGCGTGGACCGGATGCTGGCCCGCAAGGTGGACGCGATCGTCGGCGGGACCGGCTCGTCCGTCACGCTCACCGTGATCGACAAGGTGGTCGGGGCGGGGGTGGCGCTCGTGTCGCCCGGCGACGCCAGCGCCAAGCTCGACGGCTACCCCGACCGAGGGCTCTACGCGCGGCTGGTGCCGCCGGACTCGTTCGAGGCCGGCACGCTCGCCGCCGTGCTCAAGGGGGCCGGGCACCGCTCGGTGGCGGTCCTGTTCGAGCGCGACACCTACGCCACGGGCTACGCCGCCGACCTGCAGGCGGACGTCCGGCGCGACGGTGGCCGGGTCGTCGCCGCGATCGAGTACGACGGGCGGTCGACCGACTTCTCGGCCGCGGCGGCGCAGGTGGCCGCCGCCGCCCCGCAGGCGGTCGTCGTGATCGGCTCCGGCGAGGCGCACGCACTGCTCCAGGCGCTGGTCGCAGCCGGCGCGGGCCCGGGGGTCGCGCCGCTGTACGTCTCCGACCTGGCCCTGTGGCCGGGCCTGGTCGCAGGGCTCTCGCCGCTGCAGGCCGCCAGCGTGACCGGGTTGCGTCCGGGGGCGGCGCCGTCGGCCGCGTTCCTGGCCCGGCTGGCCCAGCAGGCACCCGACCTCACCGACCCCGGCTACGCCGCGCAGACCTACGACGCCACGATCCTGGTCGCGCTCGCCGCGTCCGCAGCCGGCAGCCCGCGCGGCAAGGACATCGCGGCGGCGCTCCCGGGGCTGACCAGCGGTGGGACCGCGTGCACCACGTTCAAGGAGTGCCTGGCGCTGCTGAAGGCTGGTCTGACGATCGCGTACGTCGGGCAGTCCGGCAAGGTCCGGCTGGACGCCCAGGGGGAGCCGGTCGACGGTTCCGTGGGGATCTACCGGTTCGGGCCGGACGGCACCTATCCGCCGATCGGCACGTACGTCACCGGGACGTTCGCACCGGAGGCGGGTTGACCGCCGGCGACCCTGGTCAGCCGCCGCCGAGGTAGGCAGCGACCACGGACTCGTCGCCGAGCAGCTCGGCGCCGGTCCCGCTCTTGACCACGACGCCGGTCTCGAGCACGTAGGCGCGATGCGCGATGGACAGCGCCTGGGAAGCGTTCTGCTCCACCAGCAGCACGGTGGTCCCCTGCTGGTTGATCTCGGCGATGATCCGGAAGATCAGCTGGATGAGCTGGGGCGCCAGGCCCATGGACGGCTCGTCGAGCAGCATCAGGCGCGGCCTGGACATGAGCGCCCGACCGATCGCCAGCATCTGCTGCTCACCGCCGGACAGGGTGCCGCCGGACTGCTTCTCGCGCTCCTTCAGGCGCGGGAACAGCTCGAACACACGATCCAGGTCGGCGGGTTCGGGCTTGCCGTGCACGTACGCGCCCATCGCGAGGTTGTCGCCGACGGACATCCCGGGGAAGATGCCACGGCCCTCCGGCGCCTGGCACAACCCGGCGCGCACCCGCAGGTGTCCCGGCATCGACGTGATGTCCTTGCCGTCGAACCGGATCGTCCCGCCGGCGACGCGACGCAGGCCGGAGAGGGTCTTCAGCGTCGTCGTCTTTCCCGCGCCGTTCGCGCCGACGAGCGTGACGATCTCACCTTCGTCGACGGTGAGGCTGATGCCTCTGATCGCAGCGATCTTGCCGTAGCTGACGTGCAGGTCCTCGACCTCAAGAAGCATCTGCGGCCTCCCCGAGATAGGCCCTGATCACGGCCGGGTCGGCCCGCACCTCGGCCGGCAGTGCGTCGGCGATCTTCTGGCCGAAGTCCAGGACCGCCACCCGGTCGCTGATCCCCATCACGAGGGTCATGTCGTGCTCGATGAGCAGTACGGTCACGCCGGAGTCGCGGATGCGTCGGATCAGCTGCATCAGGTCGTTCTTCTCCGAGGGGTTCATGCCTGCCGCCGGCTCGTCGAGGAGCAGCAGCTTCGGTCCGGTCCCGAGCGCGCGGGCGATCTCCAGCCGCCGCTGGTCGCCGTAGGGCAGGTTGCGGGCCACCGATCCCGGCCCGCCGGGCGATCCCCACGAAGTCCAGCAGCCGGGTGGCGGTGTCGTGGGCGTCGATCTCCTCCCTGCGGTACCGGGGGAGCCCGAGCACCGCGCCGACCACGCTGGCCCGGTGCCGTGCGTGCGTCCCGACGATCACGTTCTCGAGAGCCGACATGTTGTCGAACAGCCGGATGTTCTGGAACGTGCGAGCCATCCCCAGCTTGGTCACGCGGTCCGGGCGCATCCCGTTGAGCCGGGTCCCGTTGAACATCAGGTCGCCGGACGAAGGGGTGTACACGCCCGTGGTCATGTTGAACACCGTGGTCTTGCCGGCCCCGTTCGGCCCGATCAGCGCCACGATCTCGCCGACGCGCACCTCGAGGTCGAGCTCGTTGACCGCGAGCAGCCCGCCGAACTTCATCGTCACGCTGCGCAGCGCCAGCAGCGGCTCGGTGCCGGTCACGGTTCTGCCCCAGCCTGCGAGCGGACTGTGCCGACCTCGCCACCGAGGCGGCCGATGCCGCCTTCGCCCTCGCTGAACTCCGCGGCCCGGATCCGCGACGGCCAGATCCCTTGCGGACGGAAGATCATCAGGACGACCAGCGCCCCGCCGAAGACGAGCACCCGGTACTGGTCGAAGCCGCGGACGGCTTCGGGCAGCCACGCCACGAGGAACGCCCCGAGGACGACACCCGGGATGTTCCCCGCCCCGCCGAGGACGACCGCGGCGAGGATGGTCGCCGAGAGGATGAACGGGAAGTCCGTCGGCTGGATGGCGGAGGTGGACGACGCGAAGATGACGCCGCCCGCCCCGCCGACCGCCGCACCGACCGTGAACGCCCAGAGCTTGAACTTCAGGGTGGGCACGCCCATCAGCTGGGCGGCGTCCTCGTCCTCGCGGATGGCCGTCCACGACCGTCCGACCCGGCTCTTCTCCAGCCGCTTCATGATGATGATCACGATCGCGATCACCACGACCACCAGGTAGTAGTACGGCCTGGAGTCCAGCACGCCGTACTGCAGGAACCCGATGTTGCCGATCGAAGGGGGACGCGGGATGTCGTAGATGCCGCGCGGGCCCGCCGAGGTAGTCGAGGTTGTTCGCCGTCTCCCGGATCATCTCCCCGAAGCCGAGCGTGACGATCGCCAGATAGTCGCCGCGCAGCCGCAGCGTGGGTGAGCCGAGCAGGAAGCCCGCGACCATCGCCAGCCCGATCCCGACCGGGAGGACCTCCCAGAAGCCCCAGCCGTACGTGCCGCCGAGGATGGCCATGCTGTATGCGCCGATCGCGTAGAACGCGACGTAGCCGAGGTCCAGGAGCCCGGCGTACCCGACGACCACGTTCAGGCCGAGCGCCAGCAGGATGTAGATGCTGATCGGGTAGAACAGGACCCGCTGCCAGCTGCTGCCCGGTGCCATGACCTCGTCGAGGTTCGGGATGTTCGGGAGCGAGAGCGCGAACATGAAGAACGCGAGGTAGCCGAGCCAGCGGGCATAGCGCGGCAGTGCGCGCCACCGGGCACCCATCCGGTCGAACGCGTGCGACCACGGCATCTTGACCCCGCGCAGCGGGTTGCGGACCGTCATACGCGCGCCTTCCCCAGCGACTCGCCCAGCAGGCCGGTCGGTCGGAACATGAGGACGAGGATGAGCACCGAGAAGGAGATCACGTCCTTCCACTGGGCCCCGACGACGCTCGCGCTGTACTCCTCGATGAGACCGAGGATGAGGCCGCCCAGCAGCGCGCCGCGCAGGTTGCCGATGCCGCCGAGGACCGCAGCCGTGAAGGCTTTGATCCCGAGCACGAACCCCACGCTGAACGTGGTCACCTCGAAGAAGATGATGTACAGCATGCCGCCGATGCCGGCCATCGCCCCGCCGATGAGGAACGTGAGCATGACGATCCGGTCGATGTTGACGCCCATGAGTGTGGCCGTGTCGGCGCTCTGGGCCGTGGCGCGGATCGCCCGCCCGAACCGGGTCCCGTTCACCAGCCGGTCGAGCAGCACCATCATGAAGATCGCCCCGCCGAAGACCAGCACCTTGTCCGCGCGCAGCAGGCCCGTCCCGAGCGTGGCCAGGACCGTCTTGTTCATGACGCGGGTCGTGTCGACGGCGTCGGGGAAACGCAGCGAGAAGAGCTGCTGGAGGAACAGTGACGCGCCGATGGCGGAGATGAGAGCCGCAAGCGTGGTGGCTCCGCGGCGGCGCAGCGGCCGGTAGGCGATCCGTTCCAGGATCACCGCGGAGCCGCCGGACGCGAGCGCCGCCACCAGGGCCGCGAGCAGCAGGAAGAAGAAGAGCGCGAAGCCCGTCAGCGGAGCTGTGATGCCCAGCCCGGTGATGACACCCACCGTAGCGAAGGTGCCGATCATGAAGATCTCGGAGTGGGCGAAGTTGATCAGACGCAGCACCCCGTAGACCAGGGTGTACCCCAGTGCCACGAGGGCGTAGATCGCGCCCTGGGTGAGGCCGTCGATCGTCGAGGCCCAAAACTCCTGCAGGAGGCTGCTCACGAGTCTCCGTTCCTGGGTCGGGGCGCCACCTCCGTGTGAGGTGACGCCCCGACCCTCAGGCGTGGATGGTGTCGGAGGTCAGGGCTTCGCGTCGTCCGATGTCCCGATCTCGACGATCTTCCCGCTCTTCACCTGGTAGATGAGGATCGTCCCGCCCTTGATGTTGCCGTTCGTCTCAAACTGGATCTGCTTCGACACGCCCGTGAAGTTCACGGTGTTGACGAACGACTCGATGCTCTTCGTGTCGGTGTGCCCGGCCTTGATCGCCATGATGAAGGCGGTCGCGGCGTCGTACGCCTCCGGCGAGTAGGTCCCCGGCTCGACGCCGAACGCCGCCTTGTAGGCGTCGTAGAACGTCTTGCTGGTGCCCGTGGCGGCGTCGTTGATCAGCGCGCAGGCGCAGGACAGCAGTGCGCCCTCGGCCCCGCTGCCCGCGCCGGAGATGAACGCCGGGTCGAGCGACCCGTCACCGGAGAAGAACTGCGCGGTGACCCCGCCGTCCTTGAGCTGCTTGGCGAACGGCCCCGCCTGGGCGTAGTAGCCGCCGTAGACGACCGCGTCGACGCCGGCGCCCTTGATCTTGGTGACCGTGGACGAGTAGTTCGGCACGGCGTTGCCGACCGCCGCGACGGCCTCCCGCACGGCCACGTTGACACCGCCGGCCGTGAGTGCCGAGGCGACCGCGTCGGCCAGGCCCTTGCCGTACTCGGAGGCGTCATCGATGACGGCGACCTTCTTGACCGACATTCCCTTGATCAGGACGTTCGCGATGCCGGGACCCTGGAAGCCGTCGTCGGCCAGCACCCGGTGGAAGGTGGTCCACCCGTTGGTGGCCAGCGAGACCCGGGTGGCCGAGGCGGAGATGAAGGGGATGCCCGCCGCCTGCCAGACCGGACCGGTGCTGGCGGTCTCACCGGAGAATGCCGGGCCGACCAGGCCGACGATCTTGTCGTCGACCGCCTTGGGCGCGAGCGCCGACGCCTGCTTCGGGTCACCCTGCGAGTCGTACTCCTTCAGGACGATCTTGACCGACGGGTTGGTCGCGTTGTACTGGTCGATCGCGAGCTTCTCGCCGTTGCGGATGTTGATGCCGAGCGCCTTGTTGGCGCCGGTGAGGTCGCCCATGAAGCCGATGTTCACGCTGCTGGCGCCGGCTGAGGCTGCCGTCCCGCCGCTGCCACTGCTGCTGCAGGCCGCGAGCGCGAGGCCCGCTGCGGTCAGAACCACCAACGAGCGCGTGAGCGCTCTGCGTCGGGTCATGTGGGAACTCCTTCAGAGAGACAAGGCCCCGTCCGCGGATGCGCCGGAGGGCCGGCTTGGGGGTCGGAGCCTACCCAACCTGGGGTCTGCCTTCGGTAACGAAATGGATTCGCTCCCGAACTGGTGTATCCACGAGGCGCCCGCTGTCAAAGCGTTACGTTCGAGTCCTCGGGCGGGGCCGTCGGCGGCCACGGGGCCGTGGCATACTGCGCGCGATCGGCGCGGCCCCAAGGTCCGCCACGACCGAGGAGGACTCCCCGTGCGCACGCACTTGTCTGACAACCGGATTCTCCCCTTCGTGGCGCTCACTGCCGTGGCGGCCCTCGCCCTGGCAGCCTGCGGGAGCTCGTCGTCCGGCGGCGGCGGCTCGACCCCCGCGGCGAGCACGGCGAGCTCGGTCGACCCGACGCTGGCGGCCAAGGTGCCGGCGAAGATCAAGACGGCCGGCGCGGCCACGGTGGCCACCGACGCCTCGTACGCGCCGAACGAGTTCTTCGCGTCCGACAACACGACCATCCAGGGCATGGACGTCGACCTGGGCCACGCCATCGGCGACACGCTCGGCATCAAGTTCAACTTCGTGAACGCGTCGTTCGACACCATCATCCCGGCGCTGGGCACCCGCTACGACGTGAGCATGTCCTCGTTCACGGACAACCTCGCCCGGCAGCAGAAGGTCGACATGGTCACCTACTTCGCCGCGGGGACGAGCTTCCTGGTGAAGAAGGGGACGAACTCCGACCTGACCAGCCTGGACGCGCTGTGCGGCAAGCACGCCGCAGTCGAGAAGGGCACCACGCAGCTCGACGACGTCACGGCCCAGTCCAAGAAGTGCACCGGCGGCGGCAAGGCCGCCATCGACATCCAGGCGTACCCGGACCAGAACGGCGCCAACCTGGCCCTCAACAGCGGCCGCGCCGACGTCGTCCTCGCAGACTCCCCGGTCAACGCGTACGCAGCCAAGCAGTCGAACGGCGCCTTCGAGGTGGTCGGTTCCGCCTACGGCACCGCGCCGTACGGCATCCCGGTGCCGAAGGGGGCCGACTACGCCGGCTTCGCCGACGCCATCAAGGGCGCTCTGGACAAGCTGAACGCCGACGGCACGTACCTGCAGATCCTCAAGAAGTGGGGCGTCGACCAGGGCGCCATCACGAACTTCACCATCAACGGGGCGACGAGCTGACCTGGCGATGACCGTCAGCGACCCGACGACAGCCAGGGGACGGCCCGAGACCATCACGGCAGTCCCGGTCCGGCACCCTGGCCGCTGGGTGTCGGCGGCGATCATCCTGGTGCTGGTCGCGCAGCTGCTGCACTGGCTGATCACCAACCCCGAGATCAACTGGTCCGTCGTGCGGCAGTACCTCTTCGACAGCTCGATCCTGCAGGGCGTCGAGAAGACTCTGATGCTGACGGCCATCGCCATGGCGATCGGCATCCTGCTGGGGGTGCTGCTGGCCGTCATGCGCCTGTCGCCGAACCCGATCGTGTCGGCGGTGGCCTGGACGTACATCTGGTTCTTCCGCGGCACGCCAGTCCTCGTCCAGCTGCTGTTCTGGTACAACATCCCGACCGTGCTGCACTCGGTGTCCCTGGGCATCCCGTTCGGTCCGTCGTGGTTCGCCACCAACCCCCAGACCGTGGTCACGCAGCTGGTGGCGGTCTGCCTCGGCCTCGGCCTGAACGAGGCGGCGTACATGGCCGAGATCGCCCGTGCCGGGCTCATGTCCGTGGACGAGGGGCAGCTCGAGGCGTCCTCGGCGCTGGGGATGTCCGCCGGCCAGACGATGCGTCGGATCGTTCTCCCGCAGGCGATGCGGGTGATCATCCCGCCGACCGGCAACGAGACGATCTCGATGCTGAAGACGACGTCGCTGGCCTTCGTGATCGGCTTCGCCGAGCTGCTGAGCACCGCACAGATCATCTACGCCCGCACCTTCCAGACGATCCCGCTCCTGATCGTCGCAAGCATCTGGTACCTGTTCCTCACCTCGATCCTCACGGTGGGTCAGTACTACCTCGAGCGCCGGTTCAAGCGCGGGTCGACCCGCTCCCTGCCGCCCACGCCCCTGCAGAAGCTCCGCTGGCGGCTCACCGGCAACGCGTTGAGGGGGGCGAGTTGACCGACTCGTCGATCGCTGCGGAGCCGACCAGGGCCGGGCCCATGGTGCGGGCGGAAGAGGTGCACAAGAGCTTCGGCCGGGTCGAGGTGCTCAAGGGCATCAACCTCGAAGTGGCCGCTCGCGAGGTGTTCTGCCTCGTCGGGCCGTCGGGGTCGGGCAAGTCCACCTTCCTGCGCTGCATCAACCACCTGGAGAAGGTCGACGCCGGCCGGCTGTCGGTCGACGGTGAGCTGGTCGGCTACCGCCAGGTCGGCGACAAGCTGCACGAGCTGCGAGACCGGGAGGTCTCAACCAAGCGACGCGAGATCGGGATGGTCTTCCAGCGGTTCAACCTCTTCCCGCATATGACCGCGCTCCAGAACGTGATGGAGGCGCCGATCCGGGTGAAACGGGAGGACAAGGCCGAGGTCCGCGACCGCGCGCAGCAGCTCCTGGTACGGGTCGGGATGCCGGACAAGGCCAACGTCTACCCGACCCAGCTGTCCGGTGGCCAGCAGCAGCGGGTGGCGATCGCCAGGGCGCTGGCCATGCGTCCGAAGCTCATGCTGTTCGACGAGCCCACGTCGGCGCTCGACCCGGAGCTGGTCGGCGAGGTGCTCGACGTCATGCGCGGCCTGGCTGAGGACGGCATGACCATGATCGTCGTCACGCACGAAATGGGCTTCGCCCGCGAGGTGGGCGACGCGCTGGTCTTCATGGACGGCGGCGTGGTCGTCGAGGCCGGCCATCCCCGGGAGGTCCTGCTGAACCCGCAGCACGAGCGGACGAAGGCGTTCCTGTCCAAGGTGCTGTGACGGTCCCGCTCAGTCGGCATTGCCCGTTTGGTCGGTCCGCATGGACTGATCGGGCGGACAGGGCTGCGCACGCGGGGACTGTGGCCTAGAGTCGCGGCTGCAGGTCCCGGGGGTGGGAAGTCCGTGCACGGCGGAGTGCATGTGCCGATGCTAAGGAGCTGCCGTGCCTCGAGGCCACGTGGTGGTCCGTGCCCCCCGACCCGACGACACCGACGCTGTCCTGGAGATGTGGGACGAGCTGCGCGGCAAGAGCGGTCGGGGCGGTCCCCTCGCGCCGCCCGCGTCTGAGACCACGCTGCGCCGTCTGCTCGCGGAGGTCGCCGCCGACGACAGCTACCGCGCGGTCGTGGCCGAGGTCGACGACGCGGTCGTCGGGATGGCCTGCTTCATCGGCCGGCCGATGGGTCCCTTCGTCGAGGCGACCGTCGTCCAGATCGACTACCTGCACGTGCGTCCCGCCTACCACCGGCGAGGGGCCGGTCGCGCACTGGTGGCCGCGGCGGCGGCGTTCTGCGAGGAGATCGGCGCTGAGCACGTGGTCGTGAACGTCTTCCCGCAGGTGCGCGAGGCGAACCGCTTCTACGCCAAGCTCGGGTTCTCGCCGATGGTCGTGCGCCGGGTCGCCACGGTCGGCACGCTGCGCCGAACGCTCGCCCTCGACGGCGCCGAGCACGACCGCCGGGCCGGCATCCTCGCCCGGCGCCGCAGCGCCCTGGCCCGGACCCGCGCGTCCACCACGGCCTGACGCGCAGCCGAGCCTGCGGCTCAGGAACCGGGGACGGCGTCGCGCAGCAGGCAGGTGATCCGCGACGTGCAGACGCGACGGCCCTGCTCGTCGGTGACCACCACGTCCCAGGTGGCCAGCGTGCGGCCCAGCTGGACCGCCGTCGCCACCCCGGTGACCCGCCCGGACGAGACGGCCCGGTGGTGCGTCGCGTTGATCTCGATGCCGACCGCGATCCGGTCCGCGCCGGCGTGCAGGGCGGACCCGTACGACCCGAGGGTCTCCGCCAGGGCGACCGAAGCGCCGCCGTGCAGCAGCCCGTACGGCTGGGTGTTCGCCTCGACCGGGATGGAACCGACCACCCTGTCCGGGGACGCCTCGTGCACCTCCAGCCCCATGTGCTCACCCATCGTCCCCATGCCGATGGCGCGCACGGCGGCCAGGTAGTCGGGGGCGTCGTCCGGCTCGTCGCGACCTGTCATGGGGCCACCCTAGGATCGGCGCCGTGAGCCCGCCCGTTCCCGGTCCCGACCCCGCGCCCGACGGCCGTCCCCTGCTGCTCCTGCTCGACGGGCACTCGCTCGCGTACCGGGCCTTCTACGCGCTGCCGGTGGAGAACTTCTCGACCACGACCGGGCAGCCGACGAACGCCGTCTACGGCTTCACCTCGATGCTCATCAACGCCCTCCGGGACGAGCGCCCGACGCACCTCGCGGTCGCGTTCGACCTCGGCCGGAAGACGTTCCGCAGCGAGCAGTACCCGGAGTACAAAGCCAACCGGTCGGCCAGCCCGGACGCCTTCAAGGGGCAGGTCAGCCTGACCGAGGACGTGCTGGCGGCCCTGAACGTCCCGGTGGTCACCGCGGAGGGCTTCGAGGCCGACGACGTGATCGCGACGCTGGCGGTCCAGGCCGAGCGCGAGGGCTACCGGGTCAAGATCATCACCGGCGACCGCGACGCGTTCCAGCTGGTCTCCGACGACGTCACCGTGCTCTACCCGCGGCGCGGCGTCTCCGACCTGGCGCTGATCACGCCGGAGGAGGTCCAGGCGCGGTACGGGCTGACGCCGACCCAGTACCCGGACTTCGCCGCCCTCCGCGGCGACCCCAGCGACAACCTGCCGAGCATCCCGGGGGTGGGGGAGAAGACCGCTGCGAAGTGGGTCCGTGACTTCGGGTCGCTGGCGGCCCTGGTCGACCGGGTCGACGAAGTGCCCGGCAAGGCCGGCGACGCACTGCGTGCGAACCTGGCGTCGGTGGTGCGCAACCGGTCGCTGACCGAGCTGGTCCGAGACGTCGAGCTGCCTGTCGGCCCGCCTGACCTCGCGGTCCGGACCTGGGACCGCGACGCCGTGCACGAGGTGTTCGACGCCCTCCAGTTCCGGGTGCTCAGGGACCGGCTCTACCAGACCCTGGAGGCGGTCGAGCCGGAGTCCGACGAGGGCTTCGCCGTCCAGGTGGAGCAGCTCGGCGCCGGATCGGTGGCGCTGTGGCTGACCGCGCACGCCGCGGACGGGAGCCGTAGCGGGCTGGCCGTGGACGGCGCCTGGGGCCGCGGCACCGGCGACGTCTCGGCCGTCGCGCTGGCCGCTGCCGACGGTGCGACCGCCTGGCTCGACCCGGTGGCGATCGGCCCGGACGACGAGGCGGCGCTGGCGACCTGGCTGGCCGACGCCGCGCACCCGAAGGCGCTGCACGAGTCCAAAGGTCCGGCGCTGGCGCTGGCCGCGCGGGGGTGGCCGCTGGCGGGGGTGACCAGCGACACCGCGCTGTCGGCGTACCTCGCGCTGCCCGGGCAGCGCACGTTCGACCTGGGCGACCTCACGCTGCGCTTCCTGCACCGCGAGCTGCGCGCCGACGCCGCCGAGGACGGCCAGCTCTCGCTCGACGGTGCCGACGAGGCAGGTGCGGTCGAGGCCCTGGGCGTCCGGGCGAGGGCGGTCCTCGACCTCGCCGACGTCCTGGACGTCGAGCTCGAGACCAAGGGCCAGACCCGGCTGCTGCGCGAGGTGGAGCTGCCGTTGGTCGGAGTGCTGGCCGGCATGGAGCGGGCCGGCATCGCGGTCGACTCCGAGCACCTCGCCGACCTGCAGAGCCACTTCGCCGGCGAGGTGAAGGCGACGGCCCAGGAGGCGTACGCCGTGGTGGGCCGCGAGTTCAACCTCGGCTCGCCCAAGCAGCTCCAGGCGATCCTGTTCGACGAGCTGGGCCTGCCGAAGACCAAGCGCATCAAGACCGGGTACACCACCGACGCCGACGCGCTGCAGGGCCTGTACGCGCAGACCGAGCACCCGCTGCTCGCGCACCTGCTGCGGCACCGGGACGTGTCCAAGCTGCTCGTCACGGTGGAGGGGCTGCAGAAGTCGGTCGCCGACGACGGCCGGATCCACACGACGTTCAACCAGACGGTGGCGTCCACCGGCCGGCTGTCGTCGACCGACCCGAACCTGCAGAACATCCCGATCCGCACCGAGGAGGGACGCACGATCCGGCAGGCGTTCGTCGTGGGCACCGGCTTCGAGACGCTGCTGACCGCCGACTACAGCCAGGTCGAGATGCGGATCATGGCGCACCTGTCCGGCGACGAGGCGCTGATCGCGGCGTTCGAGTCCGGCGAGGACCTGCACACCACCGTCGCGTCCCGGGTGTTCTCGGTGCCGCCCGACCAGGTCGACCCGGTCCTGCGGGGGCGGATCAAGGCGATGTCGTACGGACTCGCGTACGGGCTGTCCGCGTACGGCCTCGCCCAGCAGCTCGGCGTCGCCCCCGAAGAGGCGCGCGGTCTGATGGACGAGTACTTCACCCGCTTCGGCGGGGTGCGCGACTACCTGGCGTCGGTGGTCGACGAGGCCCGGCGGACCGGCTACACCGAGACGTTGCTCGGCCGGCGGCGGTACCTGCCCGACCTGACCTCGGACAACCGCCAGCGGCGCGAGATGGCCGAGCGGATGGCGCTGAACGCCCCGATCCAGGGCTCGGCCGCGGACATCGTCAAGGTCGCGATGCTGGGCGTGGACCGAGCCCTCCTCGACCAGCACCTGGCGTCGCGGATGCTCCTGCAGGTGCACGACGAGCTCGTGCTCGAGGTGGCCCCCGGCGAGCGCGAGGCCGTCGAGGAGCTGCTGCGCACGCAGATGGCCGCCGCGTACCCGTTGCGCGCGCCGCTCGTCGTCTCGGTGGGCCACGGCCGCACCTGGGACGACGCGGCGCACTGACCGACGACGGGCGGCGCAGCGTGCGACGGGTCATCGTCGGAGGCGTGAGCGGGGCCGGCAAGAGCACCCTCGCCCGGCAGGTCGGAACCCGGCTCGGCCTGCTGTACACCGAGGTCGACGCGCTGTTCCACGGCCCGGGCTGGCAGCCGCGTCCATCGTTCGTCGAGGACGTCGACGCGGCCACGGCCGGCGAGCGCTGGGTGGTCGACTCGGACGGGTACGTCCAGGTCAGCGACATGGTCTGGTCGCGCGCGGACACCCTGGTCTGGCTGGACTACCCGCGGGCGGTGGTCATGGGCCGCGTGCTGCGGCGCTCGTTCGCTCGTGCGACCTTCGACCGGGACCTGTGGAACGGCAACACGGAGGGCTTCCGGGACTGGGCGGACCCCGAGCACCCGATCCGCTGGGCGTGGGCGCAGCACGGGCAGTGCCGGGCCACGACACGGGGCCGGCTGGCCGACCCCCGGTGGTCCGGGCTGCAGGTCGTGCACCTGACCTCGCCGGGCGCCGCGCGGCGCTGGCTCGCCGCACTGCCACCCGCGCGCTAGCCGGGCAACCGGGCATCCGAGCGCAGCGTCTGCCACACTTCCGCGCATGACGTCAGCCTCCCGCGTCCTGTCCCGTTCCCGAGGCCGTGCCGGGCTTCTCGCGGGGGCGGCCGGTCTCGCGCTGGTGCTGGCGGCGTGCAGCTCGGGCAGCACGCCGACGCCGCCGCAGCGCAGCACCGACAACAACGTCGCCTTCAGCAGCTGCGACAAGGTCGCGTGCAGCGGGACGCTGGACGGGGCCAAGTACGCGATCGTCATGCCGCAGGCCTGGAACGGCACGTTGCTGATCTACTCGCACGGCTACCGGGAGGCCGCGCCCGCCCCGCCGGACTTCGCGCCGGTGGAGACCTCGGCCGAGCCGGCACCCGGCTGGAGCGAGGGCCAGGAAGACGTGGGCCAGGCCCTGCTGGACCAGGGCTTCGCGATCGCAGGCTCCGCGTACAAGACGAACGGGTGGGCGGTCGCGGACGGGGTCAAGGCCGGCGAGGACCTGCACCAGTTCTTCGTGGACAAGGTCGGCAAGCCGAACCGCGTCATCGTGTGGGGCGACTCCCTGGGCGGGCTGATCACCGAGGTGCTCAGCGAGAAGCACCCCGAGTGGGTGGACGGCGCGGTCCCGTTGTGCGGCGTTCTGGCCGGCCCGAACAAGAACCTCGACCTGGCGCTCGACGTGGCCTACGCCATCAAGACGCTCATCGACCCGCAGCTCAAGCTGACCGGCTACACCTCGTACGACGAGGCGGTCGCGAACTGGGAGGGCGCCGCGAAGGCGATCGTCGCCGCCGGCAAGGACACCGCCAACGGCGTGCCGAAGATCCTCCTGGTCGCCGCGCTGGTCGACTCGCCGAACCAGACCAAGACGTACGACGGCTCGACCGTCACCTCGCAGGTCGAGGCGTACGCCGAGTCGGTGCTCACCGCGCTGGGCTACGGCACGTTCGGGCGGTACGACATCGAGAGGCGGGTGGGCGGCAACCCCTCGCAGAACACCGGCGTCGACTACGCGAGCCGGGTCTCGGCGTCCGAGCGGTCGCTGATCGAGACAGTCAGCCCGGGAGCCACCGACAAGCTGCTCGCCGAGCTGGCCGCGGGCACCCGGGTCAGCTCCGACCAGGCGGCGCGGGACAAGCTCGCGGCGACCGGCACCCCCACCGGGGACGTCCGGCACCCGACCCTGACCATGCACACGAAGTCCGACCCCCTCGTCCTGGTCCAGAACGAGGACGTGTTCGCCCGCGAGGTGGCCGCCAACCCCAAGGCGGACGGCGACCTGGTGCAGGTGTACACGGTTCCGCCGAACACCTACCCCCAGGACGTGGGCGCTCCCTACGGCGCCGGGCACTGCAACTTCACGGATGTGTCCCGGATCGCCGTGATCGGTCTCATGCAGGACTGGGTCCGCAACGGCGTCTACCCAGGTACCGCTGCGATCGCGGCCGCCATGGGCGACTCGAGCGGATACGACGCGGTGTACCGACCCGGCCCGTGGCCGGCCGGCCAGTAGGCGCATGAGCTCGAGCCGACCGCGGCCCGGACCTGGCCGGGCCGTCGTCACCGGTGGTGCCGGGTTCCTCGGCTCGCACCTGTGCGAGCGACTGCTCGGACGCGGCTGGGCCGTGCTGTGCCTGGACAACCTGAGCACCGGTGCGGCCGCTAACGTCGAGCACCTGCGCGAGCAGGCGGGCTTCGCGTTCCTGGACTGCGACGTGTCGGCGCCGTTCGACGTCGACGGGTCGGTCGACGCGGTGCTGCACTTCGCCTCGCCCGCGTCGCCGCTGGACTACCTGCAGCTCCCGATCGAGACGCTGCGGGTCGGCTCGGAGGGAACCCGGCACGCCCTCGACCTCGCGCACGCCAAGGGCGCGCGGTTCATGCTGGCCTCGACGTCGGAGACCTACGGCGACCCGCAGGTGCACCCGCAGCCGGAGTCGTACTGGGGGCACGTCAACCCGGTCGGCCCGCGCGGCGTCTACGACGAGGCGAAGCGGTTCGCCGAGGCGGTGACGATGGCTTACCGCCGCACCTACGGCACCGACACCGTCATCGCGCGCATCTTCAACACGTACGGACCGCGGATGCGCCCGCGCGACGGGCGGGCGATCCCGACCTTCATCACCCAGGCCCTGCGGGGGGAGCCGCTGACCGTCGCCGGCGACGGCGAGCAGACCCGCTCGGTGTGCTACGTCGACGACGAGGTCGAGGGTCTGCTCCGGCTGCTCGAGAGCGGTCACGCCGGACCAATGAACATCGGCAACCCCGGCGAGCTCTCCGTGCTCAAGCTGGCCGAGCTGGTGGTGTCGGCGACGGGCAGCTCGTCGACGATCGTCTTCGTGCCGCGACCGGAGGACGACCCGTCCGTGCGCCGGCCGGACATCACCCTGGCGATGCAGACGCTCGGCTGGACCCCGTCGATCGGAGTCGAGGAAGGGGTGCGGCGCACCGTCGAGTGGTTCCGGGTCCACCCCGACATTACCGGGATCGACGCCTGAGCGGGGCAGCGGTCGCTGCCGTCGCCGAGCTCACAGACCCGCGACCCCTGGGGCACCTGCCGGCGGCGAGAGCGGTGCGGAACCCGGTTCGAGCGCGGCGGGGCGCACCAGCTGCGAGCCCTCCGCCCGCGCAGCGCCGAGCTCGCGGCCGACGACCAGGACCGCGACGGCGGTGTTGACCGCGATGCAGGCGGCCAGGATCTGGCCGGGGCCACCGTGCCATGCCGCGGCAACAAGGGCGGTCTCGGCCACGATGCCGGACCACACGATGGCCTCGGTCACCCGGCGTCGGCGTGCCAGCCCGGCGTACACCATCAGCTGCAGGACAGCCATGAGCATCCCCAGCACCGCGAAGGCGGGGGCCAGCGGGGCGATGTCGGCGTACGCGGGGCCGGTTGTCAGGTCGATCAACACGTGGGCGACGACGGCGGCGCCCGTCACAGCCAGCAGCCCGATCGCCACGGTGAGACCGAGCGCGATCAGGAGGGCTCGGCGCTGGGCTGTCCTCCTGGCCAGGATCGGATAGGCGAGCACGGCGAGGAAGTGCGGCGCCCAGAAGGCCGCCTTCGTGAACAGGCTGCCGACGGCGTAGTGCCCAGAGGTGGCGGCCGGCAGGTAGTGACGGGCGAGGAGGACGTCCACGTTGGCCAGGACGAGGATCGCCGCCGTTGCCGACGCGGCGGTCCCCATCTCGCGCAACAGCACGGGTACGGGCGAGCCCCCGGGCGACTGGCTGGGAACGCCGGCGAGAGCTGCGGAGAGTACGCAGGCCAGCAGGCTGGCGACCGCCGCGCCGGCCAGGGCTCCGGTGATCGACCAGCCGAGCCAGGCCGCCGCGACACCGGCGACGAAGCGGAAGCCCGCCACTGCGAGGTACGTCGCTGACAGCCGCTCGTGGCGCTCCGCCCCCAGCAACCGTCCCTGGAAGGCGCCGGTCACGGTGGTCGGCAGCAGCACGACGCCCAGCCAGAGCACCGGGGCTGGGCTCGGCAGGGCCAGGAAGGAGTCGGCGAGGGGAGCAAGGGCCCAGGTCCCGAGCATCAGGAGCACCCCGGTCACCACCGCGATCCGCAGCCACCGGGCCACCTCGGCCGCCTCGGTGGCCGCCGAGCCCGCGGCGGACGAGCGAGCGACCGCGAGCTGCAGCGCCACCCCCGGGATGCTCCCGATCAGCGCGGCTGCGAGCAGAGCCGCCAGCGCCCCGAAGTCGGACGGGCCGAGCGATCTGGACAGCACCACGGCGAAGCCGTAGCCGAGCACGTTCGCCATCGTGGTGGAGAACCCGAGGAGCGCCGCGGCTCGACCGACGTGGGCACGAGCAGCGCGTTCGGGTCGGGGACCCGCGGACGGCGCTGCGTCGTCCGCCTCCGGCATCGGTTCCTCCCGCCTGCCAGCCGGTCGGCCGACGCACGTGCAGGCTAGCCCGACGGACAGCGTGGGCGTCGTCGCCTTGCTGGGTAGTCTGCCTGCGGCCCGTCCAGCAGTGAGGAGGTTCCGTGGATGTAGCCGGGTTCGTGGCCGACCTGCCAAGGGCGTTCGGCGGTGACACGCATGCCGAGCATCCATCGGACCGCCGGTTCGCCCGCGTGGTCGAGCAGGTTCCTGGCATGACCACCGAGCACACGCTGACGCTGCTGAACCTCGCAGTCGGGCGCATGGCTACCGACGAGATCTATCTCGAGGTCGGTTCCTACCGGGGGCGGTCACTGGTGGGTGCGATGCTCGGTCAGGTCGGAGCGCGGGCGATCGCGGTCGAGAGCTTCCGCGAGTTCGGTACCGACCCGGACGAAGCCACCTCCGCGGTGCGATCCACCCTGGAGGAGTTCGGCTGCGCCACCGGTGTCCGCTTCGTGCGTGGCGACGCCTTCCGCCTCCTGCGCCCAGGGCCGCCCGGCTGGAGCGTCGGGGTGTACTTCTACGACGGCGCGCACTCACGGGTCGCCCAGTACCTGGGGCTGGCGATGGCCGAGCCGCTGCTCGCCGATGCCGCCCTGGTCATCGTGGACGACGCCTCATGGCGCCAGGTGGACGCAGCCACCCGCTCTTACGTCGAGCGGCACCCCGGGTACCGGCTTCTCTTCGACCTGGCCGCCGAGCACGACTTCGACTCACGGTGGTGCAACGGGGTCAAGGTGTTCGGGTGGCAGCGGCCGGTTGCGTGGCGCCCGCCTCGCGGGCTGGACGTAGCCTGGCGGCGGGCGGTCCACCTGTACGCCCTCGAGCCGGCCCGACATCTGGCCTGGCAGGTGCTGCCCAGATACCCACGACTGATGGCTGCCACGCGCCGTCTCTACGTTCACGGGGGGACCTCCGTTCCGGACGCTGGCGGCGCCTCGGCCCGCTGAGGGGTCGCCGGCGCGCGGTCTTCGCGCCAGACCCCGACGAACAGCAGCAGGAGCGCGACTGCCGCGAGCCAGTGCGGCCATTCGTTCTGCAGGACGAGGTCCGGTGTGATCACCCCCCACCGGGACGCGTTGCCGACGACGAACGTGACGGGGCACAGCACGAGCAGCACCACGCTCAGCTGGATCAGCCTGCGCGGATCGGGTGCCCGCCACAGGTGCCAAAGGGCGAGCACCAGGGCCACGGCTCCGACCGGTAGCCCTCCGAGCAGCCACGCGGCCAACACGACGCCGGCCCAGGCGAGCACGGCGCCGCCGGCGCCCCTGTCGCCCGAACTGCCCGTGCCGCGCCACACCGGGCCGCGACTCCTACGCCCCGCGCGAGGCGTCGTCCGTGCCTGGCTTCCCGGTCGTAGTGGCACCCGGCGCCTTCGTCCCAGGAGCGCGAGGCCCACGCAGAGCGCGACCGCAACGCACGAGACGAACAGCGCGACGGTCGACGCCTGCTGCGGCCCGAACCGGATGTCCATCGTGTGCCGCCCCGGTGCCGTCACGATCCATGCGGCGGAGTACCCGTCGGCGACGGTTACGGGACCGGCCGACCGTCCGTCGATCGTTGCGGTCCACCGTGGGTCGTAGTTCTGCCCGAGCACGAGGACCTGGGGACCGGCGGGCAGCGTTGCGGTGATCCGCCAGTGGGTGGCGGAGAGACGTTGGATGGACGTATCCGGGACGACCGTAGGCCCGGGTGAAGGCTGGTCGCCGCTGCGGTCCCGCAGTACGAGCTCGTCGGGCATCCAGTCCTGGAGTGCACGGAGCCGATGCGGTCCCGCGGTGAGTGTCAGCGGTGCACCGCAACCAGAGAAGACAGTCGGCCCCATGCCCGTCAACGGCCGAAGCGGCCGCATCGACAAGACCTGCCCGTCGAGCTCCGCGACTGGTACGCACCCGGCGAGCGCCGTTGCGGGAGCCGGGGAGATGTGGGCGTTCCCGAAGTGAACCTCCGAGAACTGCACGAAGCCCGTCCCGGTCTGTCCGGCGATCACGAGCCTGAGCTCGCCGGCAGTCTGCGGCAGCACCGGGATGCGCGACAGGCCCGGATGAAGGGCAGCATCTGCGACCAGTCGCCCGTCGAGGTACACCTGGACCTCGGAGGCGAAGGACGCGGGCGCGCCGGTGGCCCCGGCCGGCTGCAGGACGTCGATGTGGTCGACCCGCTGGGGCGGACCACGGAGGGTCAGCGACTGGCCGACCACTGGGCTGGCCGGTGACCAGCCCGTGTAAGGGCTGCCGTCCACCGCGAAGGATGCGCGGACGTCCGGGCTTCCGAAGACGCGGGACGACGACGTGGCCACGACGTTGCCGCGGTACCCCAGCAGTGCGTCGATCCGCTCGTCGGCAGCAGCGGAGTCGGGACGGACCAGCCCGTACAGGCGGAAGGTCCGCTCCTGCGGCAGGGTGAAGTCACGGTTGAGCCCGATCTCCTCGTCGTCACCCGAGGACTCGGTGCCCCGCACCCGGGAGAAGACGACGTCGATAGGAGTCTGGGCGAGACGCGCCTTGTCGGCTGGGTCGAGCTGTCGGGCCAGTCCGGTCAGCTGCGTCGGCATCCGGGCGACCCGAGTGATCTTGACGCCGGAGATCCCGATCTCGTTGACGCCCACCAGGTTGATCCCCGAACCGCTCGTCCGCAGCACGGTCAGCTCGACCGTCTGGGTCGTTGTCGGCGGGATCTGGACGTCCAGCACTCCGGACGAGGGAACGTCCAACGACCGGAGCAGGTCGCCGACTCGCAGCCGGACACGAGCGATCACGACGGGACCGACAGGACGCATCACCAGGTGCAGTCGACTGATGGTGTGCGGCGAGTCAAGACGCACCCGCACGCTCTGCCCGACCGCGTTGCCGAAGTCCCCGAAGAGCCACGCGGTCCGTTCGTCCGTGTCGAAGGCGTTCTCCGGTGCGGCATACGGCAGAGCGCCGAAGACCGAGCCCTCGCTCGTCGCGGTCACCTCGCCACCCTCGACCCGAAGCACCGTCTGGGCTGCACTCGAGAACAGGACGCGACTGGGTCCGGTGGGTTGACCGGCACCGAGCAACGGGCCCTGGCTGTCGGCCAACCTGTCGGTCAAGGACTGCCGTCTCCGGTTGGTGTCGGTGATGACCAACCGAGTGCCCGCCTGCAGAGCCTGACCCAGGCCGGCCGGGTCGGTCTCGCCCAGGTACCTGAAGACGGGTTGCCGATCCAGGAGTCCTGCCGCGACGAGCGGCGCCACGGCCCAGCCATCGCCGTCGACGAGAACGCCGCCCGCTAGCGGTTCGACGCGCAGCATGGCGCGGCTGTCGGTCACCTGGTAGCGCTCCAGGGGCGGCAGGGCGGCCTCGAACGCTGACGCCGGTGGTTGGCCTGGAGCCACCGAGTTCTCCCCCGGCGCTCCGAACACGCCGTCGGGGAGCAGCCCGGTGTCCGGTGCCACCTGTGCCTGCACGGTGGCGGGTCGGGCTC
Source organism: uncultured Actinomycetota bacterium (assembly GCA_963711005.1). Lineage (GTDB taxonomy): Bacteria > Actinomycetota > Actinomycetes > Prado026 > Prado026 > CAVQCJ01. Next base: position 595,154 of record CAVQCJ010000006.1, on the reverse strand, counting down.
CGTTCGTCTGCTCCCACACGAGGTCGTTCCGGACGAGGACGTCGCTGACGCCCATGTAGCGCGCGGCTGCAGAGACGGCCCCTGGCGGCAGTGAGCCCTCCTGCATCGCCGTGTCGACCGCCGTGAGGAAGTTGGCGGACTCGGGCACTGCCGCCGGGATCGTGTACTGCACGACCGAGGGCCGGGAGAGCAGGGACTTGTCGATGTCGTCGACGCGTTCTTGCGACCATCGGTAGTCCGACCGCACCTGCCCGGGGACAAGCCAGACTCGCTGGTAGGCACTGCCCGCGTCCGCAGCGGCTGCTGCCTGCGACCAGTAGGACGGGACGGTCAGGCTGTCGCTGTAGAGGCCCCCGCTGAACGCCGGCCACGCCCCGGCCACGAAGAGCAGCGCGAGGGCGGCTGCGGAGGCGACGAGCGCACTGGGCGAGAGCCGGCGTGCAACCGCAGCGCCTGCCACGGCGACCAGCAGCGCCATCCCCAGGACGAGCACGGCGCCCGCCTTGTTGGTGGTGCGGAAGGCAGCCGCGGCCGAGTGCTCGAAGAGGAACCGCATCGCCGACCCCACTGGTGCAAGCCGGTCTGGCGGGTGCAGCCCGACCATCACCACCGCGGCCAGACCGACCATGATCATCGCCAGCTGCCTGACGCTGCCACGGACAACCAGAGCCGATGCCGCGAAGAGGACAGGCAGCGCGAAGCTGGCGACGACGACGAAAGGATTGGTGAGGTACGAGCTGAACCCGGGCTGCCAGGGGCCGCTCGGCCCGCGTCCGTACATGACCCACAGCCCGAGGCCTCGGAGCACTTCGGCGAACGAGGACGGCCCGGCGATCCCGCGGAAGGTCTCGGAGTTGTTCACCACGTTGCCGCCGACGCCACTGGCCGCCAGGGCAGGCAACAACCAGTACAGAGAAACGAGCCCGGTGAGGACAGCGCAGCGGGCGAGCGAGGCGAGCAGCAGCCGCGGCTGCGGGTGGGAACGCCGGACGACGTACCAGAGCACGGCAGGGACGTAGAGAAGCTGCATGGCGGGGACGACGCCCGCGTTCATGCCGCCCATCGCGACGAAGGTCAACGCGAACATGGCCGGCCATCGCCAGCCCCGAGGTTCCTCGAGGGCTCTCATGAGGAACAGCACCTGCCAGGGCAGGAAGGCGAGCGGAAGTGTGATCGCAAGGGTGTCCCCGGCGACCCACACGTACGGGTTCACGAGGTAGACGACGGCCGCGAGCACGCGCCCCACGGGGGTGGCGCGGTCGCGGGCGACGTGCGCGTAGAGACGGACCGTTCCCCAACCGCCGACGCTGAGCAGGAGCAGGCGCAGCACGCGCATCGACAGCTCGGGGCTGAGGCCGAGCGCATGCAGCAGGGCCACGAAGGCAGCGACGGGTGCGAGCCCGACGTTGAAGTTCGGCAGGCCCAGCTGCTGGTCCTCGAACCAGCTCGACAACAGCTCGATGGCGGACCGTCCAGGCGCGAGATAGATCTCGGGCTTGATGTCCGGGGTGAGCTGGCCGAACCGGTTCAGGAAGACGATCAGTCCCAGCGTCAGCCACAGCAGGCCGAAGGCGATCTTCTCCGGGCCGAGGGTTCGCCAAGGCAGGCGTGGGTCGCCGTTCTTCCCGCGGTCCCCGTCAGCGAGGGTGGTCGTGAGCTCCTGGGTCACGGCAGGCCGGGGGCGCTCACAGACCGCATGACGTCACGGTACCTCCACGACCCGCGTGGTCGGCCGATCCTCCGGATGACCGGCGGGTGCCCGTGTCCCGGGTTACCGTCCGGGACATGGGGCCCGAGCGCGCATCGGCTGCGGCCGTCGGGTGCGTCAGCTGCGTGGGCTCCGGGTGAGAGCCCGCGAGCTGCCGTACCAGCCTGCACTGGACGGGCTGCGGGCCATCGCTGTGCTGGCGGTGCTGCTGTACCACGGCCAGGTGACCTGGACCCGGGGAGGCTTCCTCGGCGTCGACCTGTTCTTCGTGCTGTCCGGTTACCTGATCACCGGGCTGTTGCTCTCGGAGCACGCCCGTCGCGGGACCGTCGACCTGGTGAGATTCTGGGGTCGGCGCGCCCGTCGGCTGTTCCCGGCGCTTCTCCTCGTGCTGGTGGCGGTCTGCCTCTACTCGGCGGCTCTGGCCCGGTCGTCGCAGCGGGACTCGTTGCGGCTCGACGCCCTCAGCACCCTCGGCTACACAGCGAACTGGCGCTTCGCGCTGACCCGCCAGTCGTACTTCGCGCAGTACGACGACCCGTCACCGTTGCGCCACATGTGGTCGCTGGGCATCGAGGAGCAGTACTACCTCATCTTCCCTGTCCTGCTCCTGGTGTGGCTCGGCCTGACCGCCGGACGGCGTGGGCTGCTGAAGATCGGGCTGCTCGTCGCAGCGGGCGGGTCGGCACTTCTCATGGCTGTGCTCTACGACCCCGCGGTCGACCCGTCGCGCGTCTACTACGGGACGGACACGCGCGCCCAGGCCCTGCTCGTCGGGGCGTTCCTGGCGGCCTGGAGCGCGGACCATCCGCCGGTCCACGGTCCGCGCGCGTACCTACAGCTTGGCCCCTTCGAGGTGCCGGTTCCCGGCTGGGGAGCACTCGGGTGGGCAGGGCTCCTGGGCTTCCTGGTCCTCGTGCTCACGGCCCGTGACCTGTCGGGGGCTCTGTACCGCGGTGGACTGTTCCTGACCGCGCTCGTGTGCGCGCTGCTCATCGCGGGAGCCACACGGGCACGTCAAGGCAGCGCGCTGAACCGGCTCCTCTCCTGGCGAGGACTCACGGCGGTGGGCCTGATCTCCTACGGCCTCTACCTGTGGCACTGGCCGGTCTATGTCGTGCTGGACCAGGAGCGCACCGGTATGAGCGGACCTGCCCTGCTGGTGTTCCGTTTCGCGGTGACGTTCGCGCTGGCGGCGCTTTCCTACCATCTCGTCGAGCGGCCGATCCGGAGCGGCGCAGGTCTACCCGGGCTGCGACGGTTCCGGCCAGGGCTGGTGACCGCCGCTGCCGGCGTCCTGGCCCTGATCGCGATCTTCGCGTCGACCACCGGCACGTCCGCGGTGCCCGCCGCACATGTCACCGGGACCGTCGCACCGGCGCCGGACGCCGTGCGGGTCTACCTGCTTGGCGACTCCGTGTCCTACGGGCTCTGGCACGACTTCCAGCAGTCCACGTCGAGGGAGGTTCTGGTCAGCGGAAGCACCGAGCTGGGCTGCGGACTCCTTGCGTTCCCGTTGATCGTGGCGGACCAGGCCGAGCCGCTGGACCCGAGCTGCGGCCGGTTCGACGCCCGTTGGCCGATCGAGCTGGCCGTGGACCGGCCGGACGTCGCAGTCCTCATGCTGGGGATCGGCGAGCAGTTCGACCGAGAGGTCGCCGGAGCGGCAGTGCCGTTCGGCAGTGCCGCGTACGAGGCCTTCCTGGATCGGGAGATCGACAGGCGCGTGACCGTGCTCGGCGCCGGCCGGCGTCCGGTCGTGCTGGTCACGGTTCCCTGTCATCGCGTCCTCGAGTCCGCCGCGAACGAGATCCCGCTCGTCATCAACGACGACCGGCGGGTGCAATGGCTGAACGACGTCCAGCGGCGTTACGCCGCGCGGCACGCCGGCCAGGTCACCCTCATCGACCTGTTCGGGTTTCTTTGCGGAGGCGGCTACACCGACCAGATCTACGGGGTGGACCCGCTGCGCACCGACGGCCTGCACTTCACCCCGGAGGGCGTCCAGATGATCTGGCGATGGCTCGCCCCCCAGCTGGTCGCCATCGGGCGCACCGCCCGCGGCACGCAGGTCAGCTCCGGCGCTCCCAGCGGCGGGCCTTAGGGTCGTACGGTCGGGGCGGCTGGGGCGCGACCGGTTGAAGCTGGCGCCGGGCGACGTACAGCAGGTCGGACGCCAACGGGACGAAGTGCGTGAAGAGGCGGTCGACAGCGGACGCCGGGAACGGGAACTCCGCGGGCATACCGTGCCGAGCGACCACCCGGAACCCGTAGCGCTCGAGGATCTCGGCGAGAGCCCGGTGGCTGAACACCTTCAGGTGTCCCTGCACGCGGTTGCCCTGACCGAGGAGCCGCCACCGCCGACCCAGAGCCACCACGGTGCTGGTCTCGGTGCCCAGTGGCTGCACACCGAGGGGAACGAGGACACGGTTGGCCCACGAAACCATGTTCGGCGTCGAGATGACGAGGCTGCCACCCGGTACGAGCACCCGGTGGATCTCGCGCAGCGCACTGTCCGGGTCCGGCAGGTGCTCGATGATCTCTCCCGCGATGACGCAGTCGAAGGAACCGGTGGCGAAGGGAAGCCCTCGGGTGACGTCCGCCGCGACGTACGACCACCCGTCCGATGGGACCGCCGCGAAGATGTCCATTCCCACGAGCGTCGAACGCACTCTGCGACGGAGCTGGTGGATGAGCCAGCCGGTACCACAGCCGAGATCGAGCACGACCTGCGGCGACAGCCGTTCGACGATGTCGACGATCTTGTCGATCCTGCGGTCGTCGTGCTCGATGTACGTGACGTTCTCCCGGTAGTACTCGGGGAAGTCCACGGCTAGGGAGCGGTGCGAGTGTGCCGGGTAACGACGCGAGTGAAGCCGAAGGAGAACAACCCCCCGATGGCTACGACGATCGCAGCTGCCAGCGCGGAGACGGCCTGTGCCAGCCGTACGTCGTTGACGGACCCGCAGACAGCCTTGCCCAGTGTGTCGTGCGGCGGTTTCGCCGCACTGCCGCAGTTCGCCGGGAAGCCGTTGGCCACGTCGTGCCCGATGGGTCCCCAGAAGAGGTACGCGGCAACAATCAGTAGCAAGAGGCTCGCGACGAGGCTCAGCCGAGCACCTACGGTCATCGACAGGACGGCCCGGGCCTCGGTATGGGGCTGGGCGGCAGCATCGTCTTCAGTCACTGAGCTCTCGACCTCCGCGTGCGTCCGGTCACCTGTTGCTGCGCTCGCGGGCGCGGTGGAAAGGCTATCGACCGAGGGAGGCTAGCAGCGGCGGCGGCTCGCCAGACCCACAAGGCAGTTGCGGACTCTGCGCCGCGGAGTCTGGAAGACTGCGCCGCCGTGACCGATCGAAGCAACGGCCCTGAGGCCTGGTCGAGCGGCGACCGGCCGGTTCGGCTCCCGAACGGGTCCGGCGAGCACCCGGACGTGTCCGTCGTGGTCACCACCAAGGACGTCGAGCGCACGCTGCGGGCATGCCTGCGCTCGGTGCTCGCGCAGGACTATCCCTCCTACGAGCTGATCGTCGTGGACAACCACAGCGCGGACCGGACCGCCCAGATCGCGGCCGAGCTGGCCGACCGCGTCCTGGTGGCCGGGCCGGAGCGCAGCGCCCAGCGCAACCTCGGGACCCGCGAAGCCGCGGGCACCTGGGTGCTCTGGATCGACGCGGACATGGTGCTCGAGCCGGGGGTGCTCTCGGCGGCCATGGCCGAGGCGGCGCGGACCGGGGTGTCCGCCGTGTCGATCCCCGAGCGGACTGTCGGCCGGGGCTTCTGGACGGCCTGCCGAACCCTCGAACGCAGCTGCTACCTGGACGACCCCCACCTGTTCAACCCGAGGCTGGTGCGACGGGACCTCCTGATCGACCTGGGTGGCTTCGACGTCACGATGTCCGGTCCCGAAGACGCCGACCTGCGCCTGCGGCTGCGAGCGGACGGCGCCCAGCTTGGCCACGCCGCGGCATTCATCGACCATGACGAAGGCCGGCTGACGTTGCGCGAAGTGGCTCGCAAGCGCATCTACTACGGCCAGAGCCTGCCGGCGTTCGCCGCGGCCAACCCCGGTGCCGTCACAGCTCAGGCGCTGGCGACGGTGGCGTCGTTCGCGCGACACCGGAGGCGGATGCTGGCCGACCCCGTGCACGCGGCGGGACTGGTGGTGCTGCGCTCGGTCGAGGCAGGTGCGTACGCGGTCGGTGCCTGGCGAGGGCGGCGGGCCGGCCGGAGATGACACCGCCGCGCAACCGTTGCGAGATCTGTGGTGGCCACCTCGCCGAGTGGCGGCTCGCCCCCGGGCAGACCCTGGACCGCTGCCGGACCTGCGGGCACGTGCAGCGGGATCTCGCTCGGTGCCCCGCCGGTCACCGAGCCAGCGCATGGGGCGGTGCGGCGGAGCTCGACCGGGTACGGCTGGCGCTGACCTACCGGCGGGTGCGGGCCGAGCTACCGGCACACGACGGTTCGAGGCCACCGCGAGTGTTCGAGGCCGGGTTCGGCTCGGGTGCGCTTCTGCGCCGGTTCCTCGACGACGGCGCCGACGTGGCGGGCGCAGACCCGGGAGCTCTCGGCCTCGCCGTCGACCCGGCGGTCGCGGCAGGAGGGCGACTGTTCGTCGGCCCGGTCGATGCCGTGGCCGAAGGGCTCGACAGCCAGGACCTGGTCCTCGGTGTGCACGTGGTCGAGCATGTGCCTGACCCCTGGGCGTTCGCCGGCGCCTGCGCCCGGCTCGCCAGACCTGGCGGACGCGTCGTGCTCGTCACGCCGGCCGGCGACTCGACCGGGCTGTCGCTGGCCGGATGGGCCTGGTGGATGCTGGAAGACCCGACCCACATCCGCTTCTTCTCGGCTCAGTCCCTGGCCCTGTTGATGGCCAGGTCGGGGTTGGCGGTCCGTTCCGTCACCCGTCCACTGGCGGACAGTCTGTCCGTCGAGGCCGCCAGCGTGATTCGGCGGCGAGCAAGCCGTCTTGCGGTCGGCGGCGACGGTGTGCTCGGCACCCGCTCGACCCGATGGGCGGCGGTTGCATCCGTACCAGTCGTCATCGCCGCCCGCCTGCTGAACCGGCGACTTCGGCCTGCCCTGCAGGTCGTGGCCACCCGACGATGAGCGGCGTGATCGACGCGCCGGCGGTCGACGCGACCGCGGGTCGCAAGCCTCGACCTGCTGTTCTGGGCGCCTTGGTTGGGCTTGTGGCCGGGCTGGTGGCTCTTGGGCCTGTCCTTCTTCATCGCGGCTTCACGCTCACCTACGACATGGTCTTCGTGCCGCGCATGCCGGTCACTGCGAGCACCTGGGGCATGGACGGGTCGCTGCCACGGGCGGTTCCCGACGATCTCCTGGCCGCAGTCCTGGGACATCTCGTCGCTGCCGACCTGCTGCAGAAGGGGCTGTTGCTCGGGGCCTTGGTGCTCGCCGGCGCCGGCGCCGCTCGGTTGTCCGGCCGGCCGGCCGGGCAGCTCAGCGCAGCCGTGCTCTACGTGTGGAACCCGTGGGTGCTCGAGCGGCTCGTCATCGGCCACTGGACGTTCCTGCTCGGGCTGGCCGTCCTTCCCTGGGCGGTCCACGCGGCCGCTCGGTTGCGCGAAGGAGTCCCCGGCTCAGCGGCGTCGACCGCCTGCTGGGTGGTGGCCGGAGGTCTGTGCGGGTCGACGTCGCTGCTCGTCGTCGGCACCACCGCGGCCTGTGTCGCCTGCTGGCCGGCGACCGCCGGGAGGATGTCTCTGCCTGTGTGGCGGCGGTTCCTGGTCGTCGCGGTCCCGGCGGTCGGCGCCGCTCTCGTCTGGGTCCTGCCGGCCGTGGCACCGTCGGGGCGTCTGCCCGCCGATCCGGCCGGGGTGTCCGCGTTCGCCGCCCGCCCGGACACCCCGTTGGGCACGTGGGGGAGCCTGCTCACCCTCGGCGGGATGTGGAACCCGGCGACGTGGCCCGCCGAGCGTGCCGTGCTCGTGCTGGCGCTCTGCGCGCTGGCCGCGGTGCTCACCTCGATGGTTCTCGGGCTGCCCGTCCTCGTCCGGACCGGATCGGCCGGGGGAGCGGGCCTGGTCGTGGCCGGAGCCGCGGGCTTGCTGGCCGCCGCCGCAGGGTCGACGCCGGGCTTGCGCGTGCTGGTGCGCTGGTCGGTGTTGAACCTGCCCGGTGGTGGCCTGCTGCGGGACGGACAGAAGCTGCTCATGCCGACCGTACTTCTGGTCTGCCTCTGTGCCGGCCTGGCGGTGGACCGTCTGCTGGCCGCACGGGTGGCACGGCCGTGGGCCGGGGCCGTCGCCGTGCTCGTGGTCGGCGTCCCGCTCGTGGTGCTCCCGAGCCTCGCCTGGGGTGCGCACGGCCGGTTGGACGCGGTCCCGCTCCCGGCCGAGTGGACGGCGGTGCAGAGCCAGGTGGCCCGCTTTCCCGGCCGCGGCGACGTGGTCTCGTTCCCTTTCACCTACTACCGGCGATTCGCCTGGAATGCCGATCGTGTGGAGCTGGACCCGTTGCCCAGGTTGCTGGACCGGGTGGTGGTCGTGAACGACGACCTGCCGCTGGCGACGATGACCGTCCGGGGTGAGGACTCGCGCGCCGCTGCCGTGCGGGCGGCGCTCCGCACCGGATCCGGGCTGGTACCGGTCCTGCGCGCCCAGGGGGTCCGGCTTGCCGTGGTGGACCTGACGGCACCGGACGCCGACCGGTACCGCCGGCTGCTCGCAGGTCTTCCCGTTCTGCACGAAGGGCCGGAGCTGCTCGTCGTCGACGTCGGTCCGGCCGGCGCCGCGCCGGGCCGCCCGCCGGCGTGGGCCGGCGTCGGGTGGGTGGTGCTCGGCCTGACGGCAGTTGGCGCGGCGGGCTGGCGGATCAGCAGCCGCCGTCGGGTCAGGCTGCTACCCTCCGAAAACGGTCCGGACCAGGTGAGGTTTCCACGATGACACGGCGCCAGGCTCAGCGCGGCGACGAAGGCTTCATCCTGGTGACGTTGCTGGCGATCCTGGTCGGCATCGCGCTGGCCGGTCTCGCGGCCGTCGCCCTGGTCCACGCGGGCAGTGTCGGTGGTCAGGCGCCCATCCAGGCGCCGCTGATCACGTACGACTCGACCTGACTCGCTGCTCCGGATCTGTCCCGGCTGTCCTGGTGAGCAGTGCCGCGACGTCTGCCGCAGTGCGCTCCCAGCTGAACCGGCGCGCGTGCTCTGCGGCGGACTTGCCCAGCGTCCGGCGCAGCTCTTCGTCCCAGAGCACCCGTCCTGCCAGCTCGACGAACTCGGCGTCGTCTCCGGCCAGCAGCCCGGTCTCTCCGTCGAGGACCGACTCGGCCGTACCTCCGGCCGAGCGGAACGCCACCGTCGGAGTGCCGTGCACCCCCGCCTCGACCACCGCCAGGCCCCAGCCTTCTTTGACCGACGGGAGCAGTGCGAGCCACGAGCGGGCCAGCAGTCGGTGCTTGCTGGCCTCATCGACGAAGCCGGTGAACTCCACGGACTGGTCGACCCCGAGGACCTTGGCGTGCTCGCGTAACCGGGGTTCCCAGTACCCCTGACCGACCACGGTCAGTCGCAGGTCCGGGAACTGCTGGCGATGCTGCGCGAGCGTTTCGATGGCCAGCTCCACCCGCTTGTGGGGGACCAGACGGCCGAGCACGACCATGGACGGCTGCTCGGTGCGCGGTACGTGGGCGGTGAGCGCCGCGTCCGGCAGGTCGTTGCCGCTGTACACGACGTGCACCCTCTCGGGTGAGACGCCGAGCTCGGCGAGCTCGAGCCGGGTGGCCTCGGACACAGTCAGGTACGGCCGACGCCGGTACACCCGGGGCGCGGCGACCGACTCCAGCCACCAGCCGAGCCTGGCCCTGACGGGTCCGAACACCTCGGGCCACTGCTCCCGGTGCACATGGTGGACCACGTCCACCACCGGGGTGCGCGTCCACAAGGGCGTCCAGAACGGCACCCCGTTCTGGATGTCGAGGACTGCGTCGTAGGTGTGCCCGTGCCGCAGCAGGTGGGCGCCTGCGCGCGCGTAGACCGAGTAGCGCCCGCCGCGACGCAGGTATCGGCGTCCGTCCAGGTCCTCGACCTGGGCGGCGCCCGGGTAGCGCGCGGTGAAGATGGTGACCTCGTGCCCCAGCGCGACCAAGCCGGCCGATACGCGCTCGACGAAGGTCTCGGAGCCCCCGGCCTCCGGGTGACCCGCGTCCCTCCAGGTGAACACGAGGATCCGCACGGATGTCGATCCCCTCTGCCGCAGTCGGGGACCCCCCGATGGCCCTCGTGTGGGGCTGAACACTACTCACCAGTAGACGGGGTGCGCGGGGGTTGGCGATGAACCACTCGGACGGGCGCCGCATCCCCGCGCGCGGCGCGTTGGTCGATGCCGCCGCGCGGCTAGCATGCGCCGGTGGTGCACACCCAACCGGCCGACGACGGACTGCGCCGCTCGGTCGCGCTGTTGCGGGCTTTCGCAGTCGAGCAATCCGACCCGGGTCGCTTCTACGGCCTGCTGGCCGAGGACTCGGTCGGGCTCGTCGCGCGTTTCGAACCGCTGCTGGGTCGGACGGTCGTCGACGTGGGTGCCGGACGGCCGGAGTTCGCTGCGGCCTTCTCCTCCCGGGGGGCCCGGTACCTGGCCGTCGACGACGACCTGGACGCCGTGACCCCGCTGCGGCACGCGCCGGCGCCGGTTCCCGCCGTCGTAGCCGACGGTGAGAACCTTCCGCTGGCCGACGGCCGGGTCGACATCACGTTCTGCAGCAATGTCTTCGAGCACGTGCACCACCCCGGGCGGCTGGGCGACGAGCTGGTGCGGGTGACACGGCCCGGCGGCCTGGTCGTGGTCGCCTACACCAACTGGCTGTCCCCGTGGGGCGGTCACGAGACGTCCCCGTTCCACTATCTCGGCGGTCGGAACGCCGCCCGTCGCTACACCCGCAAGTACGGGCACCAGCCGAAGAACCGTGTGGACGAGAACCTGTTCCGGGTCTCGGTCGCGGACGGTCTGCGATGGGCCCGCACCCAGCCTCGCGCGCGGCTGCTGTCGGCTCGGCCGCGCTACTACCCGGGCTGGGCGTCAGGGGTCGTCCGCATTCCCGGACTGCGCGAGGTCGCCACCTGGAATCTCCTGCTCGTGCTGCGCCGGGTCTGACGTGGGTGTTGCCGGCTGGGCCGCGGCTGCCCCGATCGCCTCCGTGAGCCCACTCGTCGACCGCCTGCGCCGGTTGACCGGGGCCGTGCTGCTGGTCGCGATCGCCTTCAGCCAGGCGCCCGGTTCCGTCCTGCCGGACACCAAGCTCGACCTGGTCGTGAACCCCGGCGGCTTCCTGACCCGGGCGCTGCAGGCATGGGACCCGCAGGCCTCCTTCGGGGAGCTGCAGAACCAGGCCTACGGCTACCTGTTCCCGATGGGACCGTTCTTCTGGCTCGGGCACGCTGCCGGCCTTCCGGCGTGGGTGGTTCAGCGCCTGTGGTGGGCGACGTTGCTCGTGGTGGCCTACGCCGGGTTCGTCCGGCTGGCAAGAACGCTCGGCATCGGCGGCGAGGGCTCCACAGTGATCGCCGCCCTGGTGTACGCGCTCGGTCCACGCGTGATCACCGAGCTCGGGGCGATCTCGGTGGAGACACTGCCGCTGGCGATGCTGCCCTGGGTGCTGCTGCCACTCGTGCACGGTGCCCGCGGCGACCCGGGGGTCTCACCCCGCCGCACTGCCGCGCTGTCGGGGTTGGCGGTGGCGGCGATCGGCGGGGTCAATGCAGCCGCCACCGCAGCTGTGCTGGTCGTGCCGCTTCTGTGGTTGCTGTCCAGGGACTCGGGACGGTTGCGGCGGCGCCTCGTCGCCTGGTGGCTGGGCGCCGTGGCCCTGGCGACCGCCTGGTGGGTGCTACCCCTGCTCGTGCTGGGGAGGTACGCCTACCCCTTCCTGTCGTACATCGAGAACGCCCGGGTCACGACTTCGGTCGACTCGGCCGCGAACGTGCTGCGCGGCACCGACCACTGGCTGGGTTTCCTGCTCTCCCCGACCGGGCCGGGCTGGCCTGCAGGTTGGACGCTGGCGACCTCGGCCGTGCCCGCGGCAGCCACGGTGCTGGTGGCTGGCCTGGGGTTGGCCGGGCTGGCCGCCCGGGGAACACCCGAGCGCCGATGGCTCGGCTGGTGCCTGCTCGTCGGGATGCTTCTTGTGGGCGTCGGATACGCAGGTGTGGGCGGGAGCCCGCTCGCCGCGGCGGTCGACTCCCTCCTGGACGGGCCGCTGGCGCCGCTGCGGAACGTCCACAAGTTCGACCCGGTGCTGCGACTGCCGCTCACGCTGGGACTGGCGGCGGCGCTGGCCCGGGTACCGGCGGTGGCCCGCCGCTTGGCCGCCACCGTGCGAGGTGAGGACGGTCGCTGGCTGCGGGCTCATCCATCGGTGGCGCCCCGGGTTGCCGTCGGAGCCGTCATGGTCCCGCTCCTGCTGGCGACCGCTCCGGCCTGGACGGGCGCGCTCGCGCCACCTGGCGGTTTCGTCGCCGTTCCGACGTGGTGGTCGCAGACGGCCGACTGGCTGGCTGCCAGGGACGACGGGCGAGCTCTGCTGGAGCCGGCCTCGGCGTTCGCCGACTACGTCTGGGGCCGCCCCGGCGACGAGCCGCTGGCCGCACTGGCGCGGTCTCCGTGGGCTGTGCGTGACGCGGTGCCGCTCGGCGCTCCGGGGGCCACGCGGTTGCTCGACGGCGTCGAGGCGCTCGTCTCCACCGGGCGGGGTTCGGTGGACCTGGCCGGTTCGCTGGAGCGCGCTGGGATCCGGTACGTGGTGCTGCGCAACGATCTCGCCCCAGATGCCTCGCCCACCCCACCCGCGGTGGCCCGGGCGACTCTGGTGAACAGCCCTGGCCTGACCCTGGTCGCCCGATTCGGCCGGATGAGCGCGTCCACCGCCGGTGGATACCTCGACCTGGCCGGGCCGCTGCCCGACCGTCCCGCGGTGGAGATCTTCGCCGTGGGGTCGTCGGCGCCGGCGCGAGCTGAGCTCCTGGCGACGCCGCCCACCGGCCTGTCCGGGGGACCCGAGGCGCTGGCCGGGACGATCCCCACCAGCGCGGGCGTGCCGTTCGTCGCGGTTGCCGACGGGGGCCCGCGCTCGAATGTGCTGGTCACCGACACTTTGCGCCGCCGTGCACGGAACATGGGCTCGGCGGCCTCGGACGCGTACGGTCCGACTCTGCCCGCGGGGATCGACCCGGCCTCCGGGCGTCCCGCTGCCGACGTGCTCCCGTACGACAGCGGAACGCACCAGACCACGTCGATGCTGGACGGTGCCGTCGAGGTCTCCGCTTCGTCGTCGGCGGCGGATCCGCTCGCGACCGGGTATCTCGGCCCGGCGTTCGCGCCCTACTCGGCCGTCGACGCAGACCCGGCCACCACGTGGGTGTCGGACGTGGGGGACGCGGCGCCGACGCTGCGAGTGGACTTCGGCCGCTCGGTACCCACGCTGGGCCTGGTGCTGGACTTCCGGGGGCGTCCTCCAGGCGTGGGCCGCCCGGCGGCTGCGACGGTTCGCACCGGAACCGGGAGCTGGACCGTGACCGTGCGCGCCGACCGCGTGGCGGTCCCGGCAGCCGTGGGGGCTTCGTCGTGGGTCCAGGTCGTTCTACGGGAACCGGCCTCGTCGCGAGGCGCGCTCGGCCTCTCCGAGATCGACGGCCTCCCGCCGATCGCACGCAGTCTCGTTGCACCCGCTGACTCGACGGCGGCTGGGCCGGGGTCGACATGGGCGTTCGTCCGCGCACCGGATTCTCGACGGGCCTGCGTCGACCCGGGGGCGGCCTGGGTGTGTGCACCCAGCCTGGCACGCTCGTCCGAGGAGACAGGCCCGCTGGACCGGACTTTCGGCTCCAGTGCTGCGACACCGGTGGCTCTGTCCGCTCAGGTGCTGCCCGTGCAGGGCCCGCTTCTCGATGCACTCCTGGACAGCAGCGCAGGGCTGGTGGTCTCCGGCTCGAGCCAGCTGGCGGTGGACGCAGCGGACCGTCCCGGCGCGGCTCTTGACGCAGATCCGGCGACGGCCTGGATCACCACCCCCACGGACGCCGCACCGCGCCTGACCGTCGACTACGGGCGGGTCGTGACCGTCTCTGGCCTCGCCCTGATCGGTCCGAAGGCGAGCCGTCAGCGGGTGCAGGCGGCGGTCCTGCTGGGCTCGACCGGCGTGCGCACCGCTGACCTGAGCAAGACCGGGTCCGGAAGCTTCGCTCCCATGGCCACGCGGACCCTCACGATCACCCTTCGGCTGCGACCCGGCGAGGGCACCGCCCGGGACCCGCTGGTCGTGGCCGGCCTGCAGGTCGCGGGAGCCCCGCCCGTACTCGACCGCGCTATCTCCGTCCCGTGCGGCCGGGGACCTACGGTCGACCTCGACGGAGCGGCCGTTCCCACCGCCCTCACGTCGACGCGGGCAGCTGTCCTCGCCGGCTTGCCGCTCTCGCTGCGTCTGTGCGGGGGCGTCGTCCGCACGCTGCCCGCCGGACCGCACCGGCTGGTCGCCCCCTCCTCGGCTGAGCTGGCGGTGTACGCGGTGACGCTCGCGTCGCCGGAGGAGGGATCGGTGCCGCTCCCGGCCGCCGTGACAACGATGTTGTGGGGACCTGAGCGAAGGCTGATGGTGATGCCGGCTGCAGCCGACGGCGGGACGCTGGTCCTCGACGAGGGCTACAACCCGGGTTGGGTGGCCGATATCGGCGGCCGTCGCCTGGAACCTGTTCGCGTGGACGGTTGGCGGCAAGCGTGGGCAGTGCCGCCGGACCTGAACAGCGCCGTGGTGGTCCTGACCTTCAGGCCGGGGACTCTGCACCGCGCCGGCCTGGTCGCGGGCGCCCTGGCTCTCGTCCTGCTCCTGCTGGCAGCCGTGCTGCCGGCCCGGCGATCGGGGCGGCCGGTGGTGTCGGCACAGGCCGATCGGGCGCATCGGCAAGGACGGACGGGCGGTCCGCTCCTCACCTTCGCCTTCGCGCTGGTGCTGGCCGGCCCGGTCGGTTTGCTCGGCTGGGTCGCCGGGCGGCTGCTCTGCGCCCGTTCAGCCGCGGTCCGGGTAGCGCTCGGGTCCACCGTCCTTGCACTGCTGGTCGGGGTCGCCGGTTCGGCTGGATGGGCTCTGGTGCGCTCCGCCGATTCCCCGTGGTGGTTCCAGGCTGTCGCCCAGGGGCTCACGGTCGCGCTAGTCGTGGCGGCAGTGTCGGCTCCGGGGCCGGTTCCCCTTCGCGGGGTCGGTGCACCCGGCGTAGCAGCGGTGCCTCCAGCACCACCCACGACCCGCTAGCTACGGCGATGCTCCCGCCGAGGGTCAGTGCGAGGACCGGCCAGAAGCCGCCGGAGAACAGCGAACGGTGCAGCAGGGACAACGCGGCCGACAGGACCAGGAGGTGCCAGAGGAACACGCCATACGACACCCGGCCGACGCCCTGCACCGCCCGGTGCCCCAGCACCGCGGCCATCGCTCCGCGCCGCTGGTCGGACGCGGCGGCGGCACCGACCAGCAGGACCGCCACGACGGCGTAGAGGCCCTCCTTGACCGCGGCGGTGGCCGGTGCCACCGGCTCGAGCGACGCCGGACCGCCCAGCGGAGTGGCGGCGAGCCAGAACACCGCGCCGGCCAGGGCCACGAGGGTGCCGGGATGAGCTCCTAGCTCCGCGGCCAGCCGGGCGGCCCGGGCACCTGGCCGCCGCCGGACCACCTGCTCGAGGACGGCCAAGGACATCCCGGCGGCGAACCAGTCCGCGTGGGCAGGCAGCCAGGTGGTGGAGCGCGGCGACAGGACGCCGGCCGTGGCGAGCGCGGTCCACATCAGGGCGACCGCGACGACGGCCGCCAGAAGCAGGGCCAGCCCTCGTCGCCCGGTCGCCGTGCGGGCGCGGGCCGCCACCGGTACCGCGACCAACGGGAGCACGACGTAGAACGCGACCTCGGTGCACAGGCTCCAGGTCTGCGTCAGACCGGGCAGCAGCGGCCCGCGGTACACCTGCAGGAGCGCCGCGTTCGTCGCTGCCGCCCGCACGCCGGCGCCGGACGCCGTGGTCGCGAGCGCCACAGCCAGGACGATCCAGTACGCGGGCAGGATCCGGACTGCGCGGCGTACCAGGTAGCGGCGCGTCGAAGGCCCCGCCCTGCCATCGGTCCGCGTCGCGAGCCACGGCCGAAGGAGCAGGAACCCCGACAGAACGAAGAACAGAGCGACCCCGAGATCGAGGCGGGCCACGGCGGCGCCCCAGGCCCCCTGCACCACCATCCCGGTCTGGAACCCGACGTGAGTGGTCAGCACCATGAGCGCGGCCAGGGCGCGGACGCCGTCCAGCAGCGGCAGGTCGTGCGTCGTCAGGCGGTCGGCGGCCACGGCCCGACGATGGCACGTCGCGGCCGCTGCGCGCAGCCGGCGTGGACGGGCTCCGGCCGGCGCCTGGCTGTCGTATGGTCCGGCGTGCACGCGCTGGCGACCCCGGACCGACGGACAGGCGGCTGCTGATGACGAGCGACGGACACGGCGGGGGGGCCGCGGACGCCCTGATCAGGGCGCGAGCCCCCCTGCGGATCAGCTTCGCCGGAGGGGGCACTGACGTCCCGCCGTTCCCGGCACTCGAGGGAGGCGCGGTCCTGTCCGCCACGATCAACCGGTACGCATTCGCCAGCCTTCGGGCGCGCTCGGACCGGCAGGTGACGGTCCGGTCACTGGACTACGGGCTGTCCGTGGAGTTCGGTGTCGACGAGCCAGTGTCCTTCGACGGCGATCTGGACCTGGCCAAGGCAGCCGTTCGTCGGCTGATCGACAGGGAGCGAGACGGCTTCGACCTGTTCCTGCACTCGAGCGCGCCGCCAGGATCGGGGCTGGGAGCGTCGTCCGCGATGGTCGTGGCACTGGTCGGGGTGCTGCAGGAGCGGTACAAGCTGGCGCTCACCGACTACCGGGTGGCGCAGATCGCGCACCAGGTCGAGCGCGAGGACCTCGGCATCCGGGGTGGCCTGCAAGACCACTATGCGGCAACCTTCGGCGGGTTCAACTTCATCGAGTTCGGTCCCGACCGGGTCGTGGTGAACCCGCTGCGCATCCGGCCCGACACTGTCAACGAGCTCGAGCACAACCTGCTGCTGGTCTACACGGGCAGGACGAGGCTCTCCGACCACATCATCGACGACCAGACGAGCCGGTACGAGGCCGGCGTGGCCGAGTCGGTCGACGGCCTGCGCCAGCAGCGCAATCTGGCCAAGGACATGAAGGACGCGCTGCTGCATGGCCGACAGGAGGACTTCGGCCACCTGCTGGACGAGGCCTGGCAGGCCAAGCGCCGGCTCAGCCCCAAGATCGCCACGCCGTTCATCGACGAGCTGTACGACGTCGCTGTGCGCAGCGGTGCCCTCGGCGGGAAGGTCACCGGCGCGGGTGGCGGGGGTTACATGATCTTCTACTGCCTCTTCGACCGCAGGCACCTCGTCGCCGAGGAGATGATCAAGATGGGCCTGACCGTGTCCGAGGTGACCTTCGAGCCCGCCGGACTGACCACCTGGCGGGTCAGTGGTTGACACCGAGCGACTGGTTCGCGGCCGGCTCGACGAGTACGCAGCCCTGGCCGTCGCGATCGCCGGAGCCGAGCTGGCCAGCGAGGTCGCCCGGGTCGCGGACGCGTGCATCCAGACGTACCGCGGCGGAGGCCGCCTGCTGCTGTTCGGCAACGGAGGCAGTGCTGCCGACGCCGCGCACGCCGCGGCCGAATTCGTCGGGCGTTGCACGCGCGACCGTCCAGGGCTGGGTGCCCTTGCCCTGACCGACGCGGCCGCCCTGACCGCCATCGCGAACGACTACGGGTTCGAAGAGGTCTTCGCCCGCCAGGTCCAGGCCCACTCGGCGGCGGGGGACCTCGTCATTGGCCTGTCGACGAGCGGCCGCTCCGCCAACGTCCTGCGCGGGCTGGCGCAGGCAAGGTCGCTCGGGCTGCGGACGGTCGCGCTCACCGGCGGCGACGCAGGCCGGCTCGAAGGCGCGGCCGACCACGTGCTGGTCGTCCCGTCCGCGCACACCGGACGCATCCAGGAGGTACACGCCCTCTGGTGCCACGTGTGGGCCGAGGCCGTGGAGTCGGCACTGTTCCCGTCGTGACTGAGCCGGCCTGGGATGCGGTGTTCCTGGATCGGGACGGAACGATCAACGTGCCGCCCGGTCCGGGGAGGTACGTGCTCTCACCCGAAGCCCTGACGTTGCTGCCGGGAGCAGGGGAGGCGATAGGCCGGCTGACCTCTGCCGGCACCGCCGTCTTCGTGGTCACCAACCAGCGGGCGGTGCACCTGGGCTTGCTCTCACCGAAGACCCTGGACGCCGTGCACGATCGGCTGCTGGCCGAGATCGGCGTGTTCGGCGGGGTGGTCGATGGCTTCCTGGTGTGCCCCCACGATGTGGACTCATGCGAGTGCCGCAAGCCGGGCGACGCGTTGTTGCGCCGGGTGTTCCAGTCCCGACCCTCAGTCCGGCCGACACGCTGCGCGATCGTGGGCGACAGCCTTGGTGACGTGCGCGCCGGCGACGCGCTCGGCCTGCTCAGGGTCCTTCTGACCGAACCGGAGGCGGGCGCGAACGCCGGCGTCGAGCTGGTGGCCAGAGATCTCGCCGAGGCCGTAGAGCGGCTGCTCGCGACACCGACACCTGCCCGGATGAGTCCGTAGCGGCGGGACGGGTGCGGTAGCGTGCGCGGACGTCGAGTCGAAGCCCGGAGGCCCCTTATGCGCCGCGTCATCGGGTACCTGCTAGTTGGGCTTGGCGCCTTCCTGCTGGTCCTCGCCCCGCTGGCCCGCTGGTACGTCTACCCGCGGGTCGCCGTCGCACCGCTGGGCTGCGATGGCACCTCGGCCATCTGCCAGGACCGGGTCAACCTGTCGCCGTCCGCAGGCATCGCCACCACGCTGTTCGACCCGGCCACCCTGCACGTCCGCACCAATGTCGCGCTGGTCGGGCAGGAGCGCGTCCGGGCCGACGTCGCCGCGAGCAGCGGCCCGGACAACCGCACGGTGTGGGACGAGTCGCAGACGGTCTCGGACGCCGCGGGAACGCTGGTCACCGCCACCACCATGCGCATCCCCTTCGACGGGCACACCTCGCAGATGATCGACTGCTGCGGAGCCAACGTCGACGGCGTCAAGATCACCGACTTCAGCGGCATCAACCCCCTGAAGTTCGGCTTCGGCACCGAGCAGAAGACGTACCAGTACTTCGACAAGACGCTGAACAAGGCCACGGCGATGGAGTTCAAGGACGTCGAGACCATCGACGGCGTGGAGTGCTACAAGTTCGTGCAGGTCATCGCGGCGACGCAGGTCGGCGCCCTCGAGGTGCCCGGGAACCTCGTCGGGTCCGCCGATCCGTCCGTCCAGGCCCCCGAGTTCTATGCCAACACCCGGACGGTCTGGGTCGAGCCCACCACCGGGGTGATCGTCAAGGGTGTCGAGGTGCAGAAGCAGACACTTCGCGGAGCGGACGGCTCGGACAAGCTGACCCTGATCGATGCCACGATCGGGTTCACGCCGGACAACGTCCGTCTTTCGGCGAAGGCAGCCGCCGACGGCAAGTCCCAGCTCGGCCTGGTCACGACAGTCATCCCGATCGTTGGCCTGGCCGGCGGGCTGCTCCTGATCGCCCTGGGCCTGTTCCTCGTAGTCGGCGCCCGGCGCGACACACCCCTGCCACCGCCGGCAGGGGAGCCCGCCGCACGGGAGCCGCAGCCGACCGCCTGACTCCTCCCAGCGGCGAGGGGTCTGGCGGATTGACCGGCGGCGGCCGGCGGCGCGGGAGTACTGTCCGCGCCATGGCGAAGCTGGATGGTGACCGAACCCCGACGGTCGCGGAGGCGGACTGGACCGACGTGCTGGCCGAGGTCCCGCTGTTCTCGGGACTGTCACCGCGGCACGTGCGCAACCTCGCCAAGCTGGCCAAGATCCAACGCCTGCCCGCCTACACCAAGATCGTCCGGGAGGGCGCGACCGGCGACTCGTTCATCCTGATGCTCGAGGGGACCGCGGTCGTGCGCCCACCCGGCAAGCGGCCGGTCAAGCTCGGTGCCGGCGACTTCTTCGGCGAGCTGGCGCTGCTCGACGACGCTCCGCGGTCCGCCACGATCGAGGCGCAGGAGGACGTGGTGGTCGCACGCATCGGACGCAAGGACTTCATCCGGCTGCTCGGCGACGAGCCGAAGGTGTCGCTCGTGCTGCTGCGGACGCTGGCGGCCCGGCTCCGGTCCAGCGAGAGCTCCCCGAGCCACTGACGGCCGCACTGCTGCTCGACGGCACGGCGCGGCGGGTCAGCGCCGCTGCGCGACGAAGACCGCGGTGCCGGGAAGCAGCCGCCCGCGCAGCGGAGACCACCCGCCCCACACCTGTTCGTCCCCGGCCGGCCCCTCCGGCCACGACGGCTCGACCACGTCCAGCAGCTCGAACCCGGCGGCGACGAGGCCGCGGACATGGTCGCCGAGCGTGCGGTGGTGCTCGACGTACGTGACCCGCCCGTCGCCGTCGGACTCCACGTACGGGCTGCGGTCGAAGTAGGGGTACTTCGCAACCAGGCCGTCCGGTCCCGGCACGTCCGGGAAGGCCCACCGGACCGGGTGCGGCACCGAGAACACCCAGCGGCCGTGCGGCCGCAGCACCCTCGCCACCTCCCGGTGCGCCGCCCCCGCGTCGGCCACGAAAGGCAACGCCCCGTAGGCCGCGCAGGCCAGGTCGAAGGACCCGTCGGCGAACGGGAGGGCGACCGCGTCGGCCTGGACGGCTGGGACCGCGACGCCGGTCCGGCTGTCGGCAGCCGCCGCCTGCGCCAGCTGCCCCCCGGACAGGTCCACGGCGACCGGCCGGGCCCCCGCGGCCCGCAGCCAGCGCGAGCACTGGGCCGCGCCGGCGCCGACCTCCAGCACCCGCCGGCCCTCGACCTCTCCCAGCAGGCCCGCGTCCCGCTCGTCCAGGCCCTCCGGGCCCCAGACGAACCGGGAGTCGCCCAGGAACTCGCCGTGCTCGGCCTGGTAGCCCACCGCATGGGCGTCCCACCAGGCCCGGGCGGCCCGCCGGGACGGATCCGGGCCCACCGTGCCGCCGCGGCCGGCCTCGATTGACCCTGTCACCTGCGCAAACGTAGACTTCCCGGGCGTTGTGGGCCTGCGCGACCTCGGACGGAGCAGGCCGCGCCGGATGCTGTTCCCCCCACGTCGTCGGGCGTCCTCCCGGATGCCAGACGTCGCAGGTCCAGGCACACTCCACGGGTCCGCCGCGCACCCGCTCGATCCCTGTCAACCTTCGGAGCCCCTACTCTCATGACCGCCAGCACGATCAGCACGTCCGACCCGGCCGCAGCGGCCGCAGCGCCCGCCGGGCCCAGCAAGCAGATCGCCGTCAACGACATCGGCTCGGCCGATGACTTCATGGCGGCCATCGACGAGACCATCAAGTACTTCAACGACGGCGACATCGTCGAGGGCGTGATCGTCAAGGTCGACCGCGACGAGGTCCTGCTCGACATCGGTTACAAGACCGAGGGCGTCATCCCCTCCCGCGAGCTGTCGATCAAGCACGACGTCGACCCCAACGACGTCGTCAAGGTCGGTGACGAGATCGAGGCCCTGGTCCTCCAGAAGGAGGACAAGGAGGGCCGCCTGATCCTGTCCAAGAAGCGCGCCCAGTACGAGCGCGCCTGGGGCACGATCGAGAAGATCAAGGAAGAGGACGGCGTCGTCACCGGCTCGGTCATCGAGGTGGTCAAGGGCGGCCTCATCCTGGACATCGGCCTGCGCGGCTTCCTGCCCGCCTCGCTCGTGGAGATGCGCCGGGTCCGCGACCTGCAGCCGTACGTCGGCAAGGAGCTCGAGGCGAAGATCATCGAGCTGGACAAGAACCGCAACAACGTGGTCCTGTCCCGCCGCGCGTGGCTCGAGCAGACCCAGTCCGAGGTGCGCCAGACCTTCCTCACCACCCTGCAGAAGGGCCAGGTCCGGTCCGGCGTCGTGTCCTCGATCGTCAACTTCGGCGCGTTCGTCGACCTGGGCGGGGTGGACGGCCTCGTGCACGTCTCCGAGCTGTCCTGGAAGCACATCGACCACCCGTCCGAGGTGGTGGAGGTCGGCCAGGAGGTCACGGTCGAGGTGCTCGACGTCGACATGGACCGCGAGCGCGTCTCGCTGTCGCTCAAGGCGACGCAGGAAGACCCCTGGCAGCAGTTCGCCAGGACCCACCAGATCGGCCAGGTCGTGCCCGGCAAGGTCACGAAGCTGGTGCCGTTCGGCGCGTTCGTCCGGGTGGACGAGGGCATCGAGGGTCTGGTGCACATCTCCGAGCTCGCCGAGCGGCACGTGGAGATCCCCGAGCAGGTCGTCCAGGTCGGCGACGAGATCTTCGTCAAGGTGATCGACATCGACCTCGAGCGGCGCCGGATCAGCCTGTCCCTCAAGCAGGCCAACGAGGGCACGATCGGCGAAGCCGTCGGCGACGCCTTCGACCCCACGCTGTACGGCATGCCGGCCACCTACGACGAGGCCGGGCAGTACGTCTACCCGGACGGCTTCGACCCGGAGACCGGCGAGTGGCTCGACGGGTACGACACCCAGCGAGAGGCCTGGGAGCGGCAGTACGCCGAGGCCCAGACCCGATTCGAGGCGCACAAGAAGCAGGTGGACGAGGCCCGCAAGGCCGACGCCGAGGCGGTGGCCGAGACGCCGGCCACGTACACCTCGACGCCGGAGGAGCCCGAGGGCGAGGTGGGCGGGACGCTGGCCTCGGACGAGGCCCTCGCCGCGCTGCGCGAGAAGCTCACCGGCGAGTCCTGACCCACTGACCCACTGACCCACTCTGCCGAGCGAGTGGTCGCCAGAAGACGGTCGATGACCCCTTCCAGCGACCGTTCGCTCGGCAGAGTCGTTACTGGGCCAGGTAGGCGGGGTCGTGGCCCCAGGTCACCCAGGCGGACTGCGATGCGGCCGAGGTGTTGTAGCTGAACGAGCACTTCGAGCTGATGTTCACGCCGGTCCACTGGATCACGGCCTTGAACTGGCCGTAGCCGGTCGACTTGAACAGCGTCTCGGCGTCCTTCAGCCACTGCGCCTTCTGGCCGGGCGCGCCCTCGACCGAGCCGTACTCCATGATGTACAGACCCTTGGTCGGGTGCGCGTTGCCGAACGCCTTGATGCCGGCGACCAGGATGGCCATCGACGTCCAGGGCTGGTTCTTGCACGACGCCCAGTTGTAGACGTCGGCGCCGACGCCGTCGACGTACGCGTCGCCCGGGTAGTAGCTGTTCACGCTCTGCGCGTCCGTGCGGGTGAACCCGTACCCGGTGAACGTGGCGATGTACTTCGCATTGGTGACGCCGCCACCGCGCAGCACCGTGACGAACTTGCGCCACGCCGCGGCGAACTGCGGGCCGTTGCCCATCGCCTGGCTGCCGGAGGCCTCGGGCTCGTGGTTGAACGTGATGTACACCGGCGCCTTGAAGGTCTTGATCTGCAACGCGATGCTGAGCATCTCGTGGTACAGCTGGCTGCCGACCGGGGCGGCCGCGATCGAGGCGAACGAGATCTTGGCGCCGTTCGCCCGTTCGGCCTTGATGCTGAGGAACAGCGTGTGCCCGGTGTCGCGCATCCAGGTGGGCTGCGACCCGAACAGGACCCCGTCCCACGGCTTGTAGTCGCGGATGCCCTCGACGTGTCGACTCTGCACCTTCTCGGCCGCCAGCACCTGGGTCTGGTTAGCGGCGGCGACCCCGAAGATGATCGGGCTGGAGGCCGTGGCTGCCTGGCCGGTTCCCTGGCTTGCGGTCCCGAAGGCCGCGGCTGCAGCCAGCAGGAACGACGTGGACACGAGCAAGGTCTTGCGGGCGGGCGACATCAATAGACTCCTGATGATCCGGGTCCGACGCGGCTCCCGCGTACTCCCCGGGTCGCCCGCCCATCGTCAGACCGCACGGCTGGACTTGGTCACAGGACGATAACTGAGCGTCGGCGAGGGGAGCCAATCGGGTGACGGACTGCGTGTCGTGATCAAGGTCGCGCTTACCGGGGGGATCGGCAGCGGCAAGTCCGAGGTTGAGCGGCTGCTGGCCGAACGGGGTGCCGCGGTCGTCGATGCGGACCGGCTCGCCCGGGAGGTAGTGGCCCCCGGCACGCCCGGTCTGGAGGCGGTGCTGGCCGAGTTCGGCGCGGCCGTGCGGGCCACGGACGGGAGCCTGGACCGGGCTGCGCTGGCCGCCGTCGTGTTCGCCGACTCCGCGGCCCTGCGGCGGCTGGAGGCGATCGTGCACCCGCTCGTGGCGGCCCGGGCGGCGGCGCTGGTCGCCGAGGCGGAGCGGCAGGGGTGCCCGGTGGTCGTCTACAGCGTCCCGCTGCTGGTCGAGAACGGGCTCGCGGACGACCACGACGTGGTCGTGGTGGTGGACGCCGCGGACGACGTGCGGCTGGACCGGCTAGTCCGCCTCCGCGGGATGGTGGAGGCGGACGCCAGGGCTCGGATGGCCGCCCAGGCGAGCCGGGAGCAGCGGCTGGCCGCGGCCGACGTCGTGATCGGCAACGACGGCACTCCGGCCGAGCTGGCCGAGCGGGTGGACGCCGTCTGGCGAGAGCTCAGCGCACGGGGGTGAGGTAGGCCGCCGAGGTGGTCGCGTCGGTGATCATCAGCGCGACCGCGACGATCAGGAGGATCCCGACGGCCAGCCCGGCCGGCACCAGCCAGCGCGCGTTGCCGTAGCGCACCCGGTGACGTCCGCGAGGGCGCAGGCTCCGCGTCCTCCGGTGCCGGGCACGCTCGTTGCGCTGGTTCCGCTCGTGCACCGGCTCATGCTCCCACGCCGAGCGGCGAGGCGAGGAGCCGTTCTGTGGCGACGACCCGAGCGCGACCAGTCGGCATCCGAGCGGCGAGGCGAGGAGCCGTTCTGTGGCGACGACCCGAGCGCGACCGTCGGCATCCGAGCGGCGAGGCGAGGAGCCGTTCTGTGGCGACGACCCGAGCGCGACCGTCGGCATCCGAGCGGCGAGGCGAGGAGCCGTTCCGTGGCGACGACCCGAGCGCGACCGTCGGCATCCGAGCGGCGAGGCGAGGAGCCGTTCTGTGGCAGGGCGCGGCTGTCGGCGGCGGACCGTACGGTAGGGGGATGCGTCCGGTCACCGATCTCGAGCGGCGGGTCTCCCCGTTCACCGTCGTCAGCGACTTCTCGCCGTCCGGTGACCAGCCGCAGGCCATCGACGATCTCGAGCGGCGCGTCCTGGCCGGCGAGCCCGACATCGTCCTGCTCGGTGCCACCGGCACCGGCAAGTCCGCCACGACCGCCTGGCTGGTCGAGCGGCTGCAGCGCCCCACCCTGGTCATCGCCCCGAACAAGACCCTGGCTGCGCAGCTGGCCACGGAGTTCCGTGAGCTGCTCCCGCACAACGCCGTCGAGTACTTCGTGAGCTACTACGACTACTACCAGCCCGAGGCGTACATCCCGCAGACGGACACCTACATCGAGAAGGACTCCTCGATCAACGACGAGGTGGAGCGGCTGCGGCACTCGGCGACCAACAGCCTGCTGACCCGCCGGGACGTCGTCGTGGTGGCCTCGGTGTCGTGCATCTACGGCCTGGGCACCCCGCAGGAGTACGTCGACCGGATGGTGCCGCTGAAGGTCGGCGACACGCTCGAGCGCGACCAGATGCTCCGCCGGTTCGTCGACATCCAGTACACCCGCAACGACCTGGCGTTCACCCGGGGCACGTTCCGGGTCCGCGGCGACACCATCGAGATCTTCCCGGTGTACGAGCAGCTCGCGGTGCGCATCGAGATGTTCGGCGACACGATCGACCGGCTGATGACGCTGCA
Organism: uncultured Actinomycetota bacterium; assembly: GCA_963711005.1. Classification (GTDB taxonomy): domain Bacteria; phylum Actinomycetota; class Actinomycetes; order Prado026; family Prado026; genus CAVQCJ01. The sequence goes on along the minus strand of CAVQCJ010000006.1, from coordinate 569,641 downwards.
CCCGCTGACCGGCGAGGTGGTCACCGAGGACGAGTCGCTGTACGTCTTCCCGGCGTCGCACTACGTCGCGGGACCGGAGCGGATGGAGCGGGCCATCGCCGGCATCGAGCTGGAGCTGGTCGACCGGCTGGCCGAGCTCGAGCGGCAGGGTCACCTGCTGGAGGCGCAGCGGCTGCGCATGCGCACGACCTACGACCTCGAGATGATGCGCCAGGTCGGGTCCTGCTCCGGCATCGAGAACTACAGCCGGCACATCGACGGCCGGGCGCCGGGGAGCTCGCCGAACACGCTGCTCGACTACTTCCCGGAGGACTTCCTGCTCGTCATCGACGAGTCGCACGTGACCGTCCCGCAGATCGGCGCCATGTACGAGGGCGACATGTCGCGCAAGCGGGTGCTCGTCGAGCACGGCTTCCGGCTGCCCAGCGCGATCGACAACCGCCCGCTTGCGGTGGGAGGAGTTCGTCGAGCGGATCGGCCAGACCGTCTACCTGTCGGCGACCCCCGGGCCGTACGAGCTGGGTCGCGGCAAGGGCGTGGTGGAGCAGATCATCCGGCCGACCGGGCTGATCGACCCCGAGGTGGTCGTGAAGCCGACCAAGGGTCAGATCGACGACCTCGTGCACGAGATCAGGGAGCGCGCCGAGCGCGGCGAGCGGGTGCTGGTCACCACGTTGACGAAGAAGATGTCCGAGGACCTCACCGACTACCTTCTCGAGCTGGGCATCCGGGTCCGCTACCTGCACTCCGAGGTGGACACGCTGCGCCGGGTCGAGCTGCTGCGCGAGCTGCGCAGCGGCGAGTTCGACGTGCTGGTGGGGATCAACCTGCTGCGCGAGGGGCTCGACCTCCCGGAGGTGTCGCTGGTCTCGATCCTCGACGCCGACAAGGAGGGCTTCCTGCGCTCGGCGACATCGCTGATCCAGACCATCGGGCGGGCGGCACGCAACGTGTCCGGCCAGGTGCACATGTACGCGGACAAGGTCACGCCGTCGATGGCGCAGGCGATCGAGGAGACGAACCGGCGCCGGGCCAAGCAGGTCGCCTACAACACCGAGCGCGGACTCGACCCGCAGCCGCTGCGCAAGCGGATCACCGACATCACCGAGCTGATCGCCCGCGAGGACGCCGACACCGAGCAGCTGCTCGGCGGCTCGGGCCGGCAGCAGAGCCGGGGCAAGGCGCCAGTCCCCGGCCTGCGCTCGCGCACCGGCACGGACGGGGTCGGCCGGCACGCCGCCGACCTGGCCGGCATGCCGCGCTCGGCCCTCGCCGACCTCATCCAGCAGCTGAGCGACCAGATGCACGCGGCGGCCGCCGAGCTTCAGTTCGAGCTGGCGGCCCGGCTGCGCGACGAGATCGGCGAGCTCAAGAAGGAGCTCCGCGGGATGGACGCCGCCGGCGTGCGGTGAGCCGGGCTCAGGCCGCGTTCTCGTCGGCCTGCAGGACGCCCAGCAGGTTCCCGTCCGGGTCGGTCACGTAGGCGAGCCAGCCGACACCGGGCACCGCCATCCGGGGCAGCGCCTCGGTGGCCCCGGCCTCGTACGCCGCGGTCAGCGTCGCGTCCAGGTCCTCGACGTCCACGGTGACCACGAAAGCGTTCACCGGCGCACCGGCCTCCGGTCGGGGCCCGCGCCGGGGGAGCAGGGCACCGTTGATGCCGGGACCGTCGTCGCCGGTGTCGGCGAGCCAGTAGGCCTCCTCGCCCCATCTGGTGACCGTCCAGGCGAACACGGTCCGGTAGAAGGCGACGAGCGACTCGGGGTCGCTGCCGTGGATCTCGAAGTGGACCGGCCGTCCCACGGGGCTCACCAGCCCCGCTCGGCCCACTCGGCCAGGTGCGGTCGCTCCACGCCGAGGGTGGTGTCGTCGCCGTGCCCCGGGTAGACCCAGGTCTCGTCGGGCAGCGTTCCGAAGATCTTCTCGGTCACCCCGGCCAGCAGCGAGCCGAACTCCTCGGGGTTGGTGGTGCGACCCACGCCGCCGGGGAACAGGCAGTCGCCGGTGAAGACGTGCGGGAACCCCTCCGGGTCGTCGTAGACCAGCGCCACGCTCCCCGGCGTGTGGCCGACGAGGTGGATCGCGGTCAGCTCGATGGCCCCGAACCGCAGCCGGTCGCCGTCCTCGAGGAACACGTCCGTCTCGACCGGGATCTCGGGGGCGTCCAGGGGGTGGGCGAAGGTCCGCGCCCCGGTCGCCTTGACGACGTCGGCCAGGGCCTGCCAGTGGTCGCCGTGCCGGTGGGTGGTGACCACCCCGACCAGGCCGTCCGGGCCGACCAGGTCCAGCAGCCGGTCCGGCTCGTTCGCGGCGTCGACGAGGAGCTGCTCGCCGGTCACCCGGCAGCGCAGGAGATAGGCCTCGTTGTCCATCGGCCCGACGCTGATCTTGGAGACGATCAGCTGGGTGAGCTCCCGCACGTCGGCGGGCCCGCCGGGCCGCACTTTCCCGGTGTACGCCATCGTCAGCTCCCTGGTGGTCGCGGTCCGGCCGCCGCGGCGGTGGCCATGGGGCCGACCGTACGACCTGAGCGCCCCCGGTCTCTAGCCGGGTCGGACCCACCCGGTCGCGGGCTCCCGGTCGGCCGGGAAGAATGTGTCGGAGGCGCCGGTTAGCCTGGCGGCCTCCCGACCAGCGTGCCCGAACGACCCGCAGCGCACCCGAAGACCCGCAGAGCAACCGAGAACCCCGACCCGAGGAACCCACCCGTGGCCGACCGCCTCATCGTGCGTGGCGCACGCGAGCACAACCTGAAGGACGTCTCGCTCGACCTGCCCCGCGACGCGCTGATCGTCTTCACCGGACTGTCGGGGTCGGGCAAGTCCAGCCTCGCGTTCGACACGATCTTCGCCGAGGGCCAGCGCCGGTACGTGGAGAGCCTGTCGGCCTACGCCCGCCAGTTCCTCGGCCAGATGGACAAGCCGGACGTCGACTTCATCGAGGGCCTGTCGCCGGCGGTCTCGATCGACCAGAAGTCCACCTCGCGGAACCCGCGCTCGACCGTCGGCACGATCACCGAGGTGTACGACTACCTGCGCCTGCTGTTCGCCCGCATCGGCAAGCCGCACTGCCCGGTCTGCGGGAAGCCGATCGCGCGGCAGACGCCGCAGCAGATCGTCGACCGGGTGCTCGAGCTCGAGGAGGGCGCCCGCTTCCAGGTGCTCGCGCCGGTGGTGCGCGCCCGCAAGGGCGAGTACGGCGAGCTGTTCCGGGAGCTCCAGACCAAGGGCTACAGCCGGGCCCGGGTCGACGGAGTCGTCGTGTCGCTGGCCGAGCCGCCGCGGCTGAAGAAGCAGGAGAAGCACACCATCGAGGTGGTGGTCGACCGGTTGCAGGTGAAGCAGTCGGCCCGGCGCCGCCTGACCGACTCGACCGAGACGGCGCTCGGGCTGTCCGGGGGCCTGGTGGTGCTCGACTTCGTCGACCTGCCCGAGGACGACCCGCACCGCGAGCGGACGTTCTCCGAGCACCTCGCCTGCCTGGACGACGACCTCAGCTTCGAGGAGCTGGAGCCGCGCTCGTTCTCGTTCAACAGCCCGTTCGGCGCCTGCCCGACCTGCACCGGCCTCGGCACCCGGATGGAGGTCGACCCCGAGCTCGTCGTCCCCGACCCGACCAAGAGCCTCGACGACGGCGCCCTGCACCCGTGGAGCGCAGCGACGACCAGCGACTACTTCGGCCGCATCGTGGCGGCGCTCGCCGAGACGCTCGGGTTCCGCACCGACGTGGCCTGGGAGCGGCTCCCGCTCAAGGTGCGCACCGCGCTGCTGACCGGCTACCCGGAGCAGGTGCACGTGCGCTACCGCAACAGGTACGGGCGCGAGCGCTCGTACTACACGAGCTTCGAGGGCGTGGTCCCGTTCGTCCAGCGCCGGCACGCCGAGTCCGAGAGCGACACCTCCCGGGAGCGCTGGGAGGGCTACATGCGCGAGGTGCCCTGCCCGGACTGCGCGGGTAGCCGGCTCAAGCCGGTCTCGCTCGCGGTCACCGTGGCCGACCGCAACATCGCGCAGATCGCGTCGATGCCGATCGGGGAGTGCTCCGACTTCCTGCGCGGCGTCGAGCTGTCGGCCCGCGACGCGCAGATCGCCGAGCGGGTGCTCAAGGAGGTCAACGAACGGCTGCGGTTCCTGCTCGACGTCGGCCTCGACTACCTGTCCCTGGACCGGCCGTCCGCGACGCTCGCGGGCGGCGAGGCGCAACGCATCCGGCTGGCCACGCAGATCGGGTCGGGGCTGGTCGGCGTCCTGTACGTGCTGGACGAGCCGAGCATCGGCCTGCACCAGCGCGACAACCGGCGGCTGATCGAGACGCTGGTCCGGCTGCGCGACCTGGGCAACACGCTGATCGTCGTCGAGCACGACGAGGACACGATCCGCACGGCGGACTGGGTGGTGGACATCGGCCCGGGTGCGGGCGAGCACGGCGGTCAGGTGGTGGTCTCCGGCTCCGTCGAGGACCTGCTGGCCGCCGAGCACTCGCTGACCGGGCAGTACCTCTCGCGGACCCGGACGATCGAGCTGCCGGCGATCCGGCGCCCGCGGACGAAGGGTCGCGAGCTCACCGTCCACGAGGCGCGCGAGCACAACCTCCGGGACGTGACCGTGTCGTTCCCGCTGGGCTGCCTCGTCGCGGTGACCGGCGTCTCGGGCTCGGGCAAGTCCACGCTGGTGAACGACATCCTGTACAGCGTGCTGGCGCGCGAGCTGAACGGCGCGCGGACGATCCCGGGCCGGCACCGGACGGTGACCGGCACCGCCAACGTCGACAAGGTGGTGCACGTCGACCAGAGCCCGATCGGGCGCACGCCCCGGTCGAACCCCGCGACGTACACCGGCGTCTTCGACCACGTGCGGCGGCTGTTCGCGCAGACCACCGAGGCCAAGGTCCGCGGGTACCAGCCCGGGCGCTTCTCGTTCAACGTCAAGGGCGGCCGCTGCGAGGCGTGCGCCGGAGACGGCACGATCAAGATCGAGATGAACTTCCTCCCGGATGTCTACGTCCCCTGCGAGGTCTGCCATGGCGACCGCTACAACCGGGAGACGCTCGAGGTGCACTTCAAGGGCAAGACGATCGCCGAAGTCCTCGACATGCCGATCGAGGAAGCGCTGGAGTTCTTCGCCGCCGTGCCGGCGATCGAGCGGCACCTGAGCACGCTCTCCGACGTGGGGCTCGGCTACGTCCGCCTCGGTCAGCCGGCCCCGACACTGTCCGGCGGCGAGGCGCAGCGGGTGAAGCTGGCATCGGAGCTGCAGAAGCGCTCGACCGGTCGCACGGTCTACGTCCTCGACGAGCCGACCACCGGGCTGCACTTCGAGGACATCCGCAAGCTGCTCGGCGTCCTCGGGCGACTGGTGGACCAGGGGAACACGGTGGTGGTCATCGAGCACAACCTGGACGTCATCAAGACCGCGGACTGGGTGGTCGACCTGGGTCCCGAGGGCGGCACCGGCGGCGGGCTGGTCATCGCGGAGGGCACCCCGGAGGACGTCGCCGAGGTCGAGGGCAGCTTCACCGGCGCGTTCCTGCGCGAGGTGCTCGCCGAGCGGCCCGCCGTGCCGCGGGCGCCGACGAAGCGGGCGCCGACGAAGCGGGCGCCGGCCAAGCGCACCGCCGTCAAGGCGACCGCCGTCAAGGCGGCGCCGGCCAAGCGAACTGCCGCCAAGGCGACCCCCGCCGAGCGGACGCCGGCCAAGCGGACCGCCGCCGCCGTCCGCCGCCGGGCGTAGCCCCGCTACTCAGGACCTCCCCAGGTGGTTCTCAGCGGACCGTGACCGGAGCCGCCCTAGGCTGCCGCACGGGTCCTTCCCGCCGCCGACCTTCCCAGGAGCCCGCATGAGTGTGCAGCGCCGCGTCGACCGACGCACGGTGCTGGGCGGCGTGGCCGTGGCCGGTCTGGCGGTCGTCGCGGTCCCCGCTCTGGCGTCCTGCTCGTCCGGGTCGTCCGGCGGCGGCTCGACGACGACGAAGGTCAAGACGTCCGACGTGCCGGTCGGCGGCGGGGTGATCGAGTCGACCACCGGCGTCGTGGTCGTTCAGCCGACGACGGGGGAGTTCAAGGCGTACAGCGTGGTGTGCCCGCACCAGGGCTGCGCCGTCGACGGGATCGCGAACGGCGAGATCACCTGTCCGTGCCACGGCAGCACCTTCAAGGTCAGCGACGGATCGGTCGTCGCGGGTCCCGCCACCCAGGGACTGACCGCCCTGCCGGCCAAGGTGGAGGGCTCCGAGGTCGTCGTCACCCCCTGACCACGCCGAGCACCGCGGTCGGCCACGCGTCCTAGGGTGGACGTCGTGGCCGACCCGTCGACGTACCGACCCGCTCCGGGGTCGGTGCCGGACGAGCCGGGCGTCTACCGCTTCCGCGACCCGCACGGCCGGGTGATCTACGTCGGCAAGGCGAAGAGCCTGCGCCAACGGCTCGGCTCCTACTTCCAGGACCTGGCCGGGCTGCACCCCCGGACGCAGACGATGGTCACGAGCGCGGCATCGGTGGACTGGACCGTCGTGGGCACCGAGGTCGAGGCCCTCCAGCTCGAGTACTCCTGGATCAAGGAGTTCGATCCGCGGTTCAACGTGCGGTATCGCGACGACAAGAGCTACCCGTACCTCGCGGTCACGCTGGACGAGGAGTACCCGAGGGTCCAGGTGATGCGCGGGGGCAAGCGCAAAGGCGTGCGGTACTTCGGGCCGTACTCGCACGCATGGGCCATCCGCGAGACCGTCGACCTGCTGCTGCGGGTCTTTCCGGCCCGCACGTGCAGCAACGGGGTGTTCCGGCGTGCCGGACAGGTCGGACGCCCATGCCTGCTCGGCTACATCGGCAAGTGCTCGGCGCCGTGCGTCGGCCGGGTCTCGGCGGACGAGCACCGGCGCATCGCCGAGGACTTCTGCGCGTTCATGTCCGGACAGACTGAGCGGTTCACCCGGCGGCTCGAGGCCCAGATGCGGGCGGCCTCCGCCGAGCAGGACTACGAGCGGGCGGCCCGGCTGCGCGACGACATCGGCGCCCTGCGAAGGGCGCTCGAGAAGAACGCCGTCGTGCTCGGCGACGGCACCGACGCCGACGTGGTCGCGCTCGCCGAGGACCCGCTCGAGGCGGCCGTCCAGGTCTTCCACGTGCGCGGCGGCCGGATCCGCGGGCAGCGAGGCTTCGTCGTCGAGCGGGTTGAAGAGCTGGGCACCGGCGACCTGGTCGAACAGCTCCTGCTCCAGCTGTACGGGGGCGAGTCGGGCGACGCCGTGCCGCGGGAGGTGCTGGTCCCCGACCTGCCGGCCGACGTGCCGGCGCTGGCCGAGTGGCTCACGGCCCGGCGCGGCGGCCCGGTCGAGCTGCGGGTTCCGCAGCGTGGGGACAAGCGCGCGCTGATGGAGACCGTCGCGCGCAACGCCGAACAGTCGCTGGTGCTGCACAAGACCAGGCGGGCCGGCGACCTCACCGCGCGCAGCCGGGCGCTGGCCGAGCTGCAGGAGGGCCTGGGGCTGGACCAGGCGCCGTTGCGGATCGAGTGCTTCGACGTCTCGAACCTCCAGGGCACCGAGGTGGTCGCCTCGATGGTCGTCTTCGAGGACGGTGTGGCGCGCAAGAGCGAGTACCGCAGGTTCGCAGTCCGCGGAGCGAGGACCGAGCCGGCAGGCGAGGGATCGAGCGACCATGGGCGCGGAGCGAGGACCGAGCCGGCAGGCGAGGGATCGAGCGACCATGGGCGCGGAGCGAGGACCGAGCCGGCAGGCGAGGGATCGAGCGACCATGGGCGCGGAGCGAGGACCGAGCCGGCAGGCGAGGGTGACGGTGAGCCGGCGGTGGCCGTCCAGGACGGCGCCGGGGCGACCGACGACGTCCGGTCGATCCACGAGGTCGTCTCGAGGCGCTTCCGGCGCTACCTGGACGAGCGGTCGCAAGCCTCTGACCTGGAGATGGCCGACGGCGACGAGCCGGGCCGGCTGCCGGGGGTGGACCCGGACACCGGCCGACCGCGGAAGTTCTCCTACCCGCCCAACCTGCTCGTCGTCGACGGCGGCGCACCGCAGGTGGCGGCCGCGCAGGCCGCGCTCGACGAGCTCGGCATCGACGACGTCGCGGTCGCGGGACTGGCCAAGCGGCTCGAGGAAGTCTGGCTGCCCCGGATGCCGGACCCGGTGATCCTGCCGCGCACCAGCGAGGGGCTGTACCTCCTGCAGCGGGTGCGCGACGAGGCCCACCGGTTCGCGATCACCTACCACCGGCAGCGCCGGTCCCGGCGGATGGTCGACTCCCTGCTCGACGGGGTCCCCGGTCTCGGGGACATCCGCAGGACCGCGCTGCTCAAGCGCTTCGGCTCGCTCAAACGGCTGCGCGCTGCGACCCTCGAGGAGCTGGCCGAGGTCCCCGGAATCGGACCGGCCACCGCGCAGGCGATCGTCGACGCCCTGGCCGACTCGCCGACGCCGGAGCCGGCCGTCAACGTCGGCACCGGTGAGATCCTGCCGTGACAGCGCCGGACGACGGAGGGCAGCCCACCGTGACCACCAGCCCCGCGCCGCCGACGGTGGCGCCGGAGCTCACGATCGTCACGGGCATGTCCGGGGCCGGCCGCAGCACCGCGGCTCGCTGCCTGGAGGACCTCGGCTGGTTCGTCGTCGACAACCTGCCGCCGGGCCTGCTCGGCTCGATGGTCGAGCTGGCCGGGCACACCCAGGGCACCGTGCCACGCATCGCGGTCGTCGTCGACGTGCGGGGCCGCTCGTTCTTCGCCGACCTGCACGAGACGCTGGCTCGGCTCGCGGCGTTCGCCGTCGACCCGCGGGTGGTCTACCTGGAGGCCAGCGACGCCGCCCTCGTCCGGCGGTTCGAGGGGGTCCGGCGCAAGCACCCGCTTCAGGCCGACGGCCGGATCATGGACGGGATCGCCCGCGAACGCGAGCTGCTGCAGCAGCTGCGCGCCGAGGCCGACCTGGTCATCGACACGACGGATCTGAACGTGCACGAGCTGCGGGTGCAGATCGAGAAGGCGTTCGGTGGCGAGGACAACCCGGTGCTGCAGGCCACCGTGCTCTCGTTCGGCTTCAAGTACGGGCTGCCGGTCGACGCCGACATGGTCGTCGACGTGCGCTTCCTGCCGAACCCGCACTGGGTCCCGGACCTGCGGCCGCTGACGGGGCTGGACCCGGCGGTGTCCGCGTACGTGTTCGAGTCGCCGGAGGCCGCCGAGCTCGTCGACCGGTTCGGTGAGGTACTGCGGCTGACGTTGCCCGGCTACGTCCGCGAGGGGAAGCGCTACCTCACGCTCGCCGTGGGGTGCACCGGAGGCAAGCACCGCAGCGTCGCGATGGCCGAGGAGTTCGGTCGCCTGCTGCGCGCCGACGGCGTCGAGGCGCAGGTGGTCCACCGTGACATCGGCCGGGAGTAGCGGCCGATGACGGACGCCGGTCCGACGCGGCCGGAGCCGGAGGCTGCACCACGGGTGGTCGCGCTGGGCGGGGGGCACGGGCTGGCCGCCTCGCTGGCCGCGCTGCGGCAGGTGACCGGCGACTTGACTGCGATCGTCACGGTCGCCGACGACGGCGGCTCGAGCGGACGGTTGCGGCAGGAGTTCGGGTGCCTGCCGCCAGGCGACCTGCGGATGGCGCTGACCGCCTTGTGCGGGGACGACGACTGGGGGCGGCTGTGGAGCGAGGTCTCGCAGCACCGCTTCTCGGGGTCGGGCTCCTTGCAGGGACACGCAGTGGGCAACCTCCTGATCGTCGCTCTGTGGCAGCTGCTGGGGGACACGGTCGAGGGTCTGGACCACGTCGGCCGGCTGCTCGGCGCCCGTGGCCGCGTGCTGCCGATGGCGACGATGCCGATGGACATCGTGGCCCAGGTGCTGCACGACGGTGAGTCCGAGCCGCGCCTGGTCCGCGGCCAGGTCGAGGTGGCGACGGCCCGGGGCCGCGTGGTGGGCGTGCAGCTCGTGCCGCCGGACCCACCGGCCTGCGCGGAGGCGGTCCAGGCGGTGCTCGCGGCGGACTGGGTCGTGCTCGGGCCCCGGCTCCTGGTTCACCAGCGTCCTGCCGCACCTGCTGGTCCCCGAGCTGCGCGACGCCGTGGTGCAGTCCCAGGGCCGCGTCCTGGTCAACCTGAACCTGGTCGCGCAACCGGGCGAGACCACCGGGTTCTCGCCCGAGCAGCACCTCGAGGTGCTGGCCGCGCACGCCCCCGACCTCAAGCTCGACGTGGTGCTCGCGGATGTGGCCGCCGTGCCCGACCCCGTGCTGCTGCGGTCCGTGGCGGCCTCGTTCGGCGCGGAGCTCGTGCTCGCCCCGGTCGCCACCTCCGACGGCAGCCCCAGGCACGACCCCGCTCGGCTGGCCGCCGCGTTCACCGCCCTGATGACCCGTGGCAGGATCCCCCCATGGCGATGACAGCGGCGGTCAAGGACGAGCTGTCCCGGCTGGTCGTGACCAAGCCGTGCTGTCGCAAGGCCGAGGTGTCCGCGATGCTCCGGTTCGCCGGTGGCCTGCACATCGTCGGCGGACGCATCGTCATCGAGGCCGAGCTCGACACCGGGGCGGCGGCGCGGCGGCTGCGCCGCGAGATCGCCGAGGTGTTCGGCCAGGTCAGCGAGGTCGCCGTGCTCGCGCCCGGCGGGCTGCGCCGCGGCAACCGGTACGTCGTGCGGGTGGTCAAGGACGGCGAGGCGCTGGCGAGGCAGACCGGGCTGCTCGACGGCCGCGGGCGGCCGGTCCGCGGTCTGCCACCCCAGGTCGTGTCCGGTTCCACCTGCGACGCCGAGGCCGCCTGGCGCGGCGCGTTCCTGGCGCACGGTTCGCTCACCGAGCCCGGCCGGTCCTCCTCGCTGGAGATCACCTGCCCAGGCCCCGAGGCCGCACTCGCCCTGGTCGGCGCGGCCCGGCGGATGGGTATCCCGGCCAAGGCCCGGGAGGTGCGCGGGGTCGACCGTGTCGTGGTCCGCGACGGCGACGCGATCAGCGCGCTGCTCACCCGGCTGGGCGCGCACGACAGCGTGCTGGCCTGGGAGGAGCGGCGGATGCGCCGCGAGGTCCGGGCCACCGCCAACCGCCTGGCGAACTTCGACGACGCCAACCTGCGCCGCTCGGCGCGGGCGGCGGTGGCCGCCGGGGCGCGGGTCAAGCGGGCGCTGGAGATCCTGGGCGACGACATCCCGGACCACCTGGCGGCCGCCGGCCGGCTCCGGCTCGAGCACAGCCAGGCCAGCCTGGAGGAGCTGGGCCAGCTGGCCGACCCGCCGCTGACCAAGGACGCCGTCGCCGGCCGGATCCGGCGCCTGCTCGCCATGGCCGACAAGCGTGCGAGCGACGACGGCATCCCCGGGACCGAGGCCGACCTGACCCCGGAGATGCTGCAGACCTGAGCCCGCCCGCGCTCCGATAAGGTCGGGTGGGCACCGACGGCGCTGTCGGGAGTCCAGATCGAGCCATCCCCGAGCTATCTCAGGAGACACGCGTGACCGTCCGCGTAGGGATCAACGGCTTCGGCCGGATCGGCCGCAACTTCTACCGTGCCCTGGCCGCCCAGGGCGCCGACGTCGAGATCGTCGGCGTCAACGACCTCACCGACAACGCGACGCTGGCCCACCTGCTCAAGTACGACACCATCCTGGGCCGCTTCCCCGCCGAGGTGAGCCACACCGACGACGCGATCGTGGTCGGCGGGACCAAGATCACCACGTTGGCCGAGCGGGACCCGGCCCAGCTCCCCTGGGGGGACCTGGGGGCCCAGATCGTCATCGAGTCGACGGGTCACTTCACCGACGCGACCAAGGCGAGGGTGCACATCGACGGCGGGGCCGCCAAGGTGATCATCTCGGCGCCGGCGAAGAACGAGGACGTCACCGTCGTGATGGGCGTCAACGAGGGCAAGTACGACCCGGCCGCGCACACCGTGATCTCGAACGCCTCGTGCACGACCAACTGCCTCGGCCCGATGGCGAAGGTGCTGCACGAGGCCTTCGGCATCGAGCACGGCCTGATGACGACCATCCACGCGTACACGAACGACCAGGTCATCCTCGACTTCCCGCACAAAGACCTGCGCCGGGCCCGAGCCGCCGCGCTCAACATGATCCCCACCACCACCGGGGCCGCCAAGGCCATCGGCCTGGTCATGCCCGAGCTCAAGGGCAAGCTGGACGGGTACTCGATGCGCGTGCCGATCCCCACCGGTTCGGCCACCGACCTGACCGTCAAGCTGTCGCGGCCGGCCACCAAGGACGAGATCAACGCCGCGTTCAAGGCGGCCGCGGACGGTCCGATGAAGGGTCTGCTCGAGTACACCGAGGACCCGATCGTCTCCTCCGACATCGTCACCAACCCGGCGTCGTGCATCTTCGACTCGTTGCTCACCCATGTGATCGGCGACAGCGCCAAGGTCATCGGCTGGTACGACAACGAGTGGGGATACTCCAACCGGCTCGTCGACCTCGTCGGCTACGTGGGCGCGAGCCTGTAGGCGACGATGACGCTGCGGAGCACCGACGACCTCGACGTCGCCGGGCGACGGGTGCTGGTCCGGTCCGACCTCAACGTCCCCCTGGCCGACGGGCCGGACGGCACCAGGACGATCACCGACGACGGCAGGATCCGGGCCAGCGTGCCCACGATCCGCGCGCTGGCGGACCGGGGCGCCCGGGTCGTGGTGGTCGCCCACCTGGGCCGGCCCAAGGGCAAGCCCTCGCCCGAGCTGTCGCTGCGGCCGGTGGCCGTACGGCTGTCCGAGCTGCTCGGCCGGCCGGTGGCGTTCGCCGAGGACGTCGTCGGCGACTCGGCCAGGGCCACGGTCGCGGGCCTGCGGGACGGCGACGTCGCCCTGCTGGAGAACCTGCGGTTCGAGGCGGCCGAGACCAGCAAGGACGACGCCGAGCGTGCCGGGATGGCCGCCCGGCTGGCTGAGCTCGCGGACGTCTTCGTCAGCGACGGCTTCGGGGTGGTGCACCGCAAGCAGGCGAGCGTGTACGACGTGGCCCGGCTGCTCCCGCACGCGGCCGGCGGCCTGGTGCGGGCCGAGGCGGAGGTCTTCGACAAGGTCCTGCGCCACCCGGACCGGCCCTACGTCGTCGTGCTCGGCGGTTCGAAGGTGTCCGACAAGCTCGGGGTGATCGGCAACCTGCTCAGCCAGGTCGACCGGCTGCTGGTCGGCGGCGGGATGTGCTTCACGTTCCTGGCCGCCCAGGGCCACGAGGTCGGGGACTCGCTGCTGGAGGCCGACCAGGTGGACGCCTGCCGCGGGTTCCTGGCCCTGGCGGCGGACCGGGGGGTCGAGCTGGTGCTGCCGGTCGACATCGTCGTGGCCCGGGAGTTCAGCGCCGACGCCGAGACGGCGGTGGTGGCCGCCGACGCCATCGAGCCCGGCTGGCGCGGCCTGGACATCGGGCCGCGCACGGTCGAGCTGTTCGCCGACCGGCTGGCCGACGCGAAGACGGTCGTCTGGAACGGCCCGATGGGCGTCTTCGAGATGGCCCCCTTCGCGGCCGGCACCCGCCAGGTGGCTGAGGCGATCATCGGCGTGGACGGGACGACCGTCGTCGGCGGCGGCGACTCGGCGGCGGCGGTCCGGGTGCTCGGCCTGCCCGAGGACGGCTTCACCCACATCTCGACCGGCGGCGGCGCCAGCCTGGAGCTGCTCGAGGGCAAGACCCTGCCCGGCCTGGCTGTCCTGGAGGAGGAAGACCCCGCGTGAGTGCGTCCGCCCGCGCCACAGGCCGCCGGCCGCTGATGGCCGGCAACTGGAAGATGAACCTGAACCACCTCGAGGCGATCGCGGTGACGCAGAAGCTCGAGTTCTCCCTCACCCCGCAGGACTACGAGGCGGTCGACATCGCGATCCTGCCGCCGTTCACCGCCATCCGGTCCGTCCAGACCCTGATCGACGGCGACCGCCTCGGGCTGGTGTACGGAGCCCAGGACCTCTCGCCCGCGGACTCGGGCGCCTACACCGGCGACGTCTCCGGGGCGATGCTGGCCAAGCTGGGCTGCACCTACGTCGTGGTCGGTCACAGCGAGCGGCGGCAGTACCACCGGGAGTCGGACGCACTCGTCAACGAGAAGGCCAAGGCCGCGTTCCGGAACGGCCTGCTGCCGATCATCTGCGTCGGGGAGGGGCTGGACGTACGCCGTGAGGGTCGGCACGTGGCGCACTGCCTGGCCCAGGTCGACGGGGCCTTCGACGGGATCCCGGCCGAGCAGGCCAGGACCGCGGTGGTCGCCTACGAGCCGGTCTGGGCGATCGGGACCGGTGAGGTGGCCACCCCGGAGGACGCCCAGGAGGTCTGCTCGGCCATCCGGGCCAGGCTGGCCGGGCTCTACGGCGGCGCCAGCGTCGAGGTGGCCGGCCAGGTGCGGGTCCTGTACGGGGGCTCGGTCAAGGCCTCGAACGTCGTCGGGATCATGGCGCAGCCCGACGTGGACGGTGCTCTGGTGGGCGGCGCAAGCCTGGACGCGGGAGAGTTTGCCGCTATCTGTCAGTTCCACCGCACATCTGTCGACGTGCCGTAACCATTAGGTCACGATTCACGGCGCTTGCCCGTCGAGGTACCAGCGGGCATGCTGCGTGCGGCTTATGGTGAGACCGCCGTGAGCCGGGTCACCCTGTCAGGGGGTCCCGGGCGCCCGGCGGTACGTGCCGACCAGGAAGCGGTGAAGCATCTGAGATGTCGAACTTCAGTGGCAATTTGCTGAGCGAAGACGTCGGCGTCGTCACCGAGGCGCCGACCGCGCAGGCCGCCATCGCGGGTCGGTCGCTCCGGGCTCTTGCCTGGCGTCGCCTCAAGAAGGACAAGGTGGCTCTGGCCGGCGGGGTCTTCGTGTGCCTCCTGATCCTGACGGCGATCTTCGCGCCGCTCATCTGCAAGCTGCTGGGGATCGACGCGTACAACTTCAACACGAACCTGCTCAACCAGGACAATGGTTTTCCGAACGGCACCGGTGGCATCAGCGGCGACCACTGGCTGGGGATCGAGCCGGCAAGCGGCCGCGACATCCTGGCCCGCCTGCTGATCGGGGCCCGGATCTCGCTGACGATCGCGATCCTGGCGACCGTGCTCTCCGTGGTCATCGGCGTGACCCTGGGGACCATAGCGGGGTTCGCGGGCGGCTGGGTCGACACGGTGATCAGCCGGGCGATGGACATCATGCTGGCCTTCCCGGTCCTGCTGTTCTCGATCGCGATCCTGGTGATCTTCTCGTCCGTCGACCACATCTTCTTCATCGAGGGTATCGGCGTCCGGATGACGCTGCTCATCTTCATCATCGGGTTCTTCAGCTGGGCCTACATCGGGCGCGTCATGCGCGGCCAGGTGCTCTCGCTGCGGGAGAAGGAATTCGTCGACGCGTCGCGCAGCCTCGGTGCGCGCAACGCCCGGATCCTGATCCGCGAGCTGCTTCCCAACCTGGTCGCGCCGATCATCGTGTACGCGACCTTGACCATCCCGACGAACATCCTGACCGAGGCCGGCCTGTCCTATCTCGGGGTCGGGATCCAGCCGCCCGAGCCGTCTTGGGGCTACATGCTGTCGACCGCCCAGGCGACGGTGCAGATCGACCCGACGTACATGCTCTTCCCGGGCATCGCCATCTTCGTCACCGTGCTGGCCTTCAACCTGTTCGGTGACGGTCTGCGCGACGCTCTCGACCCGAGGTCCGACCGGTGAGCCCGTCGAGCCCAGGTCCCCTAGTCCCCCCCGGCCACGAGCTGGGGGTCCCCGACGTCGTCCGACGGTCGGGCACCCTGAGGAGAAGGTGGAACACCTCCATGTCCTACACACGACGTGCGACACAGATCGCAGCCGTGGGTGCCGTGGCGGCCCTTGCACTGGCCGCCTGCGGCGGCAGCGGAAGCAACGGGCCGAGCTCGAGCTCGTCGTCGGGCGCGAGCGGCTTCAACGCGGCGATCACGTCCATCGTGAACCCCTCGACCAAGACCGGTGGCACTCTCAGGCTGGGCGCCTCGCAGGACTGTGACTCGTGGGACGCGGCGAACATGTACTACGCGTTCTGCTGGGACCTCAGCCGCCTGTACCTGCGCACGCTGATGACCTACCAGGCCAAGCCCGGCCCGACCCAGGCCGTTCCCGACCTGGCCAAGTCCGCCGGTGAGCACGACGCCGACTTCAAGACGTGGACCTACCACCTCAAGGACGGCGTCAAGTGGCAGGACGGTTCTCCGGTCACCTCGGCTGACGTCAAGTACGGCATCGAGCGGCTCTTCGCGACCGACGTGTTCGCGACCGGCGCCGGCTTCTACTACACCGACGCGATCGTCGACAACAGCCCCGCCTACAAGGGCCCGTACAAGGACCCGACCGGTGACCTCAAGAGCATCGAGACCCCGGACCCCCAGACGGTCGTGTTCCACCTGAACGCGTCGACACCGACGTTCGACTACCTGATGTCGCTGCCCACCGGCGCGCCGGTCAAGCAGTCGCAGGACACCGGCAAGGCGTACACCAACAAGGTGTTCTCCGACGGCCCGTACAAGTTCGCCAGCTACACCCCGGGCAAGTCGGTCGAGTTTGTCCGCAACGACGCCTACGACCAGAAGACCGACGACGTGCGCAAGCCGCTGGTCGACAAGGTCACGATCACGATCTACGCCAGCGTCGACGACGAGGACGCTCGCCTGAAGGCCGGGGACATCGACCTCGAGGCCGACGGCGGCGTGCAGTCGACGTTCCAGGCCCAGATCGAGGCCGACCCGAAGCTCAAGGCCAACTCGGACAACCCGTTGACGGGCTTCACCCGTTACCTGGTCGTCTTCCAGACGGTCAAGCCGCTGGACAACATCGACTGCCGCAAGGCGATCTTCTACGCGATCAACAAGCCGGACCTGCGGCTGGCGCGTGGCGGTAGCTCGGCAGGCGTGATCGCAGGGTCGATGACACCGGCTGGTATCCCCGGCTTCGAGGCGACGGACAAGTACAACCCGTACCCGAACGGCGCGGACTTCACCGGCGACCTGGCGAAGGCCAAGGACGAGCTCACCAAGTGCGGTCAGCCGAACGGCTTCACGCTGAACATGGCGTACGTGGCCGGCGGCAAGGCCGACAAGGTCCTGGCTGCGACGCAGAACGCGCTCAAGCGGGTCGGCATCATCGTGAAGCCGCTCGCCGGCGACGCGGCGTCGTACTACTCGACGTTCATCGGCTCGCCGAGCAACGTCATTGCCAAGAACATCGGCATGGCTCAGGCCGGCTGGGGTCCGGACTTCCCGACCCTGAACGGCTTCTACCAGACGATCGCCACCACCGGTGCGATCAAGCCGTCCGGTACGAGCAACTACCCGTCCTTCAGCAACTCGGCAGTGGATGCCGCTATCGCCGACTCCGGTCAGACGACGGACCCGACGAAGCTGGAGGCGGACGGCAAGACGGTCAACCACGCGATCATGGACGGCGCGATCTACCTGCCGTACCTGTGGGAGTCCTACTACTACTACCGGAGCCCGCGCCTGACGAACCTGTACCTCACCCCTGGCACGGGTAACTACTACGACTACGTCAACATCGGGACCACCGACGGCAAGTGACGTAGCAGCAACTCCCTGTGCCTCGGCGCAGGATCCAGGTTAGTGAGCGTGACCGGCGGGGGCGGCGAACCCGCCCCCGCCGGTCAGGCCTTCGATAGGACGTGATCCAGGCTCATGTTCCGGTACATCATCCGCCGGCTCCTTGGGGCGGCGTTGGTCGTCATCATCATCAGCTTCGTCACGTTCGGCATCTTCCAGATCGGCCCGGCCCTGTCCGGCGTGCCGCACGCGCAGGCGTACTACTACGTCGGCAAGGTGTCCACGCCCGAGCAGGTCGCGCAGGTCGAGCACAGCCTGGGGCTCGACAAGCCCTGGTACCAGCAGTACGTGATCTACATGAAGGGCATCGTCTTCGGCCGCGAGTACACCGACGGCAGCACGACCGTCGACTGCCCCGCGCCGTGCTTCGGCTACTCGTTCCGACTGAACACGTCGGTGTGGGACCTGATGAAGGAGGCTTTCCCGGTCACGCTCAGCGAGACCGTCGGCGCCGCGATCCTCTGGCTCGTGGGTGGAGTCTCTATCGGGGTGATCTCTGCCTTGAGACGTGGCTCGTTCTTCGACCGGGCCGCGACGGTCTTCGCCCTGGCCGGTGTGTCCTTACCGGTGTTCTTCACCGCCGAGCTGCTCCTGCTGACCTTCAGCTACGGGCCCGCCTGGCTGCGGCTCTTCCCCAACGTCACCTATGTACCGCTCACCACGAATCCGTTGCTGTGGTTCCAGAATCTCGTGCTGCCCTGGATCGCTCTGGCGTTCCTGTTCGCGGCCCTGTACGCCCGGTTCACGCGCGCGAACATGCTGGAGACCATGGGCGAGGACTACATCCGGACGGCGACGGCCAAGGGCCTGCGTCGCCGGTCGGTGGTCGGCCGGCACGGGCTGCGCGCCGCGCTGACCCCGATCGTCACGATCTTCGGTCTCGATGTCGGCAGCCTCCTCGGCGGCGCGATCCTCACCGAGACCGCGTTCTCGCTCCCGGGTCTCGGCCTGCTGTCGTACAAGGCCATCGGCGCCCAGGACCTGCCGGTGATCCTCGGGGTGACGATCATCGGCTCGCTGTTCATCGTGCTGGCCAACATCATCGTCGACGTCATGTACGCCTACGTGGACCCGCGGGTGCGGCTGTCGTGACCGGCGCCCGGGCCTGCGTCGCCCCTCCCAGGACCCAGCAGGAGTCGCCGTGAGTGTCATGATCGACCGCGAGGCCGGCGACAGCCTGCTGGGTGCGCCCACCGCGTTCCTGGACGTGCGCGACCTCAGAGTGCACTTCCCGACCGACGACGGCCTGGTCAAGTCGGTCGACGGCGTCAGCTTCACCCTCGAGCGCGGAAGCACGATGGGGATCGTGGGGGAGTCCGGCTGCGGCAAGAGCGTGACCAGCCAGGCGATCCTCGGCCTGCACAAAGGCACCAGGGCCAAGCTCGGCGGGCAGATCTGGCTGGACGGCACCGAGCTGATCGCGGCCGACGCCGAGGACGTGCGCAAGCTGCGCGGCAACAAGATGGCGATGATCTTCCAGGACCCGCTCTCGTCGCTGCACCCGTTCTACACGATCGGCGCGCAGATCGTGGAGGCGTACCAGGTCCACAACGACGTCTCGAAGAAGGCGGCCTGGACCCGGACGGTCGAGATGCTGGACCGGGTCGGCATCCCCAACGCGGCAGAGCGGGCCAAGGACTACCCGCACCAGTTCTCCGGCGGGATGCGCCAGCGCGCCATGATCGCGATGGCGTTGGTCAACGACCCCGAGCTGCTCATCGCCGACGAGCCGACCACCGCCCTGGACGTCACCGTCCAGGCCCAGATCATCGAGCTGATGATCGACCTGCAGAAGGAGTTCGGGTCGGCGATCATCATCATCACCCACGACCTCGGGGTGGTGGCCGAGATCGCCAAGGACGTCATGGTGATGTACGCCGGACGCGGTGCCGAGTACGGCGCTTCGGGTGATCTCTTCTACCGGCCCGAGCATCCGTACACCTGGGGCCTGCTCAACTCGGTGACCCGGCTGGACCGGGTCCGCGAGGAACGGCTCAAGCCGATCCCCGGCACGCCGCCGAGCCTGCTCAACGTCCCGCCCGGTTGCGCGTTCAGCCCGCGCTGCACCTACCGCAACCGCAACGGCATCCCGTGCCAGACCGAGCGGCCCGAGCTCGTCGTCTCCGAGGGCCTGCACCTGGTGTCCTGCCACCTCCCGGCCGCGGACCGGCGGGCCGCGTTCCTGACCGACATCAAGCCGAACCTCTGAGTGGAGCGCCTGACATGACGACGTCCACCGAGGCGGTCCTGCCTCCCGAGCAGGCCCCGATCATCCCGCCGGCCGAGCAGCTGCTCGCCGTCAAGGATGTCCAGATGTACTTCCCGGTGACCAGGGGGATCCTGTTCCAGCGGCAGATCGGCGCGGTCCAGGCGGTCGACGGGGTGACCTTCGAGGTCGGCAAGGGCGAGACGCTCGGGGTCGTCGGTGAGTCCGGCTGCGGCAAGTCCACCCTGGGCCGCGTGATCACCAGGCTGCTGGAGCCGACCGCGGGTCAGGTGATCTTCGACGGCCGGGACATCAGCCACCTGAACCGCCGGGAGATGCGGCCGTTGCGCCGCGACATCCAGATCATCTTCCAGGACCCCTACTCGAGCCTGAACCCGCGGCACAACATCGGCACGATCATCAGCGCGCCGCTGCAGATCCAGGGGATCACGGTCAAGGGCGGCACCAAGAAGCGGGTCCAGGAGCTGCTCGAGCTCGTCGGGCTGAACCCGGAGCACTACAACCGCTTCCCGCACGAGTTCTCCGGCGGCCAGCGGCAGCGGATCGGAGTGGCGAGGGCGCTGGCCCTCCAGCCGAAGCTGATCGTGTGCGACGAGCCGGTGTCGGCGCTGGACGTGTCCATCCAGGCGCAGGTCATCAACCTGCTCGAGGACGTCCAGAGAGAGTTCAACCTGGCCTACGTCTTCATCGCCCACGACCTGTCGGTGGTCCGGCACATCTCGGACCGGGTCGCGGTGATGTACCTGGGCAAGATCATGGAGCTGGCGGACCGGGACGCGCTGTACGAGCGGGCCATGCACCCGTACACGCACGCGCTGATGTCGGCGGTCCCGGTGCCCGACCCCGACAAGGCGGCGGTGCGGGAGCGTATCCTCCTCAAGGGCGACCTGCCGAGTCCCCTGAACCCACCACCCGCGTGCCGCTTCCACACCAGGTGCCCCATCGCTCAACCGATCTGCTCGGACATCGAACCGCCGCTCCTGCAGATCGCTCCGGGGCACATGGTGGCGTGCCACTTCCCGGAGGAGAGAGTCGTCATCTGATGAGTTGGATCTCCTACACGCTCTCGGCGATCCTGGCGATCACCAGCATGCTCCTGGTCCTGCTCGTCCTGCTCCACAAGGGCAAGGGCGGCGGGCTGTCGGACCTGTTCGGAGGCGGGGTGTCATCCTCGCTCGGCGGGTCCTCCGTGGCCGAGCGCAACCTGGACCGGATCACGATCGCCTTGATGGTGGTCTGGTTGACATGCATCGTGGCCCTCGGCCTGATCCTCAAGAACGCGACTTGAGTCGGTCGATCACTTCGGTGATCATGCGGGGTAAGACCGAGCACCGCCCGTCCGAGCAGCCGACCGCCAGCCAGCAGACCAGCAGGGAGTCCGCACGTGGGTAGTGGGAGCGCCATCCGAGGCAGCCGGGTCGGCGCCGGCCCGATGGGCGAGGCCGAGCGCGGCGACAGCGCGCCGCGGCACCGCGTCGCCTTCTTCTGTGCCAAGGGGCACGAGACGCGGCCCTCGTTCGCGGAGGAGGCGGCCATCCCGGAGCAGTGGGACTGCCCGCGCTGCGGCTGGCCGGCCGGCCGGGACCGCAACGACCCTCCGGCACCGCCCAAGACCGAGCCGTACAAGACCCACCTCGCGTACGTGCGAGAGCGCCGCAGCGAGGTCGACGGCGAGGCGATCCTCGCCGAGGCCCTCGCGAAGCTCCGCGGCGACGGCTGACCGCCGAGCCGGTCGAGCCGCGTCAGGGGCTGGCGAGGCGCCGGAGCTGAGGGGGCAGCGCCGAGGCCGCGGCCTCGTCGAGCAGCACCAGCGTCCGCTGCTGGCCGCGCGCACCGGCGGCCGGGATCTGCACGGAGCCGGTCCCGGACAGCGCGAGGTGGATCGCCCTGGCCTTCTCCGCGCCGGCGGCGATCAGCCACACCTCGGCCGCCGACCTGATCGCCGGGAGCGTCAGGCTGATCCGCACCGGGGGTGGCTTCGGTGAGCCGCGCACCCCGACCACCGTGCGCGCCGTCTCGTACACCGCCGGATGCTCGGGGAACAACGAGGCCACGTGCCCGTCCGGCCCGACCCCGAGCATGAGCACGTCGAACCGGGGGACCCCGCCGTGGTCGCCGGGCCGGGCCGCGGCCGCGAGCTCCGCCGCGTAGCGCTCGGCGGCTGCCTCCGGGTCGTCGCCGTCGGGGCCGTCCGGACCCGGCATGGGATGCACCTTGGCCGGGTCGAGGGGGACCCGGTCGAGCAGCGCCTCACCGGCCTGCGTGTCGTTGCGGTCCGGGTGGCCTGTGGGTAGGAAGCGCTCGTCCCCCCACCACAGGTCCAGCGAGCGCCAGTCCACCGAGTCGTGCGCCACGGACCCGGCCAGCGCTGCCAGCGAGGCGATCCCGAGCCCGCCACCGGTGAGGACCACCGAGGCACTGCCCCGGGCCGCCTGCACCTCGACCGCCCTGGTGACCAGCCGAGCCGCCACCGCCTGCGCGACGTCCTCCCGGTCCCGATGGACCAGGACCTCGGGCACGCTCACTCGCTGCTCGCCACCCCGGAGACCCCGGAGGCTTCGTCCGGCTCGCCCGGGTGCGTGGGAGCCGCCTCGTGCCGACCGGTGAGCCGCCCGATCACCTCGCCGAACACATCGTCCGGGTCGAGCCGGCGCAGCTCCTCGGCGATGATCTCCGCCGTCTCCCGCCGCTGCAGCGACACCTGTCGCTCAGGCTGCCCGGGCCGGCGCAGGTGCGCGACCCGGCCGTCCGGTCGCGAGACCTCGATCGTGCCGTCCGCGCACTCCAGCCGGACGCCGGTGATGCCCGGTCCGCTCGAGTCCTCCTGGGTGATCGGCACCCCCAGCCGCCAGGCCAGCCACTCGGCCAGCAGCTCGGCGCTCGGCGAACCGGGCTCAGAGGCCACCGACCCGGTGCTGACCTCCTGGAACGGCTGGTCCAGGGCCGCGGCGAGCAGCGTGCGCCACTGGGTGATCCGGGTCCAGGCCAGGTCGGTGTCGCCGGGCGCGTAGCCGGCGGAACGGCGCAGCAGCTCGACGTGCGGGTCGTCCGCGGCGGCCGAGTCGGTGACGCGGCGTTGTGCCAGCGAGCCGACCGGGTCCTTGGCCGGCTGCTCGGGCGACTCGCCCGGCCACCAGGCGACCACCGGCGCGTCGGGCAGCAGCAACGGGACGAGCACCGACTCCGCGTGGTCGGACAGCTCGCCGTGCAGGCGCATGACCACGGTCTCGCCCGGCCCCGAGTCGCCGAGGAACCGGACCTCCGCGTCCAGCCGCGGCTTGTTCTTGGACTTGCGCAGGATCGCCACCAGGACTCGCGAGGGGTGCTCACGAGCGGCGTCCAGGGCCGCGCGCAGCGCGTCGTAGTGGTCGCCCTCGTCGGTCACGATGACCAGGGTCATCACCATGCCGACCGCAGGGACCCCGGCGCTGTGCCGGGCCTGGACCAGCGCCGCGGCGATCGCGCCGGCGGTGGTGTCGGTGAGGTCGACGATCACGGCCGCCTCCAGGTGCGCCCGTCGCGGGCCAGCATCTCGTTCGAGCAGGCCGGGCCCCACCGGCCCGCCGGGTACTGGTCGGGTCGCCCGCGGGTGGCCCAGAACTCCTCGATCGGGTCCAGGATCCGCCAGGACTCCTCGACCTCGCGGTGCCGGGGGAACAGCGGGGCCTCGCCGATCAGCACGTCCAGGATCAGCCGCTCGTACGCCTCCGGGCTCGACTCGGTGAACGCCTCGCCGTAGGCGAAGTCCATGGTGACGTCGCGGACCTCCATCGCAGTGCCCGGCACCTTCGACCCGAACCGCAGCGCCAGGCCCTCGTCCGGCTGCACCCGGATCACCAGGGCGTTCTGGCCGAGCTCCTCGGTGGCCGTCGCCTCGAACGGCAGGTGCGGGGCGCGCTTGAACACGACCGCCACCTCGGTGACCCGGCGGCCCAACCGCTTGCCGGTGCGCAGGTAGAACGGGACGTCCGCCCAGCGGCGGGTGTCGATGTCGAGCCGGATCGCGGCGTACGTCTCGGTGATGGACTCCGGCGAGATGCCGTCCTCCTGCAGGTACCCGGCCACCGGCACCCCGCCCTGCCAGCCCTCGGCGTACTGCCCGCGTGCCGTCGAGAGGCCCAGGTCGCCCGGCAGCCGCACCGCCGAGAGCACCTTCTCCTTCTCGATGCGGACGGAGTCGGCCTCGAACGAGACCGGCTCCTCCATCGCCGTCAGCGCGAGCAGCTGGAGCAGGTGGTTCTGGATCACGTCGCGGGCCGCCCCGATGCCGTCGTAGTAGCCCGCCCGGCCGCCGATCCCGACGTCCTCGGCCATGGTGATCTGCACGTGGTCGACGTAGTTCGCGTTCCAGACCGGCTCGAACATCTCGTTGGCGAACCGCAGCGCGAGGATGTTCTGGACGGTCTCCTTGCCCAGGTAGTGGTCGATCCGGAAGACCGACCCGGAGTCGAACACCTCACCCACGACGCGGTTGAGCTCCTGCGCGCTGGCCAGGTCGTGCCCGAACGGCTTCTCGATCACCACCCGGCGCCACGCGTCCGCCGGGCCCGTCGGCGAGGTTGTGCTCCTTCAGCTGGCGCAGCACGTCAGGGAAGAACTTGGGCGGCACCGAGAGGTAGAAGGCGTGGTTGCCGCCGGTGCCGCGGGTGCGGTCCAGCTCCTCGATCGTCTCCCGCAGCCGGCCGAAGGCCGCGTCGTCGGAGAACTCGCCGGGCACGAACCTCAGCCCCTCGGCCAGCCCGGCCCAGACGTCGTCGCGGAACGGCGTCCGCGAATGCTGCTTCACCGCGTCGTGGACGACCTCCATGAAGTCCTGGTCGGCCCAGTCCCGCCGGGCGAACCCGACGAGGGAGAAGCCGGGCGGCAGCAGCCCGCGGTTGGCCAGGTCGTAGATCGCCGGCATCAGCTTCTTGCGGGCGAGGTCGCCGGTGACACCGAAGATCACCATGCCGCAGGGGCCGGCGACCCGGGGGAGACGGCGGTCGCGCGGGTCGCGCAGCGGGTTGCCGGAGGCGCCCACCTCAGGCCGTGCCGGGCGCGGGTGCCGGCCCGCCGGCCGCGGTCAGGGCGTCCTGTAGCGACGCGAGCAGGCTCCTCGTGGAGGTGTCGAACTTGTCCACGGCCTCGACCTCGAGCACGTCCACGACGTCGGCCAGGTCGATCCCGACGGCGGCCAGCCGAGCGAACGCCTCGTGCGCCTGGGCGTAGTACGGCCGCACGGTCTCCCGGCCCACCTGACCGTGGTCGATGACCGCTTCCAGCGTCTTCTCGGGCATGGTGTTCACGGTGTCCGGGGCGACCAGGTCGTCGACGTAGCGGGTGTCCGGGTACTCCGGGTTCTTCACGCCCGTCGACGCCCACAGCGGTCGCTGCACCCGGGCACCCCTGGCCGCGAGCGCCTTCCAGCGGTCGGTGGCCAGCACCTGCTCGTACGCCTCGTACGCGAGCCGCGCGTTGGCCACTGCGGCGGTGCCGCGCAGCTCCAGTGCCGCGGGGGTGCCGATCTTCTCCAGTCGAGCGTCCACCTCGGTGTCGACCCGGCTCACGAAGAACGAGGCCACCGACGCGATCGAGGCCAGGTCGATGCCGCGGGCGGCCGCCTGCTCCAGCCCGGACAGGTGCGCGTCCATCACGGCCCGGTAGCGGTCCAGGGAGAAGATCAGGGTCACGTTCACGCTGATCCCCTCGGCGAGGGCCTGGGCGATCGCGGGCAGCCCCTCGACGGTGGCCGGGATCTTGACGAACAGGTTCGCGCGGTCGACGAGCCACCACAGCCCGCGCGCCTCGGCCACCGTGCCCGGGGTGTCGCGGGCCTTGCGCGGGTCGACCTCGATCGACACGCGCCCGTCGACACCCGCCGACGCGTCGTACGCCGGCCGGAGCACGTCGCAGGCCCAGCGCACGTCGTACGTGGTGATCATGCGGACGGCTTCCTCGAGCCCGACCCCGCGCACGGCCAGGTCGCGGACCTGGTCGGCGTAGTCGGCGCTGCCGCGCAGGGCTCCCTCGAAGATGGTCGGGTTCGTGGTCACCCCCACGACCCCGCGGGCCGCGAGCGCGGCCAGCCCGCCCGACGCGAGGCGGGCGCGGCTCAGGTCGTCCAGCCACACCGAGACGCCCTGCGCGGCCAGGGTCCGTACGTTGTCGGTCGTGCCAGTGGTCGTTGTCACCGCCGGGCTCCTCTCGGTCAGGCTCGTGCGTCGGTCAGACTCTCCCGAGCGGCGGCCACCACGGCGTCGACCGTGATCCCGAACTCCCGGTACAGGGTCGTGAAGTCGGCTGAGGCGCCGAAATGTTCCAGGCTGACGCAGCGCCCGGCGTCCCCGACGAGGCGGTGCCAGGTCAAGGCGACGCCGGCCTCGACCGACACCCTGGCCCGGACCGAGCGGGGGAGCACGCTGTCCCGGTAGGCGGCGTCCTGCTCGTCGAACCACTCGACGCACGGCATCGAGACCACCCGGGTGGCGATGCCCTCGGCCTCGAGCACGTCGCGCGCGCCGAGGGCCAGCTGCACCTCGGAGCCGGTCCCGACGAGGATCACCTCCGGCGTCCCGCCCGACGCCTCGGCCAGCACGTACCCGCCGCGCTCGAGGCCGTCGGCGGAGCCGAGGACGGTGCGGTCGAGCGTCGGCACGTTCTGCCGGGTCAGGGCCAGCGCGACCGGGCGGCTGCCGGAAAGGATCGCCCGCCAGGCCACCGCCGTCTCGTTGGCGTCGCAGGGGCGGACGACCGACAGCCCGGGGATCGCGCGCAGCGCGGCGAGGTGTTCGACCGGCTGGTGGGTCGGGCCGTCCTCGCCGAGCCCGATCGAGTCGTGCGTCCACACATACGTCACGGGCAGCTGCATGATCGCGGCCAGCCGCACCGCGCCGCGCATGTAGTCGCTGAAGACCAGGAACGTGCCACCGTACGGACGGGTCGGTCCGTGCGTCGCGATCCCGTTGAGGATGGCGCCCATGGCGTGCTCGCGGATGCCGAAGTGCATCGTTCGGCCGTACGGGTCGCCGGGCCCCCAGAGCCGGGTGGTGATGCCGGTCGGCAGGAACGACGGGGAGCCCTCGATGGTCGTGTTGTTCGACTCGGCCAGGTCGGCCGAACCGCCCCACAGCTCGGGCAGGACCGGTCCGAGGGCGTTGAGGACCTCGCCGGAGGCCTTCCGGGTGGCCATCCCCTTGGGGTCGGCCGGGAAGGTCGGCAGCACGTCGGTCCAGCCGGCCGGGCGTTCGCCGTCGAACAGCCGGTCGAACAGCGCGGCCCGGGCCGGCTGGGCGGACCGCCAGCGTTCGAGCTCGGACTGCCAGTCGTTGCGCGTCTTGGCCGCGCGCTCCTTGACCAGGCGGGCGTGCGCCAGCACGGCGTCGTCGACCTGGAAGCTCCGGGTCGGGTCCAGACCCAGCAGCTCCTTGGTGGCCGCGACCTCGTCGGAGCCGAGGGCTGAGCCGTGCGCCTTGCCGGTGTTGCGCAGCTTGGGTGCCGGCCAGCCGATGACCGTGCGGACCGCGATGAACGTCGGCCGGTCGGTCACCGCCCGGGCGGCGTCGACCGCGGCGGCAAAGGCGGCGACGTCGGCCTCGCCGGAAGGCAGGGCCTCGACGAGCTGGGTGTGCCAGCCATAGGCCGCGTACCTGGCGACCGTGTCCTCGCTGAGGGCGATAGCGGTGTCGTCCTCGATGGAGATGCGGTTGTCGTCCCAGACGAGGGTGAGGTTGCCCAGGCGCTGGGTGCCGGCCAGGGAGGACGCCTCGCTGGTGATGCCCTCCTCGATGTCCCCGTCGGAGGCGAAGACGTAGACGTGGTGGTCGAACGGGCTCGTCCCGGGCGCGGCCTCGGGGTCGAACAGGCCCCGCTCGCGCCGGGAGGCCATGGCCATCCCGACCGCTGTGGACAAGCCCTGCCCCAGCGGGCCGGTGGTGGTCTCCACCCCCTTGGTGTGCCGGTACTCCGGGTGGCCGGGCGTCAGCGAGCCCCAGGTCCGGAACGACTCGAGGTCGGCCAGCTCGAGCCCGTACCCGGACAGGTACAGCTGGATGTACAGGGTCAGGCTCGAGTGCCCGCAGGAGAGGACGAACCGGTCGCGGCCGACCCAGTGGTCGTCGGATGGGTCGTGCCGGAGCACGTTCTGGAAGAGGTGGTAGGCGAGTGGGGCCAGGCTCATCGCGGTGCCCGGGTGGCCGTTGCCGACCTTCTCGACCGCGTCCATCGCCAGCCCGCGGACGACGGCCACGGCGCGGTCGTCCAGATCGGTCCAGCCAGCCGGTCGTGCGCTGATCGTGCTCACGGTGTCCCCAGCTTTCTCTCGAGCGGGTCGGCACGGGACGCGGTCGGCGCCGTAGGCCTCCCGCCGTCCTCCGGCCGAGCCTACCGATACGATGCTGGCGCCAGCGCCGGAGCGCATCCGGTGCCTCCCTCCTGCCGGAAGGTGTGCGTGACCGCCGTCGACTCGCGACCAACCTTGGTCGGCGGGACCCCCGTCAAGGGGAGCCGCCGGGTGCGGTCCCGGATCGGCGTCTACATCGCCCTCACCAAGCCCCGGATCATCGAGCTCCTGCTCGTCACCACGGTGCCGACGATGGTGCTCGCGGCCGGTGGGGTCCCGCCCCTGGGGCTCGTCGCGGCGACCCTCGTCGGCGGTGCGCTGGCGGCCGGCAGCGCCAACACCCTCAACTGCTACCTCGACCGCGACATCGACAAGGTGATGCGCCGGACCGGGCACCGACCGCTGGCCACCGGCGCGGTCACCCCGCGGGCGGCCCTGGTGTTCGGCATCGTCCTCGGGGTCGCCGCCGTCGGTTGGATGGCTTGGCTGGTCGGCACGTTCGCCGCCGGGCTCACCGCGCTCGCGATCGCCTTCTACGTCTTCGTGTACACGCTGGTCCTCAAGCGGCGGACCGCGCAGAACATCGTGTGGGGCGGCGCGGCAGGGTGCATGCCGGTGCTCATCGGCTGGTCGGCGGTGACCGGTTCGCTGACCTGGACGCCGCTGGTGCTGTTCCTCGTCATCTTCTTCTGGACGCCGCCGCACTACTGGCCGCTGTCGTTGCGGTTCGCCGACGACTACGCGGCCGCCGGGGTGCCGATGCTGCCGGTCGTGGCGCCGGCCCGGCTGGTGGCCGCCCGGATCGTGGCGTACAGCTGGGCGATGGTCGCGGCCTCGCTGGCGCTGGTCCCGGTGGCGCACACGACCGTGGTGTACGCGGTCGCGGCCATGGCCCTCGGCGCCGGCTTCCTCGTCGAGGCGTACGGGCTGCGAGCACGGGTACGTTCCGGCACCGGCGATGTCCGGCCGATGCGCCTGTTCCACGGATCCATCACGTACCTCACGCTGCTGTTCGTCGCGGTGGCGGTGGACCCGCTGCTCCCGCTGCCGCACCTGTTCGGCGGCTGACCCCCGTCAGGCGCGGCGACGCAGCGCGTACGGGACGCGGAGCACGGCCCACCACACCAGCACGGCGCCGAGGACGTGCACGCCGACCAGCAGCCACGGCACGCCGGTGAAGAACTGCACGTAGCCGACCAGGCCCTGCGCGAGTGTCACGCCGAGCAGCACCCAGGCCCGTTGCCGGGCCGGCGCCGGCGCCTCGACCAGGTGCATCGCCAGCAGCAGCGCGATGACCAGGCCGACGAACAGAACCACGACGTCGGCGTGCAGCCAGGCGATCCGGGCCGGGTCGAAACCGGTACGGGCCGGGTGGCTGGAGTCGCCGGAGTGCGGGCCGCTGCCGGTGACGAGGGTGCCGATCACCAGCACCAACGAGGCCAGCGCGACCAGCACGAACGACAGCAGCCGAACCTCGCGGCGCACCAGGGGGACCGACGGCCCGTCGCCGGCGTCCTGGTCCCGCTGGTACACCGCGAGCGCCGCGGCGATCAGCGGCATCGACACCAGGAAGTGCAGCGCCACGACGTACGGGTTCAGGTCGGTGAGGACGGAGAGCCCACCGATCACCGCCTGTGCCACGACGCCGACCAGCCCGACGGATGCCAGCGCGACCACCGGGCGCCGCCGGGGGGACTGCCGCCACGCGACGACGATCGCAGCCAGGACGACGAGCACCAGCGCGAACGTCAGGCTCCGGTTGCCGAACTCGATCAGCTTGTGGAACGACTGCGGCTGGCCGGCCACCGGGACGTACGACCCCTCGAAGCACTGCGGCCAGGTGGGGCAGCCGAGCCCGGAGGCCGTGACCCGGACCAGGCCGCCGGTCACCACGATGGCCATCTGCGCGACCAGCGCGGCCCCGAACACCAGGTGCCGGGTGCGCGTCGTCGGCACCCAGGTCACGACCGCATCGTAGGCGGACAGGTTCAGGGCTCCCAGCGGAACCAGCGGGCGGCAGCGGCGACGCCGGCGGCGGACCACAGCACCAGCACGACCCAGACGCGGCCGGGGACCCCTGCGCCGGCGAGAGCGTCCCGGAGCCCGTCCGCGAGTGCGGTGGACGGCAGCCACTCCAGCACGCGCTGCGCCCCGACCGGGTACTTCGTCAGCGGGATGACGATGCCGCTGCCCAGCAGCAGCACGAGGTAGACGAGGTTGGCGGCGGCCAGGGTGGCCTCGGCCCGGAGCGTGCCGGCCATCAGCAGCGCCAGCCCGGAGAAGGCCACCGTGCCCAGGACGACGAGCACAGCCGCCGCGACGACGTCCGCGCCGTTCGGCCGCCAGCCGAGCGCCGCGCCGACCACCACCAGCAGCACCACCTGGCCCACCTCGACCGCGAGCACCGCTCCGGTCTTGCCGGCCAGCAAGCCGGCGCGGGGGAGCGGCGTGGCTCCGAGTCGTTTGAGCACGCCGTACCTGCGCTCGAACCCGGTTCCGATGGCCTGGGCGGTGAACGCCGTCGACAAGACGGCCAGCGCGAGGATCCCGGGCAGCAGGAAGTCGATCCGGCTGCCCGGGCCGAGGTCGACGACGTCCACCTTCGAGAAGAGCAGCAGGAGAACCGTCGGGATGACCACGGTGAGCAGGAGCTGCTCGCCGTTGCGAAGCAGCTGGCCCAGCTCGAACCCGGCGTGCGCCGTGACCATCCGCGGCAGCGGCGCCGGACCGGGCCTGGGCGCCAGCGGGCCGGCTGTGGCGCTCACCGCAGCTCCCGGCCGGTGAGCGCCAGGAAGACGTCCTCCAGGGTGCGGCGCTCGACCGCCAGGCCTTCCGGCATGACGTGGTGCTCGGCGCACCACGCGGTCACGGTCGCGAGCAGCTGCGGGCCGACTTCCGCCCGCACCACGTACGTGCCCGGTGGTCCCTCCGCGACGGACGCGCCGGCCGGCAGCGCCGTCGCCAGCCCGTCCAGCGCGAGCCCGGGGGAGGTGTGGAACCGGACCGTGCTCTCCGCCCCGGCCGCGGACAGCTCGGCGGGGGAGCCGGCCGCCACGGCCCGCCCCCCGTCCACGATCACGACGTGGTCGGCGAGCTGCTCGGCCTCGTCCATCAGGTGCGTGGTCAGGACCACCGAGACCCCTTCCCTGCGCAGCTCCCGGACGAGGTCCCAGGTGGCGTGCCGGCCCTGCGGGTCGAGCCCGGCGGTCGGCTCGTCCAGGAAGACCAACTCGGGCCGGCCGACCAGCGCCAGGGCCAGCTTGACCCGCTGCTGCTCGCCGCCGGAGAGGCGCCGGTAGGCGCGCCGGCCGAGGCCGCCGAGGCCGAGCCGTTCGGCCAGGACCGCGGGGTCGGCCGGGTGGGCGTACAGCCGGGCGGTGTACCGCAGGACCTGCTCGGCGGTGGCCCCGCCGGGCACGCCGCCGTCCTGGAGCATCACGCCGATGCGCGGGTGCAGCTCGCGGCCCTGGGTCCGCGGGTCGAGGCCCAGCACACGGACGACGCCCGTTGCCCGCCGGCGGTACCCCTCGCAGGCCTCCACCGTGCTGGTCTTCCCCGCTCCGTTCGGCCCCAGCACTGCCGTCACGCGCCCGGCCGCGGCGGTCATCGACAACCCACGCACCGCGTCGACCCGATCCCCCCGCCCGCCGGGATAGGACACGCCGAGGTCCTCGATCTCGACGGCAGCACTCTCACCCGGCACGCCGCGCAGTCTAGAAACCCCCGACACATCAGTCGGGCGAGTTAGGGCAGCCTTGCTGGCATCGGGAAGCGAATAAGCACACAATGACGTTGTGGAAATCGTGGGAGCCCGGTCGAGCGTGCAGACGGTCGTCGCCGAACCGTCCGGGACGTCGGCCGGCGAGCTCCACGACAGCACTCGGACCCGGGTCGCCCGGTCGCTGCTGACCGAGGGTCCGGCCACCGCGGCGGTCCTGGCCGACCGCCTCGGCGTGACCCCGGCGGGCGTCCGCCGGCACCTGGACACCCTGGTCGCCACCGGCCAGGTCGAGGCCCGCGACCGCGCACCGTACGGCCCGGCCGGCCACCGCGGCAGGGGTCGCCCGGCGAAGGTCTACGCGCTGACCCCGGACGGCCGCGAGGCGTTCCCGCAGGCGTACGACCGGCTGGCCGCCGACGCGATGCACCATCTGGCCCGGATCGCCGGACCCGCGGCAGTCACCGACTTCGCCCGCGTCATCGCTCGCGACATCGAGCACCGGTACACCCCGATCGTGGCCGCCGCGGCGCCGGAGGGCCGGATCCAGGCGCTCGCCGACGCGCTCACCGCGGACGGCTACGCCGCCTCGATCGAGCCGTCGCCGGGCGGGGACCAGCTCTGCCAGCACCACTGCCCGGTCGCCCACGTCGCCGCCGAGTTCCCCCAGCTGTGCGAGGCCGAGACCGAGGCGTTCGCGCGGCTGCTCGGACGGCACGTCCAGCGACTGTCCACGATCGGCTCCGGCGGTCACGTCTGCACCACTGCGGTACCCCGTCCAGTCACGGCGGACCGGACAGAACGGACAGAGAGGACACAGGCATGAGCCAGACCACGAACTCCGACATCGAGGCTCGGATCGAAGGGCTCGGCCGCTACGACTTCGGCTGGCACGACGCCGACGCCGCCGGTGCCAACGCCCGGCGCGGTCTGTCCGAGGAGGTCGTCCGCGACATCTCGGCCCGCAAGGACGAGCCGCAGTGGATGCTCGACCTGCGCCTGAAGGGCCTGCGGCTGTTCGGCAAGAAGCCGATGCCGACGTGGGGCGCGGAGCTGGGCGGCATCGACTTCGACAACATCAAGTACTTCGTCCGCTCGACCGAGAAGCAGGCCACGTCCTGGGACGAGCTGCCCGACGACATCAAGAACACCTACGACCGGCTGGGCATCCCCGAGGCGGAGAAGCAGCGCCTCATCGCCGGCGTCGCCGCGCAGTACGAGTCCGAGGTCGTCTACCACCAGATCCGCGAGGACCTGGAGCAGCAGGGCGTGCTCTTCCTCGACACCGACACCGGGCTGCGCGAGCACGAGGACGTCTTCAAGGAGTACTTCAACACGGTCATCCCGGTCGGCGACAACAAGTTCGCGGCGCTGAACACGGCGGTGTGGTCGGGCGGCTCGTTCATCTACGTGCCCAAGGGCGTGAAGGTGGACATCCCGCTGCAGGCGTACTTCCGGATCAACACCGAGAACATGGGCCAGTTCGAGCGGACGCTGATCATCGCCGACGAGGACTCGTACGTGCACTACGTCGAGGGCTGCACGGCCCCGATCTACTCCTCGGACTCGCTGCACTCGGCGGTCGTCGAGATCGTGGTGAAGCGCGGCGCCCGGGTGCGGTACACGACGATCCAGAACTGGTCCAACAACGTCTACAACCTGGTGACCAAGCGGGCGACCGCGGCCGAGGGCGCCACCATGGAGTGGATCGACGGCAACATCGGCTCCAAGGTCACCATGAAGTACCCGAGCGTGTTCCTCATGGGCGAGCACGCCAAGGGCGAGACGCTGTCGGTCGCGTTCGCCGGCGAGGGCCAGCACCAGGACGCCGGCGCCAAGATGGTGCACTGCGCCCCGCACACCTCCTCGACCATCGTCTCCAAGTCGGTCGCGCGCGGCGGCGGCCGCACCTCCTACCGCGGTCTGGTGCAGGTCCAGGAGGGCGCGTACGGGTCGAAGTCCACGGTTCGCTGCGACGCGCTGCTGGTCGACGACATCAGCCGCTCCGACACCTACCCGTACGTCGACGTCCGCGAGGACGACGTGTCGATGGGGCACGAGGCGACGGTCTCG
The DNA here is from genome assembly GCA_963711005.1 of uncultured Actinomycetota bacterium. Taxonomy (GTDB): domain Bacteria; phylum Actinomycetota; class Actinomycetes; order Prado026; family Prado026; genus CAVQCJ01. The sequence continues at coordinate 535,746 of CAVQCJ010000006.1, read as the reverse complement.
AAGGTCTCGGCGGAGCAGCTGTTCTACCTCATGAGCCGCGGGCTCACCGAGGAGGAGGCGATGGCGATGATCGTGCGCGGCTTCGTCGAGCCGATCGCCCGCGAGCTGCCGATGGAGTACGCCCTCGAGCTGAACCGCCTGATCGAGCTGCAGATGGAAGGGGCCGTGGGCTGAGCATGGGAGTCACGCACAAGGTTCCCGGTACCCAGCCCGGCGACGTCCGCCCCGAGGCGGTCGACTCGTTCGACCTCGCCGACCACCCGGTGCCGTCCGGACGCGAAGAGGAGTGGCGGTTCACCCCGCTGCGCCGCCTGCGCGGCCTGCACGACGGCAGCGCGGTGGCCGACGGCGCGGCCGAGGGCAAGGTGGTCGTCGAGGTCGACGCCGCCCCCGAGGTGACGGTCGAGACGGTCGAGCGCAGCGACGCGCGCCTGGGTAAGACCGGGACCCCGGTCGACCGGGTGGCCGCCCAGGCATGGCAGGCGTTCGAGCGGGCCACTGTCGTGAGCGTGCCTGCGGGCGCCGTCGCGTCCCGGCCGACAGTCGTGACCCGTCGCGGGGACGGGGCCGAGGGTGCGGCGTTCGGCCACCTGCTGATCGACGCCGGCACGCAGTCCGAGGCGGTCGTCGTGGTCGACCACGTCGGCTCGGCGACCTACGCGGACACCATCGAGGTGGTGGTCGGCGACGGCGCCTCGCTGACGCTGGTCAGCCTGCAGGAGTGGGCCGACGACAGCGTCCATGTGTCCGGTCACCGCCTGCGGGTGGGCCGGGACGCCCGTCTCAAGCACGTGGTGATCTCCCTCGGCGGCGACCTCGTCCGGGTGCACCCGCGGGTCGACTTCGCCGGGCCCGGCGGGGACGCCGAGCTCCTCGGCCTGTACTTCGCGGACGCCGGCCAGCACCTCGAGCACCGGCTGTACGTCGACCACGCGGTGCCGCACTGCCGTAGCAACGTGGTCTACAAGGGTGCGCTGCAGGGCGCGGACGCGCACACGATCTGGATCGGCGACGTGCGGATCCGCGGCCAGGCCGTCGGCACCGACACGTACGAGATCAACCGCAACCTGGTGCTGACCGACGGCGCACGGGCCGACTCGGTGCCCAACCTGGAGATCGAGACCGGCGAGATCGTCGGCGCCGGGCATGCCAGCACCACCGGTCGGTTCGACGACGAGCAGCTGTTCTACCTGCAGGCCCGGGGCATCCCGGCCGAGGAGGCGCGCCGCCTGGTCGTGCGCGGCTTCTTCGCCGACCTGCTGGCCCGCATCGGCATCCCGGACCTGGCCGAGCGCCTGCTCGGCGCCGTCGACGCAGAACTGGAGCGAGCAGCGCGATGACCGGCGTGAGCAGCGCGAACGGAAGCTACCTGCGGGCGTGCCCGCTGGCCGACCTCGGCGACGGCGAGGCGACCCGGGTGGAGCTCGAGGGCGTACCCATCTGCCTGGTCCGCACCGAGGGCGAGGTGCACGCCGTCAGCGACGTGTGCTCGCACGCCGACGTCTCGCTCGCCGAAGGCGAGGTGGACGGCCTCACCATCGAGTGCTGGCTGCACGGCTCGCGCTTCGACCTGGTCACCGGCCACCCCACCGGCCTGCCCGCCACCCGCCCGGTCCCCGTCTACCCCGTCAAGATCGAGGACGACGACGTCTACGTCTCGCTCGTCCCGCTCGAGGAGAGCTGATGTCAGTCCTGGAGATCCACGACCTGCACGTGTCCGTCGAGACCGACGAGGGCGCCCGCGAGATCCTGCGCGGAGTCGACCTCACGGTCCGCCAGGGCCAGACGCACGCGATCATGGGACCGAACGGGTCCGGCAAGTCCACGCTCGCCTACTCGATCGCCGGGCACCCGAAGTACCGGGTGACGCAGGGCAGCGTGACGCTGGACGGCGCCGACGTGCTGGCGATGACGGTGGACCAGCGGGCCAGGGCCGGCCTCTTCCTGGCCATGCAGTACCCGGTCGAGATCCCCGGCGTCTCTGTCTCGAACTTCCTCCGGACGGCCGCGACCGCGATCGCCGGCGAGCCGCCGAAGCTGCGCGAGTGGGTCAAGACCGTCAACGGCGCGATGGAGCGGCTGGCCATCGACCCGTCGTTCGCGACCCGCAACGTCAACGAGGGCTTCTCCGGCGGTGAGAAGAAGCGGCACGAGATCCTTCAGCTGGAGCTGCTCAAGCCCCGCATCGCGATCCTGGACGAGACCGACTCCGGGCTCGACGTGGACGCGCTCCGCGTCGTCTCCGAGGGCGTGAACCGGGTCCGCGAGACCGGCCAGGTCGGCGTGCTGCTGATCACCCACTACACCCGGATCCTGCGCTACATCAAGCCGGACTTCGTGCACGTGTTCGCCGGCGGCCGCATCGTCGAGGAGGGCGGACCTGAGCTGGCCGACCAGCTCGAGGCCGAGGGCTACGAGCGGTTCGCGAAGGTGGCGGCGGAGGCGACCCGGCCGTGACCACGTCCGTGCACGGCGCGCTGTCGGTGGACGGTGCCCGCGGCATCGATGTCGAGCGGGTGCGCGCGGACTTCCCGATCCTGCGCCGCACCGTACGCGACGGCCGGCGGCTGGTGTACCTCGACAGCGGCGCGACCTCGCAGAAGCCGGTGCAGGTGCTCGACGCCGAGCGAGCCTTCTACGAGCAGCACAACGCCGCGGTCCACCGCGGTGCGCACCAGCTCTCCGAGGAGGCCACCGACGCGTACGAGCGGGCGCGGGCCACGGTCGCCGCGTTCATCGGTGCGGACCCGGACGAGGTCGTGTTCACCAAGAACGCGACCGAGGGGATCAACCTCGTCGCGTACTCGCTGTCGAACGCCGCGACGTCCGGCCCCGAGGCCGCCCGGTTCGTCGTCGGTCCGGGGGACTCCATCGTCGTCACCGAGATGGAGCACCACGCCAACCTGGTGCCGTGGCAGATGCTGGCCCAGCGGACCGGCGCCACCCTGCGCTGGCTGGGCGTCACCGACGAGGGACGGCTCGACGTCTCGGACCTGGGCGACCGTCGTCGACGCGTCCACCAAGCTGGTGGCGTTCAGCCACCAGTCCAACGTGCTGGGGACCGTCAACCCGGTCGACGTCCTGGTCCGTCGGGCCCGCGAGGTGGGCGCCCTGGTCGTGGTCGACGCCGCCCAGTCCGTCCCGCACCAGCCGGTGGACGTACGCGAGCTCGGCGCCGACTTCCTCGCGTTCTCCGGCCACAAGATGCTCGGGCCGCTCGGGATCGGCGTGCTGTGGGGCCGGCGCGAGCTGCTCGCGGCGATGCCGCCGTTCCTGACCGGCGGCTCGATGATCGAGGTGGTCCGGATGGAGGCCACCACGTTCGCCGCCCCGCCGCAGCGGTTCGAGGCCGGCGTGCCGATGGCGGCGCAGGCGGTCGGGCTGGCGGCTGCGTGCGACTACCTCACTGCGCTCGGCATGGACAACGTCGCCGCCCACGAGCACGAGCTGACCCGGCTGGCTCTGGACGGGCTCGCCGGGATCCCTGGCGTCCGCGTGGTCGGACCGGTGGACACGGTCGAGCGCGGCGGCGCCGTCTCGTTCGTCGTCGACGGCATCCACCCGCACGACGTCGGCCAGGTCCTGGACGACCTGGGGGTCGAGGTCCGGGTCGGCCACCACTGCGCGTGGCCGCTGATCCGCCGCTTCGACGTGCCCGCGACGACCAGGGCGACGTTCTACGTCTACAACGACGCAGCGGACGTCCAGGCACTGCTGGACGGGATCCGGCAGGCGCAGCAGTTCTTCGCGGTCGGCGGGGTGCGCTGATGCAGCTGGAGTCGATGTACCAGGAGATCATCCTCGACCACTACCGGCACCCGCACCACAAGGGACTGGCCGAGCCGTTCGACGCCGAGGCGCACCACGTCAACCCGACCTGCGGCGACGAGGTCACCGTGCGCGTGCGGCTCGCCGGCTCCGACGGCGGCTTCGTCGTCGACGAGGTGACGCACCAGGGACTGGGCTGCTCGATCTCGCAGGCCTCGGCGTCCGTCATGTCCGACCTGGTCACCGGTCGGACGCTGGACGAGGCGCTGCTCACGCAGGAGGAGTTCCTCATGCTGATGCACAGCCGCGGCGAGGCCGTCGACGTCGACGAGGACCGGCTCGAAGACGCGGTGGCGTTCGTGGGGGTGGCGAAGTACCCGGCGCGCATCAAGTGTGCGCTGCTGGGCTGGATGGCGTTCAAGGACGCGGCCGCGCGGGCCGTCCAGGCGCGGACAGCGGACGAGAGAGGCACGGCATGAGCGAGTCGACGACCGAGACTGCGTCGCTGGACGACATCACCGAGGCGATGCGGGACGTCGTGGATCCCGAGCTCGGCATCAACGTGGTCGACCTGGGGCTGGTCTACGGCATCACCGTGGACCAGAACCGCGTCGCGGTGCTCGACATGACGCTGACCAGTGCCGCCTGCCCGCTGACCGACGTCATCGAGGACCAGACCCGGGGGGCGCTGGCCACCCTGGTGTCCGACGTGAAGATCAACTGGGTCTGGATGCCGCCGTGGGGCCCGGACAAGATCACCGACGAGGGCCGCGAGCAGCTGCGCGCCCTCGGCTTCAACGTCTGATCGACGTCAGCCGTGGCCGCCCGCGCGCCTGGTGACGTCTACGACCGCACGTCGATGGCGATCGGCTACTCCGGCCGCCGCCGTCCCGACCCGCGCATCGCCGCGCAGATCGCCGCTGCCCTGGTCGGGGCCGGCTCCGTCCTGAACGTCGGCGCCGGCGCCGGGTCGTACGAGCCTCGCGCCGTCGGGCGTCGCCGGGTGCGCGTCGTAGCGGTCGAGCCGAGCCTGGCCATGCTGGCCCAGCGCGGACCGGCGGCCGCTCCCGCCGTCCGCGCCGTGGCCGAGCAGCTGCCGTTCCGGGACGCCGCTTTCGACGCCGGGCTCGCCACGCTCACCGTGCACCACTGGACGGACCCCGCCCGGGGCCTCGCCGAGCTGCGCCGGGTCGCGCCCGGGCGGCAGGTCTCGCTGACCTGGGACCCCGAGGTGGTGGCCCGCTCGTTCTGGTTCACGCGCGACTACCTTCCGGAGGCCATCGCCGGCGAGACCGAGCGCGGGCTGTGGACGGTGGACGCGATCGCCGGTGCGCTGGCGCCGGTGCGGGTCGAGGTGGTCCCGGTCCCGTGGGACTGCGCGGACGGGTTCTTCGGGGCGTACTGGCGGCGGCCGGAGGCGTACCTGCTCCCGGTGGTCCGCAACGCGATCTCCGCGCTGGCGCTGCTCGACCAGGACCTGGTCGACGACGCCGTACGGCGGTTGGCCGCCGACCTGGACACCGGCCGCTGGACGGCCCGCTACGGCGACCTGCTCGAGCGGCAGTCCATGGACCTGGGCTACCGGCTCGTCGTCGGCGCGGGCCCGAGCTAGGCGCAGGACTCGTGCTGGTGCGGCCCGAAGGCGGTACGGCGGACGTAGTCGCCGGGCTCGATCCACTGCAGGCAGCGGGGGCAGACTGCATCGGCGTCCACGTGCAGCTCGTGCTCGGTCCCGCGGGTGTGCGGGATCAGGCAGCCGCCGGCGAGCGACGCCCGCATCCCGCGGTAGACGCCGTCGGTCAACCCAGCCGTGCGACCCTGCATCCGTCCAGCCTGGTCCCGGACCGGTCGGCGGTGGGGAACGATCCGGCAACGAATCGGTGACAGCCCGTACTGTTGAAGCCTGTACGGCGTCGGCCCGTACAGTGGCCATGTGCCCTGCTCCGCGCCCTGACCGAGCGACGCCCGCGAACCCTCGCAGCCAGCGTCCAGCGTCACCGCCGTCCCGGAGAGGTACCGACCCGTGATCACCAGCAGTGCCGTCGAGCTTCGCGCGGGGGCCCGCGTGCTGCTGTCCGCCGCGACCTTCCGGGTCGGCCCGGGCGACCGCGTCGGGCTGGTCGGCCGCAACGGCGCGGGCAAGACCACGCTCACCCGGGTCCTGGCCGGAGAAGGCCAGCCGGCCCAGGGCAGCGTGACCAGGTCCGGCACTGTCGGCTACCTGCCGCAGGACCCGCGCACCGGGGACCTCGAGCAGCTCGCCAGGGACCGGATCCTGTCCGCCCGCGGCCTCGACGAGGTGGTCGCGTCGTTGCGCCAGACCGAGGGCGAGATGGCCAGCGCCGACCCGGCGACGGCCGACCGGGCCATGCGGCGTTACGCGCACCTGCAGGAACGGCTGGCTGCGGCCGGCGGCTACGCCGCCGAGTCCGAGGCCGCGCAGATCTGTGCCTCGCTCGGGCTGCCGGACCGTGTTCTCGGCCAGCAGCTGCTCACGCTCTCCGGCGGTCAGCGGCGCCGGGTCGAGCTGGCCCGCATCCTGTTCGGCGACTCCCAGACCCTGTTGCTGGACGAGCCGACCAACCACCTGGACGCCGACTCCATCGTCTGGCTTCGCGAGTTCCTGCGCACGCACAAAGGCGGCCTGGTGGTGATCAGCCACGACGTCGGACTGCTCGAGGCCTGTGTCAACCGCGTCTTCCACCTCGACGCGAACCGGGCCGAGCTGGACCTGTACAACGTTGGCTGGAAGGCCTACCTGGAACAGCGTGAGGCCGACGAGCGGCGGCGCCGCCGGGAGCGGACCAACGCCGAGAAGCAGGCCGCCGCCTTGCGGGCCCAGGCCGACCGCATGCGGTACAAGGCCACCAAGGCCAAAGCCGCGCAGAACATGGACCGCCGCGCCGAGCGACTGGTCGCCGGGCTGGAGACCACCCGGCGCTCGGACCGCGTGGCCAAGCTGCGGTTCCCGGACCCGGCGCCGTCCGGGCGCACCCCCCTCACCGCGGCGGGGCTGTCGAAGTCCTATGGGTCGCTGGAGGTCTTCACCGACGTCGACCTCGCTATCGACCGCGGCTCGCGGGTGGTCGTGCTCGGTCTCAACGGCGCCGGCAAGACGACCCTGCTGCGCATCCTCGCCGGGATCGAGAACGCGGACACCGGCGCGGTCGAGCCCGGACACGGCCTGCGCTTGGGCTACTACGCGCAGGAGCACGAGACCCTCGACACCGCGCGCACCGTCCTGGAGAACATGGCGTCGGCCGCGCCCGACCTGGCCGAGGTCGAGCACCGCCGGATCCTGGGCAGCTTCCTGTTCTCCGGCGACGACGTCGACAAGCCGGCGTCGGTGCTGTCCGGGGGAGAGAAGACCCGGCTCGCGCTCGCCACGCTCGTGGTGTCGAGCGCGAACGTCCTGCTGCTCGACGAGCCGACCAACAACCTCGACCCGGCCAGCCGTCAGGAGGTGCTCGCCGCGCTGCACGGGTACAAAGGCGCCGTCGTGCTGGTCACGCACGACGAGGGCGCCGTCGACGCCCTGCAGCCCGAGCGGGTGGTACTTCTGCCAGACGGTGTCGAGGACCTGTGGACCGAGGACTACGCAGATCTGGTCGCGCTCGCCTGAGGTCCGGCTGCGCGGACTCTCGCGGACTGTACGGTGTCGGCCCATGGACCGCCCTCGGGTCCTCGTCGTGGTCGCGCACCCCGACGACGAGACGTTCGGGCTCGGCTCGGTGATCGCGGCAGCGGTCGACCGCGGGGCCGAGGTCGTCGTGTGCTGCGCCACTCGGGGAGAGGCGGGCGAGAGCGTGGTCGAGCCGGCCGCGGGCCAGAGCCTGGGCGACCTGCGCGAGGCCGAGCTCCACGCGGCCGGGGACATCCTCGGCGTGTCCCGCCACGTGCTGCTGGGCTTCGCCGACTCCGGCATGCGAGGCGCCGCACCGCCCGATTCGCTGGCCGGCGCCCCCGAGGCCGAAGTCGTCGACGCCGTACGCCGGGTCGTCGACGAGGTCCGGCCCTCGGTGGTCGTCACATTGGACCCGGTCACGTCCGACGGCCACCGCGACCACGACCGGATCGGCGCCGCCACGCTCGCCGCCGTCCAGGACCGGCCGGAGGTGACCGCGTACGTCTGGTGCGTGCCGCGGCCGGTGCTCGAGCAGTGGTTCGCGCAGCTGGCCCTGGTCCGGCCGGACACCGAGCACCTGGCTGAGCCGGAGGTCCCGCCAGGCCGTCCGATCGAAGAGGTCACGACGATCCTCGACAGCCGGCCGTACATGGAGCTGCGCGCCCGGGCCGGTGCCGCCCACGCGAGCCAGACCTCGCCGTTCGAGGGGATGCCGGCCGGGCTGCACGAAGCGTTCGTCGGTACCGACCACCTCGTCCGGATGCAGCCGCCGTGGACCGGGGGAGAACCGGAGCGATCCCTTCCGCTCTGACCCGACGGAGCGACAGTCGCTTGACCTTGAAGTCGGGTTGAAGGTCTACCGTCCCCGCATGCCCGACACATTGTTGATCTCGGAGCTCGCCACCCGGAGTGGCTTCAGTCCGTCCGCGCTGCGCTACTACGAGCGGGTAGGGCTGCTGACCGCGGCGGACCGGACCCCGGCTGTATGACGGTCGGGCCGTGCTGCGGCTGCGGTTCATCGAACGAGCCAAGCAGCTGGGCCTGCCGCTGGGCGAGATACGCGATCTCGTCACGGAGTGGGAGGACGGCCTGTGCTCGCACGTACGCGACCGACTGCGCTCGCAGGTCGCGGACAAGTCCACCCAGGTCGCCGGGCGCATGGCCGAGCTGACCGCGTTCGCGGCCCAGCTGTCCGACGCCCTCGACGAGCTCGACGGTCCCGCGCCCGAAGGCGCCTGCATCGAGGGCTGCGGCTGCGCAACCCCTCGCGCGGACGAGCCACCGGGTTCGCCGGTTGTCAGCTTCAGCGCGACCCCCGGGCAGTCATCGGTGGGCCCGGCCGACGAGCTGCTCGACACGGTGCCGGTCGTGTGCACCCTCGAAGCCGCAGCGCAGCCGGCCCGGCTGGAGGCCTGGCGGACCGTTCTGGCGAAGGTGGTGCGGCGCCAGGCCATCGACGGCGGCCTCCGGCTGTACTTCCGGCCCGCCCCCGGGTTCGCCGGGCAGCTGGCTGAGCTGGCGGCCCAAGAACAGGCCTGCTGCTCCTTCTTCGCTTTCGCAGTCCGACCCGGCAGTGACTGGGTCGGACTGGACGTCACCGCCCCGCCCGAAGCCGCAACTGTTGTGCACGGCATGTTCGGACTGCCCGAGTGACACGCCGCGAAGGTGTTGCCCCGATGGGTGCGGGGGCGGCAGTGCTCGTTGCCTGCGCCGCGTGTTGTGCGGGTCCTCTCGTCGCGTTGCTCGCCGGCGTGGGCGTCCTCTCGGCCTTGGCCGCGCCGTGGATACCGCTGCTGGCCGTGGTCGCTGCCGGCAGCCTCAGCGCGGCGTGGTTGCTGCGGCGTGGCCGACGAGCGCCAACGTGCCCGGGCGCATCGACGAGCCAGGACCTTCCGTCGCCGACGCTTCGGTCGTGAGGCCAGGCAGCGGGGATCCGGACCAGGTGGCGGGTTCAGCATCCAGCGATGCCTTCATACCTGGCTCAGTACGTGGGAAACTGGTCGCGGCGACCAGCCCTGACCGGGCCGGAACCATGGGTCGGGCGACGGAAGGAGGTCGGTGATGCTGACTGCCGTATCGGTCGGAGGCGGCGTGACCTGTGCCCTGACGCGCCTCCTGCGGCCCGAGGAGGACCCGCTCCTCGGCGTCCTCGACGCCTGGCCGCTCACCGTGGCGGACGTGCTGGGGGGCTCCGACTCCGCGGAGGTCCTGAGGCCGACGCCTGCCGCCGGCATCGTGACCGCACTCGAGCGCCTGCTCCGCCCGGACCGCCAGGTGCTGCTGCTGGCGATGTACTCCTTCGAGGGGGAACCGCCGGCCAAGACGCAGGCGGCCTAGCGGCTGATCGGCCCTGTTTGCCCGGTTTCGCTTCGCGGGGTCCCGAGTTCAGGCACGCTTCTCCTGCCCGTAACCTTCGGGTCATCAAGTCGACGGTCCGAGCAGAAGGGAACCCCGGGGGTGGATCTGCTCCTCGTCACGGTCATCGCCTTGGTCGCCCTGGCGCTCGTCTTCGACTTCACGAACGGCTTCCACGACGCCGCCAACTCGGTCGCGACGGTCGTGGCGACCCGGGCCCTCCCGGCCCGATGGGCGCCGGCCTTCTCGGCATTCTTCAACTTCGCGGCCTATTTCCTCATCGGCACGGCGGTCGCCAACACCGTGGCCAAGACGGTCAAGCCCCAGTACGGGACTGCGGCCCTGGTGTTCGCGGCCCTGTTCTCCGCGATCGCGTGGAACTACGTCACCTGGTACATGGGCCTGCCGTCGTCCTCCAGCCACGCGATCATCGGTGGGCTCGTCGGCGCCGGCCTGGCAGCCGGTGGAGTGGCTGCCATCTCCTGGGACGCCGTGAGCAAGGCGGTGATCGGCATCATCGCGTCTCCGGCGGTGGCGTTCACGATCGCTCTGGTGGCCATGTTCCTCGTCGCAGGTGCGCAGAAGCTGTTCCGGATGCGTGACGAGCACCCCGTCTTCAAGGGCCTCCAGCTGGTGTCGGCCGGGGCTGTCTCGTTCGGGCACGGCGCTAACGACGCCCAGAAGACGATGGGCGTGATCGCGGCGCTCCTGCTGGCCACCGGCCACACCCAGATGGCGGCGGACGGCAAGACGGTGGAGATCCCGGAGTGGGTGGCCCTCTCGGCGTACTCGGCCATCGCCCTGGGCACACTGTGGGGCGGTTGGAAGATCATCGAGACCCTGGCCCTGAAGATCACGACCCTGCACGCCAGCTCCGGGGTCGCGGCCAACGTCGGCGCCTCTGCAGCGATCTTCGGCGCGACAGCCGTCGGCATGCCCATCTCCACCACCCACGCCGCCGCATCGTCGATCGTCGGCGCCGGCGTGGGCTCGCACCGCGGGGCGCACTGGAACGTCGTGGGTCGGATGGTCTTGGCGTGGGTCCTCACGATCCCGTCCGCCGCGGCGGTCGCGTGGTTGATGTTCCATCTGACACAGCTGCCCACCGGGCTGGCGTGGGTCAGCGTCGGCGCGGTGCTGCTCGCGTTCGCCGCCTGGGCCGGCTGGGCGATGACGCACACCATCCACGCACAGGATGTCGAGGCCGAGATCCCCAGCGAGGAAGAGCTCGACCTGCGCGACGGAAAGCCGAGCGATCCGGCCGCGAACCCGTCGACTGCTCCCGCCGCACGCTCCACCGGCACCTGAGTCGCGACACTCGACACCGGTACCGCTCGAACCTAGGGTGCGAAAGCGTGACCACCGTGTCGACGCGTCTGAAGATCTCCGCCTGGGACGAGCAGCCGGCTGCGGAGTACGACGACGGAAGCAAGATCACCCGCGCCGCCGTGACGCTGACGGACGGGGTCGACGGGGTCGTCCGCGGCACCGTCGAGTCGGTGATGTACTACCGCCCCGACGGCACCAGTCACTACGTCAACGTCATGCACCTGGATGTGGCGCACGGCGGTCGCACGGGGTCGATCACGCTGACCGGCAGCGGGACCTACGACGGCACCACCGCGTCGGGCACGTCCACCATCGTGCCCGGCTCGGCGACCGGCGAGCTCGTGGGCATCGCCGGCACGTGCCACAGCTCGTCCACCCATGCCGACTATCCGTTCATGCCGCTGACCCTGACCTACGACTTCGCCTAGCCGGTCGGCCCATGCCGGGGACATCCGGCGGCGACCCCTGGGCGGGAGGAACAGCCATGGAGACCGTTCAGTCCGCCGACGGGACGACGATCGCGTTCGACCGGTCCGGGGCCGGGCCGGCGCTGGTGCTCGTCGTCGGTGCGTTCAGCGACCGGTCGTCGACCAAGTCCCTGGCGGCGGCGCTCGGGTCGAGCTTCACGGTCTACGAGTACGACCGGCGCGGCCGGGGCGGCAGTGACGAGAAGGGCCCGTACGCGGTCGAGCGGGAGGTCGAGGACCTCGGCGCGGTGATCGGGGCGGCCGGCGGCACGGCGTTCGCGTTCGGCCACTCCTCAGGCGGCGCGCTCGTCCTCGAGGCAGCGGCCCATGGAGCTCCGATGGCCGCGCTGGCGGTCTACGAGCCGCCGTATGTGGAGGGGACGACGGCCGAGCTCGCGGCGCAGCTCGCCGGGCTGGTCGCCGACGGTCGGCGGGCCGAGGCCGCCGAGCAGTTCCTCACCCTGGTCGGCACGCCGCCGCAGGCACTCGCGCACATCACCGCCGGGCCGTACTGGCCGCACATGCAGGCGTTCGCCAACACGCTGCCGTACGAGATCACGCTGTGCAACGGCGGGTCCGCGCCCGTCGACCGGCTGGCGAAGATCGGGGCGCCGACCCTCGCCCTGGCCGGCGGCGCGAGCCCCGCTTGGGCGCAGGACGGTGCCCGAGCCATCGCCGCCGCGATCCCAGGCGCCCGGTGGCGGCTGCTGGATGGTCAGGGCCACGGTCCCGCCGACGACGTCATCGCTGCGGAGCTGACCGAGCTCTTCGCCGCCGCCGACTGACTGCGTGGGCAGAGACACCGTCGAATGCCCGCCGCCGGTCAGCCGCCGACGACGGCGTACAGCCGCCACGAGCCCGGCACGCCCTTGAGGTCGTGCTCCCCACGGTCCTCGAAGTCGATCGGGGCGCCGACCACGAGGTCCTTGACCGTGCTCGACACCAGCACGTCTCCGGCCCCGGCCAGCTGGCTGACCCTGGCCGCGATGTGCACGGTGAGCCCGGTCAGCTTTCCGCCGATCTCCCGGCACTCGCCGGTGTGCAGCCCGGCCCGGACCGTGATCTCCGCGTCGCGCAGCGAGGCGGAGATCGACCGGGCGCAGCGGATCCCGGCGGCCGGGGTGTCGAACGCGGCGAGGAAGCCGTCGCCGGCGGTGTCGATCTCGCGGCCGCCGGAGCGGACCAGCTCACGGCGGACGATCGAGTTGTGGCGTTCGAGAACGTCGCCCCAACCGACGTCCCCCAGCGACACCGCCAGCTCGGTCGACCCGACGATGTCGGTGAACAGGATGGTCGCCAGGACCGGTCGGGACTGGGCGCGTTCGAGGGCCCGTTCGGCCAGCGCGACGAGCGGTGCGGCGCCGATCCTCTGCGCGAGCTCGAGCGCCTCCGCGGCGGCTTCGGCCCCGGCGTCGGGACGGCCGCTGCGCGACTCGAGGTCGGCCACACCGATGAGGGCCTCGACCACACGGGCCGGGCACGGCATCGCGCGGTACCGCTCCAGCGCCTCCGCGAACGCGACCCGGGCCGGCTCGACGTCGCCCATCGCGGAGGCGAGGTAGGCCCGGCACAGCGTCCCCGACGCGAGGTTGTGGGCGTTGGAGTCCGCCGCCGTGGTGGCGTCGACCTCGGCCACCCACGCCGCGAGCTCGACCACTCGTCCTTCGGCGGCCAGCGCCGCGGCCAGGTCGGGGGCGAACGGCCAGTGGCTGCCCTGGTTGCGCCAGTTCAGGGTGCCGCGCAGGACCGCCCAGAACACCGGCAGCGCGGCTTCGATGCCGTCGTCGAGCAGCAGCTGGCGTGCGCGGGCCGAGGCCGCCGGCACCGAGCGTTGCGGCTCGGCGGTGCCGATCGCCAGGTCCCAGAGCTCGTCGACGATCGGCGCGGCCTCGGCGATGCCCGACCGCTGGGCTCGCTCGGCCCTGGCCGTCAGCGCCACGACCCGGGTCGGTATCCGCTGCGTCCGGAGCGGTCGGGCCATCCGGTCGACCTCGTCGTAGTCGCCCATCAGCGACAGCAACCAGGCGTAACCGGCCTGCGTGTACCGGTCGTTCGGGGCGATCCTGTCGGCCACCTCGAGGGCACGCCGCAGCCACCGGCCCGACGCGTCGAAGTCGCCGCACCACAGCGCGACGTACCCGCTGTTGATCGTGACGTTGAGCTCGGCCCGCAAGTCCAGGCCGGCCCGCGCCGCCGCCACCGAGTCGTCGTGAGCCGTCCAGAACGCGGGCCCGTACGGTTCCATCATCATCCGGGTGCCGTGCAGGCCGGACAGCGCGGACAGGTTGCCGGACCGCTCTGCGAGCTCGAGCGCCTCGGGCATCAGCGCCTCGGCCTCCTCCAGCCGGTCCCGCAGCACGAGCACCCGGGTGAGCCGGCGCAGGACCCACGCGTCCCAGTAGTCGTCGACCCCGCGCACGAGGTCGCGCGCCTCGGACAGCGCCGCGACAGAGTTGCTGCTGTCGCCCGCCAGCCAGCTCGCCTGCTCGAGCACGCAGAGGGCCTTCGCCTGCGCCACCGGGTCGGCCTGCGCGACAGCCAGGTCGCGGGCCTCCTGGGCGAACGCCCCGCGCAGCCGGGTGACCTCCTCGACCTCACTGGTGCGAGCGGCCTCGAGCAACAGGTCGAGCCTTCGTACGTCACTGTCGCCCATGAGGCGGAGCGCCTGGTCGTAGCGCCGGTCGGCCTCGTCGGCCGCGAACGCCTCTGCAGCCCGACGGGCCGCCCGGACCGCGAAGTCGAAGGCGGCCTCGTCGTCCGCAGCGGCCGCGAAGTGGTCGGCCACGGACGCGGCCACCGAGTCCAGGTCGTCCGGGTGCAGGCGGACGAGGGCCTCGGCCAGCTTGCGGTGCACCCGCCGCCGATCCGGACCGACCAGCTCGTCGGCGAACGCCTCACGGGTCAGCGCGTGCCGGAACGAGTACCCGGACCGCAGGTCGTCGCGACGCTCGACGAGCAGCTGCAGCAGCAGCGCCTCGCGCACGACGTCGTCCACCGTGTCCTGGCCGGCCCCGCTGGCTTCGGCGAGCAGCGCCGGGTCGAGGTCGTCGGCTGCGACGGCGGCCATCTGCAGGATCTGGACGGCTGCCGGCTTCATGTCGCGGGCCCGGGCGAGCAGCGTCTCGCGGACGCTCAGCGGCATCTCGATCTCGGCGAGCTCCCGGCGTTCCCAGTCGTCGCCGGAGCGGTACACGTCGCCGCGTTCGACCAGCGCTCGGGCCAGCTCTTCGACGAAGAAAGGGTTGCCCCCGGTTCGGGCGAGGATCGCGTCGCTGAACTCGTCGCCCACGTCCGTGCCGTCGAAGATCGCGCTGACCATGGTGCGGACCTGCTCGCGGTCCAGCGGGGCCAGCAGCACCTCGTCGTAGCGGCGCTCGCGGCCCAGGTCGGCGAGCAGCTCGGCCAGCGGGTGCCGGCGGTGCAGCTCGTCGGTCCGGTACGTGCACACCATCCAGACAGGCAGATCCTCCAGCTCGCCCGCGAGGTACCGCAGCAGGCGCAGGCTGTCGGCGTCGGCCCAGTGCAGGTCCTCGATCAGCAGCACGGCTCCGAGCGGGTGGGCCAGCCGGGCCAGCAGCTGCCAGACCGCGGCGAACAGGTCCTCGGCGGCCGGCTCGGTGGACGGCAGCCCGACCTGGGCGGCGACCTCGGGCAGCAACGCCGCTGACCACGTCGCCGGACCGTCGAAGAGCAGGCCGAGCTGGGTCGGGTCCAACATGCGGGTCCGCCGGCGGATCGCATGCACGAAGCAGGCGTACGCCACCGACGCGTCGGGGGAGCAGTGCCCCTCGAGCCTGGCCAGACCTGCCTCCGAGGCGAGCCGCAGCGCCTCGCCGGCCAGCCGGCTCTTGCCGACCCCGGCCTCGCCGCCGACGAACAGCAGCCGTCCGTGCCCGTCGGCACGGACCGCCGAGACGGACTCCGCGAGGACGCGCACCTCGTCGGCCCGCCCGACATGGACGGGACAGACGGCAGCGTGGACCTGCATGCGCCCATCCTGCCCGAGGTCCTCCCTGCGGGCGGGCGCGTCAGCGGGACGTCTTCACGGCGGTGGAGACGCGCTCTCCGGCCGCCCTTCGACCAGGTCGGTCTGGTAGTCGCGCAGCCCGGCGAGCCAGGCCAGCGGCCCGCGCCGCTGCCGCGACAGCAGCCCGACGGCGACCATCACCGCAACCCCCACCACGGCCAGCAGCCACTGGACCATGGCCAGCCCGAGCACGACCGCGAGCACCACGGCGACCCGCAGCGCGCGCCGGCCCCACGGCGCGGGCCGGCCGGACATGTCCTCGGACTTCACCTCGGCCAGGGTCTGCCCGAGGCTGCGGTGGTCCTTGCCCAGGGACAGCGCGAGCAGGGCGCCGAGGTATGCGAGTCCGACCCCCAGCCAGACCGCCCAAGGATCCAGCCGCGCTTGGATGCTGCCCGGGCCGGGGTGCAGCGCCCAGGCCGAGAGGACGGCCAGCGCGCACAGCAGCGTCCCGACGAAGACGACGGCGGCGATCATCGCGTCCGCGGCCCACCAGGTGAGCCAGGACCCGGCCGACGGCGCAACCTTCTCGAGCCGGCTGGACGGCACGTACGGGGCATCCGACATTTCGCCTCCACGGCGGGTCGGGCCTGGGCTCAGACCCACCGAATGCTCCCATCGCCACCCCTCTTGCAGTAGCCGGTCGACCAGAGTTGAGTGATCATGTCCAGGAGAGCCCGCACCGAAGGAGGGACCTCGTGGCAGATCTGACCAAGGGGCGCCGGGTCACCGGTGCCGAGCGCGACAAGCTCGCCACCGACCTGAAGAAGAAGTACGAGTCGGGAGTCAGCATCCGGGCCCTCGCTTCGTCGACCGGACGCTCGTACGGGTTCGTCCACCGCATCCTCAACGAGTCCGGCGCGACGCTGCGCGGTCGTGGCGGCGCCACGCGGGGCAAGAAGAAGTAACCGTGGAGGCGGCTCCCGTCGGCCTGCGCGTCGAGGTCGACGGTGCGGTCGCGCACGTGACACTGGCCGACGCCGGCCGCCGCAACGCCCAGACCCCCGCGCTGTGGCGCGCGCTGGCGCGGATCCCGGCCACGCTCACCGAAGAGGTCCGCGTCGTCCTCGTCGACGCGGAGGGGCCGTCGTTCTCGGCCGGGCTGGACCGGCGCATGTTCGAGCCGGGCGGGATCGCCGGCGAGCCGTCGCTGACCGACCTCGCCGCGTTGCCGCCGGCCGAGCTGGATGCGTCGATCGCTCAGTTCCAGCGTGCCTTCACCTGGTTGCGCGACGATCGCTTCGTGTCGGTGGCCGCGGTCCGCGGTCACGCGGTCGGGGCGGGGTTCCAGCTCGCGCTGGCGTGCGACCTGCGGCTGGTCGCGGACGACGCGCGCTTCTGCATGCGGGAGCCTGCGCTCGGCCTCGTGCCGGACCTGGGTGGAACCCAACCGCTGGCGGAGTGCCTCGGCTACGCCGCCGCGTTGGAGCTGTGCGTGACCGGTCGGTGGATGGAGGCGCCCGAGGCCGTCCAGCGCGGTCTCGCACTGCGGTCGGTCGCGGTCGACGAGCTGCCCGCAGCCGCCCGCGAGCTGGTGACGGCCCTCTCGGTGGCGCCGGTGGGTGCGGTCCGGGCGACCAAGCGGCTGCTGCGGGCCGCCGGCGGGCGGGACCTCGCTGGCCAGCTGGTCGCCGAGCGGGCCGAGCAGGCCGGACGGCTGGCCGAGCTCGCCGCAATGGCCGCCCGGCTCGTGGCCGCCGGCGGGGCGGCGGATGCCGGGGCGGCGGATGTCGGGGGGAACAGCGAGACTGGTCGCTGACGTTCACCGGGCGCGTACCTCCAGTGACGAGACCCGAGCACGAGCCAGGGCACGAACCAGTACAGGACCGGAGCCACCGACCGCATGTCGATGTCCAACCCGTGGGCGCACTACCGCTCCTTCACCAGCAACCAGGACGTGAAGAAGCGGCTCAAGCCCGGGACGACGCGCCGGATCGTCGGTTTCGCGCGCCCCTACCGCAGGTCGATCGCGGCGTTCCTGGTGACTGTCGTGCTCGACGCGCTCACCGTGGTGGTGACGCCGTTGCTGTTCAAGGTGATCATCGACGACGGCGTCGGCAAGGGCAACACCTCGGTGGTCGTCTGGACGGCCGTGGCACTGGCCGCCGTGGCCGTGGCGGACACCGTGATCACGTTGATCGGCCGCTTCTACTCGGCCCGGATCGGCGAAGGGCTGATCTTCGACCTGCGGACCCGTGTCTTCGACCACGTGCAGCGGATGCCGATCGCGTTCTTCACCCGGACCCAGACCGGCTCGTTGGTGTCGCGCCTGAACAGCGACGTCGTCGGTGCACAGCAGGCGTTCACCTCGACGCTGTCGTCGGTGGTCTCCAACGTCGTCTCGCTGGTCCTGGTGCTGATCACGATGCTGCTGCTGTCGTGGCAGATCACGCTGGTCGCCCTCGCTCTGCTGCCGCTGTTCATCCTGCCGGCGCGGTGGGTGGGAAAGCGGCTCGCCGCGATCACCCGTGAGTCCATGCAGCTGAACGCCGCGATGAGCCAGACCATGACCGAGCGCTTCAACGTCTCGGGCGCGCTGCTGGTCAAGATCTTCGGTCGCCTGGACGACGAGTCCGGGCAGTTCCGCGGCAAGGCCGGACGGGTCCGCGACATCGGCGTCACCGCCGCGCTGTACAGCCGGGTGTTCTTCTCGGCACTCATCCTGGTCGCGTCGCTGGCCACGGCCCTGGTGTACGGGCTGGGCGGGCTGCTGGCGATCCAGGGCACGATCCAGGTCGGCACGCTGGTCGCTCTCGCCGCGCTGCTACGGCAGCTGTACGGCCCGCTCACGTCCCTGTCCAACGTCCAGGTCGACGTGATGACGGCGCTGGTCTCGTTCGAGCGGGTGTTCGAGGTGCTCGACCTGCCGCCGATGGTCGACGACCGGCCGGACGCCGTCGAGCTCCCGCCGGGTGCCGACACCGTGGAGTTCCGCGACGTCGTGTTCCGCTACCCGTCCGCCGACGAGGTGTCGCTGGCGTCGCTGGAGTCGGTGGCCGTGCTCGACTCCACGCCGTCGCAGACGGTCCTCGACGGCGTCGGCTTCACCGTGAGGGCCGGGCAGATGGTCGCGCTGGTCGGCCCGTCCGGTGCGGGCAAGACCACGATCACCGCGCTGGTGTCCCGGTTCTACGACGTGAACTCCGGCGCCGTGCTGGTGGGCGGCCGGGACGTCCGCGACGTCACCCAGACCTCGCTGCACCACGCGATCGGCGTCGTCACCCAGGACGCGCACATGTTCCACGACACGATCAGGGCCAACCTGCTGTACGCGCGGCCGGACGCCACGGACGAAGAGCTGCACGAGGCCGTGCGCGCCGCGCACATCGGCGACCTGGTCGCCGGCCTGCCCGACGGGCTGGACACGGTCGTGGGCGACCGCGGGTACCGGCTCTCCGGCGGCGAGAAGCAGCGGCTGGCGATCGCGCGGCTGCTGCTCAAGGCCCCGAGCATCGTGGTCCTGGACGAGGCGACCGCCCACCTGGACTCCGAGTCGGAGGCCGCCGTCCAACGCGCGCTGGCGACGGCGCTGACCGGGCGGACGTCCCTGGTGATCGCGCACCGGCTGTCCACCGTGCGCGACGCCGACCAGATCCTCGTGGTCGAGGCCGGACGGGTGGTCGAGCGCGGGACCCACCACGAGCTGCTGGCCGCGGAGGGCCTCTATGCCGACCTGTACCGCACCCAGTTCGAGAGCCAGAGCAGCAGCGAGGTCGTCCTCTAAGGATCGCCGCCGGGCCGCCCGGAGCTACAGCGACCGGGTCGAGCCCCCGTCGACCGGGATCATCGCGCCGGTCAGGTAGGACGCCGCGGGGGACAGCACGAAGGCCGCCACTCTCCCGAACTCGTCCGGTGTGCCGTCGCGCCCCAGGGGGATGGCCGCGCGGGTGGCGTCTACCTGCGCCTGGCTGCGCCCGGCCTCGAGCGACTGCAGCCGTTCGGTCCCGATCCGCCCCGGGAGCAGGCCGTTGACCCGGATGTTGCGCGGCCCGAGCTCCTCGGAGAGCTCCTTGGCGACCATCGCCAGACCAGGCCGCAGCCCGTTGGACAGGGCCAGCGCGGCCAGCGGCTCGCGGACCGACGTCGAGAGCACGAACGCGATCGAACCGCCCCGGGGTGGCAGCTGGCTGCTCACCGCTCGGGCCAGCCGGATCGACCCGAGGAAGACCGACTCGAACGCCGCCCGCCACATGCCGTCGTCGACCTGGTCGACCCGCCCGGGCGGCGGGCCACCGACGCTGATCAGGGCCCCGTCCAGGCGCCCGAAGCGGGCTACCGCCGCCGCGACCAGCCGCTCGGCTGAGGCCGGGTCGCCGTTGTCCGCCGAGATCCCGATCGCCCGGTCGGTCCGCAGCTGGGACGAAGCGGCCAGGACCGCGTGCCCGTCCCGCCCGGAGACGACCACCCGGGCCCCTTCAGCCACGAGCATCCCGGCGGCCGCGAGCCCGAGGCCTCGGCTGCCGCCGCTGACGATGAAGACAGAGCCGTCCAGGCCGAGATCCATGCCCGCATGGTGTCAGCCGCCGGCCGGACTGGGCGTCTTGTCCGGGCTGTCGGCCGCGTCGCCCGTGCCGGCCGCCTCGTCTGCCTCCCGCCGCAGGAAGGTCCACCATCCGCCGACGGCGACCAGGGCGAACAGCACCCACTGCACGGCGTAGGACAGGTGCGGACCGTCGTCGAGCACCGGTGCCGCATGCACCGCGGGCGCCGTCTGCGGGGCCGGCTTCTCGGAGACCAGCAAGCCGTAGCCGTCGAGCACCGGGTACCCGTCGCCGCGAGCGAGGTCGGAGGTCGTGATCGAGGTCACCTGGCCGGCCGGGAGGCCGTCGGTGGAGTGCCCGGGTTCGGACGGCATGCAGCCGGGCGACCACCGTGACCGTCCCGGGCTGCGGGGCCGGTACGGAGTCCGGGGCGGCCGAAGTGGCGCCGGTCGGGATCCAGCCCCGGTCGACGAGCAGGGCGGCGCCGCCGCTGTCGGGGAGCAGCGGGGTGACCACCTCGTACCCGGTGTCGCCGCTGTCGCTGCCCCGGTTGCGTACGAGCATCTGGTGGGCCGGGTCCCACTGACCGGTCACGGACACCGAGCGCCACTGCTGGGTGGTGGCGAACGCCGGGTCGGACGCGGCGAGGGCGGTCAGGTCCTGATGGCTCATCGGGGTCGCGGCCAGGTGTGCCCGCTCCACCTGGTTGGCCCGCTGGCGCTCGTGCAGGCGGCTGACCTGCCAGACCGAGAGCCTGGCGAACAGCAGCACGAAGAACACCGCGAGCAGGGTGAACCCCAACCAACGGCGCTGCCGCAGCAAGCCGAGCACACCCGACGGTACCCCGGGCTACGATCGGGGCAGGAGCGGGCAGGCGCAGAAGACGGCCTTGGAGGTGCGGTGCTCGTCGACACGTTCGGGCGGGTCGCGACCGACCTCCGGGTCTCGCTGACCGACCGCTGCAACCTGCGCTGCACGTACTGCATGCCGGCCGAGGGCCTGGACTGGCTCCCGTCGCCCGAGCTCCTGACCGACGACGAGGTCGTCCGGCTGGTCTCGGTGGCCGTCGGGCTCGGCGTCACCGAGGTCCGTTTCACCGGCGGCGAGCCGCTGCTGCGCAAGGGCCTGGTCGGCATCGTCGAGCGGGTCGCGGCGCTGCCGTCGCGGCCCCGGATCTCCCTGACCACCAACGGCATCGGGCTGGCCCGGCTGGCCCGCCCGCTGCGCGACGCCGGCCTGGACCGGGTCAACGTCAGCCTCGACACGCTCGACCGGCCGCGCTTCGTCGAGCTGACCAAGCGGGACCGGCTCGACGACGTGGTCGCCGGGCTGGCGGCCGCCGCTGCGGCCGGCCTCACCCCGGTCAAGGTCAACGCGCTGCTGATGCGCGGGATCAACGACGACGAGGCCCCGGCGCTGCTGCGCTGGTGCCTGGACCGCGGCTACGAGATGCGGTTCATCGAGCAGATGCCGCTGGACGCCCAGCACGGCTGGGACCGGGCGGCGATGGTGACCGCCGACGAGATCCTCGCGCTGCTCAAGGCCGAGTTCGTGCTCGACCCGGAACCCGACGAGTACCGGGGCAGCGCGCCGGCCGAGACCTGGGTCGTCGACGGCGGACCGGGCCGGGTCGGGGTCATCGGGTCGGTGACCCGTCCGTTCTGCGGTGCCTGCGACCGGGTGCGGCTGACCGCCGACGGCCAGGTCCGCAACTGCCTGTTCGCCCGCGAGGAGACCGACCTGCGGGCGGCGCTGCGCTCGGGCGCCGACGACGCAGCGCTCGCGGAGCTGATGCGCGCCTCGCTGTGGGCCAAGCGGCCCGGTCACGGGATCGACGACCCGCTGTTCCTGCAGCCGGCGCGCCCGATGTCGGCCATCGGCGGTTAGCCGCAGGCCCTCGGTCCAGAGATAGCGATGCCGGACGGCCACGGGACAGCCGCCCGGCATCGCGTTGACGCCACAACCGGGGGACCGCGGCGTCAGCGGGGGATTATGCCATGGGAGCGCGCCCAGTCCGTTCGAAACGCCGAGGTGACTGAACGTGCAATCAGGGTCCGGAAGCCTGGTTCGCGGGTCCTTCGGAGACCGCGTCGGGACCCGGCCGGCCACCGCCCAGGGCCGGTCGGTCGATGGTCTGCACGGTGGTCGGCGGCGCGTCGCGGTCCTGCTCGCGGCCGACGTTGGCGCCGATGACCGACACCCACGGCAGCACCAGCGCGAGCACGACCAGGACCCAGCGCAGCGGGCCGTGCGCGACGATCGCGCCGAGGAAGCACAGGGTCCGGATCCCCATCGACCACAGGTAGCGCCGCGTGCGGCCGCGCTGGTCCTGGGACAGCGAGGTCTGGGCCCCCGTGATCCGGTAGACCGGCTCCGACCTCCGGGCCGCTCGCATGGGCTCAACGGTACGGTGCCTGCACGCGGGTGGCACCTCGGTGCCGTCCCCGTCCCGCCGGCCGGACCGAGCAGCCCAGGAGCCACCGTGAGCAACCGCACCTACCGTCTGACGGAGATCGTCGGCACGAGCGACGAGGGGGTCGACGCGGCGATCCGCAACGGGATCTCCCGGGCCGGCCAGACCCTGCGCCACCTGGACTGGTTCGAGGTCACCCAGATCCGCGGGCAGATCGTCGACGGCGAGGTCGAGCACGTCCAGGTCGGCATGAAGGTCGGCTTCCGCCTCGAGGACGCCTGACCGGGGCCGAGGAGCGCCGGCCTCAGCTGGCCGGGCTCACCGTGGACATGTTGAAGCCCGCCACGAGCAGCGGCGGCATCACGGCTCGCTGGAAGTAGTCGCCCCACTCCCGCGGCAGGCATGCGATGCCGTCGCCCGCGGTGGTGATCCGCCCGAGCAGGTCGACCGGGCTCTCGTTGAACCGGAAGTTCGTCGCAGTGCCGATCACCTCGCCGTCCTCGACGACGTGCACGCCGTCCCTCGTGAGGCCGGTCAGCAGCAGCGTCTGCGGGTCGACGTCGCGGATGTACCACAGGCAGGTCAGCAGCAGTGCCCGGCCGCGGACGCCGGCGACGAGCGCGTCGACGCCACCGCTGCCGCCGGGCACCTGCATGAGCAGGTTGTCGATCCCGGGTGTCATCGGGAGCCCGGTGAGCTCGGCGCTGGCGCGGGTCTGCAGCAGCGCTTCCAGCCGCCCGTCGGAGATCCAGCTGGTGCGGCCCAGCGGCAGGCCGTTGTCGAAGACCGAGGAGTCCGAGCCGGACGCCGCCGCCAGCACGTACGGCTCGCACGCCACCCTCGCGTCGAACGGGTCGCTGTACAGCTCGACCGGGACCCCGCCGAGCTGCTCGCCGACCCGGGTGCCCCCGCCCGGCCGGCTGAAGACCGTGCGCCCGTCGTGCGCCGAACGGCCGCCGGCGGACCAGTAGAGCGCCACCATCAGGTCCGCCACGGCGGTCGGCGGCAGGATCGTGTCGTAGCGGCCCGGCGCCAGCTCGACGCTGCGCTCCATCCACGACAGCCGGCGGCCGACCTCCGCGTACATGGCTGGGACGTCGACGTCGGTGAAGTCGCGGGTGGACTCGCCCACGTACGTTGAGCGGCTGCGGGCCTCGGACTTGCCGGTCACCTCGGCCCGGCCGCCAGGCTGTGCGTGCCGCAGCCGGAGACCGGTCGAGGACCCGAGGTAGCTGGTCGCGAGGTCGTGCTCGGCGAAGCCGAACAGCTCCACGCCGTCGGCCCTGGCCTGCGCGAACGCCTCGCCCAGTGCCGGGGCGAAGCCGGCGAGCACGGCGCTGCTCGTGACCTCGGCCGGATCGTCCCAGCCCGTCGACGGCGGCGCGTCTTCCGGCGTCACCAGGGGCCGCGCGTCCTGCGCCGGACCGGCCGCCCTCGCGGCGTCCTCAGCGGCGCGCACCACGGCGTGCACCTCGTCGAGGGTGACGTTGCTGCGGGAGAGCGCGCCGCTGGCCGTGCCCTCGGCGCCGTCGACCGTCGCGATCACGGTGAGCGAGCGGCCGCGCATCTCGCCGTTGGTGGTCAGGGTGTTCGCGGCGAACCGCAGGTTGACCGTGCTCGTCTCGTGCGCGATGACGAGGCAGCCGTCCGACTGCGAAGCGGCGAGCGCCCGCTCCACCAGATCCTGCGGGGGAACCGCGCTCATCGCCCGCCCTCCTGCAACGTGTTCAGGATGTTGACCTGGTCGAAGCGCGCGACCGGACAGCCGTGGGTCACCGCGGCCACCTGTCCGGGCTGGCCCTTGCCGCAGTTGAACGCACCGCCGAGGTGGTACGTGGACGGGCCGCCGACCGCGCTCATCGACCCCCAGAAGTCGGTCGTGTTGGCCTGGTATGCAGCGTCCTTGACCTGACCGGCCAGCCGACCGTGCTTGATCCGGTAGAACCGCTGCCCGGTGAACTGGAAGTTGTACCGCTGCATGTCGATCGACCAGCTCTTGTCGCCCATCACGTAGAGCCCGTCGTCGACCCCGGCGATCAGCTCCTCGCGGGTCGGGCCGTCGGGCGCCGGCTGCAGGGACACGTTGGCCATCCGCTGGATCGGGACGTGCAGCGCGGAGTCGGCGTACGCGCAGCCGTTCGAACGCCCGAGCCCTTTGAGCCGGGCCATGTTGCGGTCGAGCTGGAAGCCGACGAGCAGGCCGTCCCGGACCAGGTCGAACTGCTGCCCGGCCACGCCCTCGTCGTCCCACCCGACCGTGGCCAGCCCGTGCACGACGGTCCGGTCGCCGGTGACGTGCATGAGCGGCGAGCCGTACTTCAGCGTGCCCAGCCGGTCGAAGGTCGCGAACGACGTGCCCGCGTAGTTGGCCTCGTACCCGAGCGAGCGGTCCAGCTCGGTGGCGTGCCCGATCGACTCGTGGATGGTCAGCCACAGGTTCGTCGGGTCGACGACGAGGTCGTAGCGACCCGCCTCGACCGACGGCGCGCGCAGCCGCTCGGCGAGCAGCTCGGGCAGCTCGGCGAGCTCGGCCGCCCAGTCCCAGGTCGGGGCGAGGGTGTCCGCCGGGCCGGTGAGGTACTCCCAGCCTCGGCCGGCCGGGGGAGCGAGCGTGCGCATGGTCTCGAACCCGCCGTCGTCCTGGACCGCGACGACGGTGACCTGCGGTTCGATCCGGACCCGCTGCTGGGTCGTCGTCGTGCCGGCCAGGTCGGCGTAGAAGCTGCACTCCTGGACCGCGTACACCAGCGCGTCCACGTGGTCCACCGACGGCGCGCCGAGCAGGTCGGCGCTCCACTGCGCCATCAGCGCGCTCTTGTCGGCCTCGGCCACCGTCATCGGGTCGACCTCGTACGCCGACACGTAGGTGACGCCCGCGTACACCGGCTCGGGCGCCAGCTCGACCCGCTCGGTCGACAGGGGGCGGCTCAGCCGGGCCATGGCCACCGCCTGGTCGGCGAGCCGGGCTGCCTCGTCGGCGCTCAGGTCGATCCCGGCGGCGAACCCCCAGCAGCCGTCGTGCACGACCCGTACGGCCAGGCCGAGGTCCTCGGCGTCGATCGCGCTCTCCGGCTCGGCGTCGCGAAGCCGCAGGACCTGGGTGCGCATGCGCGCGACCCGGACGTCGGCGTGCTCGACCCCCAGGGCGCGACAGCGTGACAGCGCCGCGTCGGCGATCGCGCGCAGCGGCAGGGCCAGGAACTCGGCATCGACGCCGCCGGCGTGGACAGCGCCGTCAGGAACAGCGCCGTCAGGAACAGCGCCGCTGGGAACTGAGCTCACGAACGGCCTCCCGCGACATCGAGGACGACTTTGCCGACAGTCCGTCGCGCGAGCAGGTCCTCGTGCGCGCGGCGGACGTCGGACAGCGCGTAGTGACCGGCGGAGACGACCCGGAGCCGGCTGTCGGCCACCATCGCGAACAGCTCGGCGAGCGGCCCGCGCATCAGCTCGGGCCGGCTGAAGCAGTGCACCAGCCAGAAGCCGACCACCGCGCGCGACTTGGCCATGAGTGCGCCAGGTTCGACGGGAGTGGGCGTCACCCGGGACGCCATCCCGAACGTGGCCAGCCGCCCGAACGGCGCCAGCGCGGCCAGGCTCTGGTCGAACACCGGACCGCCGGTCATCTCCAGCACGATGTCGACGGTGGCGCCGCCGTTCGCCTCGCGGATCCGGTCCCGCAGACCGTCCGGCTCCGGGCTGATCGCGATGTCGGCGCCGAGCTCGAGCGCGAGGTCGCGCTTGTCCGCCGTCGACGCGGTCGCGATCACGCGGCCGGCGCCCCACGCCTTCGCCAGCTGGACCGCGAGCGACCCGACCCCGCCGGCCCCCGCGTGCACGACGACCGACTCGCCGGGAGCCAGGTGGGTGCTGGTCCGCAGCAGGTGCCAGGCGGTGGCGCCCTGGACGAGCAGGGCCAGCGCCGCCTCGTCGCTGACCGCGTCCGGGAGGTCGTAGGTCGTGGCCGGGTGGACCAGAGCCAGCTCGGCGTACCCCCCGGTGGCGGCGACCGCGAGGACCCGTCGGCCGTCCGCGGTCCGGCCCACGACCTCGGCGCCCGGCACCATCGGGAGGGTCTGTCTGGACAGGTAGCTGTCCTCGGTCTGGTGGGTGTCCGCGTAGTTGACCCCCGCGGCGTCCACCGCGACCAGCTGCAGCTCTCCCGCCGGGACCGGATCGGGCAGGTCGACCAGCTCCAGCACCTCGGGGCCCCCGAAGCGGGTGATCTGGACGGCTCGCATGGGCCGACCCTACGGAATCGTGCCGGCCGGCGCGTACCGCGGGTTGCGGCCTACCCACCGGTAGCCGCTAGCGTCGCCGCCACAACGGACGCCAACGGAGGGACGACGCGTGCCGAGGTCCGTGCTCGTGACCGGAGGGAACCGGGGGATCGGGCTGGCCGTGGCCAGGGCGTTCGCGGATGCCGGCGACCTGGTCGCGGTGACGTCCCGGTCGGGCGAGGCACCGGCGGGGTTGTTCGCGGTCCGCTGCGACGTCACCGACGACGCCTCGGTCGACGCCGCGTTCACCGAGGTCGAGGCCCGCAACGGCCCGGTCGAGGTGCTGGTGGCGAACGCCGGGATCACCCGGGACACCCTGCTGCTGCGGATGTCGCCCGAGGACTGGGCGGAGGTGCTCGACACCAACCTGACCGGGTCGTTCCGAGTGGCGAAGCGGGCCGCCAAGGGGATGCTGCGAGCGCGGCGCGGGCGGCTGGTCTTCATCTCCTCGGTGGTCGGCATGCTCGGGTCGGCTGGACAGGCGAACTACGCCGCGTCCAAGGCCGGCCTGGTCGGGCTGGCGAGGTCGCTGGCCCGCGAGCTCGGCTCGCGCGGGATCACGGCGAACGTCGTGGCGCCGGGGTTCGTCGACACCGACATGACGGCCGCGCTGGACGACGAGCGCAAGGCCGCGATCCGGGCGCAGATCCCGCTCGGGCGGTACGCGGAACCGGCCGAGGTGGCCGCGGTCGTGCAGTTCCTGGCCTCGGAGGAGGCGGGGTACGTGACCGGGGCGCTGGTCCCCGTGGACGGCGGACTCGGCATGGGCCACTGATGGTGAGGGAGCGCTGATGGGGATCCTCGACGGCAAACGGGTGCTGGTGACCGGGGTCCTGACCGACGCCTCGATCGCCTTCCACGTGGCCAGGCTCGCCCAGGAGGAAGGCGCCACCGTCGTCCTGACCTCGTACGGGCGCGCGCTGAGCCTGACCCGGCGCATCTCCGGCCGGCTGCCCGAGCCCGCCCCGGTGATCGAGCTGGACGTCACCGACGAGGAGCACCTCGCCGCTCTGCCTGAGCGGGTCCGCGAGCACGTCGACGGCCTGGACGGCGTCCTGCACTCGATCGGCTTCGCGCCGGAGGGCGCTTTCGACTTCCTCAACGCGCAGTGGTCCGACGTGGCGACCGCCGTGCACGTGTCTGCGTTCTCGTTGAAGGCATTGGCGGTGGCGGCGCTGCCGCTGATGGGTCCGGGCGGGTCGGTCGTCGGTCTGGACTTCGACGCGACGGTGGCGTGGCCGAAGTACGACTGGATGGGCGTTGCGAAGGCTGCGTTCGAGTCGACCGCGCGCTACCTCGCCCGCGATCTGGGGCCGAAGGGGATCCGGGTGAACCTGGTGGCGGCCGGCCCGATCAAGACCATGGCCGCCAAGTCCATCCCGGGGTTCGAGGCGTTCGAGACCGTGTGGTCGACCCGGGCGCCGATCGGGTGGGACCTGTCCGACCCCGAGCCCGCAGCTAGGGCCTGCGTCGCGCTGCTGTCGGACTGGTTCCCCCGCACGACCGGGGAGATCGTGCACTCGGACGGTGGCGTCCACGCGATGGGCGCATGAGGCGCGGCCGGGCGCCCGGAACGACGAGTCGGGGCATGATGAGTCGATGAGCGGACCCGAACGCCGGCTGGTGGTGCTGCGGCACGCCAAGTCCGACTGGCCCGCCGGCGTCGCGGACCAGGACCGCCCGCTGGGGCGTCGAGGCATGCGCGACGCCGCCGCCGCCGGAAGGTGGCTGGTCGAGGAGGAGACCCTGCCGGAGCTCGTGTGGTGCTCGCCGGCGCGCCGGACCCGGGAGACCTGGGACATCCTGGGCGCCGAGCTCGGGGCGAAGAGCCGTCCGGACATCCGGTTCGACGATCGGGTGTACGAGGCCGGTCTCGCGGACCTGCTGGCGGTGCTGCAGGACACCCCGCCGGAGCGGCGCTGCGTGCTTCTCGTCGGCCACAACCCGGGCGTTCAGGAGCTGGTGCTGTCGCTGGCCAAACGAGGGTCGGACGACGCCCGCGCGCTGGCCGCCGCCAAGTACCCCACGTCGGCGCTGGCCGTGCTGGACCTGGACCGGCCGTGGTCCGGGGTGGCACCTGGGTGTGGCGTGCTGTCGTCCTTCGCGGTCCCCAGGGGTTGATCAGGGCTGCAGCGTGACCGGCGGCGACGGGGTCACGACGCCGGCCTCGGCATCCGCCTCCTCGATCTCGTCCCGGCTGATCCCGAGCAGGTACAGGATCGTGTCCAGGTACGGGACGTTGACCGACGCGTCCGCCGCGTCGCGGACGAGCGGCTTGGCGTTGAAGGCGATGCCCAGCCCGGCCAGCCGCAGCATGTCGAGGTCGTTGGCGCCGTCTCCGATCGCGACCGTCTGGCTCATCGGCACACCGGCCTGCGCGGCGAACCGCGTCAGGGCGGCGGCCTTGCCGGCGCGGTCGACCACCGGGCCGACCAGTCCGCCGGTGAGCACCCCGTCGGAGACCTCGAGGGTGTTCGCGGCCAGGAAGTCGATGCCGAGCTCCGCGGCCAGCGGCCCGACCACCTGGGTGAAACCGCCGGAGACCAGCGCCGTCCGGTACCCGAGCCGGCCCAGGGTCCGCACCAGCGTGCGGGCGCCAGGCGCCAGCCGGACGCGGTCGCGGACCCGCTGCAGCGCCGACTCCGACAGCCCGGCCAGCAACGCGGTCCTGGCTCGCAGCGAGGTCTCGAAGTCCAGCTCGCCGCGCATGGCCGCCGCGGTGATCGCGGCGACTTGGTCCCGGCAGCCGGCCTCCTCGGCGACGAGCTCGATCACTTCGTCCTGGATCAGCGTCGAGTCGACGTCCATGACCACCAGGCGCTTGGCCCGGCGGCTCAGCCCGCTGCGCTGGACGGCCACGTCGACGTGCTGGCTGACCGCGGCGGCCGCCAGCTCGACCCGGAGCCGGTCGGGGTCCGCACCGCTCACCTCGAGCTCGATCGTCGTGACCGGGTACGACGAGAGCCGCACGATCCGGTCGATGTTGGCGCCGGTTCCCGCGATCGTCCCCGCGATGGCGGCGACAGCGGCCGGCAGCAGCGGCCGGCCGAGCAACGTGACGTGCAGCCGGCCGAGCCGGCGCGGGTCGACGTCGTCCGCCCCGGTGCTGGTCGCCACGGTCATTCCGAGCCGGGTGCCGACCGTCTTGACGGCGGACTCGGCCGCGGCCGCCTGCGGGCCGCCGAGCAGGACGCCGAGCACCAGTGTCCCGCGCACGACCACCTGCTCCATGTCCAGGACCGTGACGTCGAACCCCGACAGGGACTCGAACAGGGACGAGGTCACGCCCGGTCGGTCCGGTCCGGACAGCGTGACCAGGAGGGTCGTCACCGCGGGCCACGACCGGAGTCGTGGACGCTGTCGGCGAGCGCGTTGTACGCGGCCATCTCGGCGTGCCTGGCGGCCCGGTCCAAGGGCTCCAGCGCGGCCAGCCGGGCAGACGCCTCCGCAGCGGTGAGCGCGGCACCGTCGTCCCGGCAGGCGAGCCGCACGATGGTGCGCACCCGGCGCGCCCGGACCAGGACCGACACCGCGCGCTCGGGGTAGCCGGGCGCGAGTCCGTCACCGTCGAGCCGGCCGGACCGCAGCGCTGCGATGCCGTCGGCGTCGCGGTCGTCCCAGCTGGCGACGTCGAGCCGGTCGAGCAGCGCCGTCGCCTCGCGCAGCGTCTCGGCCAGCCCGCGGTCCGCGTCGGCGAGCGCCGTGGTCTGCGCCGCCAACACCGGCGCGGCTACGGCGTACGCGGTCCACCGGACGCCGGCCGTCTCTTCGGCCGGCACCAGGCCCCAACCGCCGGGAGTGCCGGTGGCCGGGTCGAACGCGTCCGGCAGCAACGCCACCTCGCCAGCGGCGAGGGCGGCACCGGCCAGGGCTCCCGGGCCGGGGAGGCCGACCGGGTCGCCGGGTACGGGCAGCACGAGCCGGGCGGTGGCGACGGCGTGCCGACGCACCTTGGCGAGCAGCACGGGGAGGGTCTGACCGTCGCCGCCGGGGAGCCCGTCCACGCGGTGCGGCGGGTCGTTGCCGGAGACCTCGGCGGCCGCCAGGTCAGGCGACGCCAGGCCGAGCGCTACGGCGTTGGACCACGCCACGAGTCGCGCTGATCGGTTGGGTACCGGCACCGCACCAGCCTAGGCAGGCCGGGCCCCCACATCACGCTCCGGGCCGATGGTCGCGCTCGGGTAAGTTCGTCGCGTGGCTGCCGCCGACGTGCTGGACCTTCGCGCGGTCACCGTCGTACGCGGCACCTCGACGTTGCTGGACCGGGTCGACTGGGCCGTGCACGAGGGGGAGCGCTGGGTCGTCCTCGGGCCGAACGGCGCCGGCAAGACCACGCTGCTGCAGATCGCCGCCACCCAGATGCACCCGAGCACCGGCGAGGCGTGGGTGCTCGGCGAGCGGTTGGGCGCCGTGGACGTCTTCGAGCTGCGGCCCCGCATCGGACTGACCAGCGCCTCGCTGGCCGAGCGGCTGCCGGCCCAGGAGCGGGTGGTCGACGTCGTGCGCACGGCTTCGTACGCGGTCGTCGGGCGGTGGCGGGAGCAGTACGACCGGGTCGACACCCAGCGCGCCCTCACCCTGCTCGGCCTGCTGGGCGCCGGCGACCTCGCCGCGCGGACTTTCGGGACGCTCTCCGAGGGCGAGCGCAAACGGGTGCAGATCGCCCGGGCGCTGATGGCCGACCCCGAGCTCCTGCTGCTGGACGAGCCGGCTGCCGGCCTGGACCTCGCCGGCCGTGAGGACCTCGTGCACCGGTTGGCCGGCCTCGCCGAGGATCCCGACGCCCCCGCGATGGTCCTGGTCACGCACCACGTGGAGGAGATCCCGCCCGGCTTCACGCACGTCCTGATGCTGCGCGCCGGTGCGGTCGTGGCTGCCGGACCTATCGACGAGGCCCTCACCGCGTCGACGCTGTCGGACACCTTCGGGCTGCCCTTGCAGCTCGACGCCAGAGCTGGCCGTCACGCGGCGAGACTGGTGGGCTGAGGCACGCTCCTTCGGGTCCCCCCCGACTTAGAATGGTGACGTGGCCTGGTACTGGTGGTTGCTCGCGGCGCTGCTCCTCGCGCTCGTCGAGATGACGTCGGTCAACCTCGTCTTCATCATGCTGGCCGTCGGCTCCCTCGCAGGCGGGATCACTGCCCTGGCGACCGGCTCGCTGCTCATCCAGTCGCTGGTGGCGGCGACGGTGTCGGTCCTCATGCTCCTCGTGGTCCGACCGATCGCCCTGCGGCACCTGCACCAGCCGGGCGAGACCCGGACCGGGACGGCCGCCCTGGTCGGTGCCGGCGGGTTCGTGCTCGACCGCGTCGACGGGCGCGACGGCAGGGTCAAGATCGGGGGAGAGGTCTGGTCCGCGCGGACCTTCGACCCGTCCGTGGTCCTCGAGCCGGGCACCCCGGTCGAGGTCGTCCGCATCGACGGCGCACACGCCGTCGTGTACGCATCGGAGCCGTGATCATCCGTGTCGTCGACCGAAGTGTCGCTCATCATCGTCGCCGTCATCCTGCTGCTCGTCCTGGTCACGCTCGCGCGCACCGTGCGCATCGTGCCGCAGGCGCGCGCGGGCGTCGTCGAGCGGCTGGGCCGGTACCACCGCACGCTGCAGGCCGGCCTTTCGTTGCTGGTGCCGTTCGTCGACAAGCTGCGGCCACTGATCGACCTGCGTGAGCAGGTCGTCAGCTTCCCGCCGCAGCCGGTGATCACCGAGGACAACCTCGTCGTCAACATCGACTCCGTCATCTACTTCCAGGTCACCGACGCGAAGTCCGCGACGTACGAGATCGCCAACTACATCCAAGGCATCGAGCAGCTCACCGTCACCACCCTGCGCAACGTCGTCGGCGGCATGGACCTCGAGCAGGCGCTGACCTCGCGCGAAGACATCAACCAGCAGCTGCGCGGCGTGCTCGACGAGGCCACCGGCAAGTGGGGCGTCCGGGTCAACCGGGTCGAGCTGAAGGCCATCGACCCGCCGGTCTCCATCAAGGACTCGATGGAGAAGCAGATGCGCGCCGAGCGGGACAAGCGCGCCGCCATCCTCAACGCCGAGGGCTTCAAGCAGTCGCAGATCCTCACCGCCGAGGGCGAGAAGCAGGCCGCGATCCTCAAGGCCGAGGGTGACGCCCAGGCCGCTGTGCTGCGCGCCGACGGCGAGTCGCAGGCCATCCGTCGCGTCTTCCAGGCCGTGCACGAAGCCGACGCCGACCCCAAGGTGCTGGCCTGGCAGTACGTGCAGTCGCTGCCGGCGATCGCGGCCGGCGCGGCCAACAAGGTCTGGGTCGTTCCCGCCGAGCTCTCGTCCGCGATGGCCATGCTGTCGACCGCCTTCAGCGGCCGGTCGGACAGCGCGCCTGCGTCGCCCGTCGCGCCGCCGCCGGCCGCACCGCCGGCGCCGCCGGCCGCGACGTAACGCTCGATGCGACTGGCCGACATCCCCGCACCCGACACCGCGGTCGCGGCGCGGGCCGTCGAGGCGGCGCGCACGTACTGCTCCCCGGCGCTGATGCAGCACAACCACCGGTCGTACCTGTGGGCGGCCGCGATCGGTGTGGAGCGCGCGCTGGCCTTCGATGCCGAGCTGCTGTTCGTCGCCGCGATGCTGCACGACATCGGGCTCGTCGCGGAGTTCGACAGCGCGTCGCTGTCCTTCGAGCAGGGCGGCGGCCACGTCGCCTGGATGTTCGCGGCCGGCGCGGGCTGGCCGCTGGGACGTCGGGTCCGAGTCGCCGAGGTCATCGTGCGGCACATGTGGGACAGCGTGGACGCCGAGCTGGACCCGGAGGGCTACCTGCTCGAGGTGGGTACCGGCCTGGACATCTCCGGTCGCAACGCCGACTGGTGGCCGGCGGAGCTCCGGGCCGAGGTGCTGACCGCACATCCACGGCTCGACCTCGCAGCCGAGTTCCTCGCCTGCTTCACCGAGCAGGCGAAGCGCAAGCCGACGAGCTCGCCCGCCTCCGCGCTCACCAACGGGATCGGCACCCGGATCACGTCGAACGTCCTCGACCGGCCAGGCGCCTGAGACCGGTGCACGTCCGCGGCGGCGAGTCGGGGGGTTACTCGTCGCTCGAGGCCCTATCGGTACGTCGCTGCGCGTCCGCGATGGCTGCGCCCTGTTCAGGCGACCTGTCCGGCGGTGGCATCCTCATGCGTCTCGCGTTCGAAGATCAACTCGTAGTACCTGGCGGCACCGAACGCAGCGACACCCGGCGCGAAGATCTGCACGAGCCGCCAGCCCTCGCGTGCGTGCTCACGCACCACGTCCTGGTAGGTGTTCCGAGCCTCGTCCTGAGGGCCGAGAAACGCCGAGAACCGGTACTCCCCGAGACGAACGAACTTGTACTCGAAGGCTTTGACCATCTGTGCGTTCATCCTCTTCACCTCCACCGTCCACGTTCCCTCGACGCGGAGCGGACGGGTAGAGGCCAAGGGCCCGGTTACTCGCGGTGGCCGCCCTGGAGGATCACTTGGGTGCGCTGGTACTCCTCCTACGGCGAGTTCAGCCCATCGTCCGCCGTCGCCCGATGCCCCGACTCCTCCATCCAGCTTCGGGAGGAAGGCGGAGGGCTGGCGGACCGGCGAAGAAAGTGATATCTATGCGATATCACTTTCCCTGCGAGGGAGCACGCCATGGCCACCACCGAGTCAGAGCGCACGACCGAACCCGGGGGGCAGCAGCAGGGCCAGGTCGACATCACCCAGCGACCCGCCGCCGCCGTGAGCGGCTGGTTCGGGGTGGTGGTGCTCGCCGGCTGCGTCTGGTGGGGCGTGGTGGCCGCCCAGCGCAGCAGCGGCTGGCTTTGGGTGCCGATCGTCCTCTTCTGCCTGGTCATCGCCTCGTTGGTGATCGTGACGCCGGGACAGACCTCGGTGATCCAGTTCTTCGGCCGTTACATCGGGACGGTGCGCCGCCCCGGGTTCTGGTGGGTTCTGCCGTTGACGGTGCGCCGCGGTGTCAGCGTCCGGGTACGTAACTTCGAGACCAACCGCCTCAAGGTCAACGACGCCGACGGCAACCCGGTGGAGATCGCCGCGATCGTCGTGTGGCAGGTCGCCGACACTGCGAAGTCGACGTACGCGGTGGAGAACTACCTGAACTTCGTGACGGTGCAGGCCGAGTCGGCGTTGCGCCACGTCGCGACCAGCCACCCCTACGACGACACGACCGACGCCGGGACCTCGCTGCGCGGCTCCACCGACGTCGTGGCCGGGCAGCTGGCCGGCGAGGTCGCGGACAAGGTCGCGATCGCCGGCGTCGAGATCGTGGACGTCCGGATCTCCCACCTGGCGTACGCACAGGAGATCGCGCAGGCGATGCTGCGCCGCCAGCAGGCCAACGCCGTGGTCGCGGCCCGGTCGCGGATCGTGGAAGGGGCGG
This sequence comes from uncultured Actinomycetota bacterium, assembly GCA_963711005.1. GTDB lineage: Bacteria > Actinomycetota > Actinomycetes > Prado026 > Prado026 > CAVQCJ01. The sequence continues at coordinate 500,621 of CAVQCJ010000006.1, read as the reverse complement.
TCGGGATGGTCGAGATGGCACTCAACCGGCTCACCGAGAACGGGGTGATCTCCCTCGACGAGGAACGTACCGCTGCCATGGTGAGCAACCTGATGGTGGTGCTGTGCGGGGACCAGCCGCCCTCGCCGGTCGTCAACGTCGGTTCCCTGTATACGTGAGCGAACGTCGGCAGGTCCTGCTCCGGCTCGATCCTGCGGTCCACGATGCGCTGGTCCGCTGGGCCGGCGACGAGTTCCGCAGTGCCAACGCTCACGTCGAGATGCTGCTGCGCCGCGCGCTCACCGAGGCGGGGCGGATGCCCCAGCAGGCAGCACCGCTGCCCAGACGCGGCCGGCCGCGCACCGGCAGCGACTAGCTCAGCCCGGCGACCAACGAGCCGCGGGACAGACGCAGGTCACCGAGGGTCGTCCTGCGGCGCCTGGCTGAGCACGATCGGGAAGGGCGAGTGACGCAGCGCGAGGTGGTGGTCGCCTGCGTGGTCCTCGAAGCTCACCCACGCAGAGCCGCCGGCGGAGTCGGTGAAGCGACTCGCGAGAGTGTCGACGTCCTCGTCGTCCCTGAGCTGGAACTGCTGGCCGCCGTACACGAGGTGTTTCGACATGGCTGACCTCCGCTGACTGGTGACTCACCTCCACCGTAGGCCTGCGAACGGGCCGCGGCGGTTCTCAGGGGCCGACCCCGGGCACTGGTCGGCCATCCTCGAGGTAGCGCACCCGGCTCGACTTGCCGGCGGCCCGGACTCGGCGTCGCACGGGACCGCTGAGCAGGGACAGCGCTTCCGGCAGGGGCACCAGCCGGTACTCGCTGATCTCCTCGGGCTGGATCGACACTGCGGCCAGCACGGCGTCGTCGAGCACACCGCAGTCGAACAGGAACCGCATCCCGCCAGGACGCCCCGGCCGCGGCCGCAGGAAATCCACGCAGGCCAGTCGCCCGACGGTGACGTCGAGGCCGCACTCCTCTCGAGTTTCGCGGCGGCAGGCCTCCCAGGGGGTCTCGCCGTCGGCCTCGACCACCCCACCGGGGATCGTCCAACCGGCCTTGTAGGTCGGCTTCAGGATGAGCAGCCGGCCACTGCGGTCCCGGACCATCGCACCCGCGGAGGCCGGGATGGTCGCAAGCTCGAACGGCTGCTGGGGCTGCTCCCCGGTGTCGCCGGTCAGGGACCGGGACAGGTGGATCTGGCCGTGGCCCACGGGATAGTCGGGGGTGCGGCCCGTCTCGACATAGCCGCGGGCGTGGTAGAAGGCGGGCGCCTGGAACGTGTGCGTCGACAGCACGATCACGGTGCAGCCACGCGCCGCCGCCTCCTGCTCCGCGGCTTCCATGAGCCGGGTCCCCAACCCCTGCCGGCGGTGCTCCGCGCTCACCCAGAGCACGTCGACGTAGGCGCACCCGCCCCACGTCCAGCCGGAGAGCCCGGCGACCAGTCGGCCTTCGGTGTCGACCGCGCGGATCGTCAGCATCCGCCCGTCGTCCAGACCGGTCGTCTCGACGTTGAACGCGTAGATCTCGCGGTCCAGCAGATCGACCAGATCCCGGTCCTCGTCACCGATGCTCAGTGCCACCTGGTCACGCATGGCCTCATGGTGGCACGAGCTGCGCGGGCTCAGATCGGGTACTTGACGCGCAGGTCGGCCGCGACCTGCAGGACCATCTGGACGTACCAGTCGGCGTGGTTGTAGTGCCAGATCGCGGTGTACAGCTTGGTCGCCGATCCCGCGCCGTTCGCGCACAGGTAGCGGGCCGCCGTGTAGATCGAGTCGGCCGGGTTCCAGATGTCGAGCACCCCGTCGCCGTTGCCGTCGACCGCGTAGCCCGCGAACGTCGCCGGCATGAACTGCATCGGGCCCTCGGCCCCGCTGGACGAGGGCCCCACGTTGTGCCCGTGCCCGGACTCGACCTGCCCGATGGCCGCCAGCACGTGCCAGTCCATCCCGTGACAGGTCGTCGCGGCGGCGCGGTAGAGCAGCAGGTACGCCGGTGGGATGCCGTGCCCGTGCGCCGATCCGGCCGCGGCGGTCCCGGCAGCAGCGGCAGCAGCGGCGAGCGCCTGGAGCTCGCGTTGCGCCGCCTCCGCGGTCGCCAGCGTCTTCGCCCGGGACGACAGCTGGTCCAGCCGGGCCTGCGCCGCGCCGAGCAGACCCAGCAGCGACTCGTACCTGGCCTCGACGTCGCCGGCCGTCAGACCGGTCGCGTCGGCCTGGGCCAGCCCCAGGTCGGCGTCCTGCCGGGCCACGTTCGCGGCCTCCTCCGCCCACTGCACCTGGGTGGTCTTCGCGGCCAGCACCCGGTCAAGGTTGCCGAGCCGCTCGAAGAGGTCGCTGGGCCCGGTGCTTTCGAGCAGACTGCCCATCAGACCTGCCTGGCCGCCGGACATGTACAGCGCCCGCACCCGCTGCTCCTGGGCGAGCTGGGCGGCGTCGGCGGCCTGCTGAGCCTCCTGGGCCATCTGGTCGGCGCTGACCCCGCTGGTCACGTCCCGCCCGAGTCGCTGCAGGGCTACCTGGTACGCGGTCAGAGCGGCGCGCACCTGGGGGACCAGCCGGTTCACCTCGGCCTGGGCCCGCTGTGCCGCGGCCTTGGCCTGGTCCGCGGTCTCGGCGGAGGCCGGGAGCGCACCGGCCTCGAGCCCGGCGAAGGTCAGCGCGCAGACGACGGCGAGCACCGCCGGGCGCAACCGGGCGAGCAGCCGTGGGCGCTTGCGGGAGGGCCGCCTCACCCTGCAGGTGTCGGCTCCGCGTCGGCCTCGCTTGACCGGAGGGCTCAGTCCACCTTGACCAGGGTCGCCCCCGGCAGCAGGACGCCGAACCCACGCAGGCCCAGCCGCAGCAGCACCGGACCGGGCCGGACCAGCTCGGACACCTTGGCCTCCGAGAGCGACTCGAGCGAGCGCAGCTCGGCGCCGTAGGCCACCGTTCCCTTGCGCCGGGCTGCCGACAGGGCCACCGAGTTGGCCCAGACCTTGCGCCGGGACTCGCGCAGGAACCGCTTCGATGCGGCCCGGTTGGCCGGCTGGAGCAGCCGGTCCTTGAGCGAGCGGACGGCCCCGGCCTTGTCCAGCTCGGCGTCCTCCGCCGCGACCCGCGACGACAGGATGTCGTCGACCCGGCGGTGGTCCTCGCCGCGCTCTGCGCGTACCTGCGGGTCGTCGAACTCCGCGTCGGTGATCACGGCGAGCAGGGCCTGCGGAAGGTCGTAGTTGATGTGCGCGTTCATGCCCAGCAGAAGGTGCCGCAGGAGCGGCTGGCCCGGGTCGGCCCGGGCGTACTCGAACGCGACCCCCCACGGACCGGGCACCGGCCGGCCGGCGAGGTGCTCGCGCAAGGCCGCCAGGTACAGGTCGGCGAACGCGACGTCCCAGCGCTCGACCCACTCGGGGTCGACGAAGGCCTTGGCGGCGATCCGCTCGCCGACGGCCAGGGTCGTCCGGCGGTAGGTGGCCACGAAGGCACGGAGCGGGTCGCCGTCGGGCAGCTCCTCCAGGACGGCGTCCATGTCGGCCACGACATCGGTGAGGTCACGGGGCACGGCGGCAGTCTGACGGCAGGATGGCGGCCATGGCCACCGTGCACACCGTCCACGACCCGGCGGACGACCGGCTGGCCGACTACCGCGACCTGACCGACACCGGGCTGCGCCGCGCGCTCGAGCCGGCCGGCGGGCTGTTCATCGCGGAGGGCGGCAGGATCGTGCGCAGGGCCGTGGATGCGGGCTATCCGCTTCGTTCGGTGCTCTGCGAGGAACGCCGGCTCCCCGGCCTGGCAGACGTGCTCGAACCGCTCGACGTCCCGGTGTACCTCGCCGACGAGGTCGTGCTGCGGTCGGTCACCGGATACGACGTGCACAGAGGTGCGCTCGCCGCCGTGCACCGGCGCACCCTGCCGACGCCGGGGGAGCTGCTCGCCGGCAGCGTGCGCGTCGTCGTGCTGGAGGGCATCGTCGAGCCGACCAACGTCGGGGCGGTGTTCCGGGCCGCCGCGGCGCTCGGGATGCAGGCCGTCCTGCTCGACCCGCGGTGCGCCGACCCGTTGTACCGGCGGGCGGTGAAGGTCTCGATGGGGGCGGTGCTCACGCTTCCCTACGCGCGGTTCGCCCGCTGGCCGGCCGGCCTGGACGAGGTGCGGGCCGCGGGACTGACCGTGCTCGCGCTGACCCCGGCCGCGGACGCCGTCGACCTCGCCGAAGTGCCGGCGGCGGCGACCCTGGCGTGCGCCGTCCTGCTCGGGACCGAGGGCGACGGGCTGACCGCGCGGGCCCAGGCAGCGGCCGACCTGCGAGTCCGGATCCCGATGGCGCCCGGCGTGGACTCGCTGAACGTGGGCGCGGCCGCGGCGGTGGCCTTCTACGCGCTGAGTCGGCCGGCGGCCAGCGCGCACCACGACTAGCGGGTAGGTTGGCGCGCCGTGAGTGACGATCAGCACGAGGACCCGCCGGCTGTCGATGACGATGCGAACGAGCCACCGGGTCCGCGCGACTACGGGCCCGACCCGACGATCCCGTCGGCCACGATCCGGACTGTCTCGTCGCTCATCGACCTGGTCTTCGCGGTGTTCGTCTACATCGTGAGCCTCTCGCTCATCGGCGCGGTCATCAACACGCACGGCAAGCCGCTGTCCAACGGCCAGAAGGTCGCGGTTTCGTTGGGCTTCGTCGCCATCTCGGTGATCGTCTTCGCGACTCTGGAGCATCTGGGCGGCACCCCCGGGAGGCGCCTCACCCACCTGCGGCTCGTCCTGCTGGACAGAACCGTTCCCGGTTGGTCACCGGTCCTCCTCCGCTACCTGGCTGTCTTCGTCCCGCTCATCAACATCATCGGGGTCGTGCTGGTCTTCGTCGGGGTCATGATGTCGGGTCTGCAGAGCCAGCGCCGCGACGCCTTCGACCTGTTGAGCCGTACCCGGGTGGTCCCGATGGACCAGGTCGTCACCGACACCTCGTCGCACGCCGCCTGACCCATACCGTCGATCAGCGGTGCCGGCGGAGCCGACCCGACAGGGAGACGACGAAGCCCGCGCCGAACGCCGCCAGGGCACCGCTGAGACCGTCCACGAAGGGCAGGACCGAGAACACCCCGCCGGCGACCACGCCGCACCCGGCCCCGACCGCGACGGCGCGCGGCAGGCCCGCGCGCAGCCGGCCGGCCGCCCCCGGCACGTTGTCCGGCGTCGCACCCCGGGACGGTTCGACCGGCCGCGCCCTGACGCCTTCGTCCGGGCCAAGGGCGGCCTCGACCTCGCGCAGGAGCCGGTCGATGTCGTCGTCCGCCACCGGTCCATGGTGCGCCTGTTGTCACAATGGGGTCCATGGCGGAGCCGGGCGTGGCGTCTGGGGCCCGGCTGCTGCCCGGCCGGGTGGGTCTGTTCATCCGCCTGCAGGGACAGCCCGGGACCCGGCCGGCGGTACTGGACGCGCTGCACACGTACGTGGACCGGTTGCGCGACGAGCCCGGTACGGAAGGCTTCCTGGTCGGCCTCGACCCGGACGACGCCGACGTCGTCTGGCTGTACGAGTGGTTCCGGGACGAGGCCGCCCTGGTCGCCCACCGGGAGGCCCCCGGGTTCGCGGAGCTGGTCGAGGCGATGCCGCACCTGCTCGCCGCCCCGGCCGGTCTGATCAGGGTGGACCCGCTGCGGCTGCACCTGTCCGACGAGCTGCTCGCCGGCGATCCGGCGGCCGGCACCGACGGCGACGGCTCAGGGCTCGAGGCCTTCCCGGGCCTGGACTGACCCGCGGGGCGCCTACTGTGGCGGACGTGGGACGGGTGGTGGGTGCGGGACGACGAGCGGTTCGCGGCCGGGGGCCGGCCGCGACGCTGACGGCCGCGCTGCTCCTGTCGGCCTGCGGCAGCGCCGGGGCCGGCTCGAGTGCGCACTCGGTCCCGCCGACAGGTACGTCGACGGCGGCCGTCCAGCCGGCGCCGTCCGCCCCGGGGTCCCCGGCGATCCCGCTGCGGGCGGGGGAGACGCTGCTGACGCTGAGCCTTCCGCACGGCAGCTACCAGCCGTCCGCCCCGTCGGGCGGGTCGGACGACTACCGCTGCTTCCTCATCGACCCGCACCTGGCCTCGTCCGCGTTCATCACCGGCGTCGACTTCCGGCCCGGCAACCGCGCGATCGTGCACCACGCGATCCTGTACCGCGTCACGCCGGAGCAGGTTCCTGGCGCGCGAGCGAAGGACGCGCAGACGGGTGGCCGGGGATGGACCTGCTTCGGCGACCCCGGGCTGCCGTCCGAGGGCGGCGACCCGGTCGCCGCCCTCGACCAGTCGCCGTGGCTGGCCGGCTGGGCGCCTGGCTCGGGCGAGCAGATGTTCCCGGCCGGGGTGGGCGTGCCGCTCGCGGCCGGCTCGATGATCGTCCTGCAGGTGCACTACAACCTGCGGGCAGGGCACGGCAGCGACTCCAGCCATGTGCAGCTGCGGCTCGCGCCGGGGATGGCGGAGCTCAAACCGCTGCACACCGCGCTGCTGGTGGCGCCGGTCGAGCTGCCCTGCCCGCCCGGCCGGATGGGCCCGCTGTGCGACCGTGGCCAGTCCATCCTCGACCTGATGTCCCGGTTCGGGGCGGACGCGGGGACCACGGTGGCCGGGCTGCAGCTGCTGTGCGGCGGGACCAGCCTGACCGCGCCGGTGGCCGGCCCGACCCAGTCCTGCGACCGGCGGGTCCGGCAGCCGGCCACGATCCTGGCCGTAGCCGGTCACATGCACCTGCTGGGCCGCTCGATCACGGTCGAGCTGAACCCTGGCACGCCCCAGGCTCGGGTGCTGTTCACCAGGCCGGTCTGGAACTTCGACGACCAGCGGGCCCAGGTGCTGGCCAAGCCAGTGACCGTGCGACCGGGCGACGTGCTGCGGGTCACCTGCACCCATGACGCCACGCTGCGCGACAGGCTGCCCGAGCTGGCCGGGCTGCCGCCGCGCTACGTCACCTGGGGGGCGGGCACCACCGACGAGATGTGCCTGGGGATCCTGCTCGAGACCGACGCCTGACCCTGCGCGGAGGCTGCGCCCCCTAGCCTTCGGGGATGGGTGCCGCCGTCTTCGTGGTGGTGGCCGTCCTCGTGGTGACCAACCTGGTCAACCACTACTGGCTGCCCAGGCTGTACCTCGTCACCTGCCCCGTCGTCGCCGTGCTGCTGGTGGGGATCGGCCGGCTGGCCGGCCTGAGCTGGACCGACATGGGCATGGGCCGGCGCGCGCTGCTGCACGGCGTGCTGTGGGCCATCGGCAGCGTGCTCGCCGTTGCGGCCGTGTACTCCGTGGCGCTGATGCTGCCCGGGCTGCACACGGTGACCGGCGACCGGCCGAACCCGCGGCAGGCACTGTTCGTCGCCCTGGTCGAGGTGCCGTTCGCCACGGTGCTGCTGGAGGAGACGGCGTTCCGCGGCGTGCTGTGGGGGCTGCTCGAGGTCAGCCACGGCGCCCTGGCTGCGACCGTGGTGTCGTCGTTGCTGTTCGGCCTGTGGCACATCGCGCCCTCGTTGCGGGACGAAGGCGTACGCCCGCCGCCGTGGCTGGCGACGCACCGCCTGGCGGTCCCGCTGTGGGTGGCCGGGACCGTCCTGTTCACCGCCCTCGGCGGCGCGGTGTTCTGCGTGCTCCGTCAGCTCAGCGGCAGCGTCTTCGCGGCCATGGGCCTGCACTGGGCGACCAACGGGTTGGGCTCGCTGGTCCAGCTGTTCGCCCGCGGACCAAAGCCGGTCGGCTGACCGATCAGCCGACCGGTGCCGCCGGCGGCATGGCCATCCGGGCCGCCGCCCCGTCGGACCCCAGCCCCCATGCGCTGACCTGGCGCTGCACGGCCTCCTTGGCCCGCTGCAGCTGCTCGGCGACCAGACGCCGCTCCGCCCAGTCCGCCTCCCGCGCGCGCAGCGCCCGTTCGATGGTCAGCAGCTCGCCGTCCCCGACCGGAAGCCCGTAGGCGACCGACACCATCCGGGCCAGGTCCGCCCGGTAGTCGTGCCCCCGAGCGACGAAGTTGCCCGGGACCACGTTCATCGCGTTGATCGTGTCGATCCCGGTGAGGAAGAACGTCGTGAGCGGGTACCAGCGTGCCGTCTTCGGGACGCCCGGCGGCCGCTCGTCCGGAGGGCCGAGCCACGAGGGCTGCTGCACGGCCAGCGCGGGCTCGAACCGGGTGATCGGGTCCTCGTGGTGGGACAGCAGGAAGTACCGGTGCCGGTCTCGGTCCTTCGCGTCGGACGCGGCCCACTCGTCGTACGAGCCGATCTCGACGACCTCGCCGTCGGGGTCGGTGCGCTCCGGGGTGAGCCGCCAGTCCTTGGCCCACTTGCTCGCCGCCGGCGTCCCCAGGAACAGCGCGCGGTCGAGGCCGACCCGGTGCAGCCCGCCGGTCCCCTCGAACAGGAACGCGTCCTGGAGGGTCTGCGCGCCGAGCGACTCGCCGAACCCGACCAGGCGCGGCCGGCTGTCCTCCGGGATCGCCCGCAGCCGCCACGACAGCGCGTGGAACAGCGCGCGGTTCTGGTCCCGGCCGACGGGGACCCGGTCCAGGGACAGGAACGAGGGCCGCAGCGAGTACTGCAGCGCCACCGTGGCGCAGTCGCCGCGGGTGAGGTACTCGAGCGCCTCGACCGCGACGTAGTTGACGTATCCGCTGCCGGTCGGCGAGGCGATGCAGATGACCGACCGCTCGAACGCCCCGAGCCGCTCCAGGTCCCGCATCACCAGGTCGACCCTGGCGTCGACGGTGGGAGCGGAGGCGAGCCCGGCGAACCCGCGAACGGGGGAGAGCACCTGGTCCTCGGCGACGCCGGTCGTCCGGGCGATCTCGTGCGGCGTCAGCGCCATGTTCACGAACCGGACGCCCTCGCGCGAGAGCGTGTCCCAGGCGACCTGCGACGCGGGTCCCCCGCTGACCGTCCGGGCGTCCGGGGGAGCGGTGTAGGCCGCGTCGACGGCGGCCCCACCGGACTCTGCCGAGCGGTAGGCGTACTCCAGGCCGCCGAGGACTGCGCCGGAGAGCACGCCGAGCGACACGACGTGCCCGACCGCGCCGGCCATCGGCCCGGACCCCGGCGCGACCCGGCGCACCCCCTCGGCGACGGCGCGCGACAGCAGCGAGTCGACGAACGCGATGCCCTGCAGGCCGACGCTGACGGCGGTGCCCAGCGCCAGCGACTTGGACACGGGGGGGAGCGCGTCGACGACCGGTGCGCCGTCGGCGTCCGGCTTCTGCGGGATCCCGGTCAGCGGGTCGACCGGCGGGGGCAGCACCCCGGGGTCCTCGGTCCGGTGGTACCGGCTGATCATCCACGCGGCCATCCCGACCCCGACCAGCCGGCCGCCGGCGGCACCGAGCACCCGCACCGGGATGCCGGCCCGGCCGCGGTCCGCGGCCAGGTGGTCGGCGGCGTCGATGGCCCCCACCAGCAGGCTGGCGGCGCCGACGCGGCTGGCCCGCCGGCCGGCGGTCCGTAGGAACGCTCGCCGCACGGGCTCGCCGGGGCGCGGCGGGAGCATCCGCTCGACCGCGGTGCCGGCGCCGATGAGCGCGGTGGTGACCGCGGCCTGCGCGACGAGCCGCGCGACCGTCCCGTCGCGCTTGCCCACCAGTGAGCGGGCGACCGCGGCCGAGATCGACTGCGAGGTGACCACGAGGCCGTACTGCGTCGCGCCGACCACGCCGGTCGCGATCGCCTGGTCGATGCTCCGTCGCGGCATCAGACCGCGCCCGAAGCTCGCGCCGACCGCCGCGGTCGCCACCAGGGTCGCCGTCTGGCCGGCCGCGTCACCCCCGGTGAAGCGTCGAAGGGCGCCTTCACCCAGCTGTGCCACGCCCATCGCCGCCTCCAGGTCTGGTCGCCACGGCCCGGCGTCATCCTGCCGCAGCGCGCGCCGTTCGTCGCCTGCTTGTCGAGGGTCGGTCCGGCCGGTGCCCGGGAGCGCCTGCCGGTCGGCGCTAGGATCCGGGACTCACTCGGCCGGTGCCCACGCGCCGGCCGCCAGGGAGGCGCCATGCCAGCGGAGCAGTTCGACTTCATCGTCGTCGGCGGCGGGTCGGCGGGCAGCGCGCTGGGCAACCGGCTGAGCGCCTCGCCGGACCAGCGCGTGCTGGTGCTCGAGGCCGGCCGCTCGGACTACCCGTGGGACGTGTTCATCCACATGCCCGCGGCGCTGCCGTTCCCGATCGGCAGCAGCCTCTACGACTGGAAGTACGAGTCGGAGCCCGAGCCGTTCATGCACGACCGCAGGATCTACCACGCCAGGGGGAAGGTGCTCGGCGGATCCAGCAGCATCAACGGGATGATCTTCCAGCGCGGCAACCCGCTCGACTTCGAGCGCTGGGCCGCCGACCCGGGCATGCAGACCTGGGACTACGCGCACTGCCTGCCGTACTTCAAGCGGATGGAGAACTGCACGGCGGGCGGCGACGAGTGGCGCGGCGACCACGGACCGCTGGTGCTCGAGCGCGGCCCGGCGACCAACCCGCTGTTCGGCGCGTTCTTCGAGGCCGTGCAGCAGGCCGGGTACCCGCTCACCGACGACGTGAACGGCTACCGGCAGGAGGGCTTCGCGCGGTTCGACCGCAACATCCGCCGCGGGCGGCGGCTCAGCGCCGCGCGGGCGTACCTGCACCCGGTCATGGACCGGCCCAACCTGACCGTGCGGACCCGCTGCCTGGTGACCCGGGTGCTCTTCGACGGCACGCGGGCGATCGGCGTCGAGTACGTGCACGGGAACGGCTCCGCCCAGCGCGTCTACGCGGGCGAGGTCGTGCTCAGCGGCGGCGCCATCAACTCCCCCCAGCTCCTGCAGCTGTCCGGGGTCGGCAACGCCGACGACCTGCGCGCCCTAGGCGTCGACGTGGTGGCCGACGTCCGCGGCGTCGGCGAGCACCTGCAGGACCACCTCGAGGTGTACGTCCAGTACGCCTGCAAGGAGCCGGTCTCGCTGCAGCCGTCGATGGCGATGTGGAAGCGGCCGTTCATCGGCGCCGAGTGGCTGTTCCTGCGCAAGGGCCCGGGCGCGTCCAACCACTTCGAGGCCGGCGGGTTCGCCCGCAGCAACGACGAGGTCGCCTACCCCAACCTGATGTTCCACTTCCTGCCGATCGCGATCCGCTACGACGGCACCTCGCCGGCCGGTGGGCACGGCTACCAGGTGCACATCGGCCCGATGTACTCGGACGCGCGCGGCACGGTGAAGATCACGTCGACCGACCCGCGGGTGCACCCGGCGCTGCGGTTCAACTACCTGTCCACCGAGCAGGACCGGCGCGAGTGGGTCGAGGCGATCCACGTGGCCCGCGACATCCTGACCCAGCCGGCGTTCGACCGGTACAACGGCGGGGAGCTGTCACCGGGACCGAGCGTGTCGACGGACGAGGAGATCCTCGACTGGGTGGCCAAGGACGGCGAGACCGCACTTCACCCGAGCTGCACCTGCCGGATGGGCGTGGACGACCTGTCCGTCGTGGACCCGCTGACGATGCGCGTGCACGGCGTGGACGGGCTGCGAGTGGTGGACGCGTCGGTGATGCCGTACGTCACCAACGGCAACATCTACGCGCCGGTGATGATGCTGGCCGAGAAGTCGGCCGACCTCATCCTGGGCAACACCCCGCTGGAGCCGTCGAAGGCCGACTTCTACCGCCACCAACCGGCCTGACCGCCGCCGTCACGCGACGGCGAACAGAGCGGCCTCCTGGTCGGGGGTGAGACCGGTGCCGGCCGGCGGGCCGTCTGTCGAGCGGATCCACACGAGCGTGCTGTCGATCGTGTCGGCGAGCGGTCGCGGGGACAGCCCCGCGGCGTAGGCGGCAGACGGGTCCGCCGCGCCGGCCCACTCGTCCGGCTCGCCCCAGCTCCACAACGGGAGGCTGGGCTCCGGCAGCCCGCTGCCGAGGAGCACCTTCGCATCCACCCAGTCGAGGGTCGTGCCCGGCGGCGCGACGCGGGCGGCGATCGCCTCGAGCATGTCGCCGAACCCGTACGGGGGAGCCGGGCTCACGGTGTGGAACGTGCCGGGCGTCGCGGACTCGAGCAGGTCGACCATGAACGTCGCCTGGTCCCGCGCGTCGATCACCTGCATCGGCGCGTCGGCCGGACCCGGGCAGAGCACCCGTCCGCCGGCCGCGATCCGCTGCACCCAGTACGGGAAGCGCCAGGTGTAGTCGGCCGGGCCGACGACGTACGTGGGCCGGATGATCAGCAGGCCGCGCCCGTGGTGCCGGGCGGCGGCCAGCTCGCAGGCGACCTTGAGCGGGCCGTACGTCTGGTCGGTGACCTCGGCGACGTCCGGCGCGGCGGGTTCGTGCAACGGGGCCGACTCGGTGATCCCGGGGCCGTCCGGTGGCGCGTAGACCGAGACCGTGGAGACGAACAGGTGCTGCCCACCGCGTCCGCCCAGCGCGTCGGCGAGGGAGTCGACCTGGCCGGGGCGGTAGGCGCAGAAGTCCACGGTGGCGTCGAAGTCCCGCCCGGCCAGCGCCGACAGGTCGCCGTCCCGGTCGGCCAGCAGGTGCTCGGCCGCGGGGAACAGCTCGACGCCGGTCCTGCCCCGATGCAGCACTGTGACCTCGTGACCGCGCGCCAGCGCCGTCTCGACCACGTGCCGGCCGACGAACCGGGTACCGCCCACCGCAAGGATCCGCATCCCACGCACCCTAGATCCCCCGCGATCTTGAGAGATTCAGTGGTGACACGCCGTGCAGCGCCCTGGATCTCTCAAGATCGCGGGGGGCTGGGGGCGTGCTTGACGTGGGGGGAGGCGCGCAGCATGCTTGCTGCGTCTCTTATGACGAACTGTGTTGCGCGTCGCGCAACGATAGGCACCGCAGTACTGAGGAAGGCATCAGCATGAGCGAGCTCCCGTCCCGGGCACGGTGCGTCGTCATCGGAGCAGGGATCGTCGGCAACAGCCTCGTCTACCACCTGGCCCGGCTCGGATGGCGCGAGATCGTGCTGCTGGACAAGGGGCCGCTGCCGAACCCGGGCGGGTCCACCGGGCACGCGTCCAACTTCATCTTCCCGGTCGACCACTCGCGCGAGATGACCGACCTGACGCTGGACAGCATGCGGCAGTACAAAGAGCTCGGTGTGTTCACCGAGTCCGGCGGCATCGAGGTCGCACGGACCGAGGAGCGCATGCAGGAGCTGCGCCGGCGGATGGCGTCGTCGAAGTCTTGGGGGATCGACTCCGAGCTGGTCACGCCCGCACGGGTCGCCGAGCTCGTTCCGTACCTCGACCCGTCCGTAGTCGTCGGCGGCTTCTCCACGCCGAGCGTCGGAGTCGTCGACTCGCTGCGTGCCGGCACGATCATGCGCGAGCGCGCGCAGGAGATGGGTGCCCTGTCCGTGCACGCCGGTGTCGAGATCGAGGGCATGGACGTCGAGGGCGGCCGGATCCGCCGCGTGCGCACCGACCGCGGCGACATCGAGGCCGAGACCGTGGTCATCGCGTGCGGAGTCTGGAGCCCGAAGCTCGCGCGGATGGCCGGCGCCACGATCCCGCTGACCCCGGCCGTGCACCAGATGATCAGCGTGGGGCCGGTGCCGCAGTTCGCCGACACGGTCGGCGAGATCACGTTCCCGATCATCCGCGACATGGACACGTTCTGCTACGAGCGCCAGCACGGCGGCGACCTCGAGGTGGGCTCGTACGCGCACCGGGCGATCCTGTACGACCCCGAGGAGATCCCGTCCATCGCCGAGTCGACGCTCTCGCCGACCGAGCTGCCGTTCACCTCGGACGACTTCGACCTGCAGCTGGAGCAGGCGCTCGAGCTGATGCCGGACGTGCTCGGCAACCCGGCGGTGGGCATCCGCTACGCCATCAACGGCCTGCTCTCGCTCACCCCGGACGGCGCTCCGTGCCTGGGCGAGACCCCGGAGGTCAAGGGCCTGTGGGCCGCGTCGGCTGTCTGGATCAAGGAAGGGCCCGGCGTCGGTCGCACCGTCGCGGAGTGGATGGTCGAGGGCACCCCCGAGATCGACCCGCACACCTCGGACATCGCCCGCTTCTACCCGACGCAGCGCACCCGCGAGCACATCCGCGCGCGCACGGGCGAGGCGTTCAACAAGACGTACGGGATCGTCCACCCGAGCGAGCAGTGGTCCTCGGACCGCGATGTGCGGCTGAGCCCCATGAACGGCCGGCAGCGCGACCTCGGCGCCGTCTTCTTCGAGACGGCCGGCTGGGAGCGCCCGTTCTGGTACGAGTCCAACGCGCCGCTGCTCGCCAGGTACGGCGACGCGGTGATGCCGCGCACCGCCGAGTGGGACGCCCGCTGGTGGTCCCCGATCATCAACGCCGAGCACCTGGCGATGCGCGAGGGGGCCGGGCTCATCGACCTGTCCGCGTTCAACATCTTCGACGTGCTCGGTCCCGGCGCGCTGGCGACCGTTCAGCGGGTCGCCGTCTCGCAGATGGACGTCCCGGTCGGCCGGGTGGTCTACACGCCGGTGCTCAACGCCGCCGGCGGGATCAAGTCGGACCTCACGATCATGCGGCTCGGCGACGAGCACTTCCGGGTGGTGACCGGTGGCCTGCACGGCAACGCGGACCGCAAGTGGTTCGCCGACCATGCGCCCGACGACGGGACCGCCCAGATCGTCGACCAGACGAACGCCTTCACGACGATCGGGCTGTGGGGGCCGAAGGCCCGCGACATCCTCGCCAAGGTGACCCGCGCCGACGTCACGCACGAGGGGTTTCGCTTCGGCACCTGCCGGGAGATCGAGGTCGGCTCGCAGGTGGTGCTGGCGTCGCGCATCTCGTACGTCGGTGAGCTCGGCTGGGAGCTGTACGTGTCCTTCGAGCAGGGTGCACGGCTGTGGCAGACGCTGTACTACGAGGGTCTGCAGGACGGGCTGGTGCCGGTCGGCATCGGCGTGTACGGCACGACCGGCCGCCTGGAGAAGGGCTACCGCGCGCACGGCGCCGAGCTCGACCTGGAGCGCACCGTGGTCGAGGCCGGGCTGACCCGCAAGTCGGTCAAGGAGCAGGACTTCGTCGGGAAGGCTGCGCTGCTCGAGCAGCTGGACGCCGACCCGGTCACGATCCTGTGCACGCTCACCGTCGACGACCACACCAGCGCCGACGGCACCAAGCGCTACATGCTCGGCCGCGAGCCGGTGCTGACGGCGGACGGCGAGCCGATCGCGGACAAGCGCGGGCACCGGTCGTACGTCACCTCGGCCGGCTCGGCCCCCTCGCTCGGCAAGCACCTGCTGATGGCGTACCTGCCGCCGGACTATGCGGTCGAGGGCACCGCGCTGAAGGTGGAGTACATGGCCGAGCAGTACCCGGTGACCGTGGCCAGGGTCGGCGCCAGACCGTTGTTCGACCCGGACAACGACCGGATCAGGGGGTAGCGGCGGATGGACGTCCTGGTCTGCGTCAAGCGGATCCCCGGCGCGTCCGGCCGGGTGACGCTCAGCGACGACGCGCGCTCGGTGGACGCGCGGCACGTCGGCTTCACGGTCAGCCCGCACGAGGAGAGCGCGGTCGAGTGCGCGCTGCAGGCCGTCGAGGCCGCAGGGCGGGTCGGCCACGGTCCTGTCCGTGGGGCCGGAGGACAGCCTCGAGCAGATGCGCGACGCGCTCGCGATGGGAGTCGGCGCCGCGGTGCTGGTCGAGGCGGACGCCGAGGGCTGGGGCCCGGCCGACGTCGCGGCCGCGATCGCCGACGTCGCCGTCGCGAAGCGGGACGCGGGCCAGCCGTACGACCTGCTGCTGTTCGGGAACGAAGCCGGCGACACCGCGGACTTCCAGGTCGGCATCCGGGTCGCGCACCGGCTCGGAGTCCCGGTGGTCGCCGGCGTCAAGACGTTCGAGGTCAAGGACGGGCGGCTGATCGTGCGCCGCGACGGTGCGGACGGGATCGAGGTGTTCGACCTCCCGACGCCGGCGGTGCTCACCATCAAGGAGGGCGGGGTCGTGCCCCGCTACCCGTCGGTGCCCGGCCGGATCCGGGCCAAGAAGGCGCCGGTCGACCGGATCGCCCCCACCGTCCAGCCGGTGGGCAACGGCCGGGTCGTGCTGACCCTGCCGCCGGAGGAGACCAAGACTGTCGAGATCCTCGGACGCGGGGCCGATGCGGCGCCGGCCGTCGTGGACCTGTTCGAGCGGCTCGGGCTGGTGGAGCGATGAAGACCGCGGTCCTCGTCGAGACCAACGAGCAGGGCGTGGCGCCGCTGTCGGCTCAGGCGCTCACGTTCGCGCGCGGCATCGGCGGTGACGTGCATGCCGTCCTGGTCGGGACGTACCCGGCGGCCACGGTCGCGCAGCTCGGCGAGCACGGCGTGGCCACCGTGCACCATGTCGACGACCCGCGGCTGGACCGGTTCGCGGCGGCGGCCTGGGCCGCCGGCCTCGCCCAGGTCGCGGCGGCGGTCGGGTTCGACGCGGTCGTCGCCGCCGGCACACCGCGCGGGAACGAGGTCCTGGCCCATCTCGGCGCCCGGCTCGACGTGCCGATGGCGGCCGGTGCGGTCGCGGCCCAGGCCGGGTCGGCCGGGGAGCCGTGGCGGGTCAGCCGGCAGATCATGGGCGGCGCCGCGCTCGAGGAGCTGGCGCTCGCGGCTACCCCGGCCGTGCTGGCCGTCGCCCCGCACGCCGTCGCCGCCGAGCCCGCGCAGACGCCGACGCAGCCGGAGGTGCGCCGCGGCGAGCCCGAGCTGACCGACGCCGACCTGGTCGCGCAGGTCCAGTCGGTCGAGGCGAGCGGGGGCGGCGGCGTGGACCTCGCGGCCGCCAGGGTGGTCGTCGGCGGCGGCCGCGGAGTGGGCGGACCGGAGGGCTTCGCCGAGCTCATCGAGCTCGCCGACCTGCTCGGCGGCACGCTCGGCGTCTCCCGCGTGGTCACCAGCCAGGGCTGGCGACCGCACCACGAGCAGGTCGGTCAGACCGGGACGAAGATCGCCCCCGACCTGTACGTGGCGTGCGGCATCAGCGGAGCGATCCAGCACTGGGCCGGCTGCCAGTCCGCCAAGACGATCCTGGCCATCAACACCGATGCCGATGCTCCGATGGTCACCCGGGCCGACTACGCGGTGGTCGGCGACCTGCACCAGATCGTGCCGGCCGTGGTCGCCGAGCTGCGCCGCCGCAAGGCCTGACCGGACATCACCCGAGGGCGACGGTCAGGCGGAGCCCGGGCCTGAGTACGCGACGCTGCGCTGCGAAGCTGCGTCGACGTCTTCCGGCGTGATCAGCACGACCGTGCGGATGTGCGTGCGCCCGTCAGCGCCGATCGCCAGGGCAAGCGCCGCCGCCGTCGTGTTGTCGGGGATCTCCGCGATCGCGTAGACGTCGTCGCCGCCGAAGGCGAAGTCGAACGACTCCAGCCTCCCGCCGACGTCCGCCAGCGCCTTCTCGACGGCCGTCCGCCGCGCGGTGCCGCCCTTGGCCAGGACGCCCTTCGCGCCCTCGCTGGTGTAGCTCGCGATGAACAGGTACCTGGGCATCCGCCCACCTCCTGCGTCCCGGCGCCGTGCCTGGGACGCCGGAAAGGCTCCTCGTGATCGGGCCGCCGCACAAGGGTCCCTGCATGATCCGCTCCCGGACGCGGCCGCCGGGGCCTAGGGTCGGCCTTCCAGGCGTACGGGACCCGCGCGCCACCCCCAGGAGGCAGCATGAGCGAGCAGGACAACAGCGGCGACTACGCCGTGATCGAGGGCGGCGGCTCGGCCGTGGCCGACGACGGCACGATCGTCTCGGAGGACGTCACGGCGATCATCGACTCCGACGGCAACCCGGTCGCGGTCGACGACCTGGTCACCATCGAGTCGCCGGACGGCAGCTCGGCCTTCGACGAGGTCATCTCCGTCGCGGACGAGGACGGCAACCTGGTCGCCGTCGACGAGACGGTCGGCGTCATGGACGCCGACGGCAACGTCGCCATCGCCGAGGGCGCACCGGAGTAGAGCCGGGTTCCGGCCGTCGGGGCGGGTCGCCCGCCCCGACGCCGCGGTCCTGAGTCAGACCGGGAGCACCCACGCGTCGTCGGTGATGACGGGCACCCGGGTGCCGTCCTTGGTCAGCCCGTCGACACTCACCCCGGGTCCGCCGATGACGACGTCGGTGTGCACGACGGACTGGTTCAGGCCCAGCGCCACCAGCTCCGGCGGGGTCAGGCCGGTGCCGCCCCCGGGCAGCGAGAACGGGAAGCCGGTGCCCCAGGCGACGTGGCAGCCGGCGTTCTCGTCGTACAGCGTGTCGTGGAAGACCAGGCCGGCCGCGCGCACGCGCGAGCCGCCGTCCACCAGCGAGACCTCGCCGAGCCGGGAGGCGCCCTCGTCGGTCGCCAGCTCGGCCCGGACCACGTCGGCGCCGGAGCTTGCTTCGACCTCCACGACGCGGCCGCCCTCGAAACGCACCACGAGGTCCTCGACGACGGCGCCCGCCCGTGGCATGACCAGCGGCCGGGTCAGCCGCGCCACGCCTTCGGCGCGGGTGCGGTCCGGGCTGGTGAAGACCTCCTCGGTGGGCAGGTTCGGCATGTACCACCGGCCGTCGGACGCCTTCAGCCCGCCGCCGGTCCAGCGGCAGCCGGGGATGAGGCCGACCACGAGGTCAGTGCCCCCGCCGTGGTAGTGCACGGTGTCCAGCTCGAGCGCGTCCATGGCCAGCGCCCGCCGCTGGAGCGTCCGCCGGTGCTCGTCCCAGGCCGCGACGACGTCGGGCTGGTCCAGGCGCAGCGGCAGCGAGATCGCGTCCCAGAGCCGGTCGACGTCCGGCTCGCCGAAGACCTGCTCGGCCCAGCCGGGGTTCGGCGCGGCCACGATCGTCCAGGTGACCGCGCCGCTGGTGAGGATCCGCCGGGACTCCATGGCCAGCTCGAGCGGGACCGCCGCCATCCGGGACGGGTCGACGCCGTCGAACAGGTGCGGCTCGGGGTTGCCGGTGAGCCGGATCAGCGCCCAGGACTCCTGCTCGGACTGGCGCAGCCGCGCCAGCTCCCAGGGGACCGTCTCGCTGAGGGCGTCCGCGGGCGCGTGCCGCAGCGCGGACAGGCGCACGTGCCCGTCGTCGTACTCGACGTAGACGCGTCGCGCGCCGATGGCGTACGCCTCTTCGGCGACGGCCCTGGCGAGCTCGCGGTGGGCGATGTCGCAGCGCAGCTGCACCACGGTGCCGGGCAGGACGTTGGCGCCGACACGCACGACGAGCTCGGCGTACCGCTGCAGGAGGTCATCGGTCATGCGGGCAGCCTACGGTCGGGCCAGCCGGTGTCCGCACCACGCCACCCAGGCGGCGAGCGTAGTGAGGAAGACCTTCTCGGCGAACCCGTGCCAGCTCGTCTCGGCGTTGGCTAGGAACCAGACGACGTGCGGCAGTGCGACCGCCTCGGCCGCCAGCGACCAGACCATGACGTCGCGGTACGCAGGCCGGCATCGGGAGGCCGCGTACGCCGTCGCCGCGCAGGCGAGCAGCACGCCGCCGAACGCGAGCGCGGTGCCGGTCCCGTGCAGCCACTGGGAGTGCGGGTACGCCGACCGCGGCAGCGGTGTGCACCAGCCGGCGTCGGAGTGGTTGCAGATCGTCCGGAACGCGCTGGCCTGCACGGTCCCGTACGCCGCCAGGTACGCGAACCCGGCCGGCAGCCACCCGATCAGTCCGAGCGCACCCGGCAGCAGCAGGGCGAGCGCGAGGAACCCGGCACCCAGTGCGAGCTGCCCGGCGATCATCCAGGGCCACCCGGGGACGTCGTGCGCCGACAGCGAGCTGATCGTCTCCTGCCTCGGCACGTACCCGTGGTGCGACCACCCGAGGAGCAGCCACACGACCGTGAACGTCGCCGGTCCGGCGACCGCGACGACCCCGAGCACCCGCCTGCGCCGCCCCATCCCGCAAACCTACGGTCGGGTAGCGCAGGGGAACTGCCTTACCCGACCGTAGGTTTGCGTAGGTTGGCGTCGTGGCGACGATACTGCGCACGGTGCGGGTGGCGGCGGTCCAGGCGGCGCCGGTGCTGCTCGACCTGGACGCGTCGGTGGACAAGGCGGTCCGGCTGGTCCAGGAGGCGGCTGCCGAGGGAGCCGAGCTGGTCGTCCTGCCCGAGTGCTTCCTGTCGATGTACCCGGCCTGGGCGTGGGTCGGCGCCGCGACCACGGACGGTGCCGCGGTGGACGAGATCTTCCGCCGGCTGTGGGAGTCGGCGGTCGAGATCCCGGGTCCGGCCGTCGACCGCCTGGTCAGGGCCTGCAGCGAGAGCGGCGTCCATGTCGTGGTGGGCGTCAACGAACGCGAGCCGGGTCGCTCGTACACCCTCTACAACTCGATGCTCACGCTCGGACCGGACGGGCTGCTGGCCCGACACCGCAAGCTGATGCCGACGATGCACGAGCGGATGTTCCACGGACTCGGTGCCGGGGCCGACCTGACCGTGACGGACACCCCGGTCGGCCGGGTGGGGGGCCTGGTCTGCTGGGAGAACAGGATGCCGCTGGCGCGCTACGCCCTGTACCGGCAGGCGCCCCAGATCTGGGTCGCCCCCACCGCGGACACCGGGGAAGGCTGGCAGGCGCTCGTGCGGGCGATCGCGGTCGAGTCCGGGGCCTTCGTCGTCGCGGCGCCGCAGTTCGTGCGCGCCGCCGACTACCCGGACGACTTCCCGGTCGCGCTGCCGGCCGGGGCCGACGTGCTCAGCCGCGGCGGGGCGGTGGTCGTGCACCCCGACGAAGGGAAGGTGCTGGCCGGCCCGCTGTACGACCGGGAGGGCACGGTCCTGGCCGACTGCGATCTGACGGACGGCCTGCGCGGCAAGGCGTGGTTCGACGTGGCCGGCCACTACAGCCGGGAGGAGACCCTGCTGCGGGTGCTGGGGAGCCAACCGCCGGCCGGTGGGTGAGACCCTCACAAGCCCCACCCACCGGCACCTCGCGGTACCCCGGAGTCGTCAGCCCTTCGCGGCGCTGGTCAGCGTCCCGAGCAGGCCGTGGGACTCGCCCTGGGGACCGGCGCTGAACCAGACGGCGTCGGAGCGCAGGCTGGTCCCGTTGCCGGCCAGCAGCCCCCACAGCCCGTCGATGACGATCGGCTGGCCGTCACCGTCGCGCAGCGTCCCGTCCAGGTGCCCGGTCCACTGGTTGAAGGCGTGGATGCGGCCGTCGCCGAAGTTGCCGACGAGCAGGTCGCCGGCGAACGGGCCGAACCCGGCCGGTGCGACGGTCATGCCCCACGGCGAGTTCAGCACGCCGCGGCTGGCGAACCGCATCTGCCACGTGCCGTCGGTGCCGTACACGTCGATGAACCCGTGGCCGGGGCCGCTGGCGTCGTCGACCTTGTCGGGCTTCTGCTTGGCGTAGCTGACGAACACCCGGGTGCCGACGGCCGTCACGTTGAACGGCGCGTAGCCGGCCGGAAGGGTCGGGTCGGCGAACGCCCCCGACGGCAGGGCCATCGGCATGAAGGAGCTGTCGAAGGCCCGGATGCGGTTGCTGTGGAAGTCCGCCGCGAGCAGGACCGGGCCGGACGCGCCGTGCACCAGGGTGATGCCCTTGTAGATCGCGCGCGGGTTGCTGGCGCGCCTCTCGGCCCGGGTGATCGGCACCCGGCCGGGGTTCCAGGCCGCGACCTTCCCCGCCTCGCTGGCGAACACGAAGAACGCGGGGGAGCCGTCGGACAGCGCGAAGCCGGTGGTGTCGTTGAACACCTGTCCCGTCGGCGCGCCGCCGGGGATCTTGACCACGAGTGGGACGATCGCGGGCGAACCGCCCGGCGGGTCGGTGTACAGAGTGGTCACGTCGGTGCCGTTGTCGGACACCCACAACGGCGTGGCCGCGCCCTGGGACAGGCCCCACGCGTTGACCAGGTTCGGGTCGGTCAGCGCGGCCCAGCCCGGGACGTCGGAGACGAGGTTCGTCTGGACGTACGCGCGATGGTGGTCGAAGCCGGGCGCGGCCGAGGCCGGGGACTGAGCGGCGACGAGGGCCGCGATCGAGACGACGCCGACGCCGGCGGCCAGGGTGGTACGGCGGCGACGGGAGCCGGTCGGCGAGCGGTACTGGTGGACAGGCTGCGGGGCGTACATAGGTGCTCCTCACCTCGGTGCGGATGGCTCGCAGCCAGGAACGGTGCCGGGCCGTGGACGGTTCACCGCCCGCGCAGCTCCGGCGTGTCGCGACGGCCCGGCCGCCGACGGTGCTGCGCCCCGGGCTCAGGCCCCGGCCGCTCCCTCGTCCTCGCGCCGGGCGGCCTCCCGCGCCGCCAGCGCCCGGGCGCCCTGCCGGCTCCAGGTGATCAGCGCGACGACGCCGATGATGATCTGCGGGACGAAGGACGCGGCGCGCCACACGAGGTCGGCCGCGGTGGCGTCCCCGGCGTTCACGCCCAGCGCGGTCAGCAGCGCGATCATCGCGGCGTCCACGGTGCCGAGCCCGCCGGGCGTGATCGGGATCATCAGCCCGATCTGGGCCACCGCGAACGAGCCGAACGCGACCAGCACCGAGGTCCCTGCCGAACCCCACCCCTCGACGCCGCGCAGGGACATGTAGAAGATCAGGAACTGCGTGAACGACACGCCCGTCTGCGCCGCGGTGATCGCGCCCCAGCGCCGGGTCACCAGGTCGGCGATGTCCGAGCGGAACTTCACGATCGCCGGCACCAGGTCCAGCTGGCGGCCCTTGCCGAACCGGCGCAGGAACGGCCGCGCGACCGCGTTGCCGAGCTTCCCCAGCCACCGGGCGATGCGTTCGCTGCGGACCACGAGCGCGAACAGCACGATGGCCACGCCGAGGATGAGCAGACCCAGGACGGCGGGCCACACGTACGAGTCGGCGGCCTGGCCCGACAGCTCGATCGCCGCGACCCCGAGGATCGGCAGGCCGAGCGTGACGAAGATGCTCCAGACACCGACCGAGGCGATCGCCGCCGTGCTGACCGTGGGCTCGACGCCGTACGACGCGAGCATCGCGTACTGCACGCCCAGACCGAACGCCCCGCCGGCCGGGACTCCGTTGCTGATCGCGAACGCCGCCTGGTTGAGCTGCTGGGAACGCCAGTACGACAGCCCCGGGGTGGCGGCCATGAACGGGAACCCGTAGACCACGAGGTACAGGACGACCGAGACGGTGATCAGCACCAGCGCGCCGAGGGTCATGGCCTGCAGCGAGGTGAGCGCGTCCTGGTACGAGCCGATCTGGGGGATCACGCGGACGAAGATGACGACGATCACCGCCAGGCCGATCAAGCCCAGGATGACGGACTTCTTCTTGTCCAGGACCGGCGCCGCGCTCGCCGCCTCGGCCATCACCGCTCCTCTCGCCCCAGCCCCAAACCTACGGTCCGGCAGGGCCGGAGTTCGGGCTTACCCCCCCGGAGGTTCGGCGCGCAGCAGGGCGGCTGCTGCGGACATCGCCCGCATCTTGCCCTCAGCCGACTCCCGGGGCAGGTACTTCATCCCGCAGTCGGTCGAGAGGACCACCCGCTCGGGGTCCACGAACGGCAGCGCCCGGCGCACCCGCCCCGCCACGGTCTCGGCCGCCTCCACGGCGTGGTCCGACAGGTCGATCACCCCGAGGATCACCGTCTTGCCGGAGAGGTGCTTGAGCACCGACGGGTCCAGCCCGGACTGCGCGGTCTCGATCGAGACCTGGTCGCACGAGCAGTCGGCCAGCTCGGGCAGGAACGAGTACCCGGAGGGCCGCTCGTGGATGATCGCGGCGTACCCGAAGCAGATGTGCACCGCGGTCGTCCCGGCGGCCCCCTCGAGGGCGCGGTTCAGCGCTTTGAGGCCGTACCGGCGTGCCGGCTCCGGACGGGCCTGCATGTACGGCTCGTCCAGCTGGACGATGTCGGCGCCGGCCGCGAACAGGTCGTGCACCTCGGCGTTGACCGCCTCGGCGTACGCCATCGCCAGCGCCTCGGGGTCGCCGTAGTACTCGTCCTGGGCCTGCTGCGACATGGTGAACGGCCCGGGGACGGTCACCTTCACCGGGTGGTCGGTGTTCGCACGCAGGAACTGCAGGTCGCCGACCTCGACCGGGCCCGGCCGGCGAACCGGCCCGACCACCCGTGGCACCGGGTTGGGATGCCCGCTGCGGTCCAGGGCCTCGCCCGGGTTGTCGATGTCGACGCCCTCCAGCCGGGTCGCGAAGTGGTTGGAGTAGCTCTCGCGGCGGATCTCGCCGTCGGTGACGATGTCCAGGCCGGCCCGCTCCTGGGCGCGGATGGCGAGCACCGTCGCGTCGTCCTGGGCCTGGGCGAGGTGCTCGGGCGCAGGCCGCCACAGCTCCCGAGCCCGCACTCGCGGCGGGAAGCGGCCGGCCAGCCTGGCCCGGTCGATGAGCCACTCCGGCTGGGCGTAGCTGCCCACCAGCGAGGTCGGGAACAGGGGAAGGTCCGTCATGCGCGCAGTCTCCTGGCGCACCGCTCGCAGGGCAACGAGCACCGCCCGCCTGTCAACACAGGTTGACGCCGATCCGCTCGTCAATCTAGGTTGACGGAAAAGACGCCGAACCGTGTTGGACGTGCTTGTTAACGTGGGAATCAAGGGCTGAGCCCGCTTCGTTGCAGCAGCCGGCCACTCCAGGAGGTCGCGAGTGCTCGTCAGGTTGCTGCGGGAGTACCTGCGGCCGTACGGCCGGCCCATCGCGGCCATCGTCGTGCTGCAGTTCTTCAGCACGCTGGCCGCCCTGTACCTGCCCAGCCTGAACGCCGACATCATCGACAACGGCGTGGCCACCGGCGACACGGCGTACATCGTGCGGACCGGCGGCGTGATGCTCGCCGTCACGCTCGTCCAGATCACCTGCTCGATCACCGCGGTGTACTTCGGCGCGCGGACGGCCATGGGGTTCGGCCGCGACACCCGGGCCGCGGTCTTCCACCGGGTCGGCGCCTACTCCGCCCGCGAGGTCACCCGGTTCGGAGCTCCGTCGCTGATCACCCGCACGACCAACGACGTCCAGCAGGTGCAGATGCTCGTGCTGCTGACGTTCACGCTGATGGTCGCCGCCCCGATCATGTGTGTCGGCGGCATCTTCATGGCGCTGCGCGAGGACGTTGGCCTGGCCTGGCTGATCGTCGTGAGCGTCTCGGTCCTCGTCGCCGCGATCACCGTCATCGTGCGCAAGATGGTGCCGCAGTTCCGGCTCATGCAGACCCGCATCGACGTCGTCAACCGGATCCTGCGCGAGCAGATCACCGGTATCCGGGTCGTCCGCGCGTTCGTCCGCGAGCCGGTGGAGCGGGACCGGTTCGGCGGCGGCAACGAGGACCTGGCGACGACCGCGCTGAACGTCGGCCGGCTGATGGCGTTCATGTTCCCGACGGTCCTGCTCGTCCTGAACGTCTCCAGCGTGGCCGTGCTCTGGTTCGGCGGGCACCGCGTCGACTCGGGGCAGATGCAGATCGGAGCGCTGACGGCGTTCCTCAG
This sequence comes from uncultured Actinomycetota bacterium, assembly GCA_963711005.1. Taxonomy (GTDB): domain Bacteria; phylum Actinomycetota; class Actinomycetes; order Prado026; family Prado026; genus CAVQCJ01. The sequence continues at coordinate 475,275 of CAVQCJ010000006.1, read as the reverse complement.
CTACCTGCTGCAGATCCTCATGTCGATCATGATGGCCACGTTCATGCTGGTCCTCATCCCGCGCGCGGCCGTCTGCGCCGAGCGGCTGACCGAGGTGCTCGACACCGCGCCGTCGGTGATCCCACCCGAGCGCGGGGTCACCGACCTGCCCGAGCGGGGCACGCTCGAGCTGCGCGACGTGTGGTTCAGCTACCCCGGCGCGACCGACCCGGTCCTGCGGGCCGTGTCGGTTCGCGCCGAGGCCGGCCGGACCACGGCGATCATCGGCAGCACCGGCTCCGGCAAGACGACGCTGCTGTCGCTGGTGCCGCGGCTGTTCGACGCCACCGCAGGCTCGGTCCTGGTCGACGGCGTGGACGTCACGGCGATCGACCCGGAGACGCTGTACAGCCGGATCGGGTTGGTGCCGCAGCGCTCGTTCCTGTTCACCGGCACGGTCGCGACCAACCTGCGCTACGGCAAACCGGAGGCGACCGACGACGAGCTGTGGGAGGCGCTGCGCGTCGCGCAGGCCGACGACTTCGTCGCCGCGCTCGCCGAGGGGCTGCACGCGCCGGTGTCCCAGGGCGGCACGAACTTCTCCGGCGGCCAGCGGCAGCGGCTGGCGATCGCCAGGGCCGTGGTCCGCCAGCCGGAGATCTACCTGTTCGACGACGCCTTCTCCGCGCTGGACCTGGCCACCGACGCGCGGCTGCGGGCCGCGCTGCGGCCGATCACCAGGGACTCGACCGTCGTGATCGTGGCCCAGCGGGTCTCCACGATCGTCGACGCCGACCAGGTCGTGGTCCTCGAGGACGGGGCCGTGGTCGGGCTCGGCACGCACGACGAGCTCGTGGCGACCTGCCCGACGTACGCCGAGATCGTCGAGTCCCAGCTGCCTGCCGAGGCGGCGGCATGAGCCAGCAGACCGTGCCGCCGCCCGGCCCGCCGCCGGCCCGGCACCCGGACCGGCCGCCGCCCATGCGCGGTCCGGCGGCGTTCGCGATGACTGCGGGGATGCCCGCGGAGAAGTCGATCACGTTCTGGCCATCGGCCAAGCGGCTGCTGCGGCGGCTGGCCCCGGAACGGCTGCTCGTCGTCGCGGTCATCGCGCTGACCGTCGTCGGCGTGACGCTCAGCGTCCTGGGCCCCAAGCTCCTCGGCGACGCGACGAACATCATCTTCGAGGGCGTCATCGGACGCCGGCTGCCGGCCGGCATCACCCAGCAGCAGGCGATCGTCGCGGCCAGGGCGGCCGGTGACGACGGGTTCGCGAACCTGCTGTCCGGCATGACCGTCACCCCCGGCCAGGGCGTCGACTTCGCGGCGCTGGGTCACGTGCTGCTGATCGTCCTGTGCCTGTACGTCCTGGCGTCGGTGTTCATGTGGGCACAGGCGTACGTGCTCGCCGGGGTGGTGGCCAGGACAGTCCTGCGGCTGCGCTCGGACATCGAGGACAAGCTGCACCGGCTGCCGCTCAGCTACTTCGACACCAAGCCGCGCGGCGAGCTGCTCAGCCGGGTGACGAACGACATCGACAACATCCAGCAGACCATGCAGCAGACCATGAGCCAGCTGCTGAACTCCCTGCTCACGCTGGTCGGCGTGCTGACCATGATGGTCATCATCTCGCCGGTCCTCGCGCTCGTGGCCCTGGTCTCGGTGCCGCTTTCGGTCCTCGTCACGAGGCTGATCGCCAAGCGCTCGCAGCCCATGTTCGTCCAGCAGTGGGGCCAGACCGGCCGGCTGAACGCGCACATCGAGGAGACGTACACCGGGCACTCGCTGGTCAAGGTGTTCGGCCACCAGCACGAGGCCGAGGTGGTGTTCGAGGAGCGCAACGCGTCGCTGTACAAGGCCAGCTACGGCGCGCAGTTCCTGTCCGGGATCATCATGCCGGCCATCATGTTCATCGGGAACCTCAACTACGTGTTCGTGGCCGTGATCGGCGGGCTCAAGGTCGCGTCGGGCACCATGTCGCTGGGCGACGTGCAGGCGTTCATCCAGTACTCCCGCCAGTTCAGCCAGCCGCTCACCCAGGTCGCCTCGATGGCCAACCTCCTGCAGTCCGGCGTCGCCTCGGCGGAGCGTGTGTTCGACCTGCTGGACGCACCGGAGCAGACCCCCGACCCGGAGCGCCCGAGCACGTTGCCGGCCACCCGCGGGGAGGTCGCGTTCGAGCACGTGTCCTTCCGCTACGAGCCGGACGTGCCGCTCATCGACGACCTCTCCCTCGTCGCCGCTCCCGGCCAGTCGGTCGCGATCGTCGGGCCCACCGGCGCCGGCAAGACCACGCTGGTCAACCTGGTGATGCGCTTCTACGAGCTGGACTCCGGCCGGATCACGCTGGACGGCGTCGACGTGGCCACCCTGCGCCGGGACGACCTGCGTGGCCAGATCGGGATGGTGCTGCAGGACGCGTGGCTGTTCAACGGCACGATCCGGGACAACATCGCGTACGGCCGTCCCGGCGCGAGCGAGGAGGAGATCCTGGCGGCCGCGCGGGCCACGTTCGTCGACCGGTTCGTGCACTCGCTGCCGGACGGCTACGACACGGTGATCGACGACGAGGGCTCCAACATCAGCGCCGGCCAGCGGCAGCTGGTGACCATCGCTCGCGCGTTCCTCGCGGCCCCCTCGCTGCTGATCCTCGACGAGGCCACCAGCTCGGTCGACACGAGGACCGAAGTCCTCGTGCAGAAGGCGATGGCGGCGCTGCGCTCGGACCGCACCAGCTTCATCATCGCGCACCGGCTCTCGACCATCCGCGACGCCGACCTGATCCTCGTGATGGAGTCCGGCAGCATCGTCGAGCAGGGCACGCACACCCAGCTGCTGGCCGCCGGCGGCGCGTACGCCCGACTGTACGCAGCCCAGTTCGCGGGCGCGATCGACGCCGAGCCGGTCCAGGCCTGAGCACAGCCCGGCGGCGGGGGAGTGCGGCTCAGCCGGGGAACGGTCGCAGGACGTAGGGCTGCGCGACCAGGCCGTCCGCGAAGGTCGACGCCGTCCGGACGGCGGGTCGGACCGCTTCGACGATCCGCCCGCTGCCCAGGTAGATGGCCATGTGCGAGATCGGGCTGCCGTAGAAGATCAGGTCACCGCGACGCATCTGTGCCAGCGGCACCCGGGGCAGACTGGAGGCGTACAGCGCCTTCGTCGTGGCGAAGTTCGCCTGCACGTGAAGGTCCGTGCTGAGGCCGTGGACGACTACGCCGCCCGCGTACAGAGCCTGCAGGTCCAGCCCGGAGCAGTCGAACCCCATCGGCCCGGCGCCGCCCCACACGTACGGCAGGCCGACCCGCGCGCTCGCGTAGCCGATCATCGCCTCGATGCGCTGGCTAGGGGTCGCCATGGCCGGGACGGTGGGCTGCTGCGTGTACCGGTCGACGCAGAAGTCGTAGCCCGTGCCGAGCGCCGCCCACGTCGTGGCGTCCACGACACCGGTGGCCGGGAGCCGGTGGGCGCGCTGGAAAGCCGTGACCGCCGCGACGGTGGCCGCGTCGTAGCGCTCCCGGTGCCCGACCAGGTGCAAGGCCTTCTGCACCAGGTAGACCTTGATGCCCACGATGGCCGGCGAGACGGTGAGGCAGCCGCGCGGCAGCGGGACCTGGGTGACGTACCGGCCCGCGGCCGTGAGCGTGTACGTCGGCGTGGGCGACGGGACCGGCACGGCCGCGACCGCCGGGCCGGACGTCAACGCGCTGCCGGCCAGCAGAACGGCCGCGGCGCCCAGCGCGGTCGCTGCGACCGATCCGCGACTGAACCGACTCGCGCGGGTCATGAGCCCATGGTGCACCCGTGCCCAGGTCCGGATGCGACAGTGGACGGCGTGTGGGACCGACCGCGTGGCACCGTACGCTCGCGAGATTTCCACGGCTGGTTCATCGGCGTGCCGGGCGCGTTCCTGTTGGCCGCCTGCTCGGCGACCGCGGGCCCCACGGGTGCGGCCGCAGTCCCGGCACCGAGCTCGGCCGCGTCCACCGGCACTTCCAGCACCGCCACGGCTCCGCCGACCGCGGTCGCGACGGCACGGCCGATCGCGCCGACCACGAAGCCCGCCAGCGTGCACCCCACCACCCGACCGCCGGCGTCGACCGCCGGGGCGGCCCAGCCCTGCCTGCACAGCGTCGTGGTCGGCTACTCCGTCCGGCACCGGGCGATCGTCGCCTGCGAACGCGGGACGCCGGGCGGCGTCGCGCTGCTGGCGGTCGGCGTGATCCACGGGAACGAGCAGCTCGGGCTGTCGGTGCTGAGCCGGTTGCGCAGGCTGCCGGTCCCGCGCGGGGTCGACCTGTGGACCATCTCCGCCGTCAACCCCGACGGCCTCGCTGCCGGGACCAGGCAGAACGCGCACCACGTCGACATCAACCGCAACTGGCCGCTCACCTGGCAGCCGTCGTCGCCCTCGTCGGCGACCTACGGCGGACCGAGCGCCGCCTCGGAGCCCGAGACCCGCGCGCTCGAAGCGTTCTTCACCCGGCTGAAGCCACGGACCGTGCTGGTGTTCCACAGCCCGCTGGACGCTGTCGACTACTCCGAGGGCGCCGACCCGGCGGTGACCCGGTACATGGCCAAGGCCTCCGGCTACCCGGCCCGGACGCTCGGCGCCAGGCCCGGGTCGTTGACCGGGTGGTTCAACGCGCAGCCGTGGGGCGGCACGGCCATCACCTTCGAGTTCGCGTCGTCGGCGTCGTCCACGCAGCTCGACCGGGTCGCCCGAGCCGTCCTGTCCTTGGCCGCGTGGCGGGCGGGCTGACCGTCAGCGGCGGCCCCCGGCGGCGTCAGGGCCGCGAGGCCCACCCGGTCGGGACGTCGGCGCCGCCTTCCTGGCTGATCCTGGCCCCGAACCGCACCAGCGTCGGCTCCGGCGACATCTTCCCGGACACCAGCGCCTCACCGAGCCCGAACCTCGACGCGCGGCTGAGCAGCCCCGGCGGGACGAACGAGAACGTGCCGCCCAGGTACGCCAGGTCGGCGGCGGAGTTCATCCGCATCAGCATGAGGTTGTCGCACTGCGAGAGGACGTTCTCGTGCACCTTCTGCGGTCGCTGTGTCGACACCAGCAGGTACAGGCCGAACTTGCGGCCCTCGGCGGCGATCTGGACGGCGTGCCCGGTGGCCAGCGCCTGCAGGGCGTCCTCGGGTACCTGCGGGCAGACGTTGTGCGCCTCGTCGATGACCACCAGCACGGGCTCGCGCAGCCTGCGCTGCTCCCACAACGTCCCCAGGACCGCCTCGCAGATCGTGTTCTGCTCCTCGCGGGTCCCGAGCGAGCCGACGTCGACGACCAGCGCCCGCCAGCCCGGGTCGGCCAGCGCCTGGACGATCGAACCGCCGGCGCCGCCCTCCCAGATCTCCCAGCCGAAGACCCCGAGGTTGGCCGCCCGCAGCCCGAGCTCGCGGGCACCGGGCTCGTCGATCGTGAGCAGCTCGCCCATCCCCGAGATCAGCGGCTTGCCGGCCTCGTCACCCTCGAGGATCCGGGACAGCGCGGCGTACTCCTCCCGGTCGGCGACCGGGTCGAGGTGGAGCACGGCGGCCTGGCAGCGGCGGCCCAGCTCGCCGAACCGCACGCGCAGGGCCGTACCGCCGGCGGAGGCGGCCCGCCGGACGTCGACCGCGCCGGCCACCTGCCCGTACCGGCTGGTGGTGTCCGCGTCGGCACCGGGGCGGACCTCGCCCAGACGTACGTAGTCGGAGTTCAGGTCCAGGATCACGATCCGCAGGCTGGTCTCGAGGAGCAGGCGCTCCAGGACCAGCCCGAGCGAGTACGTCTTGCCAGAGCCGGACTGCCCGCACAGGAACGTGTGCCGGTCGAACCCGTGGGCATCGAGCCGCGCGGGCACGCCCTCCGACAGCATGAGCTCGCCGATGTCCAGGGCTGCCTTCGGCGGGTTCGCCGCGAGCCAGCCGTGCACGTCCTCCGACGACGCCTGCCGGGTCGGCGCGTCGTGGAACGGCGCACCGGGCTCGAGCAGGACACCGGTGCCGAGCGCGACCCGGATCCGGGACGGGACAGGTCCATCGGTCCCGGCCGTCCCGGTGACGACGTCGCTGGGCGAGACCGAGGCCAGCTCGAGGGTGAGCAGCTGGCCCAGCCGCGGTCCGGAGGGCGCCTCCAGGACGACGTAGTCACCGACCTGGACGGTCAGGCCGGTCAGCGACGACTGGAAGGTGAAGTCGCGACCGTCCATCGACGTCGCCAGGGTCGGGACGGACCGCTCGATGTCCTGACGGCTGTCGTCCGGGTAAGGGCTCATGGCGTCGGAGTATCCAGGGGCGGGTCCCGGCCCCACAATGGCGACCCGCGCCGTGCCCCGCGCGCCCCAGTAGTCGCGTCCTGGCGCACCCGTCACGACAACCGCACCTCGGCGACGGTGAGGTTCGTCTCATCGGCTGTTCGGACCATTCACCCTGAGGACAGGTGCGCATAGCGTCCGCCCATGGAATTGGTGGGTCCTTCGAAGCTGGCTGCCCTGGTCCTCGTCGCCTCGGCCGCGACCGTCTCGTCCAGCGCTGCGCCGAACACGCCGTACATGGTCAACAACGGGTTCACGGCGAACACGATGATGATCCGCCAGTGCGGGTCGCAGATGTGGGCGGTCGGCAAGTTCAGCTCGATCGGCTCGCCCGGCCACTCCGCGGTCACCCGCAACAACGTCGTCGCCTTCGACCAGGCCACGGGCGCCGTCGCGGCGGTCGACCCGAACGTGAACGGCCAGGTCGACACGATCACGTTCTCGCCGGACTGCACCAGCGCCTACATCGGCGGGACGTTCACGACGGTCGGCACCACGACGGTCAAGAACATCGCCAAGATCAGCACCAGCACCGGTGCGGTCGACCCCGCGTTCGCCCACAACTCGCCCGGGCGCGTCGCCGCGCTGCTGTACATCAAGGGGCACCTGCTGACCGGCGGCTACTTCAAGACCATCAACGGCTCGACCGGGTCGACTTCGTCGTACCTGACCAGCCTGAGCCCCACGACCGGCAAGTCCGACGGCTATGCCGACAACCTCGGGATCACCGGCACGCTGCCCAAGGACGTCACCCACATCTACAAGATGTTCGCCAACCCGGCCGGCACCCGGGTCGCCATCGACGGCGTGTTCACCAGCGTCCTTGGCCAGACCCGCCGGCAGGCGTTCGTCCTGGACCTGGGCGCGAGCTCGGTCAGCATGGACGCCTGGTACGCACCGGTCCTGAACGAGGCCTGCGGAGCCGGCGGTGAGCAGTTCTACGCCAAGGGGCTGGGCTGGTCGCCGGACGGGAACTTCCTGTACATCGCCAGCACCGGCTTCCGGGGCGCCACCTTGTGCGACGCGGTGGCCAAGTTCTCGGCGTCGGCGAGCTCGAACCAGCAGCTGATCTGGATCAACAAGACCGGCGGCGACTCGCTGTACTCGGTGGTGGCCACCGCCACGGACGTGTACGTGGGCGGACACAACCGCTGGCTGAACAACCCGCAGGGCGTGGACGCCTGCGGACCCGGCTGTGTCCCGCGGTCCGGTATCGGTGACATCGACCCCACGACCGGCCTCGCGACCGCCTGGAACCCGGGCAAGACCCGCGGGCACGGAGCGCTGGACGTCTTCCTGGACTCGCTCGGCAACCTGTGGGTCTCCTCGGACGCGGCCAGCCCCGGCAAGTGCGCCGGCGCCTTCCACCCGGGCATCTGCGAGTTCCCGCACTCCTGACGCCGACGCGGCCGGCGCGGCGCCGGAGATGCCGGAGATACAGTCGCGGGAGACCGGACCACGGAAGGAGTTCGCGATGCCGCCAACGGACGCAGAGCTGGTGGAGCTGGAGGCCCGCCGCAAGCAGCTCGCCCACAAGTACCTGCTGCCGCCGGACCAGCGCGACACCCCCGGGCGTGGCATCCACCACGCGGCGCTGATCTGTTCCGACGTCGAGCGGACCATCCAGTTCTACCAAGGGCTGCTGGGGTTCCCGCTGGTCGAGCTGGTCGAGAACCGCGACTACAAGGGGTCTTCGCACTTCTTCTTCGACCTGGGCAACAAGACGCTGCTCGGCTTCTTCGACTTCCCCGGTCTGGGGCTGGAGCCGGGCATCGAGGCGATCGGGGGGGTGCAGCACATCGCGATCTCGGTGCCACGGGACCGCTGGGAGCAGCTTCGGGACCGCCTCGACGAGGCCGGCGTGAAGTACGCCGGGCCGGACCTGGGCATCGAGGAGTCCATGTACTTCAAGGACCCAGACGGAATCCAGATCGAGCTGCTCAGCGACCCGCTGATGTACTTCGCCGGCCGGCAGCTCGACGAGTAGCCGGCCCACCACCCGGTCGGCCACGTGCGACCCGGCCGCCGTCGACGAGGGAGCCTCGATGAGTGACCAGGTGTTCATGGCTGCGGCTCTCGCCGAGGCCCGCGCGGGACGGGCCGAGGGCGGGGTGCCGGTCGGCGCCGCGCTCGCGGTCGACGGCGAGCTGGTCGGCGTCGGCCGCAACAAGCGCGTGCAGGAGGGCTCGGCGATCAAGCACGGCGAGACGGACTGCCTGGAGAACGTCGGTCGCCTGCCTGGTGCGACGTACCGGCGGGCCACGCTCTACACGACGCTCTCGCCGTGCGACATGTGCACCGGCGCGATCCTGCTCTACGGGATCCCGCGGGTGGTCATCGGGGAGAACACGACCTTCCAGGGCAACGAGGATCTGCTCAGGTCCCGCGGGGTGGAGCTCGTCGTCCTCGACGACCCGGACTGCATCGAGCTGATGCGGACGTTCATCGCCGCGGCGCCGGAGCTCTGGAACGAGGACATCGGCGTCTGACCGACCCGGTGGCCCCCGCCGCGACCGCGCCGGCCATCGGCCAGCGCCTCCCATCACCCCTGGCGCGCTGTGCCTCCGGCGTGGTTGTCTACGCACGGCCTTCCCCGCCGTGCACGAGAAGGGCGTCCCCATGTCGGTGTCCAGCGAGGAAGCCGCGATCGAGTTCCGTGAGGGTGACTACGGCGACCGCGTCGGCGTCGTCGAGCCCGGGGGGATCGAGGAGATCCCGGACGGCGAACGGCACGGGAAGCCGCTCCAGCTGCTTTGGACCTGGACGTCGCCCAACCTCGAGTTCGCCACCGTCTTCATCGGCGTCCTGGCGATCATCTTCGGTCTGAGCGTGTGGCAGGCGGCCGCCGCCATCGTCCTCGGCAACGGGCTCGGCGCGTTGGGGCAGGCCGTCCTGTCCGCCCGCGGCCCAGAGTACGGCGTGCCGCAGATGGTGCTCAGCCGCGCGCCGTTCGGGTTCCTCGGGAACGCGCTGCCGGCCGGCATCATGTCGCTGACCGGCGGCATCGGCTGGTTCGCCGTCAACTCCGTCAGCGGGACGTTCGCGCTCAACTCGCTCACGAAGATGCCCACGACCCTGTGCCTGCTCATCATCGTCGCGGCCCAGGTGGTCATCGCGTTCTTCGGGCACAACCTCGTGCAGGCCTTCGAGCGGTACGCCTTCCCGCTGCTCGCCGTGGTCTTCGTGATCGCCTCGGTCATCAGCCTGTCGAAGTCGCACTTCGGCGGCGGCGGCACCGGTGGCGGCCTCGGGGTCTTCCTGCTCACGGTGGCCACGGTCTACGGCTACGCGGCGGGCTGGAACCCGTACGCCGCCGACTACGCCCGGTACCTCCCGCGTGACACCGACAAGCGCAAGGTCGCGCTCTACGCCGGCCTCGGCCTCTTCCTGTCCACCACGATCCTGGAGATCGTCGGGGCCGCCTCGGCGACCATCGTGGTGCCCAAGGACGTCACCAGCCCCACGGACGCGTTCGTCTACTCGCTACCCACTGTCGTCGCGAAGCTGACCCTGCTGGCGATCGTGCTGGGGTCGATCTGCGCCAACGTGCTCAACATCTACTCCGGGTCGCTGGCGTTCCTCACGCTCGGCATCCGGATCAGGGCCCACCTGCGTCGCGCCATCGTCGCCCTGGCGTTCGGCGTCCTCGGGTTCGCGCTGGCCTACTACGCGCTCAAGAACCCCGAGAGCAGCTATGAGAACTTCCTGCTCGTCATCTCGTACTGGCTCGGACCGTGGCTCGGGATCTTCCTGGCCGACCAGCTGGTCCGGCGCGGGGCCCGGGTGGACGGGCTGCTCTTCAGCCGCAAGCACGAGAACTGGGCCGCCCCGATCATCTTCCTGGTCTCACTGGTGCTGTCGATCTGGCTGTTCTCCAACCAGACCGAGTACGTCGGCATCGTGCCAAGCCGGGTCGACTGGATCGGCGACGTGACGTTCATCGTCGGCTTCGGCCTGTCGTTCATCACCTACGCCGTCTACATGCGCACCGTCCGGGTGGTCGACCTCCGCGACCACCCGGCGGTCAACGCCGTCAGCACCTGAGGCGACTGCGCCAGGGTCCGACATGGACCCTGGCGCCGGGGCGCGCGACCACGGCTAGGTGAGACGCGGCTCGTCGGCCGTGCCGCCGTCGAAGGCGACCCCGGCCTCGCGCGCCTCGCGCTCGTCCAAGTCGTAGATGTCGGCCAGCTCGCCTTCGTCGCCCGACTCCTCCTCGGTGTCCCGAAGGGAGGCGACCGGGTCCTGGTCGCGCCAGGCTTCCCAGTCGTGGCTCGCCTCGATCGAGACGATGTCCTCGTCCTGCGGCCCGGTGCCGGTGTCATCCGTCATGCGAGGAGTCTCGCACCTCACCTGACGGCCGACCGCTGGAAGGTCCGCATCGACACCGTCGTCAGCAGTGCGGCCCACCCCGCCAGGACCAGCAGGCTCAGCATGGCCTCGGTGCCGGTGCTGCCGAATCCCCAGATGTCGTGCAGACCGTGGCCCTGCGGGTCCACAGCGCCGTAGCGCAGCAGAGCGAGCACGTGTGTCGTCGGCAGGGCTCGGGCGACCCCGGCCAGCCCGGCGGGCATGGCCGTGATCGAGAAGAGCGACCCGGCCAGGAACCAGGGCAGGATCGCCACCACCGGGACCAGCCCGATGTACTCCTCCTGGGTGGGGATCCGGTTGGCCAGGATCTCCGCCACCGCGTACATGAGCACGGTGAAGGCGAACGCGGCGGCACCGAACCAGGCGGCGCCTCCCAGGCTGAAGCCGAACCGGCTGCCCCGGAGCCAGCCGGCCACCAGGAGAGCGCTGATCTGCAGCAGGCTGGTCAGGACGGCGACGGTGAGGTTGCCGGTCACGATCAGCCCGCGCGGGATGGGTGCCGCCAGAAGCTCCCGACGCGCTCCGCTGGTCCGGTCCACGATCACCCCGATGCCGGCGAACGCACAGGTGAGCGGGATGAGCAGGCCGACGGTGCCGACGATGACGAACGTCCGGTAGTCCACTCCGCCACGCCCCGCGGTGGGGATCAGCGTCGCGAGCGCCGGAGCGATCACGAGCGCGAAGAGGATCGGCGTTACCAGTGGAGCAAGCACCTCGCGCGGCGTGTGCGCGCTCAGTGCGAGCCGCCGGGCGGTGAGAGCCCGCCACGCGGCCGGCCAGGACGGGTTGGACGGCAGCCGCCGGGCGGGAGTGGCCCGGATCGCAGCGTCCGTGGTGACAGCGGTCATCTCATGTTCTCCTCGGTCGGTTGGTCTCTCCTGGTCGGTCGGGGCCGGTCACGCCGCGAGACGGCTGCCTGTCAGCTGCAGGTAGACGTCGTCGAGCGTCGGCCGGCGGGTGGTCAGCATGGTCGGCTCGATCCCCAGGTCGGCGATGGCCGCGATCGCGTCGCGGGCGGACCGCGTCGGCAGCGGCACCGTCAAGGTCGCCCCGATGGCGAACGCCTGGCCGTCTGCGACGCCACGCGAGCGCAGGGCTGCCATTGCCGTGGCCGGGTCCGAGTCGACGCGCAGCTCGACGATCTCCTCGCCGAGGCGGGCCAGCAGGGCAGAGGGTCGGTCGAGCGCCACGATGCGCCCCTCGTGCACGATCGCGATCCGGTCGCAGAGCCGTTCGGCCTCGTCCAGGTAGTGCGTGGTCAGCACGGTGGTCATGCCGGTCCGGCTTCGAAGCCCGCCGATGAGGTCCAGCAGCTCGTAGCGGATCCGGGTGTCCAGCCCGACCGTGGGCTCGTCGAGGAACAGCACCTGCGGTGCCGACACGAGCGCTCGCGCGATCTCCAGGCGGCGTCGCTGGCCGCCGCTGTACGAGCCGACGGGACGCTCGATCTCCCCGGAGAGTCCGAATGCGTCCACGAGCTCCCTGGTCCGCAGGCCAGCCTCCGTCCGGGACAGCCCCCACAGGCGCGAGTGCAGGTCGAGATTCCGGCTGCCGCTCAGCGCCCTGTCCAGGACGGACTCCTGGAACACGACGCTGCTCACGCCGCGGGCCGCCAAGGGCTCGGCCACCACGTCGTAGCCGGCCAGCCTGGCCGAGCCGCTCGTCGGGAGCAGCGTGGTCGTCAGCATGCCGATGGTGGTGGACTTCCCGGCTCCGTTCGGCCCGAGGAGCCCGAACACCTCTCCGGTCTCGATCACGAAGTCGATGCCGCGGACGGCCTCGAGGCCGCCCGGGTAGGTCTTGGTCAGCTGGTGGACTTCGACAGCGGGAATGGTCATGTGCTGTTCTCCTGAGGATGTGTGCCCTCCTGGGCGGAACGCCTGACGCGACTCAAGACGGAGCGGACGCCCGGAGTGTGACGGACCGCCGGTCCGATCCGCGTGCTGTCACACTCCGCCCGCCCGCTGCGTCCTAGGTGCAGAACCCGGACCGGGAGGCCCACGTGTCGAGCTCGCAGACTTGGCTGACCGAGCAGTTCGAGCTGTCCCGCCCGTACCTGCAGTCGGTCGCGTACGGCATGCTCGGCTCGGTCAGCGAGGCCGAGGATGCCGTGCAGGAGTGCTGGATCCGGCTGGACCGGAGCGAGACCGCGGGCATCAACGACCTGCGTGGGTGGCTCACCACAGTGGTCGGACGCATCTGCCTGGACATGCTGCGGTCCCGGAAGTCCCGGCGCGAGGAGTCGGCGGGGACGTGGCTGCCGGAACCGATCGTCGATGGACCGGACGAGGCCGGGCCGGAGCACCAGGCGGTGCTCGCGGACTCCATCGGCCTCGCGCTGCTGGTCGTGCTGGAGAGCCTCACCCCGGGCGAGCGTCTCGCCTTCGTCCTGCACGACATCTTCGCCCTGCCGTTCGAGGAGATCGCGAAGATCATGGACCGGACCCCGGACTCGACGCGTCAGCTCGCGAGCAGGGCTCGACGCCGGGTGCAGGCCGCGCCTCGGCCCGATCCGGACGTCGCGCTCCAACGCCGGGTCGTCGACGCTTTCCTGGCCGCGGCGCGCGGGGGCGACTTCGATGCGCTGCTCAACGTGCTGGCGCCCGACGTCGTCCTGCGCTTCGACTTCGGGCCGACCCACCCGCAGGCGCCGCTCGTCGGGGCCGAGGCAGTGGCCCGGCACGTGCTGGTCACGGCTCCGCAGTACGTGTCCCTGGCGCAGCCGGTCCTGGTCAACGGCGCCGTCGGTGCGCTGTTCGGGACGAGGGCGGAGCCGATCTCGGTCCTGGGCTTCACCGTCGTGGACGGCCGCATCGCGGCCATGGACCTGATCGTCGACCCGGCCAAGCTGCGTCACCTGGGACTGAGGAGCTAGGCCGGGCCCACTTCGCGGGTTGCCTCGGCCATCGGCCCGGTACGGTGGATCCTGGACAGCGTGAGCCCGCATCCCCTCGACGTCCAGTACGCCCGTAGCGGTGACGTGCACGTCGCCTACGCGGTAGTGGGAGACGGGCCGACAGACCTGATCATGGTCGACGGCTTCCTGACCCATCTGTCCGTCTTGTGGGAGGAGCCCACCTACCGTCGGTTCGTCCAGCGGCTCGCCGACTTCGCGCGGGTGATCTGCTTCGACAAGCGTGGCATGGGTCTTTCCGACCGGGTCGAGGCAGGCACCCTCGAGGACCGCATGGACGACGTCCGCGCGGTGATGGACGCCGCGGGATCAGATCGGGCGGCGCTCATGGGCTCGTCGGAGGGTGGCCCGCTGAGCCTGCTCTTCGCGGCGACCTATCCCGAGCGGACTCGCTGCCTGCTGCTCGTGGGCGCCGAGGTGTGCGAGGAGAAGTCCGAGGCCTGGCCATGGGGCGAGTCGACGCGGGAGGAGTTCGACAGGTACCTCGTGCAGCTTCCGCAGACCTGGGGGCAGCGAGGACTCAGCGCCGACGTGTTCGCGCCCAGCCTCGGCCCGGCGGAGAGCGCGCGGCTGTACGAGTGGTCGAGGCGGTTGCTGGTCAACGCAGCCAGCCCGGGTGCGGCTGTGGCGTTCAGCCGGATGGCGTTCGAGATCGACGTCCGGGAGATCTGCCCGACGATCAGCGTGCCCACGCTCGTGCTCCACCGTGTCGGTGACCACGTGTGCCACGTCGAGAATGCGCGATTCCTGGCCCGGACGATCGGCACCGCGACCTACCACGAGCTGGACGGGGAAGACCACGTCGTCTGGATGAACCCTGCGGGCGGCGAGGAGGTCTCGGGACTCGTTCAGGAGTACCTGACCGGCACGCGAGAGGCGGCCGCGCCGGAACGGATCCTCGCCACCGTGCTGTTCACCGACCTGGTCGACTCGACCGCCACCCTGGCGAGCATCGGTGACTCGAGATGGCGGACGTTGATCGAGGAACATCACACCGTGGTGCGCGCCCTCCTCGAACAGTTCCGCGGCCGCGAGCTGGACACGGCGGGCGACGGGTTCCTGGCCACCTTCGACGGGCCGGCCCGGGCCATCCGTTGCGCGACGGCGATCGTCCAGGCGGTCGAACGCCTCGGGCTGCGAGTCCGCGCCGGGGTCCACACCGGCGAGTGCGACATCGTCGACTCCAAGCTCGCCGGGATCGCGGTGCACATCGGGGCCCGGGTCGCGGCTCTGGCCGGTCCCGGGGAGGTGCTCGCGTCCAGCACGGTCCACGACCTGGTGGTGGGCTCGGGGATCGCGTTCTCCGACCGTGGCTCGCACCAGCTCAAGGGGATCCCGGGTGACTGGCGGCTGTACGCGGTCGACCTCGGAGATGGCCGGCTCAGAGCTGCTCCTGACGGATGACGTCGAAGCTGTGGAAGGCCAAGGGCTTGTCGCAGATCGAGGCAAGGAACGCTGCGAACTGGCCCGTCTGCGGCCGGCTGGAGTTCTCCATGCCCGCATCGTGGGACGCGAACTCCACCACCAGCTGGTAGCCGTTGTCCGAGTCCCGGTCGCGGTGCAGGGCGGCCTGGTGGGGGATCCGCTCACCTTGGGTACGGACGATCCATTCGTCGAAGTAGCTGTTCAGCTCATCGATGCGACCGGTGCGGAACTCGATGGTCTGGGCGAACCTCATGGCGTGGCCCTCCTCATGCAGGTGTGGTGGTGCGGCTGTCACGGCGACGCGTGGCCGACAGGACGCCGTAGTTCGAGACCAGGAGCGGGGTCAGGTAGGTCAGCGCCGCTTTGAGCCACACGAGCGCGGTGGCTCGACCGGACAGGATGGCGCCCAGCTGGTTCATCGCGAAGAACGAGCTGCCGACCACGATCGCGACGCAGATCGTCCTTCGCAGGTGCTGCGGCCGCAGGACGACGGCCGGGATCTCGGCGACGACCGACCATGTCGGCTCCTTGGCGTCCATCCCGACCTCCTCCGCTCGCCTGGGTCACCAGTGAACGTAGGAGGGCGCGAGCCGGAGTACATCCGTACAGATACGGGTCTTCTACAAGCCGAGCTCGGCCGCCCGCCGGATCAGCTCGGTCTTCGAGCCGACGCCGAGCTTGGCGTAGACGCTGACCAGGTGGCTCTCGACCGTCCGCTTGCTCAGGTACAGGTGACCCGCGACCTGCGTGGCGGTCTCGCCGCGCACCGTGAGCGAGGCCACCTCGCGCTCTCGCCGGCTGAGCGCGTCGACACCGACGCCGCCATGACCCCTGGGCCGGCTCTTGCGTCCGGTCAGGAACAGCTCGACCTCGTCGGTGATGGCGTCGACGTCACCCAGCCACGGCCGATGGTCCGTGCCCGGAAGCTCGACATAGGTGGCGTGCGGGAGCGCCGCCGCAAGGTAGCGGGCGTGCCCGACCGAGATCCAGGTGTCCTCGGTCCGGTGCAGGATCAGCGTCGGCTGGGTGATCGCGGGCAGAAGGTCGCGGATGTCCATGCGCATGTTCAGGCGAATGGCGTTCTGGGCCGTCGCAGGGCTCGCGGCCATCCGCAGGTACCGTGCCCACCAGACCCGGTGCCGAGCGTCGTCGCTGGCGCTGGGCTCACCGCCGTCCCACCACTCACCCGACGCCCAGGCCCGTTCCATCCCCGCGACCACCTCGTCGAGCTCCGCCTCGGTCGGGCCGTAGGGATAGTCCGGTCCCACGAGTCGGCGCGCCCAGGACGCGTACAGGACCACGGCCGTCGCCCGCTGCGGGTACGCATGGGCGAACAGCAGGCTCAACGTGCCACCTTCCGAGATGCCGAACACCGCGGCACGATCGGAACCCGCTGCGTCCATCACAGCCCGTAGGTCATCCATCCGTTCGTCCATCGACGGCGGGACCGGCACCGGGTCGGACATGCCGGTGCCGCGCTTGTCGAAGACGATCAACCGCGAGAACGAGGCCAGCCGGTTGAGGAAGTGCGCGAGCCGGGGCTGCTCCCAGGCGACCTCGACATGTGAGACGAACCCGGGCACCAGGACGAGGTCGGCCGGACCGTCGCCGACGACCTGGTAGGCGATGTTCACCGGGCCACTCTTGGCGTAGTGCGTCTCAGGTGGCGTCACGCTGTGCTCCCATCACCAGCCACGCACGCTGGGAACGGAGCCAGGATAGGACCGACGAGACGGGTCCCCCGGGGACCAGGCAGCCCTGCACCCAGCCTGGTCGGGCAGCTTGTTGACCATGGCGGCTGTCAGGAGGACGCTGACGTCGTTCCCAGCTGAGGGAGGACCCCATGGCGTGGCGACTTGAGGGGACGTACTTCGAGAACTGCTCCTGCGACATGGTGTGCCCGTGCACCACGTCCGGGCTGACGATGCCGGCCGACCAGGACCGATGCCGAGTCGTGCTGGCCTTCCATGTCGAACAGGGTGATGTCGACGGGTTGGACGTGAGCGACAAGTCGGTCGTGGTCGTCGCGGACACCCCACCGGTCATGGCGGACGGCAACTGGCGGGTCGGTGTCGTCATGGACGCGGCAGCCTCGCCCGAGCAGGCGGCCGGTCTGGGGGCGATCTTCGGCGGCGCGGCCGGTGGACCCATGGCCGGCCTGGCGCCACTGATCTCGGAGATGCTGGGGATGGAGTCGGCGCCGATCGAGTACGTCGACGACGGCCGGCGGCACTCCCTGCGAGTCGGTGACCTCATGGACATCGAGATCGAGGACTTCGTGCCTCCGCAGCTGCTCCCGGACGGCGACGTGGAGATGCTGACCGGCATGTTCCATCCCGCCAGCTCCACGCTGACCGTTGCCAGGGCGACCCGGTCCCGGGTGTCGGTGTTCGGCCTGGACTTCGCCAACGAGGGCAAGAACGGGCACAGCGCGCCCTTCTCCTGGTCCGCGTAGCCGCACTCGGGTGACCGCGGCCGGGAGCGGGACGGCGCCGACGCTCAGGCAGCTCACCCTGCCGGCCTCGGTCCTTCTCGTCGTCGGCGCCGGCGCCTGGGTGGGGGTCGTTGCCATCTCCCGGGGGATGGGGGAGATGCCCGGAACGATGGGCCTGGCCTTCGGCGCCTTCGTGGCGGTCTGGGCGCTGATGATGACGGCGATGATGCTCCCGACGATCGCGCCGTTCACCGCCCTCTACACCCGGACGCTCACCGACCATCGGACCCGACGGATCGCTGAGCTCTCGTGCGGGTACCTGGTCGTCTGGACGCTCGCGGCGGTGCCCGCCTTCGCGCTGGCCTGGGTCGCCGAGGGGGTCGTCGGGTCGCGCCCGGCAGCGGCCAAGGTGCTGGCGGTGGCGATCTTCGCGGCGTGCGGGATCTACCAGCTCACACCGATCAAGGACCGCTGCCTGGCCCGCTGCCGCTCGCCGCTGGGGTTCGTCATGAAGTACGGCAACTACAAGGGTCGGCTGCGCGACCTGCGGGTCGGGATGAACCACGGCACGTTCTGCCTCGCCTGCTGCTGGGCTCTCATGGTGGTGCTCGTCGCGGTCGGGTTGATGAACCTGGCGGCGATGGTGGTGCTCGCGGCGGTGGTCCTGGTCGAGAAGACCTCGAGGTGGGGACCTCGGTTCAGCCGAGTGGTGGGAGTCGTCGCACTGGTTCTCGCGGTGGCGGTCGTGTTCCGGCCCTCGCTGGCCGCCGGACTCGAGCCGGCTCCGCAGATGTCCGGTGGCGGGATGGTGGACGGATCGATGGACGGGTCCTAGCGGAACGCGACCGGGACCACGAGCTCCACGTTGCGGTCCTCGACCGAACCGCGGCGGACGTCCGTACGGTCCTGCCAGTCGTTCGCCGAGAGCTCGCGGGAAAGGGCGGCCAGTGCGGTCGGGCCGCGTGCGTGGCGTGGGGACACCGGGCCGGCGTGATCGACGATGGTGCCGAAGACGGACAGTGTCCCATCCATGTTGTCGACCACCTCGACGGTCCGCGACTGCTGCGGCCAGTCGATATGAGCCGCCGTGTTCAGCTCCCAGAAGCCGCCGCACGCCGGGGAGCTGCTCGGACGGGCGTGCGGCAGCACCTGGTTCACGTGCGTGTGCCCGTTGACCCAGAGAACGACGTTCGGGTACCGCAGCAGGAGGTCCCGCACCTGTCCGCCCGCGATCCGGTCGCTCCCGGCAGGCACGTTGTCCATGGTGCCGATCGTGTGGTGGCTGAACAGGGCCACGTACCGGTCGCGTGTGCCAGGGTGCCGCACGAGCGCCCCGGACGGGCTGATCCACCGGCTGCTGACCGACTGCAGCTGCTGCTCCAGCCAGTCCAGCTGTTCCGGGTCGATCGAGCCGTTGGGACCACCGGCGCTGACGACCGTGTCGAGGACGACGCCGAGCAGGTGACCAGCGTCGAACGTGTAGTACGCGGTACCGGTCGCGAGGTTCTGCGCGCTGAACCCGTGACCGACGGGCTTGCCCGTGGTGTGGAAGTGCTCCGCGACCGTCGTCGCCCGGTCGACGATCCGACGGTCGGCGTCCGCAGTGACGAGTCGCCGGCCGCCGTCGCTGAGCTGCAGCGCGATGGCAGTCGGGTCCTGCTGCAGCAAGCCCAGCACGAACTGCAGCTGGGTGCTCAGGTCGGCCGCGAGGATCTGCGGCGGCAGACTGGTCAGCTTCAGCGGGCCGGTGGCGATCTGCGCGAACAACGGCGTCTTCGGCACGGTTCCCTGCACCAACCCGTCGTGGTTCCCGTACGCCGAGAACCACGGCAGCCCGACGCCGCACGAGCGGAACGGCCGGCGGGCTGCGTCCAGGATCCCGGGCACCGTGGGGAACCCATAGAGCGAGGACGGCGTGCCGAACCCCGACGAGGGGTGCCAGTAGTACGGGTCCGGCGCGACGTCGTCCATCACGCCCTCGTACCGGGTCAGGTCGCCCGAGTCCGCAGTCACGACTCGTCCGTCCAGCAGGTCGATGTACCAGCGAAGCTCGTTGTGCTGACAGTTGTCCGTGTTGTCGCCCGTGACGACCGCGAACTGCAGGTTGCGTCCGGTCGCCGGCCCCCGCCTGACGGCTCGCAGCTTCTGGAGCATCGCGTCCCCGACCTGGGCGCTGAACAGCTCTTGCGGACGGTACGCGCTGGTGAAGTCGGACAGCCCGGGCAACGGGATGCTGCCGTAGGCGTCGAAGAACTCGAAGCGTGCGGGCGACTGTACGTCCATGACGTGGATGTCGGTCAGCTGTGCGAACGACGCCAGGACTCGACCGTCACCGGCCCGCCGGGTCGCCAGCGCCCCGAGGTCGCCTCGCACGACGTACGGCTCGCCGGGGGCGAGGGTGAGCGGTGCGTAGCCGCCGGGCCCCGGTGCGCCGCGGACGATGGTGTGCTCGAGCGTCGTGCCCTCGCCCCGGCGCGGGACCGCCGCGTCGGCCGTTCCGCTGGACAGCCCGCCGATCCATGCGGTGCCCGCGGCGCCGAGTGTGCCCTTGAGCAGCGTCCTCCTGGTCAGCTCCATGACGGGCTCCCTCGGCCGGGATGGCACAACGACGAGGCGGTGGTCCAGGCGACCCCCCGGCGGGCCGGGGGGGTCCCGTCCAGCACCCTAGGTCCGCCGTCTCGCCCCGTCCACGGGTACTTCTCGCAGCAGCCGGTCCGGCAACCCGATCGGTGTACCTTGCGCGCATGCCCGAGATCACCGGCGCAGACCATGTCGCCTTCACGGTCAGCGACGTCGAGCGCAGCAGCGCCTGGTACTGCGACCTCCTCGGTCTCGTGCAGGTGCTCGCCGGTGACGACGATGTCGTCAGCTACCGCGTCCTGAGGCACCAGGCCTCCGGATGGGTCACCGGCCTGCGCCAGTACCACTCCCGACCCGGCGGCGCCTTCGACGAGTTCCGGACCGGCCTCGACCACTTCGCCTTCGCCGTGGCCGACCGGGCTGCGCTCGAAGCCTGGGAGGCAGAGCTGCGTCGGCGAGGTGACATCGACTTCACGCCGATCGCCGAGACCCCGATCGGAACGGTGATCGTCTTCCGCGACCCCGACGGCATCCAGCTCGAGCTCTGGCTCCCCTCAGGCTGACGTGGACCTCCCGACCGGAACGGTCTCGTTCCTGTTCACCGACGTGGAGGGGTCGACTCGGCTGCTCGACGCCCTTGGTGCCGGTTACGACGCGCTGCTGGAGGCGCAGCGCGACGTCCTGCGCTCGTCGATCGAGGAGCACTCTGGCTTCTTGCTGGGCATCGAGGGCGATGCCGTGTCCGCGGTGTTCGCGTCAGCGGGTGACGCCGTTGCTGCTGCGGGGGACGCGCAGCGCCGCCTGACGGCCCACCCGTGGCCGGACGACCGGCCGTTGCGCGTGCGGATGGCCGTGCACACGGGGGATGCACGCCAGAAAGGAGACGGGTACTTCGGGATGTCCCTGCACGTGACCGCGCGCGTCTGCTCTGCCGGGCACGGGGGACAGGTGCTGCTGACCGGGGCGACGCACATTCTCGTCCCTGACTGCGAGGTACGCGATCTGGGTGCGCATCGCCTCAAGCACCTGACTGACGCGGTGCAGATCGTGCAGCTTGTCGGCGACGGCCTGGTCGACTCGTTCCCGCCGCTGCGCACGCTGACGGCGATGCCGAACAACCTCCCCGCCGCTACCGACGAGTTCGTCGGCCGCGCATTCGAGCTGGTCGGGGTGCGGGACGGCCTGGCCAGTCATCGTCTCGTGACCTTGACCGGTGCAGGGGGGAGCGGCAAGACCCGGCTCGCGCTCGAGGCGGCCGCCGGCCTCCTGGGGTCGCTGCCGGACGGCGTCTGGCTCGTCGAGCTCGCCCCGTTGTCGGACGCATCGCGAGTTCCCTCGCTGGTCGCGTCGGTGCTCGGCCTGGGCGGGCGCGCGGGCCAGCCGGTCCACGAGACGGTGGCCGAGTGGGTCCGCGTCCACGACGTGCTGCTGGTCCTGGACAACTGCGAGCAGATCGTCGAGGGCGTGGCCGAGTTCGTCGACCGCCTGCTCCGCGCCTGTCCTGCGGTCCGGATCCTGGCGACAAGCCGCGAGCTGCTCGGCGTACGGGGCGAGCTCGCCCTCCGCGTCCCGCCGCTCGGAGCGGACGGCGAGGCGGCCCATCTGTTCCTGGCCCGGGCCGCCGTCGTGGTTCCGGGCTTCGACCCCGAAGCGACCGACCTTCAGCTCGTCGAACATGTGTGTCGGCGGTTGGACGGGCTGCCGCTGGCGATCGAGCTGGCGGTGGCGCGGCTGCGCACGCTGTCGCTGCTCGAGCTCGCAGCACGGATCGACGATCGCTTCCGTCTGCTGACCGGCGGGCGCCGTACCGACCCCTCACGCCAGCGCACGCTCGAGGCGGTCGTGGCGTGGAGCTACGACATGCTGACCCTGTCTGAGCGCGAGCTGTTCCGAGCCGTGAGCACCTTCCCCGACAGCTTCGCGCTCGACGCAGTCGGATCGCTCACCGGTCGCGAGTCGCTCGATGTCGTCGACGGCATCGGCCGGCTGGTCGAGAAGTCGTTGGTCGTCCCGGTCGAGACCCGCGCCGGTCCGCACCGTTTCCAGCTGCTGGAGACGCTTCGTCAGTACGGGCGTGACCGGCAGCTCGAGCACGGCGAGTCCGAGGCCTGGCGCGATGCGTTGCTCGCGTGGGCGATGAGCCACGTCCAGCGGATCGAGCGAGCAATGCGCACACCCGGCATGGATGCGGCCCTTGCCGCGGCCATGGTCGAGGGGACCAACCTGCGCGCCGCCATGGACTGGGCGACCGAGCAGGGCGACCTCACGGCCGCGCTCCGGCTGGTGACCGCCGTACCCATGGGCCTGCCCGGCGAACGACGCGCACTGATCGTCGATCTGCTCGCTCGTGGCGCTGACCGCCACCCAGCCATCGTCGTCGCGCAGGCGCAGCTCACAGTGGCCACCCTCGCGACCGAGCAGGGCGACTGGGCAGCCGCGGCCGACTTCGGAGAAGCCTCGGCGGCCGGTTTCGAGCAGGCCGGCGACCGCCGCAACGCGGCGTGGGCGACATCGGAGGTGCTCTACGGTGCCTGGGGATCGGGGGATCTGGCGACCGTCGACCGGCTCGTCGCGGTATGCCTGGACGAGTTCCGATCGCTCGACGACGCCTTCGGCGTAGCGCTGACGGTGTGGTGCGCATCCCTGCGCGAAGCCGACCGGGCGACCGCGACCGCGATGGCGGTGGAAGCCGAGCAAGGCTTCCGCGAGCTCGGGTCCCAGAGCATGCTCGCGCATGCCTGTGAAGGGAGGGCTCTCATCGAGCTCAACGCCGACGACCTCGAAGCAGCCGCTCCGTACCTCCGGGAGGCGGTCGCCATCCTCGCCGGCTCGAGCAACTCGGGCTGCACGGCGCACGCACTGGAGGCCGTGGCGGTCTGGACCGCCGCGCGCGGTGATCCGAGCTCGTCGGGCGAGCTCGTCGGCGCCGCTGACGCCCTCCGGGAGCTCAGCGGAGCAGGGCACAAGCCGTGGGAGGTTCGAGCCCGGCACCGCGACTACGAGGCGAGCGTGCTCGGTGACACGGACGACGCTCACGCCGCGTTCGCCCGGGGCAGACTCCATACGCTTGCCTCAGCGGCGGCGTTCGCGGATGCGTTGCTGGCCGGTACATCGCCTTCTACGGGATGAACGGCTTCGGGCTCCGGATGACGAACGACGCGGCCTCCCACCTGGTCACTGGGGTCGTGACCAGCAAGGACTAAGACGTACGAGCGACCGCACGCATCCTCAAGGCTGCGGCCGGAATCCGCCGCCGACGCGCAGTCCTGCTCGAGCCCACTCGGACGCTACCCGTCGCTGAATCCGTTCTGTGCCCGGCCGGCGATCAACGGCCGCACGATCGGGGGCATGCCGTGCCATGCGGCTTCACGTACCTGCTGGAGCTCGAGCCCGCAGGACGCGATCAGTTCTGCCGTCGCACGGTTGCAACGGCAGCCTCGCGCGAAGCGACCCCACAGCGTGGCCAGGCGGTCCTGCCAGTAGGCGAGAGTCGCAGACTCGGCGCGGATGTGCTCGATGAACAGCAGCTGACCTCCGGGTCGCAGCACCCGTGCGATCTCCCGCAGGGCGAGATCGGGAGCGTCGACCGTGCACAGCATGAAGGTGGAGACGACGGTGTCGACAGACCGGTCGGCGAGCGGTAGCCGCTCCGCGAAACCGTCGACCACTCGTGCAGGACGGCCGCTGCGCTCCAGTCTCCGCTCCATGCGCGAGCGCATCGCGGGGTCCGGCTCGACGAGGACGAGCTCGTCGACGTCGCCGGGGTAGTGGCGCACGTTCAGACCGGTGCCGCCGCCGATCTCGAGCGTGCAGCCGTACGCACGGCTGAGCGTCTCCTCTCGGAGGGCGCGCAGTCCCGCCCGTTCCCCGATCCACAGGAAGGGGTCGTACAGGACCGCGAAAGTGCGGGCCCATGATGCCCGACGGGCGGGCCGTGCAACTGGTGCGATGTCGTTCTGCATGCTGCGACAGTGCCCGCTCCGGGGTTGCCGGCACATCGCTCGGACCGGCCATCTGACGAAGATGGCCCGTTCCGGTGACCTGCCTCAGAGCAGGCCCAGACGGGCCGCCTCGGCGACCGCCGCCGAACGGGAACCGTGCCCGAGCTTGTGGCGGATGTTCGCGACGTGGCGGTGCACGGTGTGCGGGCTCAGGACCAGCTGTTCGGCGATCTCCCGGTCGCTCAGCCCTCTTGCGACCAGCGCCAGCACCTCGCGCTCTCGGCCGGACAGCAGCACCGCCGCCGGCTCTCCAGGAAGCCTGGCCGGGGGCTCGGGCACGAGAGCCGACCGCCACGCACGCGCCACCGAGCGCGCATCCCCAGCCCACGGGAAGTGGGCGCTCCCGTTGAGCGGGACGAGGGTCGCCCCCGGGATCGCCGCCGCAAGCTCCCGGCCGAGGTGGTAGGGGATGGCGCGATCGGCACGGCGGTGGACGACCAGCGTCGGCGCACGTACCCGCGCAAGGTCGGCTCGCACGTCGTTGCGATAGACCTGTTCCAGCAGCACCGCCGCGGTCTCCGGGCTCGCCGCCGAGCGCTGATAGCGCGCCAGCCGCTCCTGCTCGACACTGTCGGCCTCGCCCAGGAAGATATCGGCCAGCACCCGCGAGCCCAGCCCCCAGTGGGACCGCACGGTGGCAACGAGCGCCTCGCGCACCTCCGACGACGTAACCGAGGAGCCGTCGGCGTACGCGCCGTACAGAAGCAGGCGACTCACCCGCTCGGGGAACCGAGCCGCGAACGCGATCGCGGCGCAACCGCCCGAGGAGCCGCCGACCAGCACGACGTTCTCCAAGCCCAGCTCGTCGAGCACGGCACGCAGCAGCGAGACCTCGGCGTCGAGCGACAGCTCGTCCTGGTGCACCTCACGATCGGACAAGCCGACACCGAGCCGGTCATACCGAACCAGGGCGTGGCCCTCGCCGACCGACTCCCACAGCCGTCGGAACGCCGTGTTCTCCCAGTCCAGCTCCAAGTGGCTGACCCACCAGGCCGGTGCAACCAGCGGCGGCCCGTCGCCGGTCACCGAGTACGCGACACGGCGACCGGAGTGGGGGAAGAAGCGGATCTCTGTCCCGTGGGTCATCGTCGTGAGAGCGGTTGGCCGACCACCGACGTGACCGGCCGACCGAACCGGGCCCATGTCATCGCTGCCTCCCCAGCCGGAACCATCGCTCGGGTGTAACACCGTCGGTCGGACGGGTCAACGGCGACTGCTCGCTCGGGAACGCTCTGGTGTCCGAGGACCGATGTCAACAGACTGCATCGGTGGCTCTGGATCGCCGCCCGAGACCCAGCTTCGCGGTTGGTCCGACCCGCCAGGACACGGTTGGCCTCCTGATCCGCGCGTGCCCACGGATCGGGGGCTGGCCAGGTACGCTCGATCGCCGACGTCGGCCGCCGAAGGTCGCCACGGGGGGGTAGTCATGGGGGACAGCCGGCTCACCCGCCGCGCGCTTCTGCGATCGGCAGCCGTCGCCGCCGGCGGCGTCGGGATCGTGACAGCCATCCCGGGTGTCGCCGCCGCCGACGGCACCCCGGGACCCTCGCCGGTGCCGACCAGCACGACCGTCGGGGCGGACGCCCCTGGCGAGCTCGGCGCTTCGCTGGCGCAGCAGCCGCTGATCACGGCACCCCCGGTCGACCTGACCGTCCCGGCGGCACCCGCGCCAAAGGTCGCGGTCACGGCCGCGCTGCCGTACAGGAACTTCCTGCGGTACGACTTCGAGCTGCGCGACACCCCGCCCCAGCTGCAGCCGTACGCGCTGGCGACGCCGCCGCCGGTCCCCTACGGCGTCGTCGACGCCACGGGGGTGCGGATGGTGAAGCTCGGCACGACCTTGTGGAACCACCCGGTCGCGCAGGCGCAGTACGGCATGGCCATGCTCGAGGGCTACCGCCTGACGGGCGACCACAGGTACTGGCGGACGGCCGTCCTGCAGGCGACACGCATCCTCGGCCGGGCCCGTGCGTACGGCGGCGCGCTGTTCCACCCCTACGACTTCGCGGTGCAGCCGCACCGGACGGCCGTGCGCACGCCGCCGTGGTACTCGGCGATGGCGCAGGGGCAGGTCCTGGACTTCTTCACCCGGATGCACAAGCTGACCGGCGACCTCGGGTACAAGGCCGAGGCCGACGGGACCTTCCGCGCCTTCCTGGTCCCGCAGGTCGCCGGCAAGCCGTGGGTGGCGTGGGTCTACAAAGGGCTGCTGTGGCTGGACGAGTACCCGCGCACGGACATCGCGCTCGGCGACCGCACCTACAACGGGAGCATGTTCTCGGCGTTCGGCCTCTACCAGTACTTCCTGCTCACCGGCGACGAGCGGGCCAAGCAGCTGGTCCAGGGGATGTTCAGCACGGCGCGCGCTGTGGCCCAGCAGGTGCGCACCCCGGGCTGGCGCAGCGTCTACTGCCTGCAGGACCGCGCCGACTCCAGCCACTACCACGTGACCCACTCGGCCCAGCACCTGCTGATCGCGATCCTCACCGGCGACCCGTCGTTCCAGGCGAGCGCCGACAACTTCCAGGCCGACTATCCGCAGCCGGCGGTCGGCGGAACGGTCGTGTTCGCACCCGGCTTCCACGCAGGCTACGCGTTCAACGCGAACGGCGGGGTGACAGCCAGCCGATCGATCACCGTCAAGGCCGGGAGCATGACTTCGGCGCCGTGCGACACCCGGACGCGGATCATCAACCGGCCGGACCAGCTGTGGTACCGGATCAGCGTCGGCTCCCTCGCGGGGTACTACGTCCCGGAGGTGCCCGGTTTCAGCTACCTGCGGGCCAGCGTCCTGCCCGTGCAGTACCTGCCCTACCGGACAGGGGCGCTGACCCAGGACGTCGCGACCGCGGTCCAGCCACCGCCCACGCCTACGGCGCCGCTGCCGACCCGGTCCGTCGACCTGCCCAAGGGCACCACCGTGACTGTGGACCAGCGGCTCACTGTGAACGCCGTGCCGTACCTACGGATGGTCGGCGGGGCCGACTCCGGCTGGTGGGTACCGGCAGCCGCCGTGTCGTTCTGACCCGCGTCGGTTGTCAGCGGACTGCACCCCGACCGACAGTCTGTCCGGGTGGCACTCCTCGGTCGGCTGAGTGCGAAAGGCGCTGAGACATGGCCGTGACCCTGCGGCTCGATGAAGCCGAGACCGAAGCGCATCGCAAGACCGCCGGGCGCGAGATCGATCGAGGGACCGTGACGGTCACGATCATTCGCGTCGCGCACCGCGCCGCCTGGTGCAGGCTGGGCGCGCACCCCTATGGAGTCGACCGATGATGCCGTGTGCGGCCGTCATGCTGCTACCCGGTCGAGCAGGTCGACCAGATCCTCGCGGCTGGGGCCCTCGGCGCATGGCGGGCGCCAGCCCGTGGCGAGCACGGCTCTGGCTCGGTCCTCGACCGGGTCGAGGACCGAGGGCAGCGCCATCATCGACAGGTAGGGGCCGACGGCCGGGCCGATGGCCGGGTCGATCTCCGCCGCAGCGCAGATGACGTCGGACGGGATCCGTGCGGTCAGGTCGATGTCGCCGCCGGAGAAGCGCGTGGACAGGGTCGTGTCCCAGCGGACGTGGTCCTCATACCAGGGCCGGATGTTGTCCGTGCACCATCGGTCGAACCGCTCCGTAACGTCACGCATGTCCCCGTCGTCGCGCAGGAATCGGACAAGGGCGTGGGCCTGGAGCAAGCCGAGGGAAACGCCGCGTCCTGCGGCGGGGTTCGTGGTCGAGACGGCGTCGCCCACGAACACCAGCCCAGGCATGGGCACCCGTCCGGTGTCGTCCAGCTGCCCCCTGTAGGTGTTGGTCAGGCCGCCGCCGGGCATGACGTCGGTGATCGGTTCGTACCTGGCGGGGTCCGTCCATGGCGCGAGCTGCGGTACCCGCTGCGCGACCGACTCGAAGAGCCTGGTGTGCCGCAGCCGGGCGAGCTCGTCGTCCGAGCTGGCGCGGACGAGCAGGGCGGACAGCGTGCGGTCGTCTTGAGGGAAGACGATCGCCAGATAGCCGCGGTAGAGCGAGCCCATCGGGAACCCACTGCCAGAGGTCTCGACTCCGGGCCGGGCGCGGTACATCCGCGAGACGTAGGAGAACCCGCACGGGCCACCCTCGCCGCGAGCCCGGATGTCAGCCGCGAACCTGCTGCTGCGACCGGCAGCGCAGACGATCAGGTCCGCCTCCAGCAGCCGGCCGTCCGCGACCAGTCCCGCGACCCGGCCACGATCGGCGACGAGCGTTTCCGCGTGCCCTGCGATCCTCGTGAGCCCGGGCTCGGCGGCAGCCACTGCCCAGACCGCCCGCTCGAAGGTGGCTCGCCGGCATTGCAGTCCGGTCATCTCCGCTGGGGCGCCGTCCGGGTGGGCCGGCAGTCCACCGGCGGCCAGCAGCGCGTCCCACACATCGGGCATCTCGGCCATCAGCGCCGAGCGAACCTGCGGGCGGAAGAAGTGCGGGTGGCTGAACTGCATGACGCCCCGCCGCTCCCATGCGGCGCCGGAAGGCGGCCCGGGGTCACGGTCGATCAGCAGCACCTGGTGGCCCTGCCGGGCCAGGGCGATCCCCAAGTACGTGCCGATCGGGCCGGCACCCACGACTGCAGCGCGCATGAGGACCTCCTCGGTGCTACCGTTTCACTGTCATGACATCACTGATGTATTCACAGCACTGATGGTCACCTCAAGACAGTCGACTGTCAAGAGGCCCTACGTCTCGACGCTGCGGGCCGGTCAGGCCCGGGCGACCCGGCGCGCGATCGTCGAGGCCGCCGGTCGGCTGTTCGTCGCGTACGGCTACGGCGCCACCACCGTGGACGCCATCGCTGCCGCCGCCGGTGTCAGCCGCAAGACGGTGTTCACCTCGGTCGGCGGCAAGGTCGAGGCCCTCAAGATTGCGGTCGACTGGGCCTCCGTCGGTGACGACGAGGCGGTCCCGATGCTGGAGCGGCCGCACGTTCGGGCTGCTGCCGAGGAGCCGGACGCGCGTCGCATCTTGGGCGTGTACGCCGCGGACTCGGTCCGGATCAACGGGCGCGCGGCGGCCTTGCACGCCGTGGTGCAGGCTGCCTCCGGACTGGATGCGGACGTCCGCGCGCTGGCCGAGGACCTTCGGGCGCAGCGACTGCACGGGATGACGTTCATCGCCGAGCTGCTGGCCGCGCGCCGTGCCCTGTTGCCAGGCCTGACCGTCGGGGAGGCTGCCGACGTGCTCTGGTTGCTGAGTGACCCGGCCGCCTACACACGGCTGGTCGTCGAGCAGGGGTGGTCGCTCGACCGCTTCCAGGAGTGGCTCCGCAGCAGCCTGGTCAGCCTTCTGGTCGCGCCCGGCTACCGACCCCCCCGATCCGTCCGCCGCCGAACGGCGGGGCCAGGCGTGTGACCCGCAGGACCGCTCAGGGTCCACCGCTCTTACTGCGGCGTGAGTCGCGGCGCATCCCTGATCTTGAACGTGGTGTCCGAGGGGGGACATACACAGATTGCACGTTGCGATGATCTTGCGCCGTGTTGTGTGAGCGGATCCGAAGGGCTACACCTTGTACCGCCCCCGTTGGGGGGTTCCGCTGAGGGATGTGTTCATGGACGTGCGCAGGGTCCTGCCGGCTGTCGGTGTCTCGGTGATCTTGGCCGCCGGGCCCGTGGCCCTGATTCTGTTCGGGTCTACGCCGAGCCAGGCGAGCGCCGCAGTGCCGGCCGACGTGACGGTCACCGAAACGGCCACGAGCACAACGACCGAGACCGCCACCGTCACCGAGACGGCCACCGTCACCTCGACGGAGACGACCACGGCCACGGAGACCGCCACGGCCACCGCCACGACAACCGAGATCCTGCCGATCACCACCACAGCAACCGCGACCACCACGCGGACCGAGACGTCGACCGTCCACCAGACGAACAGCACGCGGTCCACCACCACCGCGCACTCCACCGCGATTCGTACATTCGTGCTACCCGGCGCGGTCACCACCATCCCCGGTGCCGTCGTTACTGAGGCAGGCGTCGTCACCACCCTGCCGCCGGTGCTCATCACCGGCCCGCCGCGCACCATCACCGCCACCGCGCTCAGCGCCGCCGACGCCCAGCTCGTGGCCGACAACTCCGGCATCTGGGGCAGCAGGGGGCTGTACATCGGCCTCATGGTGGTGTTGGCCGCAGGCGTCGCCTTCGGGCTGTACCGCACCCTCCGCCCCGCCAACCGGGGGCACTGATCCTCGACGGACTGTCGGTCAGGCGAACCAACGAGGAGCGCTTGGAGCTAGGGCCAACGACTTAGTTGCCCGGCTGCGCGAGTCAGGGCCGCGAGACCATGGCGTCGTACGTCGACAGGTCCTTGAGCTGTGTGAGCCGGACGCTGTTGCCGGACGGATCACGGAAGCCGGCATCGATACCGTACGGCCGCTCCTCCGGCTCCTCGGTGAACTCGACGCCGCGGCGCTTGAGGGTCGCGACGGTGGACGCGCAGTCCTCGGTCTCGAGGAACAGCGTGCCCGCGAAGCCCTTCGCCATGAGCTGGCGGATCTCGTCGGCCGTCTCGGTGTCGACGACCGGCGGCCCAGGGATCGCCATCAGCACCACGGCGACCTCGGGCTGGCCAGTGGGGCCGACCGCGAGCCACCGGAACCCACCCATCTCGGGGATGGTGATGTCCGAGCGAACTTCGAACCCCACTTGGTCGGTCCAGAACTTCAGCGCCGTGTCCTGGTCGTGGACCCAGAGCTGGCTACTGTTGATCTTGATCATGGGGTGCCTCTCGTGTCGTGAGCCATCAGGTGCGGACGACGCTAGTTCCCTGTCGAGGGGGTCGTCTTCTCCGGATGTGCTGTCCTGGCGGTGGCGGCAGCCGACGTCGCTGCGGGAGCCCTGGCCATGCCGGGCCGGCCGTACACCCGCACGACGCAGCTCGGCACGACGGCCCACGCGGACGCTGGCGGGAACGAGGCGCGGTACACCGTCGGCGACATCCCGAACGCGCGACGAAAGCTACTGGTGAACGAGCCGACGCTCTGCAGTCCGACCGCCATGCAGATGTCGGCGACCGAGTAGTCGGTGGTACGCAGCATGGCGGCCGCGCGCTCCAGCCGACGGGTGAGCAGATAGGTGTGCGGCGGCTCGCCGAACGTTCGGCGGAACTCACGGCTGAAGTGAGCGCGCGACAGGCCGGCGACGCGGGCCATGTCGTCGACCCCGAGCGGCTCGGTGTATCGGACGTCGGCGAGGTCCTTGGCACGGGTCAGGTGACGCACAGGAGGGACGCGGGCCATGCCGCGAGTATGCCTGCCGTCATCGTCGCGGCAATAAGGGCTGTGACTGGACGCGGACCGTTCATGATCTTGGGCTGGTGTCCGAGGGGGGACTTGAACCCCCACGCCCGATAAAGGGCACTAGCACCTCAAGCTAGCGCGTCTGCCATTCCGCCACTCGGACCCGACCGGCGCAGGGCCGGACAGCGCACGGAACCTTACCAAAGCGCGCCGCCCTCCCCGGACCGGCGAGCGCACGGCAGGATGGCCCCGTGACCGACCAACCGACGGCCCAGGACGAGGTCGCCGACCTGTGCAGCGAGCTCATCCGGATCGACTCGACCAACTACGGTGACGGCAGCGGGCCCGGTGAGCGGAAGGCCGCGGAGTACGTCGCGGCCAAGCTCGCCGAGGTCGGTCTCGAGCCGGAGATCTACGAGACGGGCGACCGCCGCGCCAACGTGATCGCGCGGATCGAGGGTACCGACCCCGCCCGCGCCGCGCTGCTCATGCACATGCACCTGGATGTGGTCCCGGCGAACGCGGCCGACTGGACGGTCGCGCCACTGTCCGGGGATGTGCGGGACGGCTGCGTCTGGGGCCGCGGCGCGGTCGACATGAAGGACATGGACGCGATGACGCTCGCGGTCGTGCGCCAGCGGCTGCGGGAGGGCCGCCGACCCGAGCGGGACGTCGTGGTGGCGTTCCTCGCCGACGAGGAGGCCGGCGGCAGCGACGGCGTCTACCGGCTGGTCGAGGAGCGGCGCGAGCTGTTCGATGGAGTGAGCGAGGGGATCAGCGAGGTCGGTGGCTTCAGCTTCACCGTGGGGCCGGACTCGCGGCTGTACCTGATCGAGACGGCCGAGAAGGGGCTGGCCTGGATGCGGCTGACGGCCGACGGCCGCGCCGGGCACGGGTCGATGATCAACGAGGACAACGCGGTCACGGCCCTGTGCGAGGCGGTGGCCCGCCTCGGGCGGCACCGGTTCCCGATCCGCGTGACGCCCACGGTCCGGCGGTTCCTGGATGAGCTGTCCGACGCTCTCGGCGTCGAGCTGGACCCGGACGACCTGGACACCCTCGTCGACAAGCTGGGGCCGCTCGCCATCCTGATCGGTGCGACGCTGCGCAACACGGTTAACCCGACGATGCTCGAGGCCGGCTACAAGGTGAACGTGATCCCGGGCGCCGCCGAAGCACAGGTGGACGGCCGTTTCCTGCCCGGCTACGAAGAGGAGTTCTTCGCGCAGATCGATGCACTGATCGGGCCGGACGTCCAGCGCGAGATGGTCCAGCACCACATCGCGCTGGAGTTCGACTTCGAGGGCGACCTGATCGACGCCGCATGCGCGGCGTTGAAGGCGGAGGACCCGGGCGCGCGCCCCGTCCCGTACACGCTGTCCGGCGGGACCGACTCGAAGGCGTTCTGGCCGCTGGGGATCCCATGCATCGGCTTCGTCCCGCTGCTGCTGCCGCCGGACCTGGACTTCGCCGCGATGTTCCACGGGGTGGACGAGCGGGTGCCGGTGGACGCGCTGAAGTTCGGCACCCGGGTGCTGGACCGCTTCCTCGACCTGGCCTGACGGACTGGGCGCTCAGGCGGTCCGGGTGACCCGGATGATGCGCCGGCGTAGCCACACGTGCCTGCTGCCGTCGGCGCGCAGCAGCAACCGGGCCAGCTCCCAGCCGCCGTACTCGGCCAGCTCGGTGAGCAGCTGCCGCGCGGCGCTGCGGGTGACCCCCCGAGGCAGCACGAGGTGGCGTGTCTCGTACTCGGTCATCGCCCCATCGTGGCATCCGCCTCTGGCGCTCAGTCGGAGGAGGCCAGCAGCCCGGGCAGCCGGGTCCACCGCTTCCGGCCGGCGCCTTGCACGACGGCCTGCGGCAGGGCGTCGCCGGCGGCGGTGACCACGGACAGGTGCCGACCGGCGAGCATCGCCGCCGAGTAGACGAGCGCCCGGCTGAGCACACCGGTCGCCTGTGCGGGGAAGCAGGCGACGACGGCGTCGGCGGCCGGCATCAGCCCGCCGCCCGCCGCGTCGTGCACGGTGCCGACCCGCGTGCCGGCAGGCAACGCCTCGACCAGCGCCCGTACGCCGGCCGCCCCGCGCTGCAGGGGGGTGACGACCAGGACGTCCTGCGCCGCGGTGCCGAAGACGCGCGGGACCGAGTCGGTCACGAGCTGGACGGCCCGGCGGACCACCGCTTCATCGTCGGCGCAGGGCACGACGACCACACTTCGGTCGGCGGGCTCGGGCAGCGAACCACCTCGCAACGAGGCGGGCAGCGTCGCCAGGGCGGTGCCCTCGGCCGCACCGTCCGGACGCAGGTCGCGCACCGGCAGGCGCCCCCACGCGAGCAGGTCGGCGAGCACGGCCCCGGGGTGCGGGCCGGGCAGCGCGTCCGGGTCACCGCTGATGACCACGCGCACGTCCTCCGGAACGGCCTGCAGCGCCTCGGCGAGGTCTTCGAGCGAGCGTCGGTGGGCGTCGCCGACCTCGACCACCTCGGCCCCCTCCGGGACCGAGCCGAGCACGAGCGCCAGCCGGTCCTCGGCGGCGAGTCCGAGGATCTCGTCTGCGAGCGCGTCCTCGACCAGGGCGATCTCGTCCAGGGCCACCCAGCCGTCCGCGACCAGCACCGCGCCGCGGTCCACGGCGCCCTCGACCACCGGCCGGGGGACAGCGGCGAGCACGGTCTCCAGCGGCACGGCGGAGTGCCCGTCGAGCGCGGCCTGGTCCAGCAGGCGCACGAGCGGGTCGACGGGGCCGGCCGCGTCCTGCGGGTCGTCGTTCAGCGCTGGTCCCGGCCGTGCTCGGGGTAGCCGCCGACCGGACGCGAGACCTCGTCCAGCGCGGCTCGGATCTCGTCCGGCAGGTCGACCCCCTCGGAGGCCAGCGAGCCCGCGAGCTGGGCGGCGGTGCGCGCCCCGACGAGCACCGAGCTGACCCCCGGCCGGTCCCGGACCCAGGCGAGCGCCACCTCGAGCGGCGCCAGGCCCAGGCCTTCGGCCGCGGTCGCGACCGCCGTCACCACCCGCGTGGCCTCCGCGTTCAGGTACTTCTCGACGAAGCTCGCGTAGTGCGCGGCGGCGGCCCGCGAGTCGGCCGGCGTGCCGGTGCGGTACTTGCCGGTGAGCACCCCGCGCCCGAGCGGCGACCAGGCCAGCACACCCAGCCCCAGCTCGAGCGCCGCCGGCAGGACCTCGCGCTCGACGCCGCGCTCGAGCAACGAGTACTCGACCTGGGTCGACGCGACCGGCGCGCGCCCCGGCCAGGCCGCCTGCCAGGTGGCAGCCTGTGCGGTCTGCCAGCCGGTGTAGTTCGAGATCCCGACGTACCGCGCCCGGCCGGTCGACACGGCGAAGTCCAGTGCGGTCAGCGTCTCCTCCAGCGGCGCCTCCCATGACCAGGTGTGGACCTGCCAGAGGTCGACGTGGTCGGTGTCCAGGCGGTGCAGCGAGCGGTCCAGCTCGTCGAGCAGCGCGCGGCGAGACGTATCGACCGAACGGCTGGAGCCGGACCGGACGATGCCGGCCTTGGTCGCCACCACGACCTCGTCGCGGGGGACCACCGACCCGAGCAGGGAGCCGAGCACCCGCTCGCTCTCGCCCTCGCCGTACGCCGCCGCCGTGTCCACGAGCGTCCCGCCGGCGTCCAGGAACGCCCGCAGCTGGTCGCCGGCCTCGTGCTGGTCGGTGTCGCGGCCCCAGGTCATCGTCCCCAGGCCCAGGCGCGAGACCTGCAGACCGTTGCGACCGAGCCGGCGGCGTTCCATGGGTTCGCAGGCTACCGAGCCCCCGGCCGGTAGAGTCCCCCGACACGGACGGGAGGGCGTCGCGCCATGCAGCTGGGGCTCAACCTGGGGTACTGGGGCGCCGGGAACGACGCCGAGAACCTCGCCCTCGCGCAGGAGGCCGACCGCCTGGGGTACTCCGTGGTCTGGGCCGCTGAGGCCTACGGCTCGGACGCCGCGACCGTCCTGGCCTGGATCGCCGCCCAGACCGAACGGATCGACGTCGGCTCCGCGGTCTTCCAGATCCCCGGCCGCACTCCGGCCATGACGGCGATGACGGCCGCCACCCTGGACACCCTGTCCGGTGGCCGGTTCCGGCTCGGCCTGGGGGTCTCCGGGCCGCAGGTGTCCGAGGGCTGGCACGGCGTGCGGTTCGACAAGCCGCTGGCCCGCACCCGCGAG
Source organism: uncultured Actinomycetota bacterium (assembly GCA_963711005.1). GTDB lineage: Bacteria > Actinomycetota > Actinomycetes > Prado026 > Prado026 > CAVQCJ01. The sequence goes on along the minus strand of CAVQCJ010000006.1, from coordinate 439,840 downwards.
TACGTGGAGATCGTGCGCAAGGCCCTGCGCCGCGAGGTCGTGAAGGCCGACGGTGAGTTCTTCACTCTGCCGCTGCCGGACGGCCCAGGACGGGCGCTGCGGCTGACCGTCCACCCGGTCCGGGAGGAGATCCCGCTCTACCTGGCCGCGGTCGGCCCGAAGAACCTGGAGCTGGCCGGCGAGATCGCCGACGGCTGGCTGGCCATCTTCCTGAGCCCCCAGCACGCGGGGGAGTGGCTCGGGCACGTAGCCACCGGCCGGACCAAGGTGGGCAAGGACCTCACCGGCTTCGACGTCGTCCCGACGGTGCCGGTCGTGGTCGGCGACGACCTCGAGGCGTGCGCCGAACCGTTGCGCGGGTACGCCGCCCTGTACGTCGGCGGCATGGGCAGCCGCGAGCAGAACTTCTACAACCAGCTGGCCGTCCGGATGGGGTACGGCGACGCCGCGGCCCTGGTCCAGGAGCGCTACCTGGCCCGTGACTACCCCGGGGCGGGTGCCGCGGTGCCGTTCACGTTCATCGACCAGACCTCGCTGATCGGCCCGGTCGGGCGCCTCGCCGACGGGATCCAGGCCTACCGCGACGCCGGGGTCACGACGTTGTCGGTGGCGACCTACGCGCCGACGTTGACCGAACGCATACTGACGCTCCGCACAATGATCGAGGCGGCGGACAGGGCGGGAGTGCTTGCGTGAGCTGGTTCGAGGCGATTGTGCTCGGGATCGTGCAGGGGCTCACGGAGTTCCTGCCGATCTCGTCTACGGCCCATGTCCGGATCGTCTCGGCGTTCTTCGGCTGGTCCGACCCGGGCGCGGCGTTCACCGCGGTCACCCAGCTGGGGACCACCGCCGCGGTGCTGACCTACTTCCGGCACGACATCGCGACGATCGTCGTGGCGTGGGTGCGGTCATTGTTCCAGCCCGAGTACCGCGGCAACCACGACGCCCGGATGGGCTGGTACGTGATCCTGGGCACCATCCCGGTGGCGGTGCTCGGGTTCGCGTTCCGGCACCAGATCAAGGACCAGGCCAGGGACCTGCGCATCATCGCGGCGGCCATGATCGGGGTGGCGATCATCCTGTGGGTGGCCGACCGCGTCGGCCGGCGGGAGAAGGAGCTGCGCCGCCTCGACGTCCGCGACGGCATGGTCTACGGCCTGGCCCAGGCGACGGCGCTGATCCCCGGGGTGTCCCGGTCGGGCGCCACCATCTCGGCCGGTCTGTTCCTGGGCTACACGCGCGAGGCGGCCACCCGCTACTCGTTCCTGCTCTCCATCCCTGCCGTGCTCGCGTCCGGGCTGTTCGAGCTGCTCGACATCGGCAAGGACAACACCGCCGCCTGGGGTCCGACCATCGTCGCGACCGTGATCGCCGGCGTCGTGGGGTACGCCGTCATCGCCTGGCTGCTGCGGTACGTCGCCACGCACAACTTCCTGCCGTTCGTGATCTACCGCCTGAGCATCGGGCTGCTGCTCGTGGTGCTGCTCGCCACCGGCGTCCTCGCCGCCCGTTGACGCCGGGCGCGCGAGGTTCAGAGCCAGCCGAGGATCAGAGCCAGCCGAGGATCAGAGCCAGCCGCTGCGCTTGAAGGCCCGGTAGAGGGTGCCGCAGATGACGGCCATCAGGCCCAGCGCCAGCGGGTACCCGTACTTCCAGTGCAGCTCCGGCATGTTGGTGAAGTTCATGCCGTAGATGCCGGCGATCATCGTCGGCACCGCCAGGATCGCCACCCAGGCCGAGATCTTGCGCATGTCCTCGTTCTGCCGGAGCCCGACCTGCGCCACGTGCGCCTGCAGGATCCCGGACAGCAGCACCTCCAGCGACTCGACCTGCTCCTGCACCCGAAGCACGTGGTCCAGCACGTCGCGGAAGAACGGGCGGGCCCCGACCGGGATCGCGACGACCTCGTCCTCCGCGAGCGACGTCAACGGCTCCACCAGCGGCACGACGGCGCTGCGGAACTCCTGCAGCTCCCGCTTGAGCTTGTACACGCGCTCGAAGTCGTCCGTGCGGCCCGGGCTGAACACGCTGCGCTCGAGCTCGTCCACGTCCGTCTGAAGCTCGTTGGCAACCATGCTGTACGTGTCGACGACGGCGTCGCTCACGGCGTACAGCACCGCGGCCGGCCCGTGCTTGAGCACCTCCGGGTGCTCCTCCATGCGATGCCGCACCGAGGCGAGCTCGGAGCCTTCGCCGTGCCGGACGGTGATGGCCATGTCGCGCCCGACGAACATGGAGATCTCGCCGGTCTCCACGTCGGAGGTCTGGTCCAGGTACGAGAGCGTGCGCAGGACCACGAACAGGGAGTCGCCGTACACGTCGATCTTGGGTCGCTGGTGGGCGCGGACCGCATCCTGGACGGCGAGCGGGTGCAGGTCGAACAGCCTGGCGACGCCCTCGAGGTCGTTCTCGGTCGGCTCGTACAGGCCCATCCACACGAACGAGTCTTCGTCGCGCCGGGCCGACGACGCGATCTTGACCAGGTTGCGGGTCTCCTCGACCCGGACCCCTGACCTGTACAGCGCGCAGTCGACGATCACCCGGCCATTGTGGCCGCATCCGGGCGGCCAGGGTGCCTCCTCGGCGCCCGGCCGGGCCGTAGGTTTCAGCCGTGACCTCCGAACCCCGGGCCGCGCGGCCCGGCCCCCGCCGGTCCACGGGACGCCAGCGGCCGGCCCCGGTCAGCACCCTCGTGCTGGTCCGGCACGGACGGACTGCCGCGAACGTGTCCGGGACGCTGGCCGGCTGGACCCCCGGCGTCGACCTCGACGAGAAGGGCCTGGCGCAGGCGAGGTCGCTCGCCGAGCGGCTGGCCCCGGTGCCGTTCGCGGCCGTCGTGACCAGCCCGCTCGAACGCTGCCGGCAGACAGCCGCCGCCCTGCTGGCCGTCCGGGGCGCGACCCCCGAGCACGTCGACGACCGGTTCGGCGAGGTCCGCTACGGCGACTGGACCGGCGGCACGCTCAAGGACCTGGCCAAGGAGCCGTTGTGGCGGTCGGTGCAGACGCACCCCAGCTCGGTGACCTTCCCGGGCGACGGCGGCGAGTCGATGCGCGGGATGCAGCAGCGGGCCGTGGACGCCGTGCGCGAGTGGAACGGGCGGCTCGGCCCGGGAGCGACCTGGGTGGCGGTCAGCCACGGCGACGTGATCAAGGCGGTGCTGGCCGACGCCCTGGGCCTGCACCTGGACCAGTTCCAGCGGATCCAGGTGGACCCGTGCTCGGTGTCGGTGGTCCGGTACACCGAGCTGAGACCGTTCGTGGTGCGGATGAACGACACCGGCGGCGGTGTCGACGCGCTGCTCCCGCCGCGGCGCGGACGAGGCCGGAAGGCCGCCGGGACGGGGGACGCCGTCGTGGGTGGAGGGGCCGGTCCCTGACGCTTCATTTAGGGTCGTGACCGTGCCACAGGTCTTCGAGTACGACCCACCCGACCGGTTCGTCGCCGGGACCGTCGGCGAGCCCGGAGAGCGGACCTTCTACCTCCAGGCCACCGGTGGCGGCCGCGTGACCAGCGTCGCGCTGGAGAAGCAGCAGGTCGCGGCCCTGGCCGAACGTGTCGACGAGGTGCTCGACGAGGTGCTGCGGCGCACCGGCGGCGCGGGCGCCCCCGCGGTCGCACCGACCGCGCTGGAGGACCGGGCGCCGCTGGACCAGCCGATCCTCGAGGACTTCCGGGTGGGCACGCTCGCGCTGGTCTGGGACGGCGATGCCGGCGTGCTGGTGATCGAGGCGCACCAGGTCGCGCTCGCCGAGGACGACGATGCCGATGACCTGGACGATGCCCGCGACGATGCTCGGGACGGGCTCGACGAAGCCGGCGGCGCGGAGGCGGGCGATGCGACCGACCCGCTCGGCCCGGACGACGGCGGGACCGAGGCGGGGGACGTGCTGCGGGTCCGGCTCAGCCCGGCGGTCGCCCGGGCGTTCGCGCAGCGGGCCGCGGCCGTGGTCGGGGCGGGCCGCCCGCCGTGCCCGTTCTGCGGCCTGCCGCTCGACCCGTCCGGGCACATCTGTCCCCGGCAGAACGGCTACCGGCGGCAGTGACCGGGGTGACCGGTCGGCTGCCGACCGACCAGGCTCTGACGCTGCTCGCGAGCGGCGAGCTCGAGGTCGTGGGCCGGCTGATGGACGCGTCCAACGCGACGCTGTACTGCGAGGTGACCCAGGACGGCGTCACGCGCACGTGCGTGTACAAGCCGATCGCCGGGGAGCGGCCGTTGTGGGACTTCCCGGACGGCACGCTGGCCGCGCGCGAGGTCGGCGCCTACCTGGTGTCGGCTGCGACGGGCTGGGACATCGTGCCGCCGACGGTGCTGCGCGACGGGCCGTTCGGCCCGGGCATGTGCCAGCTGTGGATCGACGTCGACGAAGAGGTCGACCTCGCCTGGCTCGCCCGCAGCGACCACCCGGACCTGCGCCGGATGGCCATCCTCGACGTCGTGCTCAACAACGCCGACCGCAAGGGCGGCCACCTGCTGCCGACGGACGACGGCCGGGTGTTCGGCGTCGACCACGGAGTCTGCTTCGCCGTGCCGGGCAAGCTGCGGACCCTGCTCTGGCAGTGGCGCGGCGAGCCGCTCACCGAGGAAGCGACGGGCGTGCTCGAGACGCTGTCCGAGGAGCTGCAGGGCGACCTCGGTGACCGGCTCCGGGAGCTGCTGACGGTCTCCGAGGTCCGGGCCGCCGGCCGCCGGGTGGACCGCCTGCTGCGGACCGGGCGGCATCCCCAGCCGTCCGGCGACTGGCCGGCGATCCCGTGGCCACCCTTCTAGCCTCGTCCCGGCGGACCGCCGTCGCCCCGTATTCTTCGCTGCGTGGAAGCGTGGACCCTGCCTGGAGGTGACGACGTCCCTTCGCTCCCCGGCCGGGGTGTACCGCTGCGGATCCACGACACGGCCGCCGGCGAGGTGCGCCCCCTGGCGCCCGGACCGGTCGCCCGCATGTACGTGTGCGGCATCACCCCCTACGACGCCACCCATCTGGGCCATGCGGCGACGTACCTGACCTTCGACCTGGTCGGCCGGGTGCTGCGCGACAACGGCCACGCAGTGGACTACGTCCAGAACGTCACCGACGTCGACGACCCGCTGCTCGAGCGTGCCGCGGCGACCGGCGTGGACTGGGCCGAGCTGGCCCGGCAGGAGACCGCAGCTGTTCCGCGAGGACATGACCGCGCTGCGGATCCTGCCGCCGAAGGCCTACGTCGGGGCGGTCGAGTCGATCCCGCTCATCGTGACGGCGATCCAGCGGCTGCGCGACGCCGGGCAGGCGTACGACGTCGACGGCGACCTCTACTTCTCGGTCGGCTCGGACGAGCGCTTCGGATCGGTCTCGCGCCTTGACCGTGCTCAGATGCTCGAGCTGTTCGCCGAGCGGGGCGGCGACCCGGCCCGGCCGGGCAAGAAGGACCCGCTCGACTGCCTGCTGTGGCAGGCCGCCCGTCCCGGCGAGCCGGCCTGGGACTCCCCGCTGGGGCCCGGGCGGCCGGGCTGGCACATCGAGTGCACGGCGATCGCGCTCGACCACCTGGGCATGTCCTTCGACGTCCAGGGCGGCGGCCGGGACCTGGCCTTCCCGCACCACGAGATGGGCGCATCCGAGGCGCACGTCCTGACCGGGCAGTGGCCGTACGCGCGGGCGTACGTGCACGCCGGGATGGTCGGGCTGGACGGCGAGAAGATGTCCAAGTCCCGCGGCAACCTGGTGTTCGTCTCGCGGCTGCGCGAGGCCGGCGTCGACCCGATGGCGCTCCGGCTGGCCCTGCTCGGGCACCACTACCGCTCGGACTGGGAGTGGACACCCGCCGACCTGGAGACGGCTGTCGCCCGGCTCGGGCGCTGGCGGGACGCTGTCGCCGCCGCGACCGGCCCGGCGGCCGAGCTGGTGCTGGCCGGGGTCCGGGCTGCGCTGTCCGACGACCTGGACGCCCCGAAGGCGCTCGCCGCCGTCGACCGGTGGGCCGAGGAGCAGCGGCTCCGCGGCGGTGCCGACCCCGAGGCCCCCGCCCTGGTCCGCGCCACCGTCGACGCCCTGCTCGGCATCGCCCTCTGACCCCTGGCGGGGGTGGCGTCAGGGACGCTCGTCGGTGCGGCGGCGCAGGTAGCGCTCGAACTCCTGGGCGATCGCCTCGCCGGAGGCCTCCGGCAGGTCCGCGGTGTCCCGGGCCTGCTCGAGCGTGCGGACGTAGTCGGCGATCTCCTCGTCCTCGGCCGCCAGCTCGTCGACGCCGCGCTCCCAGGCCCGCGCCTCCTCCGGCAGGTCGCCCAGCGGGACCGTCAGGTCCAGCAGATCCTCGACCTTGCGCAGCAGCGCGAGGGTGGCCTTGGGGCACGGCGGCTGCGCGACGTAGTGCGGGACCGCGGCCCAGATCGACACGGCCGGCAGCCCGATGCCCCCACAGGCCGCCTGCAGCACGCCGACGATGCCGGTCGGGCCCTCGTACCGCGAGGTCTCCAGGTCCATGGCCGTGGCGAGCTCGGGGTCCGAGACAGTTCCGCTGACCGGGATCGGCCGGGTGTGCGGGGTGTCGGCGAGCAGCGCCCCCAGGGTGACGACGAGCTCGACACCCAGGTCGGTGGTCAACCCGAGCAGCTCGTTGCAGTAGGAACGCCACCTCATGCTCGGCTCGATCCCGCGCACCAGCACGACGTCGCGGCCGGGAACCACACCGCGCGCCACCGAGACGCGGGTTGTCGGCCAGGTGATCTCGCGGGCCCCGTCCTCGGACACCGACACCTGCGGGCGGTTGACCTGGAAGTCGTAGTAGTCCTCGGGATCCAGCTCGGCCACCGGCTCGGCGTCCCAGACCTCCTCGAGGTGCTCGATGGCCTCCGTCGCCGAGTCGGCGGCGTCGTTCCAGCCCTCGAACGCCGCGATCAGCACCGGGTCGGTCAGCTCGGGAATCGCCTCGAGCTCGCTCACCCGTCCACCCACTGTCTTCGCCGTGACCCGCCGCCGCGGACGCCGCCGGGTCGGGCCCGGCGGCCCGGACGAGCCACTGCAAGCGTACGTGCTGCCGATGTCCGGGCCGGTCCCACACCCCATCCGGAGGGGGACCCCCGACTACCCTTGGCCCACCATGGCTCCCACGTCTCGACCCGGCCCGGCCGCGCTGCGAGCCGCGATGGCCGACCACGTCCTGGTCGCCGACGGCGCGATGGGCACGATGCTGCAGAGCCACGCCCTGACCCTGGACGACTTCCTCGGCCTGGAGGGTTGCAACGAGATCCTGAACGTCTCCCGGCCCGACGTCGTCCGGTCCGTGCACGACGCGTACTTCGCCGTCGGGGTGGACTGCGTCGAGACCAACACCTTCGGCGCGAACCTGGCCAACCTGGCCGAGTACGGGATCCAGGAGCGGATCGGGGAGCTCGCCCGGGCCGGCGCCGAGCTGGCCAGGGAGGTCGCGGACGGCTGGTCGACGCCGGACCGGCCGCGCTGGGTGCTCGGGTCGGTCGGGCCGGGCACCAAGCTCCCGTCGCTGGGTCACGTCCCGTTCGCCACGCTGCGCGACGCCTACCAGCTACAGGTCGAGGGCATGGTCGCCGGCGGTGTCGACGCGGTCCTGGTGGAGACCGCGCAGGACCTGCTCCAGGCCAAGGCTGCGGTCATCGGGGCCAAGCGCGCTCTCGCCGCCGCCGGGGCCGACCTGCCCGTGTTCGTCCAGGTGACCGTGGAGACGACCGGCACGCTGCTGCTGGGCAGCGAGATCACCGCGGCCCTCACCGCGCTGGAGCCGCTGGGCATCGACGCGATCGGGCTGAACTGCGCGACCGGCCCAGCCGAGATGAGCGAGCACCTGCGCCAGCTCGCCCGGCAGGCCCGGGTGCCGCTCACCTGCATGCCGAACGCCGGGCTCCCGGTGCTGGGCGCCGACGGCGCCCACTACCCGCTGACGCCGGACGAGCTCGCGCACGCCCACGACGTGTTCACCTCGGAGTACGGCCTGTCCTTGGTCGGCGGGTGCTGCGGCACCACCCCCGAGCACCTGCGCCGGCTCGTCGACGAGGTGCGCGGTCGGCCCGTCGGGCCGCGCCGGCCGCGACCGGAGCCGGGCGTGGCGTCCCTCTACCAGTCGGTCCCGTTCCGGCAGGACACGGCGTACCTGTCCATCGGCGAGCGGACCAACGCCAACGGCTCGAAGGCGTTCCGCGACGCGATGCTCGCCGAGCGCTGGGACGACTGCGTGGAGATCGCCCGCGACCAGATCCGCGACGGCGCCCACCTGCTGGACCTGTGCGTGGACTACGTCGGCCGGGACGGCGTCGCCGACATGCGCAACCTGGCCGGCCGGTTCGCGACGGCGTCGACGCTCCCGCTGGTCCTGGACTCGACCGAGCTGCCGGTGGTCGAGGCCGGGCTGGAGATGCTCGGTGGCCGCGCAGTGATCAACTCGGTGAACTACGAGGACGGCGACGGGCCCACGTCGCGGATGCGCCGCATCATGCCGATCGTGCGCGAGCACGGTGCCGCGGTCGTCGCGCTCACCATCGACGAGCAGGGCCAGGCCCGGACCGCCGAGTGGAAGGTCGCGATCGCCGAGCGGCTGATCAACGACCTCACGGGCACGTACGGGATGCGGGTCGAGGACATCATCGTCGACTGCCTCACGTTCCCGATCGCGACCGGGCAGGAGGAGACGCGCCGGGACGCCCTGGAGACGATCGAGGCGATCAGCGAGGTCAAGCGCCGCTTCCCGGACGTCCAGACGACGCTGGGCGTCTCGAACGTCTCCTTCGGGCTCAACCCCGCCGCCCGGATGGTGCTCAACTCGGTGTTCCTGGCCGAGGCGGTGAAGGCCGGGCTCGACTCCGCGATCGTGCACGCCTCCAAGATCCTGCCGACGGCGCGGATCCCCGACGAGCAGCGCGAGGTCGCCCTCGACCTGGTGTACGACCGGCGCACCGACGACTACGACCCTCTGGTCAAGTTCCTGGACCTGTTCGAGGGCGTCGACGCCACGGCGCTGCGGCAGACCAAGGCCGCCGAGCTGGCCGGTCTGCCGCTGTCGGAGCGGCTCGAGCGGCGCATCGTCGACGGCGAGCGCACCGGGCTGGAGGACGACCTCGACGAAGCCCTGGCCGTGCGGCCGGCGCTGGAGATCGTCAACGACACGTTGCTGTCCGGCATGCGAACGGTCGGCGAGCTGTTCGGGTCCGGGCAGATGCAGCTGCCGTTCGTGCTGCAGTCGGCCGAGGTGATGAAGACCGCGGTCGCCTACCTCGAGCCGCACATGGAGCACAGCGACGAGCACGGCAAGGGCACGATCGTGCTCGCCACAGTGCGCGGAGACGTGCACGACATCGGCAAGAACCTCGTCGACATCATCCTCAGCAACAACGGCTACACCGTGGTCAACCTCGGGATCAAGCAGCCGATCAACTCGATCCTCGATGCCGCCGACGAGCACGGCGCCGACGTGATCGGGATGTCCGGCCTGCTGGTGAAGTCGACCATGATCATGAAGGAGAACCTCGAGGAGATGAACCAGCGCGGCGTGGCCGCCCGCTGGCCGGTCATCCTCGGCGGAGCGGCCCTGACCCGGGCGTACGTCGAGCAGGACCTGGCGGCGTTGTACGCCGGCGAGGTGCGGTACGCGCGTGACGCGTTCGAGGGGCTGCGCCTCATGGACGCCGTGGTGACGCACCGGGCCGCGAAGGCCGCGGCTGCGGACGGCACCGACGTACCCGCACTCGCCGACGCGCTGCCGCCGCGCCGGGAACGGCTGGTGCGCACGGTGGCCCGGCCGGAGGAGACGCCGTCCGAGCTGATGCCCGCCCGTTCGGACGTCGCAGTCGACAACCCGGTGCCCGTGCCCCCGTTCTGGGGCGACCGCGTGGTCAAGGGCGTCCCGCTCGGCGACTACGCCGCCTACCTGGACGAGCGGGCCCTGTTCCTGGGGCAGTGGGGCCTGCGGCCCACGCGCGGCGAGGGTGGGCTGTCGTACGAACAGCTGGTCGAAACAGACGGACGGCCGAACCTGCGCCTGTGGCTGGACCGGCTCAAGACCGAGAACCTGCTCGACGCCGGCGTCGTGTACGGCTACTTCCCGTGCGTCAGCGAAGGCGACGACCTCGTGATCCTCTCGGACCCGACCGACCCGCACAGTCGCGAGCGGGCCCGGTTCACGTTCCCGCGCCAGCGCCGCGACCGGCACCTGTGCCTGGCCGACTTCTTCCGGCCGCGCGGGTCCGGCCAGGTGGACGTCGTCGCGTTCACCGTCGTGACGATGGGGTCGCGCGTCTCGGAGGCGACCGCCGAGCTGTTCGCCAAGGACGCGTACCGCGACTACCTCGAGCTGCACGGGCTGTCGGTACAGCTCGCGGAGGCCCTCGCCGAGCACTGGCACGCGCGGGTTCGCGACGAGCTCGGGTTCGGCGCCGAGGACGACGCCTCGCTCGACGTGGTCTTCCGGCAGGGCTATCGCGGGTCGCGATACTCGTTCGGCTACCCGGCCTGCCCGGACCTGGAGGAGCAGACCAAGGTGTTCGAGCTGCTCGACCCTGGTCGCATCGGGGTCGAGCTGTCTGAGGAGTTCCAGCTGCACCCCGAGCAGTCCACGTCCGCGGTGATCGCCCATCACCCCGAGGCGAAGTACTTCAACGCCCGATGAGCAGCGGCCTGCAGGCGGTGCTGTTCGACATGGACGGGCTGCTGGTGGACACCGAGCACTGCTGGGGTGTCGCCGAGCGCGAGGTCATGGCGTGGCTCGGGCACCCGGCGTGGTCCGACGAGGACACCGCCGCGCTGGTCGGCGGCCCGCTGTCGCGGGTGGCCCGCATCATGGTCGAACGGTCCGGGTCGGACCGCTCGCCGGACGCGGTCGAGCAACAGCTGGTCGACACCATGGCACGCCTGCTCGAGAGCGGCGCCGAGCACCGCCCCGGCGCTCCCGAGCTGCTCGACGACCTCGCCGCGCACGGCGTGCCATGCGCGCTGGTGTCGTCGTCACCGCGCTCGCTCGTGGACGCGGTGCTGCACGACGTCGGCGGCGAGCACTTCCGGACGACGATCGCGGGGGACGAGGTGCCGCGCACCAAGCCGTTCCCGGACCCGTACCTGGTGGCCTGCGCACGCCTCGGCGTGCGGCCGGCACGCACGGTCGTGCTCGAGGACAGCCCGGTCGGCGTGGCCGCCGCGGAGGCGGCCGGTTGCCTGGTGGTCGCGGTGCCGTTCGTCGTGCCGATCGAGCCCGCACCGCGTCGGCACGTCGTGAAGTCGCTGCTCGACCTGGACGCCGAGACGCTGGTCGGCCTCGTCGCCGCGGACCTCGCCGATCCCTGATCCGAGGCGTCCTCCATCGCCCACCGGGCGTGCCCCGCGGATCGCCGTTCATCCCCGACAACGCACCGGGTCGCGGGTCGGTTCACCGCACTTCTTACGTCTCCGACGAACTTTCGGAGCGCCGTTGTCAGAGCCGCGTTCGCGGTCTACGTTGCGTCCGTCCGCACCCCGGCCCGCCCTGCGCCAGGTGCTGGGTCGGGTGCCCACGAGTTCTGTGCGCGAGCACGGGGAGGCGCCATGCGCAGGTCCATCGTCGTCATCGCCGTCGGGGCCGTAGGGGCCGTCGTCGCCGTCATGGGAGCGACCTCACCCGCCACCGCCTCGACGGTCGCCAGGACGGGCAGCACCGACGCGCGCGCCGCCGCGACCAACCTCGCGGTGAAGGCGGCGAACGCCGGCCACCAGACGTACTGCGTGCAGTTCTCCAGCCAGTGCACGGACCCGGAGCCGAACATCGCACCGGCCGGCGGCTACGTCGGGCACGACGAGCCGTCGGTGGAGTTCCGGTCGAACCGGCCGGGCACCGGGTACGACATGACCTACCAGCTCCAGCTGCCGAAGAACCCGCCCGCGCGGCCCAAGCAGAACGGCAGCGGCGGGACGTGGGACTTCGAGCTCCGCGCGACGTTCTGGCTCGGCCTCACCCTCTGCGACTCCGAGTCGGCGCCCGAGTACACCCGCGTGTGCCAGCCGGACTCCGAGGTCAACGCGAAGTTCAGCAACCCCAACCCCAAGTCGCCCGCCTACATCGGCCGGCACCCGGGCAACGCGTTCATGGAGCTGCAGTTCTACGAGCCCGGCTACGTGCCGCAGTTCGAGGGTTTCGGCTGCAGCGCGACGCAGTGGTGCGCCAACATGACCATCGACAGCCTGGGCCTCGACCAGAACACCGGCCTGCCGAACAACGCAGACTGCCTGAACAACCACTTCCTCGTCGGGGAGGAGCCGGTGAACTGGGCGTACGTCACCAGGAGTGGCAAGTCGCAGGCGCCGGCCGACCCGTTGAAGATCTCCGACAGCGCGAACCCGGCCCTGGCGCTGAACCCGGACCCGACCAAGGACCTGATGATGAACTCCGGTGACCGGCTCGTCGTGCACCTGCACGACACGGCGGCCGGGATGCGCGCCGACATCAGCGACACCACGACCGGGCAGAGCGGGTCGATGACCGCGAGCACCGCCAACGGCTTCGGGCAGGTCATCTACGCGCCCAAGGCCAAGAAGTGCACGTCGCGGCCGTACGCGTTCCACCCCGAGTACAGCACCGCCGCACCGCGCGGCAACACCTGGAGCGCGCACACGTACAACGCGGCGTACTCCGACGAGATCGGACACTTCGAGCTGTGCGCCAAGAGCGACCCGAGCACGTTCGCCTGCACGAAGCCGGGACCGGACGACGCGACGCTCGACGACGACGACATCAACTGCCTGCCGGGCGCCGACTCACTGGTCATCCACGTCACCTCGTGCGTCGGCGCGGGGGACGGGGACGGCGACTTCGACGGCGAGTCGTACCAGAACCGCTGGCCGGGCACGATCGCGAACCCGGCGACCGACGCCCGGCTGCACCCGACGCCGGTGCTGTTCACCAGCCCGACCAACGCCGGGCGGGCGTTCGAGGACGTCCGGTTCGAGGCGAACCTGCCGTCGATCGAGCGGGACGTGGTACCGGCGTGCGACCGGACCACCGGGGCGAACTGCACGAACCCGCCCGCGGGCGCGGCGTTCTACCCGTTCTTCACCTCGACCTCGAACGGGCCGGGGCAGTGCGCCTGGCAGGAGGGCGGCGCGTCCATCCCCGGCACGATCAACACCTTCGGCGGCAGCTCGACCACGGCGTTCGGCGGGCTGCTGTCCACCGTCTATCCGGAGGCGGGCTTCACGACGGTGACCCTGTTCGAGAACTTCAACCGCGACCTGGGCGGCAACCCCTGCCTGCCGGGCTGACCCCGGCGGGCGGCGCGACAGGGGCCGGTTACTCGTCGATGTTCTCGGCGTGACGCACGCGTCCGGCCAGCGTGCGCAGCACGGCGACGCGGACATCGGGGAACTCGTTCATCAGGCTGTGGAACTCGCGGGTGCCCAGCACGAGCAGGCGCACGGCCGTCTCGGCCGTCGCGGTGGCGCTGCGCCGGCCTCCGTCCAGGAGCGCGATCTCCCCGAAGTAGTCGCCGGGCCCCAGGGTGTTCAACCGCACGCCGTCGCGGTCGATGGCCACGCTGCCGGCGACGATGAGGAAGAACTCGTGCGGTGGCGATCCCTCGCGCAGCAGCTCCTGGCCGGACGGAAGGTCGATCTCGTCCGTCAGCATGCCGACCTGCACGAGGCCGGCGCGGTCGAGCCCGGAGAACAACGGGACGCGGGACAGAAGCTCAAGTTTGCCGTCCACCGGGAGCCACCTCTCGACGCGCCGACCGGGCCGGGCAGGCCGTAGCCTACCCATATGGTCGAGAAGGTCGCGCTGGTCACGGGGGCATCCTCGGGCATCGGCGAGGCGACGGCGCGGCGCCTGCGGGAGTCCGGTTTCACCGTCTACGCCGTGGCCCGGCGGGTCGAGCGGATGGGCGCGCTGTCCGACCGCGGGGTGCGCATCGTCCGCACCGACCTCACGGTGGACGCGGACCTGGTCGCGCTGGTCGAGCGGGTCGTCGACGAGGCCGGCCGGGTCGATGTGCTGGTCAACAACGCCGGCTACGGGTCGTACGGCTCGCTGGAGGAGGTCCCGCTCGAGGAGGCGCGGCGGCAGTTCGAGGTGAACGTGTTCGGGCTCGCGCGGCTCGTCCAGCTCGTACTGCCGCACATGCGCGCGCAGCGCAGTGGCCGCATCGTCAACGTGTCCTCGATGGGAGGCCGCTTCGGCGAGCCGCTGGGGGACTGGTACCACGCGACGAAGTTCGCCGTCGAAGGCCTCAGCGACTCGCTGCGGCCCGAGCTGGCGCCGTTCGGCATCCACGTCGTCGTGATCCAGCCCGGGTCGGTCTCGACCGAGTGGGGCGCGATCGCCGCGGACCACCTCGTCGAGGTGTCGGGGGACGGGCCGTACGCCGAGCAGGCCGCGAAGTCCGCCGCCGTGCTGAGGCTGTCCCGCCACGGCGAGCCGACCGGGTCCTCGCCCGACGTCATCGCCGCCGCCGTCGTCAAGGCGGCGACGGCTGGCCGGCCGCGCACGCGGTACCGGGTCGGGCAGCTGGCCACACCGTTCGTCGTCGCCCGCAAGCTGCTGCCCGACCGAGCGTGGGACCGCACGCTGAGCGCGATGTACAGTGCCGGAGCCCGTCGGTCCTGAGCCGATTCGCGATCGGGGGACGGTGCAGCGGCGGCGCGAACGCCCTGGTTCTGGCTGGTCGCCTCGACCGCGCACCTGACCTCAACCGCGACCGGGTCCGGGTCGTCCGGTCACTCGGTGGTGATCGCCGCCAGCACGTCGAGCTTCGCGGCCCGGCGGGCCGGCCAGACAGCGGCCAGCACGCCGACGACGACCGACGCCAGCAGCACCACCACGAGCACCGCCCACGGGATGCCGAGCACGGTGATGCCCTGCTCGACCAGCGACCGCTGCAGCGCCGCGCCGAACGCAACCCCGATCACCAGCCCGAGCAGCGCCCCGTAGACCGAGATGGACACCGACTCGAGCCGGACGGTCGTGCGCAGCTGGCGACGGCCCATTCCGAGCGCGCGCAGCAGGCCGATCTCGCGGGTGCGCTCGACGACGGACAGCGCGAGCGTGTTCACGATGCCCAGCACCGCGATCACCACCGCCAGACCGAGCAGCGCGTAGACGAGGTAGAGCAGCTGGTTCACCTGGTCGCGGATGGATGCCTTGAACTCCGTCTGGTCCTGCACCTCGACGTTGGGGAAGCCTGCCATGGCGCGGTCCACGGCGGCGCGCGTCTTCGCCGGGTCCGCGCCTTCGGCCACGCGGACGTACACGACCTCGTCCAGGTCGCGCGCGCCGACCTGGCGCGCGGTCTTGACCGAGACCACTCCGCCGGAGAACGCGCCGCTGGACTTGTACACGCCCTGCACCGTCAGCACCCGCGGCCCGGTCTCGAACGTGACCGGGATCCGGCTGCCGATCCGGTAGTGCTCCGTGGTCGCGGTCTTGTCGTCGACGAGCAGCCCGTCGACGCCGAGCCCCTGCACCGACCCGGAGACCATGCCCAGGTCGACCATCGCGGTAATGGTGGCCGGGTCCACCGCGGTCAGCCCGGTGCGGGTGCCGCCGATCTGCACCCGCAACGCCTGGACCGGGGACACCGTGCCGACTCCCGGTGTCCGCGCCAGGGTCTGCGCCACCTCCGGGGACAGCGGCAGGAACGACGGGTTGGACGCGATGAAGTCGGCCCGGACGACATTGTCGATCACGGCGTCGGTCGAGGCCGTGGTCGAGGCGCCCAGCACCCCGATCGCGCTCACCAGCGCCAGTCCGATCATGAGGGCCGACGCGGTCGTCGCGGTACGACGGGGGTTGCGCCGGGCGTTGTCCACAGCGATCTTGCCGGTGGCGCCGGACGCGCGGACCGGCGCCGCCAGCCAGCCGATCACGTGCCGGGAGATCGACGGGCTGAGCACCACCGCGCCGACCAGGACCCCCAGCCCGCCCAGCCCCACCAACGAGGGTGCCCGGTCGCCGGAGCTACGCAGCCCGGCGAGCACCGTGAGCAGCCCGACAGCCAGCACCACGCACCCGAGCAGCGTCCGCAGCCGCAGCGACCGTGCGGTAGGCGTCGCGTCCACCCGGAGCGCGGCGACCGGCGGGACCCGGGACGCCCTCCTGGCCGGCAGGTAGGCCGCGACCAGCGTCACCAGCACCCCGACGACGTACGCGGCCAGAACGGTGCGGCCGGCCAGGACCAGCGGTCCGGCCGGAAGGTCGATGCCCAGCGCTGCGAACAGACCACGCAGACCGCTGGACAGCAGGACGCCCAGACCCAGACCGATCGTCGCCCCGACGACGCCGACGGCCAGTGCCTCCAGCAGCACCGACCGCGTCACCTGGCGACGCGTGGCGCCGATCGCGCGCAGCAGCGCGAGCTCGCGCGTGCGCTGGGCGACCAGCATCGTGAACGTGTTGAGGATGATGAACGAGCCGACCACCAGTGCGATCCCGGCGAAGATCAGCAGGAACACGTTGAAGAACTGCAGCCCGTCGGTGATGCGCTTGGCCTGCTCGTCCGCAGCGGCCTTTCCGGTCAGCACCTTGAGGGCGGTGCCCTGCGACCCCAGCGCGTTCACCACCCGGTTCCGGAGCAGCTCCTGCGACGTGCCGGCCGCCCCCTTCGCGGAGACCTGCGTGTACCCGTTCGCGCCCTGCAGCAGCACCGCCTGCGCCGTCCGCAGGTCGAAAGCGACGATCGACGCCCCGGCCAGGTTCCCGGTGGTGCCGAACCTGAAGATGCCGACCACCGTGTCGTGCCTGGTCGGACCGGGAGTGGTGAGCACGACCGGCCCGCCGACGTGCAGGCCGGCCTTGGTCGCCGTCTGCGAGTCGACGGCGACCTCGCCGGGCCTGGTCGGCCCCCGCCCCTCGACGAGCCGGAACGGGGACAGGTCGTGGTCGTCGGACCAGCTGCTGCCGAAGGCCGGCGCTCCGGCCTGGCCGATGACCTTGCCGTCCTTGCCGGTCACCTGCACGCCGTTGACGAACACGACCCCGCGGGCGCGCTCGACGCCCGGCACCGACCGCACGGTGGCGAGCACGGACGCGGGGACGAGCACGGCCCCGTCCTGGCCCGCACCGCCCTGGGCGAGGTTGTTCTGCGGGGTGACGACGACGTCCGGGGTCGTCTGGGTGAACAGGTCGTCGAAGGTCTTCCCGAGAGTGTCCGTGAACACCAGCGCACCGGTGACGAACGCGACGCCCAGGACCACGGCGACCGCGGTGAGCAGCAGCCGGACCTTGTGCGCGAGCAGACCTCGTACCGTCGCCCTGAGCACGGCTCAGACCGCCCGCCCGGCCGAGTCCAGCCGCTTCATCCGCTCCAGCACCGCGTCCGCGGTCGGGTCGGGCATGTCGTCGACGATGCGGCCGTCCCCGAGGAACAGCACGCGGTCGGCGTACGAGGCCGCGTTCGCGTCGTGGGTGACCATCACCACGGTCTGACCCAGGTCGCGGACCGAGGAGCGCAGGAAGCCGAGCACCTGTGCGCCGGAGCGGGAGTCCAGGTTGCCGGTCGGCTCGTCGGCGAAGATCACGTCGGGTCGGGAGGCGAGCGCCCTGGCGCACGCGACGCGCTGCTGCTGACCGCCGGACAGCTCGGACGGGCGGTGCCCGAGCCGGTCCCGCAGGCCGATGGCGTCGATCACGGTGTCCAGCCACTGCGGGTCCGGGCGGCGTCCGGCGATGTCCATCGGCAGGGTGATGTTCTCCAGCGCGGTCAGCGTGGGCAGGAGGTTGAAGGACTGGAAGACGAAACCGACGCGGTCGCGACGCAGCCTGGTCAGGTCCCGGTCGCCCAGCGTGGTGAGGTCGGTCTCGCCGATGAACACCTGGCCCGAGGTGGCCGAGTCGAGGCCCGCCAGGCAGTGCATCAGCGTCGACTTGCCGGAGCCGGACGGACCCATGATCGCGGTCATCCGGCCTGGCTCGACGGACACGGTGACGTCGTCCAGCGCGACCACCCGGGTGTCGGCCTCCCCGTAGACCTTCGTGAGCCGGTCGGCCCGAGCGGCTGCTCTCGTGTCCACATCCATGGAGATGACCCTAGGACCGTCCTGTCGGGCGCCGCGTCAGGGACGCCCCTGGTCCGTACCCCGGTCCGGCCCGGAGGCCTCGTCGGTGGCCGGCACGATCGACAGCGTCGGCAACGGCGGCGGCGTGCCGCCCCAGGCGGGGCAACGCGTTGCGCGGTGGTCGCACCAGTCGCACAGCCGGGACGGGCTCGGCCGCCAGTCACCGGTCTGGGTCGCGCGCTCGATCGCCCGCCACAGCGCCTGGACCTTGACCTCGGTCGCCCGCAGGTCGGCCTCGTCCGGCTCGTACCGCAGGACCTCGCCGCTGCCGAGGTACAGCAGCTGCAGCAGCCGCGGGACCCGCTGGTACTGCTTCCAGAGCACCAGGGCGTAGAAGCGCATCTGGAACATGGCCTTCGCCTCGAAGCCCGGCGAGGGGGCCCGGCCGGTCTTGTAGTCGACGACGCGCATGTCGCCGGCGGGGGAGACGTCGAGCCGGTCGACGAACCCGCGCAGCACCAATCCGGACTCGAGCTCGACCTCGACGTGCAGCTCGCGCTCGCGGGGCTCCAGCCGGGTCGGGTCCTCGAGCGCGAAGTACTGCTCGAGCAGACCGCCCGCGCCGGCCAGGAACTCGGGCAGCGCGGCACCGTCCGCCTCGACCAGGACAGCCAGCTCTGGTTCGGCCTCGAGCAGCTCGTCCCACTGCGGGCCGAGCATCTCCTGCGCCCGCTCCACCGTCCGGTCGGAGGCCGGCAGGTCGAACAGCCGCTCCAGCACCGAGTGCACGACGGTGCCCCGGGTGGCCGCCGCGCTCGGCGCCTCCGGGATCCGGTCGATCACCCGGAACCGGTACAGCAGCGGGCAGGTCATGAAGTCGGCGGCCCGCGACGGCGACAGCGAGGGACCGGCCGGTGGCCGCCCCTCGAGGAGCGGCTCCTCCGGGGACAGCCCCAGCTCGGGAGCGGCTGCCTCGGGCTCGGCCCGGCCGGTGGTCATGCCCGGACTGTAGGCCAGCCAGCCGACAACCCCGTGGTGCAGCGCCGTCTACCCTCGACGCATGGGAGGAGGGCACTGATGGCATCCGGTCGAGCCGGTTCGCTGCGCATCGGCAGGTTCCTCGGGGTGCCCATCTACGCCGATCTGTCGCTGTTCGTCACCGGCGCGCTGGTGACGGTGGCCTTCCTGCCCCGCCTGAAAGAGATCGACCCCGGGATCGACAACCGGGCCTATCTCGTGGCCGCCGGTTTCGCCGTCCTGCTCTACCTGTCGATCCTCCTGCACGAGCTCGCGCACGCCGCCGTCGGCAAGATGTACGGCCTGCCGGTGCGGTCCGTCGCGCTGTCGATGCTCGGCGGCGTCACGGACCTGGGCCGGTCGCCGCAGACGGCCGGCCGCAGCTTCGCGATCTCGGCGGCGGGTCCGGCGGCCACGCTCGCCATCGCCGCGCGCGGGCTTCGGCCTGCTGCAGGTGGCGCCGGCGTACGGGCTCGCCCACCTGCTGCTCTGGCAGCTCACGCTCTCGAACGTCATCGTCGGCGTCTACAACCTGCTGCCCGGCCTTCCGCTGGACGGCGGGAGCATGCTGTCCGCGGTCGTCTGGCGGCTCACCGGCGACGAGCTCAAGGGCACGCTGTTCGCGGCCTGGGCCGGTCGCGGCGTGGCAGTCCTGACCGCCGCGCTGCCGTTCATCGTCGGCGCGTTGAGCGGACTGGCTCCGAGCCCGTTGCTCGTCGTGTGGGCGTTCATCCTGGCCGTGGTGCTGTGGACGGGGTCCACCCAGGCGTTGCGGTCGGTGCGCGTGCGCAGCCGGCTCCCGTTGCTGGCGCTGCGGCACCTGGTCCGGCCGTCCATCGCGGTCGCGCCGGCGACGCCGCTGGCCGAGGCACTGCGCCAGCTGGGGGAGGCCGGCGCCGGAGCACTGGTCGTGGTGGACGGCGACGGGCGGGCCACCGGCATCGTCAGCGAGGCGGCCGTCTCGGCGACCCCGGTCGAGCGGCGCCCGTGGGTGGTGGTCGGCGAAGTGTCCCGCGCGCTCGTCCCCGGGATGGTGCTGGCGGCGGACCTGACCGGCCCGCGGCTGATCGACGCGCTGCGCGCGCAGCCGGCGACCGAGTACCTCGTGGTCGACCGCAGCGGCGGCGTCTCGGGCGTGCTCGCGACCGCTGACGTGGAGCGGGTCCTCGCACAGGTGTGAGAGCGTTGCCCGCCGTGAGCCGAGGGCCGTTGCGCGTCGGGGACCGGGTGCAGCTGACCGACCCCAAGGGCCGCATGCACACCGTCACCCTCGAGGCGGGTCGGGACTTCCACACGCACAAGGGCTCCATCGCGCACGACGAGCTGATCGGCTCGGACGAGGGCGTCGTCGTGCGCAGCACCGGCGGGGTCGACTACCTCGCCCTGCGTCCGCTGTACGCCGACTTCGTGCTGTCGATGCCGCGCGGCGCCGCCGTCGTGTACCCCAAGGACGCCGGTCAGGTCGTGACGATGGGCGACGTCTTCCCGGGTGCGAGCGTCGTCGAGGCCGGCGTCGGCTCCGGGGCGCTTGACCTGCGCGCTGCTGCGTGCCGTCGGCACGAGCGGGCACCTGCGCTCGTACGAGCGGCGCTCTGACTTCGCCGACATCGCGCGGACCAACGTCGAGACGTTCTTCGGCGGTCCGCACCCGGCCTGGGAGCTGGTCGTCGGCGACCTCGCCGAGGCGATGCCCGGCGATGTCGCCCGTGGCGAGGTCGACCGCGTCGTCCTCGACATGCTGGCGCCGTGGGAGTGCCTGGACGCGGCCGCGCACGCCCTCACCCCGGGCGGCGTGCTGATGGCGTACGTGGCCACGACGACCCAGCTGTCCCGGACTGTCGAGGACCTGCGCGGGCACGGCTGCTTCACCGAGCCGTCGGCCTGGGAGTCGATGGTCCGCGGGTGGCACGTCGAGGGCCTGGCGGTACGTCCCGAGCACCGCATGATCGGCCACACCGGCTTCCTCGTCCGGTCCCGGCGGCTCGCCGACGGGGTGACGCCACCGGTGCGTCGGCGCCGCCCGGCCAAGTCCGCCCCCCTCGACCCGGCCGCGGAGCCCGTCGACCCCGGTTGATCGCGAGCGACACACCGGCGACACGCCGAAGGAGCCGGTGACTCGGTCCCGATCGACGCGGGGGGCGGTGGCCGGGCGCGGCGCGCCTCGCACGGACCGGGCTCACGATCTGGTTACAGTCCTGAGTCCGAAGCGTCCGAATCATCCCGTTGGACCTGCTCGTGCCTTGTTGCCCCGTTCGTCCGCCGTGCGGCCGGCCGACCAACGCGCCGGCGTCCAAGGCGGTCCTGATCGCCGAGAGGGCGCTGGTCGCTCTGGTCGGGCTGACCGTCCTGAGCGGCTGCGGCCCGGTCTCGACCTCGGACCCGGGTAGCGCGGCAGGGCCGGCCGCGACCCGGACCACCGGCGACACGCCGACCGTCAGCACGGGTCCGGTGCCCCTGCCCAGCCCCGCGCTGCGGTCCGCCCTCGGCTGCCCGACCGGGATCGCGGTGCGCGTCGACCACCGCCTGGACGTCGCAACGACACACCCGGCGACCGTGGTCGTGGCGCACTGCGACTCGGCGGCCGGTAGCCCGCCGAGCGGGGTGTACGTGGTCACCCGCCCCGGCGGCGGCGGGGCCGCGACCCGCATCTCCGCGACGCTGGTCCCGGCCAGCGCCGAGATCGAGGTGCAGACCCTCACCCAGGAGGCGGGGACGCTGCGGGTGACCGGCGTGGCCTACTCCGCGGCGACCGTCCCGCGCTGCTGCCCGGACGTCACCGTCCGCCGCTCCTGGAAGATCAGCGGCGACCGGCTGGACCCCGTCGGATGACCGCGACCTGCCACGGATCCGAACAACTGGGCCGCACCCCCTATGGGAACCGGGGCCTGCTGCCGATGCACCAGTCAGTCACGGGACGGCCGGCACCGGCACCACCTGGCACCGACGGTCCCACCCGATCCGCGAACGCGGTCGAGGTGGACACGCGGGGGGTCCACCGGGGTCGCGTTCGGCGCCATCCCGGGTAGGGTCGAAACGACCGCACCCGGCGGGAGGTGTGCCATGTCCGCGTACGACGACGAGAGCAGGACCGCGCGCCTGCGCGCCCTTGAGGAGCGGCTCGCCGCTGCCCAGGCCGAGCTCGCGGCAGCGACGGCACGCGGGGACCGGCTCGCCGGCACCCTGCGCGAGGCCCGCGACCAGATCGTCGCCCTCAAGGAGGAGATCGACCGGCTGGCCCAGCCGCCCTCCGGCTACGGCATCTTCCTGGAGCGCGCCGACGAGGGCACCGCGGACATCTTCACCGGTGGCCGCAAGCTCCGGGTCGCCGTGAGCCCGGACATCGACATGGACCAGCTGCGCCGCGGCCAGGAGGTCATGCTCAACGAGGCGACCAACGTGATCCGCGCGATGGAGTTCGAGCGCGTCGGCGAGGTCGTCATGCTCAAGGAGATCCTCGAGGACGGCGAGCGCGCCCTGGTGATCGGGCACGCCGACGAGGAGCGGGTGGTACGCCTCGCGGCCACGCTGGACGACGCGCCGCTGCGCGCCGGCGACTCGCTGCTGCTCGAGCCTCGCTCCAACTACGTGTACGAGCGGATCCCCAAGTCCGAGGTGGAGGAGCTCGTCCTCGAAGAGGTCCCGGACATCGACTACAGCAACATCGGCGGCCTGGCCGCGCAGATCGAGTCGATCCGCGACGCGGTGGAGCTGCCCTACCTGCACCCGGACCTGTTCCGCGAGCACCAGCTCCGCCCGCCCAAGGGGATCCTGCTGTACGGCCCGCCCGGCTGCGGCAAGACGCTGATCGCGAAGGCGGTCGCCAACTCCCTGGCCAAGAAGGTGGCCGAGCGCACCGGCCGGCCCGAGGGTCGTTCGTACTTCCTGAACATCAAGGGCCCCGAGCTGCTGAACAAGTACGTCGGGGAGACCGAGCGGCACATCCGGCTCGTCTTCCAGCGGGCCAGGGAGAAGGCCTCCGAGGGCACGCCGGTCATCGTGTTCTTCGACGAGATGGACTCGCTGTTCCGGACCCGCGGGTCCGGGGTGTCCTCCGACGTCGAGAACACGATCGTCCCGCAGCTGCTCAGCGAGATCGACGGCGTCGAGAGCCTCGAGAACGTGCTGGTCATCGGCGCCTCCAACCGCGAGGACATGATCGACCCGGCGATCCTGCGGCCGGGCCGGCTCGACGTGAAGATCAAGATCGAGCGCCCGGACGCCGAGGCGGCCCGCGACATCTTCCTGAAGTACCTCGTGCCCGAGCTGCCGCTGCACGCCGACGACCTGGCCGAGCACGGCGGCGACAAGATGATGACCGTCCACGCGATGGTGCAGCGGGCCGTCGAGGCCATGTACACCGAGAGCGAGGACAACCAGTTCCTCGAGGTGACCTACGCGGGCGGCGACAAGGAGGTCCTGTACTTCAAGGACTTCAACTCCGGCGCCATGATCGAGAACATCGTCGCCAGGGCCAAGAAGATGGCGATCAAGGACCTGCTCGAGCGCGACCAGCGCGGCATCCGCGTCTCGCACCTGCTCGACGCCTGCATCGACGAGTTCAAGGAGAACGAGGACCTCCCGAACACCACGAACCCCGACGACTGGGCCCGGATCTCCGGGAAGAAGGGCGAGCGGATCGTGTTCATCCGCACGCTGGTCCAGGGCAAGAAAGGCCCGGAGGCAGGCCGTCAGATCGACACCGTCGCCAACACCGGCCAGTACCTGTAGGCGCGCGCGGATCCCCCAACGGACCCACGCGGCCGCCGGCACGCCTACCCTCCTCCCATGAGCACGCGCCGGGTGATGGGCATCGAGACCGAGTACGGGATCTCGGTGCCCGGCCAGCCGGGCGCCAACGCGATGCTGCTGTGCTCCCAGGTGGTCAACGCCTACGCGGCGCAGGCCTCGCGCGCCCGACGGGCCAAGTGGGACTTCGAGGAGGAGTCGCCGCTGCGCGACGCGCGCGGCTTCGACCTCGAACGGTCGATGGCCGACCAGAGCCAGCTCACCGACGAGGACCTCGGGCTGGCCAACGTCATCCTGACCAACGGCGCGCGGCTGTACGTCGACCACGCCCATCCGGAGTACTCGGCGCCGGAGGTCACCGGGCCGCGCGACGCGGTGCTGTGGGACAAGGCCGGCGAGCTGGTCATGGCCAGGGCCGCCCAGGCCGCCGCCACGCTGCCGCAGGCCGCGCAGACCGGGCCGATCACGCTGTACAAGAACAACACCGACAACAAGGGCGCGTCCTACGGCACGCACGAGAACTACCTGATGCGGCGGGAGACCCCGTTCGCCGCGATCGTGCGCCACCTGACGCCGTTCTTCGTGTCCCGGCAGGTGATGTGCGGCTCCGGCCGGGTCGGGATCGGCCAGGACGGTCGCGAGCACGGCTTCCAGATCAGCCAGCGCGCCGACTACTTCGAGGTCGAGGTCGGGCTCGAGACGACGCTCAAGCGGCCGATCATCAACACGCGCGACGAGCCGCACGCCGACCCGGAGAAGTACCGCCGGCTGCACGTCATCATCGGCGACGCCAACCTCGCCGAGATCTCGACGTACCTCAAGCTGGGGACCACGGCGCTCGTCCTGGCGATGATCGAGGACGCCTGGCTCGGCGACGAGCTCGCGCTGCTGCGTCCGGTCACGGCCCTGCACCAGGTCTCGCACGACCCCAGCCTGCGCACGACGGTCGAGCTGCGCGACGGACGCCGGCTGACCG
Source organism: uncultured Actinomycetota bacterium (assembly GCA_963711005.1). Classification (GTDB taxonomy): domain Bacteria; phylum Actinomycetota; class Actinomycetes; order Prado026; family Prado026; genus CAVQCJ01. Next base: position 415,144 of record CAVQCJ010000006.1, on the reverse strand, counting down.
CGGTCGAGCTGCAGGGCGAGTACCTGGACCAGGCCCGCAAGTACGTCGAAGACCGGATGGGCGCCGACGCGGACCCGCAGACGCGGGACGTGCTGGACCGCTGGGAGTCGGTGCTGTCCCGGCTGGCCGCCGACCCGATGCTGCTCGCGCGGGAGCTGGACTGGGTGGCCAAGCTCGAGCTGCTGCAGGCGTACCGGGACCGGGACGGGCTGGGCTGGGACAGCGCCCGGCTGCAGGCCGTCGACCTCCAGTACTCCGACGTGCGCCCCGACAAGGGGCTGTACCACCGGCTGGTCGCGCGGGGGCGGATGGAGCGGCTGCTCACGGACGCCGAGGTCGAGCGAGCCGTGACGGCGCCGCCGGAGGACACCCGGGCGTACTTCCGCGGGGAGTGCCTGCGCCGGTACGCCGACGACATCGCGGCGGCGTCGTGGGACTCGGTGATCTTCGACGTCCCCGGGCAGGACTCGCTGCAGCGCGTCCCGACCCTGGAGCCGCTGCGCGGGACGAAGGCGCACGTCGGCGCCCTGCTGGACCGCTGCCCGACCGCGGCCGACCTGCTCGAGGCCCTCTCCGCGCGCTGAGACCCCAAACCTACGGTCGGGTACGTCGGTCTTCCTCGCGTACTGGACCGTAGGTTTCGAGGGAGAGTGCGAGCGCCGGGCACGCGGCTCGAGCGCGTACGGCCAGCCGGTGCAGCTCCGCGGGGACCGGTCCGGACGCGATCACGGGGTAGCCCCAGTCGTCGCGGCCGATGAGCTCCGGCAGCAGCTCGGCGCACACCCCGTTGCCGTCGCACCGCCGCCAGTCGACGACCAACGACACGGGCTCGGTCAGCGCCACGGGTCGGCGCCTCCAACCAGGCTCCAGGTGGGCAGGGGAAGCAGGCCGTGCGGCGGGGCGTCCGGACAACGGCCGCCCTGGGCGTGCCGGGCGACCTCCTCCGGGAGCTCGCGCAGCAGCGACCGGACCAGCCGACTGACCCCGTCCGGATGGTGGCAGGCGCCCCGGCCCTCGACCATCGCGGCCCAACGGTCCAGCCGCGCCGCCGCTTCGACCGCCCCCGCCCCGCTGCCGGCCAGCGCCCGCGCTGCCGCAGCCAGGGCCGGCAGGCCGTTCAGGCACGGGCCGCACTGGGCGGCGCCCTCTGCGGCCAACCACGTCGTGAGCCGCGCCGTCTCGGCGGCGATGCACCCGGACGCGGGCAGCACCGCCAGCAGCCCGGCCCCGGGCACGGCGCCGTGCAGCGCCAGCCCGGCCCGGGAGAAGCCGGCATCGGCCCGGTCGGGGTGCAGCCAGGCCCCGGCGTACCCCCCGACGAGGAAGGCCGCCGGGCGCCCGCCCACCACTCCGCCGGCCGCCCCGACGAGCAGGTCGAGCGGAGAACCGGTGACCGCCTCGACCACGCCGGGGACCGCGACGGCGCCGGTGACGGTGACCAGCACGGTGCCCGGCTCGTCGACGGTGCCGACGGAACGGAACCAGGACGGCCCGTGCCGCAGGACGAGCGCGAGGTGCGCGAGCGTCTCGGCGTTCGACACCAACGTCGGCCGACGGTCGACCCCGCGGGCCGCGGCGTGCGGGGGCGCAGTCGTCGGCTTGGCCGGCCCTCCGGACAGGTAGCGCACCACCGCGGACGCCTCTCCGGAGACGAACCTCGCCGGTCCCTGCTCGATGCGGGTGCGGGGACCGGGCAGGCCGGTCGCCGCCCGCTCGTCCAGAGCAGCCTGCAACGCCGCGACAGCAGACGACTGGCCGCGGTGCAGCCAGAGGACCGCCTCGCGGGCGCCGACTGCGAGGGCTGCAGCGGCCAAGCCGTCGAGCACCAGGTGCGGTGTCCGTTCGACGAGCACCGAGTCCTTGCGCACCGCCGGCTCGCTGTCGCTGGTGTTCACCACCACCAGCGGACGCCGCACCGCCGAGCCGGCCGCCCGCACGTCCCTCAGCTTGACCGCCAGGGGGTACCTCGCGCCCCCGCGCCCGAGCAGTCCGGACGCCGCCGCGGCCGCCACCACGGCCGGCCCGGTCCAGGCCCCGGGCGGGACCGGCCCGTGCACGGCCAGGTGCTGGCCGACGGTGAGCGCCCGTCCGTCCGGTCGCAGGCCCCGCAGCAGTCGGGCCGCGTCGGACGGACGGTCTTCAGGTGCGACGGGAGCAGCGGGGACGGCCGGACGGATCGTGTCGACAGCGAGGTGTCCGGGCACCGTCTCGGCGTTCACCGGGAGGCCGACGGTGACGCGGCCGCCGCCGGGACCGGGGCGGCCGACGGCGCCGGGGTGCCGGCCCGCCTGGCCCAGCCGGGAGCCAGCGGGCCCGACCAGGCCCAGAGCCCGGTCGCCAGCAGCGCGGCCGGCACGCCGACGAGCGTGGCCAGGCGCAGCCGGCGGCTGGGGCCCGGCCGCCGGACCAGGCGCCACCCGACCGCGGCCACGACCGCGGCGGTGCACGCGCCGGTGAGGGCGAGGACCGGACCCGATCGCGCGTCCGTCCCGGCACCGAGCGTGTGCAGGACGACCAGTGGCCACAGCGCGTACGCGCACCGATGCACCACCCGCCAGGCCCGCGGCGGCATCCTGTGCCGCAGGGCGGTGGTCAACGCGACCACCAGCAGCAGGTCGCAGGCCACCGTGCCGAGCCCCAGCCAGAGCGGGCGGTACGTCGTCACGAACGGGACGAACGCGTCCAGCCAGGTGATCGTCACGAAGCTGTCGGCCACCGAGGCCGTGATGTGGCCGGCCAGCAGCACCAGCGAGAGCACGCTGAGCCGGCGGTGCAGGTCGGTGCGGACGAACCCGGGCAGGCGCCCGCCGGAGCGGCCGGCGGACGTGAGGACTCCGAGCACGGTCGTCGCGGTGAACAGGGCCAGCAGGACAAGCCCGAACGCACGGGTCAGGTACCACGTGAGCTTCGGGTCGCCCCAGACGGACGTGACGGCAGCCGCCGTCGTCACGACGGCCACCCGCCGATCGTCTCGACGGTGCCGTCGGCGGCGACCAGCCGGGCCGGCAGCCCGGTGGAAGCGAGCCAGGCGAGCCCCCGGGTGCCCTTCACGACCGTGGCCGTCGAGGCGATGTTGGCGTCCAGGCAGGTGGCCGCGGCCACGGTGACGGTGCGCCAGATCTCGCGCACCGGCAGGCCGGTGACCGGGTCGAGCAGGTGGTGCATCGGACGACCGGAGCGGACCCATCGGCGAGCCCGGGTCGTCGACGTCGCGAGCCCGCCGTCGTGCAGGTCGACCAGCGGGCCGTCGGTCTCCTCCGGGCGCTCCACCACGAGGATCAGCCACGGCTCGCCCTCGCGCGTGCCCGCCACGGCGATGTCGCCGCAGAGGCTGACCAGCACCGGCATCCCGACGGCGTCGTGGGCCCGAGCCGCGGCCCGATCGGCCGCGAAAGCCTTGGCGGTGGCGCCGAGGTCGAGCAGAACCCCGTCCGGGACCCGCACGGTCGAGTGCTCCTCGTCGAGGACGACGTCCCGCCACTGGGCCTGTCGCCGAAGGGTGGCGACCGGGTCCGGCTGCCCGTGGTCGTGACCACCGTCACCGTCAGCCGGTTCCGGCCCGCCGGAGTCCGCCGCGCCACGCAGGTCGTCGATGTCCCGGTCGTAGCCGGCCGCCACGAGCGCGTTCCCCAGCGTCGGGTCGACGGCGCCGTCGGTCAGCCGGGCGGCCCGCAGCGCCGCGGCGACCGCGGACGCCAGCACCTCGGAGACCTGCACGGGAGCGCCGGCGGCGTGCGCGAGCCGGGACACCTCGGAGTCGGCACGGAACCGGCTGCAGGCCGCGTCCACCGCGGCGACCACCGCGTCCACCTCTGTCCGCGCGGCGGCCAGCGCGGCCTCGGCGAGCGCGGCGTCAGGCCCGGCTCGCACGACGAGCCGGGCGGTCCCTCCCCACAGCGGCCAGTCGGTGGCGACCTCGGCGTCACCGGGCCCGGACGACATCAGGAACCGCCGGACGACGCCGTGGGGTGCGGGTGGTTGGTTGGGGTCGGGATGGACGGCGGTGGGCTGTCGGGCGGGGGCGCGCTGCTGGGCGCCGCGGTCGGGGCCGGGCTGCGGGTCGCAGCGGCCGCCCTCGACGTCTTGGTGGCCGGTGGCCTGGTCACCCGGTGCGAGGGGGAGCCGCCGGCCGAGGCGGCGTGCGACGCGCCATCGCTGGTGCGGATGGCCGTTCCGGTCGGGCCGGAGCTCGGTCGTGTCGACGGGCGTGCCGGTGCGTCGGCCGAGGTCGTCGGGGCGCCCGACCCGTCGCCGGTGACCGAGCCGCTCGACGACGGCGAGGTCGTGCCTGCGGCCGCCGGACCGGACAGCGGCCCGGCCAGCGCCACCGTCACCACGCCCGTCGCCGCGACCGCGAGCGCTGCCGTACCGGCCGTGGCGGCGTCGACCAGCCGTACGCCTCGGTCTCGCCGGCGGCCCGCGCCGGAGCGCCGGGACCGACCCGTCGGTTCGCCCATGTGCTACCTATCGGCCCCGCCCACCCGCAGTTCAAGCCGGCCACCCCCTCGATTTCCCCGCCGATCTCGAGCGGCACACCTGCGACACGCCGTTCGGGGTGTTCGCAGGTGTGCCGGTCAAGATCAACCGGGGAGGGGGCGGGCGGGGCAACACGCGCTCCAGGTGGCAGGCTCACCGCAGCGCGGGTCCGTGCCGAGATATAGGTTCAGGGCAGGCGCAAGCCGGACGGAGGCACCATGAGCACCAGGGACACCGGCGGCCAGGACCGCACGACCCGCCGCACCGACGAGCCCGACGAGCCGCCGGAGGACGCTCCGGCACCGGACGCGGCCGCTGCACGCAAGGCCGCCCTCGACGAGGACGTCGACGCGATGCTCGACGAGATCGACGAGGTGCTCGAGACCAACGCCGAGGAGTTCGTCCGCGGGTTCGTGCAGAAGGGCGGCGAGTAGCCGGTGCCGGATCGAGCAGGCGTGTCGAACGGAGGGCTGCCCGCCGCCTTCCTCACCGCTGGCCCCCCTTCGTTCGCCGAGTTCCTGCGCGGGCACGCGCCCGAGCTGCTGCCGGGCAGCCAGCCACTGCCCGTCGGGCGGCTCGACGCACCGCACGGGACCACCATCGTGGCGACCACCTACGACGGTGGCGTGATCATGGCCGGCGACCGCCGCGCGACGATGGGCAACGTCATCGCGCAGCGCGACATCGAGAAGGTCTTCCCGGCCGACGAGTACTCCTGCGTGGGCATCGCCGGCGCCGCCGGGCTCGCGGTCGAGGTCGTCCGGCTCTTCCAGGTCGAGCTCGAGCACTACGAGAAGATCGAGGGCCTGTCCCTGTCGCTGGACGGCAAGGCCAACCGGCTCGCGACCCTCATCCGCGGCAACCTCGCCATGGCCATGCAGGGGCTCGCGGTGGTGCCGCTGTTCGCCGGGTTCGACCTGGAGACCCGCAGCGGGCGGATCTTCTCCTACGACGTCACCGGCGGTCGGTACGAGGAGCACTCGTTCCACTCGGTCGGGTCGGGTTCGATGTTCGCCCGCGGGTCGCTCAAGAAGCTGTACGGCCCGGACCTCAGCGAGTCCGACGCCGTCGCCGTCTGCGTAGAGGCGCTGTACGACGCAGCCGACGACGACTCGGCGACCGGCGGCCCGGACCTCGCCCGCAAGATCTTCCCCGTCGTGGCGGTCGTGTCCGCGGACGGCTACCGCCGCGTACCGGAGGTCGAGATAGGCGCCGTCGTGCAGACCGTGGTGCAGGCCCGACTCGACCGGCCGGACGGCCCCACCGGCCTGCGCAGCAGCTAGCCCCACCCGCCGGCCACCATCGTCCTGGTGGCCCTGCCGAACCGAGGACCTTCCGGTGTCGATGCCCTTCTACGTCTCGCCCGAGCAGATCATCAAGGACAAGGCGGACTACGCCCGCAAGGGCATCGCGCGCGGGCGCAGCGTCGTCGTCGTCCAGTACACGGACGGGATCGCGTTCGTCGCGGAGAACCCGTCCCGGGCGCTGCACAAGGTCAGCGAGATCTACGACCGGATCGCGTTCGCGGCCGTGGGGAAGTACAACGAGTTCGAGAACCTGCGCGTCGCCGGCGTACGGCTCGCCGACATGCGCGGCTACTCCTACGACCGCCGCGACGTGACCGGGCGGGGGCTGGCGAACGCTTACGCGCAGACGCTGGGCACCATCTTCACCGAGACCAGCAAGCCCTACGAGGTCGAGATCGTGGTCGCCGAGGTCGGCGAGAGCGCCGACGACGACCAGATGTACCGGCTGACCTTCGACGGGTCGGTGGCCGACGAGCACGGGTTCGTCGCCATGGGCGGCCAGTCGGACGCGATCGCGGCCGAGCTCGAGGAGCGGTACTCCGACGGCATCGGCCTGGCGGAGGCGGTAGCGCTGGCCGTTCGGGTGCTGGGCGAGAAGGGCGCCGCCGAGCCGCGCGACCTGGACGCCGGCCAGCTGGAGGCGGCCGTGCTCGACCGGAGCCGGCCAGGGAGCCGCAAGTTCCGCCGGCTGGTCGGCGAACGGCTGACCGCGCTGCTGGCCGAAGGCGGGCTGGAGCTACCGGAGGAGCCGGCGCACCGCCCGCCGCCGAGCGCGGGCAGCGGCGACGCCACCGGCTGAGCCGTTGCCAGGCCGTGTCAGGCCTTGGCCAGCCCCAGCCGGACCGCCGTTGCATGGTCGACGACGCCGGTCTGCGGTAGCCGCCACCGCTTCTGGAACGCCTTCACTGCCGCGGTCGTCCTCGTCCCGTAGAACCCGGTCGACGGACGGACGCCGAGCTTGGTCTGGACCAGCACGACCCGGGCGCCGGTGTCCCCGGGCTTGGCGTAGGGCGGGAGCACCCTGGCCGGCGGCGGGGTCGGGTTCGGGCCCACCCCCAGCCGGTACGCGGTCCAGCCGTCCACCACCCCGGTCTGCCGCAGTCCCAGCCGCCGCTGGTACGCCTGCACCGCGGCCAGCGTCCTGGTCCCGAAGATCCCGTTCACAGGCCGCATGCCGAGCTTGGTCTGCACGACCCGCACGTGCACCCCCCGGTCGCCGAGCTTGGCGTACGGCGCGACGACCTTGGCCGGCGGCGGCGGCGGGGTCGGGTTCGGGCCCACCCCCAGCCGGTAGGCGGTCCAGCCGTCCACCACCCCGGTCTGCCGCAGTCCCAGCCGCCGCTGGTACGCCTGCACCGCGGCCAGCGTCCTGGTCCCGAAGATCCCCGTGACCGGCCGCACCGCCAGCTTGGTCTGCAGCACCCGCACGTGCGCGCCCCGGTCGCCGAGCTTGGCGTACGGCGCGACGACCTTGGCCGGCGGCGGCGGCGGGGTCGGGTTCGGGCCCACCCCCAGCCGGTACGCCGTCCAGCCGTCCACCACCCCGGTCTGCCGTAGTCCCAGCCGCCGCTGGTACGCCTGCACCGCGGCCAGCGTCCGGTCGCCGAAGAAGCCGCTGAGCGGCCGTACGCCCAGCTTCATCTGGACGATGCGCACGTGCGGTCCACTGTCCCCGACCTTGGCGTACGTCACCAGGAGCGGCGCGACGACCGGGGCGGTCACCGAGGGGCACGAACGCGGGTTCGGCGCGCGGTACACCGGCGCGAGGGCGCCCGGCGCGGGCTGGCAGGGGCCGTAGTCGACGGCGGAGACCTTCCCGGTCCACCAGGACGTGTGCTTCTCGGCGCCGGCCCAGGAGAACGAGAAGTGGATGTGGTCGGTGTGCTCGTTCGCCCCGGTGTACGGGCGCCAGCCGTCGCTGGGCCGGTAGGCGCCCCAGATCTGGCCGTCCCAGATGACGTACATGATGCCGAACCGCCGGGCGTTCCAGGCGGGCTCGCCGTGCGGGCCGGGGGACAGCAGCCAGACCAGCACCGAGTTGGCCACCGCCAGGTCGGCCGAGTCGTGGACGTTGAGCATCCAGTCCCAGGCCCGGCCTTCTTTGTGCTCGGAGACCCCCCCGTCCGCGCAGGCGCGGACGATGCCGCCGTCCGATCCTCGCCTGTACGTCGCGAGCATGAGCGTCCGGAAGGCCACCACCCCGGGTTTGGCTACCGGGTCGCAGGACACCTGGGGGAGGTAGGGGGTCAGGGCCTCGGCCGTGGGTGGCAGCTTGACTGACGCCTGCGGCACGGCCAGCGGCTTCGAGGAGGCCGTGGCCAGCGGTGACAGCGCGACGGCGGCGGTCGCGGCGGCCAGCAGCAGGAGGCCGGCGGCACGTCCTGGCCGGGGCCGGCCCTGCGGGGAACCGGGCTGTCCGCGAGCAGGGATGGCGACCTTGCGGTGCCTGCCCTGCAGCGGAATCCGGCCCACGAGTCGCGTCCTCTCCCTGGTCCCGTTCACCCGGACGGCCCATCGCCCACGCTCGGGCCGGCCGTCGACACACTGGTCCCATCGGCCCCTCCGTGCAACCCCTTGACCACGAATGTCAACGCGCCACGCCGAGAGAAGATGCGAAGTTTGTCCGGAATCCAGCCGTCGCGAATCTCCCGACTGCGGGAACCGTGCCGTCCGCCCGCGCGGACTTAGGCTCTCGACATGGACCGGCGCATCTTCGGCATCGAGACCGAGTACGGCGTCACCTGCACGTTCCGCGGCCAGCGCCGGCTCTCTCCGGACGAGGTGGCCCGCTACCTGTTCCGGCGCGTCGTGTCCTGGGGTCGCAGCAGCAACGTCTTCCTGCGCAACGGCGCCCGCCTCTACCTGGACGTGGGCAGCCACCCGGAGTACGCGACGCCCGAGTGCGACGACCTGCGCGACCTCGTCGCCCACGACAAGGCGGGCGAGCGGATCCTCGAGGGCCTGCTGGTCGACGCCGAGCGACGCCTGCACGAAGAGGGGATCCCCGGCGACGTCTACCTGTTCAAGAACAACACCGACTCGGCCGGCAACTCCTACGGCTGCCACGAGAACTTCCTGGTCACCAGGGCGGGGGACTTCGGCCGGCTCGCCGACGTCCTGATCCCGTTCCTGGTCAGCCGCCAGCTCATCTGCGGCGCGGGCAAGGTGCTGCAGACGCCGCGGGGGGCGGTCTTCTGCCTCAGCCAACGCGCCGAGCACATCTGGGAGGGCGTCTCCAGCGCGACCACCCGCAGCCGCCCGATCATCAACACCCGGGACGAGCCGCACGCCGACGCCGAGCGCTACCGCCGCCTGCACGTGATCGTCGGCGACTCGAACATGGCCGAGCCCACGACGCTGCTCAAGGTCGGCGCGACCGACCTCGTGCTGCGCATGGTCGAGGCCGGAGTGGTGCTGCGGGACCTGAGCCTGGAGAACCCGATCCGCGCCATCCGCGAGATCAGCCACGACGTCACGGGGCGCCGGACCGTGCGGCTGGCCAACGGCCGCGAGATCAGCGCCCTGGACATCCAGGGGGAGTACTACGCCAAGGCCTGCGACTTCGCGACCCGCCGCGAGCTCGACGAGCCCGGGTCGGTGGTCGCCCAGGTGCTCGACCTGTGGGGCCGGACGCTCAAGGCGGTCGAGAGCGGGGACCACACGCAGGTGGACCGCGAGATCGACTGGATGGTCAAGCACGCGATGATCGAGCGGTACCGGGAGAAGCACTCGCTGCCCCTGTCGGCGCCGCGGGTGGCCCAGCTCGACCTGGCGTACCACGACGTCAACCGTCGCCGCGGGCTGTACTACCTGCTCGAGCGACGCGGGCAGGTGGAGCGCGTGGTGCGCGACCTCACCGTGTTCGCGGCCAAGTCGGTGCCGCCGCAGAACACCCGGGCCCGCCTGCGCGGGGAGTTCATCCGGCACGCGCAGGACAAGCGCCGGGACTTCACCGTCGACTGGGTGCACCTCAAGCTCAACGACCAGGCCCAGCGCACCGTCCTGTGCAAGGACCCGTTCCGCTCGGTCGACGAGCGGGTCGACAAGCTCATCCAGTCGATGTGACTCGTCCGGTCGAGGTGAGCCGACCGGCCTGAGAAGGCTGTACGAGTTCGCTGTGAGAGTGCTGTCGACGGTCGGTCGGGGCGCCGGGCTGGCTTACCCTGGTCGAACCGTCGCGCTCCGACGGACCCACCCCCTCCGAGAGGCCGTCCTCCCGTGCGCCGCATGCTGCTCGTCGTCCCGCTCGCCCTCGTGGCGGCCCTGGTCGCGGGCTGCGGCGCATCCTCGTCCGGCAGCACGTCCGCCGCCGGCCCCGGGCTCCCCGTCGTCGCCGGCGGGTTCGGCACGAAGCCGACGGTCACGATCCCCAAGACCGCCGCGCCGACGACGCTGAAGACCGCCGTGCTGCACGCGGGGACCGGGCCGAAGATCACCAAGGGCCAGCTGGTGGCGATCGACTACCTCGGCGAGATCTGGACCTCCAAGAAGGTCTTCGACACCTCGTTCGACAAGGCCCGGACCCCGGCGGCCTTCCCGATCGGCACTGGCCAGGTCATCGTCGGGTTCGACCAGGGCCTGGTGGGCCAGACGGTCGGCAGCCGGGTGCTGCTGGTGATCCCGCCCGCCCTCGCGTACGGGTCCCAGGGCAACTCCCAGGCGGGCATCGCGGGCACCGACACGCTGGTGTTCGTCGTGGACGTGCTGGGCAGCCACGACGGCGACGCGAGCGCCAAGGGCACCCCGGCCGCTGCGCTGGGCGCCGGGCTGCCCACCGTCAGCACCGCGGTGGGCAAGCCCACCATCACGGTCCCCAAGGGCACCCCGCCGATCGCCCTCGTGTCCAAGACCGTGGTCACCGGCACCGGCGACACGGTCCGCTCGGGCGACCTGCTGGTCGTGCAGTACGTCGGCGTGAAGTGGGCCGGCGGGAAGACGTTCGACTCGTCCTGGCAGCGCGGGGTCCCGGCCGGTTTCGGGATCGGCGTCGGCCAGGTGATCAAGGGCTGGGACCACGGCCTGGTCGGGCACAAGGTCGGTGACCGTGTCCTGCTCGTCGTACCGCCGTCGGAGGGCTACGGTGCCCAGGGTCAGTCCCAGGCGGGGATCTCGGGGACCGACACCCTGGTGTTCGCCGTCGACATCGTCGGCACGTACCACTGACCGTCCGGAGGAGCGCGCGTTGAGCGAGAAGCCCGAGATCGACTTCCCCGGCGGGGAGCCACCCACCGAGCTGCAGGTGTCGGACCTGACGGTCGGCGACGGTGCGAGGCCGCCCCCGGCGACCAGGTGCTGGTGCACTACGTCGGCGTCGACTTCGAGACGGGCGAGGAGTTCGACTCGTCGTGGAACCGGGGCGAGCCGATCCGGTTCCCGCTGCGCGGCCTGATCCAGGGCTGGCAGGACGGGATCCCCGGGCATGCAGGTGGGCGGCCGGCGGCAGCTCGTCTGCCCGCCAGAGCTGGCCTACGGCCCGGCCGGCGGCGGGCACCGGCTGTCCGGCCGGACCCTGGTGTTCGTCATCGACCTGCTCGACGTGGGCTGACCTGCGAACCGCGGCGCCATGGCCGACTCGAAGACCGAACGTCTCCTGCAGGTCGTCCTCTGCCTGACGCAGGGCCGCCGGTACGTCACGAAGGACCAGCTCCGGCTGGCCATCCCGGACTACGCGGCCTGCCCGACGACGGACGCCTTCGAGCGCATGTTCGAGCGGGACAAGAACGAGCTCCGGGAGCTGGGCGTACCGCTGGAGACCGGCGCACCCGGGGTGGTGGACGACGACCCCGGCTACCGCATCGACCGGGATGCGTACGCCCTGCCGCCACTGCGCCTGACCAGGGACGAGATGACCGCGCTGGCGCTGGCCGCGCGCGTCTGGCGCGAGCCCGGGCCGGCGAACGCCGCGGCACGGGCGCTGCTCAAGCTGCAGGCCGACGGCGGCGCGACCGTCGGACCGGCCGAGCTGCCGGCGATCGAGCCGCGGCTGTCCGGTGGTGAGTCCGCCTTCGAGCCGCTGACCACGGCGCTCAGCGCGCGCCGCGAAGTCCGGTTCAGCTACCAGGGCGCGCGCGACGCCGAGCCGCGCGAGCGCCGGGTACAGCCATGGGGGGTGGTCTCGCGTCGAGGGCGGTGGTACGTGGTGGGCCACGACCTGGACCGCGCCGACATCCGTGTCTTCCGCCTGTCGAGGATCGCCGGCGAGGTCGTCGCGACCGGCCCGGCCGACTCGTACGAGGTGCCCCCCGACGTCGACCTGCGGGCGCAGGTGGACACGTTCGACGCCGCCCGGCCGACCCGGGAGGCGACCCTGCGCGTACGGCACGGCGCCGGCCACGGACTGCGCCGACGCGCCGCGCGGACCACACCCGTCGACACGGACGGGTTCGACTCAGTGACCGTGCCGTACGGGGACAGCTGGGCGCTCGCCGAGGAGATCGCCTCGTACGGAGCAGCGGTCGTCGTGCTCGACCCCGAGGACCTGCGCGACGCGGTCGTCAAGCGCCTCGAAGCCGTCCTGGCCGGCGGCCGCTGATGGCCACCGCCAGCGACCAGCTCGCCCGGCTGCTCAGCCTGGTGCCGTGGCTACAGGCCCATCCCGGGGTGCCCAAGACCGAGGCGGCGGCGGCGTTCTCGATCAGCGTCGAGCAGCTGGAGCGGGACCTGCAGCTCGCCTTCACCTGCGAGCTGCCCGGCCGGCCCGAGGTCTTCATCGACATCGACTACCTCGACTCGGACCGCATCTCGGTGATCGACGCCTCGAGCATCGACCGGCCGCTGCGCCTGCGCGCGGACGAGGCGATCGCCCTGCTGGTCGGCCTGCGTTCGCTGGCGGCGGTGCCCGGTCTGGCCGACCGGGCGGCGCTGGACAGCGCGCTGGCCAAGATCGAGGACGCGGCCGGCCGGATCGGGGTCGGGCTGGGAACCGGTCCCGGCGACGCACCCCCGGCCACGCCGGCGGCCGCGGGCGACCCGACCGCGTCGATCCGGGACGCGCTCGCGACCGGTCGCCGGGTCCACCTGGGCTACTGGGTGCCCAGCCGCGACGAGATCACCGAGCGGGACGTCGACCCGTACCGGGTGGTCACCGTCGACGACGCCGCCTACCTCGAGGGGTACTGCCACGCTTCCGAGGCGGTGCGGACGTTCCGGCTGGACCGGGTCACCCACGCCGAGGCGCTGGACGTGCCGGCGACCCCGCCCGACGGCAGGACCGTGGACGGTCGGGCCGACCGGGTCCGGGACACACCCGCGGTGTTCCACCCCTCCGACGAGGACACCGTGGTCGTCCTGGACCTGGGCCCGGAGGCCCGCTGGGTCCCGGAGTACTACGCCTGCGAGTGGGTCCGGACGGCGGCCGACGGCTCGCTCCGGGTCGCCCTGCGCACGGCCGACCCGAGGCTGGTGGTGCGCCTGGTGCTCCGTCTGGGCGGGGCCGCGGTCGTGGTCGAGCCCGATGCCGTCGCGGAGGCGGTCCGGCGAGCAGCCGATGAAGCATTGGCCGCCTACGGCGTGTCGCCGTCCACTGACAGGGGGTGAAGGTTCAAGGTCTGAGCATGAGGTGCCGAATTCCACTGCGTGACACCCGGGATGGGTCCCGGGGGGAGGGCGGGAGGACGACGGCGATGACCACCATCCGAGCGACGTGCCCCACGTGCGGCGATGTCGAGCTGAAGCCGGCTGAGCTGCGACTGAGCGTGTGCACGCGCCCCGAGTGGTCGACGTACGCGTTCACCTGCCCGGCCTGCACCGACGAGGTCAAGAAGCCGGCCGACGAGGAAGTCGTCGCCCTGCTCATCTCCGGCGGCGTCGTCGCCCGTCCGTGGCACATCCCCGCCGAGGCGCTCGAGGCGCACGACGGTCCGCGGCTGAGCTACGACGACCTGCTCGACTTCGCCCTCTGGCTGGACGCCAACGACGCCCTTGCGGGCACGGTCCAGCCGGCCCAGCGCGCCTGACCGCGCCACCTTCCCGGCGATCCGGCTCCGGCCGCCGACGGTTCCGCACGGAGCCGTTGGCAGCACGTACTATGAGCCGACGTCCCGAGAAAGGCTCCTGGCATGGGCAAGTTGTTCGACAACCCGACCATCCTGGTCATCCTGATCGTGGCCGTCATCGTCATCTTCGGCTCCAAGCGGCTCCCTGACGCCGCCCGCGGCGTCGGGCGCTCGCTGCGCATCCTCAAGGCCGAGACCAAGGGCCTCATGACCGACGACGAGGGCAACACCACACAGCCGGTGCAGCCGGCCCCGACCGTGCAGCAGGTCCCGGTGGCCCCGGCCCCGCAGACGATCCAGCCGCCGGCGGCGGCTCCCGTGGCCCAGCCCGTGCAGCAGCCCGTCGCCCCGCCACCGACCGAGCAGCCGGTCCCGCCGCCCCCGGCGCCGGCGCCCGAGCAGCCGCAGGGCTGAGCAGAGCCGGCAGAGCCCGAGCAGAACCGGGTGAGCGAGGGCAAGGGGCGCGGTCGCTTCCGGCGCAAGGGGGCCGCCGACCCCGAAGGGCGCATGACGCTCGTCGAGCATCTGCGCGAGCTCCGCAACCGGCTGTTCTGGTCGTTCGTCGCCATCGCCATCGGCGGGATCGTCGGCTGGGTCTTCTACACGCAGATCTTCAACTTCCTGACCAAGCCGCTGGTCGACGCGTCCAACCAGCTCAAGGCCGAGGGGCACCACCAGGCGATCCTCGCGATCACGGGCGTCGCCGACGCCTTCAACCTCAAGCTGCAGGTCTCCCTCGCGGTCGGCGTCATCCTCACGTCGCCGATCTGGATCTACCAGATGCTCCGCTTCATCACCCCCGGCCTGCACAAGAACGAGCGACGCTGGGCGGCCGGCTTCGGAGCCGCGGCGGTCCCGCTGTTCCTGGCCGGCGTCGCGGTCGCGTACATCGCCCTGCCGCACCTGCTCGGCGCCTTCCTCGGGTTCACCCCGACCGACGCCCAGAACATCATCAACATCGACACGTACGTCGGCTTCCTGCTCCAGATCGCGATCTCGTTCGGCATCGGCTTCCTGGCGCCCGTCGTGGTGGTCGCGCTCAACTTCATCGGCGTCCTGTCCGCGCGGCGGTTCGCGTCGTGGTGGCGCTGGGTGCTGTTCTTCGTCCTCGTGTTCGCGGCAGTGGCGACGCCGACCACGGACCCGTTCAACCTGTTCATCTTCGCGGCGCCGCTGCTGCTGCTGATGGTGGTCGCGTTCGTCATCTGCTGGGCCAACGACCGGCGCAGGGCCGCCCGGGCCGACCGCTCGGACTTCCACGACCTGTCCGACGACGAGGCCAGCCCGCTGGATCCGGACGAGTTCGGCCTCTGAGCGGGCGGCTGCCGCTAGCGTCACGGTCCGTGACACGTCGGATCGCGGTTCTGGTCAACCCGACCTCGGGCAAGGGCCGGGGAGCGCGCGAGGGGGCGGCCGCGGCGGCCCGGCTGCGCGAGCACGGCCTGGTGGTCGACGAGATGGCCGGCGTGGACGCGGACGCGGCCCGGGACCTGGCGCACGCCGCGGTCCGGCGACGGCTACGACGCCCTGGTCGCCGCTGGCGGGGACGGGATGCTGCACCTGGTGCTGCAGGCCGTCGCAGGGACCGGGACGCCGCTGGGACTGGTTCCGGCCGGCAGCGGCAACGACTTCGCGCGGCTGCTGGGCATCGCGGCGCACGACCCGGTCGCCGCCGCCGACATCGTGGCCGCCGGGCACGTCCGTACCGTCGACGCGGGCCGGGTCGGCAGCACCTGGTTCGCCGGGGTCCTGTCCAGCGGCTTCGACTCCAACGTCAACGAGCGGGCCAACGCGATGCGCTGGCCACGGGGGCGCAGCCGCTACAACATCGCGATCCTGGCCGAGCTGCGGGTGTTCAGGGCGGTGCCGTTCACCCTCGTCCTGGACGGCGACCGAGCTGAGCCGCGAGGCGATGCTGGTGGCGGTCGGCAACGGTTCCTCGTACGGCGGCGGGATGCAGGTCTGCCCGGGTGCGCTGGTCGACGACGGCCTGCTCGAGGTCACGGTGCTCGGCCGGGTGAGCAAGGTCGAGTTCCTCCGGGTGTTCCCACGGGTCTACAAGGGCACCCACGTGGAGCACCCGGCTGTCACGGTGCACCGGGCCCGCGAGGTGACGCTCCGGGCGCCGGACGTGGTGGCGTACGCCGACGGTGAGCGCGTCCAGCCGCTCCCCGTCGAGATCGTCTGCGTCCCCGGGTCGCTGCGGGTGCTGGCGCCGGCCGGCTGAGCGCCGGCACGCCATACGCTGGGCGCATGCCCTCTCCCGCCGAGCGGTTCACCGCCGCCCGTGCCCGGCAGGCTGCCGCGGGGACCGAGCTGAGCCGGTTCCGGTCCGGCTACCTGTTCGGCCTCGACGCCTTCCAGGTCCTGGCCTGCGAGGCCCTGGAGGCCGGGCAGGGCGTGCTCGTCGCCGCGCCGACCGGGGCCGGCAAGACGGTGGTCGGCGAGTTCGCGGTGCACCTGGCGCTCGCCGAGGGACGCAAGTGCTTCTACACCACACCGATCAAGGCGCTGTCGAACCAGAAGTACGCCGACCTGGTCGCCCGGCACGGCTCGGAGCGGGTCGGCCTGCTCACCGGCGACAACTCGGTCAACGGCGATGCAGACGTCGTCGTGATGACCACCGAGGTGCTGCGCAACATGCTCTACGCGGGCTCGGGCGCCCTGGCGGGGCTGGCCTACGTGGTGATGGACGAGGTGCACTACCTGTCCGACCGGTTCCGCGGTGCCGTCTGGGAGGAGGTGATCATCCACCTGCCCGAGTCGGTGCGGCTGGTCTCGCTGTCGGCGACCGTGAGCAACGCCGAGGAGTTCGGCGACTGGCTGGTCACCGTCCGCGGCGAGACCGCGATCGTGGTCGAGGAGCACCGGCCGGTCCCGCTGTGGCAGCACGTGATGGTCGGCTCCCGCCTGCTCGACCTCTGGGTGGAGGACGACCGGTCCGCAGGCGTGCGCCCCGGGCGGCCAGGGGACGGCCGGGCCGTCAACCCGGAGCTGCTGCGGGTGGCCAGGGACGAGGAGCGGTTCGGCCGGCTCGGCGACCGTCGACCGGCCAGGGGGCACCGGCGGCCGCCGCCGCGCGGTGCCCAGACGCCGTCCCGGGTCGACGTCGTCGAGCGGCTGGACCGGGCCGGGCTGCTGCCGGCCATCGTGTTCGTGTTCAGCCGGGCCGGCTGCGACGCGGCCGTCGAGCAGTGCCTGCGCTCCGGGCTGCGGCTCACCGGGCAGCCGGAGCGGCAGGAGATCCGCGAGTACGTCGAGGAGCGGTGCGCCGACCTGCCCGACCAGGACCTGGGCGTCCTGGGCTACCACGAGTGGCTGGACGGCCTGACCCGCGGCATCGCCGCGCACCACGCCGGCATGCTGCCGACGTTCAAGGAAGTCGTCGAGGAGCTCTTCCAGCGCGGTCTGGTGAAGGTGGTCTTCGCCACCGAGACGCTGGCGCTGGGGATCAACATGCCGGCCCGCTCCGTCGTGCTGGAGCGGCTGACGAAGTGGAACGGCGAGACGCACGCCGAGGTGACCCCGGGGGAGTACACCCAGCTGACCGGCCGGGCGGGTCGGCGCGGCATCGACGTCGAGGGCCACGCGGTCGTGCTCTGGCAGGCCGGGCTGGACCCGCGCGCGGTCGGCGGCCTGGCGTCCACCCGCACGTACCCGCTCCGGTCCTCGTTCCGGCCCTCGTACAACATGGCCGTCAACCTGGTCGGGTCGGTCGGGCGGCACACGGCCCGGGAGATCCTCGAGTCCTCGTTCGCCCAGTACCAGGCCGACCGGGCGGTGGTCGGGCTGGCCCGACAGGTCCGGCGCAACGAGGAGGCGCTGGTCGGCTACGGCGAGGCGATGACCTGCCACCTGGGCGACTTCGCCGAGTACTCCGCGCTGCGCCGCACGCTCTCGGACCGCGAGGCCGAGCTGTCCCGGCAGGGCGCCGCCCAGCGGAAGGCGGCCGCCGCCGCGTCGCTCGAGTCGCTGCGCATCGGCGACGTGATCAGGGTGCCGGCCGGCAAGCGCAGCGGGCTCGCTGTGGTGCTCGACCCCGGGCTGGGCAACGGGGAGGACGGCGGTCCGCGGCCGGTCGTGCTCACCGCCGAGCGCCAGGTGGCCCGCCTTTCCCTCGTCGACTTCCCCTCGCCGGTGGAGCCGATCGAGCGGATGCGGGTGCCGAAGGCCTTCAACCCGCGCTCGCCGCAGTCCCGCCGGGACCTTGCCGCCACCCTGCGCTCGAAGGTTCCCGACAGCGGGAACGGCCCAGCCGGACGGCGGCGGGAGCGGGCGGCGGCCGCCGACGACCAGACCGTCAGCGAGCTCCGGGCCGCGATCCGGCGGCACCCCTGCCACGGCTGCGACGACCGGGAGAGCCACGCGCGCTGGGCCGAGCGGTACCACCGGCTGGCGAAAGAGACGGCCCAGCTGGAGCAGCGGGTCGAGTCGCGGACGAACACGATCGCCCGCACGTTCGACCGGGTCTGCGGGCTGCTGGAGTCGCTGGGCTACCTGGACGGGGACCAGGTCACCCCGGACGGCGAGCGGCTGGCCCGGCTCTACAGCGAGCTGGACCTGCTGGCCGCCGAGTGCGTGCGCGACGGGCTCTGGTCCGACCTGACGGCGGCCGAGCTGGCGGCCTGCGTCTCGGCGCTGGTGTTCGAGTCGCGGCAGTCCGACGACTCGGCGCCGCCTCGGCTGCCCGAGGGCCGGGTCCGCGAGGTCCTCGCGGAGACCGTCCGCACGTGGGGCCGGCTGGACCGGGTCGAGAAGGACCACGGCCTGTCGTTCCTGCGCGAGCCCGACCTGGGGTTCGCCTGGGCCGCGCACCGCTGGACGTCCGGCGGTGCGCTCGAGCAGGTGCTCGGGGAGTCCGGGCTCCCGGCCGGCGACTTCGTGCGCTGGGCCAAGCAGCTGGTCGACCTGCTCGGGCAGGTCGCGCAGGCGGCCGGCGCCGGCGACCCGGAGCTTCGGCGTACGGCCGATCAGGCGATGGACGCGATCCGGCGCGGCGTGGTCGCGTACTCGTCCGTCGGCTGAGCGGTCCTGCCCTGGGCGCCAGGTCCGGGCTGGGTTGATCTTACGGTTCCGTAGGTTACGCTTGCGTAGGTCGGGGGAGATCCGCGCCGAGTGACCCGCCGTACCCGAGGAGTCCCTGTGCCCGTCGAGCTGACCGACGTCCAGACCCGCCGCCTGCTGGTGGACCTCGAGCCCGAGGTGGCCAAGGAGCTCGACCGGCACCTGGCCGTCGCCAAGGACTGGTACCCCCACGAGTACGTGCCGTACAGCGACGGCCGCACCTTCGACGGCATCCTCGGGGGACTGGCGTGGTCGCCGGAGGACTCGAAGATCCCGGATGTCGCGCGTACCTCGCTGATCGTCAACCTGCTGACCGAGGACAACCTCCCGAGCTACCACTTCGAGATCGCGCACAGCTTCGGCCGCGACGGCGCATGGGGCACCTGGGTGCACCGCTGGACGGCGGAGGAGGACCGGCACGGAGCGGTCCTGCGCGACTACCTGACGGTGACCCGCGCGGTGGACCCGGTCGCGCTGGAGAACGCGCGGATGGTGCACATGAGCACCGGCTTCCGGAACAGCCACGAGACCATGCTGCACTCGCTGGCGTACGTGTCCTTCCAGGAGCTGGCGACGCGCATCTCGCACCGCAACACCGGTGCGGCGTCCAAGGACCCGATCTGCGAGCAGATGATGACGCGCATCGCGACGGACGAGAACCTGCACATGATCTTCTACCGGAACATACTCGGCGCGGCGTTCGAGCGCGAGCCGAACGCGACCATGCAGGCGGTCCGCGACGTCGTGCTGGACTTCCAGATGCCGGGGCACACGATCGAGGGGTTCACCCGCAAGTCGGTGCAGATCGCCATGGCCGGGATCTACGACCTGCGCCAACACCGCGACCAGGTTCTGGTGCCGGTCCTGCGCCAGTGGAAAGTCTGGGACATCGAGGGCCTGGACGCCGATGCCGAGAAGGCGCGCACGGAGCTCGCCGAGTTCCTCGACGGCCTCGACGTCGCCGCCAGCCGCTTCGAGGAACGCCGGGACGCCCGGGCCGCCCGTGTCGCGGCGCGCGACGCCTGACCGGACCCTGACCCGCGGCGGCATCAACCCGCGGCAGCATCCTTCATCGAGAGCAGCACCCGGTTGACGCTGCTCTCCACGCCCCAGCGGTCGGACAGCTCCAGCAGTCGCTCCGGATCGGCCGGCTCCGCCGGCAGCCGGTCGTCGAACTCCGGCAGCGGGCAGTCGCGCCGGACCCGCGTCACCGCGATCGCCGCCTCCAGGTAGTCGCGGGCCGCGGCCAGCTTCGGTCGCTGCGTGAGCGCCGGGTCGTCCGCGTCCAGTGCCGCCAGCAGCGCCTCCGTCGACCCCCACCGCTGCAGCAACGACGCCGCCGTCTTCTCACCGATCCCGGGCACCCCCGGCAGCCCGTCCGACGGGTCGCCCCGCATGGCGGCCAGGTCCGCGTACGCCCGAGGCGAGACCCCGTACTTGGCCTGTACCGCCGCGTCGTCGAGCGCCTCCAGATTGCGCACCCCTCGACCGATGTACAACAGCCGCACGGAGTGCTCGTCGTCGACCAGCTGGACCAGGTCCCGGTCCCCGCTCACCACGTCCACCGGACCAGGCCCGACCGTGGCCAGGGTGCCGATCACGTCGTCGGCTTCGAAGCCGGGCACGCCGACGCGGGCGATCCCCAGTGCCGCCAGCAGGTCGACGATGATGTCGACCTGCGGGGACAGCTCGTCCGGTGTCTCCTCGACGTTGGCGCGCGGGTCCACACCCTCGGCCAGCCGGTGCCGCTTGTACGAGGGGACCAGCGCGACCCGGAACGCCGGCCGCCAGTCGTCGTCCCAGCACGCCACCAGACGGGCCGGCGGGTAGCCCCGGACCAGCGTGGCGACCATGTCCAGGAAGCCGCGGACGGCGTTCACGGGGGCGCCGTCCGGCGACCGGAAGGTGTCCGGAACCCCGTGGAACGCCCGGAAGTACATCGAGGCGGAGTCAAGAAGGAGGAGCCGCTTGTCGACGGGCATGACCCCGACCGTAGCGGGACCCCGGACGGATCGTGTGCCCGCAAGTCGGAACGTGGCGTCGGTTCCGGTGAACCGGAGGCACCGGCTGCTGGTCGAGCTATTCCCGGTGGCGCCCGACCGGCACTGACCGCGGTCAAGGCCAAGGCCTTGCCAGCCTCGGTGCGTCCCCGGCACCCGGTTGGCAGGGCCCGCAGGGACCTCGCCCTAGAGCACCTGGCCGACCTGGACGCCGTCGCCGACCAGCTCAACGGACGCCCTCGACCAACCCTGGGCTGGAAGACACCATCACAGGCACTCCAGCAAGTGTTTGCGCTGACCGGTTGAGTCCGCCGTCGTTATCGGGCTGATTCGATCCGGCAGTAGGTGCGGTCAAAGCGGTGTGAGAGTCGTGCTGTTCACCGTCGAAGACGGGGCTCGGGGCCGCGGGTCGGGAGGCACGTTGCGGGGGCCCTTGTGCCCTATCGCCCGCGTCACACCTGCGCCAACACTGATTGCATGAGCACGGCACGGAAGATCATCGGCTCAGGTGCCTTGCTGATCGCGATCTACGGGGTATGGGTGCGTCCCCAACTGAAGCACTGGGGCGCGACCAAAGAGGAGGTGGCGGGGCCGTATCCCGGCGCTGAGCTGGTGCCAGGCGGCAGGCGAGGCGCGACGATGGCAATCACGATCAACGCGCCGCCCGAGCGGGTGTGGCCTTGGCTCGTGCAGCTGGGTGGCGACCGCGCCGGTTGGTACTCGTGGGACCGGCTCGATAATGCCGGCCGCCCCAGCGCGCGGGAAATCCACCCCGAGTGGCAAAGCCTCTCGGTCGGGGATGCCGTGAAGTACCGGAAGGGCGATGAAGCCGTGGATGCTTGGGTGGTCGCCGCTCTGGAGCCGAACCGGTTCCTCGGGCTGCACGGCATCAGCGACCTCAGCGGCGGCGCTCTCGACCCGACCAAGCCGCTGCCGAGCGTGTACAGCGAAGGCCTGTGGGGCTTTCAGCTGAAGGAGCTGCCAGGTGATCGCACCCGCCTGGTGATCGGTGGGTACGAGGCGTTCTACCCAGCCTGGCTGGGCGGCATCGTCTCGTTCGCTTTCCCTGCGATCGTCTGGGTGATGCAAGTCAGGATGTTGGCAGTCCTGAAGCAGAACGCCGAAGCGACGGTCACGAGCTAGTTCTGCGCATGAAGAGTTGAACGCTGGCGGCCCAGATGCGCCGATCACGGGTTGGTCATCGGGCGATTCATGGAAACGTGGAACCCCACCGCTCACAAGGCCTGGAGGCTCGCGTGCCCCTCTTCAGAAGGCCCAAGGAGGATCCCCCGCGAGGTGATCCCGGCAAGTACGCGGAATGTGGCGTTCGGCTACCGGCGACAGCTAACGTCAGCATCCACCTCGGATGGCTCGACGGTGCCCAGACGTACACCCGTGGGATGGGCTACTGGGTTCACTTCGAGTCAGACCCCCCGCTCGATGACGAGGCCACAGCGCAGCTGCTGCGTGAACTCGCAGACGACGCCATGCGAGAACTCCTCGATCGCCGAGAACCAGGCTCCGCGGGGTCCTCCACGGGATGAAAGGAATGCCGTCTTTGGCCACCGTAGACATTGTCTCGCCCGACTGCGAGATGCCGTTTGTTGATCGAACCTGGCGGGGCCGACCGGAGTGGTAGAGCGGGGACCCTCCATTGCGCATACGCCCCAACCTGGTGGGTCGGTGGGCACGAAATGAGCCTGGAGTCTGACCTGCACTGGTCCGAAGTACCGCTCGAAGGTGGTGACTACGGCTGCAACCTCTGGGTCGACGCGCACAACCCAGAACTCGTCACCAAGATCTCAATCTGGCTCGGTGGCCACCGGGCCCATGGCACGGGCCAATAGCCCGACAAGTGCCGTTAGAGGGCTGATCAGGTCCGCCGTTCTGCGCGGCCTTCTCGCAGGGGGACTGGGGAAGACGTAGATCCATGTTCGCCCTGACGACATGCCCGGCCAACCGTGTCTACGGGCTATGCGACAGTGAACACGACGAACTCGTAGCTTCCGTCGATCGAGTCCTTGTTGGCGGTTGGGCCCTGCCCACCGAGGTCGACTGCGTCGTTGGTGAACACGATGTTCCCGATGCGGCTGCTGGTGTGGAAGATGGCCCCGGCGACTCCGTCGACGTACACCTGGACGTTCGTGCCGCTGGCCGTGTCCGGGAACTTTACGCAGACGATGTAGTGCGAGTTGCCGTCCGCGACATCAATGCTCTTGGGGCCGGCCGCGTTGACGGTCACACCGTTAGCTGTGATGCGGCACTGTGCATGGTGCGCCCCCGGGCGAAGGCCGCTGTGGATGGAGATCTTGATCAAGGATGGCTTCGTGGACCGGCCCTGCTGGATGATGTTCGGCGAGCCCCCGACCGCCTTGGTGTCGACCCAGTTCGTCCGCATTCGCACGCCCAGGTTGAAGCCTTGGGAGCCGGACACGCTCATGGTGAACGGGAGCGTGGTAAACCCCGCGGTGCTGGGGCAGCACGGGCGGTAGTTCGAGGCCAGGTTCAGCGGAGGAGACCAGGTGTGGCTGTAGCGGACGGTGCTCGACACGCCCGTCCCCACGCTCGCCCAGGCAACCGTTGCGCCGACTAGCGATAGCGCCATCAAGGACATCACGACCCGCTTGACCATCTGCCCTCCCAGATGCGATGGATAGGGACTTCATACGGGATGGAACCCCTTTCGTACAGAGCGGTTCCCCTGACCTGCGGTTACATGCTGTCCGGGGGGCAGGAGCCTGTCAGTGTTGGGACCGGACACCGGGGCTGGGACAGGTGATCTCGTACCCCCGGATCGAGGGCGTCGCCCACAGGGCCGGCCTTCGCCTTGACGGCCTGCGGGCCCCCCGGCTGTTGCCTGGGTGTGCCCGCAGGCGGACACTGAGGCTGGCTACGAGCGCGTGCCGTGCCGCAGGTAGTGCAGGGCGCGTTCACGACGGCGGCTATCGCGACGGCTGCCGCGCGACGGAACTACCAAGGTGAGCAGCTCATGAGGTCACAACCTATTCGCCGACGCCTCGCTCCATCGGTCGCCGCCAGCCTGGCGCTGCTCGTGATGCTGGCGGGTGCCGGCGCAGTCGCTCTGGGCGCCACCAGCGCAGCGGCAGACTCGGCCCTGCAGGTCTACGTCGGCTACATGGACACCCACTCGCATCCGGTGCCGTCGCTGAGCTCGCCCAGCCCCTGGCCGAACACGGACGCGGCCGCCTTCATCGGCACCGCCTGCCCGCAGTGGCCCAGCTCGTCGGCCTACAACATCTGCTGGGACGCCGCGGCCATCCGGCTGGTCAACACCACGAGCTCGCCGATCAGCGCGGTCAGCGCGAAGGTGGTGATCAGCAACGGGACCACGACCAAGACCTACAGCCTGTGGGGCAGCTTCACCGTGCAGGCCAACGGCCAGATGGTTCTGACCGAGACGAGCTCGGGGAACCTCGACCTCTCCGACAAGGCACCCAACTCCTACAACGGCGGCAACACGGCCTCTTGCGTGAACTCCGGCGCCATCCCGGTCGTCGCCGTCACCGTCGGCGGGGTCACCACCGGCTACACGGACACCGGCCAGGTGCTCAACACTGGCGGTGTGGACGCCCGGCACTGCGTCAATGGCACCTACACCTCCTCCGGGAGGAACGAATCCGAGCCGTGGGCCCAGCTAGTCCCTGGCAGTTCACCAAGCCCGTCATCCTCGCCGACCAACACGACGGCCTCCCCGTCTCCGTCCCCGACCACCACGGTGACGGCCTCCCCGTCACCGTCCCCGAGCACCACGGTGACGGCCTCCCCGTCACCGTCCCCGAGCACCACGGTGACGGCCTCCCCGTCACCGTCCCCGACCGGCACTGCGGCCGGTTTCGCCCTTGGTGGCACGGTCGGCTACGCGCAAGGCAGCATGACCTCCGCCCCGGTTACGGTCCCGGCCGGCGGCGTACCAGCCGGCAGCCTGGTGGTCGTCGGAATCGTCTCGTATACCGCGTCCGAGACCTTCACCGTCAGCGACTCGGCCGGCAACGCCTACACCTTGGACAACTCCCGGATCGCCTCGTCGCCCTACGGTTACCAGTTCCACTCGCTGACCGGATCGCCACTGCCAGCGGGAACCACCATCTCGGTGCAATGGGGCGGGGCGAGCATCGATGCGGTCATCGAGGCAATCTGGTTCTCCACGGGCTATACCTCGGTGAGCAAGGATCTTGCTGTGTCGGGCCACAGCAGCGGTACCGCCCTGTCAACGGGGAACACCAAAGCGACCGCCTTGGCCAATGAGCTGGTCGTGGGCATGGGTGGGCCGCGGATGCCCGGGACGGCCGCCTACCAGGACGACACCGTTGACGGCTACAGCCAGGCACTGTTCACCGGTGACGCCAAGCAGAGCAACGATCTGTCCTACAAGGTCGTGCCCGTGGCTGGCGTCTTCGACTACAAGCCAACCATCGGCGTGTCCTCGTCCTGGGTGGACTTGCTGACCACATACAACGGGAACTGAGTCCGTGGGAGCGCCGCCCGCCGAATCGTGGTGGGTCGCCGCCGCCTCAGGAGTCTAGGTCGGTCCGGTGCACTCCCCACGCGCCAGCCGGACGGCGCTGTCGGACCCGCTGCGTAGCGTCAGCGCGCTGACTGCACCGACCTGGTTGCCCGAACGACAGAGGAGATCACCGTGGTCGACTACCGCATCGAGCTCGTTCTGTTTCCTGTCTCCGACGTCGACCGGGCGAGAGCCTTCTACGGTGACCGGCTGGGCTGGCCGGTGGACCACGACCAGACGGTGAGCGAGGAGATCCGCTTCGTCCAGGTCACTCCACCGGGGTCGGCGTGCTCGATCGCCTTCGGCCGCGGTCTCAGTGGCATGGCACCCGGGTCGCTGCGTGCCCTGCAGGTCGTGGTCGACGATATCGAGAAGGCGCACGCCGACCTCACCGAGCGCCTTGTCGACGTCAGCGCGATCGACGACCAGCCGTGGGGCCGCTTCGTCCGCTTCGCCGACCCCGACGGCAACACCTGGACGGTTCAGCAGCTCCCGGCGCGACCGGAGTAGGTCGGGCGCGCACCGGCGGCCGGTGCGTAGGGTGCAGGGGTGAATGGAGCCTTGCGCAGCGCCGCCGACTCGTCCGCCCGGCTGCGCGCGGCCGCCGACCGGGTCGCAGCCGCCGGGCTCGACGCGCTGCTGGTGACGCCGGGCCCGGACCTCGCCTACCTGACCGGCTACGACGCGATCGCCCTCGAGCGGCTGACCTGCCTGGTCGTCCGTGCGAGCGGCGACCCGATCATCGTGGTCCCGACCCTCGAGCGGCCGGCCGCCCTGGCCAGCCCGGTCGGGGAGCTCGGGCTCGCCGTCCACGCCTGGGACGAGACCGACGACCCCTACGCGCTCGTCGCGTCGCTGCTGCCGGGAGCGCATGCTGTCGCGCTGGACGACCACATGTGGGCGGCCAAGGTGCTCGCGCTGCGGGCCGCGATGCCCGCGGCCGACCAGCGGCCGGGCGGTCCGGTTCTGCGCGAGCTGAGAATGCGCAAGAGCCCGACCGAGGTGGCGGCGCTGCGCGAGGCCGGTGCGGCCATCGACTCCGTGCACGCCCAGGTCGCCCAGTGGCTCAAGGCCGGACGCACCGAGGCGGAGGTGGGGCGCGACATCGCCGACGCGATCCTGGCCGCCGGTCATGCCCGGGTGGACTTCACCATCGTCGGCGCGGGTCCGAACGGCGCCAGCCCGCACCACGAGCTGTCCGACCGGGTGATCCAGGCCGGGGAGCCGGTCGTCGTGGACATCGGCGGCACGATGCCGAGCGGCTACTGCTCGGACTCGACCCGCACGTACGCCGTCGGCGAGCCGGGCGAGGAGTTCGTCGAGCTGTACCGGGTGCTGGAGGCGGCACAGGAGGCCGCCTGCGGGTGGGTCCGCCCCGGGGTCACATGCGCGAGCGTGGACGCCGCCGCCCGAGACATCATCGAGGCCGCCGGCCACGGCGAGCTCTTCGTGCACCGGACCGGGCACGGGATCGGGCTGGAGACGCACGAGGACCCGTACATCGTCGCCGGCAACGAGCTGCTGCTGGAGCCGGGGATGGCGTTCTCGATCGAGCCGGGCGTGTACGTGGCCGGCCGGCACGGGGCCCGGATCGAGGACATCGTGGTCGTGGCCGAGGACGGCGCCGAGCGGCTGAACCTGCGGCCGCGCGAGCTCGTCGTGCTGGAGGCCTGAGCGGTGGCGGCCCCGCGGCCCAGGGTCGAACGGCTGCTGCCCACGGCGGAGGCGGCGGAGCTCATCGAGCTGGCTCGCGAGCTGGCCGCCGCCGAGCTGGCGCCCCGGGCCGCCGAGTACGAGGCCGAGGCCCGCTTCCCGCGCGAGGTGTTCCGCACCCTCGGCCGGGCCGGGCTGCTGGGCCTGGTCTACCCCGAGGAGCACGGCGGTGGCGGCCAGCCGTACGAGGTCTACCTGCAGGTCCTCGAGGAGTTGGCCACCGCCTGGTTGTCGGTCGGCATCGGTGTCAGCGTGCACACCCTCGCCTGCCACCCGATCGCGAGGTACGGCACCGCCCGGCAGCAGGCGGAGCTGCTCCCCGACATGCTCGGCGGCGAGCTGCTCGGGGCGTACTGCCTGTCCGAGCCGCAGTCCGGTTCGGACGCCGCCGCGCTGGTCACCAAGGCGGTGCTGGAGCCGGGCCCGGACGGCGCGGACTCGGGCACCTGGGTGGTCGACGGTCGCAAGGCGTGGATCACCCACGGCGGGGTGGCGGACTTCTACGCGCTCATGGTCCGCACCGGCGGCCCTGGGCCGCGCGGGATCTCCTGCCTGCTGGCCGACGCGAGCACGCCCGGACTGTCGGCGGCAACGCCCGAGCACAAGATGGGCGCCAACGCGTCGACGACCGCCCAGATCGTGCTGGACGGCGCCCGGGTGCCGGCCGACCGCCTGGTCGGCGTGCCCGGGCAGGGCTTCGAGATCGCCCTGGCTGCGCTGGACAGCGGACGGCTGGGGATCGCCGCGTGCGCTGTTGGCCTGGCCCAGGCGGCGCTGGACGCAGCCGTCGACTGGGCGCGCGAGCGGCACCAGTTCGGCCGGCCGGTGGGGGAGTTCCAGGGGCTGTCGTTCCTGCTCGCGGACATGGCGACGGCGGTCGCGGCAGCACGGGCGCTCTACCTGGACGCGGCCCGCCTGCGCGACGCCGGACGGCCCTTCGGCACGCAGGCGGCGATGGCCAAGCTGTTCGCCACCGACGCCGCCATGCGGGTGACCACCGACGCCGTGCAGGTCTTCGGCGGGTACGGGTACGTCCAGGACTACCCGGTCGAGCGCTACCTGCGCGAGGCCAAGGTGCTGCAGATCGTCGAGGGAACCAACCAGATTCAGCGGGTCGTGATCGGCCGGTCCCTCACCTCCGCCTGACCCCACCGTTTCGCCATGCAACACCTGGAGAGTGGGCACCCTCCGGCAGCCGCTGGAACCACTTCGCTCAAGCGGCCGGTGGCCGGGGACGAAGCACGAAGTGTTCCCTCCCCGACCGGGGAGGGGGACGGGACACGATGATCCGGATGGTCCCCACCGACCGGCGGCCGCGACGAGCGGGCGCCGGCACGGAGACAGCACGGTCGCCCAGACCGTCCGGGGAGTGAGTGGCGAGACCGGCTCGTCCGCGCAGGCGGACGGGAGAATTGCTCATGCGGGTCCTCACGACAGGGCGGGTGCTCGTGACCGCGGCGCTGATCTCGGCGTCGACGGTGGCGGTGCTCGCACTGCCCGCCTCCGCGGGGACGACGGCTCCGGCCGCCGGCCACGCGGGGGGATCGGCCGCGACGGCGGTCGCCCGGTCCGGCCTAGCGCCGGGTCCGGAGGCAGCCGTCCGGGCGAGTGGGGTGTCGCTCGGCCCCGCCGTGAAGTACGTCCGCGAGCCGGACGGGACGGTACGGCGGGTTCGGTGAGACCTCGGGCCGCCCCGCATCCGAACGGGTGCGGGGCGGTATCCGCCCCGGGGCGGTAGATTCCGCCGGGTGGAGGACCTAGACCGGCAGATCCTGCGTCTGCTCTCGGCCGACGGCCGGATGAGTTTCACGGACCTGGGCCGCTCCACCGGCCTGAGCACCTCCGCCGTCCACCAGCGGGTGCGCAAGCTCGAGGAGCGTGGGGTGATCCGCGGCTACGCCGCCGTCGTCGACCCGGTGGCCGTCGGGCTGCCGCTGACTGCGTTCGTCTCCGCGATCCCGCTCGACCCGGCCGCTCCGGACGACGCCCCCGACAAGCTCGAGAGCCTGCCCGCGATCGAGGCCTGCTACAGCGTCGCCGGCGAGGAGTCGTACATCCTCAAGGTCCGGGTGCCGTCGCCGGCGGACCTGGAGAGCCTGCTGGCCGAGATCCGGGCCGCGGCCAACGTCCGGACCCGCACCATCGTCGTGCTCTCCACCCCGTACGAAGGCCGTCCGCCGGCCCTGTGAGCGTCGCTCAGCCGCGGACTCCCTGGACGAGGTCCTCGTGCTGGGCGTGGGCAGCCGCCCTGGACGCCGCTGCGGCCGCCACGGCCGCCTCGAGCCCGTCGCCGTGCTCGGCCGCGTGCTCGGCCCACCAGGCCTGGCCCTCGGCCGGCAGCGTGTCGATCGGGTCGTAGTACTCGTACCGGCGGGCCAGCGCCTCCGGGTCGTCGAGCTCGATCCCGGTGCGGTAGTTCTTGGTCCAGTAGGAGATCCCACGCACCCGGTCGTAGTCCTCGAGCTGGTGCACCCAGCGCTTGCCGACGTAGGGGACGTCGCAGACGATCCGCGGGGTGGCGAAGCCGGGCAGGTACCCCATGACCGCGTGCTGCAGGTGCTGCGCCTGGTGCACCGACACCCGCCAGTGCTCGCTGAACGGGATCATGTCGCACATGTAGAAGTAGTACGGCATGATCCCGGCGCCGTCGAGCAGCGCGAAGCACAGGTCGAGGAGCTGGGCGGGGGAGTCGTTGACGCCGCGCATGAGCACGCCCTGGTTGCGGACGTCGCGCACGCCGGTCTCGAGCATCGCCCGGGTGGCGTCGGCCACGAGCGGCGTCACCGACTGCGCCGCGTTGACGTGGGTGTGGATCGCGATCTGGACGCCGCGGGCGGTGGCGACCGTGCACAGCCGCTCCATCCCGGCGCGCACGTCGTCCTGCAGCCAGTGCTGCGGGAGCCCCATCAGGGCCTTGGTGGCCAGCCTGATGTCACGGATGTTCTCGATCTCCAACAGCCGGGCGACGAACGCCTCGAGGTTCTTCCACGGCATGTTCGCGACGTCTCCGCCGGACACCACCACGTCGCGTACGCCGGGCTGGCCCTCGAGGTAGGCGAACATGCCCTCGTAGCGGTCCACCGGCTTCAGGTCGAACTTGAGCTTGGAGATCACCGGGGTGGAGTTGCCGACGAGGTCCATCCGGGTGCAGTGGCCGCAGTACTGCGGGCAGGTCGGCAGCAGCTCGGCCAGTACCTTGGTCGGGTAGCGGTGTGTCAGCCCCTCGGCCGTCCACATCTCGTGCTCGTGCAAGGAGTCGCGGCTGGCGTACGGGTGCGAGGGCCAGTCGACGCGGCGGTCGCTGAACACCGGGAGCATGTACCGGCGCACCGGGTCCGCGTACAGGGCCTCGGTGAACTGGGCATGCGTGGGCGTGCCGGCGTCGTGCGAGCCGGGGACGATGGTGTTCATCATCTGCGGCGGGATGAGCATGGACATCGTCGCGCGCTCGGCCTGGTCCCGCTCGAGGTCCGCGTAGAAGCGGTCCTCGACCAGGTCGCCGACGACCTCTCGCAGCTGCTTGAGGTTCTTGACGCAGTGCGCGCGCTGCCACTGCACGTCGGCCCACTGCTCGCTGGTCACCGCCGCGTACCCGGGCAGCCGGGTCCAGTCCGGCTCGACCGGCTCGATGCGACGGTAGGCGTACGGCTGTTCGGTCACCTGTGGTCTCCAGCGACGCTGCTGACGGGCCCGGCGGCGATGCCGGTTCCCTAAGGATACGGAAGGATCTCCGGCAGATCCACCGCGACACCGTAAGATCTGCGGCGTCGTTCCTGTCCCGTCGTTGCCACCGCGCCTGGAGGACCCGCCCGTGCCCCGGACCACGCCGTCCTCCCCGGTCGGCCTGCACCGCGTGCTCGAGCCCGCCGGGGTGCTGCCGCAGGCGGCCACGAGGCTGGACGCAGGACCCGAGCTGTGGCCGGACGAGGTCCGGATCCGGGTCCGCACGCTCAACCTGGACGCCGCGTCCTACCGCCAGCTGGCCACCAAGCACGGCGGGAACGGCGACGCGGTCCGCGCCGAGGTGCTCGAGATCGTCGGCACCCGCGGCAAGATGCAGAACCCGGTCACCGGCTCCGGCGGCATGCTCGTCGGCACCGTCGAGGAGGTGGGGCCGCGAGTCGCCCCTCGGCCTGCGGCCGGGCGACCGGGTGGCCTCGCTGGTCTCGCTGTCGCTGACCCCGCTGCGGATCGAGGACGGGCTGGCCGGCTGGGACGGCCGCTCCGAGCAGGTCCCGGTCGACGGGACCGCGATCCTGTTCGGCCGCTCGATCGCCGCCGTCCTGCCCGACGACCTCGACCCGGCGCTGGCGATGATGGTCATGGACGTCTGCGGAGCCCCGGCGCTGACCGAGCGCGTCGTCCGCGGGTACGTGCACCGGTCCAGGCCGCCGGCCGTGGCCGTCGTCGGGGGGGCCGGCAAGTCCGGGTCGCTGTCGCTGGCGGCGGCCCGCGCGGCCGGAGCCCGGCGGACCTGCGGCGTCGTACCGGTCGCCGCGGAGGCCGCCGCGCTGACCGCGGCGGGGCTCGCCGACGCCGTCGTCCTGGCCGACGCCCGCGACCCGGTGGCGCTCGCGGCCGCGGTCGAGCATGGCCTGGGGGGTCCGGCCGACGTCACGGTGGTCTGCGTCGACGTCCCCGGCTGCGAGCATGGCGCGGTCCTGGCCACCGCCGAGGGCGGGACCGTGGTCTTCTTCTCGATGGCGACCTCGTTCTCGGCCGCCGCGCTCGGCGCCGAGGGGTTGGCCGCGGATGTCACGATGCTGATCGGCAACGGCTACACCCCGGGCCACGCCGACCTGGCGCTCGACCTGCTGCGCGAGGTACCGGGCGTGCGGACCATGTTCGAGGACCGCCTTCGCGCAGAGGCGTCCCGACCAGACGGAGGGAGCACCCCGTGACCGCTCGGCGCACCTCCAGGCTGGAGCTCGACTCTGCCGTCGTCCGCAAGGCCCGGTCGCTGGCCCGCAAGGCCGGCGGCCCCGTGGTCAAGCTCGCCCGCAGCCACAGCACCGTGTCCGTCGAGCGGGCCGTGCTGCGCCTGGCCGGGCTGTCCGGGGCCGACGCCGAAGGCATCCCGTGGGTGAACCGGCTCGTCGACGCCGTCCGGGCGGACTGCGGGCTCGAGCACGGCGTCGCCCTCCCGGTCTGGGACGCCATGCGCCGGGACGGCGTCACCGGTGCGCAGGCGCTGGAGGTGCTGGCCCAGAAGGCGGCCGCCGGATCCGGGACGTTCCGCGTGCCGGAGGGCCGCGACGCCGAGCGGGCGCGGCGCGCGGCGACCGCCGCGGTCGGCCGGGGGATCGCCAGGATCGACCGCAACCGGCGCGAGCGGGAGCGGCTGGTCGAGCGCCTGGGCGACCCGCCCAAGCCCTGGATCTACCTGATCGTGGCCACCGGCGACATCTACGAGGACATCCCGCAGGCCCAGGCGGCCGCCCGCGAGGGCGCCGACGTGATCGCGGTGATCCGGTCCACCGGGCAGTCCCTGCTCGACTACGTGCCCGAGGGCGCCACCCGAGAGGGGTACGCCGGGACGTACGCCACGCAGGAGAACTTCCGGCTGATGCGGGCTGCCCTGGACGAGGTCTCGCGGGACCTGGGTCGGTACGTGCGGCTGACCAACTACGCCTCCGGGCTGTGCATGCCGGAGATCGCGGCGCTGGCCGGCCTCGAGCGGCTCGACATGATGCTCAACGACTCGATGTACGGGATCCTGTTCCGCGACATCAACCCGGTGCGGACCTTCGTCGACCAGCGGTTCTCCCGGCAGGTGCACGCCCGCGCCGGGATCGTGATCAACACCGGCGAGGACAACTACCTCACCACTGCGGACGCGCTCGAGGCCGCGCACACGGTGACGGTGAGCCAGCTCCTCAACGAGTACTTCGCCAAGGAGGCTGGCCTGGCCGACTGGCAGCTCGGGCTGGGGCACGCCTTCGAGGTCAACCCGGACCTGCCCGACTCGTTCCGGATCGAGCTGGCCCACGCGATGCTGGCCCGCGAGCTGTTCCCGGACGCCCCGCTCAAGTGGATGCCGCCGACCAAGCACATGACCGGCGACGTGTTCCGCGGCTACCTCCTGGACGGCTTCTTCAACCTGGCCGGGGCGATGACCGGCCAGGGGATCCTGCTGGTCGGGATGATGACCGAGGCGGTGGTCACGCCGTGGCTGTCCGACCGGGACCTCGCCCTGCAGAACGTCCGCTACGTGTTCAACGCGGCCGGCCGCCTGCACGAGGACTTCCTGCCCCGGCACGACGGCTTCATCGTCCAGCGGGCGCACCAGGTGCTGGCCGAGGCGATCGACCTGCTCGAGCAGATCGTCGACCACCCGGGCCCGTCCGGGCTGCTGTCCGCCATCGGCGACGGCACCTTCGGCCTGATGAAGCGGCCGGCCGACGCGGGCAAGGGCCTGGACGGCGTCTTCCGGCAGGCAGCCGGGTACGTGAACCCGGCCACCGACCTGCTCGAGGCGGCCCCGTGACGGCCGCCCGCGAGCCCCGGATCGTCCGTCCGTACGGCGACACGACCGGCGACGGCATGGTCCAGCTGTCGTTCACGCTGCCGCTGCCGCACGACAAGCGGGCCGAGGGTGCGGCACTGCAGCTCGCCCGCAAGATGGGCATGGACCCGGCGATGGTGGTGCACGCCAAGTCCATGGGCCCGGACTTCACGTTCTTCGTCGTGTACGGGTCGGTCCACCACCTGGTCGACACCTCCAAGGTGGAGGTGGTCGAGCGGGAGTTCCCGCTGCTGTCCGCCAAGGAGGTCGACGCGGCGGTCAAGCGCGGCCTGCACCGGCCGCTGGTGGTGGTCGGCGCCTGCATCGGCACCGACGCCCACACCGTCGGCATCGACGCGATCCTCAACATCAAGGGGTTCGCGGGGGAGAAGGGGCTCGAGTACTACGGCGAGATCGAGGTGGTGAACCTCGGCGCCCAGGTGCTGGTCCCCGAGCTGGTCGAACGGGCCAGGACGGCCGGCGCGGACGCCGTGCTCGTCTCCCAGGTGGTCACCCAGCGGGACGCTCACCTGCACAACACCCGCGAGATGTCCGCGGCCTTCAACGAGGCTTACCCGGCCGGGCGAAGGCCCCTGCTGGTGGTGGGCGGACCGCGGTTCGACGAGGGCCGTGCCACGGAGCTCGGCGTCGACCGGATCTTCGGCAAGGGCACCACCCCCGGCGAGGTGGCCAGCTACCTCGTGCACGCCCTCGTCCCCGGCACGAACTGACCGACCCGAGCACGGCAAGGAGCGCGATGACGACGGACAGCGACCCCTCAGGTGCGGACCCGAGGCTGGGGCTCGCGGTGACGCACAGACGCTACGTGCCGTACTCGCACGCGCACTACGCCGGCAACCTCGTCGACGGTGCGTACGTCCTGGCGATGTTCGGCGACGTCGCCACCGAGCTGCTGATCCGCACAGACGGGGACGAGGGTCTGTTCGCTTCGTACTCCGATGTGCAGTTCGTCGCCGCGGTCCAGGGTGGCGACGTGCTGGAGGCCAGCGCCACCGTCGTGCGGGTCGGACGACGCAGTCGCGAGCTGTCGTTCGAGGCTCGCGTGGTGTGCCGTGCGGTGCCCGGCGCGACCGCCTCCGCCGCTGCGGTCCTGACCGAGCCGCTGGTCTGCACCCGGGCCACCGGGACCGTGGTCATCCCGCACTGACCTCGCGCCCGGCCGGGCGCCACGCGGGCCCGAGCGGCGGGTGTGACGGATGTTCCGCACGGGTCCAGCCGGGAACCGGCGTTCCCGGCCGACACGCCGAAAGTTGTTGCTGCAAAAGGCCTAATCGCCGCTCCGGGTTGACAGGGACCGGCCATACGGGAGTAGTTTCGCCCCCGGTCGACCGCCCGCCCGGACGCCGCGCCCCACCCGCCAACGGAGGCGCCCCGGGCCTGCGGGGCTCGACTCGGAGAGGACCCGTCCGTCCAGTAGACAACGGCCTGCGCACCGCATCCCGCGGCGTGCGAGTCGGTCCGAAGGGCGGATCGGGTCCTCTTCCACGTCCTCGAGACCGACCGGGGCTCGTCCGGTCGTCACGTACCCTTCCGTGGTGGGTCGCACCGGCACCGAGGGATCCGCCGGACCCGTCGGAGCGGACCGTGCCGGCGGGCCCGCGCGCGGGCGCGTCCCCGGGCTGCCGGTCCGTTGCGCGGGTGCGGCGGTCACCGGTGTCGTGCTTGCCCTCGCGTTCCCACCGTTCGGTCTGTGGTGGCTGACCGTGCCGGCCGTCGCCGCACTGACACTCCTCCCGCTCGGGCTGCGGCTGCGCGCGGCGGCCCTGGTCGGGATCGTCGCAGGGCTGACGTTCTTCGGTCTGCTGCTGCGCTGGATGCTGGTGATCGGTCCGGACGCGTGGGTGCTGCTGACCGCTGCTCGAGGCGCTGTCGTTCGGGCTGCTCGCAGTCGGCACCGTGCTGGTGCGGCGGCTCCCCGGATGGCCGGTGTACGTCGCCGCGCTGTGGGTGGCGGTCGAAGGGCTGCGCGGCGCCGTACCCTTCGGCGGCTTCCCGTGGGGGCGGCTCGCGTTCGCCCAGGCCGACGCGCCGTTCAAGGGCTACGCCGCGCTCGGCGGGATGCCGCTGCTGACGTTCGCCGTCGCCCTGTCCGGCGCTCTGGTCGCCGCCGCCGTCACCCGGCGCGGCGAACGGCTGGGCGCCGGAGCCCTCCTGGCCGCGTCCCTGGTCGCGGCGCTGGCCGCGTTGCTGGTCCCGCTGCCGACCGGCGGTCACTCCGTGGACGCCGCCGTGGTCCAGGGCAACGTGCCGCAGACCGGGCTGGACGCCTACGGCCAGCGGGCCGCCGTGCTCGACAACCACGTCGACGCCACCCGCCAGCTGGCCGGGCAGGTCGCCGCCGGTACCCGGCCGCAGCCCGAGCTGGTCGTCTGGCCGGAGAACTCCACCGACATCGACCCGTACGCCGACGCGGGCGCCGCCGCCGCCATCCAGGGCGCCGTGGACGCCATCGCCGCGCCCACCCTGGTCGGTGCCGTGGTCACCAACCCGGCCGACCCGGCGACCGTCCTCAACCTCGGGATCGTCTGGGCGCCCACCGGCAGCCCCGGCGGCGGCGGTCCCGGCGAGACCTACGCCAAGCGGCACCCGGTGCCCTTCGGCGAGTACGTGCCGTTCCGGTCCCTGCTGACCCGGTTCGTGACCAGGCTGGACCGCATCCCACGCGACTTCGCCGCCGGGGACAAGCCCGGGCTGCTGCAGCTCGGGCCGGTCCGGGTCGGCGACGTGATCTGCTTCGAGGTGGCGTACGACCCGGTGGTTCAGGACGTCGCTGCCGGCGACCCGGGCCTGCTCGTGGTACAGACCAACAACGCGACGTACGGACGCACCGGCCAGCCGGACCAGCAGCTCGCGATCTCCCGGCTGCGGGCGGTCCAGACCGGCCGGACGGTCCTGGTCGCGGCGACCAGCGGGCTCAGCGCCGTGATCGCGGCCGACGGTCACGTGGTGGCCGGCTCGCACGAGTTCGAGCGCTGGGTCTACGACGGCCCGGTGACGGTACGCGCGGGAACCACCCCGGCCACCCGGCTGGGCGCCTGGCCGGAGCTGATCCTGGGTACCCTCGGGACAGGCGCCGTCGCCGTGGCGATCGTCCGCCGGCGACGCGAGAGGAGCCCGTCCCACGATGCCAGCAGTGCCAGCAGCGCAGCCGCCTGAGCACGACCCCTCGACCCCCGAGGCGGGCGCCGGTCACCGGGTACGACCACCCCTCGGCCGGGTGCTGATCGTGGTCCCGACCTACAACGAGCGGGACAACCTCGAGCGGATCGTGCGCCGGGCCAGGGCCGCCGTCCCCGACGCGGACATCCTGGTGGCCGACGACAACAGCCCGGACGGCACCGGCGACCTCGCCGACAAGCTCGCGGCCGACGACGACCGCGTGGGCGTCCTGCACCGACCCGGCAAGCAGGGCCTCGGGGCGGCCTACCTGGCCGGCTTCCGGTGGGCTCTGGAGCGTGGCTACGGCGTCGTCGTCGAGATGGACGCGGACGGCTCGCACCGCCCGGAGGACCTGCCCCGCATGCTCGAGGCGCTGCAGGACGCCGACCTGGTGCTGGGCTCGCGCTACGTGCCAGGCGGCAGCGTCGTCAACTGGCCGTTGCGCCGGCAGCTGCTCTCGCGCGGCGGGAACACGTACGCCCGGGTGGCGCTCGGGGTGCCGATCCGCGACATCACCGGCGGCTACCGCGCCTTCCGGCGGGAGACCCTGCTCGGGCTGGACCTGGAGGTCGTGCAGTCGCAGGGGTACTGCTTCCAGGTGGACCTGGCCTGGCGGGCGTCCCGCGGCGGGTTCCGGGTGGTGGAGGTGCCGATCACGTTCGTCGAGCGGGAGATCGGGACCAGCAAGATGAGCGGCAGCGTCGTCCGGGAAGCTCTGTGGCGGGTGACCGAGTGGGGGGTCGCCAGCCGCTTCGACGCGCTGCGGACGATGCGGCCGCCCCGTCGCGGCCAGGACTGAGGGCGGCCGAGATGCCCCTGGTCGCCTTCTTCGTCTTCGTGGTGTTCCCGGCCGTGGAGATCTACGTCATCGTGCGGATGGTCGAGCTCATCGGGTTCGGCTGGACCCTGGTGGCCCTGGTCGCCGGCGCCGCCCTCGGCCTGTACGTGATGCGCCGGGCCGGGTCGACCTGGTGGCAGGCCCTGCGCGGCCGGATCCGGATCCGGACCGACCCGGCGGTCCCGGGCGGGGGAGCGGTGGTGACCGGGCCGCCTGACGGGGCGGCGGCCGCCCGCGCTGCGCTGCTGTTCCTGGCCGGGCTGCTGATCTTCCTGCCCGGGTTCGTCAGCGACGCCATCGGGCTCGTCCTGCTGCTGCCGCCCGTGCGGGGGCTCCTGCAGACGGCGACCGCAGCCTGGTTCGTCCGCAGGTTCACCTCGGTCACCGGTCCAGGCGGGGTGCAGGTCTGGACCCGTCGCGGGCGGGTGGTGCCCGGTCTGGTGGTCCGCGAGGACGGCAGCCCGGGCGACCAGCCGCCGGCCGGCCCGCCGTCGCAGCTGCCGCCGGGGCTCTGAGGTCCGCGGGGAACGCGGCCCGGACGTCACGAAGGGCCGGCACCGGGAGGTCAGGTCCCGGTACCGGCCCTTCGGGGCCGTGGTGGTCAGGCGGTCTTGCGGTGGTCCGGGTGGTCGGCGCGGGCCGGGCCGCCGAGGTCGCGCAGGAGCGAGAGCCGCTCCTCCAGCAGGACCTCGAGGTCGCCGATCGTGCGACGCTCCAGGAGCATGTCCCAGGGGGTACGCGTCCGGCGGCCGGCCTTGGCCTCGCCGCCGGTGCCGTCACGCCGGGTCGCGGTCGCGCCGCAGACGCGGCACTCCCAGGTGTCCGGCAGCTCGGCCTCGACCGAGAACGGCACCGCGAACGCATGCCCGTGCGGGCAGTCGAACGGGACGAGCTGACGTGGGGCGAACTCCACGCCTCCCTCGTTCTCGTAGCTCACGGCCCCGAGGCGGGAACCGCGCATCGACTCAGCCATTGATCCGTCCTCCAACCGTCCCGGTCGACCCGGGCGCGTCGCTGTCCCGTTCAACGATCCGGTGACGGGCAGGATTCCCCGGATTCCGGAGCCCCACACTGCACCGCGACAGACCTTCACCCGTCCAGACGCTCGAAGGGCGCGGAAGGTTCACTCCTGTTGGCCCGCGCGGGCGAATTCACAGCAAACTGTCAGGTACGACCGGGACCGGACCACTGGCCGCGTCGCTGCAGGAGCTCCTTGAGGACCGCCGGCCGGTCGGTCATGATCCCCTGCACGCCGAGGTCGAGGAGGCGCTTCATCGTCGGCTCGTCGTCCACGGTCCAGACGTGCACGGCGAGCCCGTGCTCGGTCGCCGCCAGGACGAACTGGGCGTCCACCAGGGGGAGGCGTGCGGGTCCGACCGGCACCTGGGCTGCCAGCGCCGTCGCTGCGAGCCGGGTGCGGCGACCGGTGATCGCTGCCCGCTTGAGGCGGGCGATCTCGCGCGGCCCCAGCCCGGTGCAGACGTCGGGGGACAGGGCGGTGCGCAGCCAGGTCAGCCGGCGGTCGCTGAACGACGCCAGGCAGACCCGGTCGAGCAGCCCGGGGGAGCCGCGCAGCAACCGCGCCAGCGGTCGCACCGTCGAGGCGTCCTTGGCGTCGAGGTTGAACCGGACGTCGGGGAAGGAGTGCAGGAGCTCGTCCAGCCGGGGGATGGCCTCGCGACCGCCCACTCTGGCCTGGGCCACCTCGGACCAGGGCAGCTCCGCGACCCGGCCGTCACGGTCCGTGACCCGGCCGAGAGTGGCGTCGTGGAACGCGAGCAGCACACCGTCGGCGGTCGCCCGGACGTCGGTCTCGATGTAGCGGAACCCGGCCGAGACCGCGACCTCGAACGCGCTCAGGGTGTTCTCGGACGCCTCGAGAGCGCCGCCGCGGTGGACGAACGCGATCGGGCCGTCGTGATCCAGGAACGGGTGCGTGGGGCGACCGGTCGGCACCCCCGAGTTGTACCTGACTCAGCCCACCGGTGGGGCGGGCGGCATGGCCGCCGGCGGCATCGGCTGGGCGGGCGCGGGAGCGCCGAACCGGGGGTCACCCGCGTAGGGCTGGGTCGCCGCCGGCTGGCTGTACGGCTGTGACTGAGGCTGGGCCGGCGGCTGCGCGCCGGAGGACCCGTACGGCAGTGGCGAGCCGGTGCCGCCGTAACCGTAGGGCTGGCCGGCGTAGGGCTGGCCGGCCACGGACGGGTCGGGCGGCAGCCCCCGCGTCGCGGGCCCACCCCCGCTCGAGAGCATGCGGACCAGGGTGATCACGGCCACGATCGTTCCGGGCATGTACGAGCCGGAGAACGTGCTCACACCGCCGATCAGCGCGACAGCACCGAGGACCACGATCCCGACGGTCCGGGCCTGCTCGTGGCCGGTGAGCAGGAACAGCCCGGCGCCGCCCACGGCCGCAGCGAGCGCGAGCTCGAGGCCGACCGGCGCGCCGTACGAGTGGAACCCGACCCCGAAGACGAGCATCAGGGCAGCGCAGACGAAGAACTCGATGCTGTGTTGTTTGCCCACGCTGACAGGGTCGGATCGCCGGTGACCCGGCTTGAGTCTCCACCTTCCCTTCACGCCCACAACCCCGCGTTGATCTTGAGCAGATCACCGCGCGCTCTACCCCACACCGTTTGGGCTGACGATCTTGCGAGCGGTGTACCAGGCTTGGTTCTATTGGCCGGTGCTGAATACGCGGGGGAGCGTCGTCCAGCGGTGAGAGGTGGGGGAACGGGTGCGACTGAAGTGGGCGTTCGGCATTGTCCTTGGTGGCGTTGTCTTCTTCGTGGGGGCAGGCCAGGCGTTCGCGGACTGTGGCCCCGGGCCGACCGTCAGCGGCTCCCGAACCGTTTGGTGGGGTTCGGGCAACGCGCAGACCTCGAGCCTGGGTGGCGCGTCTTGGAATGCGTCGGGCGCCTACAGCAACCCAGTCGGATTGCGATCAAGGATCGTCAACCCCGCTGTCAATTACTGCAATACGACCTACTTCGATTGGGGACTGTTCGACAACACCCACTGGGACGCTCGGTGGGTGCGGGATTGTGCTCCGGACAATGTGGACGTCGTGCACTCCTGGACGGACAGCTACAACCCGCAGGCGTACCCGATCACCGCGATGCAGAAGTACCAAGTCTGCTACCAGCACTACCTAGCCACGGCTCCAAGCGCGCCCGCTTGTTCGCCGGTGCCTCCTGATGCATCATGCTCCGTCCTCTCCATCGTTGCGAGTACGGACACGTCGAACAAGTCTCGGTCGTTCTATGTTCAGTACGGCGGCGGCGGACAGGCGATCTACTTCGACGGGGGACTGCCATGGAGTCCGACACAGTGACGCGCGGAAGAGCTGTCCGGCTCCTCGCCGTCCTCGGCGTGCTCGCGCTGCTCGGTGGCTGCGGCACGCAGCAAGCGGCCATCTCATCTGCGGACGAGGCCACGACGACTTCCTTGCTCCAGGCGCTCTACTCGGACACGATCGGCACTGCCGCAGACCGCGAGGCGGTCGCCGTCCTGCAGTTTGACGCTCTTCACCGTCCCATCACCGAGTGCATGGCCCGAGCAGGCTTCGACAGTCCAGTCCCGCGTTATGTGGATGAGTATCCGGGTGTGAAGACGCTCTACCCAGACTTCATCGACGCTGTAGTTCCGGTGGACTCGAGCTTCGTCGATCAAGAGGGTCTCGGTCGGTCAGCGGCTGTGTCTCGTGCGATGGCGGACGGTCAAACCGGCGAGACGACCATCCCGACCAATCCGGCCTACAAACAGCTGGCGGGCTCAAAGCAGGCTGCGTTCACCGACCAGCTCGCCAGGTGCACGCCAGGCCCGTCCGCCTACGCCGGCTTTGGTGAGCCGCAAGCATCTCGGACCCTGTCGGGGGAGCTGGTGGCGCTCGTCAAGACGAGCCTCGCCCGCGACGACCGCGCCGTGTCGCTAGCGAGGGGCTATGCCGACTGCATGAGCAAGGCGGGCTTCAAGGTGCGTTCACGCGACGACCTGATTCAAGCGATCGATGCAGAGTACGCAGCCATTCAGGGTACGCGGTCGTTCCAGGAAGCGACCGGGTCCGACGCTTGGAGGGCCGAGCAAGACCGGGAGCGCGCTGCGGCGTCCGCGGACGCGTCTTGTCGCTCGGACCTGCACAACCAGGCCATGGCGGTCCTGGCGACACCGCTCAAGACCTTCCGGAACCAGCACGCTGACCAGATTGCGGCACTGGCAGACCAATGGGCTCAGGTCCGAAGCAACGCCGCAGCGGCTCGGGCAACGTGGCCCAAGCTCGGATGAGACGACATCTCCGCTGCGAACTGGATCAACTCGACTGTTCGGTTGGGTCGTGGTCGAGTGCCGATAATGAACATTATGTCAATCTTGAGGCGCGGATGGTCCCCTTCCGACCGGACCGTTCCGGTCGCCTGACCCGCCGGTGGTCAACCGACCTCGTCGTGCAACGCCAGCAGCTGCTCGTAGTGCATCTGCAGGTGGTACGTCGCGTTGCCCACGATCATGTCCGCCAGCGGCGCCGGCCCGTCGGTGACGATCCGGCCCTCGTGGACGATCCGAACCGGGATCTCCTGCTCACCGGTCGCCCCGAGCTCATCGTAGGCCACGGCCAGGTCCCGGACCGAGCGCTCGAGGTCGGCGACGAGTCCGGCTCCCTCCCCCACGGCTGCGACGTGGTCGAGCAGGATCTCGGCGGCGACCGCCGTCTCGTTGTCGTACGCGGCCGAACCTTCGGCGAGCAACCGTCGCGCTGCTCTCGTCCAGTGGTCGTTGTTCAAAGTCACGTGCGCGGCGATCATCGCCGCGCTCCACCCCTCGTCCGGGCCGGGAGCCCGGAAACCACCCCCGCGGACAGCGCTGACGAAGGGTTCGTACGCCTGTTCGATCGCCTGCGCGTCCATTGCCGCCCCTCCCTGCCCGACCCGGCCGACAGTAGCTGCCGTCCGGCGGTCGGACTGCTGTGCTTGGGTGAACGCGTGGGTTCCCGACCGGCGGCTGAGCCCCTGCCGCGCGCCTACTGGGTGCTGTGGACCGGCACGCTGGTCAACCGCGCCGGCACGTTCGTGGAGCCGTTCGCCGTCCTGTACCTGACCAGCCAGCGCGGGTTCTCGCCGAGCCAGGTCGGCCTTGCCCTCGTGGCGTACGGGCTCGGTGCGGCGCTGTCCCAGATCGTCGGCGGTTGGGCGGCGGACCACGCTGGCCGCCGGGCGACCCTGGTGTGGGGCATGGCGATGGCGGGCCTGTCGCTGGCGCTGCTCGGCGCAGCCCGCGGTCTCGGCCCGATCTGCGCGGCCGCGTTCCTGGTCGGTCTCGCCAGTGACGTCTACCGGCCGGCGAGCAACGCGCTGGTGACCGACCTGGTCGGGCCGCAGGAGCGACGGCGGGCCTTCGCGCTCCTGTTCTGGGCCGTCAACCTCGGGTTCTCCCTGGCGGCGGTCACCGCGGGGTACGTCGCCGGCATCAGCTACACGCTGCTGTTCGCCATCGACGCCTTGACCTGCCTGGCGTTCGCGGCCGTCGTCGCCGTGGGCATCCGCCACGATCCCCCGAGACCGCCGGCCGCCGACGCCGACAACCCGGCCGGGTACCGCACGGCGCTACGCGACCCGGTGATGCTCGCACTGGTGGCGCTGACGGTGCTCAGCGCGACGGTCTACTTCCAGAACAGCATCACGCTCCCTCTTGCGGTCACCCACGACGGGTTCCCGCCGCGCGACTACGGGCTCGTGCTCGCGGTCAACGGGGTCCTGATCGTCGCGCTGCAACCACTGGCTGTCCGGGTGCTGCGCCGCTTCAACCGCATCAGGGTGCTGGCCGTCGGGAGCGCCATGATCGGCATCGGCTTCTGGCTCACGATGTTCGCCGACTCGGTCGCTGCCTACATGGCGACGGTGGTCGTGTGGACGTTGGGTGAGATCGCCACGGCCGGGCTGGCCGGGTCCCTGGTCGCGGACCTGGCTCCGCCGGAGGCCCGAGGCCGGTACGCCGCGGTGTGGGGCAGCTCGTTCGGAGTCGCCACCCTGCTCGCACCGCTGTTCGGCACGTGGACCTACCAGTACCTGGGTGCGACGGCCGTGTGGGTCGGCTGCCTGATCGCGGGTCTGGTCGTGGCTGCCGGCTTCCTCGCCATGCAGCCGGCCGTGCAGCGACGGCTCAGCGCTCCGGTGACGCTCCCCTCCCCCGCATGACGAGCTGTGCGGCCCCCAGATGCGGCTAGAGGCGGCCCGCCTCGTGCACGCGCCGCAGGAACTCCTGAGTCCGCGGGTCCGCCGGCGCCTGGATCACCTGGTCAGGCGCTCCGCGCTCGACGATCACGCCGTCGGACAGGAAGCAGAGCTCGTCGGCGACCTGGGTGGCGAAGCCCATCTCGTGCGTGGCGATCACCATCGTCATGCCGTCCTCCCGCAGGTCGCGAACCGCTGCGAGTACTTCGTTGACCAGCACGGGGTCGAGCGCGGAGGTCACCTCGTCGAACAGCATGAGCTTCGGCGCGACCGCGAGGGCACGCACGATCGCCACGCGCTGCTGCTGCCCCCCGGAGATCCGGTCGGGGTATTGCGCAGCCTTGTCGGCGAGCGAGAAGCGCTCGAGGAGCTCGAGTGCGGTCGCCTCGGCCTGTGCGCGCGACACCTTGTGCACGCGGCGCATCGCGAGGGTGACGTTGTC
Source organism: uncultured Actinomycetota bacterium (assembly GCA_963711005.1). Classification (GTDB taxonomy): domain Bacteria; phylum Actinomycetota; class Actinomycetes; order Prado026; family Prado026; genus CAVQCJ01. Next base: position 370,876 of record CAVQCJ010000006.1, on the reverse strand, counting down.
GAGCACCGACATGTGCGGGAAGAGGTTGAACGCCTGGAACACGATGCCGATCCGCTGACGTATCTCGTCGCGGTCGTGGCGCGGGTCGGCGAGGTCGACGCCGTCGAAGAGCACGAGGCCGTCGTCGATCAGCTCGAGCTGGTTGATGCAGCGCAGCAGCGTCGACTTGCCCGAGCCGGACGCCCCGATGAGGACGGTGACGGTGTGCTCGGGCACGACGAGGTCGACGTCGCGCAGCACGAGCTCGGCGCCGAAGCTCTTGCGTACCCCCCGTAGCTCGAGCAGGGGGGACGCGGAGGTCACGCGGTGCCGCCGGCGTTCTGGCGTGCGATCGACCGCAGGAGGACCCGGTCGGTGAAGCGGGTCAGCGGGATCGTCACGATGAGGAAAAGGATGGAGACGACGACGTAGGGCGTGTAGTTGAAGGCCTTGTCGGCCTGGACCTGGGCGACGCGCACGCCCTCGACGACACCGACGATGGACACGAGGGCGACATCCTTGAGCAGGGAGACGAAATCGTTGAGCAGCGGCGGGACCACCCGGCGCAGTCCCTGCGGCAGCACGACGTAGCGCATCGTCTTGGCGGGCGACAGGCCGAGGGACCGGGCTGCTGCGCGCTGGCTCGGGTGCACGGACAGGATGCCCGAGCGGATCACCTCCGCGACGTAGGCCGAGTACGTCACGACGATGGCCGCCGTGCCGTACACCACGACGTCGGCGCTCGAGAGCACCGCAAGGTTGAGCGCGGGGATGCCGAACCCGATGAGGTAGATCACGAGGATCAGGGGTGTGCCGCGGAAGACGTCGACGTAGACCGTCGCGAGGATGCGGAACGGCGCGAGGGCCGGTGCTGCCGACGTCCGGACGATCGCCAGGGTCAGGGAGAGGATCGCGATGAAGAACGTCGCGATGACCACGATCAGCAGGTCGACCTTGAAGCCCTCCCAGATGAGCGGCAGGACCTGCCGCCCGAAGGGGACGTCGAAGAAGGTCTGCTGCACGACCGGCCAGCCGGACGAGCGCAGCACGAGCGCGGCGAGCCCGCCGATGACGACGACCGACGAGACTGCCGCGACAGCGATGCTGCGACGGTTCTGCTGGCGACGGGCCGCCCGCCGCCGGAGCTCGTGCTCGCTCGGGGTCCAGGTCTCCGGGGCCGGCGTCACGCCGGCCCCGGAGACAGGCTCAGGACTCACGACAGGACGGGAGCGCCCGCCTGGGCCAGCCACTGGTCCTGCAGCTTGGCCAGGGTGCCGTCAGCCCGCAGAGCGTCGACGGCCTGCGTCACGCAGGCGGTCAGCGGGCTGCTCTTGGCGAGCAGGAAGCCGAGCTGCTCCTTGGAGTCGGCGGTGTTCGGCAGCTGGCCGACGATGATGCCGTTGGTGAGCTCGGCGCCCGCGATGTAGAAGGCGGTCGGGAGGTCGACGACGAGACCGTCGATCTGCTTGGTCTTCAGCGCGGCGACGGCGTCGTCGTTGTTGTTGTAGATCTTCGCCTTGACGGTCGGCTGGATCACCGAGTCGATGGCGTCGAGCGAGGTCGTGGCGACGGCCGCACCGAGCTTGGCGTTCTTGAGCTCCGCCACCGTGGTGGCCTTGGCGATCGGGCTGCCGGCGTAGGTGACCACCGCCTGCGTGAGGTCGTAGTAGCCGGAGGAGAAGTCGACGGCCTTCTTGCGGTCCTCGGTGATCGAGAACTGCTGGATGTTGACGTCGAACTTCTTCGGGCCCGGCGCTATCGCGCTGTCGAACGTCGTGCGGATCCACACGACGTCGGCGTCGGTGTAACCGAGCTTCTTGGCGACGGCGTAGGTCACCGCGGACTCGTAGCCCTTGCCGTTCTCCGGCTTGTCGTCGACCACCCACGGCGGGAACGCCGGAGATCCGGTCGCAGCCGTGAACTTGCCGGGCACGATGGTCTGCATCGAGGACGGGGAACAGGTCGACGCGGCCGACGAGCCCGACGCCGCAGGCGTGGATGAGGACGAGCCGCTCGTGGACGAGCCGCACGCTGCGAGGAGCAGGGCGGCCGCCGGGGCGACCGCGATCAGGGACCGACGCACGATAGACCTCCGGGACGGAGCGGGACGACCCCGCGCCGGCGGCCATTCTGCCAGGGTTCGGCGGGCTCACGTCCACGGCCACGGAGCCGTGACACGCACGTGACCTGCGGCGTCCCGGTCAGACGTCCTCAGAACCACGTGGAGCCGCGGTACGCCTCGTACTCAGCGCCGAACGCCTCCGCGAGCACCCCCTCTTCGCGTCGGGCCCGGAGGACCTGGACCGGGATCAGGATCGCCCAGACGACCAGAGCCGCCCAGCCCTGCAGCGCCAGCAGGACGAGCAGGAAGGCCAGGGTGCCGAAGACATAGATGGGGTGGCGGAGCTTCGCGTACAGGCCTGTCGTCACGAGCTGACTTGCCTGCGGCCTGACCGAGAACGCCACCCCCAGCTGGCGGCGCGCGACGAACCACAAAATGGCGCACACGACCGACAGACCGAGCGCGACGAACCAGACGGCGTCGCGTACGTCGGCCGCGATGCCGAGCGCCAGGAGCACCAGGTAGAACACGAACATGACGGCGTCGACCGGCCGGAGGCCGGGAATCATGCCGGTCGCCGTCGGCGTGGCAGGAACAGGCATCGGAGCCACTCCGTCCTGAACGGGTACCACCAACACTGCCCCGACGGACGGTGGTGAGTAGGGCCGAAGGTCACATCTGGTTCAGCCTGGCGGGCTCATGGGGCAGTCCGGTAGAGGTGCCAACGGCCCGGGATGCCCTTCAGCTCGTACTCGCCGGCGTCCTCGAAGGCAAGACCAGAGCCCGCGACGAGGTCCCTGACGGTCGAGGAGACAAGGACCTCCGACGGTCCGGCGTGCGTAGCGACGCGGGCACCGATGTGGACCGAGATGCCTCGGATGTGGTCGCCGTCGAGCTCGATCTCGCCGGTGTGCACCCCGGCCCTGATCTCTATCCCCAGGTCGCGGACGGCCTGGGCGATCGCGTGTGCGAGCGTCGGCCTTGCCCAACCCCGTTTCCGCGGTCGAGGCCACGGTGCCACGATGGCCGAGACGGCTCCGCATCCATGCCGGAAGGGCGCCCGGATGACGTACGGGTTCGACAAGGACTACTGGGAATCCCACTGGCAGCAGGCGCGCGGGCGCGTAGACGGGCACGACAGCGTTCCGCACCCTCACCTCGCCACCGAGACCGTCGGGCTCGTGCCGGGCACGGCGCTGGACGCAGGATGCGGCGAGGGCGCGGAGGCTGTCTGGCTCGCCGCACAGGGCTGGCAGGTCACCGCCGCCGACATCTCGTCCGAGGTCCTCGCTCGGGCCCGCGAGCGGGCGACGGAGAGTGCGGGTTTCGATCGGGTGGAGTGGGTCGAGGCGGACTTGAGTGTGTGGGAGCCGGACCGGCGGTTCGACCTGGTCACCACGCACTACGCGCACCCGGCGATGCCCCAGCTGGCCTTCTACGAGCGCCTCTCCGACTGGGTGGCCCCGGGTGGCACCTTGCTGATCGTCGGGCACCTCCACACCTCGGACGGCGCGACCCACGGGCACGGGCAGCCGCCCGAGGAGGCGTCAGTCACCGCCGACAGCGTCGCCGCGCGGCTGGACACCGCTGAGTGGGACGTCGTCACCGCTGACGAGCACGTCCGCCCCCTGGGCAACCGCTCAGGCGCGGTGACCACCCTGCACGACGTGGTCGTTCGCGCCACCCGCCGCATCCGAGCGCTCTAGCGCGGCTCAGCCGCCGGCGCGCCTGGTGGTGTCGATGCTGACGTCGTCGACATTGATCGTGAAGTTGTCCAGCCCGCGCGTCTACCGTGCGTCAACCGTTGGGCCAGGAGTGCACCGGGACGTTCTCGTGCATGAGCTCGGCGTACTCGTGCGTCATGGCGCGCAGGGCGGTGAGCCGGTCGCTGCCGGCCGCCTCGAGCTCGTGCACGCGCGCGACCTGCCAGGAGGCGCCGTTGCGGCCGGACGTGCAGCGCCGCTCGACGATGCCGAGCAGGCGGTCGCGCACGGCCCGGTCCACGCCCCACCTCTCCAGGCCCTCGTGCGCGAGCGGGAGCAGGCGGCGCAGGACCAGCTCGGTGACCGGGACCTCCCCGTACGCCGGCCAGTACACCTCGGCCTCGATGCCGCGGGTGGCACCCGAGGTGAAGTTGTCGGCGGCGGCCTGGAACGACATCTGGCTCCAGATCGGGCGGTCCCCCTCGGCCAGCATCCGCAGCGTCCCGTAGTAGAAGGCCGCGTTGGCCAGCACGTCGACGACGGTCGGTCCGGCCGGCAGCACGCGGTTCTCCACCCGCAGGTGCGGACGGCCCGCGACCACGTCGTAGACCGGGCGGTTCCACCGGTACACCGTCCCGTTGTGCAGCCGGAGCTCGGCCAGCGACGGCGTGCCGCCGGCGGTGTGCACGGCCACCGGGTCCTCGTCGTCGAGCACCGGCAGCAGGGCCGGGAAATAGCGAAGGTTCTCCTCGAACAGGTCGAAGACGCTGGTGATGTAACGCTCTCCGAACCACACCCGCGGACGGACGCCCTGCGCCTTCAGCTCGACCGACCGCGTGTCCGTCGCCTGGGTGAACACCGCGATGCGGCTCTCCCGCCACAGCTCCTTGCCGAGGAAGTACGGCGAGTTCGCGCCGAGCGCGACCTGGACGCCGGCCAGGCACTGCGCGGCGTTCCAGTTCGCGGCGAACGACTCGGGGCTGACCTGGACGTGCAGCTGCAACGACGTGCACGCCGCCTCTGGGCCGATCGTGTCCGTGTACGTGTCCAGGTCCTCGGCCGCGTCGACGCCCTCGATGCTGAGGTGCAGGTCCTCGCCGCGGGCCGCGAGGATCTGCTGGTCGAGCAGCGCGTAGCGGGGGTTGCGGGTCAGCGACTCGTGCGTCACGTGCTCGGGCAACAGGGTCGGCAGGATCCCGATCATGACCATGCCGGCGCCGGCCTCGCGGGCCTTCGCCTGGGCTGCGTTCAGCTGGCTGCGGACGTCGTCCTCGAGGGCGACCATGGCCGTGCCCGCGAGCGACCCCGGCGGGACGTTGATCTCGAGGTTGAACCGGCCCAGCTCGGTCTGGAACGCCGGGTCGTCGATCAGCTCGAGCACCTCGATGTTGCGCATGGCGGGGTCGCCGTGGTCGTCGACCAGGTTGAGCTCGATCTCCATGCCCGTCAGCGGGTCGTCGAAGTCGAACTGGTTCTCGGCCAGCATCCGCTCGAGCACGTCCAGACACCGGTGGACCTTCTCGCGGTAGCGCTGCCGGTCCTCGCGGGTGAAGACGATGTCGCGGACCTCTTCGCCCATGCGACGACCCTAGGGGTGCCCCGCGGCGCGCGTCAGGGGTTCGGCTGAAGCGGCCGCAGGGTCAGCACGACCGACATCCGGGCGCACTCCTCGCCGTCCTGCTCGCGCCGGAACACGACCGTCGTCTCCCACTCGGGCCGTCGCCCCTCGGCCAGGTCCGCCTCGACCCGCTCGCGGACGCCGTCCGCGGACGCATGTGCGGTGACGGCGGACAGCGCGAGCTTCGACCAGGAGATCTGCGCCGCGACGGCCAGCGGCACCGCTCGGTCCAGCCAGGCGCCGAACCGCTCCAGCATCAACGTGGCGGCCGCCGACTCCCCCAGGGTGAAGATGGCCCCGGCGTGCGGACCGCCGACGTGGTTGGCGATCCCCTCGGCGGCCGGAAGCCGCAGCAAGGCGTGCTCGCCGTCCACGGACAGCACCTCCATACCGAGCGTCCGGGCGAACGGGGTGGAGGCCCGCAGGGCCTCGGTGGCGGCCGGGTCAGCAGTCATCGGCCGACCGTACCGCCGCTACGGTGACCCGCGTGGACCCCTCCGAGCCGGCGGCGTACGCCGTCGTCGACCTGGACGGGGTGGTGGCCGACGTCCGGCATCGCCTCCCGTTCCTGGACCGGCGCCCCAAGGACTGGGACGGGTTCTTCGCGGCAGCCGTCGACGACCCGGTGCTGCCGGAGGGCCGTGCGGTCGTCGAGGAGCTGCTGACCCGGTCGTACCAGGTCGTGTGGCTGACCGGCCGACCCGAGCGCTGCCGCGCGGACACGGTCGCCTGGCTGTCCCGGCACGGGCTGCCCGACACGTCCCTGTACATGCGCGGCGACCGCGACCGCAGGCCGGCCCGCGAGACCAAGCTCGAGACGGTCCGCGAGCTGTCCCGGCACCGGACCGTGGCCGTGGTCGTGGACGACGACGACCTGGTCGTCCGCACCCTGCGCGCGGCGGGGTTCACGGTGCTGCACGCGCAGTGGATGGCCGAGCCGCAGCCGACCTTGTTCGACGCCCAGGAGCGCGACGGCCGGACCTGACCCGACCGGGGTCACGCGAGCGCCCGCACGGCCACCCGGAAGACCGGCGGAAGCGCGACCGCCGCAGGCACCACCGCACGCCGCAACGGCTCGTGCTGGGCGGCGAACAGCACGGCCCTGGTCAGCGCGCGGTAGCGACGGGTCGCGGCCCGCCAGCGCCGGTCGTACCGGTCCGGCCGACCCTCGAGCACGCACCTCACGGCAGCCTGCGCCGTGGCCATCCCGAGGCTGACGCCCTCACCCGTGAGCGCGTCCACATACCCGGCGGCGTCGCCGACCAGCAGCACCCGGCCCGACCAGCGCCGGGTGACGTTCTGCTCGAGCGGACCGGCCCCCAGCACCCGCGAGGCGGGCTCGGCCGGACCCAGCCGCTCGGCCAGCGCCGGGAAACGCCGCATCCACGCGGCGTGGTCCGGTCCGCGCACGTCGGTCAGGACCGCCACGCCCACGACGTCCGGGGCGACCGGTGTCACGTACGCCTCGGCGCCCTCGGTCCAGTGCACCTCGACCACGTCGGTCCACGGCCGGACGTGGAAGTGGCGGCGCAGCCCGTACCTCGGGCGCACCCGCGGCACCCCCTGCCCGCCGATCGCCTGCCGCACAGTCGAGTGCAGGCCGTCGGCCCCGAGCAGCCAGCGCGCACTGATCCCGGCGGCGACCACATGGTCGGAGCTGCGCTCCAGCCAGGCGACGTCGGCCTGCACCCGCTTGACGCCGAGCGTGTCGACCCGCGCGGCGAGCGCGTCCACCAGCTCGGTCCGGCGGACGCCCCGACCGGGCCCCCCGTCGAACCGCGCGACGGCCGACCGGCTCCCCCGCGCGTCCACGTACCGGATCCCGGTGAAGGTGATCCCCGGCGGGTCGACGCCGAGGCCGGCGAGTGCCGCGACGGCCGACGGCATGAGGCCCTCGCCGCAGGCCTTGTCGACCGGCTCCGCGCGGCGCTCGACCAGCGCGACGGACAGCCCGTGCCCGGCGGCGACGGCCGCGGCCGCGAGCCCCACCGGTCCGCCACCGACGACGAGTACGTCGACGTCCGGCGTCACGGCGTCAGGACCCCAGCCAGCGCCGCGTCCTCGGTCCGGATGCGGACGCGCAGCAGCCACGCGTTCAGCACGGTGAAGACGAGAGCCGTGACCCAGGCCGTGTGCACCAGTGGGAGCGCGATCCCCTCGGCGACCACGGCGACGTAGTTCGGGTGCCGGAACCTGCGGTACGGCCCGGTCCGCACCAGCGGCAGCCCCGGCACGACGATGACCCGGGTGTTCCAGCGCACGCCCAGGGTCGCGATGCACCACCAGCGCAAACCCTGGGCTGCGAGCACCACAGCCAGCATCGGCCACCCCAGCCAGGGCAGGAACGGCCGGTCCGCCACCCACACCTCGACCGGCGCGGCCACCAGCAACCCGGTGTGCAGCAGCACCATCGACGGGTAGTGGGCCCGACCGGTCTCGACGCCGCCGTGCGCGAACGCCCAGCGCGCGTGCCGCACCGACAGCCGCAGCTCGGCGAGGCGTTCGACCCCCACTGCGAGGATCAGCAGCAGGTACCAGCCGTCCGCGCTCACCATCGCAGCAGCACCAGCTCCGCGCAGAACCCGGGTCCCATCGCCAGCATGACCGCGGGCGCGCCGGTCCGGTCCGGGTCGGCCCGCATGGTGTCGGCCAGCACGTGCAGCACCGACGCGGAGGACAGGTTCCCCACGGCGGCCAGCGACCGCCACGTGGTGTCGAGCGCCCCGTCCGGCAGCTGCAGCGCGGACTGCATGGCGTGGAGCACCTTCGGGCCGCCCGGGTGCGCGACCCAGTGCCCGACCTCGCTCTGCTCGACGCCGTGGTCGGACAGGAACCCCTTCACGTCCTGCCCGAGGTGCTCGGCGACGACGTCGGCGACGCTGGCCGACAGGACGACGCGGAACCCGCTGCCCCCGACGTCCCACCCCATGACCCGCTCGGTGTCCGGGTACAGGCGGGAGCGGCTGGCCACGACCCTCGGGCCGTCGAGGCCGAGCGTCGCGGCGCGCCGCGCGCCGACCATGACCACGGCCGCCGCGCCGTCCCCGAACAGCCCCGACGCCACCAGGTTCGCGGTCGACGAGTCGTCGCGCTGCACGGTGAGCGAGCAGAGCTCGACCGACAGCAGCACGGCCACGTCGTCGGGGTGACCCAGCAGGTAGTCGTGCACGCGGGCCACCCCAGCCGAGCCGGCCACGCAGCCCAGCCCGAACACCGGCACCCGCTTGACGTCCGCACGCAGCCCGAGCACCGGGACCAGCCGGGCCTCCACGGTGGGCGCCGCGACCCCGGTGACAGTCACGGACATGACCAGGTCCACGTCGCCGGGACTCAGCCCCGCACCGGCCAGCGCAGCCGTGACGGCCCTGGCCCCCAGGTCGACGGCCAACGCCACGTACGCCTCGTTCGCCGCCGTGAAGCCGTCCAGCGGCGGGTACGCCTCCAGCGGCAGGACCAGGTGCCGGGTGCGCACGCCCGCGGCCGCGTGCAGCCGCTGGAGCAGGCCCCGGCGCTCGGGGTCGGGTACGACGAGCGCGCCGAACGCCTCCGTGATCACCTGCTGCGGGTACCGGTGGTCGCCGAGCGCGGTGCCGACGGCGACCAGCACCGACGATCCGGCCCGGTCCGGGGCGGGGACGCGCTCGGCGGTGCTCACGGCGTACCCCCTGCCCGGGTCAGCTCCACCCCGCACCTGTCTACCAGAAGGCCGTGGGTGCGGCAGGTCCGGCGGCCCGGGCAGCCGCCGGGGTCAGTGGGTGACCGGCACCAGGCACCGGTAGCGGAGACACCGGCTCAGGCGTAGTCCTCCGGCGACCCGCAGACGCAGACCAGGTGCCGGTCGCCGTACGCCCCGTCGATCCGGCGGACCGGAGCCCAGTACTTGTCCTGCCGCAACGACTCCAGCGGGAACGCCGCCTCCTCGCGGGTGTACGGGTGAACCCACTCGCCGACGACCGACTCGAACGTGTGCGGCGCGTTGTGGAGCGGGCTGTCGCCGACCGGCCACTCCCCCGCCGCGACCCGGGAGATCTCGCCGCGGATCGCGATCATGGCCTCGCAGAACCGGTCCAGCTCGCCGAGGTCCTCGCTCTCGGTGGGCTCGATCATCAGCGTGCCCGCCACCGGGAACGACATCGTCGGCGCGTGGAAGCCGTAGTCGATGAGGCGCTTGGCCACGTCGTCGACCGTGACGCCGGTCTCCTTGGTCAGCTGGCGCAGGTCGATGATGCACTCGTGTGCGACCAGGCCGCCGCGGCCGGTGTACAGGACCGGGTAGTACGGCGAGAGCCGGGTGGCGAGGTAGTTGGCCGACAGGATCGCGACCCGGGTGGCCTCGGTCAGCCCGATCCCGCCCATCAGCCGTACGTACGCCCACGAGATCGGCAGGATCCCGGCCGAGCCCCACGGCGCGCTGGCCAGGTTGCCGACGCCCGTCGCCGGGCCGGCCTCCGGAACCAGCGGGTGGTTCGGCAGGTACGGGGCCAGGTGCGCCCGGACCGCCACCGGCCCGACCCCGGGACCGCCGCCGCCGTGCGGGATGCAGAAAGTCTTGTGCAGGTTCAGGTGGCTGACGTCGGCGCCGAACCGGCCCGGCTTGGCCAGTCCGACCAGTGCGTTGAGGTTCGCACCGTCCACGTACACCTGTCCGCCCGCGTCGTGCACCAGGGCGCACAGCGTGGTGATCGACTCCTCGAACACCCCGTGGGTGGACGGGTACGTCACCATCAGCACGGCCAGCCGGTCGGCGTTCTGCTCGATCTTGGCGCGCAGGTCGGTCACATCGACGTTGCCGCCCTCGTCGCACGCCACGACGACGACCCGCAGCCCGGCCATCACCGCTGACGCCGCGTTGGTCCCGTGCGCGGACGACGGGATCAGGCAGACGTCGCGATGGTGGTCGCCACGCCCACGGTGGTACGCCCGGATCGCCAGCAGCCCGGCCAGCTCGCCCTGGCTGCCGGCGTTCGGCTGCAGCGACACCGCGTCGTACCCGGTGATCTCGACCAGCCAGCGCTCCAGCTCGTGGATCAGCTCGAGCGTGCCGGCGGCCTGCTCGACCGGCGCGAACGGGTGCAGTCCGGCGAACTCCGGCCAGGTGATCGCCTGCATCTCGGTGGTGGCGTTGAGCTTCATGGTGCACGAGCCCAGCGGGATCATCCCGCGGTCGAGCGCGTAGTCACGGCCGGACAGCTTGCGCAGGTAGCGCAGCATCGACGTCTCGCTGCGGTGGGCGTGGAACACCGGGTGCGTGAGGTACGTCGACGTCCGCAGCAGGTCGGCCGGGATGGCGTCCGGGGTGCGGTCGTCCAGCGCGTCGAGGTCGTCGGCGCCGGGGACGCCGAACGCCGCCCACACCCGTTCCAGGTGGGCGCGGTTGGTGATCTCGTCCGTGGAGATCCCGACGGTGTCCGCGTCGACCCGGCGCAGGTTGACCTCGAGCGCCGCGGCCGCGGCGACCACCTCGTCGGCCCGACCGGGCACGACGGCCTGCACGGTGTCGAAGAACGCGTCGTGGCGGACCTGGACGCCGCCGGCCCGCAGACCCGCGGCCAGCAGCACCGCGAACCTGTGCACCCGCCGCGCGATGGTCGCCAGCCCGTCCGGGCCGTGGTAGACCGCGTACATCGAGGCCATCACCGCGAGCAGCACCTGCGCGGTGCAGATGTTGGACGTCGCCTTCTCCCGGCGGATGTGCTGCTCCCGGGTCTGCAGGGCGAGCCGGTACGCGGGCCGGCCCTCGGCGTCGACCGAGACGCCGACGAGCCGGCCGGGAAGGTTGCGCTCCAGCCCGGCGCGGACGGACATGAACCCGGCGTGCGGTCCGCCGAAGCCGAGCGGCACCCCGAACCGCTGGCTGGACCCGACCGCGACGTCGGCCCCGATCTCGCCGGGCGGCCGGAGCAGGGTCAGCGCGAGCAGGTCCGTGGCGACCGCGACGAGTGCCCCGCGCTCGTGCGCCTGCGCCACCAGCCCTGCGTGGTCGCGCACCGCCCCGCTGCTGCCCGGGTAGGACAGCAGGACGCCGTAGAACGGCTCGTCCGGGAGTGGCTGGTCGAAGTCGTGCGTCCGCAGGTCGATGCCGAGCGGCTCGGCCCGGGTGCGCAGCACGCCGACCGTCTGCGGGTGGGTGTCGGCGTCGACGAGGAACACCTCGCCGGACGTGCTGGCGACCCGCCGCAGCAGGGTCATCGCCTCGGCTGCGGCGGTGCCCTCGTCGAGCAGGCTGGCGCCCGCCGTCGGCAGCCCGGTCAGGTCGGCGACGAGCGTCTGGAAGTTGAGCAGCGCCTCGAGCCGACCCTGGCTGATCTCCGGCTGGTACGGCGTGTACGCGGTGTACCAGGCCGGGTTCTCGAGCACCTTGCGCAGCACGACCATCGGCGTGAAGGTGTCCGAGTACCCCAGACCGATCATCTGCACCATGCGCCGGTTGCGGCCCGCCAGCGCGTGCAGCTCCGCGATCACCTCGGCCTCGGTCCTCGGCCCCGGCAGAGCGAGCTCGGTGTCCAGACGGATCGACGCCGGCACCGCTTCGTCGACGAGCTCGTCGAGGCTGGCGCGGCCGACCACGGCGACCATCTTCGCCCGGTCGTCGTGGGACGGCCCGATGTGCCGGTCACGGAACGGTGCGGCCTGCTCGAGCTCGGACAGGGAGAGGTTTCGGTCGGGCTGGTCGGACATCGGGGCGGCCTCCGGACGGTGCGGCGTCGGAGGTGCGAGCGATACGCAGCGCCCCCGACCTGGGGCCTCCCCCTCTGTCACGCCGGACGGGTCGCGCCCGCCGCTCCAGAGTCGCCTCGCCCGCACGGTCCTGGCGCCTGAGAGGTTCCGGGGAGGATTGCCCCTTCGGCGCCCCCGTCGGTGCGGGGGCTCTCCCGTGCGGGTTCACCAGCACGAGCAGCATACGTCGCCCGCGCTCCTGCGCCGGTTCGACGCGCAGGCGGCCGGCGGACGCAGGTCAGCCGGTGGCGCGGGTCTTGCGGCGGGCGGCCAGCTCGTCGCCGGCCACCGGCTCGGTCAGCCCGTCGGCCCGCTCGCTCGGCAGGTCGCTGAGCGACCCCTCGACCTCGCGCCAGACCCGTCCGACCGCGATCCCGAAGACGCCCTGGCCGCCCTGCACGAGGTCGACGACCTCGTCCGGCGAGGTGCACTCGTAGACGCTGGCGCCGTCGCTCATCAGCGTGATCCCGGCCAGGTCCTCGACGCCGCGCTCGCGCAGGTGCTGGACCGCCTGCCTGATCTGCTGCAGCGAGACCCCGGTGTCCAGGAGCCGCTTGACCACCTTGAGGACGAGGATGTCGCGGAAGCCGTACAGCCGCTGCGTGCCCGACCCGGTGGCGGGTCGGACGCTCGGCTCGACCAGCCCGGTGCGGGCCCAGTAGTCGAGCTGGCGGTACGTGATCCCGGCCGCGGCGCAGGCGACCGGCCCGCGGTAGCCGACGTCGGGCGGGAGCTGGACGTCGTCGTCGAAGAGCAGCCCCTGCTCGCCGGCCCGGCGGCGGCTCTCCGCGCGGTCGTCGTCGACGCTGGGAGAGGGCACGGCCGGCCCACCGGGCAGCACTGGACCCTGCGTGTCGCGGCCGTCGCGGCCGTCACCGTCGGTGCTCACACCACCCTCGCTTCCCACGCCCGCCGGTCCATCCGAAGAACAGCGATGGAGTTACACGCGGCCGAACTCCGGACGCTAGGACCAGCGCTCGGGCGGGTCAACGACGCGCTGCCCGACACGCCGGGGGCAAACCCTCGACCTCCACTGAAGAGAAGAGGTCAGCTCAGGTCGGGCGGGCTGCCCGGTTCGACCGGTCCGGCCTCACCCGGCTCGCCGGGATCCGGTGCGGCCTCCGGGTCGGCCCCGAAGTCCTCCGGCGTGATCTGGTCGAGGAACTCGATGAAACGCTCGACCTCGTCCTCCTGCTCGTCCTCGATGACGATGCCGGCCTCCTCGAGGACCGACTCGGCCCCGAAGATCGGCGTCCCGGTACGCAGGGCCAGCGCGATCGCGTCCGAGGGACGCGCGCTGACCTCGACCCCGTCGGAGAAGACGAGCAGCGCGTAGAACACGCCGTCCCGCAGCTCGGTGATCCGGATCTGGGTGAGCTCGACGCCGAGCGCCGTCAGGACGTCCCGCAGGAGGTCGTGGGTCATCGGCCGCGCCGGCACCACGCCCTGCTGGGCGAAGGCGATCGCGGTGGCCTCGACCGCGCCGATCCAGATCGGCAGGTAGCGCTCCCCCGCGATCTCGCGCAGCAGCACGATCGGCTGGTTCGACGGCATCTCGACCCGGACGCCGACGACGTCGAGTGGTTGCACGTCGTCCACGATACAGACGGTGTGCGCACCGGCCACCGCGCAGGCGGGGACCGCCCGGGTCAGCGCCGGCCGGCGTCGCCGAGCGCGGCCTTGACCAGGGCCGCGTGCAGCCGCACGGAGAGCGCCGACAGCTCGCGGACGACCTCGTCGGCGCGCTGCCTGGCCTCCGGGTTGCGCTGCTTGGCCATCGGCGCCACGACCTGCTCGACCAGGCCGACCTCGCGGTCGGCGGCCGACCGGAACGCCCGCAGGTGCCGCGCCTCGAGCCCGTACACGGCCATCTCGGCGACGGTCTTGGCGACCACCAGCGCGTCGCCGTCGTAGTGCGGTGGAACCGGGCTTGGGGCCGACCAGACCGTAGCTCTCGAGCTGGCGCAGCTGCTCCTCCTCGAGCCCGGCGGCCTCGAGCAGCTCGGCCCGGGACAGCCGCAGCTCCGACGCGTCCCTGGTGAACGACTCGGCGGTCGGGAACCCGTCGTTCGAGACCACCGCCATCGGCACCCGCGGACCGGCGCCGGGACCTTCCGGCGGCTCGAGCCCGCGGTCCATCGCGTCCAGGTGGTCCTTGATCACCCGCAGCGGCAGGTACCGGTCCCGCTGGGCCGACAGCACGTAGCGCAGCCGCTGGATCTCGTCGTGGCCGAACTTGCGGTAGCCCGAGGAGGTCCGCTGCGGCTCGACCAGGCCCTCGGCCTCGAGGAAGCGGATCTTGGAGATCGTGACGTCCGGGAACTCCGGCCGCAGCTTGGCCAGCACCTCGCCGATGCTCAGGTAGGCCCTGGCCGGCACGGCCGCGGTCACGGCTGCCCGCCCGATCCGCTCGGCCCGACCAGGTAGACGAGCCGGTACTTGCCGATCTGCACCTCGTCCCCGCCGGCGAGCTGGGCCTCGTCGATGCGGTGCCGGTTCACGTAGGTGCCGTTGAGGCTGCCCACGTCTTTGACGGCGTAGCCGGAGCCGAGCCGCACGAACTGCGCGTGCCGGCGCGACACGGTGACGTCGTCGAGGAAGATGTCGCTGTCGGGGTGCCGGCCCGCGGTCACCATGTCGACGTCGAGCACGAACCGGCTGCCGGCGTTGGGGCCGCGCCGGACGACGAGCAGCGCGCTGCCCTCGGGAAGCGCCTCGACGGCTGCCTGGTCGGGGTCGGCGCCGCCGCCCTCGGGCTCGACCTCGGCCGAACCCAGAGACAGCGTGGACGTCATCTCGGACGGCCCGGCATCCGGCGCGTGCGGCGGCCGCGGCTCGGCCGCGCCAGTCCCGGCGCCGGGGTCGTCGTCGCTGCTCATGGGGCCAATCCCTTCGGGGCAACCCTCGACCCGTCATCGACGGTCGGGGCCTCGACCCTAGGCGCGGGGTGCAGCACGGTCAACCGGAACCCGACGATCGGAGCCAGGGGCGGACCGAACGGCCGGCCGAAGGGCCCGCGCCGGTCGAGTCTCGACCTGTAGTCGAGAGCATCCCGCAGCGCGAGCGGGTCAGGAGCCGGGTCAGGAGACCGTGAGGTCTCCGTACGCCGCGGCGCCGAGCAGGCCGGTCGGCTGGGCCCCGTCGGCGACCCGCACCCGCACCATCCAGCCGTCGCCGTACGGGTCCGAGTTGAGCAGCTCGGGGGTCCCGTCGAGCGCGTCGTTGCGCTCGGTGACCACGCCGGACACCGGGGCGTACAGCTCGCTCACGCTCTTGGTGGACTCGACCTCGCCGCACGGCTCCCCGGCCACGACCTGCGCGTCCACCGCCGGCAGCGAGACGTAGACGATGTCGCCGAGCGCGTCCTGGGCGTAGTCGGTGATCCCGAAGGTGACGATGCCGTCCCCGTCCGGGCCGTCGACCCACTCGTGCTCGGCCGTGTACTGCAGGTGGTCCGGGATGTGGGTCACGCGCGTGATCCTTCCTTGGGGTTCGACGGCCGGGAGTGGATGGACCAGCGGCGGCGCCGTCACGGGCTCGAGGCCGGGCGAGCGTACTGAGGCGTCGAAGCTGGTCGCAAGGCGGTGACCTCGACCTGGTCGCGCTCCTGGACGATGCCGTCGCCGCCGAGGTTGCGCAGGCTCTCCACCACCCCGCCGGGGATCCGCAGTGCCGCCGAAAGGGTGTGCGAGTCGCCGATGGCCAGCACGGTGTAGGGCGCGCTGACCGTGTGCCCGTCGATCACCAGGGTGCCCGGAGCACCGTCCACGAACGCAGTCTGCGCGACGATCCGCACGTCTCCCACCTGGATCGCCTCGGCACCGGCGTCCCGCAGCTCCTCGACGACGTCGAGCAACGTGGCCGCGTCGATCTTGCCGGTCGGGTCGGTGACGGTGAGCACCACGCCGGGACCCTGGGCGGCCAGCGTGCCGGCCAGGATGCCCAGGGTCTGCGCCCGCAGCCGGGCCTCCTGGAGCGCCGTCGTGCTGCTGTCGCCGCCGGAGGCGAGCCGGTCGCGGGTCGCCTGCAGGTCCCGCTGCTCGGCAGCCAGCCGCTCGTTGCGCGAGGTGAGGTCGTCGAGGATCCGGACCAGGTCGGACTCGCGGGCCGTGGACAGGCCGTCGGTCTGCTCGGTCGAGCGCACCTGCAGGGCCAGGCCGAGCCCGAGCAGCACGAACAGCAGCCCGATGGCCGCCTGCCCCCGCGTCGCGCGTGGCTTGATCGCGACCACCAGCCGGCGCCGGACGAGCGCCCGCTCCTGCCGCCCGTCGGTGCCCGGCGCGCCGCCGCCTGCCGCCGGCTCCTCCCCCGCGTCCGTCATCGGGTCACGCACCGAACATCTGACGGCGGATGGCCGCGGCGTTCGCGAAGATCCGGATCGAGAACACGACGACGACGCCCGTGGACAGCTGCGCGCCCACACCGAGCTGGTCGCCCAGGAACACGATCAGCGCGGCGACGAGCACGTTGGCCAGGAAGGAGATCACGAACACGCGGTCGTCGAAGACCCCGCCAAGGGTGGCCCGGGCGGCGCCGAACACGGCGTCGAGCGCCGCCACCACGGCGATCGGCAGGTAGGGCTGCATCCACAGCGGGACGGTGGGGTGCAGCACGAGGCCGGCGATGATGCCGACCACCAGCCCCAGGACCGCGATCACGATGCCGCCTCCCTCGCCCGCGCGTAGCGCAGCTCCCCGGCTGACGCCGCCGCCAGGGTCTGCCGGTCGACCGTCTGGACCGAGAACGTGATGCCGTACGCCTGCGCGAGTGTGCGCAGGGCCTGACCCGCGGGGCCCGACACGAAGCTCGACTGCAGCGTCCGCGGGTCGCCGAGCGCCACGACGACGTACGGCCTGGTCAGCGGACGGTAGTCGACGAGGATCGCGTCACCGGCCGACCGGATCGCCGACAGGCCGGTCAGCCGCTGGCCGTTCACCGCGACTGCCTCGGCGCCGGCCGCCCACAGGCCGTTGACCACGGACTGCAGGTCGCGGTCGAGCACGCGGTCGACCGACGGGTCGGTGCCGACCGGCGGCGTGGTGGCGTCGTCGAGCAGGACCTGCACCCCCGGCCCGCTCACCGCCACCAGCCCGGCCTCGAGCTCCATGGCAGCCAGCCGGTCGACCAGCGCGTCGCCCTCGCCGCTGGCGGAGAGCTGGTCGTCCTTGAGGGTGCTGACCTCGGCCTGCAGCGCCGTCACCTGCCGGGTGGTCGCGTCGTACGCCGCGGTCTGCGCCCTGATCCGGGCGTCGAGGTCCTGGCGCTGTCGGGCCACGGCCGGTGCGGACTCCCGGGTCTGGGCCAGGGCGACGGCCAGCAGCACACCGATGAGGACCAGGCCGACCGCGGTGCCCGCCTGCACCCGCCGGGGCCGGCGGACCGGGCGATCGGCAGTCGCAGCCGCCGCCGCGTAGCCAGGGTCGAGTGCGCCGTCCCAGATCTCCCCGAGCAGCACGATGACCGGGTCCGTGCGTTGCCGGGTCGGGTCGGCGGCCGGGGCCGGGGCTGCAGGCACCGACTACCGACCGGCCCGGTCGACGACGTCGGTCCAGGTGTCCAGCAACGCGGCCGCGGCCTCGGCGGTCGGTGCCTCGACCCACACCCGCGTCATCGCCTCGGCCGGGTCCGGCAGGACCAGCGCCCACGCCGTCGTCCTCCACCACACGCACCCCGTCCAGCGTGTCCACCGGGAGCTCCCCTGCAGCTTCCAGCACAGCTCGCATCACCTGCCCCTTGTTCGCCCACGGAGTCGGGACATCCTGCCGCAGGACGTACGCGTGCGGGATGCGGGCGTCGATCCGGCTCAGCGTGAGCTGGGTCCGCGCCACGAGACCGAGCAGCCGGGCGAACGCGGCGAACGGATCGACGGCCGGGCCGACCTCCGGCACCACGAAGCCGCCGCGGCCGTCCCCGCCCAGGACCAGCCCGGGCATGCCCGCCGCGCGGGCCAGGTCGTCCGGCGCCGTCGACGTCCACAGCACCTCGACGCCGTGGAAACGGCACACCTGCTCGGCGACCCGCGTGGTCGTCACCGGCAGCGCCACCCGCCCGGTCTGCCGCTCGGCGGCGACCAGGTCGAGGAAGACCAGCAGCGCCCGTTCGTCGTCGATCGCGCGTCCGGTGTCGTCGACGATGGATAGCCGCTCGCCGAGCGGGTCGAACCGCACCCCGAAGTCGCTCTGGCCGACGACACGAGCTCGCCGAGCCGGCGAAGCCCGTCCGCGCGCATCGCGGCGGTCTCGGTCGGCTTGTCGTCGTCCAGGCGGTTGTTGACCGTGAGCACCTCGACCGGCAGCCGGGCCAGCAACGTCGGCATGACCATCGAGGCGACGCCGCCGGCGGTGTCGACGACCACCTTGAGCCCGGCGCCCTCGATACGGCTGGAGTCGATCGACGAACGCAGCTCCTGGACGTAGCTCTCGACGGCGCGCGGCGGGAACGACAGGTCGCCGATCTCGCCGGGGAAGGCCCGCCGGAACTCCTGCCGCTGGAAGATGCGCTCCACCTTGCGGACCGACGCCGCGGACAGGTCGGCGCCCGACTCGTCCAGGAACACGATCTCCACGCTGTCGGGCACGCCCGGCCTTGGTTCGCAGCATGATCCCGCCCGCGGCCCCGGCCCTGGCCGTCTCCAGCCGGGTCACCGGCGACGGCGAGGCCTCGAGGTCGCGCACGTTCGAGGGCGCTCGACGTCAGCGCGCTGATGACCGCGCGCTTGAACGCTCGGGCGGCGCGGGAGTGGTCGCGGGAGGTCACCACCGTCGCGCCCTTGTCCAGGGTGGTCGCGTACGCCGACGTCAGCCGGACGACCAGCTCGGGGGTGATCTCCACGTTGACGATGCCGGACACCCCGCGGGCCCCGAACAGGCTGCGCTGGCCGCGCGACTCCCAGATCACCGAGGAGTGGACGACCGCGCCGGCCTCGATCGTCTTGAACGGGTAGACCTTGACGCCGGAGGAGATGATCGCCTCCTCCTCGATCGACGCACTCGTCGCCGAGGACCGCGCCCTCCTCGATCCGCGCCGCCCGCATCACGTCGGTGTTCTTGCCGACCACGCAGCCGCGCAGGTTCGCGTGCGGGCCGATGAAGACGTTGTCGTGCACGATCGCGCGGTGCAGGAACGCGCCGGAGCGGACGACGACGTTGCTGCCGAGGACCGTGTACTCGCGCAGCTCGGCGCCGGCCTCGACCTTGGCGTAGTCCCCGACGTACAGCGGGCCCGCGCAGCCTGGCCTCGCGGGTCGACCTCGGCGCCCTCGGCCACCCACACCCCGGGCGACATCTCGAAGCCGTCGATGTCGACGTTGACCCGGCCCTCGAGGACGTCGGCCTGCGCCTTGTGGTAGCTCTCGAGCGTGCCGACGTCCTCCCAGTAGCCCTCGGCGACGTACCCGAAGACCGGCCGGCCCTCCTCGATCAGCTGCGGGAAGACGTCCGCCGACCAGTCGACCGGGCTCGCCGGTCTTGACGTAGTCGAAGACCTCCGGCTCCATCACGTAGATCCCGGTGTTCACCGTGTCGCTGAAGACCTGTCCCCAGGTCGGCTTCTCGAGGAAGCGCTGCACCCGCGAGTCGTCGTCGACGATCGTGATGCCGAACTCCAGCGGGTCCGGCACCCGGGTGAGGCACACCGTGACCAGGGCCTTCCGCTCCTTGTGGAAGGCGATCAGGCTGGTCAGGTCGATGTCGGTGAGCGCGTCGCCGCTGATGACCAGGAACGTGTCGTCGGCGAGGGCCTCCTCGGCGTTCTTCACGCTTCCCGCCGTCCCGAGCGGCTCCTCCTCCGTCGCGTACTGCAGCGTCATCCCCAGCTCTTCGCCGTCGCCGAAGTAGTTGCGCACCAGCGAGGCGAGGAACTGGACCGTGACGACGACGTCGGTCATGCCGTGCCGGCGGAGCAGCCGAAGGACGTGCTCCATGATCGGACGGTTGACCACCGGCAGCAGCGGCTTGGGCATGCTGGCCGTCATCGGGCGCAGCCGGGTGCCCTCGCCCCCGGCCATCACGACGGCCTTCACGGCACCTTCCCCTCGCGTGGCTGCAGCAGGTACAGCACTCCTGCCCACCAGTACAGCCCAGCGCCCCACAGGGCGAAAGCCCAGCCGACCACCCGGGCGACCGTCGCCCCGGCCCCCGGCCCGTCCCCGAGCAGCAGGAGCGGGAAGGCGTACAGCAGGTTGAGCGTCGCGGCCTTGCCCAGGTAGTGCACCGGGGGCGGCCCGACGCCCCGGCCGCGGAGCACCAGCAGCCACACCCCCAGCACCACGTCGCGGGCCACGATGAGCACGAGCAGCCACCAGGGGACGATGTCGCGGAGGCCCAGCCCAAGCAGCGTGGCCAGGATGTAGAGGCGGTCCGCCAGCGGGTCGAGCAGCTGGCCGACCCGGGAGATCTGGTGCCAGCGGCGGGCGATGGCAGCCGTCGAGGTAGTCGGTCGCGCCGCTGACCACGAGGAGCAGGACGGCCGCGCCGTCCGCCTCCGGCCCGAGCACCAGCCAGAGGAACACCGGGACGCCGAGCAGGCGAAGCGCCGAGAGCAGGTTCGGAACGGTGAGCACACGGTCGCCGACGACCTCGGGCGTCGGCACGCTCACGGGAACCTCCCCAGCCTGCAGGTCCGGTCCCCCTGGCCGGGTCCCTGATGACCCGACCATACCCAGCAGCCGAACCGCTCCGCGGCGGCGCGTGCCCCGGTGAACCGGCCGCGCGGGCCGGTCCGTGGAGGCGGTCCTGGCCATGCGCACGTCCTTCGTACGACGCCTCGTGCTCGCCTCGGCGACCGCCGGGTTCCTCGGCGTCACCGGTCCGCACACCTCGATGGTGCAGTCGTACTGCCCGGGCCAGGTCGCGGTGCGAACAGCGTGATCAGGCGTCCCGTCTCGATCGTCTCGGGTCTGCTCCTGCTCGGACTCGTCGTCGCCCCGGTGGCCGTGGGCACGAACACCGACGGCCAGGGTGTCGACCTCGTCTGCGACGGGCAGTGGCGGCACGGCCGCCACACCGTCACGGCATCGGACCTGTCGTACCCGCCGGGAATTGCCTTCCTCGCCGGCTCCCTGCTCTTCGGCGACGCCGCCGAGCTGCACTGCGCCGACCTGAGCAAGAAGAGGACCCTCGTCATAATGGCGACATGACCTGGAGCGCACCGGAGGTGGAACTGCCCGACGTCGCGCTCACGGCTGACGAGCGGACGCTGCTCGAAGGCTTCATGGCGTGGCACCGCGCGCTCCTGCTGCACAAGTGCGCCGGGCTGACCGGGCAACAGCTGGCGAAGTGCGGCGTCCCGCCGTCCAACCTCTCCCTGCTCGGCCTGGTCCGCCACATGGCCAAGGTCGAGCGGAGATGGTTCCGCGAGCTGATCGCCGGGCAGGAGCTCGAGCCTATGTACGACCCCGGGCTCGGCAAGGACGCCGACTTCGAGGACCTCGACCCTGACCGCGCTCAGGCCGACTACGAGCGGTTCCTCGAGGAGTGCCGGCTGGCCGACGAAGCCCTCGCCGCGGCGTCGTACGGCGACACCATCACCGCGCGGATGGGCGTCATGTCCGTGCGCGCCGTGGTCGTGCACATGATCGAGGAGTACGCCCAGCACAACGGCCATGCAGACCTGCTCCGCGAGCGGGTCGACGGCACGACGGACAAGTAGCTGTCCTAGACACCGACTGGCAGCGCGCTCTCGATCTTCACGGGGTCCTGACCCGGCAGACCGTGGACGGACGCGTTGAAACCCTTGACGAGCAGCCAGATCGGCAGGATCAGCTCGAACAACCCGCCTGGGACCACGAAGATCGCCCCGGCACCCTTCGTCACGTCGATCGCACCGAACATGTCCAGGATGCAACCGACGAAGAGCACCGGATACCCGACGAGTGCGAGGACTGCGAGGAAGCGAGGGACCAGTCGCGATCGGTACAGGAGGAAACCGAAGATCGTTCCTCCGACGGCCGTGACCAGGTACAGCACCACGATGGCCACGTCCTGAACCCCCTTGAGTGACGGGCCCAGCGATGCCGCCGCCGATGCGTTGACGGTTCCGTCACGCAGTCCGTCGCCTACCGCGACCATGAGGAGCGGGACCACCATGAAGAAGGCGACCTGGAGCACCAGTTCAACGACTCGCTCACAGACGTATCCGAGTGCCAGCGGCTCGCTGGTGGGCTTCAGCAACGGGAACATGATGACCGCGATGCCCACGACTGCAGCACCGGAGATGGTGGCCAGCAAGGCACCGACCGTGACGGCGTTCGCGTGCTCGGACGCACTCGTCAGGAAGTCCGGACCCTTCAGCCCCCCGGTGAGGAGCTGTTCCGCGACGAAGAACGCAATGGTCTGGGTCAGGAACAGCAGACCCACGATGGTCGCGGTTCTTCTGGTCGGCGTTGCATTCGGGACGGCGGTCATGGCGGTCATGGGGCCCCAAGCAGAGAGTGGATCGGCCAGCGTGCCGGGTCGAGCCGTCCGCCGGCGGCGGACGGATAGTCGATCGCGTGCAGCCGATACGAACGGTCGACGCGGCAGCATCTCGGTCCAGTGACACCGCTGAGGCCAGGACAGGCACGACCTGGGGTCCGTTCCTGACGCTACTCCACTCGACCGTCGCAGAAGGCTCAGCCGGCGCCCATGTGCGCCGTTGGCGGCCTGTCGGTCGCGATCGCCTAGCAGTACGCTCCGCGCACAATCTCGGCCCAGACCCGCGGACCCAGCCCAGAGGAGCCGTCATGCCGACCGTCATCGGGCACCACGATGTGAAGGACACCGACCACTGGCTTGCCTCGCCCAAGCGCGAGGAGGTCTTCGGGCCGCTGGGTGTCACGAACATCCGGACCTTCGTCAACCCGCAGAACCGCACCCAGGTCGCAGTTCTGATGGACGTAGCCGATCTGGACGCCGTCATGACCGCGATGCAGAACCCGGCGATGGCCGACGCGATGGCCTACGACGGCGTTCTGCCCGAGACGCTGGTGATCCTGGTCGAGGAGTAGCCGGTCCTGCGGATCCCAGCCCGCCTACGGAACTGACCGGCCGCAGATTCCGCTCGAACCAGCGGCAGTCCCGTCCCAGTGGGTTGGGGGTGCTGTCCGCGGGAGGCTAGGTGCCTTTGACCTGCGGTCTTCTTGGTCGGGCTGACAGGATTTGAACCTGCGACCCCTTGACCCCCAGTCAAGTGCGCTACCAAGCTGCGCTACAGCCCGCCGCCCGGTCGCCCGAGCGCAGGTCACCCTACCTCAGCGCCGTCATGGTCAGGACTTGCGGCGCTTCTCCCGCACCCGCACCCCGAGCACGACCGGCGACCCGGCGAAGCCGTACTCCTCGCGCAGCCGCCGCTCGATGTAGCGCCGGTACGACGCCTCGAGGAAGCCGCTCGCGAACAGCACGAAGCTCGGCGGCCGGGTCGTCGGCCTGGGTGGCGAAGAGGATCTTGGGCTGCTTGCCGCCGCGGACCGGCGGCGGGGTCGCCGCGACCAGCTGGCCCAGGAACGCGTTGAGCTTCGCGGTCGGGATCCGGGTCTCCCAGCCGTCGAGCGCGGCCTCCAGCGCCGGCACCAGCCGGTCGACGTGCCGGCCGGTCCGCGCCGAGACGTTGACCCGCGGCGCCCACGGCACGCGCACCAGGTCACGCTCGAGCTCGCGGTCCAGGTAGTAGCGCCGCTCCTCGTCCACCAGGTCCCACTTGTTGAACGCGATGACGAGCGCGCGCCCGGACTCCTCGACCATCGAGATGATGCGCAGGTCCTGCTCGGTCAACGGTTCGCGACGCGTCGACCAGGACGACCGCGACCTCGGCCTTCTCGAGCGCGGCCTCGGTGCGCAGCACCGCGTAGTACTCGGACCCGGACGCCTCGCGCGCCCGGCGCCGGATGCCGGCGGTGTCGACGAACCGCCAGGTACGCCCACCGAGCTCGACCAGCTCGTCCACCGGGTCGACCGTCGTCCCGGCGACCGGGTCCACGACGGCCCGGTCCGTAGCCGGTCAGCTTGTTCAGCAGGCTGGACTTGCCCGACGTTCGGCTTGCCGAGCAGCGCCACCCGGCGTGGCCCGCCGAGCTCCGGGTCGCGGTCGGCCGGAGCCTCGGGCAGCGCGGCCAGCACCGCGTCCAGCAGGTCGCCGCTCCCGCGGCCGTGCAGGGCGGAGACGCCGTACGGCTCGCCGAGCCCGAGCGACCACAGCAGCGGCCGCGTCGGCCTCGGTCCGCGCGTCGTCGACCTTGTTGGCGGCCAGGACCACCGGCTTGCCGGCGCGGCGGAGCACCTTGACGACCGCCTCGTCGGTGTCGGTGGCTCCGACGGTCGCGTCGACCACGAGCAGGACGGCGTCCGCGGCCGCGACGGCCACCTCGGCCTGCGCCTTGACCCGGGCCTGGCAGCCCCTGGGCGTCGGTCTCCCAGCCCCCGGTGTCCACCACCGTGAACCGGCGGCCGTTCCACTCCGCGTCGTAGGCGACGCGGTCCCTGGTGACCCCCGGCCGGTCCTCGACGACGGCCTCGCGCCGACCCAGGATGCGGTTCACCAATGTCGACTTACCGACGTTCGGCCGGCCCGACCACCGCGAGGACCGGGACCGGGCCCTGGTCCTCGGGCGTCGCGGCGTCGTCGTCCGACGCGGCGACTGCACGTGCCACGGCGGCGTCGCTCCAGTCGTCGGCGTCGGGCCAGTCGTCGCCCTCGGTCACCGGGGACCGCCGAGCCGGGCCGGCGGCGCGGACCCGGTCGTCGACAAGGGTGACGACGCGGGCGACCACGTCGTCGAGGGTGAGGTCGGTCGCGTCGACCTCGACCGCGTCCGCGGCCTTGCGCAGCGGCGAGGCCGGCCTGGACGAGTCGAGCTGGTCCCGCGCGCTGCGCTGCGCGACCCGGGTCGCCTCCGGGTCCGTGGCGCTGTGCTCGGCGGCCCGGCGCGCGGCCCGGACCTCCTCGGACGCGGTCAGGAAGACCTTGGCGGTGGCGTCGGGCGCGACGGCGGTCCCGATGTCCCGGCCCTCGACGACGATCCCGCCGGCGGCGATCGCCTCGCGCTGCATCTGCACCATCCGCGCCCGGACGTCCGGGACGGCGACACCGCCGACACGGCCGACGTGACCCGGTCGGTCCGGATGGCCCGCCTGACGTCGACGCCGTCCACGGTGATGGTCGGGCGCGGCCGGGTCGGTGCCCACCTGGATGTCCGGCTGGTCGGCGGCTGCCGCGACCGCTGCCTGGTCGTGGACGTCGACACCGTGCTCGAGCACCCACCAGGTGAGCGCGCGGTACATCGACCCGGTGTCCAGGTAGCGCAGGTGCAGCCGCTTGGCGACGGCCGCGGGACACCGACGACTTGCCGGCTCCCGACGGGCCGTCCACCGCGACGACACCCGGCTGAGATCGGGGCTGTCTGCGGTCATGGGGCAGCCTCCGGATCGTGTGCTGGTGGGTGTCGAGGCCCGCGGCCTGAGGGTGCGCTCAGACTACCGGCCGCGCCGGCCCGGCCAGCCCGCTTCGGTCCGGCCCGAGACCGCCCTCAGGCGTGCACCGACCACCCGTCGGCCGCGCAGCGCGTCGGCCAGGCGCCGCGGCCACCTCCGGCCGTACGGCGAGCTCGACGAGCCCGACCGGCTGCCCGGGCGAGTGCTCGATGGCCACGTCCTCGACGTTGACGCCGGCCGCGCCCGAGGCGACGAGGAGTCGGGCCAGCTCCCCGGGACGGTCCGAGACGACGACCGGGACGATCGCGAACTCGACCGGAGCCGCCCCGTGCTTGCCCGGCAGGCGACCGCGACCCTCGTTCCCACGCTCGATGAGCGCTTTCGTGACAGGTGCCTTGATCGCTATGTCGACAAGACGATCAGTTACCTTGTCATGGTGTTGCCCACGGACCGACGAAGCCGATCGAGCGCAGCTCCGAGCGGATCCGGTCGAGGTCGCGCGGCCAGGCTGTCGAGGACGGACAGGACCGGGCCGGCGTTGGCGGCGACGATCTCCGACCAGAGGTCGGGGTCCGAGTCCGCGATCCGGGTCATGTCGCGCAACCCCTGCCCCGCCAGGCTCAACGTCGACGGCTCGGCGTCGACGAGGCGAGCCGCGGTCAGCGAGGCGACGAGCTGGGGGACGTGCGAGACCAGCGCCACGGCGACGTCGTGTCCGCGGGCGTCCGACACCACGGGCTGGGCCCCGCAGTCGAGCACCAGAGCCCGGACCGCAGCGACGGTTTCCGACGACGCCTCGCTGGTCGGGGTGAGCACCCAGGGCCGTCCGTCGAACAGATCGGCCCGCGCAGCGCCCGGACCGGACCGTTCCCGACCCGCCAAGGGGTGTCCACCGACAAATCGGGACAGATCGGACCCTCGACTCTTTAGTTCTACCTCAACGTAAGACTTGACCGAGCTGACATCACTAAATATCGCCTGCAGGTATGTACGTTGAAGGTCATGAATGACTGACGGGGCGGCACGAGGTGGGACAGCAACGAAAATGACGCCCGGATCCGCCGGTGGGCGGCCGCGCAGACCTGCACCGAGCTCCGTGGCGAGTCGGAGGGCACCCTCGTCATGGTCCTCCAGCCACACGTCGTGCCCGGAGCGTCGCAGCGCCAGGGCGATCGACGCACCGATGAGTCCGGCTCCCACGACGAGGACGCCCTGCTGCTCCGCCGGGGCTTCGGCGGACCTGCCTGGCTCCGCCCGGTCTGCTCCCCCGTCCGGCGCACCACTCACTGGGCGAGGTCCTTTCGAAGGACCTCGGCTCCTCGCAGGTACACGTGGGTGACCTCGGCCCGCGGCACCTGCATCTCAGCGTGCGCCAGGACCCGGACGACGCGGGGCAGCGCGCCGGCAACGTCGAGCTCCTGGGCACAGATCAGCGGCACGTCCCCGAGGCCGACCGAGCGGGCCGCCGCCGCCGGGAAGTCGCTGCGCAGGTCCGGAGTCGCCGTGAAGACGACGCTGATCAGGTCGGCGCTGTCCAGACCGTTGCGGTCGATCATGGCCTGGACCAGCTCGACGACCCGCTCGCGCATGTGCTCGGCCTCGTCGACCTCGAGGCAGGTCGCTCCGCGGATCGCCCGAACCGCCATCAGTGCCCACCCCTCCGCTCCGCCACGGCCGACACCCTACTGACCAAACCTATCCACTGGTTGATCGCCATGCCGGGCAACCGGCATAGGTGTGAAGCCTCAGAACGATTTGTCGACTCAGCGAGAAGAGAAGGACGCCGAGCCATCGCGTCTTCGCGCGGGAATGTCGATCTAACGACAGAGATCGCGCTCGGAAAGAGCGCCCGGCCGGAGATCCGACTCAAGAGTAGATATGTCGACTCAGGCAGGTCGAGTGCCACGGAGAGTGTCGACATCCCGACAAATCGCTGTGCCGCTAGAGACCTACGGCGGCGTAGAGCTCTCCCAACTCGGGCCGGGACAGCTGGCGCAGCCGGCCGGGGCGCAGGTCACCGAGGCTGACCGGCCCGAGCCGGACCCGGACCAGCTGCTGCACCTGGAAGCCCTCGGCTGCGAGCATCCGGCGCACGATCCGGTTCCGGCCCTCGTGAAGGACGACCTCGACCATGACCCGCGATCCCGGCGCTGGACACCACCCGGAAGCTGTCGACGGTCGCCGGGCCGTCCTCGAGCTCCACGCCCTCCCGCAGGCGGCGGCCCAGGTCCCGCGGAACCGGACCGGCGATCTCAGCGAGGTACGTCTTCGGGATCTCGTAGCTCGGGTGCGCCAGCCGGTGCGCCAGCTCCCCGTCGTTCGTCAGGAGGATCAGGCCCTCGGTCTCGGCGTCGAGCCGTCCGACGTGGAACAACCGTTCCTTGCGGTCCTGGACGTAGTCCCCCAACGTCGGCCGGCCGCTCGCGTCGGACATCGCGCTGAGGACCCCCGCCGGCTTGTTGAAAGCCAGGTGGACGCTCCGGCTCGGCTGGGCGATCCGTAAGCCGTCCACCCGGATCACCGCGGTGTCCGGATCGACCCGGACCCCCATCTCCGTGACCCGCCGGCCGTCCACCTCGACCCGACCGGCGGCGATCATCTCCTCGCAGGCCCGCCGGCTCCCGATCCCAGCGGCCGCCAGGACCTTCTGCAGACGTATCCCGTCGCCGTGTACCCGGTCTGGGCGATCATCAGCCATATCTCAACCTGAGGATGAGACTGAGTCGATATCAAGTGACTCAATATCAGGCAGATACGGAGCCAGCGGGGGCAACTCCTCCAGCGAGCCCAGCCCGAGCCGCTCCAGGAAGTAGCTGGTGGTCCGGTACAGGAGCGCGCCGCTCTCGGCGTCGGTCCCGCACTCCTCCACGAGCCCGCGGGTGAGCAAGCGTCCGCATGACTCCGTCGACGTTGACCCCGCGCACCGCTGACACCCGGGCCCGGCTCACCGGCTGCCGGTAGGCCACGACGGCCAACGTCTCCAGCGAAGCCTGCGTCAGCCGGGCCTGCTGCCCGTCCAGCACGAACCGCTCCACGACGGCGGCGTACTCGGGCCGGGTGTAGAACCGCCAGCCGCCGGCGACCTCGCGCAGCTCGAAACCGCGCCCGGACCCGTCGTACTCCTCGCGGAGCGCCTCCAGCGCGGCCCTGACGACGTCCTGGGGCTCCTGGAGCACCTGGGCCAGCACGACGTCGGCGACCGGCTCGTCGACGACCAGCAGGATGGCTTCCAGGGAACCGCTCAGGCTCGGTCCCTCCCCCGCCGGCGCCTCGACGGCGTCCTCGAGCTCGCTCACAGGTCCTCCTCCGCGTCGTCCGGCCCGGCGCCGCGCTCAGTCAGGTCGATCGTGCCGGTCCCCTCCGCCACGTCAGGCTCGTCTGCATCGTCCGCATCGTCTGCATCAGCCGTCCGTCCGCGAGGGCCCCGATGTCACTGTCCGTGTCCGACTCGCCTCCGCAGGGTCGTCGAACTCGTCGTCGATCGCGAGCTCGCCCTCGTCCGAGCCGGTCCACCGCACGTGCAGCTCGCCCAGCGCGTCCAGCTGGTCGAAGACCACGGCCGAGTCCCGGTAGAGCTCCAGCAGCGCCAGGAACCGGGCCACGACGTGCAGGGTGTCCGGGCAGTCGGCCACCAGGGCCCGGAACGTGGTGCTGCGCACCCGCCGGAGCCGGTCGATGAGCAGGCCGCCCTGCTCGCGCACGCTCACCCGGGGTGCGTGCACGTGGTCCATGGGCAGCACCGGGACGGTTCGGGGAGCCGTCGCACGGGCCGCGAGCGCGGCCAGCTCGGCCGCCCCGAGCGTCAGCAGGACCTCGGGCAGCAGCCCGGCGTAGCGCTCCTCCAGGCCGACGGCACGGGGGAACCGCCGCGCCTCGTCGGCCAACCGGGCAGCCACCCAGGCGGCCGCCTCCTTGTAGGCGCGGTACTGCAGCAGGCGGGCGAACAGCAGGTCCCTGGCCTCGAGCAGCGCCAGGTCCTCCTCGTCCTCCACGTCCGCCGACGGCAGCAGCCGCGCGGCCTTGAGGTCCAGCAGGGTGGCCGCAACGACCAGGAATTCGGTCGCCTGTCCCAGATCCCAGTCCGAGCCCATGGCCCGGATGTGGGCGATGAACTCGTCGGTGACCTGGCTGAGCGCCACCTCGGTGACGTCCATCTTGTGCTTGGAGATCAGCCCCAGCAGCAGGTCGAACGGGCCCTCGAAGTTGGCCAGGTGGACGCGGAAGGCGTCCCGCCCGCCGGCCGCGTCCCCGGCCTCGTCGACGCGCTGGTCCGGGCCGCCGGCGTGCGTCGGCCACAGGGACGCGCCCTCGGTGGTCGTCGCCCGGCTCGTGCTCACGCCGGAACGGTAACGGACCGGCCGGGCTCAGCCCTCGCGCAGCCGCCGGACGATCGTCGAGGAGTCGCCCCTGGCGTCCAGCTCGGCCAGGACCACGGACAGCGCCTCGCGGACGATCCGCCCGCGGTCCACGGCCAGGCCGTGGTCCTGCCGCAGCGACAGCCGGGCGTGCTCGAGCTCCACGAGCTCCTCCGGCGACAGGTAGACGGTGATCTTCTCGTCGTGCCGCTCGCGACCGGACGGGAGCCGGTCCTGACCCTGCCTGGTACGCGGCCTGGCGGTCTGCCGGACACCGTTGCGGGAGCGCTGGGCGCCCGTCGTGCCGGCCGGGGCCGGAGCGGACGGGACGTGCTCGGGCGCCGGGTCCGGGGCGACGCTCAGCGGCCGTGGCGCCATGAGCTCGGCGGCGCCCGAGTCCGGGCCGGTCCCGCCGGTGACGCGGAACAGCTCGTCCGCACCGGGCAGCGTGATTCGACGGCTCATCGGGCCAGGACCTCTTTCGCGAGCTGGCGGTAGGCGGCGGCTCCGGGCGAGCTCGGCGCGTAGGTCGTGATCGGCTCGCCGGCCACGGTGGTCTCCGGGAAGCGGACCGTCCGGTTGATGACCGTGTGGTAGACGCGGTCCCCGAAGGCCTCGACGACGCGGGAGAGCACCTCGCGTCCGTGCAGCGTCCGCGCGTCGTACATCGTGGCGAGAATACCCTCAAGTTCTAGTTCAGGGTTAAGCCGTTCCTGGACTTTCTGGATGGTGTCCATGAGCAGCGCGACGCCTCGCAGGGCGAAGAACTCGCACTCCAGCGGGATCATCACCCCGTCCGCGGCGGTCAGCGCGTTCACCGTGAGCAGCCCGAGCGAGGGCTGGCAGTCGATGATCACGTAGTCGTAGTCGGGCAGCACCGGGCCCAGGACCCGCCCCAGCGTCTGCTCGCGGGCGACCTCGCCGACGAGCTGGACCTCGGCCGCGGACAGGTCGATGTTGCTGGGCAGCAGGTCCAGCCCAGGCACGTTGGTCTTGAGCAGGACGTCGTCGACGGTGACGTCGCGCTCCATCAGCAGGTTGTAGACGGTCCGGTCGAGCTCGTGCGGGTTGACCCCGAGCCCGACCGAGAGCGCACCCTGCGGGTCGAAGTCGACCAGGAGCACCCGCCGGCCGAGCTCCGCGATCGCCGCGCCGAGGTTGATCGTGGACGTGGTCTTGCCGACCCCGCCCTTCTGGTTGCACATCGCCATGACGTGCGCGGGTCCGTGCTCGGCGAGGGGAGCCGGCTCGGGCAGGTCCGGCAGCGGGCGCCCGGTCGGGCCGAGGTGCGAAGCCATCTCGCCGGCCCGGATCAGACCGGCCTCGACCTCCCGCGCGGCACGGCCGCTGTCAGCGGGGACCTGAGCGTGCACCGCGACCTCAGGATCGGGCTCGTGGCCCGCGTCCGTGTTTGTCGACATATTCACAAGCCGTTAGACCCTTCTGGCGACCGATCGTCAAACCATAGGGGCTGGACTCTAGGTGCGGGGCGCGAATGGGGCAAGACGGGTCGGGCCCAGCCCGGTCAGGTCAGCCCAGCGCACGCGGGTGCGCCGCCGCGTAGACCTCACGGAGCTTGTCGACCGTGATGAGCGTGTACACCTGCGTGGTGGTGACCGAGGCGTGCCCGAGCAGCTCCTGCACGACCCGGACGTCGGCTCCCCCGTCCAGCAGGTGGGTGGCGAACGAGTGCCGGAGGGTGTGCGGAGACAGGTGCTCGGTCGCGACCCCGCCCCGCTCGGCCGCCGCCCGGAGCACCGTCCAGGCGCTCTGCCGGCTCAACCGCCCGCCCCGCCGGTTCAGGAAGAGGGCCGCCGTACCCCGCCCGGCCGTGACCAGCACTGGCCGGGCCCGGACCAGGTAGGCGTCGACCGCCGCCCTGGCGTAGGAGCCGAGCGGGACGAACCGCTCCTTGCCGCCCTTCCCGCGCAGCAGGACAGCCCCCCGTTCGAGGTCCAGGTCGTCGACGTCGAGCCCGACCGCCTCGGAGATCCGGGCACCGCAGCCGTAGAGCACCTCGAGCAGCGCCCGGTCGCGCAGGCCGGTGACGCCTTCGTCCCCGGACGCTGCCGCGAGCAGCGCCTCGACGTCGGCGACCGGGATCGCCTTGGGCAACCGTCGGGGCGACTGCGGCGGGCGCACCTCGTGCGCGGGGTCGTCGACGGACAACCCCTCCCGCAGCGCGAACCGGTGGAAGCCGCGGACCGCGACCACCGTGCGGGCTGCCGAGGACGCCGACAGCGGCGGGTGGTCGGCGTAGCCGGTCCGCAGGGCCGCCAGGAACTCCCCGACGTCACTCTCCGTGACCGCCGGGACGTCGACGATTCCCCGGTCCTGGCACCAGCGCACATAGCGGCCCAGGTCGCGGCGGTACGACAGCTCGGTGTTCCGGGCCACCCCGCGCTCGACCGTCAGGTGGTCCAGGTACGCCTCGGCGGCCAGCGAGAGCGGCGAGGCGGGCGTAGGACGCGTCGGCGGGGTGGCGCTACCTGACATAACGCCCAGGTTAGGCGAGGACCTCGGCAAGATCGAGGACCGGGTACCCGAACGGCTCCGCCACCGCGGCGTACACGACCCGTCCTTCGTGCGTGTTGAGGCCGAGGGCGAGCGCGTGGTCGTCGCGCAGCGCCTGCCGCCAGCCCTTGTTGGCCAGCTCGACGGCGTACGGCAGCGTGACGTTGGTGAGGGCGTACGTCGAGGTGTGCGGCACCGCACCCGGCATGTTCGCGACGCAGTAGAACATCGACTCGTGGACCTTGTACGTCGGGTCCGCGTGGGTCGTCGGGTGCGAGTCCTCGAAGCAGCCGCCCTGGTCGATGGAGATGTCCACCAGGACCGAGCCGGGCTTCATCCTCGACACGAGCTCGTTGGAGACCAGCGTGGGCGCCTTCGCGCCGGGCACCAGCACGGCGCCGATCACCAGGTCGGCGTCCAGGACCGCGTGCTCGATCTCGTACGCGTTCGACGCGACGGTCTGCATGTGGCCCTGGTAGATGGCGTCGGCCTGGCGCAGCCGCGCGATGTTGCGGTCCAGCAGCAGCACCTCGGCCTGCATGCCCAACGCGATCACCGCGGCGTTCATCCCGGACACGCCGGCGCCGATGACGACCACCTTCGCCGCGTAGACACCGGAGACGCCGCCCATGAGCACGCCGCGGCCGCCGTTGGCCCGCTGCAGGGTCGCCGCGCCCACCTGCGGCGCCATCCGTCCGGCCACCTCGGACATCGGGGCGAGCAGCGGCAGCGAGCGGTCCGGCAGCTCGACGGTCTCGTAGGCGATCGCGGTCACGCCGCGCTCGAGCAGGGCGTCGGTGCACGCCTTGGAAGCCGCGAGGTGCAGGTACGTGAAGAGCGTCTGCCCTTCGCGCATGCGCGCGTACTCCTCGGCGATGGGCTCCTTGACCTTCAGGATCAGGTCGCCGGTCCCCCACACGTCGTCCGCAGTCGGAAGGATCTTGGCGCCGGCGGCGACGAACTCGTCGTTGGAGATCGAGGAACCGATGCCCGCATCGGTCTCGACGAAGACCTCATGGCCGTTTCGGGCGAGCTCGTTGACCCCGGCCGGGGTGATCGCCACCCGGTACTCGTGGTTCTTGACCTCGCGCGGGATGCCGACCTTCACGTCGATGCACGTCCCTCTTGAACGAAGCGGAGCCGACTTCGTCGTCGGCATGGCGAACCGCACCCCTGGGGGCGGCCTCACTCTAGGACAACGCCCCCCGGTCTGACCCGGACACCTCGTCAGAGCGCCACCCCACTGCACGACGGTGTGTACAAGTCCGGTGGGTCCGGCTCAGCCGACCCCGCGCATGGCCCGAGGGCCTAGGGCCCAAGGCGCGTCGGACGGCCGCAGTGTGGTCCAGTCACGAGCCCGGGCGGCGGCCACGGCGAGCACGCCCACGACCAGCGTCGGGTTGTGCAGCTCGCCGGCGAGGACCGCCGCGACCAGGTCGTCCAGGCCGGCCCACTCCACCGGCATGTCGCGCTCCTCGCCGTGCCGCGGATGCTCCGCACCCGTCGAGCGACGGACGTCCCTGGCCAGGTAGATCCGGATCGCCTCGTCGCAGAACCCCGGCGAAGACATGAAGTCGACAAGCACGTCCCAGCGGTCCGCCTCGTGGTGCGTCTCCTCCCACAGCTCACGAGACGCCGCCGCCAGCGCGTCCTCGCCGGCCACGTCGAGCAGCCCGGCCGGCAGCTCCCAAAGGGTGGCGCGCGCCGGATGCCGGTACTGGTGCACGACCAGGACTCGGTCCTCGGCGTCCAGCGCGAGCACCGCGACCGCAGACGGGTGCAGGACCACGTCCCGGACGACCTGCTCGTCGCCGGGAAGCTGCACGGTGTCGGTGACGACGTCCCAGACCCGGCCCCGGAAGGCCAGCGCGCTGGTCGAGACCGGGTAGCCACCCGGGCGGTCGGCGATGGTCAACCGGCCGGCACCGTGTCGGGCAGGACCACCGAGTGTCCGGCCGCGCGGTCCAGGGCCGCCCGGACCAGACCGCTGAACAGCGGGTGCGCACGGGTCGGACGCGAGCGCAGCTCCGGGTGCGCCTGCGTGCCGACGTAGTAAGGGTGCACGTCGCGCGGCAGCTCGACGTACTCGACGAGGTGCCCGTCCGGCGACGTGCCGGAGAAGACCAACCCGGTCGCCTCGAGGTGCTCGCGGTAGCTGTTGTTCACCTCGTACCGGTGCCGGTGCCGCTCGTCCACGTACCCCTGTCCGTACACCTCGCGCACCAGCGAGCCCTCGGCGAGCACCGCCGGGTACAGACCCAGCCGCATGGTGCCGCCCATGTCCCGCTCGCCGGCGACCACGTCGCGCTGGTCGGCCATCGTGGCGATGACCGGGTGCGGCGTCTCGGGGTCGAACTCCGCCGAGTTCGCGCCGTCCAGTCCGGCCACGTTGCGAGCGTGCTCGATGACCATGCACTGCAGTCCCAGGCACAGGCCGAGCGTCGGGATCCGGTGCTCGCGCGCGTAGGTGAGCGCCCCGAGCTTGCCCTCGATGCCGCGCACGCCGAAGCCGCCGGGCACGCAGACGCCGTCCACATCGGACAGCTTCGCGGCCGCGCCTTCCGGGGTGGCGCACTCGTCCGAGGCCACCCAGCGGATGTTCACCCGCGCGTCGCAGGCGAACCCGCCGGCCCGCAGCGCCTCGGTGACCGACAGGTAGGCGTCGGGCAGGTCGACGTACTTGCCGACCAGCGCGACGGTGACCTCGTGCGCCGGACGGTGCACCCGTCGGAGCAGCTCGTCCCAGTCGGTCCAGTCGACGTCACGGAACGGAAGGCCGAGCCGGCGCACCACGTAGGCGTCGAGCCCTTCGGAGTGCAGCACCTTCGGGATGTCGTAGATCGACGGGGCGTCGACGGCGGCCACCACGGCCTCGTCGTCGACGTCGCACATCAGGCTGATCTTGCGCTTGATCCCGGTCGGCACCGGGCGGTCGGCGCGCAGCACCAGTGCGTCGGGCTGGATGCCGATGCTGCGCAGCGCGGCGACGGAGTGCTGTGTCGGTTTCGTCTTCAGCTCGCCCGACGGCCCGATGTACGGCAGCAGCGACACGTGCAGGAAGAAGACCTGGTCGCGACCGACGTCGTGGCGCACCTGCCGGGCGGCCTCCAGGAACGGCAGCGACTCGATGTCCCCGACAGTTCCGCCGATCTCGGTGATGACGATGTCGACGTCGGGCCCGTCCATCGCGCGCATGCGCGCCTTGATCTCGTTGGTGATGTGCGGGATCACCTGCACCGTGTCGCCCAGGTACTCGCCGCGACGCTCCTTCGCGATGACCGTGGAGTACACCTGTCCGGTCGTGACGTTGGCGCTGGCGTCGAGCTCGCGGTCAAGGAACCGTTCGTAGTGCCCGATGTCGAGGTCGGTCTCCGCGCCGTCGTCGGTGACGAACACCTCGCCGTGCTGGAACGGGTTCATCGTCCCGGGGTCGACGTTGAGGTAGGGGTCGAGCTTCTGCATCGTCACGCGCAGGCCGCGAGCCTTCAGGAGGTTACCCAGGCTGCTGGCCGTGAGGCCCTTGCCCAGCGACGAGGCGACGCCGCCGGTCACGAACAGGTGCTTGGTCGTCTGCGGCGCTGCCACATGGGCTCCCGTGGTCGCTTGCGTCGAGCTTCTGGTCGAGCGTGTGGCCTGGCCCGCCCTGAGGCCCTTGGAGCGACACTCAGCGGGTCGACCACCCACGGACCACCAGAGTAACAGCGCGCGGAGCGCGGGCCGTCCGGGTCAGCCGGGAAGCGGCGCGTCGGCCGCCGGGCCGAGCCCGTACTGGCCGTGGTGACCGGTCCGCTCGCGCGCCAGTGCCAGCACCGTGGCCAGCTGACCGGCGGACAGGTCGACACAGTCGACCGTGGACACCGCCGCCCGGGTCGCGGGGTCGGTGCGGATCGCGCCGACCAGGCCGGATGGCGCCGCCGAGCCGCGCGGTGCGGCCGTCACGGACCCGGACCCGGCCGCGGCGAGCGCGCGCGCCATCGACACGAGCGGCGCGCCGGTCTTCGCGTCCGTCGGCCCGATGAGGACGGCCAGGCCGGCCGCCTGCGCGGGCGTCCCCTTCACCGTCACGAATCCGCCCTGCTGCAGCCCGGCCAGCAGCGCCGTCGCCGCGTCGGAGGACTGACCCAGGTCAGCCTTCTTGGTGCTGAGCACGGCCGCTGCCAGCGCGGCCCCGGCGCTGCCGGCGGGGGTGCCGTCGCCGTCCTTGGCGTCGGCGGGGGCGAGCTGGTCGGTGATCCCGGTCAGGACGCTGGCCTGTGCGGGCGCTGTCCACGCCGGGGTCAGCAAGACCTGGCCGCTGACCGTGGCGCCCGCCGCCTGCAGCAGGGCCACGGTCGAGGCGACGGTCGCCGGCGACGCGCCGGCCGCGACGACGAGCACCACCCTGGTCCCGGTCAGCGTGCCTTTGACGATCTTGGGCGCCGCGACGGCCAGGACCGCGTTGTCGTAGCGGGTGGCCCCCTGCAGCTGCGAGATCGCAGCCGACTGCGCGCTCGCCCCGGCCTGGGCGGACGCGGTCGGCGTCGGACCGACGGCGTTGCTCACCGCGTCGGCCAGCGGGCCCGCGCCCAGCACGACGCCCGCGGCGAGCGCCATGAGGACCGCGGCCAGCGACACCAGGTGGTACCGGAAGGTCACCAAGGCAGGACATCCCGCAGCCGCTGCACCATCTCGTGCCCGCCGGGGACCGCCGCGAGCGCGGCCGCCAGCGCGGCGACTCCACCGGCGAGCAGGACGAGGACGGGGAACAGGCCGATCGGTGGCTTCTGCAGGGCGAGCGCTGCTGGGGCGTCGACGACCCGTTCGCCGCCACGGATCCGGACCGCGAGCAGCGCCGCGGCCGCCGACCGCTCCCGGTCGAGCATCTCGTCGAACGACGCCGGGGACCCCGTGAGCACCACCAGGTCCGCGTCGCCGTCGGTGGCCAGGACCACGGCGAGGTCGGTGGCCGACAGGCCGGCCGGGATCGCCTCCTCGGGGACGTGCTCGGCGCGGGCGAGCGCCTTGTGGTCCGGGTCGGGCAGCTGACCGACCACGAGGTCCGGGCGCAGACCCGCCGCGAGCGCACCCTGGACACCGTCCTGTGCGGCGACCACGAGCGGATGCTCGGCCCGGGCCCAGCGGCGCAGCGCCCGCGCCTGGGCGGCCGCCCTTTCACCGGGACCCACAACCAGCACGGTCCGGCCGGCGAACGACAAGGCCACCTCGGGCAGCCCGATCCCGTCCAGGAGCAGTGCCTCGTGGGTGCTGAGGAAGTGGGCGGCGTCGGCGCCGACCGCCTCGAGGCGGGCGTTCATCCCGGACCGGGCCAGCTCCTGGGCGGCGAGCACGGAGTCGGCCGTCTGCACGGTGCCGGCGCCCAGCAGCCGCTCGCCGGCGTACACCCGGCCCTCGTCCACCCGCAGCGTGCCGCCCTCGCGGACCTCGGACAG
Organism: uncultured Actinomycetota bacterium; assembly: GCA_963711005.1. Lineage (GTDB taxonomy): Bacteria > Actinomycetota > Actinomycetes > Prado026 > Prado026 > CAVQCJ01. The sequence goes on along the minus strand of CAVQCJ010000006.1, from coordinate 333,096 downwards.
CAGCCCGGTGCCGGTGGCGTCGACGACCGGGATCCCGGCCGCGACCAGCACCTCGGCGCCGCGGGCCGGATGCCGACCCGACAGGCTCGGACGGACGTTCACCACGGCCGACGGGTGCGCGGCGACCAGCGCCTCGGCGGAAACCCGGTCCAGGTCGAGGTGGTCCAGCACGGCGACGTCGCCTGGCCCGACCCTCCGGGCCAGAGCGCGCGTCGCCTGGGCGGCGTCACCCGACCCGGGGCGCACCGGCCGCGCCGCACCCTGGACACCGGGCAGACTGGGTACCACCGTCTGTCGCTTGAGCCTCACCCGTCGATGCTGCCCCTCCAGACACACCGGTCACGGCAGCGACACGCGTCCGGCGGTCGGCGCAAGCCTTCGATGCGCCGGCTCAGACCGCCTTGGCGGCCGCCGCGGCCCGCAGCAGCTCCTGCGCGTGGGCCCGCCCGGACTTCGATCCCTCGAGCCCGGCGAGCATCCGGGTCAGCTCGTCGAGCCGGCCGGCCTCGTCCAGCGTGGTGACCCCGGCCCGGGTCACTGCGCCGTCTGACGCCTTCTCGACCAGCAGGTGGCGGTCCGCGAACGCGGCCACCTGGGGCAGGTGCGTGACCACCAGCACCTGGGCGGTGCGCGCCAGCCGGGCCAGCCGCAGGCCGACCTCGACGGCCGCCCGGCCGCCGACCCCGGCGTCCACCTCGTCGAAGACGAGGGTCGGAACGGGGTCGGCGCCCGCGAAGACGACCTCGACGGCCAGCATCACCCGGGACAGCTCGCCACCGGACGCGCCACGAGCCAGCGGTCGGGCCGGGGCACCCGCGTGCGCGGCCAGCGCGAGCTCGACGTCGTCGATCCCGGACGGGCCGAACCGCAGACGTCGGCCCGCCGCGCTGTCACCGTCGAGGTCCACATCCAGGCCGGCGGGGTCGTCGGTCTGCGCGACCGTCACCGTGACCCGGGCGTCCGCCATTGCGAGGTCGGCCAGCTCGGCGCTGACGGCTGCGGCGAACCGGGCTCCGGCGGCCGTCCGCTCCGCGCTGACCTGCGCGGCCAGACCCGACAGCCGGCCCAGCAACGCCTCGTGCTCGGCCGTGAGCTCGCCCAGCCGTTCGTCGTCGTGGTCGAGCAGCTCGAGCCGCTGGGCGGAGTCCTTCGCCCACACGAGCACGTCGGACAGCTCCGGTCCGTACTTGCGGGTCAGGGTGCGCAACGCCGCCCTCCGCTCCTGGACGACAGCGAGCCGGGCCGGGTCGCTGTCGACCGCTCCCGCGTACGAAGCCAGGTCGGCGCCGACCTGGGACACGAGGGCGACGATCTCGGCGAGCCGGTCGGCCACCGCCGCGAGCTCGGCATCGTGCTGGCGCACCTGTTCCAGGACACGGCGCGCCGCCCCGACCCGGCTCAGCGCGTCGGCAGCGTCGGCCGCGTCCAGGTCGCCGAGCAGGGCGGCGTGCGCCGTCTGCGCGGCTTCGTTGAGCGCGTCGGCGTGCGACAGGCGTGCGGCCTCGGCGTCCAGGACGGCGTCCTCGCCCTCCTCCGGTGCGATCCCGGCGACCTCGTCCAGCCCGAAGCGCAGCAGGTCCGCCTCCTGTGCGCGCCGGGCCGCGCCGGTCCGGATGTCGACGAGCTCCGCCTCGACGTCCCGAAGCCGCCGGTAGCCCTCGGCGTAGGCGGCGAGCGGTCCGCCGACGGCGTCCCCCGCGTACCGGTCCAGCGCCTCCCGCTGGCGTCCGGGCGCCAGCAGAGCCAGCTGCTCGGACTGGCCGTGCACGGCCACGACATGCCCGGCGAGCTCGGCGAGCGTGCCGACCGGCACCCCTCGGCCGCCGAGCCAGGCGCGGGAGCGGCCCTCCGCGGAGACCGCACGCGCCACCAGGAGCTCGGCGTCCTCGATCTCCGCCCCGGCCTCGTCGGCCAGCGCGGCCGCCGGGCCACCGTCGGCCAGTCGCAGGCGTCCTTCGACCAGTGCCCGCGGCGCCCCCGAGCGGACGGCGCCCGCATCGGCGCGCCCGCCCAGGAGCAGCCCGAGGCCGGTCACCACCATGGTCTTGCCGGCGCCGGTCTCCCCGGTCAGCACGGTCAGCCCCGGGTGCAGCTCGAGCACCGCGTCGTCGATGACCCCCAGGCCGCGGATCCTCAGCTCTTCGATCACGGCCGGTCCGATCGACCGCGCCACCCGGTGACGGGCAGGTCGAACTTGCGCACCAGCCGGTCAGTGAACGGCTTCCGGTGGATCCTGGCCAGCCGCAACGGCTCGGAGCTGCGGCGGGTCTCGATCCGGTCCCCCGGCTCCAGGTCCGCGGTGCGGCGGCCGTCGCACCACAGCACGCCCGGCGCGGTACCCGGCACCAGCTCGACCGCGAGCACCGACGTCGGCGCCACCACGAGCGGCCGTGCGAACAGCGCGTGCGCGCTCAGCGGCACCATCAGCAGGGCCTGCACCTCGGGCCAGACCACCGGCCCGCCGGCCGAGAACGCGTACGCGGTCGATCCCGTCGGGGTCGCGCAGACGACGCCGTCGCACCCCCAGCGGGACAGCGGCCGGCCATCCACCTCGACGACCAGCTCGATCATGCGCTCGCGCGAGCGTTTCTCCACGCTCGCCTCGTTCACGGCCCAGTTGTGCATGCTCTCGGTGCCGTTGCGCAGGACCGACACCTCGAGCGTCATCCGCTCCTCGACCGAGTACTCGCGCGCCACCAGCCGCTCCACCACGGCCGACAGGTCCTCGGGCTCTGCCTCGGCGAGGAAGCCGACGTGGCCGAGGTTGACTCCCAGCAACGCTGCGCCGCTGCCGCGGGCCAGCTCGGCGCCCCTGAGCAGCGTCCCGTCGCCGCCGACGACCACCACCAGCTCGCATCCGGACGCGGCGCCCGGCACCGCGGCGACCGGTACCACGCCCAGCGAGGGCAGCCCGTCCGCCTCGTGTGCGGGGACTCGCACCTCGATGCCCGCGTCGAGGAGCCGCCGCGCCGTCGTGCGTGCGGTCTCCGTCGCCTCGGGGCGACCCATGTGCGTGACCAGCAGGACTGCACGGGCGCCGCCGGCCGACTCGCTCACGACGGGCCCTCCTCGATCGCTCGTACCAGCGCTGCGGGATCGAGCCGCGGCGCCCCGGCCTGCAGCCACAGGAAGTACTCGACGTTGCCGGACGGACCCGGCAGCGGGCTGGCCGTGACACCGCGCACGCCCAGACCCTGCTGGTACGCCCGCGCCGCGATCGTAGCCACCGCCTCCGTCCGCAAGGCCGGATCGCGCACGACACCCCCGGTTCCGAGCCGGTCGCGTCCCACCTCGAACTGCGGCTTGACCATGAGCACGAAGTCGGCGTCGGGGCGGGCCACCGCGGCCAACGGCGCGAGCACGAGTCCGAGGGAGATGAACGACAGGTCCGCCACGACGGCACCGGCCGGTTCGCCCGGCCACCGGTCCGGCCCCAGGTCCCTCACGTTGGTCCGGTCGAGCACCTCGACCCGCGGGTCCTGCCGCAGCCGCCAGCTCAGCTGTCCGTAGCCCACGTCCACGCAGACGACCGACGCGGCGCCGGACCGCAGCAGCACGTCCGTGAAGCCGCCGGTGGAGGCACCGGCGTCCAGCCACCGCAGGCCCGCGACCGTGAGCCCGTCCGGTCCGAACACGTCCAGCGCACCGGCGAGCTTGTACGCCCCGCGGGACACGTAGCCAGGGTCGTCGACGTCGTCGGCCACCACGATCGCGGCACCGAGGTCGACCTGCGTGGCGGGCTTGCCGGCCGGCGACCCGCCCACGCTCACCCGGCCCGCGGCGACCAGCTCCTGGGCCTGCTCACGGGAGCGGGCGAGCCCGCGACGGACCAGCTCGGCGTCGAGTCGCTGGCGTCTGGCCACCGACCCGTCCCTAGTCGGCGTCGAGCTCGGTCAGCGCCGTGTGCAGACGGCGGTGCACGTCCTCGTAGACGTCGGCATGCTCCGCGGTGGGCAGGGCGTCGAGGTCTCCCAGCCGGGCCAGCGCCTCGTCCACCCTCGGGTGACCGGTCTCCAGGTCGATGACCGCGGCGCCAGGGTCCACGTCCTCCTCGGGTGCCGTCCGGTCGACGACCTCCTCCGCAGCGGCGCCGCCCGCGTCGGGTCCGGCGGTCACGTCTGGTCCCCCTCGGCCGGGATCGTCGCAGCGGTGTCGACGCCCGCGGGCGCCGCATCGGGGGCAGCCGGAGCACTCTTGGTGGCGACTTTCCTGACCGACTTCTTCGCCGTCGCCTTCGTGGCCTTCGCGGTCTCGTGGCCCGTCGTCTTGGCGGCCTTCTTGGCCGTCTTCCGCGCCGGCTTCTTCGCGGTCTGCTTGGTCGGAGCGAACTTCGCCTGCGCCGTGGGCGCGGCGAACTTCACCGGTTCCCGGCGCGCCGAACGCCGTCCGGGAGCCGCGCCCGCCGGAGCCTGGTCCGCCTCACCGGCGCCGCTCGCCCCCGCGCCCGCCGCGCCCGAGCCCCGGCCGCCGAACGCGATCGCCGCGTCCAGCTGGTTCTGGAGCCGCTCGACGACCCGGGCCATCGCGCTGAGCTCGTCGGCTCCGACCAGCCCCAGCCGGCCGACCGCCCGCTCGACCTCGGTCCGGACGAGCCCGACGAGGAGGTCGCGGTTGGTCCGGCTGGTCGCCAGCAGGTCCTCGGCCAGCCCTTGCACCTGCCGAGCGATCTCTGCGGACCCGTTCGACGAGGCCACGCCCACCACCAGGCCACCGCCCTGGTCGACGATCTGGCGAGCCACCTGGGCCGCCTTCTGCCGGGTGACGTCGGTCAGGCCGTTGGCCAGCTGCGCGTAGCCGCGCAGCGCGTCGATCACCATCGGTACCCTCCCATCCTGCCGGTCGGGGCCCAACCTACCCCGGCCCCCCGCCGGCACCCGCTGCGGTAGCGTCCGGCCGACGGATCGGGCCCTGGGAAGGCAGGCGGGTGGCTTCTCTGCGTGAGTGCCGGAAGGCCCTGGACCAGCTGGGCGCCAACCTCTCCGCGGCCGACGACAGCGTGCGCGCGCACGTGCAGGACCGTACGGTCAGCTGCCGGCTCACCGACCTCGACGTCACTTTCCGCGGCCGGCTCACCGACGGGGCGCTGCTCGACGTCACCGACGCCATCTCCAGCGAGCCGGCCCAGATCCGGCTCACCATGTCCAGCGACGACCTGGTCGACATCGTGGCCGGGCGACTGTCATTCCCGCACGCGTGGGCGACCGGACGGGTCAAGCTCGACGCGTCGTTCCGGGACCTCCTGCGGCTACGGTCCTTCCTGGGCTGAACCGGCCGCTCACGGCCCGCCCTCGAGCCGCGCGAGCAGCCGCTGCGTCGGCTCGACCGCGAGACCGGCATCCTGCCCGGCCCACGCGGCTGCGGCGGCCGCACGCACCGTGTCCAGTCGCTCGGCCGCAGGTGCGGAGTCTGCGGTGCCCGCGTCGCCGTGCAGGTCGAGGACGGCAGCATGCGTCCCGGCCCGCCGTCCGAGCGTGACCGCGGCGGCGCGGACGCGGTACGTGCCGCCCTCCACGGCGACAGCGGGCTGCGGCTCGAACAGGCCGGACAGTCCCCCCGCGACATAGGTCGGGCGCGCTTTCGGCCCGGCCTCGAGGAGGTCGGTGGCGGTGCTGACCCCGGTGAGCACGAGCAGGCTGTCCATACCGGCCGCAACCGCGCCCTCGATGTCCGTGTCGAGGCGGTCCCCGACGACCAGCGGCGCCCGGGCTCCGAACCGCTCGGCCGTCTGGCGCAGCAGAGCGACGCCGGGCTTGCCCGCCACCACGTCCGGCTCGCGCCGCACCACGCCGGACAGCAGCGCCACGAACGACCCGTTGCCGGGGGCGGTCCCACGATCGGTCGGCAGCGTTCGGTCGGTGTTGGTGGCGATCCAGGGCAGACCGCTCTCCAGGGCGTAGGCGCCCTCTGCCAGCAGCAACCAGTCCAGCTCCGGGGTCCATCCCTGTACGACTGCGACCGGCCGGTCTGCCAGCGAGGCGGCCGGCACCAGCCCGACCGCGTCCAGCGCCGACCTCAGACCCGCGCCGCCGACGACCAGGACGGGTGAGCCGGCCGGGAACTGGTCGGCGAGCAGCCGTGCGGCGGCCTGCGCGCTGGTGACCACATCGCCCGGTCCCGCGGCCACACCCAGCCCGCTGAGCTGTTCGGCAACCTGCTCCGGGGTTCTCGAGGCGTTGTTGGTCACGAACGCCACGCGGGAGTGCCGCTCTCGGAGGTCGGCCAGCGCCTGGACCGCTCCCGGAACCGGGTCTCGGCCCACGTAGACGGTGCCGTCCAGATCCACCACGGCCAGGTCGTACAGCTCGCACAGCGCGGACTCGGTGGACCGCAGCGCCGCGGACTGGGCTGAGCCTGCATCCGAGCTCCGGTGCGAGCCCTCGTGCGGGCCGGTCACGGCTGGCCCTCCGGGACCGGGGGGCGCGGGCCCAGCTCGAGGTCGACCAGGCGGCGGTCGAGCGGGATCGGCGGGTCCGCATAAGTGGGCATGAGGACCGGCTCCGCGCCGGCCAGCTCGTCGACGAGCTGGCGGACCACATCGAGGGCTCGGGCGTAGGTGTCGACCTCGGGCCGACGGCCCACCGCCTCGGTGAGACCCTCGAGAGCCTCGTCCAGCCGGCCGAGGCAGGCCGCGCAGACCGCGCTCGCGTACTGGGCGAAGTCGTCCTGGGGGGCTAGCGCGCGCATCGCGGAGAACGTCGCGTGCGCACCGAGGTACTGCCCGGCCCGGAACTGCGCTCTCGCCGCGACATCGCGGAGCTCGGCAGAGTCCGGTTCGGCGCAGGACGCCCGCACGAGCAGCGAGCTCGCCGTTGAGAGGCGGCCCTCGTCCCGCAGCCGCAGCGCGACGAGGTACCAGTCGCGGGCCTGCTCACCGAGCGCACGCACCCATGGCTCGGTCGTCGTCGCCGTCATGCCCGCCTCGTCGTCCTCGCTCGTGCCACCGCGGCGGCGCCGCAGCAGCCCACCGTACGATGCCGAGCGTGGCCGACGACGCTGAGGGCGCGAGCCCGGACTCCCGGTCCGGGCTCGCACTGCACCCCATGCGCGGGCTGCGGTACGTGCCGGAGCGGGTCAGCGGACTGGCCGAGGTCACCAGCCCGCCCTACGACGTCCTGGATGCCGCCGGAGTGCTCGAGCTGGAGTCCGCGGACCCGCACAACGTCGTGCGGCTGATCCTCCCGAGGGACGAGGACTCCGGTCCCGAAGGCCGTTACGAGCATGCCGCTCGCGCCCTGCGCGGCTGGGTCTCCGAGGGCGTGCTGCGGGCCGACGAGGCCGCGGGGCTGTACGTGTACGAGCAGCGTGAGGGCGGGACGGTCGTCCAGCGCGGCCTGATGGGTGCGCTCGGGCTGCGCGACCCGGATCAGCGGGTGGTGCTTGCGCACGAGGACGTGATGCCCGGTCCGGTCGCCGACCGGCTGGAGCTCATGCGCGCGGCCAGGGCGAACGTCGAGCCCATCCTGCTCATGTACGACGGCGGCGCCGGCCCGACCAGCCAGGTGGTCGACCGTGTCGCCGCCGGACCGGCACTGGTGTCCGCGACCGGTGCTGACGCGATCACCCACCGGTTGTGGCAGCTGACCGAGCCGGCGGACCTGCTCGCCATCCGGACCGACCTGCGCGACCGGCAGGCTCTGATCGCCGACGGCCACCACCGCTACGCCGCCTACCGCCTGCTCCAGCAGGAGATCGACGCCGCGGAAGGCGCCGGCCCCTGGGACGACGGGCTGGCGCTGCTGGTCGACTGGAGGGCGCACCCGCCACAGGTCGGGGCGATCCACCGGACGATCGACGACCTCGGGCTCCGCGAAGCCCTCGTCGCCGCCGAGTCGCTGTTCGCGACCCAGGAGGTGCCGACCCGGAGCGTTGGCGAACGGCTGGACTCGCTGCGCGAGGGCGAGCTGCTGCTGGTGGACGCCGACGGTGCCGCGACGCTCACCCCTCGCGACCGGGCCGTGGTGAACGAGCTCGTGACCAGGCGGAACCCCAAGGCTTGGGGCGAGCTCGACACCGCCGTCCTGCACAGCGTGCTGATCGAGACGGTCTGGCAGAGTCAGGACGAGGCCGTCCGGTACCACCACGACGCGGCCCAGGCCCTGGAGTACGTGCGTGGCCGCCGTTCGCTCGCTGTGCTCCTGGCCCCGGTGACCGTCGAGCAGGTGCTTTCGATCGCGGCCGACGGCGTCCGGATGCCGCGCAAGAGCACGTCGTTCGGCCCGAAACCTCGTACCGGCCTGGTGATCCGGTCCTTCGATCTCGCCTGACGGCATCGGCACCCCTTCCTCTGTCCGGTCCGCTGCGGACCTACCATGCCCGGACGGGGACTCGCTGCGACAGGACGTCCTCGCGGCTGTGGACGACGGGGTGAGGAGGCGCAGGTGGTGGAGACCGGTGACTTCGAGGTCCGCGCCGGCGCCGGTGCGGTCGCACCGGTACCGCTCGGCTCCGGCGTCTTCGCGCTGGACACCCACATGTCCGGCTACGAAGGCATCACGTCCGCGTACGTCATCCGCTCGTCGCGCCCCTGCCTGGTCGAGACGGGTACAGCGACCTCGGCCGAAGTGGTGCGGGACGGCCTCGCGCGCCTGGGTGTCGGCCCCGACGAGCTGGCGACGATTGTCGTCACCCACATCCATCTGGACCACGCCGGCGGCGTCGGCACGGTCGCCCGGATGTTCCCCCGTGCGCAGGTGGTCGTCCACGAGCGCGGTGCGCGGCACCTGGTCGACCCCGAGCGGCTGATGTCCAGCGCCAGGCGGGTCTTCGGCAGCGTCCTGGACGACGTGTTCGGCCTCCTGGAACCCACCGATGCCGCTCGGATCGTCGCCTTGGGCGAAGTCGGCTCGATCGACCTGGGCGACGGGCGCGAGCTGTCGGCCTTCCACTCTCCCGGCCACGCGCAGCACCACCTTGGACTGGTCGACTCCGACACCGGTGACCTGTACGTGGGGGACGCGGCCGGCGTGTACGTGCCGGAGACAGCAGACCTGAGGCCGTCCACGCCGCCGCCGGACTTCGACCTCGATCTCGCCCTCGCGTCATTGCGCCGGTTCCGGGCCGCCGCCCCCTCCCGGCTGCTGTTCAGCCACTTCGGGCCGGTGCTCGACGTCGTCGCCTCGCTCGACCGTGCCGAGGAAGAGCTCAGGCTGTGGGTCGAGCTGGTCCGGGAGACCAGAGCCAGCGCGCTCGACCTCGACCACGCCGTGCAACGGGTGACCGAGAAGACCGCCCAGCGCTACGCGGCCTACCTGGCGGACGAGTCCGTGCGGGAGAAGTTCGAGCACCTGAACGCCACCACCGCCAATGTGGTGGGCATCAACCGCTGGCTCGATGCGGTCGAGGACGACGCGGCGCCGGTTTGAGGCGACTCGGGGCGGATTCAGCCTTCGGGCTCACCCTCCGCATCCAGCAGCTCCACATCGGTGAAGACCGTGCCGCCGAGCTCGTCCAACCGCTCGACCGCGTCCGTCTCGCCATCCGGATCGCTCTCGGCCGCTCGACCGAACCAGTCCGCGGCCTCGTCCTGTCGCCCTGCCGCCAACAGTGCGTCGGCGTAGGCGTAGCGCAGCCGGGCCGACCACGGCTTGCCCGCGTCCCGTAGCTCCGGGCACTGCAGGGTCAGCACGGCTGCGTCGAACTGTCCGAGATCGCGTCGCGCGCCGGAGGCGACGATACGCAGCTCCACCTTGCCGGCCTTGTCGAGTCGGGCCGCCTCAGGGCTGCCGGCGATCTCGAGCGCGCGCTCGGGCTTGCCCAGACCTCGCTCGCAGTCGGCGATCATCGGAAGGAACTCGTCCGACCCCGAGATGCGCCTGGCCGCGCGCAGCTCGGACCTGGCCTGAGGCCATCGACCGGTCACGTAGGCGGTGACACCGAGAGCCTCCCTGGCCGCCGCCACGCGGGATGCGATACGCGCCGCCTCGGCGGCATGCTGGTGGGCCTGCTCGGGTTCGTCTTCCAGGAGGTCACGAGCAGCGACGAGGCGGGCGGCCACCTCGTCCGCCAGGCCCTTGGGCAACGTGCGAAGCTGCCGGCGCACGTCGGGGTCCAGACTCGCCGGCTCGATCCCCTCCGGCAGCGCGGGGGCCGACGAAGCTGGGCGCGGACGGGAGTTCGTCCGGCCCGCGGCCTCGGGGCGGCCCTGCGACTTCCCCGTAGAGGAGCCGGATCTGGGTGCATTCGACCTCGGGGCGCTCGACCTCGGGGCGCTCGACCTCGGTGCGCCGGACCTCGGTGCGCCGCTGCGCGGCTTCGCCGACGAGCTGGGCGTCGATGGGGACCCCGAGGCGGAACCGTACCGTTTCCGCGAGCCGGACTGCTTTGGGGCTCCCGAACGAGGCTGCGAACCGCCCTGCCCGGAACCAGACTTCGGGGCCGACGACCGACGGCGGTGCCCGCCGGATCCTCCGCTCACCGGTGCGGCCACCCTGTGCTCCTCTCGGATCTGCCCGACACTGCCCCCGAAACAGCACCTTGCTCCGAAACAGCGATGAGGGCCACCCCCACACGGGGTGACCCTCATCGAAAGAATGTCCGGCGGCGTCCTACTCTCCCACGCAGTCTCCCGCGCAGTACCATCGGCGCTGTAGGGCTTAGCTTCCGGGTTCGGAATGGGACCGGGCGTTTCCCCTACGCTATGGCCGCCGAAACTCTATGGAGATGTCAGCCGTTCCCGACCGTATCTCGGGAACCGCACAGTGGTCGCGAAACAGCAAGAAGTGTGTGTGGTCAAGTCCTCGGCCTATTAGTACCGGTCAGCTCCACGTGTTGCCACGCTTCCACGTCCGGCCTATCAACCCAGTCGTCTACTGGGGGCCTTACCAGGTTAACCCTGTGGGAGACCTCATCTCGAAGCAAGCTTCCCGCTTAGATGCTTTCAGCGGTTATCCCTTCCGAACGTAGCCAACCAGCCGTGCTCCTGGCGGAACAACTGGCACACCAGAGGTTCGTCCGTCCCGGTCCTCTCGTACTAGGGACAGCCCTTCTCAAGTCTCCTGCGCGCGCGGCGGATAGGGACCGAACTGTCTCACGACGTTCTAAACCCAGCTCGCGTACCGCTTTAATGGGCGAACAGCCCAACCCTTGGGACCTACTCCAGCCCCAGGATGCGACGAGCCGACATCGAGGTGCCAAACCATCCCGTCGATATGGACTCTTGGGGAAGATCAGCCTGTTATCCCCGGGGTACCTTTTATCCGTTGAGCGACGCCGCTTCCACATGCCAGCGCCGGATCACTAGTTCCGACTTTCGTCCCTGCTCGACATGTCTGTCTCGCAGTCAAGCTCCCTTGTGCACTTGCACTCAACACCCGGTTGCCGACCGGGCTGAGGGAACCTTTGAGCGCCTCCGTTACATTTTGGGAGGCAACCGCCCCAGTTAAACTACCCACCAGGCACTGTCCCTGATCCGGATCACGGACCTAGGTTAGACAGCCAGTACGACCAGAGTGGTATTTCAACGTTGACTCCACCCGTACTGGCGTACGGGCTTCACAGTCTCCCACCTATCCTACACAAGTCGAACCGACCACCAATACCAAGCTATAGTAAAGGTCCCGGGGTCTTTCCGTCCTGCCGCGCGTAACGAGCATCTTTACTCGTAGTGCAATTTCGCCGGGTCCACGGTTGAGACAGCGGAGAAGTCGTTACGCCATTCGTGCAGGTCGGAACTTACCCGACAAGGAATTTCGCTACCTTAGGATGGTTATAGTTACCACCGCCGTTTACTGGCGCTTAAGTTCTGAGCTTCGCAGCCGAAGCCGCTAACCCGTCCCCTTAACGTTCCAGCACCGGGCAGGCGTCAGTCCGTATACATCGTCTTGCGACTTGGCACGGACCTGTGTTTTTAGTAAACAGTCGCTTCTCCCTGGTCTCTGCGGCCGTACAACGCTTCGGGGGCAAGCCCCTACACGCCACGCGGCCCCCCTTCTCCCGAAGTTACGGGGGCATTTTGCCGAGTTCCTTAACCATGGTTTGCCCGATCGCCTTGGTATTCTCTACCTGACCACCTGAGTCGGTTTGGGGTACGGGCGGCTCAGAGCTCGCTAGAGGCTTTTCTTGGCAGCATAGGATCATCCACTTCACCTGAATCGGCTCGCCATCGGGTCTCAGGCGTATGAGGTGCGGATTTGCCTACACCTCGCCCTACTCCCTTGGCCGCGGTCTACCATCGCCGCGGTTGGACTGCCTTCCTGCGTCACCCCATCGCTTGCCTACTGCCGGATAGGTTCGCGTTCCTCCGCCGGCTCACCCGAAGGTTCGCCGGCATCAGTACGCTGAGCATCACCGGGTTCGGCATGGGCGCTCTTTCGCCGGTACGGGAATATCAACCCGTTGTCCATCGACTACGCCTGTCGGCCTCGCCTTAGGTCCCGACTTACCCAGGGCAGATTAGCTTGACCCTGGAACCCTTGGTCATTCGGCGGAGGGGTTTCTCACCCCTCATTCGCTACTCATGCCTGCATTCTCACTCGTGTGGCATCCACGGCTGGGTCACCCCGCCGCTTAACTTGCCACACGACGCTCCCCTACCCATCCACACGCTTGGACCCACAAGGGGCCGGGCAATGTGTGAATGCCACAGCTTCGGCGGTGTGCTTGAGCCCCGCTACATTGTCGGCGCGGAATCACTTGACCAGTGAGCTATTACGCACTCTTTCAAGGGTGGCTGCTTCTAAGCCAACCTCCTGGTTGTCTGTGCGACTCCACATCCTTTCCCACTTAGCACACGCTTAGGGGCCTTAGCTGGTGGTCTGGGCTGTTTCCCTCTCGACTACGGAGCTTATCCCCCGCAGTCTCACTGCCACGCTCTCACTTACCGGCATTCGGAGTTTGGCTGACTTCGGTAAGCTTTTAGGCCCCCTAGGCCATCCAGTAGCTCTACCTCCGGCAAGAAACACGTGACGCTGCACCTAAATGCATTTCGGGGAGAACCAGCTATCACGGAGTTTGATTGGCCTTTCACCCCTACCCACAGGTCATCCCCCAGGTTTTCAACCCTGGTGGGTTCGGGCCTCCACGCGGTCTTACCCGCGCTTCACCCTGCCCATGGGTAGATCACTCCGCTTCGGGTCTAGGACACGCGACTCATTCGCCCTGTTCGGACTCGCTTTCGCTACGGCTTCCCCTCACGGGTTAACCTCGCCACGCATCGCTAACTCGCAGGCTCATTCTTCAAAAGGCACGCGGTCACAGCCGGACCGAAGTCCGACGTAGCTCCCACGGCTTGTAGGCACACGGTTTCAGGTACTATTTCACTCCCCTCCCGGGGTACTTTTCACCTTTCCCTCACGGTACTTGTCCGCTATCGGTCACCAGGGAGTATTTAGGCTTAGCGGGTGGTCCCGCCAGATTCACACGAGATTTCTCGGGCCCCGTGCTACTTGGGATCCCACTCGGAAGTCATCGGAGTTTCGCCTACGGGGGTGTTACCCTCTGTGCCGGGCCTTTCGCATGCCCTTCGGCTACAACGATGATTTTTTACTTCCTGTCGGGTCGTCAGCCCCGACTGAATGGTCCCTCAACCCCGCGCACGCAACGCCTGACGGCTGTCACACGTGCGCGGTTTGGCCTGTTCCGCTTTCGCTCGCCACTACTCGCGGAATCGCGGTTGCTTTCTCTTCCTGTGGGTACTGAGATGTTTCACTTCCCCACGTTCCCTCCGCATGCCCTATGTGTTCAGGCATGGGTGACTGGACATGACTCCAGCCGGGTTTCCCCATTCGGAAATCCTCGGATCACAGCTTGGTTGCCAGCTTCCCGAGGCTTATCGCAGGCTCCTACGTCCTTCATCGGCTCCTGGTGCCAAGGCATCCACCGTGCGCCCTTATTAACTTGGCCACAAAGATGCTTGTTTCGCGTCCACTGTGCAGTTCTCAAGGTGCGGGCGGGAGCCGGCCCTGACCCGTCGCGTACGCCGATGCCCGGCGCAGTTCGACGAGGGCTGGTCCCGAGCAGAAGGTGGGCTCGACGAGCCGCTCCCTCAGGACTCAACAGCGTGCCGAGGACGGGCCTGTGCGGTCGTCGTCCGTTCCTGCTGCAAGCAGCTGTACTAGGACGGACGGCCACGAGGGCGTCCAACTGGTCAATGTTCCACCCATGAGCGACCATCCGCGGGGCGATTGCCCACGGCATGGCTCTGGGCACGAGATCCGAGGACCTCGCGCCAGGTGCTCCTTAGAAAGGAGGTGATCCAGCCGCACCTTCCGGTACGGCTACCTTGTTACGACTTCGTCCCAATCGCCGATCCCACCTTCGACGGCTCCCTCCTTGCGGTTGGGCCACCGGCTTCGGGTGTTACCGACTTTCGTGACGTGACGGGCGGTGTGTACAAGGCCCGGGAACGTATTCACCGCAGCGTTGCTGATCTGCGATTACTAGCGACTCCGACTTCATGGGGTCGAGTTGCAGACCCCAATCCGAACTGAGACCGGCTTTTTGGGATTCGCTCCACCTTGCGGTATCGCAGCCCTTTGTACCGGCCATTGTAGCATGTGTGCAGCCCAAGACATAAGGGGCATGATGATTTGACGTCATCCCCACCTTCCTCCGAGTTGACCCCGGCAGTCTCCTATGAGTCCCCGCCATTACGCGCTGGCAACATAGAACGAGGGTTGCGCTCGTTGCGGGACTTAACCCAACATCTCACGACACGAGCTGACGACAACCATGCACCACCTGTACAGGACCCTTGCGGACCCGACATCTCTGCCGGATTTCCCTGTATGTCAAGCCTTGGTAAGGTTCTTCGCGTTGCGTCGAATTAAGCCACATGCTCCGCCGCTTGTGCGGGCCCCCGTCAATTCCTTTGAGTTTTAGCCTTGCGGCCGTACTCCCCAGGCGGGGCGCTTAATGCGTTAGCTGCGGCACAGAGGACGTGGAAAGTCCCCCACACCTAGCGCCCAACGTTTACGGCGTGGACTACCAGGGTATCTAATCCTGTTCGCTCCCCACGCTTTCGCTCCTCAGTGTCAGTATCGGCCCAGAGACCCGCCTTCGCCACCGGTGTTCCTCCTGATATCTGCGCATTTCACCGCTACACCAGGAATTCCAGTCTCCCCTACCGAACTCTAGTCTGCCCGTATCGAATGCAGGCTCGGGGTTGAGCCCCGAGTTTTCACATCCGACGTGACGGACCACCTACGAGCTCTTTACGCCCAATAATTCCGGACAACGCTCGCACCCTACGTATTACCGCGGCTGCTGGCACGTAGTTAGCCGGTGCTTCTTCTGCAGGTACAGTCACTTTCGCTTCGTCCCTGCTGAAAGAGGTTTACAACCCGAAGGCCTTCGTCCCTCACGCGGCGTCGCTGCGTCAGGCTTTCGCCCATTGCGCAATATTCCCCACTGCTGCCTCCCGTAGGAGTCTGGGCCGTGTCTCAGTCCCAGTGTGGCCGGTCGCCCTCTCAGGCCGGCTACCCGTCGTCGCCTTGGTGGGCCGTGACCCCACCAACAAGCTGATAGGCCGCGGGCCCATCCTCAGCCGCCGGAGCTTTCCACCACCGATGATGCCGTCGGAGGTCGTATCCGGTATTAGCCCCGATTTCTCGGGGTTATCCCAGTGCTGAGGGCAGGTTGCCCACGTGTTACTCACCCGTTCGCCGCTGATCCGCCCCCGAAGGGACTTCACCGCTCGACTTGCATGTGTTAAGCACGCCGCCAGCGTTCGTCCTGAGCCAGGATCAAACTCTCCGTTGATGTCTGTTTAGGTATCGCGCCCGAGGGCACGGTCACCGACAACGGAAAGCGGCCACCGGATGGGAATCAACCGGTGACCGTTCAGATCTGGCGAAAATGCAGACGTTACTGTCGTCTGTCTTCACCAAAGGAATCCGCCCTGCGGCGCGCACGGACCGGAGGTCCGCCGCCGACCCCAGGGACGGGGTTTGTTTGGCATTGACTTTTGGCACGCTGTTGAGTTCTCAAGGAGCGGACGCACACCAGAGGGAGGCCTTCCGGCCGACCTTCGGGGCAACCCTCATAACTTAGCCGTGGGGCCCATCCGGGTCAAATCCACCCGATCGAGCCGCAGCGCTCCCATGACCGCTCGCACGTCCGGAGGTCCGGCCGCGCGGGACTCGCATGGGGACCGCCCCCGGGACCGGCCACCGAGCGGTGTCCGTTCCTCCCTGGGAGCAGCGGTGACGAAGACTACGGAGCGTCGTCACCCGGGTCAAATCACCGTGCTGTCATCCGACCGAGGGCCGTTCCACGCCGGCCACGGAGCGCTTGCCGCGGCGCAGCACGAGCCAGCGACCGTGCAGGAAGTCCGAGCCGTGGACGGCAGCGTCGGGATCCTGCGCCCGGACGTTGTTCACGTAGGCGCCGCCCTCCTCGACCGCACGACGCGCCGCCGAGCGCGTGGTGACGAGGCCGGTGGCGACCAGCAGGTCGGTGAGTGTCGAGCCGGGGTCCGCGACAGCTGTCGGGGTCTCCTGGAGCGCGGCCGTCAGCGTTGCCTCGTCCAGCTCCTCGAGCGGCGCCTGGCCGAACAGGGCCCGGCTGGAGTGCTCTGCCGCCCGGGCCTGGTCGGGCCCGTGCACGAGGGTCGTCAGCTCGTCGGCCATCGCCCGCTGGGCGGTGCGAGCCGCCGGCCGCTCCCGCGTCGCCGCCTCGAGCCCCTCGATCTCCTCCCGTGGCCGCAGGCTGAACAGGCGCATGAGGGACACGATGTCGCGGTCGTCGGTGTTGACCCAGAACTGGTAGAACGCGTACGGCGAGGTCAGCGCGGGGTCCAGCCACACCGTGCCGGACTCGGTCTTGCCGAACTTGGTGCCGTCCGCCTTCGCCACCAGTGGCGTGGCCAGCGCGTGGGCGGAGACGTGCTCGACCGCGCGGACGAGGTCCAGCCCCGCGGTCAGGTTGCCCCACTGGTCGCTGCCACCGGTCTGCAGCACGCAGCCGTGCTGCCGGTACAGCTCCAGGAAGTCCATGGCCTGCAGGATCTGGTAGCTGAACTCGGTGTAGCTGATGCCGGCGTCGGACTCGAGCCGCGCGCTGACCGCCTCCTTGGCCAGCATCTTGTTCACGCGGAAGTGCCGGCCGACGTCCCGCAGCAGGTGGATCGCCGACATCGCCGCCGTCCAGTCCAGGTTGTTCGCCATGAGCGCGGCGTTGGGACCCTCGAAGGCCAGGAACGGCTCGACCTGAGTCCGGATCCGCCGCACCCACTCGGCGACGACCTCCGGATCGTTGAGGGCCCGCTCGGCAGTCGGCTTCGGGTCGCCGATGAGCCCGGTGGCTCCGCCCACCAGGGCGATCGGCCGATGACCGGCCAGCTGCAGGCGTCGCATGGTCAGCAGCTGGACCAGGCTGCCCAGGTGCAGGCTCGGCGCGGTGGGGTCGAAGCCGCAGTAGAACGTCACGGCTCCTTCGTCCATGACCTGACGCAGCTCGGTCAGGTCGGTGCTGACGGCGATCAGCCCGCGCCACGCGAGGTCGTCGAGGACGTGCTCGCTGGCCGCGGGGGCGCTCTCGGCGACGGTCATGGCGCAGATTCTGACGCACGGCGGCGCGGTCCCGCGGCGCGGTACCGGCTGACCGACGGTTCGCCGTCCAGCCAGAAGCGCCACGGCCGGTCGGCGGCCGCCGACAGGCCCACTCGCGGACCGCGGCGGATCCGGGCTGGATCGGCAGCGCCACCAGGGCCGCCAGGGCCGCCGGGCACCAGCCGCAACGGCGCCGCCGGGTCCAGCAGGTCCACGCCCAGGTACGTCCCGTCCACTCCGAGCGCAGTGGTCAGCCGGGCGGGGCCGCGCGCCAGCTCGGCGTCACTGCGGGCCGCGGGCCGGCGAGCCCGGGCCAGCGCCACGCCGTCGACCACCGCTCCGGCGCGCAGCAGCACGGCTGTCGCCACCCCAGCCGGCCCGGTCACGACGTTGACGCACCAGTGCATGCCGTACGTGAAGTACACGTAGGCGTGTCCCGGCGGGCCGAACATCACCGCGTTTCGGGGCGTCCGGCCGCGATGCGCGTGCGAGCCGGGGTCCTGACCCTGCCCGTCGTACGCCTCGACCTCGGTCAGCCGCACGGTCACCTCGCCGCAGCGCAGCGACCAGCCCAGCAGCGCCGGGGCGACCTCCAGCACCGGTCGCGCGAGGAGCTCGCGGGCGCTGTCCGGGTCCGCCCGGCCGGTCAGGCCGCCCCGCCCCACGTAGCGCCCGCGGCGACGACCGGACGAAGCCGCGCGAGCTGCTCGCGCACCCGGTCGGGAGCGGTGCCGCCGAACGCGGAGCGGGCCTCGAGCGACCCCTCGACCGACAGCACGTCGCGGACGGCCGGCTGCAGAGCCGGCGAGATCGCGAGCAGGTCGGAGTCGGACAGGTCGACGAGGTCGATGCCGCGCTGCTCGCAGGCCAGGACGCAGGCTCCGGCGAACTCGTGGGCCTCGCGGAACGGCACCCCGGCGCGTACCAGCCACTCGGCGATGTCGGTCGCGAGCGCGAAGCCGTCGGGGGCGGCTGCCGCCATCCGGTCGGTGTCGAACGTCAGCGTCGCGACCATCCCCGTCACCGCCGGCAGCACCAGGGCCAGCGTGTCGACGGCGTCGAACACCGGCTCCTTGTCCTCCTGCAGGTCCCGGTTGTAGGCGAACGGCAGGCCCTTCAGCGTGGCCAGGAGCCCGGTCAGGTGGCCGATGAGCCGTCCGGACTTGCCCCGCGCCAGCTCCGCCACGTCGGGGTTCTTCTTCTGCGGCATGATCGACGAGCCCGTGGAGTAAGCGTCGGCCAGCCTGGCCCAGCCGAACTCCCGCGACGTCCACAGGCAGACCTCCTCGCCGAGCCGGGACAGGTGCACTCCGAGCAGCGCGCACACGAACAGGAGCTCGGCGGCGAAGTCACGGTCCGACACGGCGTCCAGCGAGTTCGCGACCGCATCGGTGAAGCCCAGCTCGAGCGCAACCGCCTGCGGGTCCAGCGGCACCGACGATCCCGCCAGGGCGCCGGCTCCGAGCGGGGAGAAGGCGGCCCGGCGGTCCCAGTCCCTGAGTCGGTCGACGTCGCGGGCGAGCGCGTGGACGTGCTTGGCCAGCTCGTGCCCGAACGACACCGGCTGCGCGTGCTGCAGGTGCGTGAATCCGGGCGCCGGCGCGTCGACCAGCTCGTCCGCCCGGTCCAGCAGCGCGCTCTGGAGCGCGGCGACCAGCCTGGCCAGGTGCCGTGCGGCGTCGCGCGTGTAGAGCCGCAGGTCCGTCGCGACCTGGTCGTTGCGCGACCGGCCGGCCCTGAGCTTGCCGCCGAGCGGGCCGAGCCGTTCGAGCAGCCCTCGCTCGAGCGCAGTGTGCACGTCCTCGTCCTCGGGACCCGGCGCGAAGGTCCCGGCCGCCACTGCGGCGCTGAGGTCGGCGAGCGCGCCGAGGATCCTGGCCACCTCGCCGTCGTCGAGCAGCCCGGCGCGGTACAGCACCCGCGCGTGCGCGCGCGAGGCGGCCAAGTCGTACGGCGCCAGCCGCCAGTCGAACTGCACCGAACGGGACAGGGCCGCGAGGGCGTCGGCCGGTCCCGCGACGAAGCGGGCGCCCCACATCCGCATCGGTTCGCTGCGCCCGCTCATGCCCCGTCTCCGGCAAGCGCCCCCTGGTCGCGGCGCGCAGCGATCTTGCTGGGCAGTCCCCACAGGTCGATGAAGCCCTTCGCCAACGACTGGTCGAAGGTGTCCCCCGTGTCGTAGGTGGCGAGCGAGAAGTCGTACAGGGACTGGTCGCTGCGCCGGCCGGACACGACGGCGCGGCCGCCCTGCAAGGTCATCCGCACGTCGCCGCCCACGTGCTCGTTCACGTCGTCGAGGAACCCGTCCAGGGCCCGCTTCAGCGGGCTGAACCACAGTCCGTCGTACACGAGCTCGGCCCACCGCTGCTCGACCTGCCGGGTGAACCGGGCCAGGTCCCGCTCGACCGTGACGTTGGCCAGCTCCTGGTGCGCGGTGATCAGCGTGATCGCGCCCGGGGCCTCGTACACCTCGCGGCTCTTGATGCCGACCAGCCGGTCCTCGACCAGGTCGAGCCGGCCGACGCCGTGCGCGCCGGCCCGTTCGTTGAGCTCCTGGACGGCCTGAAGCATGGTGACCGGGCGACCGTCCAGGGCCACTGGCGCCCCGCGGTCGAACGTGACCACGACCTCGTCGGCCGGACGCGGCACGGCGGGGTCCTGGGTGTACGCGTAGACGTCCTCCACGGGTGCGTTCCAGATGTCCTCGAGGAACCCCGTCTCCACGGCACGGCCCCACACGTTCTGGTCGACGGAGTAGGGGGACTTCTTGGTCACGTCGATCGGCAGCCCGGCCCGGTCCGCGAACTCGATCGCCTTGTCCCGGGTCATGCCGTAGTCGCGAACCGGGGCGATGCAGCGCAGCTCCGGCGCGAGCGCGCCGATGCCCACCTCGAACCGCACCTGGTCGTTGCCCTTGCCGGTGCACCCGTGCGCGACGGTGCCTGCGCCGTGCTTGGCGGCGGCCTGGACCAGGTGGCGCACGATGACCGGTCGGGACAGCGCCGACACCAACGGGTACCGGTCCATGTAGAGGGCGTTGGCGCGCAGCGCGGGCAGGCAGTACTCGTCGGCGAACTCGTCCCGGGCGTCGGCCACCTCGGCCTCGACGGCGCCGCACGCCAGCGCACGCTCGCGGATGACGTCCAGGTCCTCGCCGCCCTGCCCGACGTCGGCCGCGACCGCGATCACCTCGGCGCCGGTGACCTCGCCGATCCACCCGATCGCCACCGAGGTGTCCAGACCGCCGGAGTAGGCGAGGACGACGCGCTCTTTCACGGTGCTTCTCCTTGCGCTGGTGGGGTGTGTGCGTGATCGGCGTCCGCCGCGGCCAAGTCCATCAGCTCAGCGGCAACCGCCGCTCCGCCGCCGGGGTCCCTGGTCACCAGGAGCACCGTGTCGTCGCCGGCGACCGTGCCGATCACCGCCGGGAGCAGGCTGTGGTCGATCGTGGACGCGAGGTACTGGGCGCCCCCGGGCGGCGTCCGCAGGATGACGATGTTGGCAGAGCTGTCCACCGACACCAGCAGGCTCTGGCAACGTCTGCGCAGCTTGTCCCGGTCGGCCTCGTCGGGCACCGGGCGCGGCGTGGGGTCGCCGCCCTCGCCAGGGACGGCGTAGCAGAGCCGGCCGTCCTCGGCCCGGACCTTGACGGCTCCCAGCTCCTCGAGGTCGCGGGACAGGGTCGCCTGGGTGACGGCGATCCCGTCGTCGGCCAGCAGCGCGACGAGCTCGGCCTGCGACCGGACCCGGATCCGGCCGAGCAGCTCGACGATGCGCTGGTGCCGGGCGGTCCGGCTGTGCACGACAGTCACGAAGGCACCCCCCTCACCGGCGCCGAGGGCACCGAGGCCACCGCGTCGAGGGCGTCCGGCAGGACGTCCAGGAACCGCGCGACGTCGGCGTCGCTGAGGATGAGGGCGGGCGCCAGCCGCAGCACGTCCGGCTGCACGGCGTTCACCAGCACGCCGCGATCGCGCAACGCGGCCTCGACCCGCCCGGCGACCGGTCCGGCGAGCACCACGCCGATCAGCAGCCCGCTGCCGCGGACCGACGCCACCAGCGGGTGGCCGAGCCCGCGCACGCCGTCCTGGATCGCGACCCCGAGGTCGGCGGCGCGGGCGAGCAGACCGTCACCCTGGATGGTGTCGAGCACCGCGAGCGCGGCCGCGCACGAGACCGGGTTGCCCCCGAACGTGGATCCGTGCTGACCGGGTCCCAGCAGCGCGGCCGCGTCGTCGAACGCGACGCACGCGCCGAGCGGCAGACCGCCGCCCAGTCCCTTCGCGGCGGTCACGACGTCCGGTGCCACACCGTCGCCCTGGTGCGCGAACCAGTGTCCGGTACGGCCGACGCCGGTCTGCACCTCGTCCAGCACCAGGAGTGCGCCGCTGCCCGCGCACCGGGCGGCGGCCGCAGCAAGGTACCCGGGCGGCGCGGTGACGACGCCGCCCTCGCCGAGCACCGGCTCGAGCACCAGGGCCGCGGTCGAGGCGCCGACCGCAGCCACCAGCGCGTCGCGGTCGCCGTACGGCACGAACTCGATCCCGGGCAGCAGGGGCTCGAACGGCACGCGCTTGGCGGGCTGGCCGGTCATGGCCAGCGCGCCGGTGGTGCG
Source organism: uncultured Actinomycetota bacterium (assembly GCA_963711005.1). Lineage (GTDB taxonomy): Bacteria > Actinomycetota > Actinomycetes > Prado026 > Prado026 > CAVQCJ01. Next base: position 310,995 of record CAVQCJ010000006.1, on the reverse strand, counting down.
CCCGTGGAACGAGCCCTCGGCCGCGACCACCGTCGGCCGCCCGGTCCGCCTGGCGATCTTGAGGGCGGCCTCGTTGGCCTCGGCGCCGCTGTTGCAGAAGAACACCCGACCGTCCCGGCCGAGCAGGGCGAGCAGCCGCTCGGCCAGCTGCACCGCGGGCCGGTTGACCACCAGGTTGGACGTGTGGCCGAGGGTGGCGACCTGGCGGCTGACGGCCTCGACCACGGCCGGGTGAGCGTGCCCGAGCACGTTGACCGCGATCCCGCCGACCAGGTCCAGGTAGCTGCGCCCTTCGACGTCGACGACACGGGTGCCGCGGCCGGACGCCAGCACCAGCTCGGGCGTGCCGTAGGTGTTCATCACGGCCGCGTCCCAGCGGCGCCGCCACGGCCCGCTGGTCGCGCCGCTCCCGACTCCGGTCACGGCACCACCTGCGTCCCCACGCCCTCGGCGGTGAACACCTCGAGCAGCAGCGCGTGCGGCAGGCGGCCGTCGATGACGTGCGCCTTGGGGACTCCCCCGCGGACCGCCCGCAGGCAGGCCTCCATCTTCGGGATCATGCCCGCGGCCAGGTCCGGCAGCAGGGCCGCGAGCTCGTCCGCGGTCAGCTCGCTGACGATCTCGTCGGTGACCGGCCAGTTCGCGTACAGCCCTTCGACATCGGTGAGGACGACCAGCTTCTCGGCCCGGAGCGCAACCGCCAGCGCGGCCGCGGCGGTGTCGGCGTTCACGTTGAACACCTCTCCGTCGCTGCCTCTCGCGACGCTGGACACGACCGGGACAAGCCCGTCGTCGAGCAGCCCTTCAACGAACGCGGGCTCGACGCGCACGATGTCACCGACGAGACCGAGGTCGGTGGGGACTCCGTCGACGAGGACGTCACGCCGCTCGGCGGTGAACAGGTGCGCGTCCTCGCCGGACATGCCGACGGCGTACGGTCCGTGGCTGTTCACCAGGCCGACGACGTCGCGCTGGACCTGGCCGGTCAGCACCATCCGGACGACGTCCATCGCCTCCGGGGTGGTCACCCGATGGCCACCGCGGAACTCGCTCGCGACGCCGAGGCGCGACAGCATCGCGTCGATCTGCGGACCGCCGCCGTGCACGACGACCGGTCGCAGCCCCGCGAGCCGCAGGAACACGACGTCCGCCGCGAACGCCTGCTGCAGCTGCGGGTCGGTCATGGCGTGCCCGCCGTACTTCACCACGACCGTGCAGCCCTGGAAACGCTCGAGCCACGACAGCGCCTCGGCCAGCACCGCGGCCTTGGCCAGGGCCTGCCCGTGCCGTGGCGCGGGCGGCTGCGCCGCGGACGGGGTCGTCACCGGCGCGCTCATGTGGAGTACGCCGAGTTCTCGTGCACGTACTCGGCCGTCAGGTCGTTGGTCCAGATCGTCGCGACCGCGCTCCCGGCACCGAGCTCGATGTCGATGACGACGTCCCGGCCGGACAGGTCGACGAGGGAGCGGTCCTCGCCCGCGGCGCCGTCCCGGCACACCCACACCCCGTTGACTGCGACAGCGAGATCGTCGGGCTCGAACGCGGCGGTGGTGGTGCCGACCGCCGCGAGCACCCGGCCCCAGTTGGGGTCCTCTCCGTGCAGGGCGCACTTGAGCAGGTTGCTGCGCGCGACCGCCCGGCCCACCTGGACCGCGTCGTCCTCGTCGGCGGCACCGCTGACGCGGACGGCCACCTCCTTGCCGGCGCCCTCCGCGTCGGCCACCAGCATCCGCGCCAGCCGCGCGCAGGCCTCGGCCACCGCGGCCGCGAGCTGGGCCGGGCTGGGCTGGACTCCCGAGCCGCCGCTGGCGAGCAGAAGCACCGTGTCGTTCGTCGACATGCAGCCGTCCGAGTCGACCCGGTCGAACGTGGTCGCGGTGGCGGCCCGGAGCGCGACGTCGAGCGCGTCGGCACCGGCAACGGCGTCGGTGGTGAGCACCGCGAGCATCGTGGCCAGACCGGGGGCGAGCATCCCGGCACCCTTCGCCATCCCGCCCACGACGAAACCGGCGCCGCGGACCGTCACCGTCTTGGGCACCGTGTCCGTGGTCATCACCGCCTCGGCCGCAGCCGCACCACCGTCCGGGGCGAGGACTGCCGCAGCGGCCCGCACCCCGCCCAGCAGGCGGTCCATCGGCAGGCGTTCCCCGATGAGCCCCGTCGAGCACACGGCCACCTCGCCTGCACCGCAGCCGAGCAGCTCGGCGACCAGCTCGGCGCTGGCATGGGTGTCCTGGAACCCGGCCGGCCCCGTGCACGCGTTGGCCCCGCCCGAGTTGAGCAGCACGGCCGCCAGGGTCCCGTCCTTGAGCACCTGCTCCGTCCACAGCACCGGCGCGGCCTTGACCCGGTTCCGGGTGACCACGCCGGCCGCCGACCGCAGCGGCCCGTCGTTGACCACTAGCGCCACGTCGGCCGACCCCGAGGCCTTGATCCCGGCCGCGACGCCGGCGGCCCGGAACCCGACGGGCTCGGTCACGCTCACGGCGTCAGGCCGATCGCCGAGAGCCCGGCGTCCTCGGGGATCCCGAGCATGAGGTTGGCGTTCTGGACGGCCTGCCCGGCGGCGCCCTTGCCGAGGTTGTCGAGTGCGACCGAGACGACGGCCCGGCCGGCATGCCCGTCGGCGGCGACCTGCAGCACCGTCGCGTTGCTCCCCGCCGTCGCCTTGGTCGTCGGCCACACCCCGTCGGCGAGCACGCGCACGAACTTCTCGTCCTCGTACGCCGCGTGCATCGCCGCGCGCAGCGCCGTCGTCGTGGCACCGAGGGCCAGCCGGGCCGTGCAGGTGGCGAGGATGCCGCGCGGCATCGGCGCGAGCATGGGCGTGAACGACAGCGTCACCGGCTCGCCAGCCGCCACCGAGAGCGACTGCTCGATCTCCGGGGTGTGCTGGTGCACCCCGCCGGTCTTGTACGCCGACACCGCCCCCGACACGTTCGTGGCCAGCAACGCGTCGGTGGCCTTGCGCCCGGCGCCGCTGGTGCCGGACGCGGCCACGACCACCAGGTCGTGCGGCTCGACCAGCCCGGCCGACAGCAGCGGCGCGAGGCCGAGAGCTGCCGCGGTGGCGTAGCAGCCGGGGTTGGCGACCCGGGCGGACCCGATCACCTGCTCGCGGACCCCGGGCAGCTCGGGCAGGCCGTACGTCCACGTCCCGGCATGCGGGTGCTCGTCGCCGTAGTACGCGGCCCATGCCGCGGCGTCCCGCAGCCGGAAGTCGGCACCCAGGTCGACGACGCGCACGTCCGGTCCGAGCCCTGCCACCAGGCCGGCCGACTCCCCGTGCGGAAGGGCCAGGAACACCAGGTCCGCCGCCGCGAGAAGCCCGACGTCGGTCGGCGCGAACGTCTCACCGGCCAGCTGGAGCAGCCCTGGGTGCAGGTCGGTGACCGGTCGCCCGGCCGCCGTCGACGCGCAGACCGCGCCGAGCTCGAGCCCTGGATGCCCCAGGACGAGGCGCAGCACCTCGCCGCCTGCGTACCCGCTGGCCCCGGCCACGGACACCGTCGTCCCCATGGAGCATTTATATCACTTGTCGTATATTCATGCACTCGCGTCCTCGGGACCGCTCCGGCGGCCCCACTCGAGCTCGGCCAGGTCGAGCTCGGCGTCGATCCGCGCTGCCTCGCGGGCGTCGGCCCGGACCCACTGGACGACGACCAGCATCAGCAGCGGAAGCCCCACCGCCTCGCCGATGCCCCACAGCATCACCCCGCCGAACTGCTGGTCGGACAGCAGCGACCGGCCCCACGGCCGGGCCACGCCCAGGTAGTAGCCGGCTGCGATCAGGCGGGTCCCCAGCCACAGGACGATGCCTGGCACCGAGTCCACCAGAGTCTCCAGCAGCACCACGGCCGCCAGGGCGGCGTACGGCAGCCTGGGGTCGCTGTCCACGGACAGCACCGGCCAGAAGAACGCCAGCCCCACGACGACCAGCACCGCGTGCAGCAACCAGTACGCCGGCCAGGACCGCATGCTGGCCTCGAAGACCGGCGTGTAGTAGACCGCGAACGGCACGATCGCGACCAGCGCGGCCGCGACGAGCGGGAACGTGAGCAGGCGCACCGGCACCGCCGCGAGCCACCGGTCGGCCCGTGCTCCGGTGCGCGGCGAGGCGGTGCGCAGCAGCGAGACCGGCGCGCCCAGCGAGAGCAGGACGGGCACCACCGTGACCAGCAGCGCGAGCTGGACGGCGGTCACCCAGAACAGCACGTGCGCGTAGACGCCCAGGAACGACATGGTCGCGACGACGACGCCCAGCAGGCCGGCCGCGTACCCGACGACCCTTCCGGCGCCCCAGCGCCGACCCGAGCGCCGCACCCGCCGGACCGCCAGGAGGTACGGCAGCCCCAGCACGAGGACGAGCAGGGCACCGCCCGGGTCGAGCACCCAGCTGGTGAGCGCCGTCGACGCGGTCAGCTCCGGCGGACCGCTGTAGCCGGTGAGCAGCAGCCCGGCCGCAGCGATCACCCGCGCAGGACCGCACCCGTGCGGCGACCCGCCTCGGCGACCGCCGCGTCCCTGGCCGACGCTGCCTCCTCGGCCGTCAGGGTACGGTCGGGCGCCCGGAACCGAAGGGCGTAGGCGAGCGACTTGCGCCCCTCCCCGACCTGGTCGCCCTGGTAGACGTCGAACAGCCGGACCGACTCCAGCAGCGGACCGGCGCCGTCGGACAGCGCGGACTGGACGTCGGCGGCCGGCCGGGAGGACTCGACGACGAGCGCGACGTCCTGGGTGGCCACCGGGTATGTCGAGATCTGGGGTGCGGACCCGACCGGCCGGGCGTACCGGGCCAGGACCGGCAGGACGAGCTCCGCGGCACAGGTCCGCTCCGGCAGCCCGAGGGCGGCGCAGACCCGTGGGTGCAGCTCACCGGCGTGCCCGGCGACCTCCTCGGAGCCGGGTCCGCCCACCACGATCGCAGCGCACCGCCCGGGGTGCCACGGCGCGAGTTCAGCCGCCCGCACCCGGACGTCGACATCCAGCGCCTCGGCGACCACGCGCGCCGCCTCGACGGCGTCCGCCCAGGTGGCCGCGCGGCCGGGCCCCCACCAGCCACTGGCCTCCCGTGCACCGGTCAGCACCAGCGCGATGTGCACCGGCTGGTAGGGCAGCGCGGCGTCGAGAGCCGCGAGCTCGTCGGGACCGGGCCGCCCGTCGACCGGCAGCCGCGGGGCCGGCGGGGCGTCGGCGGCCGGCCGGAAGACGCGGCCGGTCTCGAACAGCGCCAGGTCGGGCATCCCGCGTCCGACGTTACGGCGGGCCGTGACCAGCAGGCCGGGCAGCAACGTGGTTCGCAGCAACGGTTCCTCGTCGGACAACGGGTTGGCCAGCCGGAGCGCCCGGCGCCGCTCGTCGTCGGCGGGCAGCCCCAGAGCGTCCAGCGCCGCGACCGATCCGAAGGGGTACGACCGCACCTCCACGTACCCGGTGCCGGCCAGCGCCCGGGACACCGACAGCGAGCCGGCAAATGGGAGCCCCTGATGGTGGCCGGGCACCACGGGGGGCAGCACCGACGGGATCGAGTCGTACCCGTGCAGCCGGGCGACCTCCTCCACCAGGTCCGGCGGCTGGACCAGGTCGGGGCGCCAGCTCGGCGGTAGCACGGTCAGCCGCCCCGGCGAGGGCGGGCCGGACGGGTCCAGCTCGCAGCCGACGGCCGACAGGTGCGACCGGACCTCGGCCTCGTCGAGCCGGACCCCGACCAGGCGGGTCGCGAGGTCGATGTCCAGGTCGATCCCGCGGCGCGGTGCACGCAGGTCCACGTCGGTGACCCCGCCATCGGCGCGTCCGCCGCCGAGCCGGCAGAGCAGGTTCACGACGAGGTCTGCGGCCGCGGGGGCGAGTGCGTCGTCCACCCCGCGCTCGAACCGGCGCGACGCCTCGGTGGAGAGCCGGTGCCGTCGGGCGGAGCGGGCGACCGCGACCGGGTCGAAGTGCGCGGCCTCGACGACCATCTCGGTGGTCCGCGCGGACAGCTCGGTGCTGGCGCCGCCCATGACCCCGGCCACCCCGATCGGGCCGGACCCGTCGGCGATGAGCAGGTCGTCGGGGTCCAGCGCGTGGGCCGCGCCGTCCAGGGTCTCCAGCTCCTCCTGGGCGGCGGCCCGTCGCACCACGATGGCACCGTCCAGCCGGGCCCGGTCATACCCGTGGATCGGCTGGCCGAGCTCGAGCATCACGTAGTTCGTCACGTCCACGGTCAGGGACACCGGCCGCATACCGGCCAGCGAGAGCCGCCGGCGCAGCCAGAACGGGGACTGCGCCGCGGGGTCGAGCCCGAGCACGGTGCGCGCGACGAACCGGTCGCACCCGGTCGCGTCCTCGACCCGGACCGGCCACCCCATGTCGTCGGCCGCCGGCACCGACCGCTGCGCCGGGTCGCGGAACCCGAGACCGAGGGCGACGGCCAGCTCGCGCGCGACGCCGCGCACCGACAGGCAGTAGCCGCGGTCGGGCGTGACGGCGATGTCCAGCACCGCGTCCGGGAGCCCGAGGACGGGCCGGGCGTCGTCGCCGGGGACCGCACCGCTCAGGTCGGCCTCGGACAGCACCAGGATCCCGGCGTGCTCCTCGCCGAGCCCGAGCTCGCGGACCGAGCAGATCATCCCGTCGGACACGTGCCCGTACGTCGTGCGCGCCGCGATCGCGAAGCCGCCGGGGAGCACCGTGCCCGGCAACGCGACGACCACCGCGTCCCCGACAGCGAAGTTGTGCGCCCCGCAGACGATCCCGCGCGGTTCGGCCCCGCCGACGTCGACCGAGCACCAGCGGATGGTCTTGCCGTTGCTCTGCGGCTCGTCCGTGGACTCCAGAACACGTCCGACGACGAGAGCGCCGGTGAGGTCGTGGCCGACCGGCTCGACCGTCTCGACCTCGAGACCGACGCGGACCAGCGCGTCGGCCAGCTCCCGCGGCGTCGACCCGTCCGGCAGGTCCACGTACTCGCCGAGCCACGACACCGGGACGCGCATCACAGACCCGTCCCGAAGGCGCGCGTGAACCGCACGTCGCCCTCGACCATGTCGCGCATGTCCCGCACGTCGTTCGCGAACTGCAGCGTCCGCTCGATCCCCATCCCGAACGCGAAGCCGGTGTAGACGTCGGGGTCCACGCCACAGGCGACGAACACCCTCGGGTTGACCATCCCGCAGCCCCCCCACTCGATCCAGCCCTCGGACCCACAGGTCCGGCACGGCGCGTCCGGGTCGCCCACCGACGCCCCGCGGCAGGCGAAGCAGAGCACGTCGACCTCGGCCGACGGCTCGGTGAACGGGAAGTACGACGGACGCAGCCGGGTCACCACGTCGGTCCCGAACATCTCGGCGGCGAAGTGGTCCAGCGTCCCCTTCAGGTGCGCCATCGTGATCCCGCGGTCCACGACGAGCCCTTCGACCTGGCCGAACACAGGGCTGTGCGTCGCGTCCAGCTCGTCGGTGCGGTACGTGCGCCCGGGCGCGATCAGGTAGATCGGCGGGTCCTGGGTCAGCATGGCGCGCGCCTGCACCGGCGAGGTGTGCGTACGCAGGACCAGCCCGTGTCCGGCCGGGTCGACGAAGAACGTGTCCTGCATGCTCCGCGCCGGGTGGTCGGGCGGGATGTTCAGCGCGTCGAAGTTCAGCCACTCCGCCTCGACCTCGGGCCCGTCGGCCACCTGGTAACCGAGCGAGACGAAGACGTCAGCCACCCGGTCCACGAGCACCGACAACGGGTGGCGAGCGCCAAGCGGCAGCCGATCGTACGGCAGCGTGACGTCCACGGCGTCGGTGACGAGCACGGAGGCGTCCCGTTGCGCCTCGAGCTCAGCCTGCCGAGCCTCGAGCGCCGAACGCACCTGCTGCCGGGCCTGGCCCACCCGCTGCCCGGCCTCGGCCTTCGCCTGCGGGGGCAGCGCACCGATCTCGCGGTTGGCCAGGGCCAGCGGGGAACGGTCGCCGCCGTGCACCAGCCGGACCGCTTTGAGCTCGTCCAGGTCGTCCGCCGCCGCGACCGCGGCCAGCGCCTCGCCGACCGCTCGCGCGACCTGGTCGGGATGCAGCGCAGACACCTCGACGGGGTCGTAGGACTTGTTGGGAGCGGACATCGTCAGGTGGCCCTCCGGAGGCGACGGCTGCGCGCCGAGTCTAGGCGGTGCGTCGCCCTCGCCCCGCGCGGTTGTCCGGTCTATCCCGGCGGTGTCCCCGCCGGGACCGTGACGCGGAAGAGCGCACCGCCCTCGGTACCCCGTTCCAGGGTCACCGTCCCGCCGTGCGCGTCGACGAGGCCTTTCACGATGTAGAGACCCAGGCCCGTACCGCCGCGGCGGCCGCCGCGCCAGAACCGGGTGAAGACCCGGGACGCAGCCTCGGCCGGGATGCCGAACCCCTCGTCCTCCACCGTGACCGAGGTGCCGTGGCCGGCCCGCTCGATCGCGACCCGGACGTGGCCGCCGCCGTGCCGCAGGGCGTTCTCCAGGAGGTTCGCGAACACCTGCTCCAGCTTGTCGGCGTCCGCCCAGGTCTCTGGCAGACCAGGAGCCACCCGCAGCGAGAAACGCGAGGACGGCTGCCCGCCCGCCACCAGCCGGTCGACGTGCCGGCCCAGCAGCACGGGCAGGTCCACCAGGCTGCGGTGCAGCTCGAGGCGACCGGAGTCGATGCGCGCCACGTCCAGCAGCTCGGTGATCAGGCGGGTGACCCGGTCGGCGTCGGCCTCGACGGTCTCCAGCATCAGGCGGCGCTGCTCGTCGGTGAACCGGTCCCACTTGGCCAGCAGCGTCGACGTGAACCCCTTCACCGACGTCAGCGGCGACCGCAGCTCGTGCGCGACGGTGGCCACCAGCTCGGCCCGGTCCCGCTCGGCCCGGTCCCTTCCCTCGGTCCCGCGCAGCGCGACCAGCACGGCCTCCACGGGGCCACCGCGGGCGCCGGCGCGGACGAAGGCCGCGGTCACCAGCAGCGAGCCGACGCCAGGGAGAGTGAGCTCGACCTCGGGCTGCCGCACCCGCGTCGCGAGCCCGTCGTAAGGGCGGGTGCACTCCCACCAGTCGCGCCCACGGGCGTCGGCGAGCGGCAGCACGTCCACGAGCCGCCGTCCGACCGCCTCGTCGGCCCGGATGCCGGTGAGCCGGGTCGCGGCGCCGTTCAGGGCTGTCACGAGCCCGTCCGGACCGGCGACGACCAGGCCGTCGGGAAGCAGGTCGTACGGATGCGCGGCGACGGTCACGGGCCCGCCCTCGCGGTCGGTCGCAGTCGCTGCGCCCGCGCGGAGGCGTAGAGGCAGACCGCGGCCGCGGCGGCGAGGTTGAGGCTCTCGGCCGCCCCGTGGATCGGCACCCGCACCGATGCGTCGGCCAGGCCGCGGACGGCCGGCGGCAGTCCCCACGCCTCGTTCCCGAACAGCCAGGCGGTCGGCGCCGCCAGCCCACCGCTGTCGGCGGCGTCGTCGAGGTCGAGATCTCCGCCGCCGTCGGCGGCGAGGATCTGCAGCCCGGCAGCGCGCAGCCGGAGGACGGCCTCCTCGACCGGCACGCCGGTGACGACAGGCACGTGGAAGAGACTGCCCGCGGAGGCGCGGACGCTCTTGCCGTTGTAGGGGTCGACGCTGCCGGCGGTCAGGACGACCGCCCCGGCGCCGGCGGCGTCCGAAGCCCGTAGGACGGTGCCCGCGTTGCCCGGGTCGCGGGCCTGGACCAGCACGGTGACGAGGGCCGGCCGGGCCGCCAACGCGACGTCCAGGCCGACGTCCAGCCGGGCGCACACGGCCACCACGCCCTGCGGCGCGACGGTGTCGGTCAGGCCGGCCAGCACCGGGGCGGTGACGTCCCGGACCGGCACCCCGGACGCGACGGCGACCTCGACGAGCTCGGGGTGCCGCTGCCGACCCGTGGGGTCGACGAACAGCTCGCGCACGACGCCGGCGGCTGCCAGAGCCTCGCGGACCGCCTGCGGCCCATCGGCCAGGAACTGCCCCAGCCGGTCGCGGTCACGGGCCCGCAACAGCCGCCGGGCCGCGGTCACCCGCGGGTTGCGGGGCGACAGCGGCCCGGTGCCGTTGCTCATCGTGCGCTGCGAGATGCCTCGGCTCGCGGGTCAGGCCGCGGGGGCGTTCACGTCGGCGGGGAGCGCCTTGCGGGCGACCTCGACGAGCGTGGTGAAGGCCGCCGCGTCGTTGACGGCCAGCTCGGCCAGCATCCGACGGTCGACCTCGACGCCGGCGGCCTTGAGGCCTTGGACGAAGCGGTTGTATGTCATCCCGTTCGCACGCGCCGCAGCGTTGATCCGCTGGATCCACAGCTGGCGGAAGTCGCCCTTGCGCTTCTTCCGGTCGCGGTAGGAGTACACGAGGGAGTGGGTGACCTGCTCCTTCGCCTTGCGGTACAGGCGGGACCGCTGGCCGCGGTAACCGCTGGCGCGCTCGAGGGTCTCCCGGCGCTTCTTGTGGGCGTTGACCGCCCGCTTCACGCGTGCCACTTGAGGTGCTCCTTGGTCTGGAGTGCAACAGCTGCTGGTTCGGGGTGGGTCAGATGCCGAGCAGGCGCTTGATCTTCTTGACGTCGGCCGGGGACGCGGTGACGTCCGCCGCCAGGCGCCGCGTCCGCTTGGAGGGCTTCACCTCGAGCAGGTGGCGCCGGTTCGCCTGCTCGCGCATGACCTTTCCGGTCCCGGTCACGCGGAAGCGCTTCTTCGCGCCGCTGTGCGTCTTCATCTTCGGCATGACGCCGTGTCTCCTCGAGGGTCGCGGCCCGGGGGCCGTGGTCTGTGCTGGGCTCTTGCTCTGGCTCTTGCTCTGGCTCTTGCTCTGGCTCTGGTGCTGGTCCGGTGCCCTGGTGCCGGTCCGGTCCCCGCCGGTCAGCCGACCGCGTCCGCCTCCGGTTCCGCGAGCTCGCCGGCCACTGCCGGTACGGCTGTCGCGGTGACCTCGGCGGGCCCGGGGGCCTCGTCGTGCCGTCGCTTCTCGGCCTCCCGCTCGGCGCGCACCTCCGACTTCTTCCTGGTGGGCCCGAGGACCATGATCATGTTGCGGCCGTCCTGCTTGGGCGCCGACTCGACCGAGCCGATGTCCTGCACGTCGGTCGCGAGCCGCTGCAGCAGCCGGTAGCCCAGCTCGGGCCGGGACTGCTCGCGCCCGCGGAACATGATCGTGATCTTCACCTTGTCGCCGGCGTTGAGGAACCGGACGACGTGCCCCTTCTTGGTCTCGTAGTCGTGCGGGTCGATCTTCGGCCGGAGCTTCATCTCCTTGATGACCGTGTTGACCTGCTTCTTGCGGTCCTCACGGGCCTTCATCGCCGACTCGTACTTGAACTTGCCGTAGTCCATGAGCTTGCAGACGGGCGGCCGGGCCATCGGGGCCACCTCGACGAGGTCGAGGTCGGACTCCTGGGCCAGTCGCAGCGCGTCCTCGATGCGGACGATGCCGACCTGCTCTCCGTTCGGGCCGACCAGCCGCACCTCGGGGACGCGGATCCGGTCGTTGATGCGGGGTTCTGCGCTGATGTGTCCTCCTCAGGACGTCCGACGGGTCCGACCTCCGGAGACGGAGAAGGCCCCCGCTCCGACTGCGAGCAGGGGCCCGGATGGTCCTACGACCGGCCGCCCCGAAGGGACGGTCGCTCGAGGGGCAGCGGCGCGAGCCGATGCCCAGACCTGGACCCGACGACATCGGACGGGCCGGGTCGGCGGGTGGGAGGCGGGCCTCCACTTGCAGACCGCCCCGGACTTCCGCGGACCCGAAGGGCCGTGTCGGGACGATCGGTCGCGGGCCAGGTTACCAGCCGGGGGCCGCTTCGCCGACCTGGCGCAGCCGATCAGCCGCTCACCGCGGCGAGGTCCAGGCCCCGCTCCAGCCGGGTCCTGAGCAGGTCGACCGTGGCCAGCCGCGCCGCCGCCTCCTGGGCCACCTCGCGGACCTGGTCGACCGCAGCGGGGTCCACGTGCAGGGTCAGGCTCAGGTCCGCGTCAGCCGACACCCCGATGTCCACGCCGGCGAGCCCAGGCAGCCCAGCCAGCGCGGCGTGCACGGCGCCACGGATCTCGGGGTCCCGGTCGGCCGGCACCCACTCGCGGCCCTCGGCGAGCGCGAGCATCGGCGGACCCTCGACGACGACATGGTGCGGCCCGCCGAAGTCGACCAGCAGGGCGACGGCCCCTTCCGCGTAGGCCCCGGCCGCGGCCGAGGGCGCCTGCGTCGGGAAGGGCCGCGCAGTCGGGTCCCACCTGGCCATCGCCGCGACCGAGGTGAAGACGGGCAGTGCCCGTCGCCCGTCCCGGCCGGTCACCGTCACGGTGGCCATCTGCGCCACCTTCTCGACGATGCGCCCGGACTGGGTGGCCTCGGTCTCGGTCGCGGTGGCCACGACCGGGACGAGCACCCGTGCCGTCAGCAGCGCCCGCTGGACGGCGTACAGGTCGGCCCGGCCGGTCGCGTGGTCGGCCAGGACGGCGACGACGAACGGGTCCGCCGACCCGTCGTCGGCGCCGAACGCCCCCGCCGGAGGGAGCGCAGGTCGCACGGGCACCGCCGGCACCGGTGGCACGGTCACGTCCCCGACGTTACTGCTGCGGCGGGTCGGGACGGCGCAGGCGGACCACCCCGGAGTCCAGGTCGACCTCGAACGGCGGCTCGCCCGCCTCCTGGGTGTCGCGCCGGACCTCCTGGGCGGCCTTCTCTTCGAGCGCGGCCCGAGCCCCGGCACCGCCCAGCAGAGCCCCGAGCTCGCCCAGCCCCGCGGCCAGCCCGCCGATCCCGCCCCCGGCGGCGCTCGAGTCGCCGGCGATCCGGGTCAGCACCCCGCGGCCGGCCAGCTCCTGCGGGGTGTCGGCGTCGGTCGCGTCGCCGCGGCCGCTGCAGTCGACCTCGACCAGCTCGGCTGCGTGCGCGGACAAGTACGGCCTGGCCCCCACGTCGCCACGCGCGAGCTCGGCGACGCCGGACCAGTGCCCGCGGCCGATGAGCACCGGGTGGCCGGTGCCCTCGGCATACGAGGCGACCGCGAGCGTCGCGCCCGCGATGTGCGCGGCGATCAGGGCCCGGACCGCCTCCGCGCGGACGCCGGGCTGGTCGACGAGCAGCACGACCGCAGCCGAGCAGCCGGCCAGTCCTGGGTCGGCGAGCCCGGTCCGCAACGACGAGCCCATTCCGGTCGGCCAGTGGGGGTTCACGACGACCGTGTCGGCACCGGGGACCTCGGTGACGACGGCTCCGAGCACGACGAGCACCGGGTCGCAGCCGCCCACGCGCAGCACCCGAACGGCGCGGTCGACCAGGCGCTCGCCGTCGAGCTCGGCCACGGCCTTGGGCCCGCCGAAGCGGGTGCCGGCGCCGGCCGCGAGCACCAGCCCGGCCACCCTGGCCGGTCGGCGACGAACGGGTGCAGCGGGACTCATCGAGGGGCGTTGCGGTGGATCGGCCCGTCGGCCGCGGTCAGCCGGGTGCCGGTGCCGCCCCAGTGCGCCGAGATGATCTCCGCCGCGATCGACACCGCCGTCTCCTCCGGGGTCCGCGCACCGATGTCCAGGCCGATCGGCGAGGCGAGCCGGGCGAGCTCCGCCTCGCTCAGCCCAGCCTCGCGGAGGCGATCGATGCGGTCCTCGTGCGTCTTGCGGCTGCCCATCGCTCCGACGTACGCCGCCGGCGTCCGGAGTGCCGCCTCGAGCAACGGCACGTCGAACTTCGGGTCGTGCGTCAGCACACAGATGACCGTCCGCGAGTCCACCTCGGTCGTGGCCAGGTACTCGTGCGGCCACTTCACCACGACCTCGTCCGCCTCCGGGAACCGCTTGGTCGTCGCGAACACCGGCCGGGCGTCGCACACGGTGACGTGGAAGCCGAGGAACCGCCCGATGCGGGCCACCGCCGCGGCGAAGTCGATCGCCCCGAACACGAGCATCCGCGGCGGCGGCGCGAACGACTGCACGAACACGGCGAGCTCGTCCCCACGGCGCTCGCCGTCGGCGCCGTAGTGCAGGAAGCCGGTCCGCCCGGACTCGAGCATGCCGCGCACGTCGTCCTCGACCGCATGGTCCAGCCGCGGGGACCCCAAGGTCCCGGCAGCGCGGTCCGGCCACACGGTGCGCTTGGCGCCCAGCAGCCCTGGCCCGTCCACCACCGTCGCGACGGCGACCGGCTGCCGTCCGCGGACCGAGGTGACGACGTCGGCGAGCTCTGGCCACGTCTGCGCCGAGACGGCCTCCACGAACACGTCCAGGATCCCGCCACAGGTCAGGCCCACCGCGAACGCGTCGTCGTCGGTGACCCCGTAACGCTGGAGCACCGGCCGCCCGGAGGCCGCCACCTCCTGGGCTAGGTCGTAGACCGCGCCCTCGACGCACCCGCCGCTGACGCTGCCGACCGCCTCGCCGTCCGCGGACACGGCCATCGACGCCCCGGCCGGGCGCGGCGCAGACTTCCACGTCCGCACCACCGTCGCGAGCCCGAAGGTCTGCCCGGACTCGAAGAGTCGGGCGACGTCCTCGATCACGTCACGCACGGGACCTCCTCTGGTCGGACAGCAACCTGGACAGATCGGCGTAGGCAGCCAGGCTGTGCCCGGCCACGAAGTCGTCGACGAACGGGAGCGCTGCGCGCATCCCGGCGGTGGACGGCTCGTAGCCGGGCCGCGCCTTGTGCGGCTGCACCCACACGACCCGGTGCGCCAGCCGGTGCAGCCGGGCCATCTGCTCGCCGAGCAACGTCGTGTCGCCGCGCTCCCACCCGTCGGAGGCGAGCACCACGACCGCGCCACGTGCGGTGCCGCGCTGGCCGTACCGGTCCAGGAAATCCTTGAGGTCGGCGCCGAGCCTGGTCCCGCCGCTCCAGTCGGCGACGACCGTCGACAGCGCGGCGAGCGCGGTGTCCGCGTCGCGCGCCGCGAGCTCGCGGGTCACCCGCGTCAGCCGGGTGCCCAGCGTGAACACCTCGGTCCGCGGCCGGCTCCGGACGCAGGCGTGCGCGTACCGGAGCAGCGTGTCGGAGTACGCGGCCATCGACCCGCTCACGTCCAGCAGCAGCACGATCCGGCGAGCCCGCACGCTGCTGTCGTGGCGCCGCAGCCGGGCCGGTTCGCCGCCGCGTTCGAGCATCGCCCGGACCGTGCGGTGCGCGTCGAGCGGCCCGCGCCGACTGGGGCGGGTCCGCCGCGACGGACGGACCGGTGCGGGCGCGTCCAGCATCGCGATCATCCTGCGCAGCTCGGCCCGCTCCCGACCGGTCAGCCGGGCCACGTCGCGGTTCCGCAGCACCTCGGTGTCGCTGGCGGTCGCGGTGCGGACGGGGTCGGACCCGGTCTCGCCGGTTGCGCCGGGGTCGGACGGAAGGGCAACCTCGCGCGGCACGCGCACCGGCAGGTCCGAGCGCAGCACCGGAAGCTCGTCGCCCCCGAACCAGGCGGCGAAGGCGCGGTCGTACCTGGGCAGGTCGTCCGGGCCGGAGCACAGGGTCAGGCGGCCGGCCCAGTACACGTCGCGGCTGCGGGACGCGTCGAAGTGCGGGCTCGCGACCGAGAGCGCGAGGACCATCGCCTGCAGACGGTCCGGCGACGCGTCCACCCCGCCGCTGCGCAACGTGCGCGCGAACCCGACGAGGCTGCCGACCGCGGCCCCCGGCTCGAGCGTCACGGCACCAACGCTCCGAGGCCCGCGGCGCGCACCCGCTCGGTGTCCTCGCGGTACTTGAGCACCGCGCCGAGCGTGCGGGCGGCCCGGTCCGGATCCAGCGACCGGGCGCCCAGCGCCAGCAGGGCCTCGGTCCAGTCCAACGACTCGGCCACCCCGGGCGGTTTGAGCAGGTCCTGGCCGCGCAGGTACGCGGTCGCGCGGGCGACATCGCCGGCCAGCTGTGCGGACGCGGCCGGCAACCGCCGCCGGATGATGGCGACCTCGCGCTCGTACGACGGGTGCTCGAGCCAGTGGTACAGGCACCGCCGCTTCAGCGCGTCGTGGACCTCGCGCGTCCGGTTGCTCGTGAGCACGACGAGTGGCGCGGTCGCGGCGCGCACCGTCCCCAGCTCGGGGACCGTGATCGTGAAGTCGCTGAGCACCTCGAGCAGGAACGCCTCGAACTCGTCGTCGGCCCGGTCCACCTCGTCCACCAGCAGCACCGCCGGCGTGGTCTCGATCGCCTGCAGCAAGGGGCGAGCCACCAGGAACCGGCGGTCGTAGAGGTCGCGCTCGACCGCCTCCACGTCCACGGTGCCGGCCGCCTCGGCCGCGCGCAGGTGCAGCAGCTGGCGCGGGAAGTCCCAGTCGTAAAGGGCCTGCGCGGAGTCCAGCCCTTCGTAGCACTGCAGCCTGATCAGCTCGGCGCCCGCGACCTCGGCGAGCGCGCGGGCCAGCGAGGTCTTGCCGACGCCGGCCTCCCCCTCCAGGAACAACGGCCGGCCCATCCGCAGGGCCAGGAAGGCGGCCGTCGCGAGGCCCTCGTCGGCGAGGTACCCGACGTCCGCCAGCCGTGCCGACAGGTCGCCGGGCTCGTCGACCCCGTCGATCTCGAGGCGGTCC
The DNA here is from genome assembly GCA_963711005.1 of uncultured Actinomycetota bacterium. Lineage (GTDB taxonomy): Bacteria > Actinomycetota > Actinomycetes > Prado026 > Prado026 > CAVQCJ01. The sequence continues at coordinate 294,514 of CAVQCJ010000006.1, read as the reverse complement.
ACCCAGCCAGGCTAACCCGGGCCGGGCGAGCCCGTCGCCGATGCGGCTAGAGCCGGCAGGCGTGGATGTCGGTGACGATGATGCCGCGGGCACCGGCGTCCCACAGGTCGTCCATGACTTTGTTGGTCTCCCGCCTGGGGACCATGGCACGCACGGCGACCCACCCGCTCTCGTGCAGCGGCGACACCGTCGGCGACTCGAACCCGGGCGTGAGGCGGACCGCCGCCTCCAGGAGCGTGGCCGGGATGTCGTAGTCCATCAGCACGTACGTCCGCGCGACGATGACGCCCTGCAGCCGCCGGACCAGCTGGTCGACCACCGATGACGGCTCCGCTCCGCGGCGGCGGACGAGCACCGCCTCCGACTGCAGGATCGGGTCGCCGAAGATCTCCAGCCCGGCCTGGCGCAGGGTCGTCCCGGTGGAGACGACGTCCGCGATGACGTCGGCGACGCCCAACCGGACGGCCGTCTCGACGGCACCGTCGAGCCGGATCACCTCGGCCTGCACGCCGTGGCCGAGCAGGTAGGCCTGGACCAGCCCGGGGTACGCGGCCGCCACCCTCAGGCCGGCCAGCCCGTGCACGTCCGTCGCCGTCCCCGGCCTGGCCGCGAACCGGAACGTCGACGCGGCGAAGCCCAACGGGAGGATCTCCTCGGCGGCGGCGGCGCTGTCCAGCAGCAGGTCCCGTCCGGTGACGCCGACGTCGAGCTGCCCCGAGCCCACGTACACCGCGATGTCCCGCGGGCGCAGGAAGAAGAACTCGGTGTCGTTCTCCGGGTCCTGCAGGACGAGCTCGCGCGGGTCGGACCGCTGGCGGTACCCCGCCTCGACGAGCATCTGCACGGCCGGCTCGGACAACGAGCCCTTGTTGGGTACGGCGATCCGCAGCACGTGGGCCTACAACCGCGAGTAGACGTCTTCGAGGGTCAGGTCGCACGCGATCATCAGAACCTGGGTGTGGTACAGCAGCTGGGCGATCTCCTCGGCGGCCCGGTCGCGCCCTTCGTGCTCGGCGGCCATCCACGCCTCGGCGGCCTCCTCGACCACCTTCTTGCCGATCTCGTGCACCCCGGCCTCGAGCGCGGCAACCGTCGAGGAGTGCTCAGGTCGGTACGCAGCTCTGTCCTGGAGCTCGACGTACAGCTCCTCGAAGCTCTTCATGAGGCCCTCATGACGCGCAGCCTATTGAAGGCGGTGGGCGGTCAGCCCGCGCAGGGTCACCGCGGTGGCGATCGCGGCTTGCGCGGCCTCGTAGCCCTTGTCCTCCGCGGACCCGGGCAGTCCCGCCCGATCCAGGGCCTGCTGCTCGTCGTCGCACGTGAGCAGACCGAAGCCGACCGGCACACCGGCGTCGAGCGCCACCCGGCTCAGCCCGTCGGTCGCCGCCGTGCAGACGTAGTCGAAGTGCGGGGTCCCGCCACGGATCACCACCCCCAGCGCGACGACCGCGTCGAAGCCGGACCGAGCCGCGGACTGCGCAGCCAGGGGGAGCTCGAAGGCCCCGGGCACCCGGACCACCTGGGTTCGCGTCACGCCCGCCTCGTCCAGCGCCCGGAGCGATCCGGCGACCAGACCGTCCATCACCTGCTCGTGCCACCGCGACGCGACCACCGCGACCCGCAGCCCGTCGGCCCCCTCGACTGTCAGCCGCGGCGCGCCGGCGCCGCTCACAGGTCGGAGCCGATGTCGTCGGGCAGGTCGTGCCCCATCCGGTCCCGCTTGGTGCGCAGGTAGCGCAGGTTGTGGGTGGTGGCCAGGACCGGCAGCGCGACCCGGCCCAGCACCTGCAGGCCGTACCCCTCCAGCCCGGCGCGCTTGGCCGGGTTGTTGGTCAGGAGCCGCATCGACAGCACGCCGAGGTCGGCCAGGATCTGCGCGCCGGTGCCGTAGTCGCGAGCGTCCGCCGGCAGCCCGAGCTCGAGGTTCGCGTCGACGGTGTCTGCTCCGGAGTCCTGCAGCTGGTACGCCTGCAGCTTGTGCACCAGGCCGATCCCCCGGCCCTCGTGGCCGCGCATGTACAGCACGACACCTCGGTCCTCGGCCGCGACCGCGACCATCGCGGCATCGAGCTGCGGTCCGCAGTCGCAGCGCAACGAGCCGAACACGTCGCCCGTCAGGCACTCCGAGTGCACCCGGACCAGGACGTCCTGTCCGTCGCCGAGGTCGCCGCGGACGAACGCGACGTGCTCGACGCCGTCGAGCAGGCTGCGGTAGCCCACGGCGCGGAACGTGCCGTGGGCGGTCGGCACGACGGTCTCGGCGGCGCGCTCGATACTGCGCTCGGTCCGGCGCCGGTGGGCGACCAGGTCAGCGATCGAGATCATCAGCAGCCCGTGCTCGTCGGCGAACTCGCGCAACGCCTTCGCGCGCATCATCGAGCCGTCGTCGTGCACGATCTCGCAGATCACCCCGGCCGGGGTCAGCCCGGCCAGCCGGGCCAGGTCCACCGACGCCTCGGTGTGCCCGGTCCGGACCAGGACCCCGCCGTCCATGGCTCGCAACGGGAAGACGTGCCCGGGCCGGGTCAGCTCGTACGGCTCGGTCGCGCTGTCGACGAGCACCTTGATGGTGTGCGCTCGGTCCGTGGCCGAGATCCCGGTGGCGACGCCGCGGCGGGCGTCGACCGAGACCGAGTACGCCGTGCCACGCCGGTCCTCGTTGACGTACGTCATCGGCGGCAGCTTGAGCCGGTCGAGCTCGGCGCCCTCCATCGGGACGCAGACGACGCCGGAGGAGTACCTGATCATGAACCCGACCAGCTCCGGCGTGGCCTTGGCTGCGGCGAAGACCAGGTCGCCCTCGTTCTCGCGGTCCTCGTCGTCGACGACGACGACGGCGCGACCGGCCGCGATCGCGTCGATGGCGGCGCGCACGTCGTCCAGCCGGACGCCGGTCGGCGGCTCCGTGGGCGGAACCCCGGGTCTGGTCGTCGCGGGTGTCGGCTCTGCGGTCATGTCCTGGCTCCCAACAGCTTCTCGACGTACTTGGCGACCACGTCGACCTCCAGGTTGACCGGGTCGCCGACCTGCTTGCGCCCGAGCGTGGTCAGCTCGAGCGTGGTGGGGATCAGGCTCACGCTGAACCAGTCCGGACCGACGTCGACGACGGTCAGCGAGACCCCGTCGACGGTCAACGAACCCTTGGTGACGACGTAGCGGGAGAGCTCGGCCGGCATCGCCACCCGGACGAGCTCCCAGTGCTCGCCGGGGGCGCGAAGGAGGATCTCCCCGGTGCCGTCCACGTGCCCCTGGACCAGGTGCCCGCCGAGCCGGTCCGCGAGCGTCACCGGGCGCTCCAGGTTGACCCGGCTTCCGGGCACCAAGGCACCCAGGCAGGAGCGGTTCAGGGTCTCGGCCATGACGTCGGCCGTGAAGGTGTCCTCGGTGCGGTCCGCGACGGTCAGGCAGACCCCGTTCACGGCGATGGAGTCGCCGGCCGCCGCATCCGCGAGAACCACAGGTCCACGGACCGTCAGCCGCGCGGCGTCGGACTGGCGCTCGACCGCCACCACCACGCCGAGCTCCTCGACGATGCCGGTGAACATCAGCCCTCCTTGCCCTGGGTCGCATTGCCGCCGGCCGCGACCAGCGCGGTGATCCGCACGTCGTCCCCGAGCCGGGTGACGTCCTGGGTCGTCAGGCGCAACGCCGCCGCGACCGTCGTGATGCCCGCCTGCCCCAGCACGGCGGGACCCGCTCCCAGCAGGACCGGTGCCACGTAGGCGACGACCCGGTCGACCAGACCGGCCGCCACGAACGCGCCCGCCAACGTCGGGCCACCCTCGAGCAGCACATGCTGGACGTCCCGGGCGTACAGGACGTCGAGCACGTGCCGTGGGTCGTGCGTGGCGAGCAGGAGGGTCGGCGCCGCGTCGTCGAGCACGCGGGCCCCGGGCGGGACCGGACGGTGGCCCACCACGACCCGCAACGGCTGCTCGGCCGCAGGCAGGTCCGGACCGTCGCTGCCCCCGCGCCGTGCGGTCAGCCGGGGGTCGTCGGCCAGGATGGTCCCGGTCCCGACGACGAGCGCGTCGACGGTCGCGCGCAGCGCGTGCACGTCGGCGCGGGCCAGGGCACCGGTGATCCAGCGGCTGGTGCCGTCCGAGGCGGCCGCCCGCCCGTCCAGGGAGCCGGCGGTCTTCCAGGTGACCATCGGGCGGCCGCGCCCGACGGCGAAGGTCCAGACCGGGTTCAGCGCCGCGGACTCCGCGGCGAGCAGCCCGCCCTCGACGTCCACCCCGCCGCGGCGCAGCGCCTGCGCGCCGCCGGCCGCCACCGGGTTGACGTCGGCCTGGCCGTACACGACCCGGGCGACGCCGGCCCCGACCAGCGCTGCGGCGCACGGACCGGTCCGACCGGAGTGGTTGCAGGGTTCGAGCGTGACCACGGCGGTCGCCCCGCGAGCCCCGGCGCCGGCAGCGTCCAGGGCCGCGATCTCGGCGTGCGGCGTGCCGGCCCCACGGTGGAACCCCTCCGCCACGGTGCGGCCCGCCGCGTCGAGGAGGACGCATCCGACCCTCGGGTTCGGTCCGTGCGGCACCCCGTCGGACGCGGCCAGCTCGAGCGCGCGCCGCATCGCGGCGGTCTCGGCCGGCGTCGCCATCGGGTTCTCCTCGGAGCTCGCGGTCAGTCGCGGGCTCCGGGGACACGGGCTGGCAGGGCGGCGATGGCTGCGTGAACGCTGATGCGCACGCCGACCTCGTACCGACCCGGCACGACCCGCCGCGTGCGCCTCCCATCCGGACTCTCACCGTCGGTCCAGGAGTTCCACCTGGTCAACCGGCCGATGGCTTCGGCCGGGTCGCGGACTGTCACCGCCGGTTCGGAATTGCACCGACCCCGGAGCACGCGAGCTGTTCGTACTGTCCCGAGAAGTGTGCCACGCGCTGGCCGGAGCCGCCTACGGGGTGCTGGTCACAGCGGCGGCCGTTGCCGCGGACCGGAGCGCGGCGACGGCGGCATCCGGGTCGCCCGCCCCGTAGACGGCCGAGCCGGCGACCAGGACGTCCGCGCCCGCCTCGACGCAGCGGGCGACGGTCTCCAGCGAGACCCCACCGTCCACCTGCAGCCAGACCTGCGTGCCGCACCGGTCCACCATGGCGCGGGCCCGGCGCAGCTTGGGCAGGACGACGTCGAGGAAGGCCTGACCACCGAACCCGGGCTCGACGGTCATCAGCAGGAGCATGTCCAGCTCGGGGAGCAGGTCCTCGTACGGCTCGACCGGCGTCGCCGGCTTGAGGGCCATCCCGGCCCGGGCTCCGGTACGGCGCAGCTCGCGAGCCAGCCGAACCGGCGCCTGCGCGGCCTCCACATGGAAGGTGACCGAACCGGCGCCGGCCTCGGCGTACGCGGGGGCCCAGCGGTCGGGGTCCTCGATCATCAGATGGCAGTCCAGCGGCAGCGGGGAGACCTTGCGCAGCGCCTCGACGACCGGGAGCCCGAGGGTCAGGTTGGGGACGAAGTGGTTGTCCATGACGTCGACGTGCAGCCAGTCCGCGGACCCGACGGCCGCGGCCTCCTCGGCGAGACGGCTGAAGTCGGCGGACAGGATGCTCGGCGCGATCTGGATTGCCACGCCCCGAAAGATAGCGGCGCTCCGCCTCACGGCTCGCGGCGGATCAGCGCGAGAAACATCGCGTCCGTCGCGTGCACATGCGGCCAGAGCTGCACGTACGGGCCGGGTCCGAGCTCGGGCACGCCGGGCAGGAACGGACGCGCGTCCTGCACGGCCAGGTCCGTGCGGCTCCGCAGCACGTCCCCCACGACCACCTCGGTCTCCGCCAGATGCGGCGAGCACGTCACGTACGCCACCAGCCCGCCGGGCCGGACCGCGTCGATCGCGGCCCCCAGCAATCCACGCTGCAGCGGACCAAGGCGGGCGATGTCGGCCGGTCGACGGCGCCACCGCGCCTCGGGCCGGCGCCGCAGGGCGCCCAGGCCCGAGCAGGGGACGTCGGCCAGGACCCGGTCGAACGACCCGGGGCGCCACGGTCCGGCCAGGCCGTCCGCCGTCACCACCCAGGACGTGCGGTCCCGGCCCTCGGCCGGCCGTCCGAGCGCCCGGTCGACCAGGACCGCGCGATGCTGCTGCGGCTCGCAGGCCAGCAGCGCCGCGCCGCGCCGGGAGGCCAGCCCGGCCAGCAGGGCCGCCTTCCCGCCAGGACCGGCGCACAGGTCCAACCAGCGCCGGTCGGGACCGCCGATCGTCGCCTCGGCCAGTGCGGCCGCGACGAGCTGGCTGCCCTCGTCCTGGACACCGGCCGCGCCCGACCGCACCGCCGCGAGCCGGCCCGGGTCGCCGCCCGGCCATCTCGCGGCGTACGGCGACCATCGAGCCGGGAGCGCACCGGCATCGAGCAGGTCGGCCACCTCGACGCGGCCGGGCCGTGCGACCAGGGTGACCTCGGCCGCTACGTTGTCGGCGCGCAGCAGCCGCTCTGTCGCCTCCATCGAGCCGAGCCGGTCGTGCATCGCGTCGACCACCCAGCGGGGGTGCGACGTCGCGACGACCAGGTGACCGACGGGGTCCACCGCCCGGTCCGGGGCGACCGCTGCGATCCAACCCGCGAGGTCGTGCGCGGACGCCTTGCGCAGGACCGCGTTGACGAACGACGCGCGCCCCTCGCCTACGCACGCCCTGGCCAGCTCGACGGTCGCGCTGACCGCGGCGTGGGTCGGCACCGACATCGCCAGCAGCTGGTGGCAGCCCAGTCGCAACAGGTCCAGCACCGGCGGGTCGACCGACTCCAGCGGCCGGTCCACGCAGGCCGCGAGCACGGCGTCGTACGTCCCGCGGCCACGCAGCGTCCCGTACGCCAGCTCGGTGGCGAACGCAGCGTCGCGCCCCTCCAGCCCCCGCTCCCGCAGCAGAGCCGGCAGCACCAGGTTGGCGTACGCGTCCCGCTCGTCGACCGCGCGCAGGAGGTCGAACGCGGCTCGTCTGGGCGGGTCCGGCTGCGGGCGGCGGTACGGGCGGGGGCTCACGGGTCGAACCGCTCCCCCGGCGCCAGCCGGAGCCCGCGGGCCCAGTCCGCGGCCGGCATCTCCCGGCGTCCCTGCGGGCGCACGAACCCGAGCCGGACCGGGACGCCGCCCGTGCCCACCAGGACCTCGTTCTTGCCCGCGTGCACCGCCCCGGCCGCCAGGTCCGGCGCGCCGTCGGTCACCGCTCGCACCGGTCCCAGCCCCACCCGCTCGCCGCGCAGCCGCGACCATGCGCCGGGAGACGGGGTGCAGGCCCGCACCAGCCGGTCCACCCGCAGCGCCGGCGCGGACCAGTCCACCCGGGCGTCGGCCGGACCCAGCTTGGGGGCTAGCGAGACTCCCGCCGCAGCCTGCGGGACCGGTGCGAGCGCGCCGTCCTCGATACCGTCCAGGGTGGCGACGAGCAGCCGGGCACCCGACCGGGACAACCGCTCGAGCACGTCGCCCGCGGTGTCCGTCGAGCCGATCGCGTCGGTGACCACGCCGAACACGGGGCCGGTGTCCAGGCCCTCCTCCAGCCGGAACGTCGTGGCTCCGGTGACGTCGTCGCCGGCCAGCACGGCGTGCTGCACCGGAGCGGCCCCCCGCCACGCCGGCAGCAACGAGAAGTGCAGGTTGACCCACCCGTGCCGCGGGATGACCAGCGCCGACGCCGGCACGAGCGCGCCGTAAGCGACCACGGGGACGCAGTCGGGTCGCAGGGCGGTGAGCCGCTCGAGGAACCGCGGGTCTCGCGGCGTGTCCGGAGCCAGCACCTCCAGGCCCGTCTCCCTGGCCAGGACCGCCACGTCGGAGTCCACCACGGCACGGCCGCGGCCGGCGCGCGCCGGCGGACGCGTGAGGACCGCGACCACCTCGTGCCGGGACGCGATCAGTGCCGCCAGCGACGGCAGCGCGGTCGCGGGTGTGCCGGCGAACACCAGCCGCACGGCGCGGCCTAGAGGGTCGTGCCGTACGTGGGGTGCGGGCTGACCTTGACCTGCACCTCGGTGCCGAACCACTCGGCTTCGCGGATCGCCGCCATCGCGAGCTTCCGGGTGGCCCTGTCGAGCCGGTCGATGAACAGGATCCCGTCGAGGTGGTCGGTCTCGTGCTGGACGCAACGGGCGAGCAGGTCGCTGCCCTCGAGGACGACGGGCTCGCCGTACATGTCGAAGCCCTTGGCCACCACCCGCATCGCCCGCTTGCAGTCGAACGCGAGGCCGGGCACGGACAGGCAGCCCTCCTCGCCGTCCTGCTCCTCGTCCGACAGGTCGAGGGTGGGGTTGACGAGGTGACCCGGCTCGTCCTCGCCCACGTGGTAGGTGAACACGCGCAGCGAGACGCCGAGCTGCGGTGCAGCCAGGCCCACGCCGGGCGCCTCGAGCATCGTGTCGGTGAGGTCCTTGACCAGGCTGCGCAGCTCTTTGTCGAAGTCGGTCACCGGCGCCGCCGGCGTGCGCAGCACCGGGTCGCCGAAGAGCCGGATCGGCTGGACGGGCACGGCAGTCCTCTCGGAGCCTGGCTGTGGACGCGAGCGGTGCTCATCCTAAGGTCGGCCGGTCAGCAGCCCGAGTCGTACGAGGTCGGCGCGAAGCTCGGCCGGGGTACGGAACACCAGACCGGTGAAGCCCAGCCCGCGCGCAACGTCCACGTTGAGCGGCTTGTCGTCCACGAACGCGGCGCGGCTTGGGTCGACCTCGAAGCGGGTCAGCAGCACCTCGTACAGCGTCGGGTCGGGCTTGGCCAGACCGTGCTCGCCGGACACGACGATGCCCTCGAACCGGCTGAACGACGGGTACCGGAGCCGGGCGGTCGGGAAGGTCTCTGCGGACCAGTTGGTCAGCGCGAGCAGCCGTACCCCGGCCGACGCCAGGTCGTCGACGATCCGGGCGGTGCCGGCGATCTCGGCGCCAAGCATCTCCTCCCATCGGTCGACCCAGGCCCGGATCAGCGGTTCGTGCGCCGGGTGTGCGGCCGACAGCTCGGCGACCGCCTCGGCCCGGTCCCGGCCGGCGTCCATCGCGAGGTTCCACTCGGGGGTCGTCACCGTCGCCAGGAACTGCTCCATGGCCGCCTCGTCGCCGGCGAACATCTCGCGGTACAGGTACCGCGGGTCCCAGTCGGCGAGCACCCCGCCGAGATCGAAGACGACGGTGTCCAGGTCGGTCGCGCGCAGCTCCACCGGCCCCATCCTGCCGGTCACGTCAGCTCGAGCGGGTCGACCACGACTGTGACGAAGTCGGCGGCTTTGCGGGCGCTGCGAACCGCCTGGCCGGCCTTGAGTGCGGCCGACAGCGCCTCGCCGTCGGCCAGCGGGACGCGCACCAGCGCCCTGGTGCCGTTCTCGGTCGGCGTCGGGCCGAGGACCTGGGCGACGTCCGGCAGCCGGGCCACCGACAGCAGGTCCGCGACAGCGGCGCCGGAGCCGGTCAGCGAAGCCAGCCGCACCGCCGGCGGGAACCGCAGCCGGACGCGGTCGGCCAGCTCGCGGTCGGCCGCCCCGGGCGGGTCCCAGCGCAGCAGCGCCTGCACCGGCGCGAGCGCCGACTCGGCCAGCACGACCACCCGGCCGCCGGCCGGCCCGGGCCGCACCAGCGACGCCGCCGCCAGCCAGCGGCGCAGCGTCTCCTCGGCGGCCCGCAGGTCCGGCCGGCCCAGCATCGCCCAGCCGTCCAGCAGCAGCGCCGCGGCGTAGCCGCCGTCCGCCACCGGCTCCGCGCCCGGTGTCGACACCACCAGCGCCGGGCGGTCGGGGACCGTCTCGATCACCTCGTCGCGACCGGACGTCCGGACCGGCACCCCCGGGAAGGAGCGGCCGAGCTCCTCGGCGGTGCGGCGGGCACCCACCACGGTCGCCCGGAACCGGTCGGCCGAGCAGGACGGGCAGCGCCAGTCGACGGCCGGCCGTCCGCACCAGGTGCAGGCCGCACCGCCGCGGCCGGACCCGAGCGACAGCGGCCCGGAGCAGGTCGGGCACCGGGCTGGGGCGTGGCAGCGCACGCAGGCGAGCCCTGGGACGTACCCGCGACGCGGGACCTGGACCAGCACCGGCCCAGACCGCAGGGCGTGCCGCACCGTGTCCCAGGCTGCCGTGGGCAGTCGGGCGGTCCGGGCGGCCGGGTCCTCGGCCAGGTCGGCATCATCACCGGCCACTCGTACCGAGGGCGCCGCGGCCCGCACCGCGGCGCGGGGGGCCTGGACCGGGTGGGCCTCCCCCAGCGAGACCAGGGCTGCGGCTTCAGCGGTGCGGGCGGTCCCGCCCACCAGCAGCGCCGCCCCGTCGGCCGCCGCCCGCAGTCGGAGCACCTCGCGGACATGCGGGTACGGCGCCCGCGGCTCGGCGTGCAGGTCGTCGCCGTCGTCCCACACCGCCAGCAGGCCCAGCCCCTGGACGGGTGCGAACATCGCCGCCCGGGTGCCGACCACCGCCCGCACGACGCCGCGCCGTACGGCCAACCAGGCGCGGTACCGCTTGGCCGGGCCGGCCTCCGCGGTCAGCACGACGTGGCGGCCCGGTCCGCAGACCGCGTCCACCGCGGCGCTGACCCGGCGGGCGTCGCGGTGGTCCGGCACGACGACCAGGGCTCCTCGCCCCGCGGCGAGCGCGACCTGGACGGCGACTGCCAGCTCGTGCGGCCAGGTGGACCCTGGCAGAGCCGTCCACACGGCCGCAGGGGCCGCTCCGGCGGCGACCCCGCGCAGGAAGGCCGCACCCGCTGTGTACCGGCCCCAGAACGCCTCGACCTCGTCGGCAGTCGGCGCCACCGGCAGCAGCAGCGGTGCGCCCGCCGGATCGGCCTCGACCCGCGCGTGCCTGGGCGGGACCGCCAGCCGCAGGACGTCGGCGAGAGTGCCCGCGTACCGGTCCGCGACCGCCCGGGCCAGCGCCACGATCTCCGGGGTCAGCACCGGCTCCGGCGAGACGACCTTCTCCAGCCGGGCCAGCCGCCGCCCGGCCCCGGTGTCCGGGGTCTGCTCGACCCGCTCGACGACGAACCCGCCGACCAACCTTCCGGCGAACCGCACCCGGACCCGAACGCCCGGCTGGGCGGCCGCGTCGGCCGACGCCGGCACGAGATAGTCGAAGAGGCGGTCGAGATGGGCGTGCGGGATGTCGACGGCGACCCGGGCGACCGCCGCGGCCGGGGCCAGTCCCTCCGGGGGGCGCGGACGGGCCCGGACCCGGTCCCGGACGAGCGCGAGCTGCTGCTCGCGCGGCTCGACGCTCACTCGACCGGTCCTACCATCGCGGGCCGACCGCGGCCGGCCGGACCGATGGCCGCTGTGGACCAGCCGTCAGGACCCGGCCGCGGCGAGCAGCGCGGCCACCCGGTCCGTGCGCTCCCAGGTGAAGTCGGGAAGCTCGCGGCCGAAGTGGCCGTAGGCCGCTGTCTGGCTGTAGATGGGGCGCAGCAGGTCCAGGTCCCGGATGATCGCCGCGGGGCGCAGGTCGAACACCTCGACCACCGCGGCCTGGATCCGCTCGTTCGGCAGCCGGCCCGTCCCGAAGGTCTCCACGAACAGGCCGACCGGATGCGCCTTGCCGATGGCGTACGCGACCTGCACCTCGCACCGCTTGGCGAGGCCCGCGGCGACCACGTGCTTGGCCACCCAGCGCATGGCGTAGGCGGCCGAGCGGTCGACCTTGGACGGGTCCTTGCCCGAGAACGCTCCGCCGCCGTGCCGGGCCATGCCGCCGTACGTGTCGATGATGATCTTCCGGCCCGTGAGTCCGGCGTCGCCCATAGGGCCGCCGACCTCGAACCGCCCGGTCGGGTTGACCAGCACGCGGTAGTCGGACGTGTCGATCCCGAGCCCCTCGAGCTCGGGCCGCACGACGAACTCCTCGACGTCGGGCTGCAGCAGCGTGGCCAGGTCGATGTCGCCGGCGTGCTGGCTGGACACGACCACGGTGTCGAGCCGCACCGGGGTGTCGCCGTCGTACTCGATGGTCACCTGCGTCTTCCCGTCGGGCCGCAGGTACGGGATGGTGCCGTCCTTGCGCACGGCGGCCAGCCGCCGCGCCAGCCGATGGGCCAGCATGATCGGCAGCGGCATCAGCTCCGGGGTGTCCTCGCTGGCGTACCCGAACATCAGGCCCTGGTCACCGGCGCCCTGGCGGTCCAGCGGGTCCGCGCTGCCCTCGGCCCGCTCCTCGAACGCGTCGTCGACACCCTGCGCGATGTCCGGCGACTGCGCCCCGATCGACACCGAGACCCCGCAGGACTGGCCGTCGAAGCCCTTCTTCGACGAGTCGTACCCGATCTCGAGGATCTTGTCGCGCACGATGGTGGGGATGTCGGCGTACGCCTCGGTGGTGACCTCGCCGGCCACGTGCACGAAGCCGGTGGTGACGAGCGTCTCGACGGCCACGCGACTGTGCGAGTCCTCCTTGAGCAGCGCATCGAGGACTGCGTCGCTGATCTGGTCGGCGATCTTGTCCGGGTGGCCTTCGGTGACCGACTCGGACGTGAACAGGCGACGGGACACGGCGGGCTCCTAGCGGCTGGGGTCATCGCGTGCGCCCCGGAGTCTATCCGTCCACACCCACGACCCGGACGCCCGCGCGTCCCCATCCAGCACGTGGCGAGGTGCCCGCTCGGAGCCGGCGCGCGACGGTGTCCGGATGGACCTCGCCGGAGCGGTCGAGGCCTCTGGTCAGGAGAGGCGAGGGAGGACCAGGTCCCAGACGACGTCGGCGAGGTCTTCCTTCGGGCCGAGCTGGACCTCGGTCTCGCTGCCGTCCGAGCCGAGCACGACAGCCGCGTTGTCGGCGACCTCGAAGCCGAGACCGTCGCCGACGCGGTTGACGACCAGCAGGTCGCAGCCCTTGGCAGCTAGCTTGGCGCGGCCGTGGTCGAGCCAGCTCGCGGCACCGTCCCCGGTCTCGGCCGCGAAGCCGACGACGACCTGGTCGGCCCGCGGAGCGTCTTCGACCAGGCCGCGCAGGACGTCGGGGTTGCGGGTGAGCTCGACCGGCCCGGGGTCGGCGTCGCCCTTCTTGATCTTGGCCTCGGCCGCCTGCGCCGGCCGGAAGTCGGCGACCGCCGCGGCCATGACCACGGCGTCCGCGCGGGTGGCCGCGGACCGGACGGCTGCGCTCAGCTCGAGGGCGGTCCCGACCCGGACGATCTGCACGCCCGCCGGGTCCGGCAGCGCGACGTTGGCGGCGACGAGGACCACCTCGGCGCCGCGGGCCGCGGCCGACTCGGCGAGCGCGTAGCCCTGGCGCCCGCTGGACCGGTTGCCGAGGTAGCGCACCGGGTCCAGCGGCTCACGGGTGCCGCCGGCGGAGACGACGACCCGACGCCCGGCCAGGTCTGCGGTGACCGCACCGGCCGCGCCGCGGACGAGCACGCGCCGCACCAGCGCGAGGACTGCCTCCGGCTCGGGCAGCCGGCCCTTGCCGGTGTCGACCCCGGTCAGCCGCCCGACCGCGGGCTCGACGACGAGCGCGCCGCGGGCACGCAGCGTGGCCACGTTGTCCCGGGTGGCGGGGTGCTCCCACATCTCGGTGTGCATCGCTGGGACGAAGACGACCGGGCAGGACGCGGTGAGCAGCGTGCTGGTCAACAGGTCGTCGGCCAGGCCGTGCGCGGCCCTGGCCATCAGGTCGGCGGTGGCCGGCACGACGACCACGAGATCGGCGGAGCGCCCGAGCCCCACGTGCGGGACCTCGTGCACGGAGTCCCAGACGGTGCTGGTGACCGGCTCGCCGGACAGCGCGGCCCAGGTGGGCTCCCCCACGAACCGCAACGCGGCCGCGGTGGGGACCACCCTGACCCGGTGCCCCGCCTCGGTGAGCCCGCGGAGCACCTCGCACGCCTTGTACGCGGCAATGCCCCCGCCGACGCCGAGGATCACGCGCGCCCCAGTGGGGGGCAGCACGGCGGTCCCGGTCATGACAGGGGCACCTGGTCGAGGCCCGTCGCGGGCTTGCCGCGGCTCAGGGCTCGAGCTGCTCGAGGGTGAGCAGGCCGGCGTTGATCTCGCGCATCGCGATCGACAGCGGCTTCTCCTGGACGTGCGTGTCGACGAGCGGCCCGACGTACTCGAGCAGTCCCTCGCCGAGCTGGCTGTAGTAGGCGTTGATCTGGCGGGCCCGCTTGGCGGAGTAGAGCACCAGGCTGTACTTCGAGTCGACCTTGGCGAGCAGCTCGTCGATCGGCGGGTTGGTGATGCCTTCGGGAGCGGCGGCGGTACCGGACACGCGGGGACCTTCCGAGAGATCGAGTGGACGCCGGCGGCTGCTGGTCAGCGTGGTGACGTGGTCAGGACTCGCCGGACAGACCCATCAAGGCTACCAGCCGCTCGGCCGCCGACCGGACGTCGTCGTTGACCACTACCGCGTCGAACTCGCTCTGCGCCGCCAGCTCGACCTGGGCGGTCTCCAGCCGCCGGGCGATCACGTCGGCCGGCTCGGTCCCCCGGCCCACGAGCCGGCGGACCAGCTCGTCCCAGCTGGGCGGGGCCAGGAAGACCAGCAGGGCGGCCGGGTCCGCGGCCCGGACCTGCCGGGCCCCGTGCAGCTCGATCTCCAGCAGCACCGGAACCCTGTCGGCCAGCCGCTCGAGCACCGGCGCCCTGGGGGTCCCGTAGTAGTGGCCGGCGAACTCGGCGTACTCGAGCAGCTCGCCGCGCTCGACCATGCCGGCGAACTCCTCCGAGGTCACGAACCAGTAGTTGACCCCATGCGTCTCGCCCTCGCGCGGGCGCCTGGTCGTCGCGGACACCGACAGCCAGAGCCCGGGATGGTGGTCGCGCACGTACGCGGCGACGGTGCTCTTGCCCACGCCTGACGGGCCGGACAGCACGACCAGCCGCGCAGGCTCAGGACCCGGCACCGAACTCGCGCTCGAGAGCGGCCACCTGGTTGGCGCCCAGCCCGCGCACCCGCCGGGTGCCGGCGATCCCGAGGCGCTCCATGAGCTGGCGGGCGCGGACCTTGCCGACCCCGGGCATGGACTCCAGCAGCTCGGACACCTTCATCTTGCCGATGACGCCGCCGGCCTGGCCCTCGCGGACGACCTCCGTCAGCGACGCCCCCGAGTGCTTGAGGCGGTTCTTGACCTCGGCTCGCTCGCGGCGTGCGGCTGCTGCCTTGAGCAGCGCGTCGGCGCGTTGCTCCGGGGTGAGGGGCGGAAGGGCCAACAGGTCCTCGCAGGTCAGCACAGGTGCGGGCACCCGGAACCTACTGGGCCCGGTCGGCCGGGGCAACGAGGCTCAGCGGGTCCCGGCCCGCCGGGCCGACCGTGAGCCGGACAGCGAGCGGGCCAGCTCGGCGGCGGCGCTCGCCGGATCGGCCGCGCCGGTGATCGGGCGGCCGACCACCAGCAGGTCGGCCCCGGCAGCGAGGGCCTGCTCCGGGGTGGTCACCCGGGCCTGGTCGTCGGTGGGGCCCCCGACCGGCCGCACACCGGGGGTGACCAGGACGATGTCCGGACCGACCTCGGCCCGGACGGCGGCCACCTCCTGGGGCGAGCACACCAGCGCGCCTGCCCCGGCGCCGACCGCGAGCACGGCGAGGCGGCGTACGGCGTCGAGCGGCGTGCCCATGAGCCCGAGCCGGGCCAGCGCGGCGGCGTCCAGCGAGGTCAGCACGGTCACGCCGGTGACCATGGTGCCGGGCAGGGCATGCACCGCGGCCCGGACCATGTCCTCCCCGCCGGAGGCGTGCACGGTGACGTACGCCGGCTCCAGCCCCGCCACCGCCCGGGCCGCGCCGGCGACCGTGTGCGGGATGTCGTGCAGCTTGAGGTCCAGGAAGACCGGCCGGCCGGAGGCCTCGCGCACCGCGTGCACCGCCGCGGCCCCGTGCGCGAGGTACAGCTCCAGCCCGACCTTGCAGGTGCTCACGACCGGGCCGACCTGCCGGGCCCACCCGACGGCCTCCGCGAGGTCGGCGGTGTCCAGCGCCACCGCGACCGGCGCCGGGCCGCCCACGTCGACGGTCATCGCGCGGCCACGTCCACGTCCGGGCCGAAGTCGTCGCTGGCGTCGCCCGCATGTGCCGCGTCGTCGCCGGGCCCACCGGCCCCGCCGGCCGCAGCCGCGACGTCCGCCGGCCGGTGCGCGTAGCCGATCGCGTCGACGAGCCGGTCGAAGCCGGCCTCGGCGAGCGCGAACGTGAGCTCGCGGACGATGCGGTCCGGGGCCGAGGGGTCGTTGAACAGCACCGTTCCGGCCGACACGGTGCTGGCGCCGGCGAGGATGAACTCCAGGGCGTCGGCCCCGGTGCGGATCCCGCCCATGCCGCAGATCGGGACGTGCGGCAGCGCCGCGTGCACCTGGTAGACGCAGCGCACGGCCATGGGCCGGATCGCCGGTCCGGACAGCCCGCCGGTCACGCCGGCGAGCGCCGGCCGCAGCGTGTGCGGGTCGATGACCATGCCCAGCGTCGTGTTCACCATCGCGAGCGCGTCGGCCCCGGCGGTCACGACAGCGCGGGCGACCTCGACGATGTCGGTGACGTCCGGCGAGAGCTTCGCGATCACCGGGACGCCGGGCGTGGTCGCCCGCCGGACGGCCCCGAGCACCGAGGCAGCCGCGACCGGGTCGCAGGCGAACACGTGACCGCGCTCCTGCACGTTCGGGCAGGAGATGTTGACCTCGACCGCACTGATGCCGTCGGCGTTGCGCAGCCGCTGGGCGAGCTTGGTGTACTCGTCCACGCTCGTGCCTGCGATGGACACGACGGCCCGCGCCCCGCGCCGCCGCAGCCAGGCCAGGTCGTTGTCCAGGAACGAGTCGATGCCGGGGCCCTGGAGGCCGATCGAGTTGAGCATCCCGCTCGGCGTCTCGGACATCCGCGGCGTCGGGCGCCCCGAGCGGGGCCGCAGCATCACGGACTTGGTCACCACCGCACCCAGCCGGGTGACGTCGACGAACTGGTCCAGCTCGCGCCCGGAGGCCGCGCAGCCGGACGCCGTGAGCATCGGGCTGGGCAGCTCAAGCGCACCGATCGAGGTGCTCAGGTCGACGGTCGGCAGCGGGACGGTGCCAGGCCGCTCGGTCGTGATCCGCATCCGGGTCATCGGCGGCCGTCCACCACGGCGAGGTCGAGCGGTTCGCCGACGGCGTCGGCAGGCACCGTGCCCAGGTCGTCCCAACGCACCCGGTCGCCCCGGAACACCGGGCCCTCGACGCACGAGCGCACCATCCGGGTCCGGCCGTCGTCGCCGATCACCGGGAGCACGCAGGTCATGCAGACGCCGATCCCGCAGGCCATCGACTCCTCGACAGCGCACTGGCTGTGGGCGCCGTACGCCGTCGCGATCTCGTGCACGGCCCGCAGCATCGGCATCGGCCCGCAGGCGTAGACGACGTCGGCGCCGGAGCGCTGCAGCATCCCGGGCAGCACGTCGGTGACCCGGCCGCGCTCGCCCAGGCTCCCGTCCTCGGTGGTGATGGCCACCTGAGTGGAGATCCGCTTGGCCTCCAGGGCCCCGAACAGCCGGCCCTCGGTCGCCGCGCCGAGGACGAAGTCCACCCGGCACCCCCGGGCCCGCAGCTGCTCGGCCAGCGTGAACAGGGGGGCCGAGCCGTAGCCGCCGCCGACCAGGGTCGCGGTCACCGGCTCCTTCGGCAGCGCGAACGGGCGGCCCAGCGGCCCGACGACGTCGACCGGGTCGTGCGCCCGCAGCCCGGCCAGCCAGGCCGTCCCCTTGCCGTGCACCGAGTACACGATCTCGACGGTGCCGCCGTAGATCCCCCGCTCCTGCACCCGGTAGATCGAGAACGCCCGCCGCAGCAGCATCGAGGAGTGCTCGCCGCCGACCGCCAGCGCCACGAAATGACCCGGCCGGGCGCCGTCCGCGATGCCGGGGGCCACCACCGTCAGCGCGTGGTACTCACCGGCCCGCCGCGTGGACAGGACCTCGCCGCGCACCTGCACGGCCCCCATCAGGACTCCTCTCGGTCGGGCTGCGTCCCGGGAACCGCCGCGCTGCGCCCACCGGAGCGCTGCTGCGCCCGCAGCCCCGCACCGTACTCCTGCAGCGGCGTGACCCCGATGGCTCCCCCGACCAGCGCCTCGATGCCCTGGACGGTGGCGGCCAGGCCCTGCACCGTCGTGATGCAGGGCACCCCGCGGGTGACGGCCGCGGTCCTGATCTCGTACCCGTCCAGCCGTGGACCCACGCCGAACGGGGTGTTGACGATCAGGTCGATCTCGCCGGCCAGGATCCGGGTGACCGCGTCCGGGGTCCCGTCGTCCGGCTCGTAGTGCTTGCGCACCACGGTGGCGACGACCCCGTGCCGGTACAGCACCTCGGCCGTGCCCTCGGTGGCCAGGATCTCGAACCCGAGGTCGGCGAGCCGTTTGACCGGGAACACCATCGAGCGCTTGTCCCGGTCCGCGACGGTGACGAACGCCCGGCCCTTCGTCGGCAGCCCGCCCGCGTACGCGGCGAGCTGGGACTTGGCGAACGCGGTCCCGAACAAGGCGTCGATGCCCATCACCTCGCCGGTCGAGCGCATCTCCGGGCCGAGCACCGTGTCGACGCCGTGGAAGCGGCCGAACGGCAGCACCGCCTCCTTGACGGCGATCGCGGTGTCCAGCGGCAGCGTCCCGCCGTCCCCCTCGGCCGGGAGCAGCCCCTCGTCGCGCAGCTGCGCGATGCTCGTCCCGGTCATCACCCGTGCCGCCGCCTTGGCGAGCGGCACCGCGGTCGCCTTCGACACGAACGGCACCGTGCGCGAGGCCCGTGGGTTCGCCTCCAGCACGTACAGCACGTCCGAGACCAGGGCGTACTGCACGTTGAGCAGGCCGCGCACGCCGACGCCCCGCGCGATCGCCTCGGTGCTGCGCCGGATCCGGGCGATCTCGGCGCGGCCCAGCGTGATCGGCGGGAGCACGCAGGCGGAGTCGCCGGAGTGGATGCCGGCCTCCTCGATGTGCTCCATCACGCCGCCGAGGAAGAGCTCGTCACCGTCGAACAGCGCGTCGACGTCGATCTCGACCGCGTCGTCGAGGAAGCGGTCGACCAGCACCGGGGGCGCGGGCTCCCCCGCCGGTCCCGAGCCGTGGATCCGGGCCAGCGTCTCCCGCATCGCACCGTCGTCGTAGACGATCTCCATCCCGCGACCGCCCAGGACGTACGACGGTCGGACCAGCACGGGGTAGCCGATGTCGCGGGTGATCGCCAGCGCCTGGTCGTACGTCGAGGCCATCCCCCACCGCGGTGCCGGCAGCCCGGCCTGCTCGAGCACGCGGCCGAACGCGCCGCGCTCCTCGGCCAGGTGGATCGCCTCGGGCTGGGTGCCCAGCACCGGCACGCCGGCGTCCTTGAGCGCCTGGGCGAGCCCCAGCGGCGTCTGGCCGCCGAGCTGCACGACGACGCCGGTCACCGGTCCGGCCGCGCGCTCGGCGTGCACCACCTCGAGCACGTCCTCCAGGGTCAGCGGCTCGAAGTACAGCCGGTCGCTGGTGTCGTAGTCGGTGGACACGGTCTCCGGGTTGCAGTTGACCATCACGGTCTCGAAGCCGGCCTCGCGCAGGGTCATGGCCGCGTGCACGCAGGAGTAGTCGAACTCGATCCCCTGGCCGATGCGGTTGGGCCCGCTGCCCAGGATCAGCACCGCAGGCCGCTCCCGCGGCTGCGACCTCGGTCTCCTCGTCGTACGCGGAGTAGTGGTACGGCGTGCGGGCCGCGAACTCCGCCGCGCAGGTGTCGACCGTCTTGTAGACCGGACGGATGCCGAGCGCGTGCCGCAGCTCGCGCACGACCGGCTCGGCCAGGTTGCGCAGCTCGCCGAGCTGGCGGTCGGAGAACCCGGCCCGCTTGGCGCGCCGCAGCAGCCGACCGTCCAGCTCCGGGGCGGCCGCGACCTCGTCCGCGAGCGCGTTGATGCCGGCGACCTGCTCGAGGAACCACGGGTCGATCGCGGTGGACGCGGCCAGCTCGGCCACGCTCGCCCCGGCCCGCAGCGCCTGCTGGACGACGGTCAGCCGCGCGTCCCGCGGCAGCCCGGCCTGCGCGACGAGTGCCGCCCGGTCGAGTCCGGCGGGGTCGCCGCGCCAGTGGAACACCGACTCCGGCCGCTCCAGCGAGCGCAGCGCCTTCTGCAGCGCCTCGGCGAACGAGCGGCCGATGGCCATCGCCTCGCCGACGCTCTTCATCGTCGTCGTGAGAGTCGGGTCGGCCTGCGGGAACTTCTCGAACGCGAACCGCGGCACCTTCACCACGATGTAGTCCAGCGTCGGCTCGAAGGACGCCGGCGTCTCCTGGGTGATGTCGTTGCTGATCTCGTCGAGGGTGTAGCCGACCGCCAGCCGGGCGGCGATCTTCGCGATCGGGAAGCCGGTCGCCTTGGACGCGAGCGCGGACGAGCGGGACACCCGCGGGTTCATCTCGATGACGACCATCCGGCCGTCGACCGGGTTCACCGCGAACTGGATGTTGCAGCCGCCGGTGTCGACGCCGACCGCGCGGATCACCGCGATCGCGATGTCGCGCATGCGCTGGAACTCGCGGTCGGTCAGCGTCAGCGCCGGCGCCACCGTGACCGAGTCGCCGGTGTGGATGCCCATCGGGTCGACGTTCTCGATCGAGCAGACGACGACCACGTTGTCCATCCGGTCGCGCATCAGCTCGAGCTCGTACTCCTTCCAGCCGAGGATCGACTCCTCCAGCAGCACCTCGGTCGTCGGGCTGGCCTGCAGGCCGGCCCCGGCGATCCGGCGCAGGTCGGCCTCGTCGTAAGCGATCCCCGACCCGGCGCCGCCCATCGTGAACGAGGGCCGCACGACCACGGGGTAGCCGAGCACCGTCGGCCGCGTCGAGGCAGTCCGCCACCGAGTGGCAGATGAGCGAGCGGGCCGACTCGGCGGACAGGTGCGCCGGCAGCCCGCCGACGATCTCCTTGAACGCCTGCCGGTCCTCGCCGCGACGGATCGCGTCGAAGTCCGCGCCGATCAGCTCGACGCCGTACTGCTCCAGCACGCCCTGCTCGTGCAGCGCGACCGCGCAGTTCAGCGCGGTCTGGCCGCCGAGGGTCGCCAGCAGCGCGTCCGGGCGCTCGCGCTCGATGATCTTCGCCACGATCTCCGGCGTGATGGGCTCGACGTAGGTGGCGTCGGCGAACTCCGGGTCCGTCATGATCGTGGCCGGGTTGCTGTTGACGAGCACGACCCGCAGCCCCTCGGCCCGCAGCACCCGGCAGGCCTGGGTCCCGGAGTAGTCGAACTCGCAGGCCTGACCGATGACGATCGGCCCGGACCCGATGACCAGCACGCTGGCGATGTCCTCGCGCCGGGGCATCAGCGCGCCTTCCCGGCCGTGGCCATGAGGTCGGCGAACCGGTCGAACAGGTACGCGGAGTCGTGCGGCCCGGCCGCCGCCTCCGGGTGGTACTGGACCGAGAACGCCGGCACGTCGTGGCAGACCAGACCTTCGACCACATCGTCGTTGAGGCAGACGTGGCTGACCTCGGCCCGGCCGTACGCCGGTGTCGACGACCTCGCCGACCGGCGCCTGCACCGCGAACCCGTGGTTGTGCGCACTGATCTCGACCTTGCCGGTGGCCCGGTCCTGCACCGGCTGGTTGGTCCCGCGGTGACCGAACTTCAGCTTGTAGGTCCCGAACCCGAGGGCGCGTCCGAGCACCTGGTTGCCGAAGCAGATCCCGAACAGCGGCACCCGCGCGTCCAGCGCGGCCCGCACCAGCGTCACCGCGTGGTCGGCGGTCGCCGGGTCGCCAGGGCCGTTGGACACGAAGACGCCGTCGGCGCCGAGCGCGAGCAGCTCGTCCGGGGTCGTCGACGCGGGCAGAACGTGCACCTCGATCCCGCGCTCGCTCATCCGTCGCGGCGTCATCGCCTTGATGCCGAGGTCGAGCGCGGCGACGGTGAACCGCCGCTGCCCGACCGCCGGCACGACGTACGGCTGCGCGGTCGTCACCTCGGCAGTCAGGTCGGCCCCGGCCATGCCGGGCGAGGCGAGCACCCGCTCGAGCAGCGCAGCCGGGTCGGTCTCGACCGACGAGAGCCCGACCCGCATGGCGCCGCGGTCGCGCAGGTGCCGGGTGAGCGCGCGGGTGTCGATCGCCGCTGACGCCGACGACGCCCTGGTCGACGAGGTCGTCGTCGAGGCGGCGGCGGGCCCGCCACGACGAGGCCACCGGCGACGGGTCGCGCACGACGTAGCCGCCGACCCAGATCCGGGCGGACTCCTGGTCCTCGTCGTTGACGCCGGTGTTGCCGATGTGCGGCGCGGTCATCACCACGACCTGGCGGTGGTACGACGGGTCGGTGAGCGTCTCCTGGTAGCCGGTCATCGCGGTGCAGAACACCGCCTCGCCGAACGTCTCGCCGCGCGCGCCGTACGCGTCGCCGCGGAACGTCCGGCCGTCCTCGAGCACGAGCAGCGCGCTCACGCGAGCGTCCCGTCGAGGACGGTCGGCCGGCCGCGCAGGAAGGTCGCGACCACCCGCGCGGGCAGCTCGCGCCCGGCGAACGGGGTGTTGCGGCTCTTGGACGCCAGTCCCGACGGCTCGACGGTCCACCGCGCGGACGGGTCGACGAGCACCAGGTTCGCCGGCTCGCCGGCGGCGAGCGGCCGGCCGTGGCCGTTCAGGCGTCCGATCCGGGCCGGGCGGGCGGACATCCGGTCGGCGACGCCGCTCCAGTCCAGCAGCCCGGTCTGCACCATCGACTCGACCACGACGGACAGCGCCGTCTCGAGCCCGACCATCCCGAACGCCGCCGCGGACCACTCGCAGTCCTTGTCCTCCACCGGGTGCGGCGCGTGGTCGGTGGCGACGGCGTCGATGGTCCCGTCGGCCAGGCCCTCGCGCAGCGCCTCCACGTCCGCCTTGGTCCGCAACGGCGGGTTGACCTTGTACACCGGGTCGTAGCCGGCGACGAGGTCGTCGGTGAGCAGCAGGTGGTGCGGGGTGACCTCGGCGGTGACGTCGACGCCGCGGGACTTCGCCCAGCGGACCAGGTCGACCGAGCCGGCCGTCGACACGTGGCACACGTGCAGCCGCGAGCCGACGTGCTCGGCGAGCAGGACGTCCCGGGCGATGATCGCCTCCTCGGCGACCGCCGGCCAGCCCTGCAGCCCGAGAACGCCGGACAGCACGCCCTCGTTCATCTGCGCGTCCTGCGGTGAGCCGCGGCTCCTGCGCGTGCTGGGCGACCACGCCGTCGAACGCCTTGACGTACTCCAGCGCGCGGCGCATGAGCACCGCGTCGGACACGCAGTGCCCGTCGTCGGAGAACACCCGGACGCCCGCCGCCGACGTCGGCCATCGCGCCGAGCTCGGCCAGCTGCTCGCCGGCCAGCCCGACCGTGACCGCGCCGACCGGCTGCACGTCGCACCAGCCGGCCTCGCGGCCCAGCCGCCAGACCTGCTCGACGACGCCGGCGGTGTCGGCCACCGGGTCGGTGTTCGCCATGGCGTGCACGGCGGTGAAGCCGCCCAGCGCCGCGGCCCGGGTGCCGGTCGCGACCGTCTCGGCGTCCTCGCGGCCGGGCTCGCGCAGGTGCGTGTGCAGGTCGACCAGCCCCGGCAGCGCGACGAGCCCGTCGGCGTCGAGCACCGGCGCGTCGCCGGCGTCGAGCGACCCGGCCGGGCCGACGTCGGCGAGGACGCCGTCGTGCAGCAGCAGGTCGGCCGGCTCGCCGCCGAGGGGCCGGGCGCCCCGGATCAGCCGGGCGCTCACAGCGCCACCTCGCGCTCGGCGCCGATCGCCGGCTCGCTGCCGCCGAGCAGCAGGTAGAGCACGGCCATCCGTACGCTCACGCCGTTGGCGACCTGCTCGACGATCGTCGAGCGCGAGCCGTCGGCCACCTCGGCCGCGATCTCCATGCCGCGGTTCATCGGACCGGGGTGCATGACGATCGCGTGCTCGGGCAGCGTCGCCGGCCCGGGCGACGTCCAGCCCGTAGCGGCGGCTGTACTCGTTGGCGCTGGGGAAGAACGCCGCGCTCATCCGCTCCCGCTGCACCCGCAGCATCATCACGACGTCCGACTTGGCCAGCGGCCCGTCGAGGTCGTAGGACACCGCGCACGGCCACGACTCGACGCCGACCGGCAGCAGCGTCGGCGGCGCGACCAGCGTCACCTCGGCACCGAGCGTCGACAGCAGCAGGACGTTCGACCGGGCGACCCGGCTGTGCAGGACGTCGCCGACGATCGTGACCCGACGTCCGGCCAGGTCCCCGCCCAGGTGCCGGCGCATCGTGAACGCGTCCAGCAGGGCCTGCGTCGGGTGCTCGTGCGTGCCGTCGCCGGCGTTGACGACGCAACCGCCGATCCAGCCGGAGTAGGCCAGCCGGTGCGGCGCACCGCTGGACTGGTGCCGGATGACCACGGCGTCGGCGCCCATCGCCTCGAGCGTCAGCGCGGTGTCCTTGAGCGACTCGCCCTTGGAGACGCTGGAGCCCTTCGCCGAGAAGTTGATGACGTCTGCGGACAGCCGCTTGGCCGCGGCCTCGAAGGAGATCCGGGTCCGGGTCGAGTCCTCGAAGAAGAGGTTCACGACGGTGCGGCCGCGCAGGGTCGGCAGCTTCTTGATCTCCCGCCCGGCCACGGTGGCCATCTCCGCAGCGGTGTCCAGCACGAGCACCGCGTCGTCGTAGGACAGGTCCGCGGCCGAGACCAGGTGCCGCCTCACGCCTGCTCTCCTGCCGTCGGGGCCGGGCGTTCCAGGAGGACGGCGTCGCGGCCGTCGTGCTCGGTCAGCAGCACCCGGACGGTCTCCAGGACCGAGGTGGGCAGGTTCTTGCCGACGTAGTCGGCCCGGATCGGCAGCTCGCGGTGCCCGCGGTCCACCAGGACGGCCAGCTGCACCAGCCCCGGGCGGCCGACGTCACCGAGCGCGTCCAGGGCGGCCCGGACCGTGCGGCCGGAGAAGAGCACGTCGTCGACGAGGACGACCGCCTTCCCGTCGATCCCGCCCGGCGGGATGTCGGTGCGCTCCAGGGCCCGGGCCGGCCGCAGCCGCAGGTCGTCGCGGTACATGGTGATGTCGAGCGACCCCACCGGGACGGAGCCGCCCTCGACGGCGTCGATGCGCGCGGCCAGCCGGCGGGCCAGCGGCACGCCCCGGGTGGGGATCCCGAGCAGCACGACGTCGGCGGAACCCTTGTTCCGCTCGAGGATCTCGTGCGCCACCCGGGTCAGCGCGCGGTCGATGTCGCGCTGGTCGAGCACGGGGCGGGGGGTGACCTGGGCGGCTCCCTCGGGAGCCTGCGGTACGTCCAGGTCGGACGCGTGCTGGGCAGGCGTCGTCATGGGTCCGGCCTCCTTCCCCGCCTCTCCGGACGGGTCTTAAAGGATGTCGATCGCCGTTCAACCTACCAGGGTCCGCCGGGCCGTTCGGACCGGTCCCATCGTCCGAACGGACCGAAGCTCGGCAGGCGTCTTGACGGTCTTTGGTCACCCTCCGTAACGTCACTGAGTGTCTAACGGGCGACCACTCTCGGTCGCCGGGGGTGGGTCTCGAAAGGTTGGGGGGTTGCTCGTGGCGTCCGACTACGCGCGCGCTCTCGGGTCACGGCTGCGCGCCATCAGGACCCAGCAGGGCCTGTCGTTGCACGGCGTGGAAGAGAAGTCCCAGGGTCGTTGGAAGGCTGTCGTCGTCGGCTCGTACGAGCGGGGCGACCGGGCCGTCACCGTCCAGAAGCTGGCCGAGCTGGCCGACTTCTACGGGGTCCCGGTGGCCGAGCTGCTGCCGGGCGGGGGCCCGGCGACCGGCGGGGCCGAACCGCCGCCCCGGCTGGTGCTCGACCTCGAGCGGCTGGCGATCGTGCCGGCCGAGAAGGCCGGCCCGCTGGCGCGCTACGTCCAGACGATCCAGAGCCAGCGGGGCGACTACAACGGCAAGGTGCTCTCCGTCCGCCAGGACGACCTGCGCACCCTCGCCGTGATCTACGACACGTCACCGGGCGTGGTCGTCGAGCAGTTCATCGGGTGGGGTGTCCTCAACCCCGAGGCGCGCCGCGCCCTCCCGCTCGACTGACCGGCCTCACTCTGCGTGAGGCCGCAGCCGGTCACTGTTCGTAGGCAGGGGCGGCGCCGTGGACGGCGTCGCCCATCCGGTGCACGCGCAGCGCGTTCGTCGAGCCGGGGATCCCCGGCGGGGCGCCGGCGACGATCACGACCTGCTCGCCCACCTCGCACCGGCCGATGTCCAGCAGCGCCGAGTCGAGCAGCATCACCATGTCGTCGGTGTGCTTGACCTCAGGGACCAGGAACGTCTCGACGCCCCAGCACAGCGCCAGCTGGCTGCGGGTCGCGGCGTTCGGGGTGAACGCCAGCATCGGGATGCGCGACCGGTACCGGGCCAGCCGCTGCGCCGAACGACCGGTCTCGGTGAACGCCACCAGGAACGACGCGCCCACCACCTCACCGACCCCGACCGCGGCCCGGCAGATGGCGCCGGCCTTCGTGTGCGGCGGGCGCTGCAGTGCCGGCAGCGTGCCCAGGGCCTGCTCCTCGACGGCCTCGATGATCATGGCCATCGTGCGAACCGACTCCAGCGGGTAACGACCGACCGACGTCTCACCGGAGAGCATCAGGGCGTCGGCGCCGTCCAGCACCGCGTTGGCGACGTCCGAGGCCTCGGCCCGGGTCGGCCGGGACGCCGAGATCATCGACTCCAGCATCTGGGTGGCGACGATCACTGGCTTGGCGTGGTCGCGGGCCAGCGTCACTGCCCGTTTCTGGACCAGCGGGACGTCCTGCAGCGGCAGCTCGACCCCGAGGTCGCCGCGGGCCACCATGATCCCGTCGAACGCCTCGACGATCGCCTCGAGGCGCTCGACGGCCTGCGGCTTCTCGATCTTGGCCAGGACCGGGAGACGGACCCCCTCCTCGTCCATGATCGCGTGCACGTCGGCCAGGTCGTCCGGGCTGCGGACGAACGACAGGGCCACCAGGTCCGCGCCCAGCCGCAGCCCCCAGCGCAGGTCCTCCACGTCCTTGTCGGACATCGCCGGGACGCTGACGGCCACCCCGGGCAGGTTGATGCCCTTGTGGTCGGAGACCATGCCGCCGTCGACGACCCGGGTGACAACCCTGGGCCCGTCCACCTCGACGACCGTCAGCGACACCTTGCCGTCGTCGACGAGGATCCAGTCCCCTGGCCCGACATCGCCGGGCAGCCCGGCGTACGTCGTCGACACCTCCTGGTCGGTGCCCGGCACGTCGGTCTGCGTGGTCACGGTGAAGAGCTGCCCAGGGGTGAGCAGGACCGGCCCTGCCGCGAACGAACCGAGCCGGATCTTCGGTCCCTGCAGGTCGACCAGGATGCCCACGCCGTGCCCGGTCTCGTCCGAGGCCTGACGCACGCTGCGGTAGACGACCTCGTGGTCGGCGTACGAGCCGTGGCTGAGGTTCAGTCGAGCCACGTCCATGCCGGCCTCGACCAGCGCACGGATGGCTTCGGGGCTGGAGGTGGCGGGGCCGAGCGTGCAGATGATCTTCGCGCGGCGCATGGCTCGACCCTACCTAGACGGTGTGCAGCTAGACGGTCAGCGGACGGACGGTCGGCGCGATCGGCGCCGGAAGGTTGGTCCCGCCGGTGAGCCAACGGTCGACGGCGGCCGCGCAGGACCGACCCTCGGCGATGGCCCACACGATCAGCGACTGGCCCCGCCCGGCGTCGCCGGCCACGAACACGCCGTCCACCGACGTCGCGTACCCGGCGTCGCGGACGAGGTTGCCGCGGGCGTCGATCGCCACCCCGAGCTGGTCGAGCAGCCCGTCGGTCTCCGGTCCGACGAACCCCATCGCGAGCAGCACCAGGTCGGCGGCGAGCTCCCGGTCGGAGCCGGCCACCTCGGCGAACCGGCCGTCGACGAGCTCGACCTCGACCAGCTCCAGCGCGCGCACCCGGCCCGCGTCGTCGGCCACGAAGCGTCGGGTGCTGACAGCGAAGAGCCGCTCGCCGCCCTCCTCGTGCGCGCTGCTGGTCCGCATCACCATCGGGTACGTCGGCCACGGCTGCGAGCCGGGGCGCTCCGCCGGCGGCCGCGGCATGATCTCCAGCTGCGTCACCGACGCCGCGCCCTGCCGGTGGGCGGTGCCCAGGCAGTCCGCGCCGGTGTCGCCGCCGCCGAGGATCACGACCCGGCGGCCGGCCGCGTCGATCGGGGTCGTCGCGAGGTCGCCCTCCTGCACGCGGTTCGACAGCGGCAGGTACTCCATCGCCTGGTGGATCCCGGCCAGGTCGGCGCCCGGGACGTCCAGACCGCGCCACCGGGTGGACCCGGTGGCCAGCACCACGGCGTCGTACCGGCGGCGCAGGTCGGCGCCGGTGACGTCCACGCCGACGTTGACGCCCGCGCGGAACGTCGTGCCCTCGGCGCGCATCTGGTCGAGCCGGCGGTCCAGGTGCCGTTTCTCCATCTTGAACTCGGGGATGCCGTACCTGAGCAGGCCGCCGATCCGGTCGGCGCGCTCGAGCACCGCGACTGTGTGGCCGGCCCGTGTCAGCTGCTGCGCGACGGCGAGCCCGGCCGGTCCGGACCCGACCACGGCGACGGTGCGGCCGGACAGCCGCGGCGGCGGCTGGGGCGTGACCAGCCCGTCCGCCCAGGCCCGGTCGATGATCGAGACCTCGACCTGCTTGATGGTAACCGGGTCGGCGTTGATGCCCAGCACGCACGCCGTCTCGCACGGCGCCGGGCACAGTCGGCCGGTGAACTCGGGGAAGTTGTTGGTGGCGTGCAGCCGCTCGATCGCGGACGACCAGTCGTCGCGGTAGGCCAGGTCGTTCCACTCCGGGATCAGGTTCCCCAGCGGGCAGCCGTCGTGGCAGAACGGGATGCCGCAGTCCATGCACCGCCCGGCCTGCGCCTCGACGGCGCCCGCAGCCATCGGCTCGTACACCTCGCGCCAGTCCTGGATCCGCACGTCGACCGGGCGCCGTCCGGGGGTCTGCCGGGGGGTGGTCAGGAAGCCTTTCGGGTCACCCACGGGACACCCGCAGCAGCTCGTCGCCTGGCTCGCCGGACCGCGCGGCGTGCGCCGTCACCCGGCGGAAGTCGCGCGGCATGATCCGGGTGAACCGCCCGGGCAGCGCGCGCGCCTCGAGCAGCAGCGCCCCGGCCACCGGCGAGCCGGTCTCCTCCGCGTGCCGGGCGACCAGGTCGAGCAGCACCGGCAGGTCCTGGTCGGCGGGCAGCACCGGCTCCAGGTCGACCAGCTCGCGGTTCACCAGCGCCGGGTCCAGGTCGAGCACGTACCCGATGCCGCCGGACATCCCCGCGGCCAGGTTGCGTCCGGTCGGTCCGAGGATCACCACCGCACCGCCGGTCATGTACTCGCACGCGTGGTCGCCGACACCCTCGACCACCGCGCGGGCCCCGGAGTTGCGCACCCCGAACCGCTCGCCGACCACGCCGCGCAGGAACGCCTCGCCCGAGGTCGCGCCGTACAGGACCACGTTCCCGGCGATGACGTTGTCCTCGGCCGGGTAGCCGGCCGACCGGTCCGGCCGGACCACGACCCGCCCGCCGGAGAGGCCTTTGCCGACGTAGTCGTTCGCGTCGCCCTCCAGCCGCAACGTGACGCCGCCGGGCAGGAACGCGCCGAACGACTGCCCGGCCGAGCCGACGAACGTGAGGTCGACGGTGCCGTCCGGCAGGCCGGCGCTGCCGTACAGCCGCGTGATCTGCGAACCGAGCATGGTGCCGACGGTGCGGTTGACGTTGCGGACCGGCAGCGTCGCCCGCACCGGCTCGCCGGTCTCCAGCGCGGGTGCGCACAGCTCGATGAGCTGGTTGTCGAGAGCCTTCGCCAGTCCGTGGTCCTGCACCGTGGTGTTGAGCCGGGCCGCGCCCTCGGGCAGCTCGGGGACGTGCAGCACCGGGGCCAGGTCCAGGCCGGCGGCCTTCCAGTGCTCGACAGCCCGGCCGGTGTCGAGCAGCTCGGCGTGGCCGACTGCTTCGGCGAGGGTGCGGAACCCCAGCGCCGCGAGCAGCTCGCGAACCTCCTCGGCCAGGTACTCGAAGAAGGTCTGCACGAACTCGGGCTTGCCGCTGAACCGGGCCCGCAGCTCGGGGTTCTGGGTGGCCACCCCGACCGGGCAGGTGTCCAGGTGGCACACCCGCATCATCACGCAGCCCATGACGACCAGCGGCGCGGTGGCGAAGCCGAACTCCTCGGCGCCGAGCAGCGCGGCCACGACGACGTCCCGGCCGGTCTTGAGCTGGCCGTCGGCCTGCACGACCACCCGGTCGCGCAGACCGTTGAGCAGCAACGTCTGCTGGGTCTCGGCCAGGCCGAGCTCCCACGGTGTGCCGGCGTGCTTGAGAGACGTCAGCGGCGACGCGCCGGTACCACCGTCGTGCCCGGAGATCAGCACGACGTCGGCGTGCGCCTTGGCCACCCCGGCCGCGACGGTGCCTACGCCGACCTCGGAGACGAGCTTGACGTGCACGCGTGCGGCCGGGTTCGCGTTCTTGAGGTCGTAGATCAGCTGGGCCAGGTCTTCGATCGAGTAGATGTCGTGGTGCGGGGGCGGCGAGATGAGTCCGACGCCCGGCGTCGAGTGCCGGGTCTTCGCGATCCACGGGTACACCTTGTGCCCGGGGAGCTGGCCGCCCTCACCCGGCTTGGCGCCCTGCGCCATCTTGATCTGCAGGTCGTCGGCGTTCACCAGGTACTCGCTGGTCACGCCGAACCGCCCGCTGGCCACCTGCTTCACTGCAGACCGGCGCGAGTCGCCGTCCGGCAGCGGCACGTACCGTTCCGGGTCCTCGCCGCCCTCACCGGTGTTCGACCGTGCACCCATCCGGTTCATCGCGATGGCCAGCGTCTCGTGCGCCTCCTGCGAGATCGACCCGTACGACATCGCCCCCGTCGAGAACCGGCGCACGATCGACTCGACCGGCTCCACGTCGTCCAGCGGCACCGGCGTACGGATGCCGTCGGCGAACCGGAACAGCCCGCGCAGCGTCATCAGCCGCTCGGCCTGTTCGTCGACGCGGGCGGTGTACTGCTTGAAGACGTCGTAGCGACCGGCTCTGGTGGCGTGCTGCAGCCGGAAGACCGTGTCCGGGTCGAACAGGTGCGGCTCGCCCTCACGGCGCCACTGGTACTCCCCGCCGACGGCCAGCGCCCGGTGCGCCGGCGAGATCCCGCTGGGCGGGTACGCCAGCTCGTGCCGGCGGGCGACCTCACCGGCCAGCACGTCCAACCCGACCCCGCCCAGGCGCGACGTGGTGCCGGTGAAGTACTGGGCGACGAGGTCCTGGGCCAGCCCGACGGCCTCGAACGCCTGCGCCCCCTGGTACGAGGCGACGGTCGAGATGCCCATCTTGGACATCACCTTGAGCACGCCCTTGCCGAGAGCCTTGATCAGGTTGCGGATGGCCTGCTCCGGGGTGACGCCGGTCACGACACCGGACCTGACCAGGTCCTCGGCGGACTCCATCGCGAGGTACGGGTTGATCGCCGACGCGCCGTACCCGACCAGCAGCGCGACGTGGTGCACCTCGCGCACGTCGCCCGCCTCGACGATCAGCGAGCAGCGGGTGCGCTCCTTGCTGCGCACGAGGTGGTGGTGCACGGCCGAGGTGAGGAGCAGCGACGGGATGGGGGCGTGCTCGGCGTCGCTGTCGCGGTCGGACAGCACGACGATCGTGGCGCCGGCCGCGATCGCCTCCGACACCTCCGCACAGATCTCCGCGAGCCGCCGGCCGAGGGCCTGCCCGCCGCCCTGCACCCGGTAGAGGCCGCTCACCTTCGCGGCCCGGAACCCGGGCAGGTCGCCGTCGGCGTTGACCCGCACCAGCTTGGCCAGCTCGTCGTTGTCGATGACCGGGAACGGCAGCACGACCAGCCGGCACGACGCCGGCCCCGGGTCGAGCAGGTTGTGCTCGGGACCGATCATCGTGCCCAGCGAGGTGACCAGCTCCTCGCGGATGGCGTCCAGCGGTGGGTTCGTGACCTGCGCGAACATCTGGGTGAAGTAGTCGAACAGCAGCCGCGGCTTGTCCGAAAGCACCGCGATGGGGCTGTCGGTGCCCATCGACCCGATCGCCTCCGCGCCAGAGCGCGCCATCGGCGCGAGCAGCACCCGCAGCTCCTCGTCGGTGTAGCCGAACGTCTGCTGCCGGCGGACAACGGACGCGTGCGTGTGCGTGACGTGCTCGCGCTCGGGCAGGTCCTCCAGGTGCAGCAGCCCGGCGTGCAGCCAGTCGTCGTACGGGTTCTCCGCCGCCAGCGACGACTTCACCTCGTCGTCCTCGACGATGCGGCCCTGCGCGGTGTCGACGAGGAACATCCGGCCCGGCTGCAGGCGGCCCTTGCGCACGATCGTGGCCGGGTCCAGCTCGAGCACGCCGACTTCGCTGGCCAGCACGACCAGCCCGTCGTCGGTCACCCAGAACCGGCCCGGCCGCAGACCGTTGCGGTCCAGCACCGCGCCGATCACCGTGCCGTCGGTGAACGTGACGCAGGCAGGGCCGTCCCACGGTTCCATCAACGTCGAGTGGAACTGGTAGAACGCGCGCCGGGCCGGGTCCATCGACGTGTGGTTCTCCCACGCCTCCGGGATCATCATCAGCACCGCGTGCGGCAACGACCGGCCGGCCAGGTGCAGCAGCTCGAGCACCTCGTCGAAGCTGGCCGAGTCGCTGGCGTCCTCGGTGCAGATCGGGAACAGCCGTTCCAGGTCGCCGGGCAGCACGTCGCTGGCCAGCTGCGACTCGCGCGCGTGCATCCAGTTCCGGTTGCCGCGCAAGGTGTTGATCTCGCCGTTGTGCGCGATGTAGCGGTACGGGTGCGCGAGCGGCCAGGACGGGAACGTGTTCGTCGAGAACCGCGAGTGCACCAGGACCAGCGCACTGGCGAGCCGCCGGTCGGACAGGTCGGGGAAGAACGGTTCGAGCTGGGTCGCGGTGAGCATCCCCTTGTACACGAGCGTGCGCGCGGACAGCGAGGCGAAGTACGCGCCGGTCTCGTGGTCGGAGCGCTTGCGAACGACGTACGCCAGCCGCTCGAGACCCAGGCCGACGAGCCGGCCCGAAGCCGGCGCGAGGAACAGCTGCCTGATCACCGGCATCACGGACCGGGCGGTGGGACCGACCAGGTCCGCGTGGGTGGGGACGTCCCGCCAGCCGAGGACGGTCATGCCCTCCTGCGTCGCGACCCGCTCCACGGCCTCCTGCGCGGCGCCGGGATCGGCGGACGGAAGGAAGGCGGCGCCGACCACGTACGCACCTTTGGGCGGCAACGGGAAGTCGACGACGGCGCGCAGGAACTCGTCCGGGACCTGCAGCAAGATGCCGGCCCCGTCACCGCTGCCGGGGTCGGCGCCGGAGGCGCCGCGGTGCTCGAGGTTGCGCAGCGCAGTCAGACCCTGGTCGACGATCGCGTGCGACGGGACGCCGGACAGGGTCGCGACCATGGCGACACCGCAGGCGTCGTGCTCGTAGCGGGGGTCGTACAGACCCTGGGCTGCGGGGGGCGCGGGCATTCTCGTCCTTGGTGGTCGTCCGGGGCGGGGTGCTCGCTGGGACGACTCTGGCCCTGCGCTGGGCGTTACGGTAACACGGCCGTCTCGCCGGTCGCCGGAGCCGGCCGTGGCCCCCGACTGTGCTAAGGCTGGGCGGTGGCTTCGCCGTCCGGGGTCGGCCGAGGGTCTGCCGACGGCTCCCGCGACGTGTCCTCGTCATCGAGCCCGTCGAAGGTCGCCTCGTCGGGGGCGTCCTCGACGGATGCGGTGGCCGGCTCGCGCACGAGCTCGGCGGGGGTCTCGCGGCCGGGGCGGGTCCGGGCCGACACGATGAAGGCGACCACGGCGCCGACGAAGACCAACGTCGAGACCCAGGTGTTCACCCGCAGGCCGAGGATGTGGTTGGCGTCGTCGATGCGCAGGAGCTCGATCCAGAACCGCCCGACGGTGTACAGCGCGACGTACAGGAAGAAGGCGCGGCCGTGGCCGAGCCGGAACCGGCGGTCGGCCCAGACCACCACGAGGGCCGCGCCGATGCACCACAGCGCCTCGTAGAGGAACGTCGGCTGGAAAGTGGTGAAGTGGCCGTAGCCGGGCGGCCGGTGCGCCGCGTCGATGCGCAGCCCCCACGGCAGCGTCGTCGGCCGGCCGAACAGCTCCTGGTTGAACCAGTTGCCCCACCGTCCCAACGCCTGCGCGACGGCCAGCCCGGGAGCGAGGGCGTCGGCGAACGGCGGCAGCACCACGCCCTGCCGGCGGCAGCCGATCCAGGCCCCGACCGCACCGAGCGCCACGGCGCCCCAGATGCCGAGGCCGCCCTCCCAGATCTTGAGCGCGTCGACCGGGTGCCCGGCCGCGCCGAAGTACGGCTGCCAGCTCGTCGCGACGTGGTAGAGGCGGCCGCCGATGATGCCCAGCGGAACCGCCCAGACCGCGACGTCGGCGACCAGGCCCGGCCGGCCGCCGCGGGCCCGGTACCGGCGGTCCGTGATGAACACGGCGGCGACGATCCCGGCGATGATGCACAGCGCGTAGCCGCGCACGGGGAACGGCCCGAGCTGCCACACGCCCTGCGACGGGCTGGGGATGGACGCGGTCACGGCAGCCAGTGTCCCTGAGCCGCTCACCCGGTCACGCCGAGGCCTTGTTCACGTCGGCGACGACGAGGTCACCGACCTTCTCCCAGGAGAACGTGCCGGTCAGCTGGGTGCTGTAGTCGACCAGCTGACCGTTCACGAAGAACGTTGGCGTCCCGCCGACCTGCTGCTTGTCTGCCTGCGCGTTGACCTGGGTCAGGAACCCGGCGTACTTGCGGCTGCTCAGACACTGGCCGAACGTGCTCGTGTCC
Organism: uncultured Actinomycetota bacterium; assembly: GCA_963711005.1. Lineage (GTDB taxonomy): Bacteria > Actinomycetota > Actinomycetes > Prado026 > Prado026 > CAVQCJ01. The sequence continues at coordinate 259,787 of CAVQCJ010000006.1, read as the reverse complement.
GGTACCCCGGCGGCCTTGGCGAAGCCCTCGAGCTGGCTGTCGGTCCAGCCGGTGCTCTCGCTGGCGGGCTGGTTCGCGAAGATCTGGTCGTGCAGCGCCAGGAACTTGCCCTGGTCCTGGGCACATGCGGCCGCCATCGCGGCCCGGCTCGAGCTCTGCTGCGTGGCCGGCGGGTTGTTCACGTTGCCACGGTCGAGGAAGTTCCACGTGTGGTACACGACCAGCGCCTTGCCCGAGCTGGCGAGCGCCTCGATCCGGGTCTTGTTCGCCGCCTCGAAGCCGGCGCAGTTCGGGCACTGGAAGTCCTCCCAGATGTCCAGCACCGGCTTCGTCGCGGTTCCGACCGGGTAGCCCTTGGTCGCGGTGACCCCGGGCGGGGCGGCCGCGCTCGTGTCGGTCTTGGACGACCGGCTGACCACGACCGCGACACCGATCGCCGCCACCACGGCCACCACGACGACGACCAGGACGACCCGGACCAGCCGGTCGCGGCGCTGCTTCGCCGCGGCAGCGGCGGCGCGCTCGGCGGCCAGGCGCTCGCGCGCCTTCGCCTTGGTCTCCTTGGGCCTGGTGCTCACGCGTCCTGCTCCTCGTCCTCGGATCGGTCCGCACCGAGCCAGCCGTCCACCGACAGGCGGCTGCGCGGGAACACCGCCACCCACGACGCCAGCCCCAGGAACAGCAGGTCCCTGGCGATCTCGGCCGAGTACCGCGCGTTGCGACCGGACGGCGTGATCGTCCCGCCGCCGCCGAAGCAGCCGCAGTCGATCGACAGCCCGCGCGCCCAGACCGAGACGATCCCGGCGATGAACACGACCATGAGGATCCCGGCGCCGATCGCGGCCCACCGGCTGCCCAGCCCGAGCAGCAGCAGGACGCCGAGCAGCATCTCCAGCATCGGCAGCCCGTAGCCCACCACATGCGTCAGACCCTGCGGGAGGATCTGGTACGCCTGCACGGCCCGCACCGCGTCGTCCGGGCTGCTGATCTTCAGCCAGCCCGCGACCAGCAGCACGATCCCCAGCGCGACCCGGGCGAGCGTGGTCAGCCACTGCTGGGGCCGGCTCCCGGCCACGAATGCGCGCCGGACGCCCTGCGGCTCCGGCACCGTCCGCGTGCTGGAGCTCATGCCGACCTCATGCCGACGAGGCTAGCCGGACGAGGTCGGCACGCAGGTCACCGGGCGCCGTGCCGGGCATCCACATCAGGTGCGCGCGGCCGTCCGGCCCGAAGCCCACCACCTGGGCCCCGTGCCCGACCGTGTAGTCCGCGTCGTCGGACTGCGGACCGGTCACCGGGACGCCGAGGTCCTCCCCCAGCATGCGCACCACCGGCAGCGGGGCGGTCAGGCCCAGGAAGGTGGGGTCGAACCCGGCCAGGTACTGGCGCAGCGCCGCGCCGGTGTCGCGCCGCGGGTCGACCGACACGAACAGCAGCTGGATCCTGCCCCGGGTGCCGGGGTCCATCGGCCGCAGCGCCGCCGCGACGTCGGTCAGCACCCGCGAGCAGACCCAGCGGCAGTGCGTGTAGCCGAACACCACCAGGACGACAGGGCGATGGGTGTCCCGGTCGATCCGGAACGGCCGCCCGTTCATGTCCGTGAGCGTCACGGACGGCTTGGCGTACGGCTCGGTGAGCGCGGTGCCGTGCCAGCCCCTGGTGGGCAGCGCCTCCACCGACGACGCCGCGGCACCCAGGTCCGCGGACGTGCACCCGCTCAGCGCCAGCAACGTCACCACGACCGCCAACACCAGCGCCTGCCGTTGCATACGGATTGGTGGCCCCGACCACCAATCCGTATGCAACGGCGGGGTGGATGGGGCGGTGGCGGGCACGAGGTGTCCGACGAAGGGGCGGGGGGTCGGGTTCCCGGCTCAGGCCGGTCGGGCGGCGGGAGCACCGGCCCGCACGCCTTCGGCCAGCTCGGCGGCGAGCTCCGCCACGGCACGCACCCCGTCGGCCGGCGTCGGCGCGTCGAGCAGCCGCCGGACGAACGCGGACCCGACGATCACCCCGTCGGCGTACTGCGCGACCTCGGCCGCCTGCTCCGCCGTCGAGACGCCCAGACCGACGCACACCGGCAGGTCGGTGGCCGCCCGGACCCGGGACACCAGCGTCCGGGCGCTGCCGGAGACCGCGCTGCGTACCCCGGTGACGCCCATCGTCGAGGCGGCGTAGATGAAGCCACGGGTGACACCGGCCACCTGGACGATCCGCTCGTCGGTCGAGGAGGGCGCGACCAGGAAGACCGGGTCGATCCCGGCTCGGCCGACCGCGTCCAGCCACGGGCCGGCCTCGTCCGGGGTCAGGTCGGGCGTGATGACGCCGGCTCCGCCGACCGTGGCCATACCGTCCGCGAACGCCCGCACCCCGAACCGCTCGACCGGGTTCCAGTAGCTCATGACCAGCGTCGGCGCCCCGGTGGCCGCGACCGCCCGCACCGTCTCGAGCACGTCGACAGTGCGGGTGCCGTGCTCCAGCGCGATCTCGGCCGCGCGCTGGATCGTCGGTCCGTCCATGAGCGGGTCGCTGTACGGCAGCCCGACCTCGACCACGTCGACGCCGGCAGCCACCATCGCGACCAGGGCCTCGACGCAGCCGTCGACGGTCGGGAACCCGGCCGGCAGGTAGCCGACGAGCGCGGCCCGGCCCTCCGCCCGGGTGCGGGCGAACAGCCCGGCGAGCCCGCTCACACTCCTTCCAGCCCGAACCAGCGGGCGGCCGTGTCCACGTCCTTGTCGCCACGGCCGGACAGGTTGACCAGCACGATGCCGTCCGGCCCGAGCTCGCGGCCCACGTCGAGCGCACCGGAGATCGCGTGCGCCGACTCGATGGCCGGGATGATCCCCTCGGTCCGGCACAGCAGGGCGAACGCCTCCATCGCCTGCGCGTCCGTGACCGGCCGGTAGGTGGCCCGCCCGGTGTCGGCCAGCCACGCGTGCTCCGGGCCGACGCCGGGGTAGTCCAGCCCGGCGCTGATCGAGTGCGACTCGATGGTCTGGCCCATCTCGTCCTGCAGGAGGTAGGAGCGGGCGCCGTGCAGCACACCTGGCGCGCCGCCGGTGATGGTGGCCGCGTGCCGGCCGGTCTCGACGCCGTCGCCGCCGGCCTCGAACCCGTACAGCGCGACCTCGGGGTCGTCGAGGAACGCGGCGAAGATGCCGATCGCGTTCGAGCCGCCGCCGACGCAGGCTGCCACCGCGTCGCGGCAGCCGCCCGGTGAGCTCGAGCACCTGCTCGCGCGCCTCGACGCCGATCACCCGGTGGAAGTCGCGGACCATGACCGGGAACGGGTGCGGGCCGGCCACGGTACCGAGCAGGTAGTGGGTGGTCGCGACGTTGGTGACCCAGTCGCGCATCGCCTCGTTGATCGCGTCCTTGAGGGTGCGGGACCCGGTGGTCACCGGGACCACCTCGGCGCCGAGCAGGCGCATCCGCACGACGTTGAGCGCCTGCCGGCGGGTGTCCTCCTCGCCCATGTAGACGACGCACTCGAGCCCCAGCAGCGCGCACGCCGTCGCGGTCGCGACGCCGTGCTGGCCGGCGCCGGTCTCGGCGATCACCCGGGTCTTGCCCATGCGCTGGGTGAGCAGGGCCTGGCCGAGGGCACTGTTGATCTTGTGCGCCCCGGTGTGGTTGAGGTCCTCGCGCTTGAGCAGGATGCGCGCGCCGCCGGCGTGCCCGGACAGCCGGGTCGCCTCGGTGAGCGGGCTGGGCCGGCCGATGTACGTGCGGTTCAGGTGTTCGAGCCGGGCCTGGAACTGCGGGTCGACCCGAGCCGACTCGTACGCAGCGGTCAGCTCGTCCAGCGCGGCGATCAGCGCCTCCGGGACGAACCGTCCGCCGTACGGCCCGAAGTGGCCGGTCGCGTCCGGCATCGTGGCGGCTGCCGCGGGCCCGGCGAGGCTGTGCTCGGTCACTCCGCCCATGGACTGCTCACCCGCCCGCTCACCCCTTGTCGTGCCGCAACGCCGGGTGGCTGGCGGCGTTGACGAGCTCGTGCACGGCGGCCCGCGGGTCGCGGCCGGTCACCAGCGACTCCCCGACCAGCACCGCGTCGGCGCCGGCGCGGGCGTACTCGATGAGGTCGTGCGGACCGCGGACGCCGGACTCGGCCACCTTGACCACGGTGTCGGGGATGAACGGCGCCACCCGGGCGAACGTGGACCGGTCGATCTCGAGGGTGCGCAGGTCGCGGGCGTTGACCCCGATGACCCGGGCCCCGGCCAGCGACGGCGCGTTCGGCCTCGGCCGCGTCGTGCACCTCGACCAGCGGCGTCAGCCCGATGGACACGGCGCGTTCGACCAGGGAGACCAGCGCCTGCTGCTCGAGCGCGGCGACGATGAGCAGCACCAGGTCGGCGCCGCGCGCGCGGGCCTCCCACAGCTGGTAGCTCGAGACGACGAAGTCCTTGCGCAGCACCGGGACGTCGACCGCGGCGCGCACCGCGTCCAGATCGGCCAGCGAGCCGCCGAACCGGCGCTGCTCGGTGAGCACGCTGATGCAGGCCGCACCGCCGGCTTCGTAGTCGGCGGCGAGCGCGGCCGGGTCGTCGATGCTTGCGAGCTCGCCCTTGGACGGGCTGCTGCGCTTGACCTCGGCGATCACCCGGACCCCGTCCTCGCCGCGCAGCGCCGCTACCCCGTCGATGGCCGGCCTGCGTGCGGCGGCGGCGGCCTTGAGGTCATCCATGGGCAGCAGCGCCTGACGCTCGGCCAGGTCGGCGCGCACGCCTTCGAGGATGTCGTCGAGCACGCTCACGCGTGGGCCTGCCCCTCCGCTCGCGACCGCACCACCCGTGCGGTGAGGCCCTCAGGGTAGCCGGGTCGCGGGCAGCCCCGATGCCGCTCCCCCGACCGGCAGGCGTACCGAGAACCGGGCCCCGCCCTCGGGGGCCCGACCGGCGACCGCGTCACCGCCCAGCCGCAGCGCGAGGCCGTGCACGAGCGCCAGACCGAAGCCGGTGCCGACCCGGCGCACACCGCGGTAGCGCTCGTAGAGCGCGCTGCGCTCGAAGGCCACCTGCAGGTCCTCGTCGGTGAGCCCGGGGCCGCCGTCGCGGACTTCGATCCAGACCCAGCCGGGCACCCGCGGGTCGGGGCCGGCGGCGAAGACGATCGGCCGGCCGGCCGGGGTCACCCGCAACGCGTTCTCGGCCAGTCCGTCGATGATCTGCCGCACCCTGGTCGGGTCGGTGCGGACCACCAGCGGGGCACCGGTCGTCTGGACCAGCAGCTCGACCCCTTCCCGGCCGCACCTGTCCCGCCACACCTCACCGGCCTGCTGCACCAGCTGGGTGAGATCGACGTCGCCGAGGTCGAGCCGGAAGTCCTGCGCCCGCAGCCGGGCCAGGTCGAGGAGGTCACCGACGAGCCGGTCCAGCCGCTCGGCCTCGGCCAGCATCACCGAGCCGGTCCGGCCGACGTCCGCCGACGGGACCACGCCGTCCGCCAGTGCCTCCGCGTAGCCGCGGACGGCGGTCAGCGGTGTGCGGAGCTCGTGCGACACCGACAGCAGGAACTCTCGCTCCCGGCCCTCGCTGGTGGCCAGCGCCGCGTTGAGCCGGTTCAGCGCATCGGCCAGCTCGGCCACTTCGTACGGCCCCTCCGGCTGCAGCCGGACGTCGCGCGAGCCGGCGGCCAGCCGGTGCGCGGCGTCGGCGGCGTCGCGCAGCGGGCGGGCCAGCCGCCGGGCGAGGAGCAGGCCGGCGACACCCGCTCCGACCAACCCGAGCAGCAGCGGCAGCACCAGCCGGCGCCGGCTGCCGGTGGCGGCACCCTCGGCGACCGAGCTCGGCTGCGCGAGCACCACAGCGCGCCCGCCGGTCAGCGGCCGCCCCTCGACCAGGACCTCGGTGCCGTTCGGGCGGGTCCGCACCACCGACAGCGACTGGCCGGCTTCCAGGGCCGCGACGTCGGCCGATGCCAAGTACGCCGGGAGCGGCTCGCCGGGGCCGACCTGGTCGACAGTCACCTGCTGGCGGCGCAGCAGCGCCGTCACCGCGGCCGGTCGCTGGGCCGCTCCCCGGTCCAGCGTCGTGGCCAGCAGGTCGGCCTGCCGGGCCAGGCTCACCCGGGCCTGGTCCTGCGCCGCCCCGCGTACCAGCCCGAACGACACCACTCCGGCGATCGCCACAGCGATGAACGCCACCGTCAGCGAGACCAGCGTGATGCGGGTCGCGAGCCGGTCGCGGGTACGGACCGGCCGGTCAGCCATCGGCCCCGCCGCCGGCGGTGGGCTCCTCCGCCGAGTAGCCGACCCCGCGGACGGTACGGATCGGGCTGGCCGACCCGAGCTTGGCCCGCAGCTGGGCCACGTGCACGTCGACCGTGCGGGTCCCGGCCGCGGCCTCGTAGCCCCACACCTGGGACAGCAGCTGCTCGCGCTCGTACACCCGGCCGGGGCGGCGGACCAGGTGCAGGAGCAGGTCGAACTCGGTCGCGGTCAGCAACACCTCCCGGCCGTCCGCGCTGACCCGGCGGCGGGCCGGGTCGACGGTGAGCGGACCCAGCCGGTAGACCGGTTCGTCGCCGGGTCCTCCGGCGGTCCGGCGCAGGACCGCCCGCACCCGGGCCACCAGCTCGCGAGGGCTGAACGGCTTGGTCACGTAGTCGTCGGCGCCCAGCTCCAGCCCGAGGATGCGGTCCACCTCGTCGTCGCGGGCGGTGACGAACACGACCGGGGTCCAGTCGCCGTCGGCCCGCAGCCGCCGGCACACCTCGGTGCCGTCCATGCCGGGCAGCCCCACGTCCAGGACGACGGCCACCGGCCGCAGGGACCGGGCCGCGGCCAGCCCGGCGGAGCCGTCGCTCTCGACGTGCACGCCGAAGCCCTCGCGGGTCAGGTACATCCGGACCAGGTCGGCGATCGCCTTCTCGTCCTCCACGACGAGGACGAGCCCTTTGCCGCCGGCGCCGTCCACCCGGCCAGCGTGGCACGCGGACGATCACCACGCCGTGAGGCCGAGGTCAGGGTGTCGTAAAGCCTTGCTGCGAGCGCGCGGCTCGACCTGTCAGGAGTCGGTGACGGCGTCCGGCTCGATGGGATGGCCGGGCCCGTCGACGCCGAAGCCCATCATCGCCAGCACCTTCCCGGCCACGACCCCCAGCAGCGCGACCACGATTCCGGTCCAGAACAGCCAGGGCGACTTCAACGGGAATGCCACAGCACCGATCAGGAAGCCGAGGGTGATGATCGAGACGGCCGTCCAGGCGGCCACCGAGTTGCCCTCCTTGTCCTCGTGCAGGTGCTCCCCGGAGCTCATCGCAGTCGCCCTCCACCATCGGTCGTCCCAGGTTCGAGCCCTGATTCTGGCAGGTCGGTGGACGACTCGACAGCGGTCGGGTCCTCGCCGCGGTCCAGCGCCGCCCACGGGTCGGCCCCGGGGCGCGCCGCCGCCGCGGCCACCTGCGCTGCGGTGGCCGGCGCGTCGAAGCGCGCCCCCATGGCCGGCCAGCGGCCGCCGCGAAGCATGCCTGCCACCGCGCCGGCCAGGACCACGCATCCGGCCAGGACCGTCAGCGCGGGCCACCACCAGACGAGCTGGTACGTCGCCTCGGCCGCCGTCACCGGATCGACCGACTGCCCGGTCAGCGACCCGCCGGCGGCCTGCTTCGGCGCGGTCAGCACGTGCAGCGCCGCCAGGACCGTCCCGAGGCCGGCGAGCACGAGCAGCCCGGCCAGTACCCGGCGGGCCCAGCCCCGGGTGGCGAGCAGCCCGAACGCGCCGGCCATGGCCAGGACGGCGAGCGGCAGCACCGCGGGCGCGGCCTGGGTGCCGGACACGTCCAGGTCCAGCCGGACCCCGACGTCGACGGACACCCCGTCGACCACTCCGTCGACGCGCACGTGCACCCAGACGGCCTGCGAGACGACCAGAGCCAGCCCGCCGCCGGCGAGCAGCAGCGCGACGACCGCGCCGAGCTCGCGCCGCGGCCCCCTGGCCGGGTCCGCCGGCACGAGGTCAGCCCCCGACCGGTCGGAACGTGCCGGCGACGGCGACCGCGCGCAGGATCGCCGCGGCCTTGTTGCGGCACTCGGCGTCCTCGGCCACCGGGTCGGAGTCGGCCACGATGCCGGCGCCGGCCTGCACGTACGCCACCTGGTCGCGCAGCAGCGCGGTGCGGATGGCGATGGCGGCGTCCAGGTCGCCGGCGAAGTCCAGGTACCCCACGCACCCTGCGTACAGCCCGCGCCTGGTCGGCTCCAGCTCCTCGATGATCTCCATCGCCCGCGGCTTGGGGGCGCCGGACAGCGTCCCGGCCGGGAACGTCGCGGTGAGCACGTCGAACGCGGTGCGGCCGGCCGCGACCTGCCCGACGACCGTCGACACGATGTGCATGACGTGGCTGTACCGCTCGACGTCCATGAAGTCGACGACCTCGACACTGCCGGGCTGGCAGACCCGGCCCAGGTCGTTGCGGCCCAGGTCGACCAGCATCAGGTGCTCGGCGCGCTCCTTCTCGTCTGCGAGCAGCTCGGCGCCCAGCGCGACGTCCTCCTCGGGGGTGGCGCCGCGCCAGCGGGTCCCGGCGATCGGGTGCAGCAGCGCCCGCTCCCCGGTGACCTTCACCAGCGCCTCCGGGCTCGACCCGACCACGTCGTAGCCGTCGAACCGCAGCAGGTACATGTACGGGCTCGGGTTCGTCACGCGCAGCACCCGGTAGATGTCCAGCGCGGACGCCGCCGTCGGCACGTCGAACCGCTGGGACACGACGACCTGGAACGCTTCGCCCGCGTGGATCTCCTCGACCGCCGCGCTGACCGCGTCCCGGAACCCGGCCCAGCCGCCGCTGCCCAGGTCGACCGGTGCGGCCCAGTCGCAGGTGACGGCCAGCGGGGCCGAGGGCTGGGCGAGGTCGCGCTCCATCGCGTCCAGTCGCCGGACCGCGTCGGCCCACGCCTCGTCCACCCGTTCGTCGGTGGCGTCGTAGTTGACGGCGTTGGCGATCAGCAGCACCGAGCCGTCCTCGTGGTCGAGCACGGCCAGGTCGGTGGCGAAGAGCATGGCCAGCTCGGGAAGGTGCAGGTCGTCCTCGGTCTTGTCGGGCAGCCGCTCGAGCCGGCGGACCGTGTCGTAGCCGAGGAACCCGACCATGCCACCGGTGAGCGGGGGCAGGTCGGGCAGCCGCGGCGTGTGCAGCAGCGCGAGCGTGTCGCGCAACGCGGCCAGCGGGTCGCCGTCCAGAGGCACGCCGACCGGGGGGGTGCCGGTCCAGACCGCCGAGCCGTCGGCCTCGGTCAAGGTCGCCGCCGAGCGCACCCCCACGAAGGAGTACCGCGACCAGACCCGTCCGTGCTCGGCGGACTCCAGCAGGAAGGTGCCCGGGCGCTCCTGGGCGAGCCGGTGGTACAGCCCGACCGGGGTGTCGCCGTCGGCGAGCAGCCGACGGGTCACCGGGATCACCCGGCGGTCCAGGGCGAGCAGCCGGAAAGCCTCCAGGTCGGGTGCGGCGGCGGCGGCGCGGGCGGGCATGGCGGACAGTCTGGCAAATACCGCAGGGAGCCCGGCGCGTCGCGGGGCCAAACCCTTCCGTCCCCACCCCGTGGATCGCTAGGTTCGGCGCCGACCGTGATCGTCCCGCGGCATGCCGTCCGCTGAAGGGGTACGCGATGTCCGACCCGACCCTGCCTCCGGAGAACTCCGAGCCGCAGCCACCGACCCCGCCACCTCCGCCGCCACCGGACTACGGCCAGGCCCCACCGCCGCCACCTCCCCCACCGCCCCCGGGACCGCCGCCGCCCCCGCCGCCGCCACCACCGGGCTACGGCGCGGTGCCGCCGGCCCCGCCGCCCCCGCCCGGCTACGGCCCGCAGAACCTGGGCGCGGCCGACCGGCCATTCTCGGTCGGAGACGCGTTCAACTGGGGCTGGACGAGGTTCACGCAGAACGCGGCCGCGATCCTGGTCTCCGTCCTGATCTACGTGGTCGTGCTGGCGATCATCGAGATCATCGTGTACGTGGTCATCGGCGGTGCGCTGATCCGTACCAGCACGCCGTCGGTCACGATCAACCAGACGACCGGCGTCATCACCACGACCGGTGGGAGCGGCGGCGGTCTCCTCGCCTCGCTGTTCTTCTCGGCCCTGTCCGGATTCATCGGACTGGCCATCCTCGCCGTGGTGCAGTCGAACATCATCCACGGCGCCCTGGAGATCGCGAACGGTCGCAAGGTGGAGATCGGCGACTTCTTCCGGTTCCAGAAGATCGGCAACGTCATCGTCGCGGCCATCATCGTCGCGGTCGCCTACGGGGTCGGCCTGTTCCTGTGCATCATCCCCGGGCTGCTGGTGCTGTTCTTCTCGCAGTTCTACCTGTTCTTCATCATGGACCAGGACATGGCGCCGTGGGACTCGATCATGGCCAGCTTCCGGCTCATCAGCAGCAACATCGGCTCGATGATCGTCCTGATCATCGGCGTGATCGTCGCGTACATCATCGGTATCATCCTGTGCTTCGTGGGTCTGATCGTGACGTTGCCGGTCGCGCTGCTGGCGCTGACCTTCGCCTACCGCAAGTTCCAGAACCAGCCGGTCGCTGCCTGACCGGAGCGCGACGTCTCAGGGTGAGCGGCCGGTCAGCCGGCTGCTCACCCTGAGACGTCTGCAGGGTCGATGACGGCCGCGAGCGGGCGAGCGGCGAAGCAGCTGCGGTCCCCGGTGTGGCAGGCGGCGCCGGCCTGGTCGACCTTCACCAGCAGGGCGTCGCCGTCGCAGTCCAGCCGCACCTCGCGGACGAGCTGGACGTTCCCCGAGGTGTCCCCCTTGCGCCAGTAGTCCTGTCGGCTGCGGCTGAAGTAGGTGACCCGGCCGGTCGTCAGGGTGCGGCGCAGCGCCTCGTCGTCCATCCAGCCGACCATGAGCACCTCCCCGGTGTCCCACTGCTGGGCGACGGCGGCCACGAGGCCGTTCTGGTCGCGCTTGAGCAGCGCGGCGACATCCGGGTCGAGCTCCACCGATGCTGGCATGCCCTCATTGTGACCGGCACACAGCCGTGAAGGGCACATAGCCTGGGGGCGTGACCACCCTGGCGCAGGACGAACGGGCCCGGTTCGCAGACGTGCTCGAAGCAGCCGGACCGGACGCACCCACCCTGTGCACCGGCTGGGCCACCCGGGACCTGGCGGCGCACGTCGTCCTGCGCGAGCGCCGGCCGGACGCCGCGCCGGGCATCGTGTTCGGTCCGCTCTCCGGCCACACCCGGCACGTCCAGGAGTCGCTGGCCCGCGAGCCGTGGCCCGGGCTGCTCGAGACCGTCCGGACCCGCCCGCCGCTGCTGTTCGGGCCGCTGGACGACCTGATCAACACCACCGAGTTCTTCGTCCACGCCGAGGACGTACGGCGGGCGCAGCCGGACTGGGAGCCGTTGCCGGCGGACGCGCGGCGCGAAGGCGTGCTGTGGCGGGTGCTGCGCAGCCGGGGCCGGGCCTTCTTCCGCCGCTCGGCCGTCGGCGTCGTGCTGGCCCTGCCCGACGGCCGCACCCACAAGGTCGCCGGCAGCGACCCGTCGGTGACCCTGACCGGTCCGGCGAGCGAGCTGCTCCTGTACGCGTACGGCCGCACCAGGCACGCCCTGGTCCAGGTCGCGGGCGACCCCGCTGCCGTAGCCGCGTTCGAGGGCACCCCGCTCGACCTGTGAGTGCTCGACCTGTGAGTGCTCGACCTCTGAGTGCTGGCAGGATCGCGGTCATGACCGGGTCGAACCGCTGGCACGAGGCCACCGGCGGCGTCGAGGGTGCTGAGTACGCCGCGCGCTTCGAGCGGCTCGCGGCCAACGGCGTCGACGTGCACGGCGAGGCGGCGATGTGCGCGGCGCTGGTCCCACCGGGCTCGCCGGTGCTGGATGCGGGCTGCGGCACCGGCCGGGTCTCGATCCGGCTCGCCGAGCTCGGCTATCCCTGCGTGGGCGTCGACGCCGACGCATCGATGCTGGCGCATGCCCGGCGGGCGTCGGCGCAGGTGCGATGGCTGCTCGCGGACCTGGCCGAGCTCGACCCCGGCGTGCCTGAGCTGGCGGACGGGTTCGACCTCGTGGTGGCTGCGGGGAACGTCGTCCCGCTGCTGGCAGCGGGCAGCGAGCCCCGCGTCGTCGCGAACCTGGCAGCGGTGCTGCGCCCGAGTGGGCGCCTGGTCGCAGGGTTCGGCCTGGACCCGGCCCACCTCCCGCTGAGCTTCGCGCCGGTCGACCTGCGGATGTACGACGACTGGTGCGCGGCCGCCGGCATGGTCCTGGAGCGCCGGTTCGCGACCTGGGACGGCGCGGCGTTCCCCGGTGCCGGCGGGTACGCCGTCAGCGTCCACTCCCGACCTGCCTGACCCGTCAGGCCAACGCCCAGGCGCCGACCTGCAGGTGCGAACGGAGGACGGCGTGGCGCGCCGTGGTCTCGGCGAGGATCCGGTCGACCAGCGTGCCGGCGTCGAGCTCGGCCGCGCTGACGATCCCGTACTCCGCGAGCGCGGGGGCGAGCGTGCCGGCCAGGTCCGCCATCCGCCCGACCACCTCGAGGGCCCCGGCGCCGACGCCGATCCGCTGCTCGAGCCGGAGCACCGGGTCGCCGAGCCCGGCCGCGGCGTAGACCGCCGGCATGGCCAGGCCCGAGTGCGCGCTCGCGCCGGAGCGCTCGATGGCCGCCTGCAGCCAGTCGCGGAGCCGGTCGTACGTGAGCACCGCCGGGTCCGACGTGACCCCGGACCAGTCCAGCTCGTGGAACACCACGGGTGCGCCCGGCTTCGCGCGGGCCGCCACCGCGGCGAGCAGCGCGGCCGGGTCGGGCTGGAACTGGAGCACGTACCGGCCGGCGACGGCATCGAAGGGTTCGCCGAGCTCGAGCTCGTCGATCGTCCCGACGTGGAAGGCGACGTGACCGGCCGAGCGGGCCGCCGCCTTCGCCCGCGCCGCTTCCGACGTCGAGCACCCGCATCCCCGGACCGACCCCGGCCTCGACCAGGAACCTTCGGGTGATCGGGTCGATGGCACGGGCCTGGGACTCCAGCCGGCGCAGCTCGGCCTCGGAGTGTCCCAGGACGTACCGCGCGGGGTCGGGCACGCGCCGAGCATACGGGCGGCGCAGGCCGTCGCCCGTGGACGACGTCTAGCGGACGGGGTACCCGGCCTGCGCCAGGGCTCCCTTGACAGCCGCGATCCGCAGCGTGCCGAAGTGGAAGACGCTGGCCGCGAGGACGGCGTCGGCACCCGCGGCGACCGCCGGCGCGAAGTCCTCGACCCGGCCGGCGCCGCCGGAGGCGATCACCGGAACAGCCACCGCCGCACGCACCTGCGCGATGAGCTCGAGGTCGTAGCCCGCGCGGGTGCCGTCCGCGTCCATCGAGTTGAGCAGGATCTCGCCGGCGCCGGCCGTCGGCCATCCGCGCCGCCCAGTCCACCGCGTCCATCCCGGTGCCGCGGCGGCCTCCGTGCGTGGTGACCTCGAACCCGGACGCGGTCGTCAGTTCGCCGGCGAGCGTGCGCCGCGCGTCGACGCTGAGCACGAGCACCTGCGCGCCGAAGCGGTCCGCGATCTCGGCGACCAGCTCGGGCCGGGCGACCGCGGCCGAGCTGACCCCGACCTTGTCGGCACCGGCCCGCAGCAGCCGGTCCACGTCCGCCACCGTGCGGACGCCGCCGCCGACCGTCAGCGGGATGAACACCTGCTCGGCGGTCCGGCTGACCACGTCGTACATCGTGGCCCGGTCGCCGCTGCTGGCAGTGATGTCGAGGAACACCAGCTCGTCCGCACCCTCGGCGTCGTACGTGCCGGCCATCTCCACCGGGTCGCCGGCGTCGCGCAGGTCGGCGAAGTTGACCCCCTTGACCACGCGGCCGCCGTCGACGTCCAGGCACGGGATCACCCGCACCGCCACGGTCACGGCCGGTCCCGCGTGCCGGGGCGCGCCGCCACCAGCTCGACCTCGACGAGCATGCGCGGGTCGATGAGGGCGACCAGGCCGAGCATCGTCGCCGCCGGGCGCACCGCCCCGAGCACCTGCGCGTGCGCGCGGGCGACGGCGTCGGAGTTGCGGGCGATGTCGACCACGTGCATCCGGCAGTGCACGACATCGGCGCGGGCGAAGCCGGCGCGCTCCAGCGACGCGACCGCGAGCTCCATCGCCGCGACCGCCTGCGCGAACGCGTCCCCCTCTCCGACGAGAACCCCGTCGACCAGCGCGGTGCAGCCGGCCGTCCAGGCGTGGTCGCCGACGGCGACAACCCGCGAGTAGCCGACGACCTCCTCGTACGGGCCACCGCTGCCCAGCCGGAGCGCCGGCGTCGGCTCGGTCACGGCCCCACCTCGGTCACGCCGGTGGCGCCGGTCGCGCCGGCCACCCCCGCCACCGCGTCCAGCGCGTCCGGCAGGGTGAACGACCCCGCGTACAGGGCCTTGCCGACGATGGCGCCCTCGACCCCGAGCGGGACGAGCGCGGCGATCGCCCGCAGGTCGTCGAGCGAGGAGACCCCGCCCGAGGCGACCACCGGCCGGTCGGTGCGCGCGCAGACCGCACGCAGCAGGTCGAGGTTCGGCCCGCGAAGGGTTCCGTCCCTGGTGACGTCGGTGACGACGTAGCGGGAGCAGCCGTCCCGCTCGAGCCGGTGCAGCACCTCCCACAGGTCGCCGCCGTCCTGCGTCCAGCCACGCGCGGCCAGCGTGGTGCCGCGGACGTCGAGGCCGACCGCCACCCGGTCGCCGTGCTCGGCGATCGCGCGCGCGCACCAGGCGGGGTCCTCGAGGGCCGCGGTCCCGACGTTGACCCGGCGGCAGCCGGTCGCGAGGGCGCGCCGCAGCGACTCGTCGTCCCGTATCCCGCCAGACATCTCCACGCGGACGTCGAGCGCCGCGACCACCTCGGCGAGCAGCTCGGCGTTGGAGCCACGTCCGAACGCCGCGTCGAGGTCGACGAGGTGGATCCACTGCGCGCCCGCGTGCTGCCACGCGAGCGCGGCGGCCAGCGGGTCACCGTACGAGGTCTCGGAACCGGCCTCGCCCTGCACCAGCCGGACCGCCTGGCCGCCGGCGACGTCGACCGCGGGCAGCAGCTCCAGGACGAGCCCGCCGGCCGCGGCGGTCACGACAACCGCCTGCGCATCTCGCGGGCCCGCCGGTCCGTCTCGACGGCGAGCTCGTGCCGGCGGTGGCCCTGCCACCACGCGGCCATGAGCGCGAGCCCTCCGGCTACGACGAGAACCTTGGGCCACAGCAACGGAACCTCCGACGAGACGAGGGCCCAGCCGACAGCGGCCGCGGCGAGCCCGAGCACGGTGATGCGGACCCACAGCGGCCAGGCGCCGCGCACGCGGGCCGGCTGCGGGACGGACATCCGGCGCGCCCTCACAGCCCCGCCAGCCAGTTCTCGAGGACGGTGGCACCGGCGTCGCCGGACTTCTCCGGGTGGAACTGCGTCGCGCCGACGAACGGGTCCTCCAGCACCGACACGAACCGCTCGCCGTGCTCGGTCCAGCTGGCCTGCGTGTGGGCGGGACCGTCGGGGCCCGGCCACTGCGTGAGCGCGTACGAGTGCACGAAGTAGAACCGCTCGTCCTCGACCCCGCGCAGCAGCGCGCTCCCGGCTGCGGCCTCGACGGTGTTCCAGCCGATGTGCGGCAGGACGGGGGCGTTGAGCCGGCGCACGTGGCCTGGCCACTCGCCGCACCCGGTCGTGCGGACGCCGTGCTCGTCGCCGGTCTCGAACAGGATCTGCATGCCGACGCAGATCCCCAGCACCGGTCGCGCCTGGGTCGTGCGCCGCCGCACGGTCTTCGGACCGTCGACCGCCTGCAGGCCGGCCATGCAGGCGGCGAACGCACCGACCCCCGGGACCACCAGCCCGTCCGCCTCGAACGCGAGGTCGGGGTCGGCGGTGACGGTGACGTCGGCGCCCACCCGCTCGAGTGCCCGTTGGGCGGACCGGATGTTCCCCGACCCGTAGTCGAGCACGACGACGTCCGGTCGGCTCACTCGTCGCCCTCGCTCACAGTGAGCCCTTGGTGGACGGGACTCCGACCACGCGCGGGTCGAGAGCGGCGGCGTCGCGCAGCGCGCGGGCGACCGCCTTGAACTGCGCCTCGACGACATGGTGCGCGTTGCGCCCGGACAGCACCCGGACGTGCAGGCAGATCTGCGCCGACGCCGTCAGCGACTCCCAGATGTGGCGGGTGAGCGTGGTGTCGTACGAGCCGATCAGCTCGACGAGCTCCGGCTCGTCGTGCACGAGGTACGGACGGCCGGACAGGTCGACCGCGGCCTGCACCAGCGACTCGTCGAGCGGGACGAGCGCGTCGCCGAAGCGCCGGATGCCGGCCTTGTCGCCGAGCGCCTCCCGCAGCGCCTGCCCGACGGCGAGGCTGGTGTCCTCGACCGTGTGGTGCGCGTCGACCTCGAGGTCGCCCTCGGTCCGGACCACCAGGTCGAGGCCGCCGTGCTTGCCGAGCTGGCCGAGCATGTGGTCGAAGAACGGCACACCGGTCGCCACGTCGGCCGAGCCGGTGCCGTCGACCTCGAGCTCGACCGTGACCGCCGACTCCTTGGTCGTGCGACGCACGCGGGCGAAGCGGCTCATCGGGAACTCTCCACGGTCAGGGCGGTCGGGGTCAGGATCTGGTCCAGCGCGGCCAGGAAGGCGGTGACCTCCTGGCTCGTACCTGCGGTGACCCGCAACCAGCCGGGCAGCCCGACGTCGCGGACCAGGACGCCCTGCTCGAGCAGACCGGACCACACGGCGACCTGGTCGTCGAACCGCCCGAACAGGACGAAGTTGGCGTCCGAGTCGACCACGTCCAGCCCGCGCGCGCGCAACGAGTCCACGATGCGGTCGCGTTCGGCCTTCACCTGCTCGACGGTCGCGAGCAGCTCGTCCGCGCGCCCGACCGCCGCCAGCGCGGCCGCCTGGGTGAGCGCGGACAGGTGGTACGGCAGCCGGACCAGCCGCAGCACGTCCACGACGGCCGGGTCGGCGGCCAGGTAGCCGACCCGCGCCCCGGCCAGCGCGAAGGCCTTGGACATCGTCCGGGTCACGACCAGGCGCGGCCGACCGGGCAGCAGCGACAGCGCCGACGGGCGGGAGGAGAACTCCGCGTACGCCTCGTCGACCACGACCATGCCGTCGGTCGCGTCGTAGACGGACTCGACCACGGCGAGGTCCAGCGCGGTCCCGGTCGGGTTGTTCGGCGAGCACAGGAAGGTCACGTCCGGAGCGTTCGCCCGGACCGCCCCGACCGCGGCCTGCGCCGGGAGGGCGAAGCCGTCCGGCTCCCGGCTCGCGGCGACCCAGCGGGTCCCGGTGCCGCCGGCGATGATCCGGTGCATCGAGTACGAGGGCTCGAACCCGAGGGCGGTCCGCCCCGGGCCGCCGAACGCCTGCAGCAGCTGCTGCAGGACCTCGTTGCTGCCGTTCGCCGCCCACACCTGCGCGGGGGCCACCGCCCGAGGTAGCCGGCGAGCGCGGTGCGCAGGGCGACCGCCTCCCGGTCCGGGTAGCGGTTGAGGCCGAGTGCCGCGGACGTCACCGCGGAACCGATCTCGGCGGCCAGCTGCGGGGACGGCGGGTGCGGGTTCTCGTTCGTGTTCAGCCGCACGGGCACGTCGAGCTGCGGGGCGCCGTACGGGTGCAGCCCGCGCAGATCGTCGCGCACGGGCAGGTCGATGCCGTCCGGGTCCTCGCTCATGCGCCGCCCCGGCCGCGCAGCCGCGCCGTGACGGCTGCGCCGTGCGCGGGGAGGTCCTCGGCCGCGGCCAGCGTCACCACCTGGGCGGCCACGTCGCGCAGCGCCGCCTCGGAGTAGTCGACGACGTGGATCCCGCGCAGGAACGTCTGCACCGACAGACCGCCGCTGTGGCAGGCGCAGCCGCCGGTCGGGAGCACGTGGTTGGACCCGGCGCAGTAGTCGCCGAGCGAGACCGGCGCCCAGGTGCCGACGAAGATCGCGCCCGCGTTGCGCACCCGGGCCGCCACCGCGGCCGCGTCCCGGGTGTGCACCTCCAGGTGCTCGGCGGCGTACGCGTCGACGACGCGCAGACCCTGGTCGAGGTCGTCGACGAGCACGATCGCGGACTGCTGGCCGGCCAGCGCCGCCGTGATGCGCTCGACGTGCTTCGTCGCGGCGACCTGGGTCTCGAGCTCGGCCTCGACGGCGTCGGCCAGCTCCAGGCTCGTGGTGACGAGCACCGCGGCGGCGAGCGTGTCGTGCTCGGCCTGGCTGATCAGGTCGGCGGCCACGTGCACGGGGTCGGCGGTGTCGTCGGCGAGCACGGCGATCTCGGTCGGCCCCGCCTCGGCGTCGATGCCGACCCGGCCCTTGAGCAGGCGCTTGGCCGCGGCCACGTACACGTTGCCCGGCCCGGTCACGAGGTCGACGGGCGCGCACTCCCCGGCGCCGTACGCGAACATCGCGATCGCCTGCGCGCCGCCGGCGGCGTACACCTCGTCGACGCCGAGCAGGGCGCATGCAGCGAGGATGGTCGGGTGCGGGCGACCGCCGTTGTCACGCTGCGGCGGGCTCGACACCGCCAGCGAGCGGACCCCGGCCACCTGCGCCGGGACGACGTTCATCACCACGCTGCTCGGGTAGACAGCCAGCCCGCCGGGCACGTACAGGCCCACGCGGTCGACCGGCACCCAGCGCTCGGTGACGGTGCCGCCCGGCACGACGGTCGTCGTGACGTCGGTGCGCCGCTGCGCCTCGTGTACGAGCCTGGCCCGGCGGATGGACTCCTCGAGCGCCGCGCGGACCGCCGGGTCGAGCCCTACGAGCGCGCCGGCGAGGACGTCCGCCGGCACCCGCAGGGACGGCGGGCGAACTCCGTCGAACCGTTCGGACAGCTCGAGGACGGCGGCCTCGCCGCGGTCGCGGACCGCGTCGCACAGCGGCCGCACCGTCGTGAGCGCCGCCTCGACGTCCATCGGGGCACGCGGGACGACGGTGCGCAGGTCCGGGTCCAGCCCGCGCAGGTCGATGCGGCGGATCACCGATCCAGTCTAGGGAAGGCGTGGCCGGGCTCGAACGGCCGGATCGCGCGCCCGCCCGTAGGCTCGGACCGTGGCCGACCGGATCCCGCTGTTCCCGTTGTCCACGGTGCTCTACCCGGGCGGCTCGCTGCCCCTGCACATCTTCGAGGAGCGGTACCGGGTGCTCGTCCGGCGGCTGCTCGAGCACCCGGACGGCACCGAGCGCGCGTTCGGGGTCGTGGCGATCCGGATGGGCCGCGAGTCCGGGGTGGACGGCGTCAGCGCACTGCACGAGGTGGGCTGCCTAGCCGAGCTGCGCGGGGTCGAGGCGTACGAGGACGGCCGGTTCGACCTCGCGACGGTGGGGACGCGTCGTTTCCGGCTGCTGAATGTGGACACCACCGAGCCGTACCTGACCGGCCAGGTCGAGTGGCTGGCCGAGCCGGAGGGGGACGCCGCCCCGGTACTGGCGGTGGCCGTCGCGCGCCGGTTCACCGCGTACCGGGACACCTTGTACGGGCTCGGCATGCGCGGCGGCGGCGACGCCCTGCCCCTGGACCCGACCCGGCTGTCCTACCGGGTCGCGGTCTCCGCGGTCATGGACCTGGCCGACCACCAGGCGCTGCTGGCCGCCCCGGACAGCGCGGCGCGGCTCGGCCTGGAGCTGGACCTGCTGCGCCGCGAGGCGGGCCTTCTCAAGCAGCTGCCGAGCCTGCCCGGGGTCGAGTTCACCCGCCAGCCGGCTCCCCCCAACTGACCGCGCGCCGAACCTACGGTTCAGTAGCGCAGCAAGACTCGCGTACGCCACCGTAGGTTTCGGAGATGGGGAGCAGGCCCGGGGGTGGGACGCCGGCGACGGTGGCGCTGGCCCGCGCAGGCGTCGCCTTCACCGTGCACGCCTACGAGCACGACCCGGCGGCCGCCTCGTACGGGCTCGAGGCCGCGCACGCCCTCGGGGTCGAGCCGGGCCGCGTCTTCAAGACGCTGGTCGCCGACGTCGACGGAAGGCTGACCGTCGCGGTCGTGCCGGTCAGCGGCCAGCTGGACCTGAAGGCGCTGGCCGCTGCGGTCGGCGGCAAGCGGGCCGACCTGGCGGACCCGAGGGCAGCCGAGCGGTCCAGCGGGTACGTGCTCGGCGGCATCTCGCCGCTCGGTCAGCGACGCCCGCTGCCCACGGTCGTCGACACGACCGCCACCGGCCACCCGACCGTGTACGTCTCGGCCGGCCGGCGCGGGCTGGACGTCGAGCTGGACCCAGCCGACCTGGTCAGGCTGACGGCGGCGGTGCTGGCTCCGGTGGGTCGACCGGGCTGACCGCCGCCGGGCTCACGTCCGCCGGGCCGACGTCTGGCGTGCCCGGGTCGGGTGCGGGGCCGACACCCTCGTACCGTTCGCGCCGGGCGGTGCGGAAGTCCACGACCAGGTCGTGCAGGAGCCATCCGGCCAGCGCGGCGACCGGCAGCGCGAGCAGGGCGGCACCCGCCTGCAGCTTCAGCGGGACGCTGACCACCGACCCGACCGGCAGCCTGGACACCGCGGCGCCGTCGACCCGCCCCAGGTACTGACCGACCCAGCGGCCCACCAGCGCACCGGCCAGCCCGCCGGTGGCGAGCCCGACGACGCCGGCGGTCATGGCTCTGCGGGAGTAGCGCCACAGCAGGGCGCCGGCCGTGGCCCCCGCGACCACGGACAGCCCGGCGAACCAGACGTCGGAGGCGACGAACGTCTCCGGGTCGGGGTCGACGAAGTACCCGCCGGTGGACTCGATCCGGACCTGCGCGACCGGGGCGACCCACCACCAGACCAGGCCGACCAGCGCACCGACCAGCACCAGCACCGACGCGACCCGGGCACCCACCACCACGGCGCCGGCCCGGCCGCTTCCGTTCACCCGACGCTGCCTGGTCCGAGCAGCGCCTTCAGGTCGCCGTACAGGGAAGGCCCCGGGGTGACTCGGAGCCGGTCGTCGAGCCGCAGGACGGTCGTGCGCCCGGCGGTCTGCTGCAGCTGCAGGTGCACCTCGGTCAGGCCCGGGTGGGTCGCGAGGACCTCCTTGAGCCGGTCCACCACCGGCGGTACGCACCGGGCCACCGGCAGCGTGATCACGACAGGTCCGCGCGGTCCGTCGGACAGGTCCGGGAGCGTGACCTCCATCGCGACCAGCTTGGGCTGGTCCTCGCGCTTGTCGAGCCGGCCACGGACCACGACGACGGCGTCCTCGACGAGCTGGGTCGACACCAGCTGGTACGTCTGCGGGAAGATCATCACGTCGATGACGCCGTCCAGGTCCTCGAGGGTGGCGATCGCCCACGGGCTGCCCTGCTTGGTCACCTTGCGCTGGAGCCCGGCGATCAGCCCGGCAACGGTCACGACCTGACCGTCGCCGCGCTCGTCGTCCGCCGTGAGCCGGGCGATCGAGCAGTCGGCCACCGACGCGAGCAGGTGCTCGAGCCCGAACAGCGGGTGGTCGGAGACGTACAGTCCGAGCATCTCGCGCTCGGCCGCCAGCAGCGTCGTCTTGTCCCACTCCCCGACCGGGACCTTGATCTCGAACGCGCCGTCGGCGTCCTGCGCGTCGCCACCGAACAGCGAGTCCTGCCCGATCGCCTCGTTGCGCTTGATGTCGATGACGTCGTCGATCGCCTGCTCGAACACGGTGACCAGTCCGCGCCGGGTGTGGCCCAGGGAGTCGAACGCGCCGGCCTTGATCAGCGACTCGACCGTGCGCTTGTTGCAGGCGACCGCGCTGACCTTGCGCCAGGTAGTCGCTGAAGCTCTCGAAGCGGCCCTTGGCCCGGCGGGTCTGGACGACGGACTCGACGACGTTCTCACCGACGTTGCGGATGGCCGACAGCCCGAACCGGATGTCGCTGCCCACCGCCGTGTAGTTCGCGTCGGACTCGTTGACGTCCGGCGGCAGCACCTTGATCCCCATCCGCCGGCACTCCCCCAGGTACAGCGCGGACTTGTCCTTGTCGTCGCGCACCGACGTCAGCAGCGCCGCCATGTACTCGGCGGGGAAGTTCGCCTTGAGGTACGCGGTCCAGTACGACACCAGCCCGTACCCGGCCGTGTGCGCCTTGTTGAAGGCGTAGTCGGAGAACGGGACGAGGATGTCCCACAGCGTCTTGATCGCGCGGTCGGAGTAGCCGTTGGCGCGCATCCCCTCCGAGAACGGGATGTACTCCTTGTCGAGGATCTCCTTCTTCTTCTTGCCCATCGCGCGCCGGAGCAGGTCGGCTTTGCCGAGGCTGTAGCCGGCCAGCCTCTGGGCGATCGCCATGACCTGTTCCTGGTAGACGATCAGCCCGTACGTGTCGTCCAGGATCTCGGCCAGCGGCTCGGCCAGCTCGGGGTGGATCGGCTCCACCGGCTTGCGCCCGTTCTTGCGGTCGGCGTAGTCGAAGTGCGCGTTGGCACCCATGGGTCCGGGGCGGTACAGCGCCAGCACGGCGGAGATGTCCTCGAAGCTGTCCGGCTGCATCGAGCGCAGCAGCGCGCGCATCGGCCCGCCGTCGAGCTGGAACACGCCGAGGGTGTCACCGCGGGAGAGCAGCTCGTACGCCTTCGGGTCGTCCAGCCCGAGCTCCTCGAGCACCACCGTCTCGCCGCGGTTGGTGGTGACCTGCTCGAGGCAGTCGTCGAGGACGGACAGGTTGCGCAGACCGAGGAAGTCCATCTTCAGCAGGCCCAGCGCCTCGCAGGCGCCCATGTCCAGCTGGGTGATGATCGCGCCGTCCTGCTCGCGGCGCTGGATGGGGATGACGTCGAGCAGCGGCTCCGAGCAGAGGATGACTCCGGCGGCGTGCACCCCCCACTGCCGCTTGAGCCCCTCGAGTCCGCGGGCGGTGTCCACGACGCGCTTGACGTCCGGGTCGGCGTCGTAGAGCGCTCGGAACTCGCCCGCCTCGGCGTGCCGGCTGTTGGCGTTGTCGAAGATGCCGCCGAGCGGAGATGTCCTTGCCCATCACCGGCGGCGGCATCGCCTTGGTGATCCGGTCGCCCATGGCGTAGGGGTAGCCGAGCACGCGGGCGGCGTCCTTGACCGCGGCCTTCGCCTTGATCGTGCCGTACGTGATGATCTGCGCGACCCGCTCCTCGCCGTACTTCTCGGTCGCGTACCGGATCATGTCCGAGCGCCGGCGCTCGTCGAAGTCCAGGTCGATGTCCGGCATCGAGATGCGCTCGGGGTTGAGGAACCGCTCGAACACCAGCCCGTGCTTGATCGGGTCGAGCTCGGTGATCCCCAGGGCGTACGCGATCACCGCGCCGGCGGCCGACCCGCGGCCGGGCCCGACCCGGATCCGGTTCTCCTTGGCGTACCTGCACAGGTCGGCGACGACCAGGAAGTAGCCGGGGAAGCCCATCTGGCCGATGACGCCGACCTCGTACTGCGCCTGGGTGCGGTGCTGGTCGGGGACCCCGCCCGGGAACCGCAGCGCCAGCCCGCGCTCGACCTCCTTGACCAGCCAGGACTCCTCGGTCTCCCCCGCCGGGACACCGGAACCGCGGCATCAGGTCGCGGCCCTCGGCGAAGCTCACCTCGCACCGCTCGGCGATCGCCAGCGTGCTGTCGCAGGCCTCCGGCAGCTCGGACCACAGGGCCCGCATCTCGGCCGCGCTCTTGAGGTAGAAGTCGCGGGCGTCGAACCGGAACCGCCCCGGGTCGGCCAGGGTCTTGCCGGTCTGGACGCACAGCAGGACCTCGTGCGCCTCGGCGTCGGTGGGGAACGTGTAGTGCAGGTCGTTGGTCGCCACCAGCGGCAGGCCGAGCTCGCGGGCCAGCCGGACCAGGTCGGGCCGCGTCCGGCGCTCGATGTCCAGGCCGTGGTCCATCAGCTCGACGTAGAAGTTGCCCGCGCCGAGGATGTCGCGGTAGTCGGCCGCAGCCGCCAGCGCCTTGTCGTAGCGCCCGGCCTGCAGCCACCGGTTGACCTCGCCGGACGGGCAGCCGGTGGTCGCGATCAGCCCCTGCCCGTACGTCTGCAGCAGCTCGCGGTCGAACCGCGGCTTGCGGTACTGGCCCTCGAGGCTGGCCAGGCTGGAGAGCCGGAACAGGTTGTGCATGCCCTCGGTGCTCTCGGCGAGCAGGGTCATGTGCGTGTACGCCTGCTTGCCCCTGGCCAGCCCGGCGTTGTCCTCGCCGCCGGTGTCCGCGCCCGGCCCACCCAGCTCGAACGGCTGCCGGTCGAACCGGGTGCCGACCGGGACGTAGTAGCCCTCCATGCCGATGATCGGCTTGACCCCGGTCGCGCGCGCCTGCTTCCAGAAGTCGTACGCCCCGAACACGTTGCCGTGGTCGGTCATCGCCATCGCCGGCATGCCCTGCCGGGCCGCCTCGGCGAACAGGTCGGAGAGCCGGGCCGCACCGTCGAGCATCGAGTACTCGGTGTGGACGTGCAGGTGCACGAACGAGTCGTCCGACGAGCCCATGGACGGTGCCGGCCTCCCTCGATCGCTGCGGTAGGGGTCGAACGTATCCCGCCGGCGGCAGGCCCCGAAGCGACGCGCCGCGAGTCCGGCCGGGACACGCCGCGGCCGGCCCGGACCAAGATCGAAAAGCCTTCGCGAGCGGGCATCGTCCGTTCGGACGATCTGTGCCGACGACCGTACCGGTCGGGCCGACAGATACTGCGGGCCACGACCGGTCACGCCTAGTGTTCGGCTCGGATCCGGGGGCGGGTCCTGGAAACGGCTGTCGCGGCGCCGGGCGGCGCCCTCAGCCCCGCCCTACTCTCGGATCCAGGGGACAGCGATGAGCGGTCTGCACCGTCGGCCGAGCCGGCGCACCTTGCTCCCGACGGCAGCGGCGGCGGTCGCCGCGCTGCTCGGGTCGGCGCTGGTGTCGGCCACCGTGCCCACCGTCACGGCGTCGGCGGCCGAGACGGTGCCGCACCACGCCACCCTGGTGCCCCAGCTGCCCCGCACCGACCAGCCGGTCATCCCCAACGGCCAGATCTGGGACATGGACGTCATCGGCACCCGGATCTTCGTGGCCGGGACCTTCACCACGATCCAGAACGTCGGCGGCCCCCTGGTCTCCCAGCCGTCCCTGGCCGCGTACGACTACACCACCGGCAAGATCGACATGAGCTTCCGGCCGACGTTCGACGGTGCGGTGAACGCGGTCGAGGCCTCGCCCGACGGGAAGTCGCTGTACGTCGTCGGGAAGTTCAACACGATCGACGGCGTCACCGAGCACAAGATCGCCCGGCTCGACCCGGCCACCGGCACCCCGGTGGCCGGCTTCACCGCGACCGCCAACGCCCAGGCCACCGCGATCGCGGTGAGCACCAGCTGGTTGTACGTGGGTGGCCAGTTCAAGACGGTCAACGGGTCGAGCGAGGGCGGGCTGGTCGCGCTGAACCCGACTACCGGCGCGGTCGACCCCGCGTTCAACCTGCCGCTGGCCGGCGGGCTCGGCGTGGGCGGCCTGCTCACCGTCCAGCAGCTGCGGCTGACCCACGACGGCACCAAGCTCCTGGTCATCCACACCGGCCGCACGGTGGGCGGGCTGAGCCGCACCGGCGTGGCCATCGTCGGCACCGCCACCAAGTCGGTGCTGCCGTGGCACAGCACGGTCTGGGACGACAACCTCGTCCGCACCGGCGGGATCCAGCGGATCTACTCCGGCGACGTGTCTCCGGACGACTCGTACTTCGTCGTGACCGCCGGCTCCGGCGGCGACTTCCCGCCGACCAGCGACACCGCGATGGCGTTCCCGGTCAACGGCGGCGAAGGCGTCCAGCCGCTGTGGGTGTCCCGCCACTTCGACAGCGTCTACTCGGTCGCGATCACCGAGAAGGCGGTCTACCTCGGCGGCCACTTCAGCTGGCAGCCGTCGCCGACCGCGCCCGACCCGTACCCGGGCCTGCAGAACGTCGGCTACGGCACCGGGCAGGGCCTGTCCGGCTACGGCCTCGGGGACGAGGTGGTCAAGGTCTTCCACCTCGGGGCCGTGGACCCCAGGACCGGCAAGTCGCTCGGCGGGTGGGACCCCGAGTCCAACTCCTTCACCGGCGACAAGGCGATGCTGGCCACGCCGGCCGGGCTGTTCGTCGGCGGCGACGGCCTGCTCAAGGGCGGCCAGAAGGTCGGCCGGGTCGCGTTCTTCGACCTCAGCCAGCTGCCGGCGGCCACCCCGGACGACACGACGGTCGACAGCCCGATCGAGGGCCGGATCGAGCCGGCCGGGCAGCCGTTCACGATCTCGGGCACGGCCGTGGCGCCGTCCGGGGTCAAGAAGGTCCAGGTCGAGATCCAGGACCGGACCACCCGGAAGTACCTGCAGCCGGACCTGGCCACGTTCGGGACGGACAAGCCGATCGTCGCCACGCTGGCCGACCCCGGGGCGACCGCGACCACCTGGACGGTCACCCTCCCGACCGGTCTGCCCGGTGACCCGTACCAGTACCTCGCCAAGGCCTTCGGCCAGGACGGCACCAGCGACCCGAACAAGGCCGTGCGCAAGATGGAGGCGTTCAACTTCGGCGACCTGACCCCGACGACCGCGATCGTCTCGCCGCCCGCGGGCACGGTGACCACGCTGGACTTCGTCATCACCGGCACGGCCAAGGACGACCACGGCATCATCGGGATGCAGTACTGGTTCCGCGACGACAGCAACAACTACCTGCAGTCCGACGGCACGGTCTCGCCGACGTTCAACTCGTTCAGCGGCCAGCCCGACGTGCTGGACGTGGCCAACGCGACGTGGTCGTACGAGGTGGTCCTGCCGCACCAGGGCAAGTGGCGGATGGGCGCCTCGTCGGTCGACGACGCCGGGCAGGGCGACCTGCGCGGCACCGTCCGCGACTGGACGGTCACCTCGAGCGGCATCGCACCCGTCGTGACCATCACGAGCCCGGTCGCGATGGTGCCGCCGGGGAACCCGGTGGCCTACGTCACCACGCCGGGCACCCACGTCACCTTCAGCGGGACCTCGACCGACGCGGCGGGACTGACCTCCGTCCAGGTGTTCCTGCGCAACAACACCACGCACGAGTCGCTGGCCACCGACGGGAGCTGGGGCGTGAACAACGTCGCCGGGTACTTCCGCGTCTCGCCGCTGAACCTGAACGCGACCTCGTACGCGTGGACGTGGACCTCACCTGCACTGACCCCGGGGCTGTACGACTTCCGGGTGCGCGCGTCGGACACCCTGGGGCAGACCACGGCGACGGCCAGCCGCGGCGCGGTCACCGTCACGGCGCAGGTGCCCGGCGACGCGTTCCCCGACACGGCTCTGTCGTTCACCGGCACCAACAACACCCTGCAGGTGCTGCACCTGGACCTGTCCGGGACGGCGACCGACGACCACGGAGTGTCCGCGGTCAGGGTGGCCGTCTTCGAGTCGGACAGCCGCAAGTACCTGCAGGCGGACGGCACGCTGGGCTCCGGGTACGCGCTGCTGCCGGCCACGCTGGGGACCCCCGGCGGCACCAGCACCACGTTCGCGCTGTCCAAGGACCTGCCCAGCCAGGGCAACTACAACGTGACCGCGTACGCCGTGGACACCTCCGGCCAGATGGACGTCTCGAGCATCGGCGCCACCGCGCAGTACCTGGTGTACCCGGGCGACCAGCCGCCGACTCTGGACCCGAACCTCGGGTCGCCGGTCGACGGTTCTACGGTCACCGGCTCGCACGTGGTGGTGAGCGGACGGGCCATCGACGACATCGCCATGGCCGCCGTGCGGATCACCATCACCAACAGCGTCGGGAACACGATGACCAGCACCGGCGTGTTCGCGCCGGGGACGAACTTCGTGTCCGCCGTGCTGACCAGCCCCGGCTCGCCCGGGTCGAACTACGCCTACACCTCGCCGACGATCCCGCCCGGGGTCTACACGATCTCGGTCGTGGCGGTGGACAACCACGGGTTCGTGCAGCTGGTGCCGAGGGTCGTGACCGTGACGGTCACCCCCTGACCCGCTCCAGGGCGGTCTCCAGGTCCGCGGGGTAGGGCGAGGTGAACTCGACCCGGCGGTGGTCGGCGGGGTGCTCGAAGGCCAGCCGCACGGCGTGCAGCCACTGCCGGGTCAGGCCGGCCTTCCTGGCCAGCACGGGGTCCGCGCCGTAGGTCAGGTCGCCGACGCACGGGTGCCGCAGCGCCGCCATGTGCACGCGGATCTGATGGGTGCGGCCGGTCTCCAGCCGCACCTCGAGCAGGCTCGCGGCCCGCATCGCCTCGAGCGTCTCGTAGTGCGTCACGCTCGGCCGGCCGCCGGCCACCACCGCCCACTTGTAGTCGTGCGTCGGATGCCGGTCGATGGGCGCGTCGATCGTGCCGGTGCTGGGGTCGGGGTGCCCCTGGACGAGCGCGTGGTACCGCTTGTCGACCGCGCGCTCGCGGAACGCCCGCTTCAGCGCGGAGTACGCCGCCTCCGACTTGGCCACGACCATCAGGCCGCTGGTCCCGACATCGAGCCGCTGCACCACGCCCTGCCGCTCGGCCGCACCGTCGGTCGAGATGCGGTACCCGGCCGCGGCGAGACCTCCGACGACGGTCGCGCCGTTCCACCCCGGGCTGGGGTGCGCGGCCACGCCGACCGGCTTGTCGACGACGACGATGTCGTCGTCGTCGTAGACCACCCGCAGGCCGGCGACCAGCTCCGGCTCCGGCGCCGCCCCGACCACGGGGCCGTCCGGTAGCTCGACCTCGAGCCAGCTGCCGGCGCGCAGCCGCTCGGACTTGCCCGCGGGGGTCCCGTCGAGCCGGACCGCACCGGCTGCCGCCAGGTCGGCGGCCTTCGTCCTCGACAGTCCGAACATCCGGGCGAGCCCGGCGTCGAGCCGCTCACCCTCCAGGCCGTCGGGCACCGGCAGCGAGCGCTGCTCAGGCATCGGCGGGGTGCCGGTCGGACCGCACGTGCCGGGTCCCGTCCAGGTCCCGTCCCAGGAAGGTCAGCAGGACCATGCCGACGGCGGCGCAGCAGATCGCGGCGTCGGCGAGGTTGAAGACCGGGTAGTGCGGCAGCTCGATCCAGTCGACCACGTGGCCGCGACCGAAACCGGGGTCGCGGGCGAGCCGGTCCACCAGGTTGCCCACCGCACCGCCCAGCAGCGCGCCGAGCGCCACCGCCCAGGCGACCGAGTACAGCCGCCGGGCCGTACGCAGGATCACCACGACCACGCCGACGGCGACCGCGGTGAACACGACCGTGAACCCGGTGCCCATGCTGAACGCGGCCCCAGGGTTGCGGGTGTAGTCCAGCGTCAGCAGGCCCCCGAGCAGCGAGATCGGGGCGTGGTCGGCCAGCACGGCCACGACGACGGCCTTGCTGATCTGGTCCAGCGCGACCACCAGCACGGCCACGGCGATGAACAGCGCGATCCGCGGGCCGCGGGCGGGAGTCTGGCCGGACGCCTCCGCGGGCGACTCCGTGGGCGACTCGCTGGACGCCCCGGTGGACCCCGCGGTGAGCCCGTCGGTGGGCGTAGCTGCCGGCTCGTCGCCGCTCAGCGGCGCTCTTCCCTCTGTTTGCATGACACACACAGGGTCGCACGGGGAAAGGCCTGCAGGCGCGCCTTGCCGATCGGGCTGCCGCAGGACTCGCAGATCCCGTAGGTCCCGTCCTCGATCCGGCGAAGCGCCCGCTCGGCCTGCATGAGCAGGCCGCGGCTGTTGTTGGCCAGGGACATCTCGTGCTCGCGCTCGAACGTCTTCGTGCCGGCGTCGGCCTGGTCGTCGCCCGCCCCGTCGCCGGAGTCCCGCAGCAGGTCGGCTATGCCCTCCTCTGCGGCGGCGATCTCCGTGCGAAGCCGGGTGGCCTCCTCGAGCAGCTGGGTCCGGACCTGCGCCAGCTCGGCCGCCGTCCAGGGGCGCTCGTCCGCACGGACCGCGAGCTTGGCCGGAGCAGCCTTGGCCGGAGCAGCCTTGGCCGGAGAGCCTTCGCCGCGGCGGTCTTGGCCGGCGCAGCCTTGGTGGCGACCGGCTTGGGCGCGGCCGCCGCTTTGTGCGCCGGCGCCGCCTTCACCGCCGGAGCCTTGGCCGGGGGCGCCTTCTTCGCCGGCGCAGCACTCTTGGCCGGAGCGGCTTTCTTCTCCTGCGGCGGCGCCTTCTTGACTGCCGCGGCCGGCTTCTTGGCTGGGGCGGATTTCTTGACGGGCGGCGCCTTCTTCACGGGCGGTGCCTTCTTCGCTGCCGCAGCCGGCTTGGCCGGTACCGCCTTCTTGACCGCCGCTGCCTTCTTGACCGCCGCTGCCTTCTTGGCCGGCGCAGCCTGCTTCGGCGGCGTCGCCTTCTTGACGGCTGCGGCCGGCTTCTTGGCCGGCGCTGCCTTGCGCGCCGGCGGCGCCGCCTTCTTCGCCGGAACCGCCTTCTTGGCAGGGGCCGCCTTGGTGGCCGGCTTCACCGTGGCCCGCGTCGTCGCCCGCCGCGCGGTCGCCGCCGCCGGTCGGACCGCTCCCGACAGAGCACGCCGCAGCCGCCCTCCGACCCCCCGCTCGGTGTCGGCCATGGTGACGGCCCCCTCACGCTGTCGCAGTCGCGAACCCGGAAGACCCGGACGAACAGTTGATCAAGGTCACAGATCGTCACGGAACCTTAGGTCCGCGCCGCTCACGGAGCAATCCACCACGCCGTCCCGTCACGCTCCGCTCATCCGCGCTCCCCCGAGGTCAGCGGCGCCCGCACTCAACCGTCACGCCCGCACAAGCATTCCCGCGTCGTCGAAGCCGGGTCGTCGGGCGCGTGGCCGCTAGACTCGGCGGGTCCGAACAGGCGTCGATGGGACGAGTAGTCCCGAACGCAGCCTCCAGCGACCCGGGGACAGTGCGAGCCCGGGGGCGTGCGCGGGACGAAGATCACCCGGAGCCGCCGGAAGAAACACCGTCCCCCGGCCGGTGGAGTAGACCCGGCCGGACGGGCGCGGAGCAGAGCGGGCCCAGCCTGACCGGGGCCAAGGAGGGTGGTACCGCGGGGCACCGGGAGACCGGCGCCTCGTCCCTCTGTCGAAGGGGACCGCCGGGACCGGCGGGCCGAACGACTGCGACGGAGGATCCGATGTACCGCCCGGTGCCCCCCCAGGTCGACCTGCCCGCGATGGAGCACCAGGTGCTCGCCTTCTGGCGCGACCGGGAGATCTTCGCGAAGACCCTCGAGCAGACCCGCTCCGGCCAGCCCTGGATCTTCTACGAGGGCCCGCCGACCGCGAACGGGATGCCGGGCACCCACCACGTCGAGGCACGGGTCTTCAAGGACGTCTTCCCCCGGTTCCAGACGATGAAGGGGCGCTACGTCCCGCGCCGGGCCGGCTGGGACTGCCACGGGCTGCCCGTCGAGCTGGCCGTCGAGCGCGAGCTCGGCTTCGGCGGCAAGCCGGACATCGAGGCGTACGGGATCGCCGAGTTCAACGCCCGCTGCCGGGCCTCGGTGGAGCGGCACGTCGGCGCGTTCGAGGAGATGACCGAGCGCATGGGCTACTGGGTGGACATGTCCCAGGCCTACCGGACCATGGACCCGTCGTACATCCAGAGCGTCTGGTGGTCGCTCAAGCAGATCTACGGTCAGGGCCTGCTGGTCGAGGACCACCGGGTCGCGCCGTACTGCCCGCGGTGCGGGACCACGCTGTCCGACCACGAGCTCGCCCAGGGCTACGAGACGGTCGTCGACCCGTCGGTGTACGTCCGGTTCCCCGTCACCGGCGGGCCGCTGGCCAACCTCAAGGCCACCCTGCTCGTGTGGACCACCACGCCCTGGACGCTGGTCTCGAACACCGCGGTCGCCGTCAACCCGGACGTGACGTACGTCGCGGCCAGGACCCGGGACGGCGAGGTCCTGGTCATCGCCGAGCCGCTGCTGCGCGAGGTCCTGGGCAGCGACGTGGAGATCCTGGTGCGGTACAGCGGTCGCGACCTGGAGCTGACGCCGTACAGCCCGCCGTTCGACCTGGTGCCGATCGCGGACGCGCACTACGTGGTGCTGGCCGAGTACGTGACGACCGAGGACGGCACCGGGCTGGTGCACCAGTCCCCCGCGTTCGGCCCCGACGACCTTGCGGTGGCCCGCCGGTACCAGCTGCCGGTCGTCAACCCGATCACGGCGGACGGGCACTTCCAGGACGACATCCCGCTGGTCGGCGGCGAGTTCTTCAAGAAGGCCGACGCCACGCTGGTGGACGACCTCATGACGCGCGGGCTGCTGTTCCGGCACGTGCCGTTCGAGCACAGCTACCCGCACTGCTGGCGCTGCCACACGCCGCTGCTCTACTACGCACAGCTGTCCTGGTACATCCGCACCACCGAGATCAAGGACCGGCTGATCGCCGAGAACGAGCGGACGAACTGGATCCCGCCCACGATCAGGACCGGGCGGTACGGCGACTGGCTCGACAACAACATCGACTGGGCGCTGTCCAGGCAGCGGTACTGGGGCACTCCGCTGCCGATCTGGCGCTGCCTGCAGGAGCACCTGACCGTGGTGGGTTCGCTCGCCGAGCTCGGCGAGCTGGCCGGCCGCGACCTCTCCGACCTGGACCCGCACCGCCCGTTCGTGGACGACGTCGTCGTGACCTGCCCGGACTGCGGGCAGGAGGCCAGGCGGGTCCCCGAGGTCATCGACGGCTGGTACGACTCCGGCTCGATGCCGTTCGCGCAGTGGGGCTACCCGCACACCGGCGTCCCGGAGTTCGAGGCGGCCTACCCGGCGCAGTTCATCTGCGAGGCCATCGACCAGACCAGGGGCTGGTTCTACACGCTCATGGCGGTCGGCACGCTCGTCTTCGACCGGTCCTCGTACGAGACCGTGGTCTGCCTGGGCCACATCCTCGACGAGGAGGGCCGCAAGATGTCCAAGCACCTGGGCAACGTGCTGGAGCCGATCCCGCTCATGGACGCGCACGGCGCCGACGCGGTCCGCTGGTTCATGGCCGCGAGCGGCTCGCCGTGGCAGTCCCGGCGGGTCGGCAACAGCACGATCCAGGAGGTCGTGCGCAAGACGCTGCTCACGTACTGGAGCACGGTGTCGTTCCAGTCCCTGTACGCACGCGCGGCCGGCTGGCAGCCGTACACGACGCCGGCGCCCCCGCTGCCGGAACGGCCGGCGCTGGACCGCTGGGCGCTGTCCGAGGCCCACCGGCTCGTGCTCGAGGTCGACACCGCGATGGAGGAGTACGACACCCAGCGGGCGGGGCGGCTGATCTCGGGCTACGTCGACGACCTCTCGAACTGGTACGTGCGCCGGTCGCGCCGCCGGTTCTGGGCCGGCGACTCCGCGGCGCTGGCGACGTTGCACGAGTGCCTGTACCTGGTGACGCTGCTGATGGCGCCGCTGACGCCGTTCGTCACCGAGCGGGTCTGGCAGGACCTGTTCGCCTCGACCTCGGACCAGGTGCCCGAGTCCGTGCACCTGGCCACCTGGCCGACGGTCGACGGGGCACTGGTCGACGACGGCCTGGCCCGGGACGTGGCCCTGGTCCGACGGCTCGTCGAGCTCGGCCGGGCCACCCGGGCCGGATCGGGCGTGAAGACGAGGCAGCCGCTCGCCCGGGCGCTGGTCGCCGCGCCCGGCTGGGAAGAGCTGTCGACGGATCTGCGCCGGCAGCTGGCCGAGGAGCTCAACGTCGGTCGGGTCGAGTCACTCGCCGACCTCGGCGTCGGGGCCGACGGTGCGGCGACCGGCGAGCTCGTCGACGTGCAGGCCAAGGGCAACTTCCGCGCGCTCGGGCGCCGGTTCGGTCAGCGCACCCCGGCCGCCGCGGCCGCCGTGGCGGCGGCGGACGCGCGCGCCCTCGTGGCGGCGCTGCGCAGCCATGGCCACGCGACCATCGACCTCGAGGGCGAACGGGTCCAGGTCAGCGCCGACGAGGTCGTCGTCACCGAGACGCCCAAGCAGGGCTGGGCGGTGGCGACCGAGGGCGGGGAGACCGTGGCGATCGACCTCGAGGTGACCGAGCAGCTGCGGATGGCCGGGCTGGCCCGCGATGTCGTCCGCCTGCTGCAGGAGGCACGCAAGTCGGCCGGCCTGCAGGTGACCGACCGGATCGAGGTGCGCTGGGCCGCGTACGGGGAGGTCGCCAGCGCCCTGCACGAGCACGGCGCGGCAGTCGCGGAAGAGGTTCTGGCGGTGTCGTTCGAGGAGGGCAGCCCTGCGACCGGACCCGGCGAGACGGCCTACGTGACCGGTCATGACGCGGAAACCGGGCTGAACTTCGCGCTCAGACCCGTCGAAGGCTAAAGGCGGGACCGCACGGACGCCGATATCCCGACCAGGTCGGGTCCCCGGACGCCCCCGGTGACCGGCGAAACCTCTCCCGGAGGTCTGGATGACGCTCCACCCCGTTCCCCTTGGGGGTCCCTCTCTCACGGGGATCAAGCTCAAGGCGTACGCGGTCGCCGTACCTGCGCTGTCGAGCCACATCCGCCCGGCCCTGGTCCTGGCCGAGCGCGAGAGCCGGGCCATGCTGGATGCGGCCCGCGCCCAGGACGTGAGCCAAGGCGGTCGCTTCAGCGCGATCCCGGCCTGCATCCAGGTCTGGGACCGCAGCTGGTCGGACCCGGACGACCCCGGCCAGGCCTTGCACCTCGGCTCCGTCGACTGGAGCTACGACACCCCGGTCCGGCACTACGTGACGATCTACCGCGCGATGGTGACCCAGGCGGGTCTCGAAGCCGGTGAGAGCACCCTGTCGATGCTGCAGGTCGTGATGTCGCTGACCGGCATCGATGTCGACGACAACCGCATCACGATGCCGGCCGCACCGGCCCGCGACCCCTTCCGCCGCTCCGCGTAAGGCCACCGGGCGCGGGACCGCGCACCGACGCGCCCGCCCCGCACAGAACCCCTTCGGCCGTGAGGGCCGGGACCCGGATCGTCCGGGTCCCGGCCCTCACGGCCTTCCAACGCCTGGCAAGGTCTTCCCACGGCTCCGATGCGATCTGCTCGTGTGCCGTCAGGCCTGCGCGGGGGGTCCGGTGGGCGGCTCGGCGGGCGGCGGCGCAGGTGGGGTGGTGGGTGGACCGAACGGTGTCGCCGGGCGTGGCACCGCCGGGACCGGCGTTGGACCGGTCGCCGGTGCCGGTGCCGGTGCCGGTGCGGGTGCCGGTGCGGGTGCCGGTGCGGGTGCCGGTGCGGGCGCCGGAGCCGGTACCGGAGCCGGAGCGGCCGCCGGCGGCGCCACCGACGGCGTGGGCGCCACCGAAGGGGTCGGCGCGGGTGCCTGCGGGGCGCGAGCCGGCGGCGTCGAGGCCACCTCGTTGAGCGAGTCGAGCTCGTGCAGCTGACCCTCGAGGTAGGACCTCAGCCTGGTCCGGTACTCGCGCTCGAACGCCTTGAGCTCCTCGACCCGGGCCTCCAGCGTCGAAGCCTCGCGGCGCAGGTCGCCGGTGACCCGGGCAGCCTCCTGCCGCGCCTCGGACACGATGTTCTCGGCGTCGGCCTTGGCTCGCGCCACGTGCTCGTCGGCCGTGCGCTGGGCGAGCTCCAGCATCCGGACGGCGCTGTCCGACGGAGCCGGAGCCGGGGCCGGGGCGGCAGCCGGGGGCGGCGGCGGGGGTGGGGGTGGCGGCGGGGCAGGTGCGGCAGCGGCCGGTGGCGCGGCAGCGGCCGGTGCAGCCACCGCCGCGGCGACAGCGGGCTGCCGGGCGGCCGCCGCGAGGCGCGCGCGCACGTCCTCGTTGTCGCGTCCGAGCCGGGTGAGCTCGGCCTCGACCTCGTCGAGGAAGGCGTCGACCTCGTCCATGTCGTAGCCCTCGCGCAGGCGCACAGTGCTGAACTGCTTGTTGCGGACGTCTTCGGGGGTCAACGGCATCGCACACCTCGTGCTGGTCGGAACAGGGGCTACTGGACAGGGCTACTTGTGCAGGCGCTGATCTGAACGGGGTACTCGATCACGCGGCGGTCGGCCACGGTCACCGAAAGCCACGAACCGAGGGGAAGCCTAGAGCTTCGGCGCCACGATGTAGATGACTATGTAGGTGAGGAAGAACAGTGCCAGCATCGAAAGGTCCAGCGAGACCTGACCCAGGCGCAGCGGGGGGATGAACCGCCGGAGCAGCTTCAACGGCGGATCGGTCACGGTGTAGATGGCCTCCACGAGGATCAGGACCACCCCGGTCGGGGTGTACTCGCGGGCGAACAGGAAGACGTACTCGAAGACGAACCGGGCGATGAGGACCACCAAGAACAGCCACGCGACCGTCCCGACGATCCCGCCGACGATCGATGTGCCCAGCACGTCCAGGCGCACGTCACCCATGCCGAGTCACCACGTCCCTCGGCCCGGCCGCGCTCAGCTCTGGTTGAAGAAGCCGCCCTCGGCGAGCCGGGCCTTCTCCTCGGCGGTCACGACGACGTTCGCCGGCGACAGCAGGAACACCTTGGCGGTGACCCGCTCGATGGTCCCGTGCAGGCCGAAGATCAGGCCGGCCGAGAAGTCCACGAGGCGCTTGGCGTCGGAGTCCTCCATGTCGGTGAGGTTCATGATCACCGGGGTGCCGTCGCGGAAGTACTCGCCGACGGTGCGCGCGTCGTTGTAGTTGCGCGGGTGCAGCGTGGTGATCTTGTACGACTCGACCGGTTCGTGCCGGGGCGCGGGCCGTGGCGTGACGGACGGCGACGGCGCCGGTGTCGGACGGTCGTCGCGGACCGGGTGCAGCGTGCGGGTCTGTTCGGCCCGCTCGGGCGCGGCGTCCCGGTGCGGCGAAGACCCGTCGTACTCGTCGTACTCGTCGTACTCCTCGAACCGCTCCGGGTCCTCCTCGACCAGGCCGAGGTAGACCCCCATCTTGCGCATCGCTCCGGCCATGTCTCGGGGAGCCTTTCGTCCGCGGCGGTGCCAGGTGCGGGCGCGACCGTCTCTGCAGCGACGTGCCCGGACGGCGGAGCCGTCGCTGAGAGGCTACCGGAGCGCGGGACGACGACCCAGGATGGCGCTTCCGACACGAACGTGTGTCGCGCCGGCCGCCACGGCCGCCTCGAAGTCCTCGCTCATCCCCGCCGACAGCCAGTCCGCGCCCGGGTGCGCGGCCCGGAGCGTGGCGGCCAGGCCGCCCAGGCGGTCGAAGGCGGCCACCGGGTCGGCGCCGAGCGGGGCCACCGCCATCAGCCCCCGCAGCCGCAGCGCCGGCGCCGAGTCCACCGCGGCGGCCAGCGGGAGGAGCTCGGCGGGGTCCGCGCCACCGCGGCCGGGGTGCCCGGCAGCGCCGACAGCTTCGTCCAGGTCGACCTGGAGCAGCACGTCCAGCGTGCGCTCGGACCTGGTCGCGCCGCGCTGCAGCGCGTCGACCAGGCGGAGACGGTCCACCGAGTGCACGACATCGGCGTACGTCGCGACCGAGGCGGCCTTGTTGGTCTGGAGCTGGCCGACGAAGTGCCACCGCAGCCCGAGTCCGGCGCACTCCCTCGACTTCTCCGCGGCCTCCTGGTCGCGGTTCTCCCCGACGTCGCGCACTCCGAGCTCGGCGAGCAGGCGCACGTCCGAGCTGGGGAAGGTCTTCGTCACCACGACGACTGTCACGTCGCCGGGGTCGCGGCCGGCGGACCCGGCGGCGCGCTCGATCCGCTCGCGCACCTGGGCCAGACCGCGGACGAGCTGGGTCCGGCGGTCGTCGTCGTGCCCGCCCGCGGTCATGCGGGGTCGAGCCAGACGACCCCGGCACAGCGACCGGTGGTGCCGTCCCGCCGGTACGAGAAGTGGTCCGGCGACTCGGCGGTGCACGGCCCCACCTGTTCCGCCGTGACCCCGGCCGCCTCGAGCACCTCCGCGAGCCCGGCGCGCAGGTCGAGCGCGGGTGTCCCGGTCCGGCTCGTCGACCATGCGGCCGGCGCCACGGCGGCGATGTCCGCGCGCATCCGTTCGGGGACCTCGTAGCAGGCCGGGCACACCGAGGGACCCAGCCAGGCGGTCGTCCTCGCCGGGTCGGCGCCCAGACCCGCCATCGCCTCGAGGGCGCGCAGCACGATCCCGTTCCCCAGCCCAGGACGGCCCGCGTGGACGGCGGCCACGACACCGGCCACCGGGTCGGCCATCAGGACCGGGACGCAGTCGGCGACGAGGACCGCGAGCGCCGTGCGGGGTGCTGCCGTGACGAGAGCGTCGACGCTGGCGCCGAACGGGTCGGTGCCGGCTCCGTCCACGACTGCGACCGCGTCACCGTGCACCTGGTCCATGAAGCGGACCGAACCCGGAACGAGCTCGAGCCGGGCCGCAACCCGCAGCCGGTTCGCGGCGACCGCGACGTGGTCGTCGCCGACATGCTCGGCCAGGTTGAGCGTGTCGTAGGGCGCGAGCGACGAACCGCCGTGCCGATCCGTGAAGGCCCAGTGCACGCGACCCTCGCCGGGCCGGCCGGTGATCAACTCGCGCCAGTCGGGCCGGGTGCGAAGGTCACGGCCCCATGCTAGGAGTCCGACGCACCCGGGCACGGACCGGTGCGCGCCGGCCCTGCAGCGCCTTCAGGCCGGCCAGCAGGCCGGCCAGCACCGCGAACCCCGCGAGCACGGCGAGCCCCACGACGGCGAAGGCCGCGCCGCCCGGTCCCCTGGTCGCAGCCGGGATGCGTGCGAGCTCCGCTGGATCGGCCGGCGCCGCGTCGATCCGTGCAGCCGCCGCCGACATGGATGCCCACATCGCGTTCGGGCTGCCGCCCTTGTCCAGGAAGGTGTACACCGCCCCCTGGTACTCCTGGTGCCAGGCCCACAACGCCACCGCGTCGGCCCCCAGGCCGACCGGCACGAGCATGTACGCCCGGGTCGCCGCGGACGCGTCGGGTGCCCCGCCGTACACAGAGTCGCCGAAGGACAGCTGCGAGCAGGTGGCCCACAGCAGGAACGGCTTCGGCCAGCGCGCTCGGGCGCGCTGCCAGGCGACGACCTGCGCGGACGCGTCCAGGTTCTTCAGGTTGTCGGCGATGGAGATCCCGTCCACGAACCCGCTGCTCGCGAAGGCGTCCAGGGTGGCGTCGGTCTCGTACTGGTACCGCGTCCCGTGCGATCCGCACGACGACTGGCCCGGCAGACCGCAGGTGAGCTCCCAGTCGGAGGCGTTCACGAGCACGGGCACCCCGGGCGCGAGCCGGTGCAGGACGCCACCGGTCGCCGCCAGGTAGCGCAGCCCTTGCTCCGCCGAGTACCGCTCGTCGAGGCGGTCCGCCACGTGCACGGCGGCGATCGTGCCCGGATGCGAGTCGATCTGGTCGGCGACGGCAGCGACCTTGGCGCCGATGTCCTTGCCGGCGAAGAAGTCGGCCTTGTCGTCGAACTCCAGGACGACGGCCAGCCCGGCCCTGCGGGCCGCGTCCACCATCGACTGGTCCCCAGGCAGCAGCGAGACCGCGTTGAACACCTTGCGCATGGCCGCGAAGTCCCACGCGGGGTCTTTGAAGAGGTGGGCCGGGTTTCCGCTGCTGACCCCTTGCGCGATCACCGCCGGGTCGGGCATCGGCGCCGCCAGCGGCGGACCGTCCGCGTGCGCGCCGGCGGGGAGCAGGAACGTCGCGGCCACCAGACCCGTCAGCACGGCCGCGCCGGTGCGGGTGGGGGCCCTGGCCCGCCGGCTGCGGGTCACTGGGGCAGGCCGCCGCGGATCGCCGACCCGGCCACCGTCGCCACCGGGACCGGCAACCGCGCCCACAGCCGCGTCGCCCAGGCGAGCCGGCGGCTCAGGTCGTCGCCATCGACGTTCTCGCCGGTCTGGACCTGACCACCCCCGGTCCGGTGCCAGCACAGCTGCACCGGTGCCGCCCCCCACTCGCGCTTGGCCTCGAACGTGCCGGACCCGGGCGAGGACCTCCCCAGGTCCAGGACCGTGCAGCCGCGCTCGATCGCGTACCGGGCCACCTCCCAGTACAGGAGCTGGTTGGGCGCCAGTGACAGCGCGGCGCGCAGCGAGGACGACCACGGCAGGACCGCGCGCCGGCCGTGCACGAGCACGAGTCCGGCGCCGACGACCTGCGCCCCGGACCGGACGAGAAGGTACGTCGCGTCCGGTCCCAGCTCGCTGGAGACGGCCGCGAAGAACCGGCGCCGGTGCACCGGCGACCCCAGGTCCCGCATGTTGTGCGCCAGCACCGGGTAGAAGTCGGCAAGACCCTCCGCACCGCAGGTGGCGACCTCCAGCCCCGACCGGCGCGCCTTGCGCACCTGCCCGCGCCGGTTGGGCTTGGCGCCGGCCCAGACCGCGTCCTCTCCACCGGTCAGGTCGACGGTCATCGTCACCTTGTGCGTCGACGCCGGCAGCCCGATGGCCCGCGGACCGAGGTGGCGCAGCTCGAGCCGGCTCCCGCCGTCGGCGGCGAGATCGAGGGCCGCGGCGAGCAGCGCGGCCGCGACGTCGGGGTCGCCGTCCGTGCACAGACCGCCGGTGTCCAGGTACGGCATGGACACCAGGACCCGCCCGAAGACGCGACTGCGTACCAGCGCCAGCGGGAGCACCCCGACCAGCCGACCGTCGCGCACCGCTGCGAGCGGCACCACCCGGTGCCCGTACGCCTGCGGCACGACCTGCGTCCACGCCCAGCGGTGCGCGATGTTGGCGTCACCGGCCCCGTGCACGAACGCGTCCCAGGACACCGCGTCCGTCCACTCGCGGACCTGGACCGAAAGGGCGCCCGACGCGGAGTCGCGGGGTGGGGGGACGACCCGCGCCGGACGCTGCCTGGCGGAGGCCGTCACCGCAGCCTCCGAAGAATCGCGACGACCTGGCTCACCAGCAGCCGCACGTCGTAGCGCCAGGACCGCAGCTCCAGGTAGCGCAGGTCCTCACGCACCCGGCTGTGCAGCAGGGTGGTGACGTAGTACTGCTCGGCGTCGTCGGCCGCCGCGAGCAACCGGGCTTCGTCCATGAAGGCGAGGGTCGACGGCCCGGCCAGCCCGCCGCGCACCGTCAGGACACGTCGCTCGTCCGCGTCCATCATCGCGACGTACTCGGGGGTCTCCGGCCGTGGGCCGACCAGGCTCATGTCGCCGCGGACGACGTTCACCAGCTGCGGCAGCTCGTCCAGGTACCAGCTGCGCAGGAAGCGCCCGACCCTGGTGACGCGAGGGTCGTCCGCGGCGCTGACGTTCGCAGCCAGCCGGTCCGCACCCTGGACCATCGTGCGGAACTTGAGCAGCACGAACGATCGACCGTCCAGCCCGACCCGGACCTGTCGGAACAGTGCCGGCCCGGGCGAGCCGAGCCGGACGGCGACGGCGACGAGCAGCAGCAGCGGGGCGAGCAGGACGAGGGAGGTCCCGGCCACGACCACGTCGAAGCAGCGCTTGCCCAGCGGCGGCTCACGGCGGCGGGCCCTAGCCACTGTCCCGCTCCCGCCAGACGTGCCGGACGAGCATGAACGGTTCTGCCGCCGCCACCCCGACGGTGCTGCCGTGCCGGCGCGCGGTCGCTTCCAGCGCCTCGTACGAGCGGGGGTGCGGGAACGGATGCATCTCGCCGCTGAACGTCCCCTCGTACTCGCGCATCGCCGCGAGCTTCGCATCCAGCGTGCTGGTGATGTCCACGAAGTAGTTCGGGCTGAACACGCAGCCCGGGAACGGCGCGGCCCACTCGGTCGAGGACGCCGTCTCGTAGCACAGCAACCGGCGCACGCTGGATCCCTCGACGGGTCGGGTCGCGACGAGCGTCGCCGAGAACACCGTGCGGTGGTCCTGGTTGGCGTCCTGGTTGAAGTGCGTCAGCACGAGCTCTGGCTCGAGCTCACCGACGGCCTTCTCGATCGGCGTGATCACGTCCAGCAGTGCCAGCTCGTCCAGCCGCTGGTCCGGCAGGCCGCAGAAGACCACCCCGGCCACGCCCAGGACATCCGTGGCCCGCTCGGCGCACGCCTGCTGCCGCTCGGTGTGCCCGTGCCGGGCGGTCACCCCGTCGGTGAGGATGCAGACCCACACCTCGTGCCCGGCCGCGGCCAGGCGTGCCATCGTGCCGCCGGCACCCAGCGTCTCGTCGTCCGGGTGCGCGGCGACGGTCAGAACCCTCATGGCAGGGGCCTCCCTCGGGTCGGCGGTCTCATGCGAGATCTGCTTCGGCTGGGGCGGGCAGGACGGGGTCGGCGAGACGGCCGGACACCGCCCGGAAGCACACGACCAGGAGTGCGGTGGCCGTCAGGTAGGCGGCACTGGACGCGCAGGCAGCGCCGACGACGCCGTACCGCGGGATCAGCGTCAGGTCCCCGGCGACGGTGACCACGAGCCCGGCGCCGAAAGCCGCCGAGGCCAGACCCGGGCGCCCGGCGCCGGACAGGAACGCGGCGAAGATCCCCGAGACGCCGCTGCCGGCGAGCCCGGCCAGCAGGATCCAGGCGGGAACCACGGCCGCCCGGAACTGCGGACCGTACGCCAGCGGGAGGACCAGCGGGGCGAGCAGCGCCATCGGCACCGCCAGGGCCGGCGGCACCCACCCGACCCGGCGGGCGGCCTCGCGCGCACGGCTCGCCGCCGCCTGCCCACCTGCGTGCGCGTAGGAGGGGTACAGGACGTAGTTGAGGGCCAGACCGGGCAGGCGCAGGAGCTCGGCGTAACGGGACGCCACGGCGTAGACGCCCAGAGCGGCCGGCCCCACCAGCGTGCCCACGATCGCGAAGTCCAGCCGGGCGTTGAGGAGCAGGGCGATGCTGCCGGCCTCGGCCCTGATGCCGAACGCGACGATGCGCCGGGCGTGCGCCAGGTCGGGCCTGCTGCCGGCGAAGAACCCGCGGCGGCGCAACCGGGCCCAGCCCTGCGCGGCGGTGACCACGTCACCGGCCACGAGCGCCAGCACCATGGCCAGGTACGGCTCCACCCCCGCGAGCAGCAGTCCCGCGTACGCCGGTACGAACAGCAGCTCCTCCAGGACGATGATCCGGTTGGCGCCGTGCAGGTCGCGACTGCCCTGCGAGCAAGCCTTCGCCGTCGACTCCAGCAGCTGCGTGAGCACCGTCAGCCCGGCGAGCGCGACGACCGCGGACAGCATCTGCGGGAAGAGCCTGCTGTGCAGCCACGGAGCCGCGAGCACCCACAGCCAGGCACCGACGACACCGGCGACCGCGGCCATCGCCGGGAACGTGCTGCGGTAACCCGGGTCGTGGCGCCCGGGCCCGGAGAGGAAGAACGGTGCGGCCCCGTACAGACCCCCGCCGAGCAGCACCCCCACCAGCCACGGCAGGACGCGCAGCAAGGACAGCGCACCGACGCCGGCCGGCCCCAGGGTGCGGGC
Source organism: uncultured Actinomycetota bacterium (assembly GCA_963711005.1). Lineage (GTDB taxonomy): Bacteria > Actinomycetota > Actinomycetes > Prado026 > Prado026 > CAVQCJ01. The sequence continues at coordinate 216,720 of CAVQCJ010000006.1, read as the reverse complement.
GACGATCAGGCTGGCGACGGTCAGGCAGAGCAGGGCGCCGACCCGCGCGAGCAGGTTCCGGCCGGCGTCCCCGCCGCCGGCGGCCCGGCCCTGTACGAGCAGCTCGGAGATCCGGCCCGACCGGCTCATCGGAGCCCTCCGGCGACCGGGTCCCCGAGCGGCGACCGCGCGTCGTCGAGCGCGTGCAGCAGGTCGCGGTACCCGCGGCGGTACACCGGGTCGCTGAGCGCCGTCGCCTGCTCGGCGACGAACGCGGGCAGGAAGACGGCCTGCACACCGGCGGGCACCCCGAGGCGCTCGTACCCTGCGGCCAGGTAGGCACGGACCAGGTCCGGGAACCAGCCCTGCCCGGTGAAGGCGTACAGGAACCCCACCAGGTTGGGCCACGCGGCCGCTCCCCCGACCCGGTCGCGCACCTCGGCCCAGCCCGGGTGCCCGCGCAGTCCGTGCGGGCCGGCGGCTGCGGCCCGGTCGAGGAACGAACCGTACGAACCGGCGAACTTGAACAGGTCGGTGAGCGCCGGGCCGCGGCGCCGGCCCCGCTCCCAGTCGACGACGGCGCAGACGCTTGCCGGGTGCGCGCCGGCGTCCGCCACCAGCAGGTTCCCCGGCGCGAAGTCCCCGTGCACCGCGCACAGTGGCACGACGGAGCGCGCGTGGCGCTCGACGCCCGCGACGCACTGGGCGACGAGCCGCTCCTCCGGTTCACCCCATCCGATGGTCGCGCGGTAACGGTCGAAGGCGGGCACGGCATAGCGCTCGAACGCTTCTTCGCAGCTGACCTCACCTTGCCGTGTGTCCCGCTGGAACGCGGCCAGCCAACCGCCCGCCGCAGCGAAGTCGGCGGCCACCAGGGCCGGCCGCTGCACATGACCCGGCCGGTGGTAGCGCACGGTCATCGGCCCGCCCGGCAGCGCGGAGGTGACCAGCACCGTGCGACCGGCCACCCCCTCCATGAGCAGCGCCCGTGGCACCTGGCGACGGACCGTCGCGAGGTGCAGGTCGCCGAGCGCGGCAAGCATGTCGTGCTCGGCCCGCAGCGGGGCATCCGCATCGGGTGAGCGGGTCGTCTTGGCCACCGCTGTCAGCCGGCCCACCCGGTCGAACAGCAGAACGGTCACCTTTGCACCGGGGTCGCGATCGATGCCCACGACCATCCCGTCCGTGGGCGGCGCGACGCCCAGGTCGCCGCTGCGGTCGCGGACGGCGCGGATGAGGGCGTCGATCACGGCGGCCGCCCTGCGACGACGAAGTAGCCGGGCAGGACCCGGAGCCGGACCGCGTTCGGGGTGCGGACCGCGACGGCACGCAGGATGGAAAGGACACGCCGGGCCAGGCGCGGGAAGGGCGCCGACGGGGGGACGTAGGTCACGAGCATGCGGCGCAGGACGTGGTCCAGCTCGGCGGGGCGTTGCGCGGGCACCAGCAGCGCCGGGTGGCGGTGGTCCGGCAACGCCACGTACGTCGCGACGACCACCAACCCGTTGCGGACCATCTCGCGGCGCACCCGGTCCAGTCCGAGCGATCGCCGCGCGAACGGGGCTCGGGCGTACCAGCGGTTGGCGAACCCGACGCAGATCCAGCCCCCCGGCGCCGTCCGGGCGCACAGCGCGGCCAGCAGCTCGACCGGGCTGTGCACGGTGCCGGTGCCATCGTCCGGTCCCGCCAGGTCCGGCGCCACCACGGCGGGCAGGGCCGGCCCGCCCAGCACCTCGCCCGCGGGCATGCCGCCGGCGCCGACGACGACCGGCGCCGGCGGCGCAGCCGGTACCACGAAGCGCCAGTTCGAGGTTCTCGCGTCGACGGTGCCGGACCCGGTGGCGGTCGCGGTCACGAGGCCGCCCTCCGGGTCACGCCGGCGAGCCTTCGCGGCCGGTCGGCGACCGCCGCGGCAGGGGCGGGAAGCGGGTCCAGGCCCAGCAGCCGGGAGTAGACCTCGTCGAGGGCCGAGCACATGACCTCGGTGGTGAAGAGCGCGCGGACCCGGTCGCTCGCCTGGGCTCCCATCCGTCCGGCCTCGACGGGGTGCTCGAGCATCCACACGGTGGCAGCGGCCAGGGCCTCGACATCGCCCGCGGGGGCCAGCAACCCGGTGGACCCCGGCTCGACGAGGTCCACGACGCCGTCGACGGCCGTCGCCACCACCGGTCGGGCCGATGCCATCGCCTCCGTCACCCCTCGCCCGACCCCCTCGTACAGGGAGGTCACGGCGTACACGTCGAAGGCCGAGGCAAGCCGGGCGGCGTCCGGCCGGAAGCCGGCGAGCAGCAGCTGCACGCCCAGCGCACGGGCCTTCCTGGCGACTTCTTCGGCGAGCGGGCCGTCGCCGATGTGCACGAAGCGCACGCCGGGACGCGCGGCTGTCACGAGCCCGGCCATCCGGACGAAGTCGAGCGGTGCCTTCTGGGCGTCCAGCCGGCCCACGGTCCCGACCACCTCGGCGTCCGGCGGCAGCCCGAGGTCGGCCCGGGCGGCCGGGTCCCGCCGGGTCGGGATCGCCCCGAGGTCGACCGCAGACGGTGCCACGAAGGTCCGCCCTGGGGCGGCGACCCGGGAGAGCACCGCGTCTCGCGCCACCGTCGGAGACACCCCGACGAACGCGTGGGTGAGCGGGCGGAGCGCGCGCTCGGCGAGCAGGAACCCGCGACCGTGCGGCATCAGCCCACCGAGCTCCGGTCCACCGGCCGCCGGCGGCCACCACGGGTCGCGACCGTGCACCGTGTACACGACGACCGGAGCCCCGCCCACGACGCCCGCCAGACGCCCCAGCACCCCCGTCTTCGCCGAGTGCACGTGCACGATGGCGAACCGCTCCCGACGGATGAGCGCCACCAGCATTCGCAGGACGCGCAGGTCGTCGAGCGGCCTGATCTCGCGGACCAGACCCGGGATCACCACGGTACGGACGCCGGCCTGCCTGGCCTGCTCCCACAGCGGCCCGCCTTCGCCGCCCGCGACCCATGTCTCGTACCGGTTCGCGTCCATGCCGGCCGCGGAGAGCAGCGTGTTGCCGCCCGCGCCCGCCTCGAGGCGGGTGATGACGTGCAGGACTTTCAGCCGGCCCACCGGCGGGGCGGCAGGGAAGCCTCCTCGACCGACGACCGGCGGCGCCGCGGGCACCCAGCGGGTGCTCACCCGGCCATCGCCCGCGCTGCCGCCCGCTCGGCGTCGACCATCCGGCCGAGCCCCTCGGCGAGGCCGGTCCGCGGCCGGTAGTCGAAGGCCGCCCGGGCCACCGAGGTGTCGGCCGAGGTGTCCCGGACGTCTCCGCGCGCGACCGGGCGAGAAACGATGTCCAGCGGGCCGCACAGGTCCGCGACCACGTCGAGCACCTGACGCATCGACGTCCGCGCTCCCCCGCCGACGTTGGCCACGCCGCACCAGCCCGAAGCGGCAGCGTCGACCATCGCGCGGACCACGTCCCCGACGAAGGTGAAGTCACGGGTCTGCGTGCCATCGCCGAACAGCTCGAACCGCTCACCGCGAACGGCTGCGTGCACCAGTCGCGAGAACGCCATGTCGGGACGCTGCGAGGGTCCGTACACCGTGAACAGCCGCAGCGACGCGGTGGGGACGCCGAAGCCGCGCCGGTACACCTCGCACAGATGCTCGGCGGCCAGCTTGGTGACGCCGTACGGCGACACCGGTGCGGGCCGAACGGCCTCGCTGGTCGGGAACGCCTCCGCGTCCCCGTACACCGATGAGCTCGACGCGTAGACGAACTTGCGCAGCGGGCGGTCCCGGCACTCCTCGAGCAGGCGTTGTGTGACCGTCACGTTGTGACGCACGTAGTCGGCGAAGTCGGCCCCCCAGGACGCTCGCACGCCCGGCTGACCGGCGAGGTGGAACACGGTGTCGACCCCCGCCAGCAACGGCTCGAGAGCCGTCATGGACAGGTCCGCCTCGACGAACCGGAACCCGGACCTGCCCCGGATCCGGTCGAGGTTGCGCTCCTTGCGGGCGCGCGAGTAGTAGTCGGTGAACGCGTCGACGCCCACGGTCGCGTGGCCCTCGTCCAGCAGGAGCTCGGACAGCGTCGATCCGACGAACCCGGCAGCCCCGGTGACCAGGACGGTCATGACGTACCACCTTCCGTTGTGCTCGCGGCGGACCTGCCCCAGATAGCGACGGCGGCGACGAAACCGAGCAGTGCCCAGACCGTGCGGTCGTGCAGCACCTCGTGCGTGAGGCTGAACACGAGGGCGCAGACGAGACCGCCGGTGAGGTGGGCCGGACCTGGCAGCACCACCCGCATCCCGAGGAGCAGGCGCTTGGGGTCCCAGGTCCGCGAAGCCCTGACCACGATCTCGGCCACGAGGACCAGGAGCCCGAGCAGCCCGAGCAGACCGCGCTCGACCAGCGCGGCGACCCAGTCGTTGTGCGCTTCCTTCGGGTACGTGGCCTGCTGCGCCGTGAGCACGGACTTGGTCGCGGCCGGCCCGATCCCCAGCAGGTCCGTGGTCCGCCAGAGCTGGTAGGTCTCGTGCGTCAGCGTCTGCCGCTCCGAGCTGCTCTGGTCACCGCGGCCGATCGAGTTGCGGATCAGCGCGTTCTGGCTGGCGTTCGCCGCCGAGACCAGGTTGTCCCGCTCGACCAGCAAGGTGATCGACGAAGCGGCGAGGATCATCGAGAGCGTCAGGGCGATCGCCGGCATCGGGCCGCGCCGGCTGCGTACGGTCAGCACGATGGTGACCGACAGACCGAACAGCAGGCCGCTGAGGGCGCCGAGCGAGCCGGTGTAGAGCGTGGCGAGCAGCAGCAGGAGGACGACGGCGGTCCGCAGCCACGGTCGGCGCGGCCGCCCGGCGGCGAGGGCGACGAACAGGGAGAGGACGAAGTACAGCCCGGCTCCGTTCTGGTCGCCGAAGGTGAAACCCGCTCGGACGGCCTCGGCCCCGGCCGAGACGGCGGTCCCGGTCGTGGCCACGATGAACGCGGCCGCCCAGACGGCTGAGCTGACGACCCAGGTCCGCGCCAGCGTGTCGACTGCGCCGGGCCTGCGCGCGACGTTCGCCACCGCCGCGCTCCAGGCCAGCAGGTAGAGGTCCTGCAGGACCGAGACCAGGCCCAGTGCCGGGTGGTCGCCGGCAAGGGAAGCGACCAGGCCGGCGACGGCGATGAGGCCGACGCCGGCGCCGAACGGGAGCACCAGGCGCAGTCGCGCGGACCCCGCCCACATCAGGACACCGAGCACCGCCACGAGGATGACCGCGTCGGACGGGGTGATGTTGCCGGGTGCGTTGGGCAGGAGCACCGGCAGCGCGCAGATCCCCAGCGCCACGGCGACCAGAGCGACGTGCTGCCGCCCCCCGCCCGACGTCCTCGGCCCCGCCGGCAGGATCGGGGCGACCATCAGCCTCCGGCCGCCCGGCGGGCCGGCCCGGTCCGAGTGCGTCCAGGTGCTCAATTGAGCACCGCCAACGGACGCATCCGGGCGACCGGGCGAACCAGGTCGTGCCGTACCAGGATGGCGAGCGCGGCATCGAGCCCGCGGTCGTCCAGGTGCCGGACCGGCTCCGGCTCGGCGGTCCCGTAGCGGAACCGGTCGGTCACGTGACCCGCTTCGTGCGGACCGGACAGGCCCGCTCTGGCGAACTGCTCGATCACCGTGCCGGCGCCGTGGCAGGCCGAGTACAGGCTCTGCTGCGCACCCTCGGACGCGACACAGAGGTACGAAGAGGTGAAGTGCATCCCGGGCACGAGCACGGCCTGTCCCACGCTCCCGAACGGGGTCCCGGCCGGCATCTTGTGCGCGGGGAACGCGCGGCAGGAGTTGTGCCGGTGGACCAGCGCCGTGGCGCCGTCGACCTCCTCCTCGTAGATGGAGTTGTGCGGGGAGTCGACGACCAGCCGGGTGGCGCGGGCGCCCAGGTGCTGCGCGCCCAGTCTCGACAGGCTGCCGTACGTGGCGGCGCGGAAAGCGAACCCGTAGTTCATCGCCGCCGCGGTCGCGAGCATCACCCGGTCCCCCTCGTCGCCGTGCAGGGGGATGGCCGGGCAGCCGGACCGGAAGTAGTAGCCCAGCCGCCGTCGCAGCTGCTCGCGCGACCTGGCCGTGGCCAGGTGCGTCAACGGACGCTGCACCGCCATCTCCAGCGCCATCGGCCCGTTGATCTTGCGCCGCCTGGCGAACAGCCGGCCGACCTGGCCGGTGAGCATCCCGCCGCCAGCGTGGAACTGCAGCGTCAGCTGTCCCTCGGCCACTCCGAGGGTGCTCGCGGCCCCGTGGTCCAGCACCTCCTCGACGACCTGCAGCTCGACGAAGTGGTTGCTCGGCCCGATCGTCCCGAACCGGAACCGCGAGGCCTGGAACGACAGCCCGGGCAGCTCCCGGCGAAGCCTTGCCAGGCCGCCGTAGCGATCGAGGTCGAGGCGACCGCCCTCCTCGACCCGCGTCAACGAGTCCGGCTCCAGCCCGTAGCGGTCTACACCGAAGGCCGCGCCCTCGTCGGCCGCGCGCAGGACATCCGCGGTCGTGAGCTCACGGCGCCAGCTCGGCGGGTGCGGGTAGCGCGTCGCCACGGCATCGAAGAAACTGGCCACCGCGGCCCGGTCCGGCACGTCGGTGTCCAGGGCCATGAGCGCCATGCCGCAGTTGACCGACGCGCTGGTGAAGGCAGGACGGATCGTCCCGACCGTGGCCACGGCGATGCTGGAGGGCATCTCCATGTCGTGCTTGTGGTGGAAGTCGGGCAGCACGACCGGTGCAGCGGCCAGGTCGACCGCATCGACACCGCGCGCGAGCGTCTCCAGCACCCTCGCGTCGGCCGGTACGTCGACGCTGTCGAACACCCGGGGGGCGTACCTGGCCGTCTCGGTGGAGCTGTTCGAGGTCAGCCCCATGAGCCGACCTCCGTCGTCGACAGCAGCTCGCCGAGCCCGCTGGTGCCCCCGGGCGGCAGATCGACCACGAAGCAGGGCACCCGCGACGCAAGCGACCACGCGGTCTCCTGAACGCAGGGGTGGGCCGGCCCGGCGCCGCTGCCCATGGCCAGCGCCGCGTGCAGCGGCCAGTACCGGCGGAGCTCGCCGGCCGCGTAGGTCCCGGCGACCAGGGCGCGAGCGGCCTGTTCGGGGCCGATCCGGCTGACACCGGGCACCGGTCCGCTGCCCAGGAGGACCACGGCGGCGGGGTCGAGGGAGTGGACGCGCCCGGCCAGCCGGCGCTCGTGCCGACCGTGCGGCGCACTACGTCCTCCGCCGTGGACGCTGCGAACCGGCTCCACCAGTCCCCAGACCGTCCGCCCGTCCGAGACGCCCAGGTTGTCGTCGGCCCACCGACCCCCTGCTGCGACCGCGCGTTCGACCATGGTCGTCTTGCCCGCGCCGCTGGCGCCGGCGACCAGCACCGGACCCGGCGGTCCGGAGTCCAGCACGGCCGCGTGCAGCGGCGACCGGCCGGCAGCCGCAGCCGCCCAGAGCACCGGGAACTGCAGCAGGGCCGCCCGCAGCAGCAGCCTGGCGCGGCCCGGTGCCACCCAGGACGCTGCGCGGGTCCGACCCGGTGGCCGGCGGCGGAAGGTCATCACTGGAACCGCGCCGTCGCGCGTGAGCCGCAGGTCGAACCCCGAGGTCGCGGCGTCCCTGACCACCACCCGACCGTCGAGGCTGCACGTGTCCCTGGTCACCGTCCGCCACCCGTTCGTGTCGAACGGCGCGCGGTCGGCCTCGACGACCACGCGCAGATCGGCTCGTACCGGGTCGACCTCGACGAGCCGCCCGTCGGCGCCCTCCCGGATGCGCTGCGCGACCCACGGCACCTCGCAACGGACCGCCACGACCAGGCTCCCTGTGCACAGCATCGCGTGCATGCGTCGAAGCCTCAGCCGGCTGCGACTGCGGCGGTCGCGGCCATGGTCGCCTGTCCCGCCACCAAAGCCTTGTAGTTGCTGTAGCGAGTGTCCGCGTAGTCGCCTACCAGCCCGGCGCGGACCGCCGCCGCGATCTCGGCTATCCCGTCTGCCAGCCCTCGGGTCGGGTGGAAGCCCAGCTCGGTCCTGATGCGCGTGAAGGAGACGTGGTAGTCGGCCTCGGCTCCGCCGGCGGACGCGAAACGCACGCGGACGCCGGGAACCACCTGAGCGACGGCCGCGGCCACGTCGGCCAGCTGGTGGTTGCGCTCGTCCGAACCGACGTTGTAAACGCGGCCCGCGACCAGCGATGTGCGGGCCCGCAGGCAGGCGAGCACCGAGTCGGCCACGTCGGCCACGTGCACGAACGGCCGCCACTGCTCTCCGCCGGTAATGGTGATCTCGCCGTCCACGACGGCCTTCGCGGCGAGCAGGTTGACCACCAGGTCGAACCGTTCCCGGTAGGACTGGCCGAACAGGGTGCCGAACCGCAGCACGGTGGGGCTGAAGTCACGTCCGGTCATCGGCAGGAGCAGCTGCTCGGACTCCGCCTTGCTGCGCGCGTACACCGACAGCGGGGCGGTGGGCGAGTCCTCGGTCAGCAGCCCGGCGGAGGCTCCGTACACGCTGCACGTCGACGCGAAGACGAAGCGGCGCACGCCGAGCGCCCTGGCGATGCGAGCGGCCGCCGCGGTCGCATCCCGGTTGACCTCCAGGGTCGTCGCCTCGTCGAGCGCGCAGGCGGGATCCCCGACGAGGGCGCCGAGATGGACCACCGCGTCCGCACGGGCACAGGCCCGGATCACCGTCTCGATGTCGCGGAGGTCCCCACGCACCAGCCGGAACCCCGGGTGGCCGGCGACGTGGGTGACGCCTTCGTCGCCGTACAGCAACGCATCCATCACGGTGACCTGGAGGCCGGCGTCGAGCAGGATCGGCACCAGGACCGAGCCGAGGTAGCCGGCGCCACCGATGACGGCTACCCGGCGGACCCGACGCTCCCGCGCCGGGCGCTCGGTCGAGCCCGGCACAGCGGGCTCGTGCTGTCGCTGCAGCGGGACGTCCGTGTCCATCCTCACCCTCCCCGGTTGGCGCGCCGCACCGCGGCGATCTCGAAGCACACCCGGTCGACGTCTTCGTCCCGCAGGTCCGGGTACAGGGGCAGCGAGACGTACCGCTCGGCCGCCTCCTCGGCGACGGGGAAGTGCGCGGGCGCCGCGTCCGCACCGAGCATCCGCACCAGGTAGGGCTGCCGGTGCATCGGGGCGAAGTGCACCGATGTGCCCACCCCCCTGTCGGCCAGGTGGGTCATCAGCTCGTCCCGCGTCGCACCGAACTCGTCGAGCACCTGGATGACGTACAGGTGCCAGGCGTGCCCCCCGTCGCGAGGCCTAGACGGCCGTGCGATTCCCGGCACCCCGGCGAGCGCTGCGTCGTAGCGATCGGCGAGCTGCGCGCGCCTGTGCTGCCAGTCCTGGAACCGGGTCAGCTGGACCCGGCCGACCGTCGCCTGGACATCGGTCATGTTGGCCTTGAGTCCGGCGTCCTCGACCGTGTAGCTCCAGGCGGCCCCCGGCAGGTACCGCCGCCAGGCGTCCCGGCTCATGCCGTGCAGCCGGCAGCGACGCACGTAGTCGGCCACGGCCGGGTCCGCCGTGGTGACCATCCCGCCCTCGCCGATGGGCAGGTTCTTGGTCGCGTAGAAGCTGAAGCAGGCTGCAGCCGTGCGACCGGACCCGATGGCGCTGCCGCCGATCCGTGCGCCGACGGCGTGCGCGGCGTCCTCGACGACGAGCCGCTCCGGGATCCCGGCAGCCGCAGCCAGCGCCGCGGTGTCGGCAGGGTGGCCCGCGAAGTGCAGGACCATGGAAGCGCCCACGTGGCCGGCCCGCCGCGCGGCCGCGGCCGTCGTCGCCTCGTCGGGCATCAACGTCGCCGGTGCCACGTCGACGAGCACCGGGCGCAGCCCTGCATGCAGGATCGCGTTCACCGCACCGCAGAAGGTGACCGTCGGGACCAGCACCGTCGCACCCGCGGGCAGCCCCAGCGCACGCAGCGACAGCTCGAGGGCGGCAGTGCAGGACGACACGGCCACCGCATGTTCCGCCCCGACCAGCGCGGCGAACTCCCGCTCGAACTCGCCGACCTCGGGCCCGGTCGTCAACCAGCCGGAGGCGAGGACCCGGGTCACTGCGTCGGACACGCCAGGGGCGAGCGGCGTCCGGGCGAACGCGACCGGCGCTTCCGCCGGCGGCGCGGCGAAGGTCGTCACGCGGGGACGCCTTCGCTGCTCGCCGATTCCTCGACCCGTGCGGAACGACGGTTCGACGGCTGGCACACGATGACCCCAAGCAGCGGCCACCCCGAGATGGAGACGAAGTCCTTCACCGGGTCGAGGTCGGACAGCCGCACCGCGCTGGGCACCACGACCACGATCCCGCGCCTGCCGCTCAGGTCGCGCGAGACGCCGCGCCGGACCGATGCGGCCGACTGCTCAGAGCCCGCCATTCGTACGGCCCTGGCGTCGACGTGGCTCACCGCGATGTGCGGTGCGGCTGTGCCGATCGCCTCGGCGAGCCGGGCAAGGTCGGTCCGGTGGCCGGTGCCCATGAACTCGACCCGACGGACATCCGCTCCGGCGGCAGCCATCTCGACGTGCATGGCCGCTTCGGCGACGTCCGGCACCGCCCAGTCGTCCGCGGTTCCCGAGAGCTCGGCCAGGATCGGGGCCTGGATGGAACGGGCCAGCCCGCTGCGACCCACCACACTCGGACGAAGGCTCTCGATGGTCGCTGCGAGTGCGATCCCCACGAGCAGACCCAGCAGCCCGCCCAGCGCCAGGTCCGCCAGTCGACGACCGGGCACCGGTTGCGCAGGGGAACTCGCCGCGTCGACCAGCGCCGCCGTCGGTCGCAGCGCGCTCTGGCCTTCGATCGTGGCCTGCTCGGTGAGCAGGACGTCGAGCTGCTGGGACATGGCCACCGACCGCGCGGCGAGCAGGTCGCGCTGCGCCCGCGCCTGGTTGGCGACCGACGGGTCCGCGCTGCCGATCCGGGTCGACAGGCCCGCGGCCGTCGTGTCCGTGCTGTCGATCTGCCCCCGGAGGTCGGAGATGCGTCCAGCCAGCGAGGCCAGGGTGGCGGCCGAAGCGCCGGCCGCGTCCTGGGTGCGTGCCTTGACGACCGCTCGTGCGAGCGCACCCGCCAGGTTCACCGCCACCTTGGGGTCGGGGTCGGTCACGGTGAGCTGCACGACCCCGGAGCTGCCCAGGGCCTGCACGTCCACGTCCTGCGCGGCGACATCCGTGGCGTTCCGGTCCGCGCCCACATCGCGCAGAGCCGCGGCCACCAGCTCGGGTCCGGTGGCGAGGGCCCGAACCGTGTCGGCCAGCGCCGTCGCCTGGGCCGAGGACGTCGGGTCCTGGGTCCCGATCATCAGGCGTGCGCTGCTCGCGTACTGCGGCTTGTCGCTCCAGTGCACGGCCATCGCGGCCAGCAGACCGACCACGACGCAGACGACCAGCAGCAGCTTGTGCCGTCCGAAGATCCTGCCAACGACCTCGTCGAGCTCCACGCGGTCCCACCCCACCTCAGCCGATTCTCTTGCGACCCGGTTCCGTTGCGACCGGACAGGTACGAACCCCTGAGGCTGCCGCTGCGGGCGTCAGCGCGCGTCGGGCGCCAGACGCAATTCGGTGTACTGCGCGCGCCCCGTCACCTGACGTACCTGCCGTGCGGCGGCGGCACCGGCGCGCGGTGTCCGCCGATCCGCGTCGCCGTCGACATCGGCGAACGACGGAGCCGATCGCGCGATGGCGACAGCGGCCAGCGTCGAGTGCACCTCGAGCCGGCCGAGGATGTTCTGGACATGGGTGCGCACGGTGTTCGGCGAGAGTCTCAGCCGCGACGCCACCTCGGCGCGGCCCAGTCCTTCGCCGTACAGCCGCAGGATCTCCCGCTCGCGACCGGTGAGCACCGACAACCGGTCCGTCGACTGACGCTCGATGCGATCCCTGCTCGTCAGCTCCTCGAGGACCTGGGTCAGCAGGTCGGGCGGGATCCACGTCTCGCCCCGACGCGCCGCACGGATCGCAGCGAGGAGGTCCAGGCTGGTCTGGTCGCGGCTCACCCAGCCGGCCGCACCCGCGCGCACGAGGGTTGTGGCCAGCGACCAGTCGTCGCGTTCGGCGAGGACGACCACGTGCGGTGGCCGCGGATGCCGCCGGCCGCTGCCCACCGGGTCGAGCAACGGCAGCGCCAGATGGTCGGCGCACACTGCGACGTCGCAGATCTGCGCCGTCAGCAGCTGGCGCGCCTCCGGCACGCTCACGACGACGGCCGCGACCACCAGGTCCGGCTCTCGCTCGAAACGGATGGCGAGCGCCTCGGCGAACATTCGCGAACGGTCGATCACCATCAGGTGGATCACGCGCGAAGCCTCGTGCCAGCGACCCTGTGCTGCCCACCCCCAGACGTACGAGACCGGCTCGTCGGGTTGGCGGACATGTCTGGCTCGGCGTCTACGCGTACGCGTACGTCGTCGGCCCCCGGACACTAGGCGACCGTCTGGTGCGCTCCCGCCGAGCTAACGAGTCCGACCGACCTGCTGTCGCGCCGGCTCCACGGCCGTCTCGTCGACCAGGCCGTGTCGGACCGCGAACGCGGCCGCCTGTAGCCGGGTGTGCACCCCCAGCTTGATGAGGACGTTCTGGATGTGCGTACGCGCAGTGCTCGACGCGACACCGAGCGCCCGGCCTATCTCGCTCGTGGTGTCTCCCGCCACGAGGTGGACGAGGACCTCGGTCTCCCGGGGCGTGAGCAGCGCCGCCTCGACGCCGCGGCGGGCCGGCGCCGGTGCGCCACGCGGCTCGCGCATGGCGGCGCGCAGCAGCCGCGGGTCGACCGCGACCTCTCCTTCGCCGAGTCGACGTACCGCGGTGAGGACCTCCTCGAGGCTCTCGTCCTTCTGCACGAAGCCCATCGCCCCGACCTCGAACGCGGCACGGACGAGAGCCGGGTCGTAGGTCGCCGACAGGATCAGGACCTTCGTGTCCGGCGCCAGGGCCGCGATCTCGCCGGCCGCCTCGATCCCGTCGCCATCCGGGAAGCCGATGTCGAGGATGCACACGTCGGGAGCCAGCCGTCGGGCGACCTCCGCGACGGAAGCCGGGTCGGCGACGGTCGCCACCACCTCGTGGCCGCGTGCGGTGAGCGCAGCCGCGAGCGCCTCCAGGAGCAGCACGTGGTCGTCGCAGAGCAGCAGCTTCATGTGGGCCTCATGCCCGGCTCATGTCAAGGGCCTGCTCGAGCTCCGGGCTGTGCACCGGCAGCTGGAGACGGGTGCGGACGCCACCGAGATCGCTGCCGCTGAACTCCAGACGGCCACCCACCGACAGCGCCAGCTCCGCCACCAGCGACAGCCCCAGCCGGCTCCCGCTCTCGACCCGCCCGAACCCTGGGCCGTCGTCGTCGACCGTCACGAAGCCGATGCCGTCGCCGGTCCCCACCCGGACACGTACGGTCCCCGAAGGACCCGCCGCGCGGAAGGCGTTGTCGAGCAGGTTGCCCAGCGCCCTGCGCAGGTCGGTCTCGTCGACGAGGACCGTGGCCGTCCCCAACGGCTCGAGCACCAGCCTGGCCATGTGCGCCTGCCCCGCCGCGGACGCCGCGACGGCTGCCACCGTGCCCAGGTCGGACAGGTGCGGACCGGACGCCGTGCCTGCCTCTCGGTCGGCGCCGTCCGACCCGTGCGGGTCGGCCATGGGGAGTCGGAGCAGGTCGGACATCCAGCGGGCGTACGTGTCGAGCTGGTCGACGAGGGCCGGGACGTCACCTGGCAGGTCCACCCGGCCACACAGGGCTCCGAGGACGAACCTGATGGCTGCCACTGGCTGTCGAAGGTCGTGCACGAGACCGGCCAGGTCGCCGGGGCGCTCCTCCAGCGGCGACTGCCCCAGGGCATCACCGTTCGCACCCACCTGGCCCACCCCTCCCCGAGGGAAACTGCCCAGGGCTCGGTTCCTGCGTCGACGGTTCTGTCCGCGGCTGTCGGCTCCCCTCGCCGCCGCGTTTCCGGCCCGCCGTACGTCCCGTCCGTTTCCCCGACCGTTGCCCAGAGTTCACCATCACCCCAGACTCGGCGTCGACGCAACGGTCCTCATGGCCCTTTCACGTTCTCGCTATCGTCCATGTGCGGTGAGTGACGGATGCAACGGACCGGATCCGCGACGAGGATGACGCAGTTCGCCTACGTCCGCTGACGGTTCCGCGGCCGCGGGCGCGCCTGTTCGCTGGGACCCGTGCCGGGACCTCACGTGTTCACTCGCCGGATCCTCCTTCTCGCGGCCCTGGTCACGATGGCACTGGTGGTGTCCGGCCTACGGGGCACGCCCGCGTTCGCGGCGACGACCTGGTGGGTCGACGGCGGCGACCCGCGCTGCCCGTACTCGGGCACCGGGAGCCAGTCCGCGCCGTTCTGCACGATCGGAGCCGCCGCCGCCGTGGCCGGCCCCGGAGACTCGGTGCTCGTTCAGTCCGGGACCTACCACGAGGAAGTCAAGCCGAAGATCTCCGGCACCCCGGGCGCACCCGTGTCCTACAGCCCGGCGCCCGGGGCCAGCGTGACCGTCACCGGCGGCACCCACGGCTTCACCGTGGACACGAAGAGCTGGATCACCATCTCGGGCTTCACCGTCAGCGGCACCATCAGCTACGGGGTCTACCTCAAGAACTCCTCGAACATCACCTTCAGCGGCAACCGCGTGACACTCTCCGGGCAGCCTGTCAGCGGCGCGACGGCGCAGGGCATCTACCTGAAGGGCACGACGAGCTCACTGATCGTCGGCAACACCACCGACCACAACAGTGACTCCGGCATCTACCTCACCACCGGAACCTCCGGCGTCGAGATCAGGGGCAACGACTCGTACTCCAACGCTCGGCAGTTCACCCGCGCCGCGCCGGGCATCGACGTCCGCAGCCCGGGAAACATCGTCGACCGCAACACCAGCCACGGCAACGAGGACTCCGGGATCCAGCTGTACAACGGTGCGAACGGGAGCGTGGTCTACGACAACCTGTCGTACGGGAACGGGGACCACGGCATCGACTGCCTCAACTCGACCGGCGTCGTCATCGTCTCCAACAGCGTGTACTCCAACGCCACCTCCGGCATCAACCTCGAGGGCAGCTCGGGCACGGCCGCGTCCAGCAACGGGACGGTGCGCAACAACATCAGCGTCGGGAACGGCCTCAAGAGCACGACGACCAAGGGCGACATCCGGGTCGACCCGAGCTCTCGAAGCGGCACGACCATCGACAGCGACCTGCTCTGGCTGAGCTCACCGGGCACGCTCGTCACCTGGGGGACGACCCTGTACTCGTCGCTGTCGACCTTCCGCTCGGCGACCGGACAGGAGACGCACGGCCGCCAGGCGGACCCGTCCTGGGTCAACCCGTCGGGTGCGGACTTCCACCTTCAGGCCGGCTCGCCCGCCATCGACTCGGCCGACTCCTCCGCACCCGGGCAGCCGACCACCGACCTGGAGGGCACGGCCCGGTTCGACGACCCGGCGACAGCGAACACCGGCCTCGGCCCGCGGGCGTACGACGACCGCGGGGCCTACGAGTTCACCCCACGTGCAGGTGCGCCGCCGACCGCCGCACTGTCGGTCGCCCCCGACGCCGGCCTCCCGCCGCTCGCTGTGACCGCGGACGCCAGCGGTTCCTTCGCCGCCGACGGGCAGCCGCTCGCGTCGTACCAGTTCGACTTCGGTGACGGCACGAACTCCGGGCCGCAACCGGGCGCGACCGCGCTGCACACGTACACATCCGTGGGGACGTTCCAGCTGACCGTCACGGTGACCGACACGAACGGACTCACGGACACCGCGTCTGCAGCCGTGGCCGTCCAGGCCTCGGACACCGCTCCGGTCGCGCGGCTCGCTGTGAGCCCGTCCAGCGGACCCGCACCGCTCGCGGTCACCGCGGACGCGTCGGCGTCGACAGACACTGACGCATGGCCGATCGCGACCTACGCCTTCGACTTCGGGGACGGGACGACGACCGGCCCGCAGCCGGGCGCCACGGCCGCGCACACCTACTCGAGCGCCGGAACCTTCACCGTCACCGTCACGGTCACTGACACAGCCGGACTCACGTCGACAGCGACGGCCGGCGTCTCGGTGTCCCCTGCTACCCCACCGAACCTGGTCGGCAACCCGGGCTTCGAGACCAGCACCAGCGGGTGGAACAACAACGGGCGCGCGGGCATCACGGTGACGAGGACCGCCGGCGGTCACAGCGGTTCCTTCGCGGCGGTCCTCGCGAACACCACGACGTCGACCATCGCGGACTGCACCCTGAACGACTCCCCGAACTGGGTGACCCAGACGACTGCGGGCACCTACGCCGCGTCGATGTGGGTCCGGGCCGACACCGCCGGCGCCAGCCTGAAGCTCCGGCTCCGGGAGTACGCCGGGTCGACGTTCTCCGGTCAGGCGATCGGCACGGTCGTGCTCAGCACCGGGTGGCAGCAGGTCTCGGTGTCGTACGTGCCGACGGTCCCCGGGGGCTCGAGCCTGGATCTCACCGCATACACGCTGAGCGCGCCACCCGGCACCTGCTTCTGGGCGGACGACGCCTCGATCACGGTCGGCTGACTGCGGCTACGAGGTGAGCACGAGCACGACCCCGGACATCGTCGGGACGACAAGCTCAGCGCCCCGGACGGCCGCAGTGGCGAAGCGAGACGCCGCCCCGACCTCGACCGCAGCGCCCGAGCGTCCGGTCGCCGGGTCGAGCGCGTGCAGGATGCCCCCGGCCGGGTCCAGGGCCCAGACCCGGCCGCCGCCGACGACCGGTGAGCCGGTCACGGCACGATCGGCGTGCCAGAGCACCCGCATCGTGCCGTCCGACCCGATCCGGACCGCGCGCAGACCGTCGGTGCACGGCACGTAGACGACATCGCCCGAGACCGCGGCACCGCCGAAGGACGGACAGATGTGGGCCGCCGACACCTGCCCTCCGATGCCACCCAGGTGGCCCTGCCGAAGGACATAGGCCGTCCCGGACTTGCCCGCGATGAACACCCACCGGTCACCGACCAGTGCCGGGCCCTGCGACCCCAGGTCACGGTCGTTGGCGTTGTCGTCCTGCCAGCTCGTGGGCGAGAACGAGTCGACCATGGTGACACCGGCCAGCTGCAGCACGGAGTCGCTGAAGTCGTAGGTGTCTCCGGGCCCCGACTCGCCGTTGCCGACCGACACCAGCAGGTGGCCGGTGGAGTCGACGGACGGACCGGGTGGAGCCCAGATGCCGCCCTCACGGCCGGTCGGCACGGTGAACGCCGTCGGGGTGTGCACGCCGTCGAGCGCGACCCCGACGACCCGCCCTCGGTACGCGCCGCAGTCGCCCGCCAGGCCGCCGAACGGCACCCAGACCGAGCCGGCCGCGACCGTCAGCGCACCGCGCTGCTGCATCGCAGCCGGGTCGACGCCGGGCAGGTCCAATCCGGTCCGCCAGGCCACGGTGCCGTCGACAGGGCTCACGGCCACCAGCTCGTGCCGGGGTGGGCCGCCGAGCTCGGCGACCAGGTAGACCAGCGCAGTCGACGGGTCGTACACCGGTGTTCCGGTGATGCCGAGCGGATCGATGTTGCCGCAGGGCAGCTGTGAGCCCGGCGCCGGCGAGCCGAGGTTCAGCCGCCACAGCTGCCGTCCGGAGCCGTCCAGCCCGTACAGCGTGTCGTGCTCGGTGGCAACGATCGTGACCCCGCCGACCACGATCGGGGACGCATACACGGCCCCGTCCAGGTCGAGCGCGGCCGTGACCGAGAGATGCCCGCTCGCAGCAGGCATCGTGGTCGACATCCCGGTCCTGGCTGCGTCGCCGTGATAGGTCGGCCAGTCGGGAACGGACGGCACGCCGGCGGTGCCGCTCGCGGCGGTGCTGCTCGCGGCGGAGCCGGTCGGGTGAGCCGGCGCCGTCGCCGCCGGCGAGGGGGGCGCGACCGAGCAGGACGCCAGGGCGGCGACCAGGAGGACGGCCGCTACCGGGGTTGCCCGCATGCGACCAGTCTCGCCCGTTCGACTCCCGGACGAACGACTCCCGGGGCTGACGGTTTGCTTCAGCCTCGGCATCTGGTGCTCTGGCGGGCCGTCGGCTGAAGCGTCGGCCAGGCCCGGCGAACCGACGTGCCGTTCCCGGGCTCTCACCGCGCAGGGGCGGTGGCACCGATGACGGCTGCTATTGACGCGGGCAACGGGTAGGGCCTCTCCGCCGGCAGTCGGTCTCGGGCGGTGTCGGTGTCGCCGGTCAGGAGGGCGGCGGAGATCGCACGGGCCTGCGGCGTGGCGTCAGAGATGCCCACGATCCACTCTGCGACGTAGCTTCGGACGACCGGGCCCGAAAGGCCGACCTGCAAGGAGCGCCACGGCAGGGGCTCGAGGATCAGGGATCGCTCGGGGTCCCACTGGACTCGCACTCTCGTGGAGCGGTTGCGCTGACTCCACTCCTCCTGGCTGGTGTGGACGGTGGGGTCGTAGGCGCTGAGGCATGCCTGGCCGAGGACGTTCTCGAAGCCGTCTCGGGTCATCCGGACAGCCAGCACGTGTTCCTGCCCTGGCTTGGTCGCCCAGCCGCTGCGATACATCATCCACAGGAACGACGGCTTGATCCACGTCATGCGTCCCATCCCGAACGGGGCCACGAAGGTCCCTGCTCGCAGCGCCGCGTCCGCGATCTCGGCACGGAACGCCTGGTACACCGTGACAGTCCGGTCATCGAACGTCGCTCGGACCTGGCGGGCGGGCGCGGTCTCCTTGGCTACGGCCACGCGCCCATGGTGACGCAACGTCGCTGTACGGAAGTACCGACCACGGGCGGTCGAGGAGGCACCATCTGGCCATGGAGGACGACTCTGCCGATGCGGCGCGCCGGTGCCGACGTGCCGATCGCGGCATGCACCACGAGGCTGGGCGGGTTGGTGTCATCATCGGCGCTGCTGGAGGTGGCGCGGTTGCCGAAGTGGCTGGTGACGATGCAGTACAGCTTCCCCGGCATGTCCGGGAGCGACGCGGTGGCGCGATCACTGCCAGTCGATGGGGGACCGAACGGCCCCGAGTCGATGAGCCTGGGCTTCGCCGCGAAAGTGCACGCGCGCGATCCAGCGGAAGCGGGAGCCATCGGCCGTGCCCGACTGTTCCAGCACTGTCGGGAGCGCGGGCTGCCCGATCCGGCCGTGGCCCACGTGACGGCGTGGCCGACCGGTCGCGCCCGTCGGCGGCAACAGCCCGTCCCGCTCGACAGATGGGAAGGAGGCGGCGGCACTGCCGGAGTCCGCGAGCCCAGACGTCCTGGCCCGGCCGGTCCTCCGCCAGCAACGGCCTACGCCGAGGAGCCTCCGGACGCCGAAACCTGACTGGTCAGGCCCACCGATTCCCGCCTACGGACGAGAACGGTTTCGCGCACCGATGTGCCGATTGAGGAACGCTGTTCCCCGGTCGTCGGCTGGGTGGGGACGGGGCACGATCGGGCGATGTTCTTTCTCCGCTGCCAGGCCCTGCGATGGCTGGATGACGATCCCCAACCCGGAATCGTGGAGGTGATGTTTCCGAACGCGGACGGCGTAGCTCAGGTCATGAGCGACAAATGCGCCGTCTTCGACGCCGACCAGCGGCTCACCCCTTGGGCGGACCACCCAGTCGATCTTGAACTTCCGGTTGACGAACGTCGAAGGTATCTGGTCTGGGTGGCTCGCGATCAGGTAGTAGTGCGCTAGCAGTGGCGTTGGAGGGCCAGTCCGATTCGGCAGGGGGTGGCCCGCGGGGACGGCGGAGGGACGCAACCTGCTGGCCGGGCAACGACGATGACTTCGCTCGGGTCGTCTACGAGTGGAGCCCTGGCTGGGCAAGGCGTCGTAAGCCGCAGTCGAGCCCAAGCGCCGCTAGGTCGTTGGGACCGTGACTTTCGGCGAGCTGCTTCCGAGGAAGCCAGGGCCGGCCGAGTACACGGCTCGGACCGTGTGCACCCCGGCCGCGACCGCGATCTGGCAGCTCGCCGTGCCGGCGACGACTGGGGACGTGGCGCACGTGGCGACGACCCGGCCGTCCACGGTGAAGCTGACCGACCCACCGATGGCGGCCACGTCGCGAGCGCGCACGCTGGCGGTCACCGTCAGCGACGCCGCCGGTGTCGGCTGCACGGCGGTCAGCGTGGTCGCCGTCGGTGCGTCCAGCAGCAGGAACTGGTGGCTGACCCCGTTCGGCTTGTCGAAGAAGGGGGCGAGAACGAGCAGCTGGTCGTGGTCCGGGTCGTAGGCCATCGAGGGCCAGACCACATCCGCGGGCCCGGTTGCCGCGGTCAGCTGCACCCAGTCCGAGCCGGTCCACTTCCAGACCGGTGCCGGCCCAGGAGCGGGCAGGATGCCCGAGTGCGTCTGACCGCCGAACAGCACCAGGGCGTGCAGTGCCGGGTCGTAGGTCATCGCCGCGTTGATGATCGCGCCCGGGCTGTGGGCCGGACTGCGCTGCTTCCAGCTGGTCCCGGTCCACACCCAGGTGTCGTTGAGGAAGCCGAAGCCGGTGTTGCCGCCGTACAGGACGAGCTGACCGGTGGCGTCGTCGTAGGCCATGACCGCCTGCATCCGGCCGGGCGGCGACGTCGCCGGGGACAGCAGCTGCCAGTCCGTACCCGTCCACGTCCACGTGTCGGCTGACGGGCCGGTCACCGGCGCGGCTCCGCCGCCGAAGACGATGAGCTGTCCGGTCTTCGCGTCGTACGCGGCTGCCGGGGCGCCGCGCGGTGAGGGCTGGTGCGCCGGAGTCAGCGTCTGCCAGCCCGTCCCTGTCCACAGTGCGGTGGTGGCGATGGGGGTCGTGTCGTCGGCCATGACGCCGTCGATGTGCAAGAGCTGGTGGGTGGCCGCGTCGAACACCAGCCGTGAGTAGAGAGTGCCCGAGCCGGGCGGGACCACCTGGTGCATGTCCGAGCCGTCCCAGACCCAGGTTCCGCCGGTGCCATCGCACGAGCACCGGTCCGTGAAGGCGCGCCCGCCGTAGCCGACCACTTGATGCGTGTCGGCGTCGTAGGCCATCGCCGCATCCAGGCCCCAGTCGTCGTAGGACGGCACGCCGATGGTCTGCAGCTGAGGGTCGTGACCAGGTGTCGCGGCCACGGACGGCGCACCATTGGCAGCCACGACAGCGGCGCAGGCGACGATGACGGGCGCGCAGCGGCGCAGCACAGACCTGATGAGCGTGGCCTCCCCCGTCGACGGCGTCCGACGAAGGTAGCGGCCATCGGCGGCGACCAGGATGGGCCGAGCGGGTCAGGACGAACGCCGTTCGGCCACGCGATGACGGCCGGTCTCATGACGCGTCTGGATCCGGGCACCTGGGGCACTCGCCGATCGGGACGCAGCCGGCAGGCCGCGCAGTGTGCCTACTTCAGGAAGTCGGGCACGTCGAGGTCGTCGTCGGTCGTCGAGTCGTCGAAGAGGATCGTGCGCGGCTTCTTCGGCTCGGGCAGCGTGATCTCGCGCTCGGGCGGTTCGGCCGGCCCGGACGGGACGGCGGTCTCGTCCGCGGCCGCGGACGGTCGCTCGGACACATGCGGCACCGCCGCGGCGACCGGCGGCATGGAGGACACGGCCTTGGGCTGGCCTCCGTCGAAGCCGGCGGCGATGACGGTGACCCGCACCTCGTCGCCCAGGGCGTCGTCGATGACCGCGCCGAAGATGATGTTCGCCTCGGGGTGCGCCGACTCGGACACGAGCCGGGCGGCCTCGTTGATCTCGAACAGGCCGAGGTCCGAACCGCCGGAGACCGAGAGCAGGACGCCGCGGGCGCCGTCGATCGACGCCTCAAGGAGCGGGCTCGAGATGGCGGCCCGGGCGGCCTGCACGGCACGCTCTTCGCCGCGCGCGGAGCCGATGCCCATGAGGGCCGAGCCCGCGCCCGACATCACGGACTTGACGTCGGCGAAGTCCAGGTTGATCAGGCCGGCCGTGGTGATGAGGTCAGTGATGCCCTGGACACCCGAGAGCAGCACCTGGTCGGCGGACCGGAAGGCATCGAGGGCCGACACGTTGCGGTCGGAGATGGACAGCAGCCGGTCGTTCGGGATGACGATGAGCGTGTCGACCTCGGCCCGCAGCGACTCGATCCCGGCCTCGGCCTGCTGGGCCCGGCGGCGACCTTCGAAGCTGAACGGACGGGTCACGACACCAACGGTCAGCGCACCGATCGATCGCGCGATCTTGGCCACGACGGGGGCGCCCCCGGTCCCGGTGCCGCCACCTTCGCCGGCGGTCACGAACACCATGTCGGCGCCCTTGAGGACCTCTTCGATCTCCTCGGCGTGGTCGTGTGCGGCATGCTCGCCGACCTCGGGGTCGGCGCCGGCGCCGAGCCCACGGGTGAGCTCGCGACCGATGTCGAGCTTCACGTCGGCGTCGCTCATGAGCAGCGCCTGCGCGTCGGTGTTGATGGCGATGAACTCCACGCCCTTGAGCCCGACGTCGATCATTCGGTTGACGGCGTTGACGCCGCCGCCGCCGATTCCGACCACCTTGATCACGGCGATGTAGTTCTGCGGTGCAGCCACGGTGAACCCCTCGGTGCCTCGAACTCCTCGACCCTTAGCCTCAGGTATAGAGTTACAGTTATGTCAACCTGAGGTAGTGGAGGACGTTAGGCGCACCTCGCGCCCACGGTCAACTCGAACGCCGAAATCCACCCGAAAGAGAGTCATTCCCCCACGACGCCGTCGATGCGCTCACGCAGGAGATCTGCGTGGCCGTTGTGCCGGGCGTACTCCTCGACCATGTGCACGTAGATCCAGCGCAACGAGACGCGCTCCCCCTCGTCGGCGCCGCGCGGCTGGATGCCGACATCGGCCAGGTCGGTGCGCTCGGCCGCGCGGGCCCTCGCCTGGTCGCACTCAGACCGCCAGGTGGCGAACGCCTCGACCCCGCTCGCCTCGTCGACCTCGTCGAAGTCGGCGTCCGGAGTCTCCGGGGTGCAGTACACGTCGCCGACCTGCTCCCCCGCGAGCACCGTCCGGAACCACCATCGCTCCACCTCGGCCATGTGCCTGACCAGGCCAACCAGGGACAGGTTCGACGGCGGCACCGCGCGCAGCCGGAGCTGTTCGTCGTCCAGCCCGGCGCACTTCACCGCCAGGGTGGCGCGGTGGTACTCCAGCCATGCCTCGAGCATGGTGCGCTCGTCCGACTCCATGGGCGGGTCGTTCCGGTGCACGAGCGGCGGTTCCATCGCGTCCTCCTCGGCGCAGGCTCAGGACGTCGTCGCGAACCCCGGCGCCGTGACGTCGTAGACGTGCGCGTGATGCGTCAGCAGGACGGCCAGGACCTTCGCCTTGGTGGCGTTGTCCTGGGCGTCGCCCCACCTGACCACCGCGCCACCGGTGAGGTCCAGCCGGACCGAGTCCACGGTGGCTGCGGTGATGTCGTCGACCTTGGACCGCAGGGAGGGCGGCAGGGCGGCTGCCACCGAGGCTGCGGCCGCGAGCGTGTCCGGCGATGCCGTACCCGGGTCCACCTTCAGCAGCACCAGAGCCTGGGGGCGGCTGGCAGCCTGGGTGACCGCGACGCCGTCGACGTCGAGCAGCAGCCAGCTCCCGGTGGCTGTCCTGGCGGTCGCCACCGGGACGCGCTCGACGACGGTGATGACCACGGTGTGCGGCCAGCTCCGGGTGACCACGGCCGAGCGGACCACCCGGAGCTGCTCGACGCGCCGCTGGGCGTCGGTCACGTCGACGCGAGCGAGCGGCCGGCCGTTCGCGATGCCGGCCGCCTGCTCGACCTGGGCCGGGGTCAGCCGCTGCGTGCCGACCACGCGCACGGTCGTCACCGCCAGGAACGGGGAGGCGAGGACCACCCAGGCCGCGGTGGCCACGAGCGCGACCACCAGCAGCGGGACCCCGATCTTGACCAGGCGGCGCAGCCGCAACGAGCGTCTCCGGGAGCGGAACCTGTGGTCCGCGGCCGGTCCCGGCTCGGCGCCGGCACTGGCCGGGGGCCGCGGCCGCAGTCGCATCGGCCCGGCGCTCACGACGCCTCCCGGGCCGACAGCAGGGCGAGGACCTCGGGTCCGATCATCGTCACGTCGCCGGCCCCCAGGGTGAGCACGAGGTCGCCGGGACCGGCCAGCGCCGCCAGCCGGCCGGCGACAGCGGACCAGGACGGCTCGAAGGCCACGTGCCCGGCCAGCGGGACGGCGGCCGCCACGCCGGAGCCGGACGCGCCGGGCAGCGGGTCCTCTCCGGCCGCGTACACCTCGAGCACGACGACCTCGTCGGCCAGGCCGAGCGCGGTGCCGAACTCCTCCCGGAACGCCGCGGTGCGCGAGTAGCGGTGCGGTTGGAAGGCCACGACCAGACGACCGGGCCCGACCACCGATCGGGCGGCCCGCAGCACCGCGGTGATCTCGGTCGGGTGGTGCGCGTAGTCGTCGAAGACCCGCACGCCGCCGGCCTCGCCCTTCAGCTCGAACCGGCGCCGCGTCCCGGTGAATCCGGCCAGTCCCTCCCGCAGCACCCCCTCCGGCAGTCCCAGCTCCATGCCCGCAGCCAGCGCGGCGGCGGCGTTCAGCGCGTTGTGCCGTCCCGGGATCTGCAGCCGGACCGGACCCAGCCGCCGGCCGTGGTGCACGACCTCGAACGCCGAGCCGGTGCCCTGCATCCGCAGCCGCTCCACCCGGATGTCGGCCCCGGCGGTCTCCCCGTACGTGACGCACGGCCAGCCCGTCGACGGCGGCGGTGCCGGCGAGCCGTGCAGCGCCCGGGTCGTCCAGCGCAGGTCACCAGGAACCCGGAGCGGTCCACCGTGCCGGCGAACGCGTCGAACGCCTCCTGCACCGCCGCGGCCGTCCCGTAGTAGTCGAGGTGGTCGGCCTCGACGTTGGTCACGACCGCGGCGAACGGCGACAGCAGGAGGAACGACCCGTCCGACTCGTCCGCCTCGGCGACGAACAGCTCGCCGGTGCCGCTGTGCGCGTTCACCCCGGAGTCGCTGAGGTTGCCGCCGATCGCGAACGACGGGTCGGCGCCGCAGTGCTGCAGCGCCACGGTGAGCAACGACGTCGTCGTGGTCTTGCCGTGCGTCCCGGCCACCGCGACCGAGCGACGTTCGGCCATCACGACCGCGAGCGCCTCCGCGCGGCGCAGCACCCGCAGCCCCAGCCGGTGCGCCTCGAGCACCTCGGGGTTGTCGGGACGGATCGCCGTGGACACCACCACCGTGTCGGCGCCGTGCACCTGTTCGGCGCGGTGCCCCACGTGCACGTCCGCGCCGAGGACCTTGAGCGCCGCGAGCTCGCGGGAGTCCTTCGCGTCGCTGCCGGCCGACGGTGAGCCCGCGCGCGATGAGGATCCGCGCGATCCCGGACATCCCGGTGCCGCCGACCCCCACGAAGTGCACGCGACCGAGCCCGGCGAGCGGGGGGACCCCCGCGGCTGCGGTCACGACCGGCCCTGCCGTCCGGCCGCCTGCAGCACCAGGTCCGCGAGCCGCTCGTCGGCGTCCGGGCGCCCCAGCGCCGCGGCGGCCCGCCCATCGCCGCCAGCCGTCCGCCGTCCAGCAGCAGCGGCAGCAGCGTCGACAGCACCCAGCCGGGCGTGCAGTCCTCGTCGGCGACGAGGATGCCGCCGCCGGCCGCGACGATCGGGCTCGGCGTTCATCCGCTGCTCACCGTTCCCGATGGGCAGCGGGACGTACGCCGCCGGCAGGCCGACCACGGTCAGCTCCGCGCAGGTGGTCATGCCGGCCCGGCACAGCGCGAGGTCGGCGGCCGCGTACGCGAGGTCCATCCGGTCGCAGTAGTCCAGGCGCACGTACGGCGCGGCCGGTCCCGGGCCGCCCGCGGCGTCGGCGGGCGCTGCGTTCTTCGGTCCGACGATGTGCAGCACCTGGACGCCCGCGCCGGCCAGGCCGGCACGGCGCACCGGCGACCGCGTCGTTGACCCGGCGGGCGCCCTGGGAGCCGCCGAAGACGAGCAGCGTCGGCCGGTCCGTCGTCGAGCCCGAAGCGCGGTCCGTGCCGACGCACGCTGGGCGGGGCGGTCCAGCGTCGTGATCGACCGGCGCAGCGGCATGCCCACGTACCGAGCGTGCGGCAGCCGAGTCCCGCGGACCGCGACCGCGACCCACGGCGTCGAGCGCGCGCCGAGGCGGTTGGCCAGACCCGGCCGGACGTTCGCCTCGTGCACGACGTACGGCAGGTGCCGGCGCCGCGCCGCCAGGTAGGCCGGCGCCGACGACGTACCCGCCGAAGCCGACGAGCACGTCGGCGCGGGTCCTGGCCAGCACCCGGTCGGCACCGCGGCGCGCGGCGCGCAGCCGCGACGGCAACGTCAGCAGGTCTTTGGAGGGGCGGCGCGGGACCGGCACCGCCGGGATGAGCGCGAGCGCGTAGCCGCGCTCGGGGACCAGCCGCGTCTCCAGCCCGCGCTCGGTGCCCAGCACCGTCACCTCGGTGTCCGGGTCGCGGCGCCGCAGCGCGTCGGCGAGCGCCAGGGCCGGCTCGATGTGCCCGGCCGTTCCGCCGCCGGCGAGCACGACCTGCAACGGCTGCGCATTCATGCTCGCCGGCGCCGGACCCGGACCCGGGCCACGGCGCGGCGCACCGGACCGGGACCACGCGCGGCCAGCGCGGCTCTGCGCACCCGGTTCGTCGCGCGCGAACGCGACGAGCATCCCGAGCGCGACCAGCGTGGGCAGCAGCGCGGAGCCGCCGTACGACACCAGCGGCAGCGGCAGCCCCGCGATCGGCAGCAGCCCGAGCACCGCCCCGATGTTGACCAGGGCCTGGCTGGCGACCCAGGCGGTGGCGCCGGCGGCGGCGAGCCGGACGAACAGGTCCTGCGACCGCATCGCGATCCGCAGCCCGGCGTAGACCAGCAGCGCGAACAGGACGAGCACGGCACCGGTGCCGATCAGGCCCGAGCTCCTCGCCGATCACCGCGAAGATGAAGTCGGTGTGCGCCTCGGGCAGCCCGCCCCACTTCTCCCGGCCGGCGCCGAGCCCGAGTCCCCACCAGCCGCCGCTGCCCAGGGCGAACCGCGCGTGCACGGCCTGCCAGCCGGCGCCCGAGGTAGTCCGCGTCCGGGTTGAGCCAGGACCGGAACCGGTCCAGGCGGTGCGGCGCGGTCACCGACAGCAGGGCGACCGCCACGACCATCCCGCCGCCGAGCATCGCGAACAGCCGCACCGGGGCGCCGACGACGAACAGCACGGCGAGCAGGATCGCGACCAGGACCATGTCGGTGCCGAGGTCGTTGCCCAGCAGCACCAGCCCGATCATCGCGCCGGCCACCGGCAGCAGCGGGACCAGCAGGTGCCGCCACTCGACCAGCAGCTTGTGCTTGCGGGTCAGCAGGTCCGCGCGACCACAGCACCAGCGCGAGCTTCGCGGCCTCGGACGGCTGCACCCGGAACGGCCCGCCGAAGTTGATCCAGTTCTGGTTGCCGTTGACGCTGACCCCGACGCCCGGGACGAGCACGAGGCACAGCAGCGCGAACGCCACGACGAGCATCGGGATCGCGGCCCGCCGGTACCAGCGCACCGACGTGCGCGACGCGACCCACGCCGCCGGCACCCCGATGCACGCCCACAGCAGCTGCTTCTGGAAGATCGACAGCGGGTCGCCGGAGGTCTGGTAGGCCTCGACGCTGGAGGCCGACAGCACCATGACGAGCCCGAGCCCGAGCAGCAGCGACGTGCAGCCCACGAGCAGGTGGTACGAGGTCAGCGGCCGGTCGAGCACCCGAAGCGTCGCGCCGAGCGTCACCGGGGAGCCCGGCGCGCGGCGCTGGACGACCGGCCGGTCGGCGGCGGCCGCGACGTCCGGTGCGGCCGGGCCGCCGCGCTGGTCGTGCTGCTCACCGGCCGCTGCCCGTGGCCAGCGCCCGGACCGCGGCGGCGAACGCGTCGCCGCGGTGCGCCGTAGTCGCGGAACAGGTCCATCGAGGCGCACGCCGGGGCGAGCAGCACGGTGTCGCCGGCGGCGGCCAGGCGCGCGGCAGCGTGCACCACCTCGTCCATGACCCCAGTGTCGGTGCTGGCGACCTCGACCACGGGGACCTCGGGCGCGTGTCGCGCCAGCGCGGTCGGCGATGTCGGCCCGGTCGCGGCCCGAGCAGCACCGCGCCGCGCAGCCGCGGCGCCGCCCGGGCCACGAGGTCGTCGAACGTCGCGCCCTTGGCCAGGCCGCCGGCGACCCACACCACGCGGTCGTAGGCCGCGAGCGACGCCGCCGCGGCGTGCGGGTTGGTCGCCTTGGAGTCGTCGACGTAGGTCGACGCCGTCGACCGTCGGCCACGAGCGCGATGCGGTGCGGGTCCGGCCGGAACGCGCGCAGGCCGTCGCGGACCGCGCCCGGCCGCACGCCGTACGCCCGGGCCAGCGCGGCCGCCGCCAGGGCGTTCGCGACGTTGTGCGGGGCGAACGGGACGACGTCGGAGACCGACGCCGAGCTCCGCCGCCGAGTCCCGGCGCTGCTCGACGAAGGCACGGTCGACGAGCAGGTCGTCGACGATGCCGACCATGCCCACCGACGGGACGCCGAGGGTGAAGCCGACCGCCCGGCAGCCCTCCTGCACGTCCGCGGCGCGCACCAGCCGCTCGGTCTGCGGGTCGGCGACGTTGTAGACGCAGGCGACCTTCGTGCGCTCGTAGACCCGGCCCTTGTCGGCGGCGTAGTCCGCCAGCGACCCGTGCCAGTCGACGTGGTCCGGTGCGACGTTGAGGACCGCCGAGGCCAGCGGCGCCGGCGAGGTGGCCCAGTGCAGCTGGAAGCTCGACAGCTCGACGGCGAGCACGTCGTAGCGGCTGCCGTGCCGTCGCCAGCACGGCGTCGCACCAGCGGGGTGCCGACGTTGCCCGCGGCGACGGCGTGCCGGCCGTCGGCCTGCAGCATCGACGCGAGCATCCGGACCGTCGTGGTCTTGCCGTTGGTCCCGGTGACGACCAGCCATGGCGCCGGGTCCTCCGGCGGGCGCAGCCGCCAGGCCAGCTCGACCTCGCCCCAGACCGGGACGCCGGCCGCGGCCGCGGCGGCGAGCAGCGGGGCGTCGGGCCGCCAGCCTGGCGAGGTCACGACGAGCTGCGCGGTCCCGGGCAGCTCGCGGGCCGCCTCCTCGCCGAGCCGGACGTCCGCGCCGAGGGTGTCCAGGACCTGCGCCTTTCCGCCGAGCACGTCCTCGGGCCGCGCGTCGACCGCCGTCACGTGCGCGCCGAGCTGCAGCAGGGCGTCCGCGGCGGCGAAGCCGCTGACGCCGAGCCCGGCGACGCAGACCGCCAGCTCGCTCCACGGCGAGGAGCGGTCGGCGCCGTCCAGCCACGACGGCGCGCCCGGACTCACAGGTTCCCGCCCGAGACCCACTCGGCGTAGAAGATGCCGAGCCCCAGCCCGACGCAGAGTCCGGCGATGATCCAGAACCGGATGACGATCGTCACCTCGCCCCAGCCGCGCAGCTCGAAGTGGTGCTGCAGCGGCGCCATGAGGAAGATCCGCCGGCCGGTCAGCTTGTACGACGCGACCTGCAGGATCACCGACAACGTGATGACGACGAACAGCCCGCCGAGCAGCAGCAGCAGCAGCTCGGTGCGGGTGGTGATGGCCAGCCCGGCCATCGCCCCGCCGAGCGCGAGCGAGCCGGTGTCCCCCATGAAGATCTGCGCGGGCGAGGCGTTCCACCACAGGAAGCCGAAGCAGGCGCCGACCATCGCGGCGGCGAACACCGCCAGGTCGAGCGGGTCGCGGGCGTCGTAGCAGTGCGGCGCGAGCGCCGCCGGCGCACGCGTTGCGGAACTGCCAGACGCCGATGACGACGTACGCGCCGAAGCACCATCACCGACGTCGCCGGTGGCCAGACCGTCGAGCCCGTCGGTGAGGTTCACGCCGTTCGACGTCGCGGCGACCATGACGTACGACCCACAGCAGGAACAGCCGGCCATGGGCAGCACGAGCGGGCGTGTCCCGCACGAACGAGATCGCGTGCGACGCGGGCGTCAGCCCGTCGTCGTCCGGGAAGTGCAGCGCCAGCGCCGCGAACGCGAGCGACACCACCGCCTGCCCGATGAGCTTGGTCGCTGGCCCGCAGCCCGGTGGCTGCGCTGCTTGAAGATCTTGATGTAGTCGTCGGCGAAACCGACCGCGGCCAGGCCGGTCATCAGGAAGAGGACGCACAGCCCGGTCGCCGACGGCCCGTGCCAGGTGTACACGTGACCGGCGGTGTAGCCCAGCACCGACCCGACGACGAGCACCACGCCGCCCATCGACGGGGTGCCACGCTTGCCTTCGTGCGCGGGGACCGGGTAGCCGTCCGCACCGTCGCGGATCGCCTGCGCGTAGCCGTGCCGGCGCAGCAGCCGGATCAGGAACGGAGTGCCGAACAGGCCGATCAGCAGGCCGACCCCGGTCGCGACGAGGATCAGTCTCACGTCGCCGCCTCCCCCGCCACGGCGAGCGGCGACCTGCTCCAGGCCGCGCGGCCCGGGACGCCTTGACCAGCACCACGTCGCCGGGCCGCAGCTCGCGCGCGCAGCAGCGCCAGCGCCGCGTCGGTGTCCGCGACCGCGACCGACTCGCCGGCCCAGGCCGGCGCGAGCAGCGCTCCGGCCCGGATCGGTCCGGCCCCGCTTCCGACGACCACGAGCCGGTCACGCCGAGCGCGGCGACCAGGCGCCCCAACGCCTCGTGCTCGTCGGCTGCGGACTCGCCCAGCTCGAGCATCTCGCCGAGCACCGCCCAGGTGCGGCGACCGCCCGCGACGGCCGACCAGCGCCTCCAGCGCGGCCCGCATCGAGTCCGGGTTGGCGTTGTACGCGTCGTTGACGACGGTGACGCCGTCCGGCCGGTCGACGACCTCCATCCGCCAGCGGCTGGACGGCTGCGCCGCTGTCAGCGCATGCGCGACCGCCACCACGGTCAGCCCGGCCTGCAGTCCGACGGCGGCGGCGGCCAGCGCGTTCGAGACCTGGTGCGCGCCGACCAGGGCGAGCGACACCGGGGCCGACCCGGCCGGCGAGACCAGCGTGAAACGAGGGCGGCCGGCGTCGAGCCGGACGTCGGACGCGCGCACGTCCGCGGGTCCGCCGGTGCCGAACGTCACGACGCGGGCTCCGGTACGAGCGGACATCGCCGCGACCAGCCCGTCGTCGGCGTTGAGGATCGCCACTCCCCCGTCCGGCAGCGCGGCCACCAGCTCGCCCTTGGCCTGCGCGGTCCGCTCGCGCGACCCGAACTCGCCGACGTGCGCGGACCCGATGTTCAGGACGACCGCGACGTCCGGTGGCGCGATGCGGGTCAGCTCGCTCAGGTGCCCGGCGCCGCGGGCCCCCATCTCGAGCACCAGGAAGCGGGTGCCCGGCGTGGCCGACAGGACGGTGAGCGGAAGGCCGATCTCGTTGTTGTACGACGCCGGCGTCGCGACTGTCGGTCCGGCGGCGGACAGCACGGCGGCCAGCAGGTCCTTCGTCGTGGTCTTGCCGGACGAGCCGGTCACGGCGACCACGTCGATGCGCCCGGCGGAGCGGAGCCGGTCCAGCCAGCCGCGCGCGACCAGGCCCAGCGCACCGACGACGTCGTCGACGATCACGGTCGGGACGCCCGGCACCGGTCGGTCGGCGAGCACCAGCGCAGCGCCGGACCGCACCGCGGTCGCGGCGAAGTCGTAGCCCGTCGACATGCTCGCCCTTGACGGCGACGAACAGCCCGCCGGTGACGACCGCGCGCGAGTCCACGCTCGCGCCCGCTGCGACGGTGCGGGCGGCCGCGTCCGCCGGCTCGAGCCGTCCGCCCGCGGCGGCCGCGACGTCGGCCGCGGACCATCCCGCAGTCGCCGCGCCGGTCACGAGGCCACCGCCGTCCGCTCGATCGCGCGACGCAGCTCCACCCGGTCGTCGAAGGGCCGGACGACGCCGGCGACCTCCTGCCCGGTCTCGTGCCCCTTGCCCGGCGACCACGACCGCGTCGCCGGCCCGCGCGGCCCGAACGGCGCGGCCGATCGCCGCGGCCCGGTCGGGCTCGACCACGACACGGTCGGCGGTCCGTGCCCCGGCGACTTCGTACGCGCCGGCAGCCATAGCGGCGAGGATCGCGTCCGGGTCCTCCGAGCGCGGGTTGTCCGACGGTGAGCACCGCCAGGTCCGCGCCGCGGACCGCGGCCGCCCCCATCAACGGGCGCTTGTAAGGGTCGCGGTCGCCGCCGCACCCGAGCACCAGCAGCACGCGGCCCGGGACCAGTCGGCGGACCGCGTCCAGCAGCGTGGCTACCGCGTCCGGCGTGTGCGCGTAGTCGACGAGCGCGAGGTACGGCTGCCCGGCGCGCACCGGTTCCATCCGCCCGGGCACGCCCTCGAGCGCGCCCACCCCCGCGGCCGCGACCGGCAGCGGCACTCCGGCCTGCGCCAGCGCGACCACTGCGCACAGACCGTTCGCGACGTTGAACGCGCCCGGCAGCCGCAGCGCCACGGATACGCGCTCCCCGGAAGGACCGAGGACGGTGAACGCCGAGCCGTCCGGACCGGTCCGCACGTCCTGCGCACGCCAGTCCGCCGACGCGTCGCCGTGGCTCGAGCAGGTCGTCACCGGGACCGGGGACTGCGCCGCGAGCCGTCGCCCGTACGCGTCGTCGACGTCGACGAGCGCCGCGCGGGTGCGCTGCGCGGTGAACAGGGAAGCCTTGGCCGCGAAGTACTCCTCGATCGTGCGCGTGGAAGTCGAGGTGGTCCTGGCTGAGGTTCGTGAACACGGCGACGTCGAACACGAGCCCGTCGACCCGGCCCAGCGACAGCGCGTGGCTGGAGACCTCCATCACGGCGGCCGTGCACCCGCGCTCGACCATGAGCGCCAGCAGTGCCTGGACGTCCGGGGCCTCGGGTGTCGTCCGGGCGCTGTCCATCACTTCGTCGCCGACCCGGGTCTGGACCGTGCCGAGCAGGCCGGTGCGGTGGCCGGCCGCGCGCAGCCCGGCCTCGACCAGGTACGCAGTCGTCGTCTTGCCGTTCGTCCCGGTGACCCCGAGCAGCAGCAGCCGCTCGCCGGGGTGCCCGTAGACCCACGCCGCCACCTCGCCGAGGACCGCCCGAGGGTCGCGCACCACCAGGACCGGCAGCCCTGCCGCCACGGCGCGGGCGCGACCGTCGTCGTCGGTGAGCACGGCCACGGCCCCGCCGGCCGCGGCCTGCGCGCAGAACTCGGCGCCGTGCGCACGGCTGCCCGGGAGCGCGGCGTACAGGTCGCCGGCGACGACCGACCGCGAGTCCAGCGTGACCCCGGTGAGCCCGGGCCCGCTCGCCCCGGGGTCGGTCCGAACCCCCAGCAGCCCGGCCAGCTCGCCCAGCGGGCGCGGAGGTACGACCGGGCGCGGCAGGCGCGCTCCGTCAGCGGCGGGCACGGCGCGAGGCTACCCGGGTCAACGCGCCCACAGCCGCATCCGCGGAGCCACCGAGCCGGTCGGCGGGATGTCCAGGCTCTGCAGGGCGAACGACATCACGGTCTTGAACACCGGCGCCGCCAGGGTGCCGCCGAAGTGGCCGTGCCGCGGGTTCTGCAGCACCACCGACACGACCAGCCGGGGGTGGTCCGCGGGGGCGAAACCGATGAACGAGGCCGTGTACCCGCGGTAGCAGCCGCAGTCCGGGTCGACCCGGTTGGCCGTACCGGTCTTGCCGGCGACCCGGTAGCCGGCGATCTTGGCCCGTGGGGCGGTGCCGTCGTCGGACACGACGCTCTCCAGCATCGCGCGCACCGTCGCGGCGGTCTGCGGGCTCACCACCCTGATCTGGGCCGCGGGCGGGGTCGAGGTGAACGTGCCGTCCGGCCCGGTGGTGCCGGCCACCAGCGTCGGCTCGACGCGCACGCCGTCGTTCGCGATGGTGGCGTACACGGACGTGGCCTGGACCGCGTTCAGCGACATGCCCTGGCCGAACGCCAGCGTCGCGAACTGCGCCTTGGACCACCTGGAGACCGGGGCGAGGATGCCACGGCTCTCGCCCGGGAACGCCATCCCGGTCGGGTCGCCCATCCCGAACGCCTTGAGGTACGAGTACAGCTTCGCCTCGCCGAGAGTGTCGGCCGCCTGGATCGCTCCGAGGTTGCTCGACTTCGCCAGCACCCCGGTCAGCGTCAGGTGCCACGTGCCGTGGCTGACGTCGTCGTGGAAGACCCGGCCGCCGCGCATCAGGCTGTTGGGCACCGTGATCGCCGTGAGCGGCGTCATGGTCTTCTGCTGGATCACCGCCGCGACGGTCATGACCTTGCTGGTCGAGCCGGGCTCGTACACCTCGGAGAGGGCGCGGTTGCCGCGGTCGCCGACCGGTGCCGCACCTGGGTTCGTCGGGGTCGAAGCTCGGCGCAGTCGCCAGCGCGAGGATCGCGCCGGTGCGGGGGTCCATCACCACGACGGTCCCGCTGTCCGCGGCGGCCGCCTTCACCTCGGCCGCGAGCGCGCGCTCGGCGGCCCACTGGATGTCGCGGTTGATCGTCAGCCGGATCGAGCTGCCGTCCACCGGGTCGCGCTGGTTGGACTCCGAGCTCGGGATCTCCCGGCCGCCGGCCCCCGCCTCGTAGGTGTCGACGCCGTTCGTCCCGGCCAGCAGACCGTTGTCGGACAGCTCGAGCCCGCCCAGCCCGGACCCGTCGCGGCCGACGAAGCCGACCACCGCGGCGGCCAGCCCGCCGGCCGGGTACACCCGTTGGGTGGTGTCCTGCTTGAAGATCCCGGGCAGCTGCATCGCCCGGACCTGGTCCCACGCCTGGGGCGACACCTGCCGGGCGACGTACGCGAAGCGCTTGGTGCCGGTCAGCCTCTGCACGATCTCGCCGGCCTCGAGACCGAGCACCGGCGCCAGAGCCATCGCCTCGCCGGCCGGATCGGTCACGAGTGTCTGGTCGACGGTGACGTCCACGGCGGCGACCGAGGTCGCGAGCACGACACCCGCGCTGTCGGTGATGTTCCCGCGGGCGGCCGGCAGCTCGACGGTGCGCAGCCGGCCGGCCTCCGCCCTGGCGGCGTACGAAGGGGCATCGACGGCCTGGAGCTGGAGCAGCCGACCCATGAACAGCGACCCCACCAACGCGAGCACCACGCCACCGGCGCGCAGCCGGGTGGAGGGGTCGGTGAGCCGCAGCGTGCGCGGGGCCCGGCGCTGGGGTGGGCGCCGCGCGGGCGCGGTCGGGCGCCGTCCGGCGGCTGGGCGAGGACGGCGGACCGGACCCGGCTGGGTGCGGCCTGTCGTTGTGCGGGCGCTGTTGGTGCGGGCGGACGGCCGCGGCTGACCGGCGCGCGCCCTGGTCGCGGCTGCGCCCGCACCGGCCCGCCCGGTCGGCTGCTGCCGCGCGGGCTGGGGCTGCCGTCGCGGCTGCGCGGGGGGCGGCCCGGACCTGGTCATCGGGTGCCGGTCGGGGACGGGTGCGGGGACGGCTTGGCCGTGCTGCTCGCGTGGGCCGTGACCGTCGGGGTCGTCGGCGCCGTCGGACCGCTGCTCGCACCCGGCGTTGCACCCGGCGCCGCGCCGGCCGTGGGTGCGGTCGTGGCGGCCGGCGTGGGCGCCGGTCGCGGCGCGGCCTGCGGCACGCCGAGGATCTTCCCGGTCGTCGTGTCGATGAACACCGGGTTGTGGGTACCGACCATGCCGAGCGCGGCGGCCGCCGCCGCGAGCTGCTGCGGAGACTGCAGCAGCGCGACCTGCTGCTGGAGCTGCTGCTCCTGCTGGGCCAGCGCGTCCTGCTTGGCAGCCAGGTCGCTGGTGGCGAAGGAGCCCTGCGCCAGCACCGTGTTCACCGCGAGCAGGCCGAGCAGGCCCACCCCGAGCAGCCCGGACAGCAGCAGCACGAACGCGCCCGACGACGCCCGCATCCCCGCCGGCGCCACCAGCCGGAGCCGGGCCGCGGCTTCCGCCGTCCGCTGCGCCTGGGTCTTGGTGGCAGGAGCGCCGGTCTCGGCGGTGCCCGGGACGGCGCTCATGCCGCCGCCCGGATCCTGGTCGCGGCGCGCAGCCGCACCGAAGCGGCCCGCGGGTTCGCCTCGACCTCGGCGGCGTCGGCGGTCTCCGCCCCTCGGGTCAGCAGCCGCAGCCGAGGCTGCAGGGCCTCGGGGACGACCGGCAGGTCCGGCGGTGCGGTCGTCGAGGCTCCGGAGCCGAGCACGCGCTTGACCAGCCGGTCCTCGAGCGACTGGTACGACAGCACCACGATGCGGCCGCCGACGGCCAGCGCCGCCACAGCGGCCGGCAGCGCGCGCTCGAGCGCGGCGAGCTCGTCGTTCACCTCGATGCGCAGGGCCTGGAACGTCCGCTTGGCCGGGTTGCCGCCGGTACGCCTCGTGGCCGCCGGGACCGACGCGCGGACCAGCTCGACCAGCCGCGCCGACCGCTCGAACGGTGCGACCTCGCGGTCGCGGACGACCCGGTCCGCGATGCGCCGCGCGAACCGCTCCTCGCCGTACTCGCGGAGCACCCTGGCCAGCTCGGCCGCCGGGTAGGTGTTGAGGACGTCGGCCGCCGTCCGCCCGCCGGTGGCGTCCATCCGCATG
Organism: uncultured Actinomycetota bacterium; assembly: GCA_963711005.1. Taxonomy (GTDB): domain Bacteria; phylum Actinomycetota; class Actinomycetes; order Prado026; family Prado026; genus CAVQCJ01. The sequence continues at coordinate 180,312 of CAVQCJ010000006.1, read as the reverse complement.
TCCAGCGGGCGCGTCCTGCGCGTACGCGAAGCCGCGGTCGGCCTCGTCCAGCTGCAGGCTCGACACCCCGAGGTCGAACAGCACGCCCTGCACCTGCGCCAGCCCCAGGCCGGCGAGCACCGTCGGCAGCTCGTCGTAGACCGCGTGGACGCACGTGACCCGGTCGGCGAACGGGGCGAGCCGGGCCCTGGACAGGTCCAGCGCCTCCTGGTCGCGGTCCAGGCCCACCAGCCGCAGCCCCGGGAACCGCTGCAGGAACGCCTCGCTGTGCCCGCCGAGCCCGAGGGTCGCGTCGACGAGCACGGCGCCGGGGTCGGTGACCGCCGGCGCGAGCAGCGCGACGCAGCGCTCCAGCAGCACCGGCACGTGCCGGGGGTTCGGGGCGGACACGGACCGGCTCAGCCCGCGCTGACCATGCGGACGACGGCTGCGACCACGACGACCAGCCCGACGGTCGCCACCAGCGACAGCAGGAAGGCGAACAGCGTCCCGGCCGGGTCGAGCGGGCCGGAGAACGCCAGGCCCTCGTACCAGGCCGGCTCGGACTCGGGCGCCCTTCCGGCGCTCGGATGCGTGACGCTCGCGCTCATCTCGACCCTTCGCGCTGCGGTGGCTCGCGGACCACCGGGTGACCGGCCTGCACCTGCTGTCTGTCTGCCTGTCTGTCTTGTGCCTGCGTTCTCGTTCGTGTGCCGCCAGGTCCCCAACCGCTCCGGGAAGCCCCTGGCACCGGGGAAGGTGAGCCAGGAGAGAAGCGGGTGGAGACCTCGCGCCACACGCATGGGTCACATCAGCCCGGGCAGCACCTCCTCCGACAGGTCGGCGAACTGCGGCTCCTGCGCCGCCAGGTACGTCTCCCACGTGCCGCGGTCCCAGATCTCGAGCCGGGTGTTGGCCCCGATGACGACCACGTCGCGGTCCAGCCCGGCGTACGTGCGCAGGCCGGCCGGGATCATCACGCGGCCCTGCTTGTCGGCGGTCTCGTCGCTGGCCCCGGCGAACAGCACGCGCATGTAGTCGCGGCCCGCCTTGCTGGTGACCGGCGCCGCGGACATCCGTTCGGTCATCGCGGCGAACTCGGCAGCCGGGAACACGTACAGGCAGCGCTCCTGCCCCTTCGTGATCACCAGGCCTCCGGCCATCTCGTCGCGGTACTTCGCCGGCAGGAACAGCCGGCCCTTCTCGTCCAGGCGGGGTTGGTGCGTGCCAAGGAACACGCCGCCACCTCCCGACCCGCCACGTGGACCCCTCGTCGGACCCCTCGGCTCCAGTGGGCGCCACAGTACTCCACAACACTCCACCGTCAACCCCGAAACGCCCCTGTTCTCCTGGCACGACGGCGCGGTCCACACGTTCGCGCAGGTCAGCCCGGTGGAGCCGGGTGGAGCGCTCTGATCGGCCGGTCCCCTGTCCGGGCTCTCGTCGTCCGGGCCCTGCCGGGCGCCGCCGGCGCCGGACCGGCGGGTGAGCCGGTCCGCGACCGGCGTGCTCCTTCAACCGGGGCCGCGGCCGGGGCACGCAGCACATCCGGTGGAGGAACATGGAGGACGGCCGGTGACCGGGGTTCGGTGGTGGGCTGCCCACGACCGGCCCGTCCGTGTTCTCATGTTCTCCATGACGACGGAGACGACGGAGACGACCCCGGACGCCATCGGTCTGGACGCCCTGGGCGTCTCCGCCGCGCGCATCCGGGCAGCGGTCGAGACGGTGATCGAGGGCAAGCCGGACGTCGTCAGGCTGGCCCTGACCGTGCTGCTCGCCGAGGGTCACCTGCTCATCGAGGACGTGCCCGGCGTCGGCAAGACGATGCTCGCCAAGTCGCTGGCACGGGCCCTGGACTGCCAGGTGCGCCGGATCCAGTTCACCCCGGACCTCCTGCCCAGCGACGTCACCGGCGTCTCGGTGTTCAACCAGGAGAACCGCGAGTTCGAGTTCAAGCCCGGTGCGATCTTCGCGAACGTCGTCGTGGGCGACGAGATCAACCGCGCGTCGCCGAAGACTCAGTCCGCGCTGCTCGAGTGCATGGAGGAGCGCCAGGTCACGGTCGACGGCACCACGTACTTCCTGTCCGCACCCTTCATGGTCATCGCGACGCAGAACCCGATCGAGATGGAGGGCACGTACCCGCTGCCCGAGGCTCAGCGCGACCGGTTCATGGCTCGCGTGTCCATGGGCTACCCCGACTCGCAGGCCGAGCTCGCGATGATCGACAGCCACGCGGCCGGCACCCCGCTGGAGGACCTCGAGCCGGTCGCGGACGCCGCCGAGATCGTCCAGCTCATCGAGACCGTCCAGCAGGTGCACGTCTCACCGTCGGTGGGGCGCTACGCCGTGGCCCTGGTGTCGGCGACCCGCACCTCGCCCGACCTGCGGCTCGGGGCCTCCCCGCGCGCGACCCTGCACATGCTCCGCGCGGCCAAGGCCGCGGCCGCGCTGGACGACCGCGACTTCGTCCTGCCCGACGACGTGCAGAAGCTCGCCGTCCCGGTGCTCGCGCACCGTCTGCTCGTCACCGCGGAGGCTCAGATCGCCCGCCGTGGCGCGCAGCAGATCGTGGCCGACATCGTGGCGCGGACCCCGTTGCCGGACGCCGGCTGAGGCGCCCGGGCGAGGCGGCGGCATGCGGCAGGCCCTGCGCGGGCTCACCACTCGAGGACGATGCTTCCTGGGGGCAGGAGGCGCGTCCGCGTTGTGCGCGCTGCTGTTCGGGCAGCGGGACCTCCTGCGGATCGCGGTGCTGGTCGCCGCGCTCCCCCTGGTCAGCGCCGTCGTCGTGTCGCGCACCCGCTACCGCATCGCGTCATCGCGACGGCTCGAGCCGGCCAGGGCGCCGGTCGGCAGCGACGCGCGCGTCGTGCTGCGGCTCGAGAACGTCTCGCGGCTGCCGACCGGTCTGCTGCTGCTGGAGGACCGCATCCCGTACGTGCTCGGGGCGCGCCCGAGGTTCGTGCTGGACCGCGTCGAGCCCCGCGGCACCCGCGACGTCGCGTACGCGTTGCGCTCGGAGGCTCGCGGCCGCTTCGCGCTGGGCCCGTTGTCGATCCGGCTGACCGACCCGTTCGGGATGTGCGAGCTGGTGCGGTCGTTCACGAACACCGACGCGTTCGTCGTCACCCCGCTCGTGGAGAAGCTGCCCGCCCTACCGCTCGGGGGCGACTGGGCGGGCAGCGGCGAGTCGAAGGCGCGGTCGATCGCGTCGGCCGGCGAGGACGACGTCGTCACCCGCGACTACCGGCGCGGGGACGACCTGCGTCGCATCCACTGGCGCTCGACCGCGCACCGGGGCGAGCTGATGGTCCGTCGCGAGGAGCAGCCGTGGGAGAGCCGCGGCCTGCTGCTGCTGGACACCCGTGCCCAGGCGCACCGCGGCGACGGTCCGGCCTCCTCGTTCGAGGTCGCCGTGTCGGCCGCCGCGTCGCTCGGGGTGCACCTGGGCCGGTCCGGGTTCTCCCTCGACCTCGTCACCGACGGAGGACGGCGGATCACCGCGTCGGTCACGGACCAGCGCGGAGAGCAGGAGGACTCGTTGCTGGACGCGCTCGCCGTCGTCGAGCCCTCGACCAACCGCTCGCTGCAGCTGGCCGGGCCGGTGCTGCGCGCCGCCGGGGAGGGCCTCACGGTCGCCGTGCTCGGCGCGCTGACCGTCGACGAGGCTGCGGAGCTCGTGCGTTACCGGCACGGTGCGGGATCGGTGCTCGCCGTCGCGCTCGACGTGGAGAGCTGGCGGTCCGCCGCCGCGCGGGACCGCGCCCCGCAGGCCGACCAGTCCGGCCCGGTCGCCGTGCTGCGCGGGGCCGGCTGGCGGGTCGTGACGCTCGCTGCAGGCCAGCGCCTGGCCGACGTGTGGCCGTACGTCGCCAGCTCGCCGGTCTCGTTCACCCTCGGCGTCGGCGCCGACGGCAGCGGCGCGGCGCCGGGCACGCCGACCTGGGCGGCCGCGCCGTGAGCGCCAGGCCGCGGCTGACGTTCGTCGCCGCGCTGGCCACGTTGCTGGCGGCGCTGTCGCTGTCGAGCACGTTCCAGGACGGCAACTGGTTCTGGCCGGTCGTCGCGTCGATCGCCGCCGGCGCGGTGGGGTGCGGCCTCGGACGGCGGCTCGGGCTGCCGCGGCTCGTCGTCCCGCTGCTCGGCCTGGCCGCCGTGATCGTCACGGTGACGTGGCTGAACGCCCGCGACGTCGCCGTCCTCGGCCTCATCCCCGGACCCGGTGCGCTGCGGGTGCTCGACGACCTGGTCCGGTCCGGGTTCGAGGGCATGCGCAAGTACGCCACCCCGGCGCCGACCGACCCGGGCCTGGTCCTGATCGCCGCGGCCGGGGCGGGGATGGTCGCGGTGGTGGTGGACACGCTTGCGGTGACCTACCGCTCGGCCGCGATGGCCGGGGTACCGCTGCTGCTGCTGTACGCGGTCCCGCTCACGGTGGTCCGCGGCGGCGTGCCCGTGCTGCTCTTCGTCGCCGCGGCCATCGGCTGGCTCGCCCTGATGCTCGCCGAAGGGCGCGAAAGGCTGGCCGGGTGGGGCCGAGCCCTGGGACGGCGCTCGACCAAGGACGACGACCCGCTCACGCACACCCCGCCCGAACCGCTCGGCGTGGTCGGGCGGCGGATCGGCGCCGCGGCGGTCGGGCTGGCCCTGATCCTGCCCGCGCTCATGCCGTGGGCGGGCAGCAGCCTGTTCAAGTCGAGCGGCGGCGGCGGCGTGACCGGGAGCGGTTCGGGCGGCCCCGTCTCCGCCCTGAACCCGGTCGACGAGCTGGGTGGCTTCCTCACCCGCAAGTCCGAGGTCACGTTGATGAAGTACACCACCACCGACAGCGACCCCGACTACTTCCGCGTCATCACGCTCGACAGCTTCGACGGCAAGAAATGGGTGCCCGCCGAGCAGCGGGCCGCGGGCGACGTCCGGCAGCTACCCACCTCCTCGCCCACCGTCGCGGGCAACGAGGTGAGCACGACCGTCCGCATCCTGGGACTGAACCAGGACTGGCTGCCGGTCACCTACCCGGGCGGGTCGATCGACGGGCTTGACGGACGATGGGCGTACGACGCCACCACCATGGACGTCTTCAGCACCGGCGCCAGCACCACCCGCGGCCAGACGTACACCGTGCAGAGCCGTCACCTCGAACCGACCGCCGCCGAGCTGAGGGCGGCGGGCCCGCCGGCGCCGGACCTCCAGGACGCGTACACGCAGCTCCCGGACAACATCCCGACGTCGGTGCTCGACCTGACCACGAAGATCACCCGCGGCAAGACCACGGCCTACGACAAGGCGCTGGCGCTGCAGGCGTTCTTCCTCGACCCGGTCAACCATTTCAAGTACTCGACGACACCGGTGTTCACCGGCAACCCGCTGGTCTCGTTCCTCACGAACCGGCAAGGCTTCTGCCAGCAGTTCGCCGGCGCGTTCGCCGTCATGGCGCGACAGGCACACCTGCCGACGCGGATCGAGGTCGGCTTCACGCCGGGCTCGGCCCCGGACAGCAAGGGGCTGCGGTCGGTCAGCAACCACAACGCGCACGCCTGGCCCGAGGTGTACTTCTTCGGGATCGGCTGGGTGCGCTTCGAACCCACCGCGTCGGCGCCGGCCGGAGTGGTGCAGCCGGCGTGGGCGCCCGGACGCAACGGTGTCAACTCGACCCTGTCCGACCGCGGGCAGACCAACGGGGCGGTCCCCTTCGACAAGCGCCACGAGGGCTTCGACCGCGGCACGGGGGGTGACGTTCCGAGGAACCCGTTCGAGCCGAAGTCCCCGACCGCCACGGTCGAGCCGGCGACGTTCCCCTGGGCCTTGCTGCTCGGCGCGATCGCCCTCGTGGTGATGCTGCTGCCGGCCGCGGCCCGGGTGGTGCGCCGTCGGAGTCGGCTGCGTCCGGGTCGGGCCGTGGACGTGGTCACGGCGCGGGAGACGGTGCGACTGGCCTGGCTCGAGCTCGCCGACACCGCGCGCGACCTGCACGACCCGTGGCCGGTCGCCAGGACCCCGCGCCGAACCGCCGACTGGATCACCGCGTCGGGCGTCGGCGACCAGGTGTCGGCGGCCGCGCACCGGCTGGCCCGCGCCGTCGAACGGTCGCGGTACGCGCGGACCGACGCCGACGTGCTCGCGGGCAGCGACCCGGCCGCCGACGCGCGAGTCGTGGCGCAGGCCATGGAGGCGCAGGCTTCGCGCCGCGAGCGGTGGCGGGCGCGGTTCATCCCGGTGTCCGTGCTCGCCGGGGTGTCCGAGCGGTTCGCCGACGTCCTGGACTGGACCGACGATCTCGGTGCGCGGCTGCGCGACCTGGTGCGGCGTCCGTTCACCCGACGCGGGGTGGCGGCCGACGGCTGACCCGTCGGCGGTGGCTCAGCGGCCGTCGCCCTCGCGACGACGACGCCAGCGCTCCTCGAGGCGGTCCATCATCTTCGGCTTCGGAGCCTTGGACTTGTTCTTGCGGCCGCGCCGGCCCGACGGCTGGGCCACGATCGCGTCGCCCGGCGCGGGGGCGCGCCGCCACGAGCTGACGGCAAAGAAGGCCGAGCCGAGCATCACCAGGAAGCCGAGGACGCTCAGCAGGACGGCCTGGCTGGCGATGCCCACCGGCAGCAGCGCGAGGCCGACGACGACACCGAACCCGCCCAGCACGGCACGACGGCGGTAGCGGCCGCGCAGGTCGTGGCCCCGGAGCGCGGATGCGAACTTCGGGTCCTCGGCGTACAGCGCCCGCTCCATCTGCTCGAGCAGACGCTGCTCGTGCTCGGAGAGCGGCACGACTCCTCCTAGCGGGTGGTCACCCCCCGGTGACCGGTGTCGACCCGACCAGCATAAGCAGGCATCGGTTCCGGGGAAACCCGACTGAAGGAAACGTCACGGTCACGGTCCGGCGCCTGCCCGGTGAACAGTGTCGTCGGAGTTCCGCCGGACCAGGGCCGCCGGGCGCACCGCGCCACGGCCGAACCGCCGGGCGGCCCGGTCGACAGCGGCGTCCGCCTCCCGCCAGCCGTGCTCCGGGGCGCCCAGGATCAGCTGCTCCTCGGCGGCGCCGGAGTCCAGGAGACCCTCGACCCGGACCCCGACGAGCCGCAGCCTGGCCCGGTCCAGACCCAGGGCCTCGTACAGGCCCAGCGCCGTCGAGTAGATCTCCCGGCTCACGTCGGTGGGGTCGCGCAGCGTCCGGGAACGGGTGATCGTCGTGAAGTCGGCGAAGCGGACCTTGATCGACACCGTCCGTCCGCGGTAGCCCTGGGCACGCAGCCGGGACCCGACCCGCTCGGACAGCCGCAGCAGCTCGCGCCGGACCACCTGCGGGTCGTCGACGTCGGTCCCGAAGGTCTCCTCGGCGCCGATGGACTTGTCCGGCTCGTGCGGGACCACCGACCGCGGGTCCCGCCCCCAGGCCAGGTCGGCCAGGTGCCGGCCGGCCGCCGTCCCGAGGGCCCGCTCGAGCGTCGCGACCGGGGTCTGGGCGAGGTCGCCGACCGTGCGCAGACCGAGCCGGGTCAGCTGTTCCTCGGTCCGCTGCCCGACCCCCCACAGCGCCCCGACCGGCAACGGGTGCAGGAACTCGACGACGTGCTGCTGCGGGACGACCAGCAGGCCGTCCGGCTTGGCCCTGGTCGACGCGAGCTTCGCGACGAACTTGGTCGTCGCCACCCCGACCGAGCAGGTGATCCCCTGCTCGTCGTAGACCCGGGCGCGGATCAGCTCGCCGATCGCCGTCGGCGGACCGAGCCGGCGCACGGCTCCGGCCACGTCGAGGAAGGCCTCGTCCAGCGACAGCGGCTCGACCATCGGGGTGATGTCGCGGAAGATCTCCATGACTCCGGCGGAGACCCGGGAGTAGCGGGCGTGGTCGGGCTCGATCACCGTGGCCTGCGGGCACATCCGCCTGGCCCTGGTCATGGGCATCGCCGAGTGCACGCCGAACCGGCGCGCCTCGTAGGTGGCGGACAGCACGACGCCGCGGTTGCCACCACCGCCGACGATCACCGGCGTGCCCCGCAGGTCGGGCCGGTCGAGCAGCGACACGGACGCGTAGAACGCGTCCATGTCGACGTGCAGGACGGTGCACCCGGTGTCGTCGCCCTGCCCGCGCTGCGGCTCGCCCGGGCGGTGCAGCTGGCTGCGGCTCACAGCCCGCCCGTCCTCAACGCACCCGTCGACGGCATGCCGGTCATCATGCCCCCGAGCTGCCCGGGCTGGAGTGCCACAGCTTGCGTGGCGGGGTGCCCTTCTTGACGTCCTCGCCGGGGGTGCCGACATCGGCGTACGGGGACATCCGGAAACCGCTCGGGTGCACCAGGACCCGTCGCTGGCCCATGCCGCCCGCCCTGGTGCCGTCGCCGCCCCCCGGCACCGGCGCCACGACCGGACGGGTGGAGCGGGACCCGGCCGCGCCCTCGACCGCCCGATCCAGGTCCGCGGCGTCCAGCTCGGGCACCGGTGCGGTCACGACCGCCCACACGGCGTCCGGTCCCCCGCTCTCCCAGGCGGCGAACAGGGCGGACAGCTCCCACGCGCCGGTGGCCCGCACGCTGACCCCCCGCGGTCCCGTCCGCCGTACGTAGCCCCGGACCACCAGCAGCCACGAGTGGAAGACCGTTGCGGCGTAAGGGCCCTGGGCGTCCTCGAAGAAGGTGGCGTCGACCGGGCCGGTGGCGTCGTCGAGGGTCAGGAACACGACCCGCCGCCCGGAGCGGATCGGCGGGGTCTGGGTGGCGACCTTCACCCCGGCCACCATCACCTCGGACTGGCTGCGGCTGCGCAGCAGCTCGCGCGAGCGGGTCACCCCCAGGACCTCGAGCACCGGGTCGTAGAAGTCGACGACGTGCCGGCTGGCGTCCAGCCCGAGCACGTCGAGCTCGGCCCTGACCCGTTCCGCCCCGGTCATCTCCGGCAGCCCGGACCGGGCCCCGGTCTCCTCCGGGCCCAGGTCGAGTGCGAGCTGCACGTCCGGGGCGCGCACCTGCGCCGGGGCCTGCGACTGCCTGGCCGCGGCCGCGACGACGGCGGCCCCTGGCGTGGCGTGCGGGTCGACCTCGTCCCGGGCGCCGGCGACGACCCGGGACCCGCGCCCGGCCGGACGGTCCCACCGGTCCAGGTCCGCCACCTGCAGCAGCAGGTCGCGGCGGGTGACCTGGCCGCGCCGCCGGACCGGGACCGGTGAGCCGATGCCGTACAGCGAGTCGAACGCCCCGGCCACGACCAGCCGCTCGACCACCGGCCGCGACACCCGGGCCCGGTGCCAGAAGTCCGACAGCGTGGCGTACGGCCGGCCGGCGACCACCCGGGCGACCTCGGCCGAGCTCATGCCCTTGACGTCGGACAGCGCGAGCCGGATGCCGTAGGCGCGGCCGTCGGGCAGCCCGCTGCCCGGCTCGGGGGCCGGGCGCGGCGGGCTGCCGAGGATCCCCGGCGGCGGCTCGTCGTGACGGCCGACCCGCTCCACCCGGTACTGCGCGTCGGAGGCGTTGACGTCCAGCGGCAGCACGCTGATCCCGAGCTGGCGGGCGTCGTCGAGGATCAGCCGCTTGGGGTACATGCCGGGGTCGTGGGTGAGCACCCCGGCCAGGAACGCCGCCGGGTGGTGCGCCTTGAGCCAGGCCGAGTGGTACGTCGGGAGCGCGAACGCGGCCGCGTGCGCCTTGCAGAACCCGAACGAGGCGAACTCGCGCAGCACCGACCAGATCTTCTCGACCAGGCCGAGCGGGTAGCCCTGTGCGAGCGCGCGCGGGTAGAACCACTCGCGGACCTCGGGCTGGGTGTCCGGCGAGCCGAGCGAGCGGCGCACCTCGTCCGCCTCGGCCAGCGTGCAGCCGGTCATCACGTTCAGGATCTTCAGCACCTGCTCGTGGAACACCACCACGCCGTAGGTCTCGGCCAGTGCCGGCTCGAGGTCGGGGTGGAAGTACTGCGGCGGTTCCCATCCCTGCCGGGCACGCAGGAACGGGGTGACCATGTCGGACTTGACCGGACCCGGCCGGAACAGCGAGATGTCGGTGATCAGGTCGTCGAAGGTCTCCGGGCCGAACTTGCCGACCAGCTCGCGCTGACCGGGCGACTCGATCTGGAAGCAGCCGAGCGTGTGCGTCGAACGGATCAGCTCGAAGGTCGCCCCGTCGTCGAGCGGGATCGCGTCGAGGTCGACCAGCACGCCGTCCACCCGCTGGACCTCCTGCACCGCCTGGGCCATCGACGACTGCATGCGGATGCCCAGCACGTCGAGCTTGAGCAGACCGAGGTCCTCGACGTCGTCCTTGTCGAACTGGCTCATCGGGAACCCCAGCCAGCTCGCCTCGACCGGGGTGCGGTCGAGCAGGGTGCGGTCGGACAGCAGCACCCCGCACGGGTGCAGCGCGACGTGCCGGGGCAGGCCGTCCAGCCGCTCGACGAGAGCGAACATGCGGTCCAGCCCGGACGAGCCGATGCGACTGGCCCGCAGCTCGGGCAGGTCGGCGAGCGCGGCCCGGGCGTCGCGGGCCCGGATGTGCGGGAACGCCTTGGCCAGCGCGTCGACCTCGCCGGGCGGCAGGCCGAGCGCTGCGCCGACGTCGCGGACGGCGTGCCGCACCCGGTAGGTGTCCATCATCGACACGCACGCGCACCGGTCGCCGCCGAAGCGCTGCGAGGATCCGCTCGTACACCTCGCTGCGGCGGGCGGACTCGACGTCGACGTCGATGTCCGGCAGCGCCTGCCGCAACGGGGACAGGAACCGTTCCATCAGCAACCCGTGCGCGAGCGGGTCGACCCCGCTGATGCCGAGCAGGTAGTTGACCAGGCTGCCCGCGCCGGAGCCGCGGGCGGCGACCCGGACCTGCATGGAGCGGATGAGGTCGACCACCTCGGCGACGGTGAGGAAGTACGTGGCGTAGCCGAGCCGGGCGACGACGGCGAGCTCGTCGTCGAGACGGTCCAGGACCCGCCGACCGGGAGCCGGACCGTACCGTCGGCCGAGCCCGTCCTCGCAGCGCTGCCGCAGCAACGCCTGCGCCCGGCCGGCCGGACCGGTGGCGGCGGCCGGGTCGACGACCTCCAGCTCGGGCAGGAACACCGAGCCCAGGCCGAGGTCGGCGTACGGGTCGAGGACGCATCGCTGCGCGAGCACCCGGGTGGCTTCGAGCAGCACGTCGGACGCCGCCCGGCCCGACCCGGTCCCCGACCCGGCGCCGGCGCCGGCGAGACGGCTCACCTCGGCCGCGACCTCGGCCATCTGCGGGCCGGACTTCAGGTGCCCCTCGGCGTTGGGCCGGTCGACGTGGCGCAGGTCGAGCGCGACCAGCCGGCGCGAGGCGTCCAGGATGTCGGCGGTGACGGCCTGGTCGCGGTCGGCGTACCGGACGGCGTTGGAGAGCACCGCGGTCACGCCGTGGTCGCGGGCGAAGCCGAGCATGCGGGCGGCGAGCGCGCTCGACAGGGCGGCGGGGTCGCCGTCGGCCGTGCCGTAGTGGCACACGATCTCGACGACGAGCTGACGCGGGTCGACCACCGCACGCCAGGTGTCCAGCACCACGCGGGCGAGGTCGGGCCGACGCACCGCGAGCGCGCGCCCGAGCTCGCCGGAGGGACCGAGCAGGATCGTCAGGTCGCCACCGGCCGCGTGCTCGGCGACCTGGGCGACCGTCGCGACCGGCCGGCCGCGCTCACCCCCGAGATGGGTCGCCGAGACCAGCCGGTTGAGGGCGGCCCAGCCGGCCTTCCCCCGGGCGAGGACGAGCACCCTGGCATGCCGGGGGTCGACCGAGCTGCCGCCGCGCACGGGTGTCCGGCGGGCTCCTGCTCCGGAGCCGCCGCGCCCGCCCGACCTGGCCGACGCCGGGCCGGACGGACCCAGCCCGTCGAGCGCACCGCTCGGGGCCAAGGCGAGGTCGACCCCGAGGACGGGGTGCACCCCGGCCGTGATGCAGGCCTTCGCGAACTTCACCGCGCCGTAGAGACCGTCGCGGTCGGTCAGGGCGAGCACCTCCTGACCGTGCTCGGCCGCACGCGTCACCAGAGCCTCGCGGATGGCTGGCGCCGTAGCGCAGCGAGTACCCGGAGGCGACGTGCAGATGGGCGAAGGGGTCGGTGGGCACGGTCGGCTGGCCGGTGGCGGGTGAGGGTCGCGGCCGCTGGACGACGCGGGATCAGCCGACGAGCGGGAAGGCGGACTGGTGCGGCAGGCCCAGCGTGGCCTCGACGAGGGCCAGGAACGAGGCGGCGTCGCGCAGGAGGTCGTCGGCCTCGCGGACGGTCACCGCGCTCGGCAGGCCGGCCTCGGCGGCGGCCCGTTTGCCGGCGCCGGCCGCGAAGAACGCGGCCCACTCCCCCAGCTCCGGCGCCACTTCCGGCAGCACCACCCAGACGCTGCGCGGTCCGCGCCGGCCACTGCCCGGACGGACCCGGCAGGCCAGCACCGCAGCCGCGGCGCGCAGGGCCGCCAGGTGCGCGGCGGCATAGCGCTCGGCGGCGGTCCGGGCCGTGGTGGCCTCGGCCAACCCGTGCCGGGCGACCTCGAGCAGCTCGTGGCAGGCAGCAGGCACCGGTGCACCCGGACTGCGCCGGGCCTGTTCGACGGGCATCGTTCCCCTCTCAGTCATGGGCCCGGGCGAGCGTCCAGGACGCCGCCGCCTCGTCGTAGGCCAGGTCGTAGACGCCGGCGGAGCTCGTACGGCCGGCGTGCGCCTCCACCCGCCAGACCTCGCGGCCGTGCTCGTCGACCCGGGCCGGGAGCCCGTCCGGGAGCCTGGACCGCCACCAGGCGCCGACCTCGACCCAGTGCGCGAGCACCCCGCGCACGACATAGAGCCGCCCCCGCCACAGGAACTGGCTGGGTCCGGTGCCGTCGCGTCCGCGCCGCACGTCGACGACGTCGCGCACCGGGTGGTCGTACTGCCGGGACATCGTGGTCCACCCTCCTGCCTCGGTCCGGTGCGGACGAACGCCCGCACCAGGTCGCCGGGGGAAGACGGACGACCAGCCGGAGGGCCGGCCCCCGGGACCGGCGCTTCCCCACGCCCGTCCCGGGGCCGACGGTTCCGTCCGGGACCGTGGGGGTCGAGGTCCACGGCCCCAGACGGGGCTCCGGGATCCCGTCCGGGCCGCGAGACCCGAACCGGGATCTTCTTGCTCTTTCCTTGGTTCTTCCTCTGTCGTTCGAACAGGTGTTCGAACAGGCCGTCACAGTACCGCCCTCCTCCGACAGCCCGTCAAGACCTCGCGACGACCTGTTGACGGGGCGCTAACCTCCCGCCATGTCGCTGGACCACCCCACCGTCCGCAAGGTCGTACAGGCCCTGCAGGCGGCCGGCGCCACGGGCGAGCCGGTCGTGCTGGCCGACCCGGCGCCCACCGCGGCCACCGCCGCCGCCCAGCTCGGCTGCGACGTCGGCGCCATCGCCAACTCGCTGGTGTTCGACGCCGACGGGCACCCCCTGCTGGTCATGACCTCCGGCGCCCACCGGGTGGACACGAGCCGGGTCGCCGACCTCCTCGGCGTACAGCGGCTGGGCCGCGCCGACGCCGACTTCGTGCGCAAGCACACCGGGATGGCGATCGGCGGCGTCGCCCCGGTGGGCCACCTGCGACCGCTGCGCACGATCGTCGACGTCGCGCTCGCCAGGTACGACGTCGTCTGGGCCGCGGCCGGCCACCCGCACACGGTCTTCCCCACGACGTACGACGAGCTGCTGCGCATCACCGCCGGGACCTCCGCCGAAGTCGGCTGAACCGGTGACCGTCGACCTCGTCCCCGAGCTGGTGACGCTGCACGTGTGGGGGGTCCCGGCGCGCACCGTGCCGTCGGCGGTGACCGCGATGGCGTTCGGACGGCGTGCCGTCAGCAGGTCCGCGAACCTCACCTTCTTCAAGCTGCTCGGCACCGGGGACGGCCGCACGTTCACCGTCCGCGACGCGGACCCGCGGCACTGGGCGCTGCTGGCCTGCTGGTCCGACCCGCGAGCCGTCGAGGCGTTCGAGCGCTCGCCGGTGGCGCGCGGGTGGGACGCGCGCGCGGACGCGGCCCGGGGCGGCGAACGCCTGCGACTGCTGATGCGCCCGCTGGCCAGCAAGGGCCGCTGGTCCGGCCGCGCCCCGTTCGGCGACCCGCAGCCGCAGCCGTACGAAGGACCCGTCGCGGCGGTGACCAGGGCGAGAGTGCGCCCGGGCCGGGCGGTCACGTTCTGGCGCGCCGTGCCGCCGGTGAGCGCACGCCTGGCCAGGTCGCCCGGCCTGCGGCTGGCGCTGGGGATCGGCGAGGCGCCGGTCGGGCTGCAGGGCACGTTCTCGCTCTGGGACTCCACCGCGGCCCTGCGATCGTTCGCGTACGACTCGCCCGAGCATCTGGAGGCCATCCGGCGGACCGCCAGCGTCGGCTGGTACAGCGAAGAGCTCTTCGCCCGCCTGGCCGTGCTCGAGGCGCAGGGCTCCTTCGGCGGCATCGAGGTCGCGGGCGTCACCTAGGCTGACGCCCGTGCCCGACCAGCCCCGCCGGACGCCAGTGCGGGCCGCCCTGCTCATCGCAGCGCCGGTCCCATGAGCCTGCGCGTCTACACCGGTCCGCGCACCGACCGTCGGCGGGGCCGAAGCCCGCTGCTGCTCATGCTGCCGTGGCTGCTCGCCGCCGTGACGATCGGCCTGCAGATCTGCTACCCGCTCGCGCACGGCACCGCCCGGCGCGACCTCACCGTCGCGATCGTCGTGACCTTCTTCGTCGCCAGCACGTCGCACGCGCTCGTGTGGCGCGGCCTCGCCTGGACGGCCGGCTTCTGCACGGTGACCGTCGGCGGCGGGCTGCTGGTCGAGGCGGTGGGACTGCGGACCGGGCTCCCGTTCGGCGACTACGTCTACTCGGACACGTTGACCCGGACGGTGCTCGGCGTGCCGTGGCTGGTGCCGCTGGCGTGGGCGATGGTCGCCTACCCGTCCCTCGTGCTGGCCCAACGGCTGAGCCGGTCCGCGCTGCTCGTCCCGCTCCTCGGCGGAGTGGCCCTCGCCGGCTGGGACCTGTTCCTGGACCCGATGATGACGGCCGAGGGGTTCTGGCACTTCACGAGCACCGCGTACGCCCTCCCGCACGTACCAGGCATCCCGGGGGTCAACTACCTCGGATGGCTGGCGACAGCGGTAGTGATGATGGCGGTGCTGGACCGGCTGCCGCGCCGGCCGGCCCCGGACGGCCAGCCCGCGCTGCTGTTCTTCTGGACGTACGTGTCCTCGGTGCTCGCGAACGCCTTCTTCTTCCACCGGCCGTGGGTGGCTCTGTACGGAGGGATCGCCATGGGAGTCGTCGCGGTGCCGTACGCGTGGGCGCTGTGGGTCGGACGCGACTGAGCGCGGCGACGCGGGTGCTGCGCCGCGCCGTGGTCGCGACGGGCAGTGCCGCCGCGGTCGTGGGCACTGCGCACACGGCGTGCAACCTGCGCCGCCTGCGCACGCCCGGACGGTCGCCTGCCGCCGTGCCGGAGCGGGTGTCCGTGCTGCTGCCGGTTCGCGACGAAGCCGCGAACGTCGAGCGCTGCCTGCGCGCCGTGCTCGCGTCCCGCGCGATGGCGGACCTGGAGGTGCTGGTCTTCGACGACGGCTCGCGGGACGGCACCGCGCGGATCGTGCAAGCTCTGGCCGCCGCGGACCCGCGGCTGCGCCTGCTCGCCACCGGGCCCGGCGCGGGGCCGGCACGGCAGTCGCCGCCGGCGGGCTGGCTCGGCAAGCCCTGGGCGTGCACGCAGCTGGCGGCAGCGGCGACGGGCAGCGTCCTGGTGTTCCTCGACGCCGACGTCGTCGTGGAGCCGACCGGAGTCGCGGCCACCGTCGAGCTGCTGCGCACCAGCGGACTCGACGTCGTGTCGCCGTACCCGAGACAGGACGCGGTGACGGTGACCGAACGGCTGGTGCAGCCGTTGCTGCAGTGGTCGTGGCTGACCACTGTGCCGCTGCGGCTCGCCGAGCGGTCCACGCGCTCGAGTCTCGCGGCGGCGAACGGGCAGCTGCTGGCTGTCGACGCCGCCGCCTACCGACGCGGCGGCGGTCACGCGACGGCTTCCGTCCGCGCGGCCGTGCTCGACGACATCGAGCTGGCGCGCGCGGTCCGGCGCGCGGGCGGACGCGGGGGCCTCGTCGACGGTACCGACGTCGCGCGGTGCCGCATGTACGACGGCTGGCCAGCCCTGCGCGCCGGGTACACGAAGTCGTTGTGGGCGGCGTTCGGGTCACCGGCCGGCGGTCTGGCGGTCGCAGCCGCGGCTACCGTCGTCTACGTGCTGCCGGCCGTCGCCGCCGTCGCCGGCTCGCCGGTCGGCGCCACCGGCTACGCAGCCGGCGTGGTCGGTCGCCTGCTCGTCGCGCGACGCGTCGGCGGTCGGGCGTGGCCGGACGTGCTCGCGCACCCGTTGTCCGTCGTGGCGTTCGACGTCCTGATGATCGACTCGGTCCGACGCCGCCGTGCCGGCTCGCTCACCTGGAAGGGGCGGACGCTGCCGTGAGCCGGGTCGTGGTGATCGGCGCCGGCATGGGCGGGATGGCTGCCGCGGCCAGGCTGGCGACGCAGGGCCATGCGGTGACCGTGCTCGAGCAGGCCAGGACGCACGGCGGCAAGGTCGGCCGGCTGGAGCGGGACGGGTTCGTCTTCGACACCGGCCCGTCGCTGCTGACGCTGCCCGCGGTCTACCGCGACCTGTTCCTCAAGACTGCGGTGTCGCGCAAGGACGCCGCACTGGAGGACAACGTCGGGCTGGTCCCGGTCGAGCCCGCCTTCGCCTACACGTTCGCCGACGGCACCGGCGTGGAGCTCCCGAACGCGTCCCGCGCGGGAGTCTCCGACGCCCTCGACGATGCTTTCGGTCGAGGCGCCGGCGGGCAGTGGACGGCGCTCGTCGACCACGCCGCACGCGTGTGGGACGTGACCCGAGTGCCGTTCCTGACCAGCCCGCTGCCGTCCCCCACCGTGCTGCTGCGGCAGTCGCTGCGGTTGCGCGACCTGCGCACGGTGGCTCCGTTCACCTCGCTGCGCGCGCTCGGCCGGCGGTACCTGCGCGACCCGCGGCTGCAGATGATGCTGGACCGCTACGCGACGTACTCCGGCTCGGACCCGCGGCAGGCCCCGGCCGCCCTGTGCGTCATCCCCTACGTGGAGCAGACCTTCGGCGCCTGGCACGTCGAGGGCGGCCTGCGCGAGCTCGCGGACGCGTTGCACCGCCGCTGCGTGCGACGCGGCGTGGCGTTCCGGTTCGGCGCCGACGTCGAGGCTGTCGAGGTGTCGGCCGGTCGCGTCAGCGGCGTACGGCTCACGGACGGCGAGCCTGTCGGCGCCGAGGTCGTCGTCGCCGACTCCGATGCCCGGAACCTGTTCGCCGAGCTGCTGCCGCCGTCGGTCGGCCGGGCGCCGCTGGCACGGCTGGACCGGGCGGCGGCCTCGCTGTCCGGCTTCACGCTGCAGCTCGCCCTTCGCGGGCGCACCCCCGGACTGCGCCACCACACGGTGCTGTTCCCCGGCGACTACGACGCCGAGTTCGACGCGGTCTTCGGTCGCGCACCGAACCCGGTCGCGGACCCGGCGGTGTACGTCTGCGCCCCGGCCGACCCGCGCATGCGTCCGGACGGGCACGAGTCGTTGTCGGTCCTGGTGAACGCCCCTCGGCACGAACCGGGCCGGGCCGACGGCAGCGGCGTCGACTGGACCGGACCCGGCCGCGCCGAGCAGTACGCGAGCCGGGTCCTCGACGTGATGGCGGCCCGCGGCCTGGACGTCCGGAGCCGGGTGCTGTGGTCGGTCGCCAGCACCCCGGCCGACCTGGCCGTCGCGACCCGCTCCCCCGGCGGGGCGATCTACGGCTCGTCGTCGAACGGCGCGCGTGCGGCGTTCCGCCGGCCGTCGAACGTGGGGCCGGTGCGGGGGCTGTTCCTGGTCGGCGGCTCCGCGCATCCGGGCGGGGGCCTGCCGCTCGTCGGGCTGTCCGCGGAGATCGTCGCCGGCCTCGTCGGACCGGCCTGACGGTCCGCGAACGTCCTGGTCGGAGCGCGGTCAGAGCCGGGCGAGCACCCGTTCGTGGCTCTCGCGCACCTCGACCATGGTGCGGACCGCCGTCCACAGCGAACCGTCCTCCGGTCCGATGCCGAGCAGGGCGGCCGCTTCCACCAGCTGGTGCTGCGCGGTACGGAGCAGCTCGCAGGCGCGGCGCAGGTCACGGCGGGGGGGAATGTGCGGCGGGTTCACGGCGAGGGCTCTTCTGTGAGGGGTCGCCCGCTGGGACTCGTGGACGCGCAGCGTGGTTCCGGCCCCGCCCTGTGGCATCGGTCACAGCGCCTTCGGTCATCGCCGATGGCTCGTCCCGTCCGGTCACCCGTCCGGTGCCACCAGCTCGGCCGCAGCCGCGCGGACGGGGACGGTCAGCGCGGCTGTCTGGGTGACCGGCGCGCCGTCGACGGCGAAGGGACCGGAGCCGTCGACCCAGAACTGGCCCTGCCACACCGTGGTAACCCGCACCGCGAACCGGTCCGCCGCCACGTACGCGTGCGCGACCGCGACGTCCGGCCACGGCCCACCGGGCAGGGCCGTGCGCTCGGAGCCGCCGTCGCCGAAGTCCCACCGCCACGACGCGGTCGCTTGCAGGGCCACCCGGTGGCCGGCGAGGGCGAAGACCGGCCGGCCGATGGACGCGGCCTGGCCGGCAGCGAACACGACCGGCACGTTGACGATCCCGAACCCGTCGGGCTGGAACGCCGGTCGCAACGCCGGCACGAGCCGGACGAAGCGGTCGCGAACCCCCGGCACCAGTGCCGCCGGCTGGAGCGGTACGGCAGGGTCGAAGCAGAACGTCCCGACCCTGCGCGGCACCGGGTCACCGGGGCGTTGCAGCAGCAGGGCGAGACGCAGCCGTGGCGGCGGCTGCGGTCGGCAGGACAGGACCGCCCCCGGGCAGCTGTTCTGGCCCGTCACCCCCGGACGCTGGCAGGCCGGTTCGAGCGTCCACGCACAGCCCGGACAGTTCGCGGCCAGGGACGGCAACGCGGCCGGCACCGGTCGGGAGCCGGGCGGGATCAGCAGGCTGCCGACGTACTGACCGGGACCGGTCGTGACGCCGCACCCCGGACAGCCGGACCCGGATGCAGCCGGCGCCGCAGCCACCATCGAAGCGGCGGCCAACGCCCCGGCCAGACCCACGACGAGAGTGGTTCGCAGCGACATGCCGGCGAACCTAGGGGCGGCGCGAACCACACCGTCCCTCGCCCACAGGTCTGGATGCGGACATGGCGTACACCCGCCATCGGCCGGCTCCGTCGACGGGGACGGCTACGGGTCTCCGTTCTCGCCGAACCAGCCGGCGAGCGCACCGCGCCGGCTGACCGCACGGAGCCGGCGTTCCGCCTGCCGACGCACCGCCGCCGTGCTGACGACGACGATCCGGTCGCCGGTGCGCAGGCGGGTCGAGACGTCCGGCACCAGCGTCACGCCGTCGCGCACGATCATGCTGACCATCGCGCCCGCGGGCAGCCGGAGGTCGACGACGTACTCACCGGCGAGCCGGGACCGCGGCGGCACCGGCACGTCGAGCAGCATCGCGCCGACCTCGTCCAGCGGCGCGGTCTCGACGGTCAGCTCACCGATCTCCTCGGGCGCCGACACCCCGAGCCGCCGGGCGAACCAGGGCAACGACGGGGCCTGCAGCGCGGTGAACACGAGCACCAGCACGAAGGTCAGGTCGAAGACCCGGGTCGCGCCAGGGGCGCCTGCGGCCAGCGGGACGGTGGCCAGCACGATCGGCACCGCACCGCGAAGACCCGCCACCGACAGGAAGCCCTGCTCGCGCCAGCGCACGCCGAACGGCGTCGTGCACAGGAGCACGGACAGCGGCCGGGCCAGGAAGGTGAGCACCGCGCCGGCGGCCAGGGCCGGCAGCACCGCCGACGGAAGCCGGCTCGGCGAGGCCAGCAGGCCGAGCAGGGTGAACAGGCCGATCTGCGCGAGCCAGGCCAGGCCCTCGGCGAACCCGAGCACCGACCGGCGGTGCGGCAGCCGGGACGAGCCCAGCAGCACCGCGCAGACGTACACCGCGAGGAAGCCGCTCGCGTGGGCGAGCGCGGCCAGCCCGAACGCCAGCGTCACCAGCGCCAGCGACGCGAGCGGGTACAGGCCCACCGCCGGCAGCGCGACCCGCGGCAGAAGCCACCGTCCGGCCATGCCGACGAGGTAGCCGACGACGGCGCCGGCGACGAGCTCGTAGACGACGAGCAGCGCGACCTGCCACAACGGGTCCTGCGTCCACGCCCCGGACACGACCACCGAGACGACCACGATCGACGGCGCGTCGTTCAGACCCGACTCGGCCTCGAGGATCGCGCCGATGCGCGGTCGCAGCCGCAGCCTGCGCAGCACCGAGAACACGGCGGCTGCGTCGGTCGAGGAGACGACGGCGCCGAGCAGGACGCCGGTCCGCCAGTCCATGCCGAGCAGCAGGTGCCCCGCAGCGGCGACCACCGCGATGCTCAGCAGCACGCCGACCGTGCCGAGCACCACCGAGACGCCGAGCACCGGCCGCACCGCGGACAACCGCGTCGTCAGACCGCCCTCGGCGAGGATGACGGCGAGGGCGAGCAGGCCGAGGTCGCGGGTCAGCGCGGCGTTGTCGAAGCGCACCCCGGCGCCCGACTCGCCGAGCGCCAGGCCCAGCCCGAGGAACAGCAGCAGGCCGGGGATCCCGATCCGCACTGACAGCCGCACCGCGAGCGCGCCGACCAGGAGCACCAGGGCGCCGACGACGAGCGCCAGCTCCAGGTCGGTCCCCATCGTCGCGCGGTCCGCGACTCAGCCCGGCGCCACTGGCCCGCGACCGGCCAGCCGTCGGGCCACCACGACCGACAGCTGGACGAACCCGACCGTGCCGAGGACGACCCATCCCCAGGCGGCAACGGTGGCCCAGCGCTGGTCTCCGGGACCCGACCACAGGACCGTGTCGCGGAACAGCGCGGCGCCGAGCAGCGCCACCGCGGTGACGACGACGCGGGTCGGGCGCTCCCACACCGTGACCACGCCGATCTCCGCCATGCCGGCCGCGGTTGCCCGGGCCCGCAGGTACTCGTGCACGAACATCAGCGCACCCGCCACGACGCACACGCCGGCGGGCGCCCCGACCTGCCACAGCACGACCAGGTACAGCAGGTCGCTGAGCCGGTCGACCACCGAGTCCAGGACGTAGCCGACGGCGCCGGCTCGGCCGCTCATCACCGCGACCGCACCGTCCAGGCTGTCGACCAGCCCGGACGCGACCACGAGCAGGCACGCCAGGAACAGCCACCCGCCGCCGGCGACCGCGGCCGGTACCGCGCCCGCGGCCAGCGCGAGCCCCAGCACGGTGACGGCGGCCGGTGCGACGTGCAGCGCGACCAGCGGACGCGCGCACGCGTGCACGAACGCCAGCCAGCCGGACACGAACGGGGACGACGTCGGGTCGTACCCGCCGTGCGAGGCCGACCAGCGCGCGAAGTACTCCGCCCGCGTGGTCGTCATGTCAGCCGACCCGCGAGCCGGCGCCGGCAGACTCCGCGGAGCCGGCGCCGAGCAGCCCGTACACCTCGCGCGTCGCCGTCGAACGGTTCAACGTGTAGAAGTGCAGCCCGGGTGCGCCACCGTCCAGCAGGGCCCGGCACAGGTCGGTCGCCACCTCGACCCCGATCGCGCGCACCGCCTCCGGGTCGTGCTCGACCCTCTGCAGTCGCTCGGCCAGCCGGACCGGGACCGGTGTGCCGGCCAGCTCGGCGAAGCGGCGGATCTGCGAGAAGTTGGTGACCGGCATGATGCCGGGGACCACCGGGATGTCGCAGCCGTGTCGCCGCACGCGCTCGAGCAGCCGGAAGTACTCGTCGGGGTCGAAGAAGAACTGCGTGACCGCGAACTGCGCACCGGCGTCGGCCTTCCCG
This sequence comes from uncultured Actinomycetota bacterium, assembly GCA_963711005.1. Classification (GTDB taxonomy): domain Bacteria; phylum Actinomycetota; class Actinomycetes; order Prado026; family Prado026; genus CAVQCJ01. The sequence goes on along the minus strand of CAVQCJ010000006.1, from coordinate 158,447 downwards.
ACCAGCCGCAGCGCGTCGGTCTCCAGGTCGGGCGACTCCGGATGCCCCTGCGGGAATGCCGCGACGCCGACGCAGAAGTCCCCCAGCCCGGTCACCAGCCGGACCAGCTCGTCCGCGTGCTCCAGCCCCTCGACATGCGGGGTCCACGCCGTGCCCAGCCCCGTCGGCGGGTCGCCGCGCAGCGCCAGGATGTTGCGCACGCCGGCCGCCGCGTACTGGCCGACCACCTGGCGCAGCTCGGCGACCGACGAGCCCACACAGGTGAGGTGGCCGACCGGGGTCATCGTGGTCTCGGCGGCGATCCGCTCCGTGACCCGGACCGTGCGGTCGCGCTCGGAGCCGCCCGCGCCGTAGGTCACCGAGACGAACGCCGGGGCCAGCGGCTCCAGCTCGCGCAGCGTCTGCCACAGCGCCCGCTCGCCGTCGTCGGTCTTGGGCGGGAAGAACTCGAACGAGTAGCAGCGCCCCTGCGCCAGCAGGTCACCCACGGACCGGGCCGAGCCGGGGTTCGCTGCCGGGCCGGTCCCGCTCGGGTGCGCCATGCAGGCCATTGTGTCGGGTCCGGCCTTTCCCGACCTGCCGGGACGCGGCCGTGGCCGTAGGCTCGTCGACGTGACGACCTCCCCGCTGGAGGCCGAGGACCTCGGCGCGCGCGTGCAGACGGCCCTGGACGCGTTCGTGGCCATCCAGGCCGCGCGGCTGCGGGACGTCGCCCCCGAGCTGGACCCCTTCGTCGAGATCCTTTCGGGGCTGCTGTCCGGTGGGAAGCGGCTGCGGCCGGCGTTCTGCTACTGGGGATGGCGCGGAGCCGGTGCACCGGACGGCGACGAGATCGTCCGGGCCGCGGCCTCGCTCGAGCTCCTGCACGCCTGCGCACTGATCCACGACGACGTCATGGACGGTTCGGACACCCGGCGCGGCCGGCCGGCTGCGCATCGCCGCTTCGCGCAGCTGCACCGGTCGGCAGGGTGGCTGGGACCGGCGGACGCGTTCGGGACCGGCGGCGCGATCCTGCTCGGCGACCTGTGCCTGTCCTGGGCCGACGAGCTCCTGTACGGCTCGGGGATGGCGGACGCGGCGCTGCGCTCGGCCAAACCGGTCTTCGACGAGATGCGCACCGAGCTCATGGCCGGGCAGTACCTCGACCTGCTCGAGCAGGCGACCGGTGCGGGCTCGGTCGACGGCGCCATGCGGGTGCTGCGCTACAAGAGCGCCAAGTACACCGTCGAGCGCCCGCTCCAGCTGGGCGCGGCGCTGGCCGGCGGGGCCGCAGGCCTGCACCAGGCGTACAGCGCCTACGGCCTGCCGCTGGGCGAGGCGTTCCAGCTGCGCGACGACGTGCTCGGCGTGTTCGGCGACCCCGCCGAGACCGGCAAGCCGGCCGGCGACGACCTGCGCGAGGGTAAGCGCACGCTGCTGGTCGCCTTCGCCCTCGCGGAGGCCGCGCCGGCCGGCGCCGAGGTGCTGCGCTCGCGGCTGGGCGACCCGGGCCTGGACGAGGCCGGCGTCGACGACCTGCGCACCGTCATCACCACCAGCGGCGCGCTCGTCCGGGTCGAGGACCTGATCGCCCGGCTGACCGGACAGGCGCTGGACGCGCTGGAGCAGGCAGGTCCCGGGCTGGTGGCCGAGCCGGGCGCGTGGGCGCTGGCCGAGCTGGCGCACGCGGCCACCGTGCGCACGGTCTGACGCCGCGACCCGTGCGGACCGTCAGAGGCCCCACCGACCGCGTCGTCGTCGTCGGCGCCGGGCTCGCCGGGCTGTCCGCCGCCCTGCGGCTGGCCGCGACCGGCCGGCAGGTGACCGTGCTCGAGCGTGAGCCGGTTCCCGGCGGACGCAACGGGCTGCTCGAGCTCGGCGGGTACCGGTTCGACACCGGGCCGACGGTGCTGACCATGCCGGACCTCATCGCCGATGCGCTGGCCTGCGTCGGCGAAGAGCTCGACGACTGGCTGGACCTGCAGCCGGTGCAGCCGGCGTACCGCTCGTTCTTCCCCGACGGCTCGGTGCTCGACGTGCACACCGACGTGGACGCGATGGCCGCCGAGATCGCGCGCGTGTGCGGCGGCGCCGAGGCGGCCGGGTACCGGCGGTACGTCGAGTTCGTCAGCACGCTGTACCGCCTGGAGATGCGGCACTTCATCGACCGCAACGTCGACTCCCCGCTCGGGCTGCTCACGCCGCAGCTCGCCCGGCTCGCGGCCGTCGGCGGCTTCCGCAGGCTGGCTCCCGCCGTGGGCCGGTACCTGCACGACCCGCGTACGCGACGGGTCTTCTCGTTCCAGTCGATGTACGCGGGGCTGTCCCCGTACGACGCGCTCGCGCTGTACGCCGTGATCGCGTACATGGACTCGGTCGCGGGCGTCTACTTCCCGCGCGGCGGCATGCACGCGGTGCCCACCGCGCTCGCGGGCGCGGCGGTCAAGCACGGCGTCGACGTGCGGTACGGCTGCACCGTCGAACGCGTCGAGATGTCCGGGCGACGGGCGACCGCGGTGGTCACCACGAACGGTGAGCGGATCGGCTGCGACGCCGTCGTGCTCAACCCGGACCTGCCCGTCGCCTACCGCTCGCTGCTGGGCCGCGAGCCGTGGTCGGTGCGCCGGCTGCGCTACTCGCCGTCCTGCTTCCTGCTGCTCGCCGGGTCCACGGCCACGTACGGCCGGACGGCGCACCACAACATCCACTTCGGCGCCGCCTGGCGACGGGTCTTCGACGAAGTCGTGCACGAGGGCCGGCTGATGTCGGACCCCTCGTTGCTCGTGACCAACCCGACCCGAGGCGACGCGACCCTCGCGCCGGACGGGCGGCAGGTCTACTACGTGCTGGTGCCGACCCCGAACCTGGACGCGGACCTGGACTGGACAACGCTGGGGCCGCGGTACCGCGACGAGGTGGTGCGCACGCTCGAGCAGCGCGGGTACACCGGCTTCGGCGCCGGCGTCGAGGTCGAGCGGGTCACCACCCCGCTGGACTGGCAGGCCCGTGGGATGGAGCGGGGTGCCCCGTTCTCGGCCGCGCACACGCTGGCCCAGACGGGTCCGTTCCGGCCCCGGAACCTGTGGGGCGAGAACGTGGTCTTCGCCGGGTCCGGGACCACCCCCGGAGTCGGTGTCCCGATGGTGCTGCTCAGCGGCCGGCTGGCCGCCGAACGGGTGACAGGCCCGGACCGCGCCTACCGCTCGCGCGCGTGGCTGTGAGCGTCCCGGCACCTGATATCGCCGGTGCCCGCTGACGGTCCCGGCAGATACCCTGTGCCGGTGACCTTGCCCGTCCGCCGCCCTCGGCGCCGGACCGGGGCCGACGACCAGCCGTACAAGGGGACGGACGACCGGGCGGACCTCGCCCGCGACGACGACAACCGGGTGATCGTGGTGCCGGACCGCGCTGCGTCGGCGACCCCCCGTGACGACCGGCCCATCGCGGTCGAGGACGCCTCCGACCTGCTGCGGCAGTTCGCCTGGTCGGGCCTGGCCGGGTCGGTGCTCATCGCGCTCGGGGCGTTCGCCTCGGGCTGGGTGTCGCTGGCGTCGGGGATCGGCACCCTGCCCGTGCTCGGCACCATCCGCTCCAACCCGGGCTACACGCTGATCGGCAAGCTCGTCGTGATCGTCGGCGTCGCACTGCTCATGCAGGCGTGGCTGCGGCTCGGTCACACCATCCGCACCAGGCACGTCACCCACGGGCGGCTGCTGAACCGGCTCGCGCTGTGGTGGGGCCTGCCGCTCGCGCTCGCGCCGGTGCTGTTCAGCCGCGACGTCTACAGCTACATCGCGCAGAGCCGGCTGCTGCCGCACGGCCTCGACCCGTACGTCTACGGCACCGGCGTCTTCGACACGTACTTCACCGACGGCGCCGACTGGATCTGGAAGACCTCGCCGGCGCCGTACGGACCGCTGTGGCTGGGACTGTCCTCGGGGGTCTACCACCTCACCGGTGCCGCCGCGGTGACCTCGCTGCTGCTGTTCCGGCTGCTGGCGATCGTCGGCATCGTGCTCATCGCGATCTACCTGCCGCGACTGGCCCGGGCCTGCGGAGTCGACGAGGCGAAGGCCATCTGGATCGGCCTGCTCAACCCGCTGATCTTCCTGCACTTCGTCTCCGCGGCCCACAACGACGCCCTGATGGTCGGGCTGCTCATCGCCGGGATCGCGCTGGCGATGGAGAAGCGGCCGATCGCCGCGCTGGTGCTGGTCTCCCTGGCCGGGGCGGTGAAGGCGCCGGCTCTGCTCGGTCTCCCGTTCGTCGGGATCGCCTGGGCCGGCCCGTCGTCCACGTTCTGGCGACGCGTCCGGGCGTGGGTGGCCTCCGCCGCGATCGCCCTCGGCGTGTTCGTCGTCCTGGACCTGGTCACCGGACTGAGCTTCGGGTGGCTGTCGACGCTCGGCACCCCCGGTCAGGTCCGCACCTGGCTGTCCCCGACGACGGCGCTGGGCATGACCACCGGGAACCTGCTGGACGCGGTCGGGCTCGGGTACCGCGTCGACGGCGCGGTGGACGCCTGGCGGGACATCGGCGCGGTGCTCACCGTCGCCGTGGTGACGTGGCTGGTGCTGACCGGGCACCGGCGATCCCCCGCACGCGGCCTGGGCCTGTCCTTGCTGACCATGGTGCTGCTCGGCCCGGTCATGCAGACGTGGTACCTGCTCTGGGGACTCGTCGTGCTGGCCGGCGCCGGACTCACCCGCAACGGGACCAGGGCCGCCGTCCTGGCCAGCGTCGGCTTCACCGTGTTCGCCGTGGCCAACGCCGGCTCGACCGTCCCGACCAACATCTTCCTGGCGGACGGCCCGGTCACGCTCCTCTCGGTGGCCGTCGTCGTCGCCCTGCTGCTCGGCTCGCGCCGCACCCGAGCTGTCCTGCTCGAGGAGGCCAAGCCCTCCACCGCGTACCCGGTGGAACCGTCCTGGCCGGCAAAGGACGCCCTCCCCGCGAGCTGAAGTCCGGCCCCCGGCCCGAACGGCCGGGTCGACCGGGCTCACACCTCGGGCAGGTCGGTCTCCGGTCCTGGACCCACCAGCACCACCGCGCCGGGGACCTCGTCGTCCTTCCACGCCACGCAGGCGTCCCGGAGCACCTCGATCGCGCAGTCGAAGCCGTCCGGGTCGGCTTCGGCGAGCTCCTCCCAGCCCTTGCCAGACCACCAGCACGCCGGCCGGCTCGTCCCAGTCCAGGCCGCGCAGCCCGGCGTCCAGGCCCTCCCAGTTGCTGGCCAGCCGTCTGGGCAGGTCGAACGCGTCGGCGCAGCGGTCCAGGAACTCCTCGCGCTCGCCGACCAGGGCGCTGTCCAGCAGCACGTAGCGCCACCCGGCGTCGTCGGCAGCCTTCTCGGCCTCGAGCGGGCCGTCGTGACGCAGGACGCCGTGGCTGGCGCCGGTCAGGAGCCGATCCACCGGGCTGCTCATGGGCGCGCCTCCCGCGGCGTTCGAGCCTGGACGCCTCGCATCCTGGCACGCCGCCGACATGCGGCGGCAGGGGGTCGCTCCTAGGGTGGCGCAGGTGTGGGGAACCGAGCTGACCGCCGCCGGGATCGACGATCCCGGGCTGCGCGCCTCGTACGAGGTCTGCCGGCGCCTGCACGCCGGGCACGGACGCACGTACTACCTGGCGACGATGCTGCTCCCGCCGGCCAAGCGTCCGTACGTGCACGCCCTGTACGGGTTCGCCCGCTACGCGGACGAGATCGTCGACGACCTGGCGTCCACACTGACCGCCGAGCAGAGGTCGCAGCAGCTGAGCAGCTGGGGCGACGGTTTCCTCGCGGACGTCAAGGACGGGGCCAGCGAGGACCTCGTCTGCCGGGCCGTCGTGGACACGGTGCTGCGCTGGGACATCCCGCTCGAGCACTTCGAAGCGTTCCTCGCATCGATGGCGATGGACCTGACGGTCACCGAGTACGCCACGTGGACGGACCTGCAGCGGTACGTGTACGGGTCCGCGGCCGTGATCGGGCTGCAGATGGTCCCGGTGCTCGGTGCGCTCTCGGACGCCGCCTACGCACCCGCGCAGGACCTCGGGCTGGCCTTCCAGCTCGCCAACTTCGTCCGCGACGTGGGCGAGGACCTCGACCGGGGCAGGCTGTACCTGCCGCTGGAGGACCTGGACCGGTTCGGGCTGACCAGGGCGGACCTCGAGCGGCGGGTGGTGGACGACCGGGTACGCCGGTTGCTCGCGTTCGAGGTGGCCCGGGTGCGTCGGCTGGCCGAGGCGGCCCGCCCGGGTATCGCGATGCTCGAGCCGTCCTCCCGGCCGTGCATCGAGGCCGCCCTCGTCCTGTACTGCGGGATCGCGGACCAGGTGGAGCGGTCCGGGTACGAAGTCTTCCGGCGGCGGGCGCGCGTGCCGGTCCGTCGCCGGCTGGCAGTGGCCGGGCCGGCGTGGGTCCGGGCCCGACGTGCCCGCGCCGGCACGGGCTGAGCACCCGGCGTCAAGCCTCGACGATGTTCCCGCCGGCGACCGTGACCGCGACCTTGTCCAGCGGGCGCGGAGCCGGACCGCTCTTCACGGCGCCGGTGAACGCGTCGTACACCGACCCGTGGCACGGGCAGTGGTACTCCGCACCGGCCGGCGCGACCGCGCAGCCCATGTGCGTGCAGCGGGAGCTGAACGCGACGACCTGACCGGCGGTCGGCTGGGCCAGGACGATCGAGCCGGAACCGTTGGCGGCCGAGCCGCCGACGGGGACGCCGGCCAGCGGGGCCAGGACCACCGGCCCTGCCGCTGCGGTCGGGCTACCACCCGCGCCGCCCGCGCCGCCAGCACCACCACCAGCGCTGCCCGAGCCGCACCCGGCCAGGGTGACGGCCCCCACTGCCGCGGCACCGGCGGCGAGCACGGCCCGGCGCGACGGCTGAGGCGGCTCGGTGACGGGCTGGTCGGGCACGGCTGCCTCCGGGGGCGGCGATCGGGATCGGCTTCTCCACAACGGCCCGCAGCACTGTCCGGTTCAGTCCGGGCGCGGTCAGACCCGGGTCGGCAGCTTCAGCAGGACCTTGCCGGACGCGGTGTCCACCAGCTCGACGTGGTCGATCGCGGGGACGTCCGCAGCCACCGTGCCGTCGACGTTCGCCGGTCCGGGGTACTGCTGCGCCCACCACGTCGCGGCGGTCTGCCTGGTCCCGTCCTTGGTCACGACCACGACCGTGCAGCTGGTGCCGGCCTGCACGCCGGTGACCTTCAGGTTCACCGCGCTCCCCCAGGACGACCGCGCCAGCGTCACCTGCCCGGACACGCCGGACGCCGGGTCGGACGCGGTGGACTGGATCTTGACCGCCTGGACGCGCCCCACGCCATCCGATCGGTTCACCAGCACGACGGTCGCCGGGACCGCCACCAGAGCCAGCGCCGCGACAGAGGCGACCGCGACGAGCCGGAGCCGGCTGCGCCTGCTGCGCCGCTCCGCCGCCGCAGCGGCCAGCAGCCGCTCCAGCAGCGCGTCTCCGGGAGGCGGCTCGTCCAGCAAGGCGACCTGGCTCGCCGCATCGGTCAGCAGGCCCGGCAGCGGGGTCAGTCGGGCCAGGTCCGCCCGGCACAGCTCGCAGCCGGCCAGGTGCGCCTCGACCTCGTGGTCAGGCGTGCCTCCGGTGAGCAGCCGCACCGCGGCCGCCTCGCGTACCTGCTGGCAGGTCACGGCAGCACCCCTCGCTCCTCGCACGCCGCACGCAGGGCGCGCAGGGCGTAGTACGCCCGGGACTTGACCGTGCCCTCCGGCACGCCCAGCTCACGGGCCGCTTCAGCGACCGAACGGTCGCGGTAGTACAGCTCGACGATCACGCCGCGGTGCTCGGCGCTCAGCGAGGCGAGCGCGTCGGCAACCTCCCACGCGGCCAGCACCTGGTCGAACGCGGGCTCGTCCACCGCCCGCTCGTGCCCGGCCACCAGCTCGACCTCGTGCGGCCGTGAGCGGCGCCGTCGCTCGCCGTCGATGACCAGATGACGGGCCACGGTCAGCAACCAGGCGCGTACCGACGAGCCGTCCGAACGACCGGCACGCAACGCCTCCGGGTGCTGCCACGCTCGCAGCAACGTCTCCTGGACGACGTCCTCCGCCCGGTTGGTGTCGCCACCGACCAGCCGTCGTACGTAACCCAGCAGGACACCCGCGTGCTCCTGGTAGAGCTCGCGCATGAGCCGCTCGTCGGTCGCCGGGAGCACACCCACATCACGGGAACGTACGCCGCGCCGGTTCGGTTCAACGCTGGGGTCAACCACGGCGGCCGGTCCACCGCGGCGGGCCGGCGACCGGCTCCCGCTGCAACCCGCGGCGACCCCAGAACACCCACCAGGCGAGCGTCTGCAGCACCAGCGCGAACCCGAACAGGAGGTCCTCGACCGGCGCGAAGGCCAGCCGGGGCCCGAGGACGGCGCCGGGGTCGTAGCGCACCACGTGCAGCCCCGTCAGCAACCCGTTCACGACCAGCTGGAAGGCCAGGACGATCGCGTAGGCCACCCAGAAGGTCCGCCGGGCCAGCAGCCGGGTGCGCAGCACGGCGAGGTCGAGCAGGGCCGAGACCGGGACGGCGGCCACGGCCAGCGCGGTGTACGTGAGCCCGCTGCTCACCGCCGGGCCGCCCCGGGCTCGGCGACGGCTGCCTGCTCGTCGCCGCCGGACCAGCCGCGGACGGCGCGGACGGCCTCGTACGCGAGCACCGAGCAGACCGGCACCACCAGGAAGAAGAGGACCTCCTCGACCGGGACCCGGCCCGGCACCCGCAGCCCGGTGGTCCGGGCCGGGTCGAACGACCAGTGCCCGTGCGCGACCGCGTACAGGTCCCAGCAGAAGAACACGAGCAGCACCGGAGCCAGGGTCAGCAGCAGCCGGCGCCAGCGGGGGTAGACACGCGTGCGCACCACCAGCTCGAGCCAGGCGGTGCCGAGCAGGCAGCCGGCCAGCACGGTCAGGTAGACCAGATGGGCCACGTGCTAGAAGCCGAGCGCCTGGGCGCGCCGGCGAACCTCGGTGCCGCGGTTCTCCCGCAGCGCGTCCACCGGGCGACCCGGCAACGAGTCGTCGTCGGTGAACATCCAGCGCACGGCTTCCTCTTCGGTGTAGCGGGCGTCTGTCAGCAGCGTCAGCAGGCCGGGCAGCCCCTTGACGACCTCGCCGTCCTGCAGCAGCAGCGCGGGCACGACGAGCACGCCATCGCGGCGCACCGCGACCAGCTGGTGGTCGCGCAGCAGCTGCCGCACCTTGAGGACGTCGGTGCCCAGCGCCTGTGCCGCGTCAGGAAGCGTGGCCCAGTCGCTCACGACTGCGGCCAACGGGTCGGGCGCCACGTCAGTGGCGGGGATCTCCTGCACGCGCTCAGCCTGCCATGACGGGGGCGCGCGGGGGGAACGGACGATCCGGGCGATCCAGACCCTGCCGGGTACCCTCGAACAGTGGATACGACTGTCGCCGACCCGTTGATCGGCCGTCTTGTCGACGGCCGGTACCGGATCGTGTCGAAGGTCGCCCGCGGCGGGATGGCCACCGTCTACGAGGCCATCGACACCCGCCTGGAACGGCCGGTCGCGCTCAAGGTCATGCATCCGGGGCTCGCCGAGGACCAGGCGTTCGTGGCCCGGTTCATCCGCGAGGCTAGGTCAGCGGCCCGGCTGTCCGACCCCGGCGTGGTCGCGGTGTACGACCAGGGCAGTGACCCCCAGACCGGCCTGGTCTTCCTGGCGATGGAACACGTCCGGGGACGCACGCTGCGGGACCTGATCCGCTCGCGTGGCCGGCTGACGCCGAGGGAGGCCCTGGACGTCCTCGACCCCGTGCTGTCCGCCCTGGCGGCCGCGCACCGTGCCGGCATCGTCCATCGTGACGTCAAGCCCGAGAACGTCCTGCTCGCCGACGACGGCCGGGTCAAGGTGGCCGACTTCGGGCTCGCCCGCAGCTCGCTGGCCTCGGGCGCCGATGCGTCCACCCAGGGCGTGGTGATGGGCACCGTGGCGTACCTGGCCCCCGAGCAGGTCGAGCGCGGCTCCGCCGACGCCCGGTCGGACGTCTACTCGGCTGGGATCCTGCTCTTCGAGATGCTCACCGGCGCACCGCCGTACGCCGGCGACACCCCGATGTCGGTGGCCTACCAGCACGTGACGTCGGACGTGCCCGCGCCGTCGACGTACGTCCCTGGTCTGGCCCCCGCACTGGACGGGCTGGTGCTGGCGGCCACCGACCGCGACCCCGAGGGGCGGCCGGCCGACGCCGGGGCGTACCTGCACCAGCTGCGGACGGTCCGTGGTTCGTTGAGCGCCGCGCAGCTCGGCTACGCACCCACGGACGTCGACCTGACCGAGACCCTGGTCGTCCCGCTGCCCGGCGCCGCCGGGGCGCTCGGGATCAGCGCGCTGGCCGCGCACACGATGGCCGGCACCCATGCGACCTCCACCCTGGCGAGCGCGCCGGTCGGTGCGCCGCCGCGCGGCCCCAAGCGGCCCGACCAGCCGGTCGTCGGCGGCCCCGGCCAGGTGCCGACCGCGGCGCGCGGCAACGGCAGCCGGCGCGGCGCGATGATCGGGCTGGCGGTCCTGCTGGTCGTCGCCACCGTGCTCGGCGTCGGCGGGTGGTACCTCGGCAGCGGCCGGTGGACGACCACGCCGTCGGTGGTCAACATGACCCAGAAGGCGGCCACCGGCGCGCTGGCTGCGCAGGGCCTGCATGCCGCCGTCGGCACCAGTCAGTTCAGTGAGACCGTCAAGCCCGGCCTCGTGATCACCACCGACCCGGCACCGCGCGACCGGGTCGCGAAGAACGGCACCGTGACGCTGATCCTGTCCAAGGGGCCCGAGCGGTACGCCGTCCCGGCCCTGGCCGGCAAGTCCGTGGCGGAGGCCACATCGGCGCTGCAGGCGACCCACCTGGCGGTCGGCACCCAGTCGTCGGCGTACTCCGACACCGTCGGCGCCGGCATGGTGATCTCGACCGTCCCCGCCGCGGGCACCTCGGTCCGCCGCGACACGGCTGTGCGGCTGGTGGTCAGCAAGGGCGTCGCGCCGGCGACCGTGCCGAACTTCGTCGGGATGACACTGGCCGCCGCGCAGTCATCGGCGAGCAAGAACAAGCTCGTGCTCGACTCGTCCGCGCCCGGGCAGTACAGCACGACCGTGCCGAAGGGCTCAGTGATCAGCCAGGGCACCAGGGCGGGGACCCAGGTGGACCGCGGCACCACGGTCACGGTGCTGGTCTCGCAGGGTCCGCCGCTGGTGGACGTGCCCGACGTCTACGGGATGAACAAGGACAAGGCGCGCAAGATGCTGGAGAAGGCCGGGTTCAAGGTCACCTTCGCCTACCTCGACAGCCGGCCGCTCAACCTGGTCACCAGCCAGAGCCCCGCCGCCGGGACCCAGGCCCCGCTCGGCAGCACGATCAGGCTCGCGATCGTCTAGCCGGCGACCGGTCGGTCTAGCGGCGAGATCGCCCGCGCCCCGGCTTCCGCATGGTCTTCAGGGCGACCATGACGACCACCACTATCAGGACGATGCCCAGGACGAACAGCCCAGGGATCCAGACGGCGGTGGCCTGCACCGAAGTTGTCATCCGGCGACCCTAGCTGGGGGCACCGCCCAGGTTGTCCACATCGTGGAACCGGGCGACAGGGCGTCCGCCTGTGCCTATCCTCGACCCGTGCGCAACCAGTGGTACTTCTACGGTTTTCCGCCCGGGGCTCCCGGGTGGGTGACCGGCGCCGCGTCCAGCGGCTGAGGTACCCACCGCACGACGAGCCCCGGAGACCCCGGGGCTCTTCTCATTTCTGGAGCAGGTCATGGTCGTGGTCATGTCGCCGGAGGCGACGAGCGAGGACGTCGCCCGTGTGGTGACGAAGGTCGAGGGTGCCGGCGGCGAGGCGTTCGTCAGCCGTGGCGTCACCCGCACCATCGTCGGGCTGGTCGGCGACGTCGACTCGTTCGGCTCGCTGAACCTCGCCGGGCTGCCGGGGGTCAGCAGCGTCGTACGGATCAGCGCGCCCTACAAGCTCGTCTCCCGCCAGCACCACCCCGACATGACCACCGTCTGGGTCGGCGGGCCCGGCCACGCGGTGCCGATCGGACCCGACACGTTCACCCTGATCGCCGGTCCGTGCGCGGTGGAGACCGCCGAGCAGACGCTGGAGGCGGCGCAGATGGCGCAGGCCGCGGGCGCGACGCTGCTGCGCGGCGGGGCGTTCAAGCCGCGCACCTCGCCGTACGCGTTCCAGGGTCTCGGCGAGGCCGGCCTGCGGATCCTCGCCGACGTCGGTGCGTCGACCGGGATGCCGATCGTGACCGAGGTGACCGAGGTGGCGGACGTCGCGCTGGTCGCGTCGTACGCGGACATGCTGCAGGTGGGGACCCGCAACATGGCCAACTTCGCGCTGCTGCAGGCGGTCGGCGAGGCCGGCAAGCCCGTCATGCTCAAGCGCGGGATGACGGCCACCATCGAGGAGTGGCTGATGGCGGCCGAGTACGTCGCGCAGCGCGGCAACCTCGACATCGTCCTGTGCGAGCGGGGCATCCGCACGTACGAGACCGCGACCCGCAACACCCTGGACATCTCCGCGGTGCCGGTCGCGCACGGGCTCTCGCACCTGCCGGTCGTGGTCGACCCGTCGCACTCCGGCGGGCGGCGCGACCTGGTCGTCCCGTTGTCCAGGGCGGCGATCGCGGTCGGAGCGGACGGCATCATCGTCGACGTCCACCCGCGGCCAGAGGAGGCGCTGTGCGACGGACCGCAGGCGCTGGTGAACGGCGACCTGCGGGCGCTGGCCACCGCGGTGCGCCAGCTGCCTCCGCTGCTCGGGAGGCGCTCGGCCGGGGACGCTGTCAGAACGCCCTCGTGACCCCGCGCTCGTGGTCGAGCAGCCACTGCTTGACCGGCAGCCCGTAGTAGTAGCCGCCCAGCGAACCCCCGGTGCGCACGACCCGGTGGCAGGGGACGAACGGCGCCACCATGTTCCGGGCGCACGCCGAACCGGCGGCACGCACCGCGGCCGGACGGCCGGACTTCGTCGCCAGCTCGGCGTACGACCAGGTCTGACCGGCCGGGATCGTCCGCATCACCCGCCAGGCCTCCTGCGTGAAGTCGCCCCCCGGCTGGCGGACCGGCACGCGGTCCAGCGCGTCGACGTCGCCGGCGAAGTAGGCCCGGACGGCGTCGGTGACCGCGCCCATGTCGTCGGTCCGGACCACGCCGCGGGCCTGTTGCGCCGGATCGAGCCGGCCCAGCTGGTCCTCGACCGTGGTGAAGCCCGAGGCCACGACGGTGCCCGCGTCGGTCACGATCGCCAGCGGGCCGACAGGGGTGGCGACCTCGGTCGCCGCCAGAGGTGCTGCGGTCGTGCTGCTCATGCCGACTCCTCCATCGGTGGGGTCTTCGCTGTCTGTGCACTGTCGTTCCACAGGTGCAGGGCGCCGTAGGCACGCCAGGGCCGCCACCGCTCCGGGTCGCCGCCGCGCTCGGCCACCCGTCGCCGCAGCACGAGGTCCGTGCCCGGCCAGGCGTCCGGGTCGGCCAGGGCCCGCATCGCGATGTACTCCGCGGTCCACTCCCCGACGCCGGGAAGCGCCGTCAGGCGGCTCCTCGCCTCGTCCCGGTCGCCGCCGGGATCCAGCGTGAGACGACCGTGCGCGACCTCGAACGCGAGCGCCCTGAGCGCGCGGACCCGGGCGCCGGTCAGGCCGAGCGTCGGCCCGTCGAGGTCGGCCTCGGCCATCGTCTGCGCGGTCGGGAAGGCGGCGGTCAGCGCGCCGTCGGCCTCGTCCAGCGGCTGGCCGAACGCCTCGACCAGCCGGCCGGCGAGCGTGCGGGCGCCGGCGACCGAGACCTGCTGGCCGACGATGGCACGCACGGCCAGCTCGAAGCCGTCCACCGCCCCGGGTACTCGAAGTCCCGGCCGCGCCAGCCACCAGCGGCGCCATCGCCGGGTCGGCCGACAGCACGGCGTCGACCGAGGTCGGGTCGGCGTCCAGGTCGAGCAGCCGCCGCAACGACGCCACCAGCGTCCCCAGGTCGGACAGGTCGGGCAGACGCAGCCGAGCCGTGATGTGGCCGGGTCCCGGCTGCATCGAGACGACCGCCGCACCGTGTCGGGTGCCCACGACCCGCCGCAGCCCCGCGCCGTCGACCTCCTCCACCCCGGCCACCGCCCGGGTGCCCAGGAACCCGAAGACCTCCGCGAGCACCGTAAGGCTCGCGATGGACCAGGCGGAGCACCAGCCCGCCGGTGCCGCCGTCGCCCGAGCCGGCTCCGACCGGGGCCGCGCCGCAGCTCAGACGGAGGGCAGCCGAACTCCGTCCGCATCACGTCGTTGAACTGCCGGACGCTGGCGAACCCGGCCGCGAACGCGATGTCGGTCATCGACAGGCCGGTCTGGTCGACCAGCAGCCGCGCGGTCTGCGCGCGGCGGGTCCTGGCCAGCGCCAGCGGCCCGACGCCGACCTCGGCCACGAGGATCCGGTGCAGGTGCCGCTCGCTCACCGAGAGCCGGTCGGCCAGTCCGGCCACACCGTGCTCGTCCACCTCGCCGGCCGCGATGAGCCGCAGCGCACGGGCGACCAGGTCGCCGCGGTGGTCCCAGGCCCGCGAGCCCGGCAACGCGTCCGGCCGGCAACGGCGGCACGCGCGGAACCCCGCAGCGACCGCGGCCGCCGCGTTCGGGTAGAACCGGACGTTCGGCCGCAGCGGGGTGCGGGACGGGCACGACGGGCGGCAGTAGATCCCGGTGGTGAGCACGGCCGTGAACACCCGGCCGTCGAAGCGCCCGTCCCTGCGCCTGGACGGCGCGGTACCAGGTGTCCTCCTCGACGCTCCGGTCGGTCAGCTCGGCCATGCCGTCGATCCTGCCTGGTCCCCCCGACGGTCGCTAGCGGGAATCGGACCTGACGGCGGGACCTCCGGGCAGCAGCTCAGCGGGCGAAGAAGTGCATGCCCAGCCAGGCCCACGACGCCAGCACGCCGATCCGCCCCGCCCGGGTTCGCATGATGCGACCCAGCACCGTCCGGATCGAGACGACGCCGAACATGTGCCCGGCGGCGGCGACCTCGAGCGCGACGACGCAGGCGACGATCAGCGCGTACCCCGCGAGCGTCACGTCGTGCGGCTTCATCGGTCCGGTCCTGTCGCCGAGATCACGACCGGGCGCCACGGCGAGCAGGAACCAGCCGAGCGCGAGCCAGAGCAAGAGCGTGACCGAGCGCCCGAGGTGCCCGGCGAGCACCGTGTCCATGAGGAAGCTGACCGTCGGGTGGTCGGCCGAGCCCTGCTGCAGGGTCGGCTGCAGGAGCAGCGCCGCGAGCTCCCAGCAGCCGGCTGCCACCAGCACGAACGACCAGGCCAGGACCGATCTGCGGCCGATCGGCGCCGGGACCCGGCTGGGTCGCAGCGGGCCACGCCACCCGAGCGCGAGCACGACCACCGTGGGCAGCAGCACAGCCAGGGTCGGTGGCCACGTGTAGCGCTCGAACCCGCCGACGACGACGCTGAACGCCACGGCTGCCAGCACGATCATCACCATCGCGCGCCGGCCCGGCTGGTCCGCCCGCAGCAGCGGCACGTCCGGACGGGTCGGCCGGCCGCTGACGCGACACCACGTGTCCCACCACACGGCCGCGGCGGCGCCGATCAGCACGAACGCGTGCAGCCAGTTGTCCGAGATGCCGTCGAAGAAGCCGGCCAGGACCAGCACCCACACCAGCGGGTCCGACCACGCAGCGAGCAACCCACGGCGCGCCGAGCGGGACGCCCGTACCTGCGGCGTGGCCTCCATCCTCGGCCCTCCGGTGGTGTCAGCGGTCGGCGAGCATCCCCGCCACGAGGAACGCCAGCTCCAGCGCCTGCTCCCGGTTCAGCCGCGGGTCGCAGGCCGTCTCGTACCGCTCCCCCAGGCGGCTCTCCTCCATGCCGGCCGATCCGCCGACGCACTCGGTCACGTCGTCTCCGGTCAGCTCCACGTGGATGCCACCAGGGAACGTCCCCAGAGCCGCGTGCACGGCGAAGTAGCCACGGACCTCGGCCACCACGTCCTCGAACGAGCGCGTCTTGTGCCCGGACGCCGCCTCTCGCGTGTTGCCGTGCATCGGGTCGCAGATCCACAGCACCGGCGACCCGCTGGCGGTGACCTTCTCGATGATCGGGGGCAGCCGTTCCTCGACCAGCCCGGCGCCCATGCGCGTGATCAGCGTGAGCCGCCCTGGCTCCTGGTCGGGGTCGAGCCGACGCACCAGCTCGAGCACCTCCTCCGGGGCCGCAGAAGGGCCGACCTTCAGCCCGATCGGGTTGCGGACCCGGGCCGCGAAGTCCACGTGCGCGCCCAGCGGGTCCCTGGTCCGGTCGCCCACCCAGACGAAGTGGCCCGAGACGTCGTACGGCAGGCCGGTGCGCGAGTCGATCCGGGTCAGCGCCCGCTCGTAGTCCAGCACCAGCGCCTCGTGGCCGGAGTACAGGTCGACCCGATGGAACTCCTCCGGGTCGGCCCCGCACGCGTGCATGAACGCCAGCGCCCGGTCGATCTCGCCCGCCAGCCGCTCGTACCGCTGCCCGGCCGGACTGTCGCGGACGAAGTCCTGGTTCCACGCGTGCACCTGGCGCAGGTCCGCGTACCCGCCCTGGGTGAAGGCTCGCACCAGGTTCAGCGTCGCCGCCGACCGGTGGTAGACCTCCACCATCCGCGCGGGGTCGTGCCGGCGCGCGGATGCCGTGAACTCGAGCGAGTTGACCATGTCGCCGCGGTAGGCCGGCAGCTCGACGCCGTCGCGTGCCTCCATCGGGGCCGACCGCGGCTTCGCGTACTGGCCGGCGATCCGGCCGACCTTGACCACCGGCATCGACGCGCCGTACGTGAGCACGATGGCCATCTGCAGGACCGTCTTGAGCTTGGCCCGGATCGCGTCGGCGCCGACCGCGTCGAACGTCTCGGCGCAGTCCCCGCCCTGCAGGACGAAGGCCTCCCCCCGCGCCGCCTGCGCCAGCTGGTCGCGCAGGTGGTCGCACTCGCCCGCGAACACCAGCGGCGGCAGGGTGCGCAGGTGCGCGACCGCAGCCTCGACCGCCGACGTGGTCGGGCCAGTCCGGCTGCTGGGCAGCCGGCAGGTCGGGCCACGACAGCGCGTCTGGGCTCACGGCATGCAGGATACGGCGCGCCGGTCCCATCTCCGGGGCAGTGCTCGCCCTTCAGCCGATCAGTCGCGAGGTGGTGGCCCGGTCGAGTAGATGTGCCCGGTGGGCAGGATCCAGGTGAGCTCGCTAGCTGACCAGGGTGCAGAGGTTCTCGACGGTGGTGCCGGGCTTGGCGCCGTACACGTTCTCCTTGACGAGTGCGAGCTTGAAGCTGCCGGTGATCAGAATCAGCCGCGCCTTGTGGCCCGGTCGCGGGGGCAGCTGCAGGACCCACGCTCCGTGTGCCCGCAGGACCCGTCCACCGGGCAGGTACAGGCCGGGACCGGACGCGACCCGGAAGACGTGCTTGCCGTTGGTCAAGTTGGTGACGGTGACGTCAAAGTACCCCTGCGTATAGGCACTGCCGTCCGGACGCACGGTCAAGGTGGTGTCGTCGATGCCGTTGAGCCGGACTGGAAAGTCGCACGCCTGCCCGGCCTGGAACGTCACCGAGTACGGAGCGCCCGGGTGCGGCTTCTTCTCGGCCGCGGCGGCAACGGATGACGGCAGGACCAGCGCGAGCAGGACAGGGGCGACGGCGGCGACAACCGCGATGCGTAGTCTCATCTGGATTCGTCCTCTCAGGAACGGGCAGTGCGAACCGGAACGTCGGCTTCTGCGGGCGCCACCCGACCGCGTCCCATCCGGCCCCCATGCACCGCGCGGACAGGTGAACGATCACGCGCGTTAGAGCGCATCAAAGACCTCGACCGCAGCCACGTCCAGTGCCTGCCGACGGACGAGGTTGTTCACTGATGCCTGCTTGCGTGACCTCCGTCGAGAACGTCCGCGCACGCCTGGAGAGCCTGGGTTCGCGAATGGCTGCCGGTCCTGGCGTACACGTTGGCCAGGTGCTTGATCACCGTGGAATCGCGCACACCGAGGGCGCGCGCCACCTGGGTGTTGGTCAGGCCCTCACGAACCAGCAGCAGAACCTGCCTCTCCCGGTCGGTGAGGCTCGGGGCTGGCCGGACAAGGCCGCGGAACGCCCTGTCGAGATGCGGCTGGAGCAGCTGCAGCACAAGGTGGTCCCGGTCATCGAAGTCGCATCCTGCGGTGCGCGAGAGGATGAGGTCGCTGACCTGACCGTGGGTGTGGCTGAGATTGACGCCGATCTCGTGTTCGAGACCAGCTGGACGGAAGCACTCGTGGTACAGCCAGGTCTGGTGGAACTCACGGGGTGTCAGGACATCACTGATCGCGGTCACGGGGTCGTTGCGTCCAGAGCAGATGGGGTGTTCGTCGCGGTGGACGGTCCATTGGTCGACCGGTACGGGTAGTGGTAGCTGCGGGTAACCCACCTCCGCGATCTTGACTGCAGAGGTGACGTCGATCCACGTCCAGAACAGCTGGTCGCATTCGACCAGATGTGACAAGGCCTCCAACACGTCCCGTACGGCGGAGTCAGCGGGAACAACCTCGCGCAGACTGGAGGCAGCATCGAGCACCGCCTCCAGGTCGGCGGTGCTCAACGTCACGGTGCGCGCCACGGGCGCCTCGATCGGTCCGGAATCGTGCCGCCCGAGACTACCGTGATCTACCAGTTTCTTGGAATGGACGAGGACTGGGCGCAGCGGGACCGTGTGGTCGTCCTGCGAGGAAGGGCCGGTCGCTCACGCCCGCGACTATCACCGTCGGTCGCTGGCTGGTGCTGGATCGCCGGGTCGTTCTCGCGATCCTGGCGTCGGCGGGCGCCGCCGACCTGAGCGCGGGAGTGCCACATGGACCTTTCCCTCATCCCGCCCAGTCCTGCACGAGCACGACGCCGGCGGGGGCTCGGCGGCCTCGCCGCGGCGTCGCTGGTGGCCGCGCTCGTGGCCGTGCCGACGTCGACGGCGGCCGCGCACACCTCCGACGGCGATGCCACCGTGGTGTCCGACTGGAACGCCATCGCGATCAGCACGTTCTTGGCCGACCCGACCAAGGCGCCGGTGGAGAGCATCCTGTACATGGGGTTCGTCCAGGCGGCCGTGTACGACGCGGTGGTCGGCATCGACGGGCGGTACGAGCCGTACCGGTTCCCGATCCGCGCTCCCCGCGGCGCCTCAGCGCAGGCTGCCGCGGCAGCCGCCGCCCACAGGATCTTGGTGACCTACTCGCCGTACGCAACGGCAGCCCTGGACGCCGACCTTGCGACGTCGCTGATGGCGGTCCCCGACGGACCCGACAAGGCGCAGGGGGTGGCCTTTGGCGAGCTGGCTGCTGCCCGGATCATCCAGCTGCGGACCGGTGACGGCCGCAACGCGTCCATCACCTTCACCCAGCCGCCGGGCCCGGGAGTATGGCGTCCGACGCCGCCGGCGCTCCTGCCGATGTCCGCGCCCTGGCTGGGGTTCGTCCGGCCGCTGCTTGTGCCCAGCGTCAACCCGTACGAGCCTGGCCCTCCGCCGGCTCTCACCTCGGCGCGCTACACGACGGAATTCGCCGAGGTGAAGGCGCTCGGGTCGGCCGCCTCGATCTTGCGGACAGCGGACCAGACCGCCACGGCGATGTTCTTCTCCGGCCTTGCCCCCGTGCAGTACAACGCGGCCCTTCGAGACCAGGTCGCCGTGCGGCACCTGGACATCGTTGATGCCGCCCACCTGCTCGCTGCGGTCGACATGACGGCAGCGGACACGATCATCGGAGTCTGGCGGGCGAAGTACGTGTACGGCTTCTGGCGCCCGATCACAGCGATTCAGCTCGCGGACACCGATGGCAACCCGGCCACCGCGGCCGATCCCACCTGGGCCCCGTTGATCACCACGCCCAACTACCCCGAATACGTGAGCGGATACTCCGGGTATACCGGCGCCTTCACGACCGCACTGGCCGGCGCTCTCGACACCAGGCACCTGCACGTGACACTGATCTCGACCGCCGTACCCGGCGCCCAACGCAGCTACGACTCAGGTTCGGCGCTGGACAGGGACGTCATCGACGCCCGGGTGTGGCTGGGCATTCACATCCGGACCTCGGACGTTCGAGGCGTCCGGTTGGGGCAGCAGATCGCTGACTGGGCCCTCGACCACTACTTCCGCCCCGCACACTTCCAGGACCACTAGGGAAGGAGACTTCCGCACACAGCGGCTGATGGGGCGAAGGGGTCGTACTGGCGATATACGAGGTTCGACGGGTGAGTCTCGCCCTTCGGCCACGGGATCGTGTGGTCCAGGTCCTGTCCCGGATCCGGACGTGCCGGGCCCGACCCGTTCGCCGGCACGGCACTGAACATGTCTCCACACCGCACCAAACGACGATGGTCGGGACGCTGTTCGTCAGGCAGGTGGCCCCGGCGGCGCGACCACTCCGAGCTGGATCATGGCAGTCAGGTCGTCGCGGGTGGCCCAGTGCTCGCACAGCTGTCCGTCGGCCACTCGGAACCAGTGCGTCTGGCTCGTCGTGAAGGACTTGCCGGTGGCGGGCATGCCCGGCGCGATGGGGCCAAGGTTCGTGCCGGTGCTGGTTACCCGTGCCGCGACGAGGTCGCCCTCGCCGATGAGGGAGTCGATCTCCATCCGGATGTCTGGAAACTGCGTGGTGAGCCACGCGACGGTCTGCCGCATCGCGGTGGGCCCGTGCAGTTCGCCGGGGGCTGTGCTGCCGAAGGGTGCTTTCGCGTTCTCGCGGTACCGGGCTGCCATCAGCTCGTCGCAAGCGTCGAGGTTGCGGTCGTTCCATATCTGCGCGAAGTGCCGGCGGACCAGTTCCTTGTTGGCATCAGACATGCTGCCCTCCCGGGTCGGGAACGATCTTAGGCGGAGTCGGCGGTCAAGGGCTTTGGTCCCTTGCGTGCGCGTCCCTCTCGGGCCAGATTCCAGCCGTGAGGCGCGGCGGGCGGGGTGACGCGAAGGGACGGGACGAGGTGTGACATGTGCCGGTGGCTGGCATACCGCGGGGCCGCTGTCCGAACCAGCGAGCTGATCCTGCACCCCACCCACTCGATCGTCGCGCAGTCGCTCGACTCGCCCCTCGGGGCCGAGACGGTGAACGGCGACGGTTTCGGCTTCGGCTGGTATCCGGAGGGCGCGGACGGCCGTCGCCCCGGGGTCTTCCACAGCATCGAGCCGGCCTGGCACGACCGGAACCTGCGCGAGCTCACCCAGGTCGTCACGTCACCGCTGTTCTTCTGCCACGTGCGGGCGGCGGCCGGGCCGCCGATCCAGCAGACCAACTGCCATCCGTTCCGCTACGAGAACTGGCTGTTCATGCACAACGGGGCCATCTCGGAGTTCGCGCGCATCAAGCGCGAGCTCGTGCTCGCGGTCGACCCGGAGCTCTACCCGCACATCCAAGGGACGACCGACTCCGAAGTTCTGTTCCACCTGGCTCTGACCTTCGGGCTGCGCGACGACCCGGTCGGCGCCATGCGGCGCGCCGTCGCCGCTGTGGAGGTGGCCGGGCGCGCCGAAGGTGTCGCGTTCCCCTGGCAGGGCACCGTCGCGGTGTCCGACGGGGAGAAGATCTGGGCGTTCCGGTACTCCACGCAGGGTCGTTCGCGATCCCTCTTCCACTCCGTCGACATCGCCACGCTTCAGCAGATGTACCCGGACGTCGAGCGACTGCGGATGTTCAGCGAGGACGCCCACCTGGTCGTGTCCGAGCCGACCACTGATCTGCCGGGGGCGTTCGTCGAGGTGCCCGAGTCCACCGTCGCGATCCTCGACGCCGCGGGCTACCACCATCGCGAGTTCAGCCCGTCGTCCGCAGCCCTGTGACGCCGAACCGACCACCCTCCGCCGATGGACGAGCTGGGGGGCCCGGAGGCCACGGCCGCGGGCTGCTCCGCAGGTGCCAGCCGGTCTCAGATGCCGGAGGGCGGCGATCACGCCCAACGCCAGCAGCACCCGCCCACGATCCGAACACTCCGATGGCTCATGGTCCCGCCCAGGTCCGACCTGCCCGTCGTCCGAATCATCGCCTAGTCTCGCCGCCGCAGGGCACTCGGGCTCGTGGGTCCGGAGTCCGGCCTACGCTCGTGCCGTGCCTGATGCATTCGAGCAGGAGCTGCTGACCGACATCGCGGAGGCCGAGGCTCTCGGCGAAGAAGGGCTCGCGGCCGAGTGGCGGCTGGAGCTGAACAGCTATCGCGCTGCCAGGAAGCAGGCCCTCGGGCAGGACCAGGCCTGGGACGGCAGTTCAACCGTCGCCCGGCAGGAGGCGCTCGGGAAGCGGCAGCCGGGCCAGCCCTGATCGACCCTCGCCGACGTGCTGCCCTGCTGCCAGACGGCTTCAGGGCTCGGGCTCGGGCTGCTCGCCGGGGGCTCGACGTCGTCGTATATGCGTGCGGCGGCCAACAGCCCGTCCGGGCCGCGTTCGTACACGCCGATCCCCGCCTGCGGTGGCAGGTCGTGGCTGCCCCAACGGACGCAGTTGTACTCCAGGACGCAGCGGACGCCGTCGTCGGTCACGGCGCAGTGCTGCAGGCCGATGCCGCCGCCGGCGCCGAAGCACCGCGTGAAGAACGAGCGGACCTCAGCCGTGCCGCGGTGGTCGAGCTGCGGGCCCACGGACTCGCGCACGTACCCGTCCGGCGTGAAGGTGCTCACGATGGTGTCCGCGTCACCAGCGTCCAGCGCGCCGTGGTAGCGGCCGACGACATCGCCCGGGTGGGCGTCCCCGGACTCGAGTATCGGAGGCCGTACGTGACGCCGTCCGTCGACCGGCCACTGGGAGCAGTAGGTGCGGAACACCACGGACCTGTCGTCCGGGGACTCGGCCACGACCGCCACCGGCCAGGCCAGGTCCTGCCCGTCCTGCTCGAGGTGCACCAGCAGCTCCACCACGGCACGCCCGCCGGCGGACGTCGACGCCACGATGTCGGTGCGGGCACGGCGCTCGCGCCATCCAGGACTGGTTCGTCGCTGACGAACCGCCGCAGCTGCCTGTGGCCGCGGATCTCACCTGCGCGGGGGTCGTAGATCACCACCTCACCGGGCCACACATCCTCGAGTGCGTGGGTGTCACCCTCGTTCAGGGCGGCGAAGTACTGCCCGACCGGATCGGCCTGACCCGCGGCGCGCGTCTGCACGCGCACCAGCTCCACCGCGCTGACGAACTCCGGGACCCACGGCATCTCGATCACGGCGCCTTGGGGGGCGTGCCGGCTCTGCCGGTCCCATCCGTGGAAGGACGACCAGTCGCCCGCATCCCAGGCCTCGCGCAGCCCCGGCCGGCTCAGATCCCAGTCCGGCCGGATCTCGCTGGTCGCCGCACGCAGGTCACGCCAGAGGTCGTACACCGACGGGCGACCCCAGAACCAGTAGCCGTTGTAGATGCTGTGGACGACCAGTCCCGGCTTGAGCACGAGCGTGTGCGGGATCATCGGGTCGTTGTCGGGGTCGGTGTACTCCTTGATGTCGAGGTCCTTCTGGATCGTGCGTCCGGGGTCGGAGAGGAAGGTCCACTGGGCGCCGACCGACGCGCGGAACTCCTGCAGCGTGTGGTGCTCGTCCGTCGAGATCGTGACGATCTGGGTGTAGGCCACGGCGACCTTCGACTGGAACGCCGCCAGCTCGAGGTGCTGCTGGTGCTCCTTCGGGCAGTAGTGACCGCGCGCGAGCGTGAGGATCATCGGGTCGCGCGCCCTGCAGCTCGCTCAGGCTGCGGACGGTGCCGGTGTGGTCGGGGAGCGCGTAGTCAGGGAAGGTGCCGCCGGGGACGATGTCGGGACGCACAGGATGACCGCCTCTCACGTGGCCTCGCGGTTGTCAGCTCTGGCTCACCCGGCGACGAGCTGCTGGCCGCCGTCGATGTCGAACGTCGCCCCGGTGAGAGCCGTGTTGGTCATGATGTGGACGGCGAGCGCGGCGACATCCGCGGGCCCCACCACGCGCCCGATCGGCAGCGTGGCGCGGAGCTGCTCGCGACGCTCGTCGAGCTGATCGCCGAGGAGCGACGCCGACAGTGGCGTGTCGACGAAGCCAGGCGCGATGAGGTTGACCCGGATCGGCGCGAGCTCGAGCGCGAGGCTCTTCGTCGAGGGCGGGCAGCCCGGCGGTGAAGGTCGACACGATCGACAGGCCGACGGCCGGACGGCGCCCGCCGGTGCCGCCGATGAACAGCAGCGTGCCCCCGGGACGTACCTTGCCGGCGGCGTTGCCGGGCGACGCGCAGGGTCAGCCACAGATGCTCGTCGACGTCGCGGCGCGCCTGCGTCGAAGTCCATGGTCGCCAGCGGCGCGTAGTACGGACCACCGGCGGTGACCATCAGATGGTCGATCGGTGTCGGCAGCTCCTCGAAGAACTGGTCGAGCCGGTCGAAGTCGGTGGCGTCGAAGGCCGCGCTGCTCCGCGCGCCGAGCTCGGCGGCGGCGCGTTCCAGGCGGTCGGGGTTGCGAGCGGTGACGATGACGTCGGCGCCCTCGGCCCGCGCCCGTCTGGCTGTCTCGAGCCCGATGCCGGCGCTGCCGCCGATCACGACGACGGTCTGCCCGAGCAGCTCCGGTCCGCGCGGCGTCCGCGTCACATCGGACAGGGCGGTCATGACTGCTCCGATGGTCGGCTCCCGAACCTCATCAGGCGCTCGTCGCGATCGCGCCGCGGAGGGCCTTCAGCGCGCCGACGTAGATCTCCGAGAAGGTCGGGAACGGCTGGATGGTGTCGCGCAGGACGTCGAGCGGGACCCGAGCGCGGATGGCCAGCGTGGCCTGCTGCAGCCATTCGCCGGCCTCGGGGCCGAGCGCGTACGCGCCGGTCAGCTGCTCGCCGTCGCTGAGGAGCGTCAGGAAGCCGTTGGACTGGGCGTACGCGCGGGTGTACGTCTCCGTCTTGGCCAGCTCCGACACCGGCACGGTCGCGCTGAACCTGGCCTCCGTGGCGCCCACCGCATGCCGCCTGCGGGTCGGTGTAGGTGACGCGCGGCACGGCCCGGTAGTCCGCGTCGCGCGGCTCGCCGAGGATGTTCGCGGCGACCACCTCGCCCTGGTACTTGCCGACGTGGGTGAGCGGCCAGATGCCGGTGACGTCGCCGATCGCCCACAGCCGCTCACCGGCTCGCAGCCGAGCGTCGACCGGGATGCCGCGGCTGTCGGCCGTGACCCCGACGGTCTCCAGACCGATCCCGTCCACCCGAGGGCGGCGGCCGGTGGCGACGAGCAGCCGGTCGCCGCGCAGCTCGCGGCCGCTGTCGAGGGCCAGGACGTAGTCCGCCCCGTCCTGCCGCGCGGCTGTCGACGTGCTCGCCGAGGACGACGTCGATGCCGTCGCGGCGCAGGACCTCGCGCGAGCGCCTCGCCGAGCGGTGCGGGCTCCCGGGACAGCAGGTGGTCCGCTCCCTCGACGAGGGTGACCTCGCCGCCCAGACGGCGTGACGGCCTGGGCCATCTCCACGCCGACCGGCCCACCGCCGAGCACGAGCAGCCGGTCGGGGACGACCTTCATCCCGGTGGCCTCGCGGTTCGTCCAGATCCCGTCGAGCTCGCGCAGACCCGGGATCGGCGGGATGATCGGGTCGGCCCCGTTGGCCACGACGACGTGCGTTGTCGTGTGGCGCACGCCGTCGACCTCGACCACGCCTGTCCCGGCCAGCCGCCCGGTGCCGCGGAGCAGGTCGATGCCGTTGCTCTTCAGCCAGCCCTCCTGCCCGGCGTCGGAGTAGTTGGAGACCATGAAGTCGCGCCAGGCCAGCGCGGCCTGGACGTCGACCTCGCGCGGTCGCCGCGGCGTCCCGTGCGGCGTGCACGGCCTCCCCGGGACGCAGCAACGTCTTCGACGGGATGCACGCCCAGTACGAGCACTCGCCGCCGACCAGCTCGCGCTCGACCAGGGCGACACGCAGGCCGCCCTCGGCCAGCGCGCCGGCGCAGTGCTCGCCGGGCGAGCCGGCGCCCAGGACGATGACGTCGTAGTCGACGGTCCTGACCGCCGTCATGTCGGCAGGTCCTGCCCCGCCCGCTCCCGCACCATGTACTCGGCGTACCAGTCCGGCCAGTCAGGGTCGGCCTGCCCGGTCAGGGCCTCGTGCTCGTCCGTGCGCCGCGGCAGCCCGGCGCAGCGCCTCGGCGAGGTCGGACGCCGACGCGAACGACGTCGCTGCGGGGTCGATGCGCCCGGGCGAGCCGGGTCGTGACCTCCTGGAACACCCAGCCGTTGCCGTCCGGGTCGCTGAACGAGGCGAAGGACCCGTAGCTGAGACCACCGGGCGCCCGTCCGCCGACGCGACCAGCCGTTCCGGCGTCCCCGAACCGGCAAGCGAACCCTGTTGCGCAGTGGTACACGTCGCTGACGTCGACATCGCTCTTGACCAGCTGGTCATGTGCCGCCTCGATGTCGGACACGATCAGGTGCAGGGCCTGGGCCGACCCCGGCGCCGCCGACGTGAGACCCGTGCCGAACTGCACCGAGCACCCGGAGCCGGGTGGGGTGAACTGGATCAGGCGGAAGTCGTCCCCGCTGGCGACGTCCGCGTCCAGCCTCCACCCGAGGCGTCCGTAGAACTCCTTGGCCCGGTCCACGTCGGAGACCGGCAGCACCATGACCTCGAGCTTCATGTCCACGACCTGGCTCCTCTCCGCTGCGATGCCGATGGCTCGGGGGTGACACCCGGTCGGCGCCGGCACCTCACCGTCACGCCCGGCGCGCCGAAGAACCACTCTTACCCGTTCCCGGGCGAGCGCGCCAGATGGCGATTCCGAGCGGTCCGCTGGACAGCTGGGTCAGCCGAACAGGGTCTTGGCCTCTTCGTACAGCGCAGGCGGCACCGTCTTGAGCTCCGTGGTAGCGGCGGCCAGTGGCACGCGGACCACGTCCACCCCGCGCAACGCGATCATCTTCCCGAAGTCCCCGTCGTTCACGGCCTCGATCGCGTGCAGGCCGAACCGGGTCGCCAGCCAGCGGTCGAACGCGGTGGGCGTGCCCCCGCGCTGGATGTGTCCGAGCACCGTCGTGCGCGCTTCCTTGCCGGTGCGGTGCTCGATCTGCCCGGCCAGCCACTCGCCGATCCCGGACAGCCGGACGTGCCCGAAGGCGTCCAGTGGTGCGTCCCTGGTCATCAGGTCGCCGTCGCTGGGCAGGGCACCCTCGGCGACCACGATGACCGGCGCGTAGTGGGACTCGAACCTGCGCTCCACCCACTCGCAGACCTGGTCGATGTCGAACGGCTGCTCGGGGATCAGGATGACGTTGGCTCCGCCGGCCATCCCGGCGTGCAGGGCGATCCAGCCGGCATGCCGACCCATGACCTCGACGATCAGCGCCCGGTGGTGCGACTCGGCCGTGGTGTGCAGACGGTCGATCGCCTCGGTGGCGATGTTCACCGCGGTGTCGAAGCCGAAGGTGTAGTCCGTCGCGTTGAGGTCGTTGTCGATGGTCTTCGGCACGCCCACGACCCGTACGCCGTGCTCGTCGAGCCTGGTCGCGACGCCGAGGGTGTCCTCGCCACCGATGGCCACCAGCGCGTCGACGCCCAGTGACGCGAGATTCTTCTCGATGCGCTCGATCCCGCCGTCCACCTTGATCGGGTTGGTCCGCGAGGAGCCCAGGATGGTGCCGCCCCTGGGCAGGATCCCGCGCACGGCCGCCACGTCGAGCGGCATCGTCAGGCCCTCGAGCGGGCCTTTCCAGCCGTCCCGGAAGCCGACGAACTCGTGCCCGTAGTGCTGGACCCCCTTGCGCACGACGGCCCTGATCACTGCGTTGAGACCAGGGCAGTCGCCGCCGCCGGTCAGGACTCCGATGCGCATCAGTGCTCCACTCGTCGCTCGCGGGGGTCGTCGCGCTGAATCCAACCGTGTCCGGCTCGGCAGTTCCAGCACCGGGTGGCCGGCAGGCCCATCGGTAGCCTGCGGACCATGACCTTCTCGATCGCGGCCCGCAGCGCCGACGGCACGACGTACGGGGTGGCCGTCGCGTCCAAGTTCCTCGCGGTCGGCGCGGCGGTGCCCGCGGCGATGGCCGGCATCGGGGCGGTGGCGACCCAGGCGCTGGCGAACCTTGCGTACCGCGGCGACGTGCTGGCGCTGCTCGGCCAGGGCGCGGACGCACAGACTGCGATCGACCGCGTCACCGCGGCGGACGCCGACCGCGAGCACCGCCAGCTCGGGGTGGTCGCCGCGGCCGGGGACGGGGCCTCGTGGACCGGGGCCGAGTGCCTGCCCTGGGCCGGCGGCGCCGTCGGCGACGGGTACGCGATCCAGGGCAACATCCTCACCGGTCCCGAGGTCGTGGCCGCGATGGAACGGGCCTGGCTCGACTCCGTTCCGGGGCGGGACCTGGTGGACCGGCTGCTCACCACGTTGACAGCGGGCGACCGCGCGGGTGGTGACCGGCGCGGTCGGCAGTCCGCAGCGGTGCTCGTGGTCACCCCGGACGGCGGCTACGGCGGCGGCAGCGACGTGCTGGTCGACCTGCGCGTGGACGACCACCCCGACCCCGTGCCGGAGCTGGTCCGGCTGCGTGGCCTGCACACGCTGTACTTCGAGCGCCCGGACCCGGCGGACTGTCTGCCGCTCGAAGGCGCCCTCGCCGACGAGGTCTCCGGCCTTCTCGGCCAAGCCGGGCACCCGCCCGCCGACGGCTCGGCGGTGGCACTGGCGGCCGCGCTCACCTCGTGGTCCGGCACCGAGAACCTGGAGGAGCGGCTGGTGCCCGGTCGGCTGGACCCGGTGGTGCTCGACCACCTGAGGAAGACACGGGACGGGACGAACCACGGAGCCGGCCCGTGACCGCCGGCACCGTGCTCGCGGTCGACGCCGGGACCACCGGCGTGACGGCGCTGCTGGTGACGCACGACGGGCGGGTCGCAGCGCGCGGCTACCGGGAGTTCCCGCAGCACTTCCCGGCCGACGGCTGGGTGGAGCACGAGCCGGACGAGATCTGGGCCGCGACGGTGACCGCGGTGCGCGAGGCGCTCGACCGGGCCGAGGCGGCCGGCGTCGCCGCGCCGACCTGCGTCGGCGTGACCAACCAGCGTGAGACGGTCGTGCTCTGGGACCGCGAGACGCTCGGCTCCGTCCGCCGGGCCATCGTCTGGCAGGACCGGCGCACGGCCGGCCTGTGCGACCAGCTTCGCGACGCCGGGCACGAGCCGCGGGTCAGCGAGCTGACCGGCCTGCGCCTGGACCCGTACTTCTCCGCGACGAAGCTCGCCTGGCTCGCGGCCAACGACCCGCACGCGTGGGCGGGCGTCGTCGCCGGGCGGGTGGCCGTCGGCACGGTCGACTCGTACCTCATCGCCCGGATGACCAGAGGCCTTCAGCACGTCACGGATGCGTCGAACGCGTCCCGGACGCTGCTGTTCGACCTCGGCACCGGCCACTGGTCGGCCGAGCTCTGCGAGCTGTTCGGGGTCCCGATGGAGGCGCTCCCGCAGGTCGTGCCCTCGTACGGCGTCGTCGGCCGGACCGACCCGTCGGTGTTCGCCGGGCTGGAGGTGCCGGTCGCCGGGATCGCCGGTGACCAGCAGGCGGCGCTGTTCGGTCAGACCTGCTACGCACCGGGCTCGTCGAAGTGCACGTACGGCACCGGCTCGTTCGTCCTGGTGAACACCGGCCCGCGGGCGGTGCGCTCGGCCGGCGGACTGCTGACGACAGTGGCCTGGGGGCACCCGGACGGGCGGCTCGAGTACGCGCTGGAGGGGTCGGTCTTCGTCACCGGCGCGGCCGTGCAGTGGCTGCGGGACGGGCTGGGCATCCTGCGCTCGGCCGCGGACGTCGAAGGACTCGCCGCGAGCGTCCCGGACTCCGGCGGCGTGGTGTTCGTGCCGGCCCTGACAGGGCTCGGTGCCCCGGACTGGGACCCGGCGGCGCGCGGCACCATCCTCGGCATCACCCGGTCGACGTCCAGCGCCCATCTGGCCAGGGCCACGCTGGAGGCCATCGCCTTCGAGGTACGCGACGTCGTCGACCTCATGGTCCGCGAGGCCGGCGTCGAGCTCCCGGTGCTGGCCGTGGACGGCGGCGCGGCGGCCAACGACCTGCTCTGCCGTCTGCAGGCCGACCAGCTGGGGGTCCCGGTGGTACGGCCCGAGGTGGTCGAGACGACCGGGCTGGGAGCGGCCTTCCTGGCCGGCCTCGGCACCGGCGTCTGGTCGTCGACGGACGAGCTGGCGCAGACCTGGCGCCTGCAGAAGCGGTTCGAGCCCGGACCCCGCGACGACGCCGCCCACCGCCGGTGGCGAGCAGCCGTCGAGCGGTCGAAGGGCTGGGCCGTCGAGCACTGACGCGGACGGGCGCTCGGACAGTCGGACAGTCGGACCGGTCAGCTGGTCAGGCGGCCAGCCGGGCGCGGCGCGACACCGGGAGCGGCAGCACCCGGTCGCAGACCGCCACCGCGATGACGACCGCGGCGGCGAACGTCCCGAGGACAAGGCCGGACACGTACGGGGCGACCAGACCGAGCGCGGCGAGCAGACCCACCGCGGCGATCCGCGTCCAGGGCACCACCCCCCAGACGGTCGCCTTGAACATGGCGTGCCCGGCCACGAACAGCGCCGTCCCGCCGAGCAGCATCCACGCCGTCGCTGCGTCCACCGGCCCGGTCGGGTGCGCGAGAACCCGCTCGTCCGCGGCTGCGGCCACGATGACGCCGCCCACCATGAACGGATGGATGTCGTGGTACGCCGAGCGGCCCAGCCGGCCCGGGTCGTCCGACCCGGCCAGGACCGCCGCGGCGTCCTCCGCGCTGCGGTCGAAGTACAGCCACCACAGCGCGACGGCCCCGACGAACGCGAGCACCACGGCGTACACGGCCACCGCGTCGACGTGCTCGATGTCGGAGAACGTCGCCCCGATGACCACGACGGACTCGCCGAGCGCGATCAGCACGAAGGCCTGGCACCGCTCGGCGAAGTGGTTGCCCTCGATGCTCCAGTCCTCGGTGCGCGAACGGCCCAGCCCCGGCGTCCAGAAGCCCACCGCACCCCCGGTGAGGTCGACGGCCACCGCCGCCGCCCACAGCCCGAACCGGGCGCCGTCGTGCGTGAACCCTCCGGCCACCGCGAGCACGCCGCTCACGACGCACCAGCACAGGGCCCGCTCGAAGTTGCGCTGCAGCCGGTCCGAGCCGCGCAGCGCGAGCACGGCGAACGCGCTGCGGCCGACCTGCATGACGGCGTACGACCAGCCGATGAGCACCCCGCCGCTGCTGAACGCCTGCGGCAGCGCCGAGGACATCAGCAGGGCGGCCAGCATCAGCGCGATGAGGCACAGCCGGACCGGCAGCCGGGCGGGGTCCAGCCAGTTGGTCATCCACACGGTGTAGATCCAGACGTGCCAGACCATCATGAGCAGCAACGCCGTCTGCGCAGCACCGGTCCAGGTCGGCCGGCCCAGCAGGTGGTGGGACAGCTGGGTGACGGCGAAGACGTAGACGAGGTCGAAGAACAGCTCGATGTTGGTCGCCCGTGCCGCCTCCCCGCGGGCCCGCAGGAGCGCCACCGGTCGCGGTCCTGGGTCTCGGGGGTCTCGGGGGTCTCGGGGGTCTCAGAGAGTCTCAGGCGGCGTGCACGGGCTCGTCGGCGATCTCGCCGCCGATGCTGACGATCGTCGCGGGACGGCGGCCGGCCGCGATCTCCGTCTTCGCCTTGGTCGCGTACATGTCCACGTACTCCTGGCCCGACAGGGTCATGAGCTCGTACATGATCTCGTCAGTGATCGACCGCAGGACGAAGCGGTCGCCCTCCATGCCCGCGTAGCGGGAGAAGTCCAGCGGCCGCCCGATCTTGATCCCGACCCGCATGATCTTCGGTCGAACCCGCCCGGGCGGCTGGATCTTGTCCGTGTCGATCATCGCCACCGGGATGACCCGGGCCCCGGACTCCAGGGCCATCCGGGCCACCCCCGTCCGCCCCCGGTACAGCTGCCCGTCCGGTGATCGGGTGCCCTCCGGGTAGATCCCCAGCAGGCTCCCCTCGTTCAGGACCCGGAGCCCGGTGTCGATCGCGGCCTGGCTGGCCGAACCACCCGATCGGTCGATCGGGACCTGCCCGATGTGCTTGAAGAAGGACGCGGTCAGCCGCCCCTTCAGTCCCTTGCCGGTGAAGTAGTCGGACTTGGCCAGGAAGGTGATGTGTCGGGGCACGACCAGCGGCAGGAAGATCGAGTCCGAGAACGACAGGTGGTTGCTCGCGAGGATGACCGGCCCCTCGTCAGGGACGTTCTCCAGCCCCTCGACCCAGGGTCGGAAGAACAGTCGGAGCAGGGGGCCGACGAGCACCTGCCGGAGCAGCCAGTAGAACACCGTCACCTCCCGACCCAGTCACCCATGGTCGCTCGATCTTCCCGCTTGCCGGCCCAGCCATCGCTGCTGCGGACCCCGGTGTCCGCGACCACCCTAAGAGCGCGCCTCACCGTGGGCAACGCCCCCCGCCGCGGGGGCGTCGCGCCGGGGCCGCCGTCGTGCGACGATGCGACCGAGGCCGAGGGCGTTCCGCGGCCCGAGCAGCGGAGGCACCGTGCCACTGATCCCAGGGGCTGAGCCGTTCGCGCACGACGGCGGCCCGGTCGGCGCGCTGGTGGTGCACGGGTTCACCGGGTCGCCCAAGTCCATGCGGCCCTGGGCCGACGAGCTCGCCGCCTCCGGCCTGACCGTGCGGCTGCCGCGGCTGCCCGGCCACGGGTCCACCTGGCAGGACATGGCGCTCACCCGCTGGGACGACTGGTACGCCGAGATCGACGGCGCCTTCACCGACCTGGCCGGCCGGTGCTCGGACGTCTTCGTGCTCGGCCTGTCGATGGGCGGCTCCCTGTCGCTGCGGCTGGCCGAGCTGCGGGGCGACGCCGTCCGTGGGCTGGTGCTGGTGAACCCCTCGGTGCACAGCGAGAACAAGGCGCTGGTCGCGCTCCCCCTGCTCAAGTCCGTCGTCCCGTCCCTCAAGGGCATCGGCAACGACATCGCCAAGCCCGGCCAGGACGAGGGCTGCTACGACCGGGTCCCGCTCAAGGCGCTGCACTCGCTGACGCAGGGCTGGGCCCAGGTGAAGGCGGACATCGCCAAGGTGGACCAGCCGCTGCTGCTGTTCCGCAGCGGCCAGGACCATGTGGTCGAGCCCTCGAACGCCGCCTGGATCCTGTCCCACGTCCGTTCGACGGACCTGACCGAACGGGTGCTGCCGAACTCGTACCACGTTGCCACACTGGACAACGACGCCCCGGAGATCTTCGCCGGGAGTCTGGAGTTCGTCCGCCGGCTCGCGCCGGCCGCGGCGGGCACCTAGCGCGAGGAGCCGGAGGCAGGACCAGAACGGCGAGGACGACGAGCACGACGAGCACGACGAGCACGGAGCGAAGGAGGCGAAGGTGCGCGGCAACGGGCTGAGCGCCGACGCATACGTGGCCGTGGCCGACCTGGACCCGGGCACCGCCGACGCGCTGCTGGCCGCCCTGCGCGACCGCGGGGTGGCGGCCTACGCCGCCGCCTCCCCCGAGCCGGTCCCCGACGGCGACACCGACCGCCTGTACGTCGACGTGGCAGCCGTGGAGCAGGCCCGCGCCCTCATCCACGTGGAGCTGACCGGCACCGACGACCAGGACGACGACTGGCCGGACACCAGCTCCGGCGGCGTGCGGGACGACGGGTCGGACGACGGCCGGGACATGGACGCCGAGTTCGCCGCCATCGTCGCGTCGTTCCACGCCGCGCCCGCCGCGCACCGGCCGTGGCCGGCCGCCGAGGACGTGCCGTCGGACCGGATGCCGGCCACGACCGACCACCACGACCCGTTCGACCCCCAGCTCGGCGCCGGTGCAGCAGAAGGCGACCCGGGCGACCCGGGTGCCTCGGTGATGGGCTGGGAGGACCTGCTGCGGCCGGTGCCGGTACCCGAGCCGGAGCCCGAGCCGGGCTACGTACCGCCGCCCCCGCCGCCGTTGCCCGAGACGAGCGTAGGGACCCGGTTCGCCTGGGCCGCGGTACTGGGCGGACCCGCGGTGCTGTTCGCCGCCGTGCTGCTCGGCTGGCACCTGGCTGACTGGATGATGCTCGCGGCCGCGCTGGCCTTCCTCGGCGGCTTCGCCGCGCTGGTGGCCCGGCTCGGCGACCGCCCCGACGATCCGGACGACGACGGCGCCGTGATCTGATTCTCCCGCCGCGGCCGGAGCGGGCGCGGCCCCTACGAGGAGCAGGAGAGCCCGTCGTGCCGGTGAGCGAAGCCGTCGAGCTGCAGGGCCACATCCTCGACTCCGGCATGCTCTCCCGACTGCTCGACGACGTGCTCGACCTCGGCAGCGACTACGTCATCGAGCGCTTCGACGTGGGCAAGCGCCCCGAGGACGAGTCGTACGCCAGGGTGGTGGTGTCGGCCGCGGACGAGGACACACTGTCCCGGTTGGTCATGCGGCTGCAGACACACGGCGCCAACCTCGTGGACCCGGGCGAGGCGCTCGTGCGCGACGTCGCCACCGACGGGGTGTTCCCCGAGGACTTCTACTCGACCACCAACCTCGACACCCACGTGCGCATCGAGGGGCGCTGGGTCACCGTCGACAACCCGGAGATGGACTGCGGACTCGTCGTGTCGACCGACGGCACCGGCTCGATGTCGGTCCGCACCGTGCCGGTCAGCGACGTGCGGGCCGGCGAACAGGTCGTGTGCGGGTCGCGCGGGGTCAAGGTGCTGATGCCTCCCAAGGAGCGCGACGACGAGAGCGTGTTCGAGTTCATGAACTCCGTCGTGTCCAGCGAGAAACCGCAGTACCTGCAGGTCCGTCAGATCGCCGAGCAGATCCGCGACGGTCAAGGCGGCCGGGCGCAAGGTGCTGTGGGTGGCCGGCCCCGCGGTCGTGCACACCGGGGCCACGCCTGCGTTCTGCGCGCTGATCGCCGCCGGCTACGTGGACGTGCTGTTCGCCGGGAACGCGCTGGCCACGCACGACATCGAGTCAGCGCTGTACGGCACGTCGCTGGGCGTCGACCTGTCGAAGGGTTCGGGTGTCGACCACGGGCACGAGCACCACATCCGGGCCATCAACCGGATCCGTGCGGCCGGGTCGATCGCCGCGGCGGTCGAGCAGAGCGTGCTCACCTCCGGGGTGATGCACGACATGGTGCGGGCCGGAAGACCGTTCGTGCTGGTCGGTTCGGTGCGCGACGACGGGCCGCTGCCGGACGTCTACACCGACGTCATCGAGGGTCAGCGCGCGATGCGCGGGCAGCTGCCCGGGGTGGGGTTCGCCATCATGGTGGCCACCATGCTGCACGCGATCGCGACCGGGAACATCCTGCCCGCTTCGGTCCCGCTGGTGTGCGTGGACATCAACCCGGCGACGGTGACCAAGCTCTCCGACCGCGGCAGCGCGCAGGCCACCGGAGTGGTCACCGACATCGGCTTGTTCCTCGAGCAGCTGGCCCAGGAGCTCACTGGCTACCGCAGGCCTTGAACCGTTCGGGTGACGCCGGTGACCAAGATCATGTGAGCCGGCTCACCACTGACTCAGGAATCAGTAATGGCCGCCGATGCTTCATACTGGGAGCAGACGGCGGGAGAACGGCTCCCGGCCGCCCGACCGGAAAGTGTTGTGGTAACAGTGTCCGCCCAGCTCAGCACGGCCAGCCTGATCGCAGCCGGCCTGCTCGACTCCGCCCGCATCAACGAGGTCGTCCCTCGCCAGCAGCCGCGACGCCCGCGTCGCAGCCTGCGCGAGCGATGGAGCCGTACCCGCTGATCCGACGGCGCCCGTAGCGACAGGGGCCCCCGCTCGTACGACGAGCGCGGGGCCCCTTCCTCGGGCCCCGGACCTGACCACCCAAGGCCGTACGAAGAGGAGCACCGTGCTGTCCGCACGCCCGTTC
This sequence comes from uncultured Actinomycetota bacterium, assembly GCA_963711005.1. Taxonomy (GTDB): domain Bacteria; phylum Actinomycetota; class Actinomycetes; order Prado026; family Prado026; genus CAVQCJ01. The sequence goes on along the minus strand of CAVQCJ010000006.1, from coordinate 122,624 downwards.
GGGCTGTCCGTCACCGACCTGCTGGGGATCGCCAGCGTCGTCATCGCCTTCTGGTTCGCCGTACCGCAGCTGACCCGCCTCGTGCGGACCGGCAGCGCGGCCGGCCTGAGCCTGGAGAGCCTGGCCAACTCGACTGTGAGCCTGGTCGCGTGGACGGTGTACGGCATCGTGCACTCCAGCGTGTGGGTGGTTGCCAGCTCGCTCGTCGGGATGCCGGCGATCGTGCTCACGCTGGCGGTCGCGATGCGTGGTGGCCTGCGGCTGCGGCCGCTGCTGCCGGCGGTGTGGACCGGCCTGCTCGTCGTCACCGCCGGTGTGGACCTGCTGGCCGGCACGCGCGTTCTGGACGTGGTGCTCGGCTGCTCGATCCTGTGGTTCGTCGCACCGGCGGCAGTGACTGCATGGCGTTCGTGGGACGTCTCCGGGATCGCCTGGCAGACCTGGGCGCTGCTCGCCCTCGAAGGCCTCGTCTTCGGCGTCTACGGCATGGCCGCGGACGTGGGAGCCGACCGCGTCTACGGGATCGCCGCCCTGGTCGGGACCGGGGCCATCCTGTCCAGGCTCACGGTCGGGGACCGCCGGCCGGCCGCGCCGGCGGTCGGTATCCCTGCCGTCCGGACGCCCCTCGTCCGCCTCCTCGACGACACGCTGCCGCTGCGGGCGCTGCGCGACCTCCCCGACGACACGCGTCCGCTGCCGGTGCTCAGCCTCGCCTGAGTGACAGGCTTCTCGGTAGCAACGCGGCGCCGGCCGGTCCCGGCTCCCCGACCGCACAGGAGTGACCATGTTCCGCGCACTCGTCTTCGCAGTGCTCACGTTCCTCATCGCGACGTTCCCGGCGACCTGGCTCCTCATGCTGTTCCTCGGCAACCTGCACACCGGACTGTCGTACTGGGGCACGCTTCCGCTCGGCATCCTCGTCTCGCTGCTGGTCGCCGGCTCGTCCAGCCGCGCGTACACGACCTGACGGCAAGCGCCGGACCGGCCGCCTGACCGGCGGTCAGTCGCGGGCGCGAGCCAGGTCCGCCGCGCCGACCACGCCGGCCAGGTTGCCCAGGCCGGCCGGCAGGATCTCGGCGATCGGCCGGACGTCCGCGCCGACGACGTGGGCGACGAACTCCCGGCGAGCCGGCCCGAGCAGCAGCTCGCCGGCCTCGGACACCCCGCCTCCGACGACGTACGAGCCGGGGTCGAGCACGGCCGCCAGCTCGGCCATCCCGCGTCCGAGCCAGTAGCCGACCTCCTCGAACGTCTCCAACGCGACCAGGTCGCCGGCCTGTGCGGCCGCGGTGACGTGCGGCCCGGCGATACCCTCGGGGGTCCCGTCGCCGTACGAGAGCAGGATCCTTGCGCGCTCGCGGTCCTGGGCAGCTCGGTTGCGCGCGGTCCGCAGCAGCGCGTTCCCGCTGGCGTACTGCTCCCAGCAGCCGCGCCGTCCGCAGCCGCAGTGCCGGCCGTCCTTGTCCAGCACCAGGTGGCCGACCTCGCCGGCGAGCCCGTACCGGCCGCGGTGCAGCCGGCCGCCCAGCACCAGCGCGCCGCCGATCCCGGTCCCCACGGTCAGCATGACGACGTCGTCGCGACCGCGGGCCGCTCCGAAGCGGTACTCGGCCCAGGCCGCGGCATTCGCGTCGTTCTCGACCACCACGGGCAGCCCGGTCGCCTCCTCGAGCTGCGCGCGCAGCGGCTGCTCGCGCCAGCCAAGGTTCGGGGCGAACCGCACGATCGACCGCGTCTCGTCGACCAGCCCGGCCGCGCCCACCCCGACCGCCTCGACCGGGAACGCGGCCCCGAGCTCGTGCACGACCTGGGTGATGACCGCCTCGGCCGCCCCCGGCACCTGAGCCGTGGTCGCCCGGCGGACCCGCGCGAGCACCTGGCCCTGCTCGTCGACCACCCCGGCGGCAACCTTGGTCCCGCCGACATCGACCCCGACGGTCAGCCCCACGACCGCGTCCTCGACGGCTTCGTCTGCTGTGTCTGGAGTGTCTTGAGTGTCTTCGATGCCCTCGACGTCCTCAGCGCACTCAGCGTCGTCATGTCGTCGCGCCGGTCATCCGATGTCGATCCGCTCGACGCCCGCGCCACGGCGGGAGCCCCACTCCCGCTCGTGCGCGGCAACCGCGGCCCGCAGCGCGGCGAGCATCGAAGCCGCGGCCTCGGCCAGGTGCGTCGCAACGTCGGGCCGGGTCTCGCGCAGCAGCGCGATCAGCTGGCAGACCGGGCACAGCTGGCACTCCGGCGCCCCGGTCGCGACGTGCTCGCTCCAGCCCCCGGCCGCGCCGGAGGCACGCTTCGCCCACTCCTGGACCGCCTCGAACAGCCGCCCGGCCTCCTCGGCGGCGGAGCCGGTCGGACTCTCCGCGCCGGTGGTCACAACCCCATCCACAGGGCCGGGTCGGGCTCGAACCTGATCCGGAGCACGCCGTCGCGCAGCGCCGCCCCCACCACCGTGCACCGTCGCAGCGCGCCGGGCAGCGCCAGCACCCGGCGCGCGGAGCCCACGGTCAGCACCAGCTCGTCACCGGCGCGGACGAGCTCCATGTCGTCCCGGTCGGCGAACGGCAGCGCGATCGTCAGGACGAACTCGTCGCCGGACCGCTCGACGGCCAGCGTGCTCTCGGGCGTGGGCGCCGCGAACGGGTCGACCGCGCCGTACAGGGTCTCGGCCAGCGAACCGAGCGCGTGCGCGCCGACCGGCTCGGCGTCGCAGTACGGCGCGCGCAGCACGGGCAGCGGGGCGAACGAGTGCTCGATCTCTTCCAGCTGCGCCGCCTGCGCGCGCACCCAGCCCTCGCGCCACGGGTCCGCGCCCCCGCCGGCGGGGAACACCCGGTTGGCCACGACCCCGTCGACCCGGTAGCCGAACAGCGCCAGGGAGGTCAACGTGCGGCGCGCCTCGGCGACCACCACCGCCTCCGGCGTCATGACCAGCCGCACGCTGGTGCCCGGGTCGGTGAGCACCTCGCGCACCTCGGCCAGCTCGGCGTGCAGGCGCGCCAGCGCCTCGAGCACGCCGTCGCGTGGCATCGGCAGCCCGGCCACCTTGCCCAGCACCGGTCGCAGCGAGCGGGCCACCTGACGCTCGGGCGGGAACACCCGCTGGACGAACCAGCCCAGCGCCTCCGGGAGGGCGAGCAGCCGCAGCGTCTCCGCGGTCGGCGCGCAGTCGACGACGACCAGGTCCCAGCGCCCGGACCGCACCTGGTCGCGCAGCTCGAGCAGGGCGAGCACCTCGTCGGCCCCGGGCAGCACCGTGAGCTCCTCGGCGGCCACCGCGTCCACGCCGGCGCTGTCGAGCACCGCGAGGACGTAGTCGCGGACCTCCCCCCACGCCTGCTGGAAGCGGCGCTGGGTGTCGACCTGCTGGACGTACAGGCCGTCGCCGGCTTCCACCGGCTCGGGTCCGGCCGCGACGCCGAGCGCGTCGGCGAGGGAGTGCGCGGCGTCGGTGGACAGCACCAGCGTCTTGAGTCCGCGCCTGGCCGCGAGCACGGCCGTGCCGGCGGCCGCGGTCGTCTTGCCGACCCCGCCCTTGCCGGTGAAGAGCAAGACTCGCATGGACCGAGAGGCTACCGGTTGGCCGCGACCGGTCCGTCAGCCCACGACGCGCGCGTTCAGGCCCTTCAGGGCCCGCTCGACGATGACCCGTTCGGCCTTGCGCTTGATCAGGCCGATCATCGGGATCCGCAGGTCCACCGCCAGCCGGTACGACACGTCGGTGCCGTCGGCCGTCGGGGTCAGGACGTACGCGCCGTCCATCGCCGAGAGGATGTCGCCGCGGACCAGGTGCCAGTGCACCTCGTGCTCCGCGACCCACTCGTACTCGAGGACGTAGTCGTCCTTGATGGCGCCGGCGTCGAGCACGAAGCGGACCTCGGCGGGCTGCTCGGTGTCCTCGTAGACGCTGAGGATCTCGACCTGCTTGACCTCTTCGTTCCAGTCCGGGTACGCCTCGAAGTCGGCGATCACGGCCATGACCTGGTCCGGCGACGCCGCGATGGTGATGCTCGACTCGGTCTGGTCCGCCATGGCGGGCAGCCTAGCGCCGGGCCGTGACCTCCCGACCGTCATCCAGGTCACCGCCCACCGGGTCACCAGCGCAGCGCGAACGGCTTCCCGGTGGCCCGGAAGTGACCGACGTTCACGCACTCGGTGCGGCCCACCCGCGTCCGCCGGACCAGCGGCTGGTGCACGTGGCCGAAGAGCACCAGCCGGGGAGCCGTCCGCCGGATGGCCGACACCACCGCCCGGCTGCCACGCTCGTGCCGGCGGGCGACGGTGTCGTAGGTCAGCTCCGGCAGGTCCGGCGGGATGTGGCAGCACAGGACGTCCACCGCGCCGACGGCCTCGACCTTGGCCGCGTACTCCTCGTCGGAGATCTCGTTCGGGGTGCGGTACCTGGTCCGCAGCCCGCCGCCGACGAACCCGAACGAGCGCCCGCCGATCTCGGTGCGCGCGCCGTCCAGGACGCGGTGCCCGGCGCGCAGGAACTGTGGCCACAGTGCCGGCAGGTCCACATTGCCCGGGGTCAGGAAGGCGGGCTCGGGCAGCGCTGCGAAGACCTCGGCGTACTGGGTCATGACCGCCGCCATCGTGACCTCGGCCCGGTCGACGCCGCGCTCGGCCGACAGACCGGCCCACAGTCCTGCGGACAGCTCGCGGGCCTCGTCGAACCGACCGGCGGTGCGCAGCTCGACGAGCCGGGTCGCGTTCGCGACGCCGAAGGTCTCGCCGAACAAACCCCGCGCCGGGTCGGCGTAGTCGACGAACAGCAGCAGGTCGCCCAGGCACAGGAGAACGTCGGCACCATCGGCGGCCGCGGGCAGCACATCGGTGCGCCGGTGGACGTCGCTGACCACATGCACGCGCACGGGTCCGACCCTAGGAGACCGACCGGGTCACCCGCACAGGCTCAGTGGATGAACGAGCCGATGACGAACATGGTGAGGATCGCGACCGCGATGAGGGCGACGGTCGCGACGGCCGCCGCCACCGCCCGGGAGCCCTTGCTGGACAGCCGCCCGGTGATCGGCGACAGCGCGTCCGGCTCGCCGGCCGCCAGCAGGCTGAGCATGGACTGCACGTCGACCCCGGCCTTGGCCAGCGCGGCGTCGGCGTCTGCGGTCATCGCGGACGTGCTGCCGGCGCCGAGGCCGACGGCCGGGTGGGTGAGCACCGGCCCTGCGACCGGCGAGCCGGCCCCGTCGGCCGGCTCGGACGTCTGGGCGGTGCCGGGCGGACGGGCGTGCCGGCCCCTGGGGGTCGCGGCGGCCGCCAGCTCGGCCGTCGGGTCCGGCGCGGCGACCTCGGGCGCGGGCTCGGGGTCGAGGGCCGGCTCGGCCCACTCCGGTGCCGGACGGGCCGCGGCCTTCTGCTCTTCGGTCCGCAGGTCGGCGTGGCACAACGAGCACCACTCGGCGTCGGGGCGCACCAGCGAGCTGCAGTCAGGGCAGCGCCGTTCCGTCGTCACTGCAGTGTCCTCGGCAGCACTGCCACGGGGCTTGAAGGATCCGCCGTCCGGGTGAACCCGCTGACTCAGCCGGGCAGGCGTGGCTCGCCGGCCGCCCGGCCGCCCTCGAGCTCGTCCTTGAGCGCGTTCGCGCACCGCTTCCAAGCCACGGCACGACGGTTCCTGAGCCGGTCCGCGGCCCGCGCGTCGCGGCGGCGCGCGGCCGCCCCCACCGGCTCCCGGCCCAGGCCCTGCGCCCGCAGGAAGTAGTGCACGACGACCCCGTCCCCCACCGGCTCGAGCCAGAGCTCCGTGCTGCCGTTCAGGGCTCCTGTCACCGACCAGCGGATCCCCGCCACGCCCCGGTCCATGAACACCGTGAGGTCCAGGTCCGGCCACCAGGTACGCCAGCGGGCGGGGTCGTGCACCACCCGCCCGACCTCGTCCGGCGCAGCAACCACGAAGGTCTCGTCGACCAGGTCCACGCGTGGCACGACCCGAGGATGCCACCCGGGCACGTACCGTGCCTGTCGTGCGCGAGCTGACGGTCCCCGCCCTGGTCGAGCTGCCCGACGACGCCGACCTCACCGATCTGGTGAGCACGGCGGCCGCGACCACCCCGTTCCGGGTGCAGCTGCGCCGGGCCGTCCAGGGCCGCTGGGAGGACGTGACCAGCCGGGAGCTGCTGGCCCAGGTCACGGCGACGGCGAAGGGGCTGGTCGCGGCCGGGGTCGGCCCCGGGGACCGGGTCGGCATCATGTCCAGGACCAGGTACGAGTGGACGGTGGCCGACTTCGCGCTGTGGTTCGCAGGCGCTGTCCCGGTGCCGGTCTACGAGACGTCGTCGGCGGAGCAGGTCGCCTGGATCCTCGGCGACTCCGGTGCGGTGGGCTGCTTCGTCGAGGGCGCCGAGCACGCCGCCCTGGTCGAGTCCCTGCGCGGGCGGCTGCCCGGTCTCGGCCCCCTGTGGACGTTCGACGACGGAGCGCTGGACGGGCTCGCCGCGTCCGGCGCAGCCGTTCCGGACGAGGTCGTCGCCGAGCGTCGCGCGGGCCTGCACCCGGACTCGCTCGCCACGGTCATCTACACGTCCGGGACGACCGGGCGGCCCAAGGGCTGCATGCTCACGCACGGGAACCTGCGCGCCGGCACCGAGAACGCGCTGGCCGGGCTGACCGGCCTGTTCAGCCCCGGAGGCTCGACCCTGCTGTTCCTGCCGCTGGCGCACGTCTTCGCCCGGATCGTGCAGATCGGCTGCCTGAGCTCGGGGGTGACGCTGGGGCACTCGCCCGACACGACGACTCTGCTGGCCGACCTCGGCAGCTTCCGGCCCACGTTCATCCTGTCCGTGCCGCGGGTCTTCGAGAAGGTCTTCAACGGCGCGCGCACGAAGGCCGCCGTCGACGGCAAGGGCCGGGTGTTCGACCGAGCCGCCGCCGTCGCGGTCCGGTACAGCCAGGCCCTGGACGATGCGGCCGGACCCGGGCTGGCCCTGCGGGCCCAGCACACGGTGTTCGACCGGCTCGTGTACGGCCGGTTGCGCGCCGCGTTGGGGGGGCGTACGCAGTACGCCGTGTCGGGCGGTGCCGCGCTCGGCGCCCGGCTCGGGCACTTCTTCCGCGGCATCGGCGTGCCGGTGCTGGAGGGCTACGGCCTGACCGAGACGTCGGCGGCCTCCACGCTGAACACCCCGGACCAGCAGCGGGTCGGCAGCGTCGGGCGTCCGATCCCCGGCTCGGGAGTGCGCATAGCCGACGACGGCGAGGTGCTCCTGCGCGGACCGCACGTCTTCCCTGGGTACTGGCACGACGACGGGGCCACGGCCGCGGTCCTGGACCCCGACGGCTGGTTCAGCACCGGAGACCTCGGTGAGCTCGACGACGACGGGTTCCTGTTCATCACCGGGCGCAAGAAGGAGATCCTGGTGACCTCGGCGGGCAAGAACGTCGCCCCGGCACCCCTGGAGGACTCCATCCGGGCGCACCCGCTGGTGTCGCACTGCATCGTCGTCGGCGACGCACGGCCCTACGTGGCGGCCTTGATCACGCTGGACGCCGAGGCGGTCCCCGGCTGGCTCGCCGCCCGCCACCGCGACCCCGCGCAGGCCGTCTCGGACCTCAGCCAGGACCCGGACGTGCTCGAGGACCTGACCGAGGCGGTGGACCGGGCGAACCTCGCCGTGTCCAGGGCCGAGGCGATCAAGCGATTCGTGGTGCTGCAGGTGGACTTCACCGAGTCCGCCGGGCACCTGACCCCGACGCTCAAGCTGCGTCGGCAGTTCGTCCTGCGGGACTTCGCGGACGAGGTCGAGGGGCTGTACCCCGCACGCGACTAGCCCGCCGACCGCGGAACTGCCGTGCGCGAATCGCAACGGCTCATCCGAACGGGTGCACGAGCACGGGTGCCCCGCAGGGGACAATCCGGACATGGGCCTGCTGGTGACTGTGCTCGGGACCCACCCGGGTGTCGGGACCACGACCCTGGCGGCCAACCTGGCGGCCGCCATGACGGCGGACGGCCTGCAGCCGGTTCGCCTGGTGGAGCTGGACGACGCGCTCGGGCACCTCGCGCAGGACCTGGGCGTGGAGCCGGCCGGCGCGGTGACCGATGCCGCCACGCTGGCCGCCGGGTCCGCAGGAGCGGGCCGGGCGCTGGACATGGTCGAACCGCTGCTGACACCGCTGGCCCCCGGCCTCACCGGGCTGCTGGCCGCCCCCCGCCTCGGTGGCGGCGCCGCGGTACGCCTGCACCGGCTCGGCGCGCCCGGCACAGCCCGCCTGCTGGAGGCCGTCTTGGACGGCGCCGACGTCGTGGTCGACGCGCCCGCGGCGTTCGAGGACCCGGTCGTCACGGCGCTGGCCATGTCGGACCGGGTCGTCCTCGTGACCAGCCCGGAGGGTCCCGCCGTCGAGGCGCTGGCCCTCACGCTGGAGTCGCTCGCGCTCATGCAGGTGCCGGCGGAGCGGATCAGCATCGTCCTCAACCACGCCGCCGCGGGCTCCGGGGCCGGGGACGGCGCAGACCCGACTCCGGCGGTGCAGGTGACCGCGGTGCAGGTCAAGTCCGTGCAGGTGACGTCGGTGCAGGTGACGGCGACGGTCCCCGACTGCGCCGATCTCGAGGCCGGGGTGGCTCTGGTCGCCGTCGACCACCCGGAGCACCCGGTCGCGGTCGCCGTCGCGCAGCTCATCTCGGACTGGCGGCCGGCAGTGCCGCGCCTCGGCCGTCGGCTGCGCCGTCGCAGCCGCTGAGCGCCACAAGAGTGGTTTCGGCGGGTCGCCGTGGCGCGGTCGCGCGACGCTGTGCGACCGTCGAGGCGTGCAGCTGAGGACGGTCATCGCCGACCCGCGCGGCGCCGTCATCGCCGGACGCGCCGCCGCGTACGGACTGTGCGTCTCGCTGACGGTGATCCGGGGCAACGTCGGCATGCACCTGCCGGTGCTCCTGCTGCTGCTCGCGATCGCGGTGATCAGCTCGCTGGCCACGGCCCGCCGGCCGGTGGTCTGGGCGCCGTACGTCGAGGCCGCCGCGGCCGCCTCGGTCATCTCCTACCTGGCCGCGGACGACCCGATCGGGCTGCCGTACCTGCTCGCGCCGGCCCTCGAGGCCGGCCTGCTGTGGGGGTTCGGGCCGGTCGTCACCACCGTGGGCATCGCGGCCTTCGCGCTGACCGTCGCCCCGCTGGTGACGCCGCGCATCCTGGACCGCCGCGCGTACGCCTCGCTCGTGGCCCAGTGGCTCGTGCTCGCCCTGGGGACCGGCGCCGTCGCCGCCTGGGTGCGCCGGGTCCGGCTCAGCGCCGCCGACCCGTCGGACACCTCGGCCGCCTCGTACGCCGCCGCCTACCGGCTCCTGTCCCAGCTGCGGGTCGTGTCCCGTCAGCTCTCCGGCGGCCTGGACGCGTACAGCCTGGGACAGGCCACGCTCGAGTCGCTGCGCTCGGCGCTGCCGTACAGCCGGGGCGCGGTGTACGCCCGCTCCGAGGGCGGGCGGCTCATGCCGCTGGCGTACTCCGGGGTGAGCCGGGTCGACTGGGTGCCACGCATCGACGACGACTCGGTCTGGGCGTTCGCCTGGAGCTCCGGGCTCCCGCAGCGCCAGCCCGGCACCTTCTCGGACGAGCCGGGCGGTTTCGCCGCGGTCCTGCCGCTGCGGGTCGGCGTACGCGTGGTCGGGCTGGTCGGGGTGGAGCGGCTGGAGGGAGCGTTCCAGCCGGACGAGCTGGCGCTGGCGGCCAGCGTCGTCGACGAGGCGGCGCTGCGGATCGAGACGGCCCTGCTGTTCTCCGAGGTGCGCCAGATCGCCACCGCCGAGGAGCGCCGCCGGCTGGCTCGCGAGATCCACGACGGCATCGCCCAGGAGCTCGCCTCGCTGGGCTACGTGATGGACGACATGTCCTACCGGGTGGCCGACGACGAGCAGCGCGAGTCCATGCAGTACCTGCGCGGCGAGCTGACCCGGATCATCTCCGAGCTGCGGCTGTCCATCTTCGACCTGCGCAGCGAGGTGCTCGCCAGCAACAGCCTCGGCGCCGCCCTGTCCGACCACGTCCGCACGGTCGGCGCGACCTCAGACCTGACCGTCCACATCGAGCTCGACGAGTCGCCCCAGCGGCTGCGCACCGAGGCCGAGGCCGAGCTCATGCGGATCGCCCAGGAAGCCATCACCAACGTCCGCAAGCACTCCGGGGCGCAGAACCTGTGGGTGACCGTCCGGACCGCGCCGCCGAGCGCCCTGCTACGGATCGAGGACGACGGGCTCGGGTTGGGCCCAGGACGTGCCGACAGTTACGGCATGGAGATCATGCGTGAACGGGCGGAGCGGCTCGGCGCCGCTCTGTCGGTGTCGCCCCGCGACGGCGGGGGTACGGTCGTCGAGGTGGCGGTGGGGACCCTGCGCTCGCCGGCGCCGGCCACCGGTCCGGCCACCGAGCCGGCCGGACCGGCCGGACCCGACGCAGCGGACGGAGGAGGTGCCCGTGTCCACGACGGTGCTGCTCGTTGACGACCACGAGCTGATCCGCCAGGGGCTGCGGCGCGCGTTCGAACGCTCCGCCGACTTCGAGGTCGTGGGTGAGGCCGGCAGCATCGCCGAGGCCTTCCGCAAGCTCGAGGCCCTGGTGCCCCAGGTCGTCGTGGTCGACGTCCGGCTGCCGGACGGCAGCGGGCTCGAGCTCGTCCGCGAGGTCCGCAAGCGCCGTGCCGACATCGGCATCGTGGTCCTGACCATGTACGCCGGCGACGAGCAGCTGTTCGGCGCGCTGGACGCCGGGGCCTCCGCGTACATCCAGAAGGACGCCCCCACCGACGAGGTGCTGGCCGCCGCCAGGCAGGCGGCGTCGACCCCGGGGACGTTCACGGCCCGCGACCTCGCCGAGGCGATGAAGCGCCGGATGACACCGTCCGGACCGCAGCTGTCGCCGCGGGAGAAGGAGGTGCTCGCGCTGCTGGCCGACGGCCTCGGCGTGGCCGCCATCTCGCGCCGGCTGTACATCAGCGAGTCGACGGCCAAGACGCACATCTCGAAGCTGTACGAGAAGCTCGGGGCGGCCAACCGGGCCCAGGCGATCATGTCGGCCCTGCGGCTGGGTCTGATCAAGCAGGACGGCCCGCAGCCGACCGTCTGAGCGGGGCGGCTGCGCGGCTGCCAGGGCTTCCGGTGGGCTGATCCCAGGATCGTCCGTTCGGCCGAACGGGTGTATCCGCGCGGTCGATCCGCGTGCGGGCGCGGCCGGGCAGGCTGAGGCCACGGACCCGGACCGCGGGGGGGTCCGCGTGGGCCTCAGGAGGACGTCCGATGCTCGACCAGATGCGTCAGGAGACGCGCGGTCGCAGGCGCGGTGCCTCGACCGTCGAGTACTCGCTGCTGCTGGCCGCCATCGCCACCGTCGTCGCCCTGGTCGCCTTCGCCTTCGGCAGCTACCTGCACAGCGCGCTGCGGCCCGCCTGCGGCGCCGCCGGCTCCGGGCAGGCTGCGCCGTCGTCCTGCTCAGTCCCGCAGACCACCCGCTGAACGCGATCCCGCGGCGCCCGCGCCGACGCTCAGCAGCCCGTCCAGACGGGTCGCGGCCGAGTCCCAGCCCCACTCCTGTTCCACCCAGGCGCGGCCACGCGCCCCCATCGCCGAGGCACGGTCCGGGTCCAGGAGCAGCTCGCTGACGCGGTCGGCGACCTCGGCCACGTCCCGGCCGGGGACGACGTAGCCGGTCTCGCCCGGCAGCACCGCGTCCGGAGCCCCGCCGGAGTCGCCGGCCACGACCGGCAGGCCGCTGGCCGACGCCTCCAGGTAGACGATTCCCAGCCCCTCCACGTCCAGGCCGCGGTTGCGAGTACGGCACGGCATCGCGAACACGTCCCCGGCCGCGTAGTGCGCGGGCAGCTCGCTGTCGGGGACCGCACCGGCCAGCACCACGTGGTCGGACACCCCGGTGCGCCGCACCAGCCGCTCGATCCGGTCCCGGTACGGGCCGCCGCCCACCAGCAGCAGCACGGCGCCGGGCACCCGGCTGCGGATCGCCGGCATGGCCGACACCAGGGTGTCCTGCCCCTTGCGCGGCATCAGCCGGGACACGCAGACGACCACCGGGCGGTCGCCGAGCCGGTATCGCTCCCGCACCGCGCCGCCATCGTTCTCCGGAGAGAAGGCCTGCGCATCGACCCCGGGGGCGAGCCGGGCCATCCGCGCGGCGGCGGCCGGTGACAGGGCCCTGGCGATCCGGTCCCGGGTGTACTCGCCGAGGTAGGTCACCACGTCGACCCCGTCGCCGATGCGGCGCAGCAACGGCGACCCGCCGGGCATCCCGGCCCAGCCGGCCTCGTGCCCGTGCGTCAGCGCGACGAGCCGCTGTGCGCCGGCGCGACGCAGCCGGGGCCCGAGGATGCCGAGCGGCGCAGCGGCCCCGAACAGCACCGAGCTGCAGCCGTAGGCGTCCAGCAGCTCCTCGGCGTGCCTGGCCACGGTGGGGGTCGGCAGCATCACCGACGCGCGGTGCCGCAGCACCGGGAAACCCAGCGAGCGGTCGAACGCGCGCGCACCAGGCCACGCGCTGGTGAAGACGACGACGGAGTCCGGCGGCCGGCGCCTGGCCAGCTCGCCCACGAAGGTCTGGATGCCGCCCGTCCGCGGCGGGAAGTCGTTGGTGACGATCAGCGTGCGCGTGCCGGGCTGCGAGCCGGCCGCGGCGCTCACGGGGCCGCCGTCGCGACGAGCGAGGAGCGCCAGCGTGCCGTCCAGGCGGCGGTGCCGTGTCCGGTGACAGCACGCAGAGCCGCGTCGACGTTCGCGGCCGGGTCCGCGTGCCCGCCGGCGGTGACCCGGTACACCGCGACGAGACCCCTCGGACCGACCGCGGCCGCGATGAGCCGGCAGGCGAGCCAGGCGCCCGCGTACGCGCGGTCCTCGACCGGGCCGCCGGCCGCGAACGCGGGGTCCGGCGGGAGGGTGGCCGGCACGGCGGCCCCTCGTGCGACCGGACCGAGCAGGGCCGCGGCGGCCGTGCGTCCCGGGATCCCCGAACCACGGAACCCCACGTAGTCCGCGAAACCCTCCTCGAGCCACAGCGGGACATCCGGGTCGGCGGCGGAACCCGTGGCGAGGTGGGTGACCTCGTGGCTGAGCAGCACCTGACGTCCGGCTGCCGTGAGAGTGAGCCAGGCGGGCACGTCGACGTACACCCGGTCGGGGGTGGTCACTGCGACCAGCCCGGACACCGACGCCGGGTCGCGGCCGGTCAGGTGCGCCAGCTGGGCCCCGCCGTCCGTGGCCACGAGCACGGGCACCCGTCGCCAGCCGGTCCCCCAGACGGCCGTCACGGCGGTCGCCGCGCGGCTCGCGCCGGCCAGCAGTGCGCTGTCGTCGTGGGCGCCGCGACGCACGTCGAGGACGCCGGAGCCGCGGTCGGAGGTCCAGCCGACGGCCCCGGCGTCCCACGGCAGCCAGGCGCCGAGCGGCTGCTCGGACCGCACCAGCAGCGCGCCGGGGTGAGCGGGGTCCGGGACGAGCCGCAGAAGGCGCAGCGCGGTCGCCGCCGGGAGGTCTTGGGGATCGGCGGCCAGCCGGTAGGACAGAAGCGCCCGGACGGTGAGCTCCCGTGCTGCGGGCCCGGGCGTGGCCGCCTGGATCCGGTAGGAGTACGTGGTGAACGGAAGCGTCGAGGCAGACGGCCCGAGGGCCGCTGCGCCTGCGTCCGCGTGGGCGGCCAGCGTCGAGGCCAGGGCCGCCCGGTCGTCGGCGAGCACGGCCGCCGAACGGGTCTCGAGGAGCCTGGCCGCTGCCGTCCCGTTCGCGGCGCCGGCCGCCACGCCGGACGGCGAGGGCTGCGTCACCCGGCAGCCGGTCAGGACCAGCACGAGCGCGAGCGTCACCTGGATCGGGCGCACGGCTGGCACCGGTCGATCCTAGGCGGGCGGCTGGGTGCAGCCGGGCGAGCCGGCCACCCTGACCTCGTGGGCGGTCAGTAGGGGCGGACCGCTCCGGAGTACGGCATGGAGTCCAGCGGAGCGGTGGTGACGCCCTCGCCGGGGTTGGCCGCGTGCACGATCATCCCGCCGCCGATGAAGATGCCGACGTGGTGGATCGGGCTGTAGAAGAAGACCAGGTCGCCGGGCTGCAGGTTTCCGAGGGAGATGTGCCGGCCCGACCCGAACTGGGCGCTGGACGAGTGCGGCAGCGAGATCCCCGCCTGCGCGTACGCCCGCATCGTCAGGCCGGAGCAGTCGAACGAGTTCGGCCCGGTGGCGCCCCATGAGTAGCTGTCGCCGACCTTGGACATCGCGTACGCGACGACCCGTCCGCCGATGCTGCCGCTGTACGAACCACCGCCGCCGTAACGGATGTGGCTGCGGGACGTGTGGCTGGACGCGCGCGCCATGGCTGCCGCACGGGCGGAAGCCCGCAACGCGGCCTGCTGCGCCGCGGTCAACGACGCCAAGAGCGCATTCAGCTTGCGCTGCGCCGCCTGCACCGCCTGCGCCTGGGCTGTCGCGGCCGCGTACAGCTTGCGCAGCAGCTTCACCTGCTGCGCCGCCGCCAGCTTGTCCTGCGCCAACCGCTGCTGGGCCACCGCCGCCGCCCGCAACGTCTGCGTCTGCTGGCTCGACACCTGGTCCAGTGCCGTCATCTGCTCCAGGAACTGCGTCGGGTTGTCCGCCAGCAACAGCTCCAGCGTCTGGTCCACCCCACCGGAGCGGTACGCCGCCGACGCCAGCACCCCGACCTGCGCCTGCGCCGCATCCACCAGCGCCTGCGAACGGGCCACCCGCGCGTTCACCTGGGTCAGCACCCGCTGCCCGGCAGCCAATGCCACCCGCGTCTGGTTCAGCTGCTCCTGCGCCACCTCACCCTGCGCACCCAGAGCAGCCAGCTGCGCCCGCACCTGGTCCAACGTCGGCCGCGGCGCCGCCGACCCGGTCTGCGGCACCAGCACCGCACCCAGACCAGCCACCACCACGGACACCAACAACACCCGTACGAGACGGGAACCAGCTCGGGTGGACGCCACGGAGGCGGCACTCCTCACTTCCTCGGCCGCCTACCGGGTTAGCTGTCGGGTTCGGGCGGGGAAGAACGCCCTACCAACCAGGTCACACACCCGGTCGGACTCACCCCAGGAACCTGGGTCCCCGGCTCCAGGACACCCCCGACCAGACCACGACTGGCCCGACCGACGCCATCCTGAACTCAGCGGAGGTACCGGCCGCCGACCCGTGTGGACGACGTTTCTGCCTGCACCTGGTCGTGCACCCTAACGAACCGGTCACGGCGGAATCAATTCAACTCACGAACCTCCGCTGCCCCGCGTGTCGTCCGCCGGGGGTCTCGGCAGCGACTTCGTCACGCTCAGCGACGGTGCGGTCGCTGAGCGGCGCAGACACACCGTCCACCAGGCGCAGCGGCGGGACCAGCCCCGAGCGGGCCAGGACCTCGAGGGCCCGGCGCTGTTCGTCGTCGAGGACGACGCCCTCGGGCGGAGCCCCCAGCAGCACAGTGACGACGCAGTCGCCGCAGGCGAGCCCCCGGACCTCGCAGCCGTCGCAGTCGATGAGCACCGGAGCCTCCTTGTTCCCGTTCCTGTTCCCGACCCTGTTCGGACCTGTTGCCCGGCACGTTAGGAGCCGGGTCCGACAGCCGGGGGCGACCGAGGACCGGGCGAACCGCTCAGGCCCGGTCGAGGCGGCGCAGCAGGGCGGACGAGGGGACGGCCCGCGCCCCGGCCTCCGCCGCCCGGTCGGCGACCTCCCGGTCGGTCGAGACCACCACCACCGCGCGGCCGGGCGGCTCTGCCCGCACCAGCCGGTCGATGAGCTCGTCCGCGGTCTGGCCCTCGACGCTGAAGAGCACCCGGACGCCGCGCGGCGGCGCGGCCAGCACCGGAACCCCGAGCGTGGTGCCGTCGAACACGCAGGTCACCTCGGCCCGGGTCCGGGCCGCGAGCGCCGCCAGGCCGGACAGCAGCCGGGCGCGCTGCTGCTCCAGCGGCAAGGTCCCGTACCCGCTCTTCGTGACGTTGTAGCCGTCCACGACCAGGTGCACCCGGGGCAGCGCCAGCAGCTGCTCGAGAACGGCCGGGTCGTCCGCGGCCAACGCCCGGGTCGGCACGTCCCCCACTCCGGCCACCCCGCCGGTCACCGCGAGCCCACCGGCGCGGGCGTCGGCCGCGACCCCGTCGGCCGGCAGAGCCGCGGCGGACCCGGTGGGCGCCGGCGGCAGCGCGAGCTCCTGCCGAAGACCCTGGGCAGCGCCCAGCAGGGTGTCCAGCAGGAGCCGCAGCCGGACGTCGTCGTTGCTGCGGCCCTCCCTGGCCGCCCGTCGCACCCCCTCGAGGGAGGACTCGAGCTCGCCGACCCGTGCCCGCAGCCGCCTCAGCTCGGCGGCCGCCGCGGTGTCCTGCGCCAGGGCGGCCTCTCCGGCCTGCCTGGCGGTCCGCTGCAGCGCGTCCACGGCGGCACGGGACCGGCCGAGCTCGGCATCCAGCTCACGGGAGCGCCGCCGGGCCTCGGCGAGCTCCGCCTTCAGCCGGTCCGCCTGCTCCTGTGCCGCGGCGGCGGCGCGGGTGGCGTCGGCGCGGGCCGCGGCCAGCTCCTGCGCCAGCCTGGCCCGATCGGCCTCGAGCGCGGTCAGCTCGGCCGCTCGGCCGGCGTCGTCCAGGTCCTGCCCCGCCGCGGCCAGGACCGCCGCCCAACCGTCCGGTCGGACCAGGTAGGCGACCGCGGCGACGTCCACCGGGTCGGCCGCCGCCGGCGCAGTCCCCGCGTCGAGCGCGCCGACGAGCTCAGGGACCGCCTGCCGCACGCTCGCGGCCACCCGTTGCCGGAACGCGGGGTCGGACTCCAACGTGGCCGCGAGCGCGCTGGCCCCGGCCTTGGCGCGCCGGGCCGGGGCGAACCTGGACACCGCGCGTAGCGGCGTCGGGACCTGGTCGGCGGGCAGCCGGCCGAGCGCGTCGGCCGCCCAGGCGACTACCCGCTGGCGTACCGCGGGCGGCAGCCTTGTCGGCTCGCCGGCTCCGGCCGTCAGCCCGGTCAACGCGGGGCCGGGTCCTCGGATCCGGCGGGGCGCGGTACGAGCTCGACGGCGTCGACCGCGTCGCACCACCGGCAGCGCACCTGCTCCAACGTCTCGGCGAGCACCTCGGTCTCCGCGACAGACACCTCGCCCGCCAGGTCGAGGTGCCAGTACTCGGCCGTCTGCCGGGTGCGCCGGACGTCGAACCGGGTCAGGTTCCCGCAGCTCGTGCAGCGCCAGCGCGAGCTCGGGTCGGGCGGCAGTACTGGCACGCGGTCCTCCGGCGGTCGGGTCCGGCCCACCAGGCTAGGCGGTCCCGCCGGCCCCCGCCCGGTGCGCCTGCCGGGTGCTGTCGGTGGACGTGCCTACCGTCGCAGCCGTGACCGCCGAGCCGACCGCCGCAGCGGGACCGGGCGCGGGCCCCGGAGGGTGGCGGTCCCGTCAGGGCACGTTCGACGAGCTGGGCACCCCGTTGCGCGAGGTGCATGTTCGTGGTCGTCGACCTGGAGACCACCGGCGGCTCCCCCGCCGACTGCGGGATCACCGAGATCGGCGCGGTCAAGGTCCGCGGCGGGGTGGTCGAGGGCGAGTTCCACTCGCTGGTCAACCCGGGGACGTCGATCCCGCCGTTCATCCAGGTCCTGACCGGCATCACCGACGCGATGGTCGCGGCCAGCCCCACGGTCGCCGCGATGCTGCCGGCGTTCCTGGAGTTCGCTCAGGGCGCCGTGCTCGTCGCGCACAACGCGCCGTTCGACGTCGGCTTCCTCCGGGCGGCGGCCGAGCGACAGGGCCGGGCGTGGCCACCGTTCGGCGTGCTCGACACGGCCCGCCTGGCCCGGCAGGTGCTGCTGCGCGACGAGGCCCCCGACTGCAAGCTCTCGACGCTCGCGCGGCTGTTCCGGGCCACCACTGCGCCGACGCACCGCGCGCTGGACGACGCGCAGGCCACCGTCGACGTCCTGCACGGGCTGATCGAGCGGGTCGGCACCCAGGGGGTCGACACCCTCGAGGAGCTGGGGACCTACTCCTCTCGGGTCTCGCCCGAGCAGCGGCGCAAGCGGCACCTGGCCGAGGGCCTGCCACGTGGGCCCGGGGTCTACCTGTTCGAGGACCCGCACGGGCGGGTGCTGTACGTGGGGCGGTCCAAGGACATCAAGGCGCGGGTGCGCTCGTACTTCACCGCCAGCGAGATGCGCACGCGGATGGCGGAGATGGTGCGGCTTGCGGAGCGGGTCCGGCCGGTACCGTGCCCGACGCTGCTGGAGGCCGAGGTCCGCGAGCTGCGGCTGATCGCCGAGCACCGGCCCCGGTACAACCGCCGCTCGCGGTTCCCCGAGCGCGTGCTCTGGGTCAAGCTCACCGTGGAGCCGTTCCCGCGGCTCTCGCTGGTGCGCGCGCGTCAAGGACGACGGGGCCGACTACCTGGGTCCGTTCCGGTCGCGGCGGTCCGCCGAGGCGGCGGTGACCGCACTCCACGAGGCCGTCCCGCTGCGCCAGTGCAGCGGCCGGCTCCCGCTGCAGCCGTCCGGGTCGGCGTGCGCCCTGTTCGGGATGGGCCGCTGCGGCGCGCCGTGCGAGGGTCGCGAGAGCGGTGCCGACTACGCGGTGCACGTCGGCGCCGCTCGTGCGGTCTTCGCCGGGGACTGCCGTCCCGTCGTGGCACGGCTGGAGGCACGGATCGTTCGGCTCGCGCAGGCCCAGCGCTTCGAGGACGCCGCGGCACACCGGGACCGGCTCGGCGCCCTGGTCCTGACCGCGGCCCGGATGCAGCGCTTCGCCGCGCTCGCCCGGATCCCCGAGCTCGTCGCCGCCCGACCGACGCCCGCCGGCGGCTGGGAGGTGGTCGTGGTCCGGTACGGACGGCTGGCGGGGACCGACGTCGTCCCGCCCGGTGTGCCGCCGCGCCCGGCCGTCGACGCGCTGGTGGCCACGGCGGAACGGGTCGCGGCCGGGCTCGGGCCGACCCCGAACGCGTACGCCGAGGAGATGGAGTGCGTGCTGCGCTGGCTCGAGCACCCCGCGGTCCGCCTGGTCCAGATGGACGGCTCGTGGTGCTCGCCCGCGCACGGGGCCGGCGCGCACCGGGACCGCTTCGCCGACCTGCGAGCCGCCCAGTCGCCGGCCCCGCCCGGCACCGACCGCAGGCGGCTGCGTCCGGTGCGTTGACCGACGTAGGCTCGGGCCGTGATCACCGCCATCGTGCTCGTGACGACCGAGGTCGACCGGATCGGCGAGGTCGCGCAGGAGATCGCCGACCTGCCCGGCGTTACCGAGGTGTACTCCGTCACCGGCGACACCGACCTGGTCGCGATGGTGCGGGTCCGCGAGCACGAGCAGCTCGCCGACGTGATCGCGGGCGCGCTGAACAAAGTCCCCGGCGTCCTGTCCACGACCACGCACATCGCGTTCCGCGCGTACTCCCGGCACGACCTCGAGGCGGCGTTCTCGCTCGGCCTCGAGGACGGGGTCTGAGCCCACAAGGACCGGCGGCACGGCTCAAGACGGGCTCGCACGGCACCGAACCAGTCAGGGTGGAACCAGCGCGCTGCCCGTGCGGCGCGGCACTGGCTGACGGAGCGCTCGCCTGCAGCCTGTGCCACGCTCCGGTCGGTCCGGTCCCCGGCGGGCCGCCGGGCCTGACGGCACGCCTGGACGAGCGGGTCTTCTCCCGCAGCACGGCCGGACCGTTGTCGTTCGGGCCGGTCGGGCGCCTGGTGATCAGCCTCGTGCTGATGGCGCCCATCTGGTTCATGTGGTTCATGAGCGGCGGCGGCATGGCCAACCTCGTCTTCGTGGTCCCGACCGCCCTGCTGCCCCTGTGGTACCTGCGCGAGACCTGGCGCAGCCACCGGGTCCGCTAGCAGCACGGCCGCCGCCGGCAGGTCTCTAGGGGCCGGCGGACGCGGCCGCGCCGGCCTCGACCCAGCGTCGCAACGACTCGGCGGCCGCCCCCGAGTCCACCGACTCGGCCGCGCGCGCCAGACCGCCGGCCATCGCCTCGTGCAGGTCGTCGGGGGCCGTCCCGTCCACGTCGCCGAGCGCCACCAGGGCCGCCGCGGCGTTGAGCAGCACGGCGTCCCGCACGGGGCCCGGGCGAGCGGCCAGGACGTCCCGCACGGCCGCCGCGTTGAACGTCGCGTCGCCACCGCGCAGGGCGCTCGCAGGTGCCGCCGCGACGCCCAGCCGTCCCGGGTCCAGGACGTGCTCGGTCACGGCTCCGCCGCGCACCCGGCGGACCGTCGACGTGGTCGCCGTCGTGACCTCGTCCAGACCGTCGTCACCGCGCACGACCAGGGCGGCGGCGCCGCGCCGGGCGAAGACCTCCGCCATCACGCCCGGCCATCCGCGGGTCGGCGCAGCCGATGGCCTGGGCGGCCGGCTGTGCCGGGTTGGTCAGCGGGCCGAGGAAGTTGAACGCGGTCGCGACGCCGAGCTCGCGCCGCGGGGCGGCCGCGTGCCGGAAGGCCGGATGGAAGACCTGCGCGAAGCAGAACGTGATGCCCGCCCGGTCGGCCACCTGCACAACCTGGGCCGGGGTGAGGGTCAGCGCGACGCCCAGCTCCTCCAGCACGTCCGCGGCACCGCAGCTGGAGGACGCCGCCCGGTTGCCGTGCTTGACCACGGTGGCACCGGTGCCGGCCACCACCAGAGCGGCCATGGTGGAGATGTTGACCGTGTGTGCGCGGTCGCCGCCGGTGCCGACGACGTCGACCGCCGGTCCCGGTACCTCGATGCGGTGCGCGTGCTCGAGCATCGTCCGGACCAGGCCGTCCATCTCCTCGGCCGTCTCGCCCTTGGCCCGCAGGGCCACCACGAAGCCCGCGATCTGGGCCGGCGTCGCCTCGCCGGACATGACCTCGCCCATCGCCCAGGCCGTGTCGTCCGCCGACAGCCCGCCGCCGCGCAGCAGCGTCGTGAGCAGGGACGGCCAGGACCGGACCGGGCTGGACCCGTCGGCGACCAAGGCGCGGACCCGGGGTTCAGCCGGCCGGGCGCGGCACCGGCACGCCCGTGCGCGCAGCCAGCAGCCCCGCGGCGGCGGCGGCGAGCTCGACCGGGTCGAGCGGGTGCGACACCGCGGCATCGGCCCGGGACCACGTCGCCAGCCAGGCGTCGTCCGCACGGCCGATCAGCACCAGCACCGGCGGGCAGCGGTAGATCTCGTCCTTGAGCTGACGGCAGACGCCCATGCCGCCGGCCGGGACCGCCTCGCCGTCGAGGATCGCCAGGTCGACCCCGCCCGCGTCCATCCGCGCGATCACAGCGGGCTCGGTGGCGCACTCCACGTACTCGAGCAGCGGCAGACCGGCCGCGGGACGGCGCCCCAGGGCCCGGCGGACCTGCTCGCGGGTGCTGCGGTCGTCGCTGTAGACGAGCACGGTCAGGGTGCGCTCGGCGGGGGTCGGCGGGCCGTGGTCGGTCACGAGCCGGAGCCTACAGTTCCCGTCGTCGCTGGATCGGTCGACCGGCGCTCCCGACGGCCCGCCGGGGCGGCCGGACACGCGGCGTGGCGAACCGGGGGTCGGGGTCGCTGTGAGTGCCCGGGCCTGCCAGAATGCGGCTCGTGGCCTCCGCAACCGCTCCGGCGCCCCTGAGCACCCCACACCCTTCCGCTCCCGTGCGACCCAGCAACGTCGCCGTCGGCACCATCGTCTGGCTCTCCTCCGAGCTGATGTTCTTCGCGGCGCTGTTCGCGATGTACTTCACCGTACGGGCCGTGCAGGGGCCGATCGTCTGGAAGGACTCGGTCAGCCACCTGCTGCTGGTCTTCGCCGCATGCAACACGACCGTGCTGGTCCTCTCGTCGGTCACCTGCCAGATGGGGGTGTTCGCGGCGGAGCGCGGCGACGTGGTCAAGCTGCGGCGCTGGTTCGTCATCTCGTTCGTCATGGGCGCGTTCTTCATCGGCGGGCAGATCTTCGAGTACGCCGGCCTGGTGCGCGACGGGATCACCCTGCAGACCGACTACGGCTCGGTCTTCTACCTCACCACCGGCTTCCACGGGCTGCACGTCACCGGCGGTCTCATCGCGTTCCTGTTCGTACTCGGACGCACGTACGTGGCGAAACGCTTCACGCACAACCAGGCGACCAGCGCCATCGTGGTCTCCTACTACTGGCACTTCGTCGACATCGTCTGGATCGGCCTCTTCTCGACCATCTACCTCATCCGGTGAACGGGCGACCTGTGACCTCTCCCAGCCACGACGCGAAACCCGCGGCGGTCCGGCTCGCCGACCGCCGGCGGCACCCCGTCGCGACGTTCCTCCTGCTGCTCGTCGGCCTCTCGTTGACCGGTGGGCTGTACGCGATGATGGGCGCCGCCGGGACGGCCACCGCCTCGAGCAGCGACGGCGACCCGCAGCAGATCACCAAGGGCCGCCAGCTCTTCCTCGAGGGCTGCTCGAGCTGCCACGGCCTGAACGCCCAGGGCGGGCTGGTCAACAACGGCACCACGACCGCCCTCACCGGACCGAGCCTGATCGGCGTCGGCGCCGCGGCCGTGGACTTCCAGGTCGGCACCGGCCGGATGCCGCTGGCCGCCCCGGGCGCGCAGTCGATGCGCAAGCAGGTCATCTACACCCAGGAGGAGATCGACGCGCTGGCGGCGTACGTCGCCTCGCTGGCCCCGGGCCCGACGATCCCGTCCGCCGAGGACCTGGACACCACCGGCGCGAACCTGCAGGCGGGCGGGGAGATCTGGCGCACGAACTGCGCGCAGTGCCACAACTTCGCCGGCGCCGGCGGCGCGCTGACCGGCGGCCAGTACGCTCCACCGCTGAAGGAGGCCACCCCCCAGCAGATGTGGGAGGCCATGGTCACCGGGCCCGAGTCGATGCCGGTGTTCAGCAACAACACGATCACTCCGGACCAGAAGCGCGAGCTGATCAAGTTCATCCAGACGATGCGGACCGAGCCCAACCCCGGCGGGATGGCCCTGGGCCGGGTCGGACCGGTGAGCGAGGGCCTGTTCCTGTGGACCGTGGGGATCGGCGCGGTGCTGCTGGTGGCCGTGTGGATCGGGGCGAAGAGCTCATGAGCGAGCACACCCCCGGCACCGGCGTGCACCCGGCGGACCCGGAGCGGGCGCACCTCGTCCCGGCCGACCAGCTGCCCGAGCACCACCTGCGGCGCACCGACGTCGACCCGCGGGCGGCCCGGAGGGCCGAGCGGCAGGTGTCGCTGCTGTTCGTCGTCGGCATGCTCACGCCGTTCGCGTTCTGGCTCGAGTACGTCTACATCCCCAACGACAAAGTCGTCACGATCCCGTTCATCGGGAGCACGAGCGCGTCCAACTTCTGGC
Source organism: uncultured Actinomycetota bacterium (assembly GCA_963711005.1). Lineage (GTDB taxonomy): Bacteria > Actinomycetota > Actinomycetes > Prado026 > Prado026 > CAVQCJ01. The sequence goes on along the minus strand of CAVQCJ010000006.1, from coordinate 99,364 downwards.
TCGGCATGACGATGGGCGTCGGGCTGTTCTGCGTGGGCGCGGGCGCGATCCACTGGGCCAAGAAGCTGATGCCCGACGTCGAGGAGGTCTCCGATCGGCACCCCCTCGGCGGCGACGCCGACGAGCGGGACGTGGCCGTCGAGGACTTCCTCGACGGGACCCAGTCCAGCGGCTTCCTCAAGTACAAGATGATCCGGCGGACCCTGATCGGCGCGCTGCTCGCGACGCCGCTGTTCGCGGTCCCGCTGCTCAAGGACCTGGGCCCGATGCCGGGGACCAAGCTGCGGCACACCATCTGGACCAAGGGCACCCGCATCGTCACCGACCCGACGCTGAACCCGCTGCGGCCCGAGGACATCCCCTTCGGTGGCCTGGTGTCCTGCGTCCCGGACACGCTGGCCAACATCGAGGAGACCGAGGGCACGCTGAACGCCAGGGCGAAGGCCCCGGTGGTGCTGGTGCGGCTGCGGCCGGAGGAGATCAAGGCCCAGCAGGGGCCGAACTGGGACTACGAGGGCATCCTCTGCTACTCCAAGATCTGCACGCATGTCGGCTGCCCGACCGCGCTGTACGAGCAGAAGACCCACCACCTGCTCTGCCCCTGCCACCAGTCCACGTTCGACCTGGCCGACGCCGGCAAGGTGGTCTTCGGACCGGCGGCCCGAAACATGCCCCAGCTCGCGATCACGGTCGACTCGGACGGCTACCTCATAGCCCGCGGAGACTTCACCCAGCCGATCGGCCCCAGCTTCTGGGAGCGCGGATGAGCGAGCACGGCAAGCACAGCGCGACGGCCGAGGTCGCCGACGGGGCCGTCGACGTCAACAACCCGCTGGTCAAGGCCGGCGGCGGGGTCGCGGGCTACCTGGACGACCGGATCAGCATCTCCAAGTTCCTGAAGAAGAACCTGAGCAAGATCTTCCCGGACCACTGGTCGTTCATGCTGGGCGAGATCGCGCTCTACAGCTTCATCGTGCTGCTGCTCACCGGGCGTGTACCTCTCGCTGTTCTTCAAGCCGTCCATGGTCGACGTCGCGTACCACGGGTCGTACATCCCGCTCAACGGCATCCGGATGACGGAGGCGTACGCGTCGACGCTGGACATCTCGTTCGACATCCGCGGCGGCCTGCTGATGCGGCAGGTGCACCACTGGGCCGCGCTGCTGTTCCTCGCGGCGATGACCGTCCACCTGTTCCGGGTCTTCTTCACCGGCGCGTTCCGCAAGCCGCGCGAGATCAACTGGGTCATCGGCGTCGTCCTGCTGACGATGGGCATCGTCGAGGGCTTCGCCGGCTACTCGCTGCCGGACGACCTGCTGTCCGGCACCGGGCTGCGCATCACCGAGGGCATCATCCAGTCGGTGCCGGTGGTGGGCACGTACCTGGCGATGCTGGTGTTCGGCGGGGAGTTCCCCGGCGACGCCTTCATCCCCCGGCTGTACATCGTGCACGTGCTGCTGATCCCCGGCATCATCCTCGCGCTGATCACCGCGCACCTGATGATGATCTGGTACCAGAAGCACACCCAGTACCCCGGCATGGGTCGGACCGAGCACAACGTGGTCGGCTACCGGCTGTTCCCGATCTACACGGCGAAGGCCGGCGGCTTCTTCTTCATCGTCTTCGGCCTCTCGGTCCTGCTCGGGGCGATCGCGACGATCAACCCGGTCTGGATGTTCGGGCCGTACACACCCACACAGATCACCGCCGGGTCGCAGCCCGACTGGTACATGGGATGGCTGGACGGCACGCTCCGGCTGATGCCCAACTGGGAGATCACAGCCTGGGGTCACACACTCAGCCTGAACATCCTGATCCCGGCCATAGTGGTGCCGGGCATCCTGTTCACCGCGCTCGGCCTGTACCCGTTCATCGAGCAGTGGGTCACCGGCGACCGGCGCGACCACAACGTGCTGGACCGGCCGCGGAACGTCCCCACCCGCACGGCGCTCGGGATGACCGCGATCGCGTTCTACGGGATGCTCTGGATCGCCGGCGGGAACGACATCATCGCCACCCACTTCTCGCTGTCGATCAACGAGATCACGTGGACTCTGCGCGTCCTGCTCTTCGTGCTGCCCCCGATCGTCTACGTCATCACGAAGCGGTTCTGCCTGGGGCTGCAACGCCGGGACCGCGACAAGCTCCTGCACGGGTACGAGACCGGCACCATCATGCGGATGCCGTCCGGGGAGTACATCGAGGTGCACGCACCGGTGTCGCCCGAGGAGCGCGCCCTGCTGCTGTCCGGCGAGCGCTACCAGCCGCTGGAGCTGGAGACCGAGCCGGACGAGAACGGCGTCGACCCGCGGGTCAACCCGTTGCAACGGATCCGCGCCCGCCTGTCGCGCGCGTACTTCGGCGAGCAGATCGACAAGCCCAGCCCCGAGGAGCTCGAGCACGGCGCGCACCATGCGCAGGAGCTCAACGAGGGATACGCCCGCCAGCTGGAGAGCGGGACGTCGGACCCGCAGCAGTCCTCGGAGACACCGCACTAGTCACGGCGGACCGGGTCGGTCGGGCTAGCCGACGGCGCTGCCCGCCGTCCAGGCGGCCCAGGACAGGTTCCAGTCGGTGTAGCCGTTGCCCGGCTCGAGCGTGCGCGTCGAGTGCACGTACCGCACGACGTCCCCGATGTGGCTGATCGAGTAGAACCAGGAGGCGTTGGCCGTGCTCATCCCGGTGCAGCCGTGGCTGACGTTCTCGTGCCCCTGGTGCGCGACCGACCAGGGGGCGGCGTGCACGAACTCGCCCGACCACGTCAGCCGCAGCGCGTAGTCGACCGTCAGGTGGTAGGCGTCCGGGCTGCCGGGCGGGATGTCCACCGTGGTGGAGTCCATCAGCCTGGTCCGTTCCTTCATGATGATGACCTTGGTCCCGCCGCGGGTCAGGTAGCCGTCCTTGCCGGTCGTGATCGGGATGACCCTGAGCACGGAGCCGTTCTTCGTCACCGTCATCGTGTGCGCGGTGATGTCGACGGTGCTGACCAGCGCGCTGGGGGCTACGTCGAAGCTGAACGACCGGTCGTGGTCGCCCCAGACGCCCCCGCCCGCATCGACGCCGGCCAGGTGGAACGTGACGCTCACGTGCTCGCCCGGCGGCCAGTAGGTCTTCGGCCGGAAGTGGATCTCCTCGCTGCTGAACCACCGCCAGGAGCCCTCGACCGGCTTCGACATCTCGACGGACAGGGCCCGCTCCACAGCCGCGCGATCGGTCACCTTCTGGGTGAACTTGACCATGAGCGGCATCCCGACGCCGACGAGCGCGCCGTCGCCGGGCGTGATCACGGTGTTCAGCACGCCCTTCGGGCGCAGCGTCGTGAACGAGGAGCGCACCGAACGGCCGCGCCCGTCGGTGTCCACCGCGTGCGCCTCGACCACGTACACGGTGGCGAGTCCCAGGAGGGTGCCCGCCTGCGCGGTCCAGCTGCTTCCGTCGGCGCTGAGCACGCCGGGGACGGCGGCCGTGCCGCCCTGCGGGCGCACGTCGACGGCGGTCAGCCGTCCGGACGTGGCCGCCACCCGGACCAGGGCGTCCGGGCGTACCGAGACGGCCCCGGCCTTCGGCGCGAAGCCCACGACGACCGTGGAGCCGGACGGGTTGCCGGGGCGGGGCGGCACGCCGCCGCCCGAGCAGCCCGTGACGAGGACGGCCAGCAGCAGGACGAGCAGAGGGCGAGCGGTAGTCCGGATGGTCAACCCTCCGCGTGGTACCCGCGGTAGTACTCGAAGACGAACCCGACCGCGCAGGAGATCAGCAGGAACGCGCCGAGCACCGTCAGCCACCAGCCGAAGACGAACCCCAGCATCATGATCGCCGCGGACAGCGCCGTCGGCAGCGGCCACCAGCTGTTCGGGCTGTAGAAGCCGTACTCCCCGGCGCCCTCCTCGATGTCGGCGTCGGGGCGGTCCTCCGGCCGCGGGCCGAGCCGGGCCGCCAGCCGCAGGCTGTAGAAGCCGATCGCCAGGGCCAGGGCGCCGCTGAGCACCAGGGCCGTGGTGCCGATGACCTCGCGGGACAGCTCGCCGTACACCGCGGCCACGACCACGAAGAAGATCGCCATCCCGGCGAAGATGCGCCCCTCGGTCTTCACTGGTGGTCACCGCCCCCCGCGCCCACCGGGACCGCCGGCCGCGGCGCCGGGTTGGGCGCCAGCTCGGGGTGGTGCAGGTCGAACGCGGGCGACTCCGAGCGGATCCGCGGGAGCGAGACGAAGTTGTGCCGCGGCGGCGGGCAGGAGGTCGCCCACTCCATCGAGCGGCCCCAGCCCCACGGGTCGTCGACCTGGACGCGCGGGGCGTGCTTGGCCGTCTTGTAGACGTTCCAGATGAACGGCAGCGTCGAGGCGCCCAGGATGAACGCACCGATCGTCGAGATCGTGTTCTGGGTGGTGAAGCCGTCGCCGGCCAGGTAGTCGGCGTACCGGCGGGCCATGCCCTCGACGCCGAGCCAGTGCTGGATGAGGAACGTCGTGTGGAACCCGACGAACAGCAGCCAGAAGTGCAGCTTGCCGAGCCGCTCGTCGAGCATCTTGCCGGTCCACTTCGGCCACCAGAAGTAGAAGCCGGCGAACATCGCGAACACGACGGTGCCGAACACCACGTAGTGGAAGTGCGCCACCACGAAGTAGCGGTCGGAGACCGGGAAGTCCAGCGGCGGCGAGGACAGGATGATCCCGGTCAGGCCGCCGAACAGGAACGTGACCAGGAACCCGATGACCCAGAGCATGGGTGTGTCCAGGGACACCGATCCTCGCCACATCGTGCCGATCCAGTTGAAGAACTTCACGCCGGTCGGCACGGCGATGAGCATGGTCATGAAGGCGAAGAACGGCAGCAGCACCGCGCCGGTGACGTACATGTGGTGCGCCCACACCGCGACCGAGAGCGCCGCGATCGCGAGGGTGGCGAACACCAGGCCCTTGTAGCCGAAGATCGGCTTGCGGCTGAACACCGGGATGACCTCGGAGACGATCCCGAAGAACGGCAGCGCGATGATGTAGACCTCGGGATGACCGAAGAACCAGAACAGGTGCTGCCACATGATCGGGCCGCCGTTGGAGGCGTCGAAGACCTGGGCGCCGAAGGCCCGGTCGACCTCGAGCGTGAGCAGCGCCGCGGCGAGCACCGGGAACGCGAGCAGCACCAGCACCGACGTGACGAAGATGTTCCAGGTGAAGATCGGCATCCGGAACATCGTCATGCCCGGGGCGCGCATGGTCAGCACCGTCGTGATGAAGTTGACGCCGCCGAGGATGGTGCCCAGGCCGGACAGCGCCAGCCCCACGATCCACATGTCCGCGCCGGCCCCCGGCGAGTGCACGACGTCGTTGAGCGGCGCGTAGGCGAACCAGCCGAAGTCGGCAGCGCCGTTGGGCGTCAGGAACCCGGCCACGACGGTCAGGCTGCCGAACAGGAACAGGTAGAAGCTGAGCATGTTCAGCCGCGGGAACGCCACGTCCGGCGAGCCGATCTGCAGCGGCATGATCGCGTTGCCGAAGCCGATGAACAGCGGGGTCGCGAACATCAGCAGCATGATCGTGCCGTGCATGGTGAACAGCTGGTTGTACTGCTCGTTGGACAGGAACTGCAGCCCCGGCCGGGCCAGCTCGGCGCGCATGATCAGCGCCAGCACGCCGCCGAACAGGAAGAAGACGAACGAGGCGATGATGTACATGTAGCCGATGATCTTGTGGTCGGTCGAGGTCATCCAGCTGACGACGACCTTGCCCCGCGGCATGCGTGCCGGCGCCGCGACCGCCGGGGCGTGGCCCTCGGCCGTGACGGACGGGTCACCGACGACGGTCACGAGCTGCCTCCGATGGTGGTCCGACCCTGCGTGTCACCCGTGACCGAGTCGGTGACCCGGCCGGTCTCCAGCAGCCCGACCTGACCGCTGGCCTTCAGGTCGGCCATGTGCTTCGCGAAGTCGTCGGCGCTGACCACCTTCACGACGAACAGCATCCGCGAGTGGTCGACACCGCACAGCTCCGCGCACTTGCCCGAGTACGTCCCGATCTTGGTCGGGAGTCAGCTCGAACTGGTTGGCCTTGCCCGGGATCACGTCCATCTTGAACAGGAAGGACGGGATCCAGAACGAGTGGATGACGTCCGGCGAGGTGAGCGTGAACTTCACCGTCTCGTTCACCGGCAGGTACAGCGTGGGCAGCTCCTGCGGGGTGCCGACGTCGTAGGCGTTCTGGTCGAGGTAGTTGAACGTCCAGCTCCAGCGGAACGCCACGACGTTGACGTTGTTGTCCGGGTGCGCGCTGACCTTGAGGATCTGCGTCTGGTCGCGCGCGGTGTAGCCGAAGAGCACGGCGATGACGATCAGCGGCAGGACGGTGTACATGGCCTCGATCGGCAGGTTGTACCGGGTCTGCGGGGGCGCGGTGGCCACCCGCCGGCGGTACGCGACCACGGCCCACAGGATCAGGCCCCAGGTGATCGCCCCGACGATCCACGCCGCCACCCAGGACCCCTGCCAGAGCGAGTAGATCCGCTCGCCCTCTTTGGTGACCGGCTTGGACATGTCCAGCATCGACGGGATGTCGGCCGGGGTGCAGCCGGAGAGGACGACCGCCATCGCGGCCAGCCCGGCACCGGCGAGCGCGCTCCTGCGCGCAGTCCTGCGACTCACCTCTTGCCCACTCCGGATCTGCTCAGCGGGGACACCCGGGGACGTCTGGGGGTAGTGCTCCGAACCCGCCACACGTTAGCGCAGGGGACCGGGTCCCGCCCGGCTGGGTGGCCCCCTCGGCGCGGCCCGTGGCAGGGTCCATGACGTGCCACCCGAGACGCCCGGACCCGGACCCGCCGGGCCGCCGGGACCGACCCCTCCGCCGGGGTACCTGGACGCCGCGTCCGGCGAGCCGCTGCACCCGGCCGCGCGGCTGGCGCTGGCGGCCGCCGACGCCGCCGCCTGGGCCGACCCGGCCCGTCCCTACGCGGCCGGGCGGCGCTCCCGGCTGCTGCTCGACACGGCCCGGGAGTCGGTCGCCGCCGCGCTCGGCTGCCGGCCCGACGAGGTCTCGTTCACCGCGTCGGGGACCCAGGCCGTGCACCTCGGGGTGGCCGGGCTCGCCCTGGGCCGGGTCCGGACCGGGACCCGGCGGGTGGCCTCCGCGGTCGAGCACTCGGCCGTCCTGCACGCCGTCCGGGCCGGGTGCACCGAGGCGGACGTGACGCTGGTCGGGGTGGACGCCGAGGGGCGGGTCGACACCGCCGCGTTCAGCTCCGCGGTGGGCGGGCCGGGGGTCGCGCTGGCCTGCCTGCAGACGGCCAACCAGGAGGTGGGTACCGAGCAGCCGGTGGCCGAGGCGGCGCAGGCGTGCGCGGCCGCTGGGGTGCCGCTGCTCGTCGACGCGGCCGCAAGCGTCGGGCACGGACCGGCGCCCGTCGGGTGGGACCTGCTCACGGCGAGCGCGCACAAGTGGGGCGGTCCGGCCGGCGTCGGCGTGCTCGCGGTCCGGACCGGGGTGCGCTGGCGCTCGCCGTCGCCGCCGGACGATCGAAGCACCGACCCGAGGGTGCCCGGGTTCGAGCACGTCGCCGGCGCGGTGGCCGCCGCCGCCGCCCTCGAGGCGGTGACCGCGCGGTCGGCGGCCGAGGACGCGCGGCTGCGCGGGCTGGTCGGCCGGCTCCGGGCCGACGTCCCGCGCCGGGTGCCGGACGCCGTGGTGCTCGGCGACGCGGACCGCCGCCTGCCGCACCTGGTGACGTTCAGCTTCCTGTACGTCCACGGCGAGGCGCTGCTGGCTGAGCTGGACCGGGCCGGGTTCGCGGTCACCTCGGGCTCGGCGTGCAGCGCCTCCAGCCTGGAGCCCAGCCACGTCCTGGTGGCGATGGGTGCTCTCACCCAGGGGAACCTGCGGGTCTCGCTCCCCCGCGGCGTGGCCGAGGCGGACGTCCATCGGTTCCTGGAGGTGCTGCCCGACGCCGTCGACCGGGTGCGCTCGTCGTTCGGGGCGGGTGGGCTGTGACGACGGGACCGGCGGCGCTCGTCGTCGACGCAGTCGGCCTGCGCTGCCCGATGCCCGTGCTCGAGCTGGCCCGCCGGCTGGCCGCCGCCGAGGTCGCGCGCGGCGCCGTCGTCCACCTGCTCTCCGACGACCCGGCCGCGGCCACCGACGTCCCCGCCTGGTGCCGGATGCGCGGGCACACGTACGTCGGCGCGGAGCAGGAGGGCACCGTGGTCCCGGCCACCGGGATCACGACCTACGTGCTCCGGATCGGCTCCGTCCCGGACGGCGCCTGAGCGAACTGCGGCGGGGGCGGCAGCCGCAGCGCCGACGCCAGCCGCTCCAGGTACTGCTCGCGGGGCATCTCGACGGCGCCCAGCGACGCCAGGTGCGGCGTGCACCACTGCACGTCCAGCAACCGCCCGGGGACCCCGTCGCCGGCGAGGATCCCGACCAGCCCGGCCAGCGCCACCTTCGACGCGTCCCGCCCGTCCGGCTCGACGTGGAACATCGACTCGCCGGCGAAGAGCCCGCCCAGGCAGACCCCGTACAGGCCGCCGAGCAACCGCCCGTCGACCCGGTCCCTGGCTTCGACCGAGTGCACGACGCCGACCCGGGCCAGCTCGGTGTACGCCGCTCGGATGTCGGCGCCGATCCAGCCGCCCGGCCGGCGCCGGTCGGCGCACCCGGCCAGCACGGCGGCGAAGTCGGTGTCGACCGTGACCGTGTACCGCCGCGCGGACTGGCGCAGCGAACGGGTGACCCGAAGCCCGTCCAGCGGCAGCACGCCACGGGGGTCTGGCGACCACCAGCCGAGCCGCCCGCGGCGGCCGTTCAGCCGCATCGGGAACAGCCCGGTCCGGTACGCGGCGACGAGCGTCGCCGGCTGCAGGTCGAGACCGACCCCGAGAAGGTCGCTCAGGGCCGTGGGCAGCGGACGTGCGTGCCGATCTCCTCGGCCGCGTGCTTGCCGTAGGCCGTCCGGAGCCGGTCCACCAGCGCGGCCTGCCCCAGCTCGTACTCCTGGGTGCCGACCGTCTCGATCACGTACGTCGCCAGCATCGACCCGACCTGGCAGGCCCGCTCGGGCGACAGCTCCCATGCGATCGCGGCCAGGAACCCGGCCCGGAACGCGTCGCCGACACCAGTCGGGTCGACCCGGCGCTCCTCCTGCGGGCAGTGCACGAACACCGCGGGCTCGCCGCGCGCCTCGACCAGCGCGCCCTTGGCCCCCAGCGTGGTCACCCGGGTGCCGACGCGCTCGAGGATCTCCTCGCCGGTCCAGCCTGTCTTCTGCTCGGTGAGCGCGGCCTCGTACTCGTTCGTGAACAGGTATGTCGCGCCGTCGACCAGGCTGCGGATCTCCTCGCCGTCCATCCGGGCCAGCTGCTGGGACGGGTCGGCCGCGAACGGGATGCCGCGGTAGCGGCACTCGTCGGTGTGCCGGACCATCGCCTCCGGGTCGTTCGGGCCCACGACCACGAGGTCCAGGCCGCCGACCCGCTCGGCCACCGGCTGCAGCTCCATGTGCCGGGCCTCGCTCATCGCACCCGGGTAGAACGACGCGATCTGGTTCTGGTCGGCGTCGGTCGTGCACACGAACCGCGCCGTGTGGTGCACGTCGGAGACGTGCACCGACGCGGTGTCCACGCCGTGCCGCTCCAGCCAGGACCGGTAGTCGGCGAAGTCGGCGCCGACCGACCCCACCAGCATCGGGCGCAGGCCCAGACAGCCCATCCCGAACGCGATGTTCGCCGCCACGCCGCCGCGGCGGATCTCCAGCTCGTCGACGAGGAACGACAGGGAGACCTTGTCCAGCTTGCCCTCGACCAGCGAGTCGGAGAACCGGCCCGGGAACGTCATGAGGTGGTCGGTCGCGATCGAACCGGTCACGGCTATGCGCACGACACGCCACCCTATGTCAGCACGGCCCCGTGGCCGAGCCGTCGACGCCCGTCAGCCGCGCAGCAGCACCGAGTAGTTCCGCCCGCCCGACGCCTCGATGGCGTTCGTGATGCCGGCGACCTGCTGCGGCGCCTTCTTGGTCGTGGTGCCGCCGTCGCCGAGCTGGCTGAAGTCGTCCCAACCCCAGTCCCACAGCTGCCCGGTCGTGGTGACCGCGAGCGTGTGGTCGCGGCCGCAGTCGATCCGCTGGACCGCCGGCAGGCCGGCAACCACGGCCGGCGTCGGCGAGTCGGTTGTCTTCCCGTTGCCGAGCTCGCCGTGGCCGTTCTCGCCCCAGTTCTCGACTGAGCCGTCCGACAGCAGCGCGACCGAGAAGTCCGCACCGGCTGCGACATCCGTCGCCGTAGTGATCCCCGGCACCTGGACCGGCGAGTGCCTGGCCACCTTGGTGCCGTCGCCGACCTGACCGGAGGCGTTCATGCCCCAGGCCCATACGGAGCCGTCGGACTCGACCGCGAGCCCATGGTCGCGGCCGGCCGCGATGTTCACGACATCGGTGAGCGTGCCCACCCGCACCGGGACGCTGCTGTTCGTGGAACCGCCATTGCCCAGCTCCCCGTCGGTGTCCAGGCCCCAGGCCCACACGGTGCCGTCCGACTTGAGCGCGAGGCTCAGGTCGCGGCCGCCGCTGATCTGGACGACGCCGGTCAGGTTCTTGACCGCCACCGGACTGGTGCGCGGCTTCGTGGTGCCGTCGCCGAGCTGGCCCACCGCGTTCATGCCCCACGCCCGAACGGTCCCGTCGGCCATCAGGGCGAGCGAGTGGTAGTGACCAGCCGCGACGGCGATCGCGTTCGTCAGCCCGGGGACCTGCACCGGGCTGGGCGCGTCGACCTTGGTGCCGTTGCCGACCTGGCCCCTGGGGTTGTCGCCCCAGGCCCACACCTGGCCGGTGGAGTCGAGCGCGAGCACGTGCTCGCGACCGCCGGACACCTGGACGATGTCGTTCGGACTCGTGACCTGCCCGAACGTCGAGCGGTTGGTGGTACCGCCGGTGCCGAGCTGGCCGTTGCCGCCGAATCCGGTGGTCCAGACCGTGCCGGCCGTCGCGGCGTTCGCCGACGTGGCGGCCTGCGCCGCCAGCGGGAAGGCGAGTGCCGCAGCGAGCGCGAGCGTGCCGAACGTGCGTCTACGCATCATGTGCCCCCTCCAGGACCTCGTCAGTCTGTCTCCACCCAAATGGTCCTGTCACGAGAACAGCGAGGCGGCCTGCTGAGCAGGTCGCCTCGCTGACAGTGGGTGTCCGGTCAGATGCGCAGTGCCGCGGAACGCCCCTGATGCGCGGTCAGTGGGCCGCGCCTTCGGTGGGCTGCGCGGTCAGTGGAAGGAGTCTCCGCAGGCGCACGAGCCGGAAGCGTTCGGGTTGTCGATCGTGAAGCCCTGCTTCTCGATCGTGTCGACGAAGTCGATCGTCGCCCCGGACAGGTACGGCGCGCTCATCCGGTCGGTGACGACCTGGACGCCGCCGAAGTCCTTGACCACGTCGCCGTCGAGGGACCGCTCGTCGAAGAACAGCTGGTAGCGAAGGCCCGAGCAGCCGCCCGGCTGGACCGCGACGCGTAGCGACAGGTCGTCGCGACCCTCCTGCTCGAGCAGGGCCTTGACCTTCCCGGCGGCGGTCTCGGTGAGGAGGATCCCGTCGGTGACGGTCTCGTCCTGGATCGTCATGGTCGAACCTTCCTGGTCGTTCGGCTCCGGCTGGGCGGCACAGCAGTCGTGTCAGCGTGAACCACCCGGCCGTGCGGGCTGTTCCCGGGCGGGCCGCTGGGTCCTGCTGAGTCCTGCCGGTCCATCGTGACACACGCGCGGGCGTCCGGGTCTCAGGCCGCCGGCGGGGTCCATGTCCTGGCCACCCGCTCGGCCAGGTCCTCCAGCCGGGCCGCCGGGTCTCGCCGGGCCGCCGCCAGCGAGCCGGCGCTCTCCTCGACCGCGTACGCGGCGTCCACCCCGGCGGCCGCGAACTCCCGCCGTCCCACCATCACCCGGCCCGCCAGCACCACGCACGGGCACCCGGCCCGCTGCGCCACCCAGGCCACCCCCTTGGGCACCTTGCCCTGCAGGCTGGTGGCGTCGAAGGTTCCCTCCCCGGTCAGCAGCAGGTCGGCGGACGCCGCCCGGGCCGGCAGGTCGACCGCCTCCAGCACGGTCTGCACCCCGCTCACCCGGACGCCGCCGAGCAGCATGAGGCCGTACCCGAGCCCGCCGCCGGCACCCGCCCCGGCGGCCTGCGGGTCTCCCCCGGTCTGCTCGGCCCAGGACCGCAGCCGCTCGGCCAGCACCCGGACGTCGGCCTCGGTCGCGCCCTTCTGCGGGCCGAACACGGCCGCTGCCCCGTTCGACCCTGTCAGCGGCGCGTCCACGTCGGTGGCGACCACCAGCGGGACGTCGCGCGGCCATCCGTCGGGCCCTCCCATCGCCTGCACGGCGCCGCGCCCCCCGTCGGTGCTCGCCGTCCCGCCGACGCCGACCACGACCCGGCTCGGGGACAGCTCCAGCACGGCCCGCAGGACTTCGCCCACGCCGGTGGTGGTCGCATCGAGCGGGCGTCGCCGGTCCACGGCGACCAGATCGAGCCCGCAGACCTGCGCGGCCTCCACGTAGATGGTCCCGTCCGGCGTGCGCAGCACCTGCGCGCGGACCGGGTCGCCCAGCGGCCCCGTGGTGGGCACGGCATGCAGCTCGCCGGAGAGCGAGGCGTGGAGGACCTCGACGAAACCGGGGCCGCCGTCGGACATGGGGGCCAGCTCGAGAACGGCGCCCGGGTCGCGCCGCCGCCAGCCGGCGGCCATCGCCCGGGCCGCCTGCACCGCGGTGAGGGTGCCGGTGAACGAGTCGGGCGCCACCAGCACGTTCACCGCGCCACCGTACGATGCAGGGACAGGACTTCGTGTACCCAGCCGATCTCGCGTACGGAGGTGGCGACGGTGACCGGGACGGTCGACCTCGACCTGGGTCTGCCCGAGGGCGTGACGCCCACGCCGCTGGCGCTGCTGCTGCTCGGTCGCGGCGCCGACCCGGACTCCGAGCGCGGCGTCGAGTGCCCCGGCGACCTGCCGGCCCCGTCCGACCCCGACCTCGTGGGGCGCGCCGCCGCCGCCAAGGCCGCGCTCGGCGACTCGGTGTTCGTCCTGGGGCACCACTACCAGCGCGACGAGGTCATCGCGTTCGCCGACGTCACCGGTGACTCGTTCAAGCTCGCCCGGGACGCGGCCGCGCGACCGGACGCCGCCGTACATCGTGTTCTGCGGTGTGCACTTCATGGCCGAGAGCGCCGACATCCTCACCTCCACGGCCCAGCAGGTCGTGCTACCGGACCTGGCCGCGGGCTGCTCGATGGCCGACATGGCCGCGATCGGCCAGGTCGAGGACGCGCTGGGACGTGCTCGCCGACGCCGGCGCCGCCGACGGCACGGTCCCGGTGACGTACATGAACTCGACTGCGGCGATCAAAGGTTTCACCGGCCGGCACGGCGGGACCGTCTGCACCTCGTCCAACGCCGAGCGAGCCCTGCGCTGGGCGTTCGACCAGGGCGAGCGCGTGCTGTTCCTGCCCGACCAGCACCTCGGCCGCAACACCGCGGTCCGCGAGCTCGGGCTGTCGCTGGACGACTGCGTGGTGTTCGACCCGCACAAACCGGGCGGCGGGGTCCGGCCCGACCAGCTCGCGGCGGCGCGCATGGTGCTGTGGCGCGGGCACTGCTCGGTGCACGGCCGCTTCACCGTCGACTCGGTTCGGGAGGTGCGCGAGCGGGTCCCGGAGCGTCCGCGTCCTCGTCCACCCCGAGTGCCGGCACGACGTCGTCACCGCCGCCGACCTGGTCGGCTCGACCGAGTTCATCATCAGGACGATCGACGCGGCGCCGGCCGGGAGCGCGTGGGCCGTCGGCACCGAGATGAACCTGGTACGGCGACTGGCCCTGCGGCACCCGGAACAGCAGATCGTCTACCTCGACCGAACCGTGTGCTTCTGCTCCACGATGAACCGCATCGACCTGCCGCACCTGGTCTGGGCGCTGGAGAACCTCGTCGAGGGACGCGTCGTCAACCGCATCGAGGTCGACCACGAGGTGGCGCACTGGGCCCGCGTCGGGCTGGACCGCATGCTCGCGCTCCCGGCGTGACCTCGGCCGCCCCGACGAGCGACGCGCGTACCCAGGTCGTCTCCGGGGCCGGCCTGGTCCTGGTCGCCGTCACCAGCGTCCAGGTGGGCGCCGCCGTGGCGAAGAACCTGTTCTCGCAGCTCGGCGCCTCCGGGGTCACCTGGCTGCGGCTGTCGATCGCGGCGGTGATCCTGCTCGTCGCGTGGCGGCCGTGGCCGTGGCGGCACGGTCTGCGGTGGAGCCGCCGCACGTTGCTGTCGGTGGCCGCCTTCGGCCTGGTGATCGCCGCGATGAACACGACCTTCTACCTCGCCCTGGACCGGGTGCCGTTGGGGATCGCGGTGACCGTCGAGTTCATCGGTCCGCTCACGCTCGCCGCGTTCTCGTCACGCCGTCTTGCCGACGGTTTCTGGGTGCTGCTCGCCCTCGCCGGCATCCTGCTGCTGGTCAGGACCTCGTCGGGGGGCCGGCTGGACCTGGTCGGAGTGCTGCTCGCCGCCACGGCCGGTGCGTTCTGGGCCGGCTACATCGTCCTGTCGGCCAGGGTCGGCGAGCTCCTGCCCGGCGGCTCGGGACTGGCAGCAGCCCTGGTGGTGGCCGCGCTGGTCACCACGCCGCTCGGCATCGCCTCGGCCGCCGGGCACCTCACCTGGGCCGCGCTGGCTGCCGCCAGCGGCGTCGCGCTGCTGTCGTCCGCGGTGCCGTGGTCGCTGGAGATGGAGGCGCTGCGCCGGGTACCGACCGGCGTGTTCGGCATCCTCATGAGCGTGGAGCCCGCCATCGCCGCGCTGGCCGGGGCCGTCCTCCTGCACGAGCAGCTGCTCGGCCGGCAGTGGGCGGGGATCGTCGTCGTCGTGGTCGCCAGCGCAGGTGCAGCCGCCACGAATGTTCGCGCCCGCGCCGACCTGTCCACCCCCGGCCAGCCCTGACCCCCTCCATCCCGTCGTGGGCGGCGATCAGGTGGGGGGCTCCGGGGTGGGCGCGATCTGCGGTGTGGCCGGCCCTGGGGCGAGCTCGGACTTGAGTCGGGCCAGCTCGCGCTCGACATCGGTCTGGCTGGACATCCGCTCGAGCTCCACAGTCAGGTCGTCCTTGCTCGCGCCGGACGAGTCGGCGAGCGAGCCGGACGCGATCAGCTCGTCGAGCGCGCCGGCCCGAGCCTGCATCTGCGCGGTCTTGTCCTCGGCCCGCTGGACCGCCAGCCCGACGTCGGAGAACTCGTCCGACAGCCCGGTGAACGCCTCGTTGATCTTGGTCTGCGCCTCGGCCGCTGTGTACGAGGCTTTCAAGGTCTCCTTCTGGGTCCGGAACGACTCGACCTTGGTGGCGAGCCGCTGCTGGGCCGCGACCAGCCGGTCCTCGTCGGCCTGGAGCTGGGCCAGCTGACCCTGCAGGTCAGTCGTCTGCTGCTGGAGCGCCGACCGGCGGGTGAGAGCCTCGCGGGCGAGGTCCTCACGGCCCTGGGCGAGCGCGGCCCGGCCCTGTCCCTCCAGCTTGTCGATCTGCTGCCCGACCGCCTGCAGCTGCAGCTCCAGCCGCTTCCGCGAGGTCGCGACGTCGGCCACGCCCCTGCGCACCTGCTGCAGCAGCTCGAGCTGCTTCTGGTAGCTGTAGTCCAGGGTCTGTCTGGGGTCCTCGGCCCGGTCCAGCGCCGACGACGCCTTGGCCTTGAAGATCGAGGTCATCCGCTTCCACAAGCCAGCCATGCCCCCGAGCGTAAGCCCGCTCCCCGCGCCCGGCGACAGCTCGGCGGTCGGGATACTCTGCAGCGTGCTCTTCCGCCGTGACAGCAAGCCCGCCGGTTCCGGCAGCGAGCAGTCCGTCGCGGCCGACGAGGCCGGCTCGGTCCAGCTCGGCAAGGGGCGCCCGACGCCCAGCCGCAAGGAGGCCGAGGCGGCCCGCAAGGCCCGGGCCAAGCCGCCGCTGAGCCGTCGCGACGCGGCCAAAGCCGACCGGCAGACCACCCGCGAGCAGCGGCTGCAGACCCGCCAGGCGCTGATCAGCGGCGACGAGCGAGCGCTGCCGGCGCGCGACCGTGGTCCGGTGCGTCGCTACGCGCGGGACTACGTCGACTCGCGGCGCACCCTCGGCGAGCTGATGCTGCCGTCGATGGTGCTGTTCATCCCGCTCACCCTCGGCGCGAACTCGATCGGGAACGTGACCGTGCGCGCCTACGTCGTGATCGCGACGTACCTGTACATGCTCATGATGATCGGCGGCACCGCGATGCTGGGGCGGCGCGTGAAGAGCGAGGCCGCGCGGCGGTTCCCGGACGAGGACGTGCGCGGCGCGGGCTTCTACGCCTCGATGCGGTCCCTGCAGCTGCGCCGGTGGCGCCTGCCGAAGCCCCGGCTCAAGCCTGGAGACGAGATCTGATGGAGTTCCGCTACCTCGGCACCAGCGGACTGCTGATCAGCGAGATCGCGTACGGGAACTGGATCACGCACGGCTCCCAGGTCGAGGAGGACCAGGCGAAGGCCTGCGTGCACGCCGCCCTGGACGCCGGCATCACCACGTTCGACACGGCCGACGTGTACGCCGCCGGGCGGGCCGAGTCGGTGCTCGGACGCGCGCTGGCCGGGCAGCGCCGCGAGGGCCTGGAGATCCTCACCAAGGTGTACTGGCCCACCGGGCCGGGCGGGAACGACCGCGGCCTGTCCCGCAAGCACGTGAGGGAGTCGATCGACGCGTCGCTGCGCCGGCTCGGGACCGACTATGTCGACCTGTACCAGGCGCACCGGTACGACTACGAGACGCCGCTCGAAGAGACCATGACCGCGTTCGCCGACCTGGTCCGGGCCGGGAAGGTGCTGTACGTCGGGGTCTCGGAGTGGACGGCCGCGCAGATCCACGCCGGCGCCGCTCTCGCCCGCGAGCTGCGCATCCCCTTCGTGTCGAGCCAGCCCCAGTACTCGATGCTGTGGCGGGTGATCGAGGCCGAAGTCGTGCCGGCCTGCGTGCAGGAGGGCCTGTCGCAGATCGTGTGGTCGCCGATCGCGCAGGGCGTGCTGTCGGGCAAGTACCTGCCGGGTCAGCCGCCGCCGGCCGGCTCGCGGGCGACCGACCAGAACGGCGGCGCGGACGACGTGAAGGACTGGATGTCCGACGACGTCCTCGAGCGGGTGCAGCGCCTGCGACCGATCGCCGACCGGGTCGGCCTCACCATGGCGCAGCTCGCCGTCGCGTGGGTGCTGCAGAACGACAACGTGGCGGCGGCGATCATCGGCGCCAGCCGGCCCGAGCAGGTGCACGAGAACGCGGAGGCGGCCGGCGTGCGGCTGGACGCGGACAGCATGGCCGCGATCGACGCCGCGCTGGACGGCGTCGTGACCTGGGACCCGGCCGAGACGGTCAGCCCGCCCAGCCGCCCCGAGGACTGACCCGGACCGAGCCGGACTTGGCAGCACCGATCAGCGTCAGTCCGGCGGGAGCAGGCTCATCGGGCCGTAGACCTCGGCGCCGTCCTCGAGCAGCACGACGCTGACGACCCCGCCGGCGACCAGCTCCTCCCAGGACTCCCCGATCCACGACTCGGCGTCGGCCTGCGTCGGGAACGAGGTCCGCGGCAGCTCGTCGGCGTCCACCACGTCCCCGGAGGCGTCCGCGTACCGCCAGGTCCAACCCATGCCCGGCACCCTATCCGCGGACCTGCGGCGGGACTTTGACGCGGGCGGTCACGGCGTGGGAGCGTCCGAGCACAACTCCACACGCCTCGGACAGGGGAAGCCGGTCGAACTCCGGCGCTGACCCGCAACCGTAGGCCGCACGCCCCCCGAGCCGGGGTGCGGGCGGCGAGCCGGGATACCTGCCCCGAGGCGAGCGGCTCCACGTTTCCGCCGAGGTCTGCGGGGCGGAGCCCGGGTCCCACCGGACCCGCGCCCGCGCCCCTCGTCACCGTTCAGGTGACGGGGGCGTCGTCGTCATCCGGGGGTGCGCGGGCGTCCGTCAACGGATCGCTCACCCTAAGGACACCTCACGTGACCAGCACCGCGAACCGTCCACCGGCCCACCGCCGCCGCGTCCCGCGCCTCGGCCTGCCCCTCGTCGCCGCCGGACTCGCGCTCGTCCTGCCGCTCGCCGGCCCAGCCGGCGCGTCCGGCCGGACGGCGTCGAGCGCTCCGCCCACGACGACCGACCCCGCGAAGGTCGGGCTGTTCGGCAGCCAGGACCCGTCCTTCGACGGCGTCTACCGCCAGTCGCTCGCCCTGCTGGCGACGGTCGCGGCCGGCCGGACACCGGCGCCGGCGGCGGTCGCCTGGCTGCTCGCCCAGCAGTGCGCGGACGGCGGGTTCGAGGCGTTCCGCGCCTCGCACGCGGCGGCCTGCCAGGCCCCGAACTCGGCCTCGTTCAGCGGCGAGGACACCAACTCGACCGGGATCGCCGCCCAGGCGCTGCACGCGCTCGGCCACGCGACCCAGGCCGGCAAGGCGGTCGACTGGCTGGCGGGGAAGCAGAGCGATGACGGCGGCTGGGCCTACTACCCGGACGGCGCGGCGGGCAACGACCCGGACGCGAACTCGACGGCCCTCGGGCTGTCCGCCTTCCTCGCTCTCGGACGTAGCGCGCCACACGGGGGCGGGCCGGCCGGGTCGACCCCGTACGACGCCCTGCAAGGACTCCAGGTCGGCTGCGAGGGCGCGGTCGGCGACCGCGGGGCGTTCACGTTCTTCGGCTCTCCGAACGACTACGCGACGGTGCAGGCGACGCTGGCCGTCGGCGGCGGGTTCCTGCCGGTCGCCGCACAGCCCGGTGCCGACGACGCACCGGTCCTGACCTGCCCGGCCGCGGCTCCGGCGAAGAAGGTCGCTGTCGTCCCGGCACCCCAGCCGGTCGTGCCCGCACCGACGGCGCCAGCCGCTCCTGCGGCTCGAGACCGCTCCGGCGGCGCCGGCGGCTCCGGCCACGCAGCCGGTTGTCGCCACGAAACCGGCCGTCGCCACGAAGGCCGCACGCCCGGTGCACGTGCTGTCGACGGTCGGCCTCGCGCCGGCCGAGGCAGCCGACGCTGCCGCGGGCTACCTGGTCCGTGAGCTCGGTGCGAACGGTCATGTCATCCCCGATCCGTTCAACCCCGGGCAGACCGACTTCGGCAGCACCGCCAACGCGGTGGTCGCGCTGGTCGCGACCAAGCACGGGTCCAGCCAGGTCGCCGGCGCACTGACCGCCCTGGCCGGTCAGGTGGACGCGTTCGTCGTGAAGTCCGGGGCCGACCAGCCGGGCGCGCTGGCCCTGCTGATCCTGGCGGCGACCGCGGGCGGGCAGGACCCGACGGCGTTCGGCGGCAGCGACCTGACCACCCGGCTGGCGGCGACCGTGACGTTGGCCGCGCCGACCACGTCCCCGAGCCCGTCGCCCACGCCCACGGTCGCGCCGGCGCCGGGCGGCGGGACCGACCCCGGGAGCACGCTGCCGGACACCGGTGTCGACGCGAGGCCTGCCGTCGCCGGACTCGTCGGGTCGCTGCTCCTGCTCTGCGGTGCGGCCCTGGTCAGGTACGGCCGGCGGGGGTCGCGGCAGGCATGACGAGGCACCGGCTGTCCGCCCGGGTCGCGGCGCTTGTCGTCGCGACCTCGGCGGCGCTCGCGCCGGTCGTCCTCGGAGCCTCGCCGGCCTCGGCGTCCGCGTACCGGTACTGGTCCTACTGGCACGGCACCTCGACCGGCGGCTGGGCGTTCTCGGCGGTCGGGGCGACCTACCGGCCGCCGGCGGGATCCGTGGACGGGTGGCGGTTCGCGGTCAGCGGCACGGCCGGATCGGTGCAGCCGCGGGCGACCGCCTCGTACGCCTCGATCTGCGCGCACCACGCGGCCGCGCCGTCCGGCCAGAAGCTGGTCGGGCTGGTCGTGGACTACGGGACCAGCGCCGACGCCCCGCCCGGGCAGAGGCCGCCGCGCGGCGTCGACACGTTCTGCGCGCAGGTGGCCGACAACGGCGCCTCCGCAGCGGTGCTCCAGCAGTACGCGTCGGTCCGCAGCGACAGCGGTCTCGTGTGCGGCATCGACGGCTACCCGTCCGGTGAGTGCGGCGTCATCGTCCAACCGCCCTCGCCGAAGCCGACCCCGCGACCGACGCCGAAGGCGACCTCGCACACGCCGGCTCCCACCGCGACCGGGAGTCGTCCGTCGACGGGCGGCTCGACCCCGCCGCACAGCGGCGCGGCGGCCGTGGGCGGCTCGACGACGCCGAGCCCGGGTCCCGGCCGCGCGGAGCCGGGTGGTACCGGCACGGCCGTCGGATCGTCGTCGGGCGACCCGCAGCCGGTCGCCGTCGGCGCCGGCGGAGTGCCTGACCGCGGCGGGGCGAGCGGCGGCCCCCCTGTCGGAGCGTTGGCCGGCGTTGCGCTCGTCCTGGCCGTCGGTGGGGCCGCAGCCGTTCGGGCGCTGCGCGGGACCCGCGGCCGCGGCGCGCCGTGAGCCTGCGCACCGCGTTCCTGCCCCGGCCGCTGCACCCCGGGGCCTGGTGGCTGTGGGCGCTCGGGCTGGCCACCGCGGCCAGCCGCACCACGAACCCGTTGCTGCTGCTGCTGATCGTCGCCGTGACCGCGTACGTCGTGGCGGCCCGCCGGACCGCGGCGCCGTGGGCCCGCTCCTACGGAGCGTTCCTGCGGCTGGGCCTGGTCGTGATCGCCCTGCGGCTCGCCTTCCAGGTGGTGTTCGGCGCGACCGGCACCGGGACGGTGATCCTGCACGTCCCCGAGCTGCCGGTGCCGGGCTGGGCCGGCGGCGTCCAGATCGGCGGCGACCTCACCGTCCAGGACCTGCTCGGCGCGCTGTACGACGGGCTTCGGCTGGCCACCCTGCTGATCTGCGTGGGCGCGGCCAACTCCCTGGCCAACCCGTCCCGGCTGCTGCGGTGCGTGCCCGCCGCGCTGTACGAGGTCGGGGTGGCGGTGGTGGTCGCGATGACGCTGGCGCCGCAGATGGTCGAGGACGTCACCCGCGTGAAGGTGGCGCACCGGCTGCGCGGCCGCCCGGACCGAGGGATCCGCGGCCTGCGCGGGGTGGCTGTCCCGGTCCTGGAAGGCGCGCTCGACCGCTCGCTGACGCTGGCCGCGGCGATGGACTCGCGTGGCTACGGCCGCACCGCCGGCGTCGGCGCGGGTGCGCGCCGACTGACCTCGGCCCTGGTCCTGGCCGGGCTCGTGGGGGTCTGCGCGGGCGTGTTCGGGCTGCTCGAAGGTGGCTCGCCGGAGGTGGCCGGCCTTCCGGTGCTCGGGGTGCCGCTGCTGCTGGCCGGCCTGGTGCTGGCCGGCGCCGGGTTCGTGGTCGCCGGACGGCGGGTCCGGCGCAGCCGCTACCGTCCGGACCCGTGGGCGCTGCCGGAGTGGCTGGTCGCGGGCTGCGGGGTCGTGGCGGCGGGCACGCTCGTCGCCGCCGCGGCAGCCGGGGTCGCGGGCCTGGTCGGGCAGTACGCGCCGCCGGCATGGCCGACGCTCCCGCTGCTTCCGGCCGCGGGCATCCTGGTCGGCATCCTGCCCGCGTGGGTCTCTCCCCGGCCCCGCGGCCCGTCCCTCCCGGGACCGCACCACGACCCGGGCGCCGTCCTCGTCCCGGCGGGCGGTGACCGGAGGTGATCCGGTTCGAGGACGTCTCCGTCACCTACGACCGAGCCGACCACCCGGCGCTGCAGGGCGTCGACCTGGTCGTGCCCGAGGGCGAGCTGTGCCTGGTCGTCGGCAGCACCGGGTCCGGCAAGTCGACCCTTCTGCGCACGGTCAACGGGCTGGTGCCGCACTTCTCCGGCGGCACCCTCACCGGTCGCGTCCTGGTCGCCGGACGGGACACCCGCGACCACCCGCCGCGCGAGCTGGCCGACGTAGTCGGGTTCCTGGACCAGGACCCGACGGCCGGCTTCGTCACCGACGTGGTCGAGGAGGAGCTGGCGTACGCGATGGAGTCGCTGGGCCTGCCGCCCGCCGTGATGCGCCGCCGCGTCGAGGAGACGCTCGACCTGCTCGGCCTGGCGGAGCTGCGGGAACGGCCGCTGCGGACGTTGTCCGGCGGGCAGCGGCAGCGGGTCGCGATCGGCTCGGTGCTCACCGCGCACCCCCAGGTGCTGGTGCTGGACGAGCCGACGTCGGCACTGGACCCCGGTGCCGCCGAGGAGGTGCTCGCGGCGCTCCAGCGGCTCGTGCACGACCTCGGCCTGACCGTGCTGCTGGCCGAGCACCGGCTCGAGCGCGTCGTCCAGTACGCCGACCGGGTGGTGCGGCTGACCGGCGCGGCGACGCCCCCCGAGGTCGGGACGCCGGCCGAGGTGATGGCCGGCTCGTCGGTGGCGCCGCCGGTGGTGCACCTGGGCCGGGTCGCCGGCTGGGACCCGCTGCCGCTGTCGGTGCGCGACGCCCGCCGGGCGGCCGGCCCGCTGCGGGCGCGCCTGGACGGGCGCCACCCGGCTCGTCCCGACGTGCCTGCCGGCGCGACGGTCGCAGCGCTCGAGGACGTGACCGTCAGGTACGACGCCGTGGTGGCGCTGCACGGTCTGTCGCTCGCGCTGGCCGCCGGTCAGGTGGTCGCGCTGATGGGCCGCAACGGCGCCGGCAAGACGACGCTCCTGTCCGCGCTGGTCGGCACCGCGACCCCGATGGCCGGCCGGGTGCGGCTGGGGGCGGGCGCGCAGGCCGCCGACCCGGTCGGACTGACCGGACCCCAGCTGCTGCGCCGGGTCGGGCTGGTCCCGCAGGACGCCGGCGACCTGCTGTACGCCGAGAGCGTCGTCTCCGAGTGCGCCGGCGCGGACCGCGACGCCGGTACGGCCGCCGGCTCGACGCTCGCGCTGTTCGGGCGGCTGAGCCCGGGTGTCGACCCGCAGCTGCACCCGCGCGACCTGTCCGAGGGGCAGCGGCTCGCGCTCGCCCTGGCCGTCGTGCTGGTCGCCTCGCCGCCCCTGGTGCTGCTCGACGAACCGACCCGAGGGCTGGACTACGAGGCCAAGGCGCGGCTGGTCCAGACCCTGCGCGAGCTGGCCGCCGGCGGGCACGCGGTCGTGCTCGCCACCCACGACGTCGAGCTGGCCGCCGAGGTCGCCGACCGCACCGTCGTGGTCGCCGACGGCGAGGTGGTCGCGGACGGGCCCACCGCCGAGGTCGTCGTCGGCTCCCCGGCGTTCTCACCGCAGGTGGCGAAAGTGCTGGCGCCCGGGCCGTGGCTGACCGTCGCCGAGGTCGCCGAGGCACTGCGAGCCGCCGTATGACGACCACCGTCCCGCGTGCCACCGACCGCCCGGACGATGGCGGGCCGCGACCTTCCTCAGGCCGCCCGCACGCCCTGCGCGTCGGCGTGCGTCCGGCGCTCGCGCTCGCGCTGGTCTCGCTGGTCGGGGTCGCCGCGTTCGGGTGGCCGCTGCTCGCTCACCCCGGGGCCGGCATCGGGCACGACGCGGACGCGCCCTGGCTGTTCGCCGCGCTGCTGCCGCTGCTGATCCTGGTGCTGCTGGCCGAGTTGTCCTCCGGCGGGGTGGACGCGAAGGCCGTCGCGATGCTGGGCGTGCTCGCCGCGCTGGGCACCGCGCTGCGTCCCTTCGGCGCCGGCGTGACCGGCTTCAACCCGATGTTCGTGGTGCTGATCCTGGGCGGGCGCGCGCTCGGTCCCGGGTTCGGCTTCGTGCTCGGTGCCACCACGATGTTCAGCTCCGCCCTGCTGACCGGAGGGGTCGGCCCCTGGCTGCCGTTCCAGATGCTCGCGGCCGCCTGGACCGGGTTCTTCAGCGGCCTGCTGCCGCCGGCGCGCGGACGCCGCGAGCTGCTGCTGCTGGCCGGGTACGGGGCCGTCAGCGGCGTCGCGTTCGGGTTCCTGATGAACCTGTGGTTCTGGCCGTTCCAGACCGGGACGTCGTCGTCGCTGTCGTTCGTGCCGGGCGCACCGCTGGCGGAGAACCTCGGCCGGTTCCTGGCGTACTCGGTGGCGACGTCGCTGGGCTGGGACCTGATCCGGGGCGTCGGGAACGCCGCCCTCGTGCTCGCCTTCGGCGGGCCGGTGCTGCGCGCCCTGCGCCGGGCCACGAGGCGGGCCGCCTTCGACGTCCCGGCGGGTTTCGAGCCGGGGTCCGCGGCGGTGGGGCGCTGATGGAGGTCGTGGTGCTCGGCACCGCAGGTGCGGGCGGGCGGCCGAACGCCTTCTGCCGGTGCCGGCTGTGCACCGACGCGCTGGCCACCGGGGACGTCCGGGCGCAGACCGCCGCGCTGGTCGACGGGCGGCTGCTGCTGGACTGCGGACCCGAGGTGCCGTACGCGGCCACCCGGGCCGGGCGTTCGCTCGCGGACGTCCGGCACCTGCTGCTCACCCACTCGCACCCCGACCACGCGGGTCCGATGGCGCTGCTGGCGCGGGCGTGGGCCGGCCGGACCGAGCCGCTGGACCTGGTCGGTCCGCCGGAGGCGCTCGCAGTGTTCGCCGACTGGATCGGACCGGACGACCCGGTACGTCCGCGGGCGGTGCGTGCCGGCGACCGGCTCGAGCT
The DNA here is from genome assembly GCA_963711005.1 of uncultured Actinomycetota bacterium. GTDB lineage: Bacteria > Actinomycetota > Actinomycetes > Prado026 > Prado026 > CAVQCJ01. The sequence goes on along the minus strand of CAVQCJ010000006.1, from coordinate 74,881 downwards.
CGGCGGCTACGTCGTCGCGGTGCTCGAGGCCGACCACGGCGACGAGCAGGCCGGTCCCGGAGTCCTGTACGACGTGACAGCGCCCGACGGCGGGACGGTGCTGTACGCCACCGACACCGGACCGCTGCCCGCGTCCACCGTTGACGCGGTGGCCGGTCGGGCGTACGACGTGGTGCTGCTGGAGCAGTCGTTCGGCGACAAGGCCGACCACGGCACCCGGCACCTCGACCTCGCGGGCTTCGCCACCGCCGTGACCGACCTGCGCGCCGCCGGCGCGGTCGTCGCGTCGACCGACGTCGTCGCGGTGCACCTGGGGCATCACGACCCCGCCCCGGCCGAGCTGGCCAGCCGGCTGGCCGCCGTCGGCGCCCGCGTCGTGCCGGACGGCACGGTCCTCGGCCGGCCCGCCCGGGGTTCCCGCACGCTGGTGCTCGGCGGCGCGCGCTCCGGGAAGTCCGTGCACGCCGAGTCGCTGCTGGCCGGCCACGGTGACGCGACGTACGTCGCGACCGGCGGCACCCGACCCGACGACGGCGAGTGGGCGCGCCGGGTGGGCGCCCACCGCGCCCGGAGGCCGGCTGGGTGGCGGACCCTCGAGACGCTCGACGTGGCCGCGGTGCTCGACGGCGCGACGGCCACGGACTCGGTCCTGGTGGACTGCGTGTCGTTGTGGCTGGCCGGCGTCATGGACGAGGCCGGCATGTGGGCGGCCGAGGACGCTGCGCCCGCCGCGGCGTCCGATGCCGCGGCCGTCGAGGTGGCGCGGCGCACCGACCGGCTCGTCGAGAGCCTCGCGGCGTCGACGGCCACGGTCGTCGTCGTCAGCAACGAGGTCGGCTCCGGGGTCGTGCCCGGCACCGTCTCCGGCCGCCGCTTCCGCGACGAGCTGGGCCGGCTCAACGCCCGGATCGCCGCGGTCTGCGACGTCGTCACGCTGGTCGTCGCCGGCGTGCCGCTCGACCTGCGACCAGCCCGCCCGGGCGACCGGGACCACTCTCCGAAGGAGCATGCGTGAGCGACCTGACCGGCAGCGAAACCGACGGGCTCGAGCCGCCCAGCCTGACCGCCGTGCTCGACCGCATCAGCCGGTCGATGGCGATCCCCGACGACCAGGTGCGCGCGCAGGCGCTGGCCAGGCAGCTGCGGCTGACCAAGCCGACCGGCGCGCTCGGGCGGCTCGAGGAGCTGTCCGTCTGGCTGTCCGCCGTGCAGGGCGTGTGCCCGCCGCGACCGATCGAGCGCCCGCGGGTGGTCATCTTCGCCGGCGACCACGGGGTGGCTGCGTCCGGCGTCTCGGCCTACCCGCCCGAGGTCACTGCGCAGATGGTGCGCAACTTCGTCGCGGGCGGTGCCGCGGTGAACGTGCTCGCCAGGCTGACCGGCGCTTCCGTGCGCGTCCTGGACCTGTCCGTGGACGCCGACCTGTCCGACCTGCCGGGGGTGGGTGCGTACAAGGTGCGGCGCGGGACCGGCGACATCGCGGTCGGCCCGGCGATGTCGCGGGAGGAGTCCGAGCAGGCCGTCCGTGCCGGGATCGCGATCGCGGACGAGGAGGTCGACGCCGGCGCCGACCTGCTGATCGCCGGGGACATGGGCATCGGCAACACCACGCCGTCGGCGACACTGGTCACCGTCCTCACCGACGCCGAGGTCGCGACGGTGGTCGGTCGCGGGACGGGTATCGACGACCGGGCCTGGATGGTCAAGTGCGCGGCGGTGCGCGACGCGGCGCGCCGAGGACGGACCCGGCAGGCGGACATGGTCGACCTGCTCGCCGAGGTGGCCGGACCGGACATCGCCGCCATGGCCGGCTTCCTGTTCCAGGCCGCAGTGCGACGCACCCCGGTCCTGCTGGACGGCGTGGTCTCCGGGGCGGCCGCCCTGGTGGCACAGCGGATCGGGTACCGGTCCCGGCAGTGGTGGCTGGCCGGCCACCGCTCCACCGAACCGGCGCACGCGCGCGCGCTGGACCGCCTCGACCTGGAACCGATCGTCGACTTCGGGCTCCGTCTCGGCGAGGGGACCGGCGCGCTCGTCGCCCTGCCGGTGCTCAAGGCGGCGGCGGCCACGCTGGCCGAGATGTCGACCTTCGACGAGGCGGGCGTCTCCGACCGGGAGACCGATCCCGGGCCCGGCGGGTGAGCGATCCGCTCCGACTGGCCGTCGGCACGTTCACCGCGGTCCGGGTCGCACCGCCGCGGCGGGTCGACCACGGAGTCGTCCGCGGCGCGCTGTGGCTCACGCCGGTGGTCGGCGCGGCGGTCGGCGCGGTCGCGGCCGTGGTGCTCGAAGGCATCCGCGCGGCCACCTTCCACTCGGTCGCCGGGACCTGGCTGGCGGCCGTCCTCGCGATCGCCTGCACAGCCCTGCTCAGCCGCGGGCTGCACCTGGACGGCCTGGCGGACACCGCCGACGGCCTGGGTTCCGGGCGGCCGGCCGACCAGGCGCTCGAGGTGATGCGCCGCTCCGACATCGGACCGTTCGGCGTGGTGACCGTGGTGCTGGTGCTGCTGGTCCAGGTCGGCGCCGTCGCCGAGTCTGTCGGACGCGGCACCGGCTGGCTCGGCATGCTGGTCGGGGTCACCGCGGGCCGGACGGCGGTCGTGTGGGGGTGCCGGTCAGGCGTGCCCGCCGCGCGCACCGACGGTCTGGGCCTGCCGTTCGCCGGTGCCTTCCCGACTGCCGCGGCCACGGTGCTCACCATGCTGACCGCTGTGGGTTGCGCAGGAGTCTCCTGGCTCGACGACGACCACAGCGGCTGGCTGACGCTGCGGTCCGCGGTCGCCGTCGCCATCGCCGCGGCCGTGGCGGCGCTGCTGGTGCGGCGGTGCACCCGGCGCCTGGGCGGGGTGACCGGCGACGTCCTCGGCGCCACGGTCGAGGTCGGCACGACCGCGGCTCTGCTCTGCTTCGCGTTCGTCTGAGCCGGCGTGCGCGAGGATCGTCGAACCCGACCAGGCCGGGCGACCCGACGAGCGGCGGAGGCATCGGATGTGGAACGACATGTGGGTCATGGGGATCCCGGTGCTGGAGAAGGGGATCCGTACGGTCGCGGTCTACCTGTTCATCACGCTCGCGCTGCGTCTGATCGGCCGTCGCGACCTGGCCCAGTTCACGACGTTCGACCTGGTCATGGTGCTGCTGCTGTCCAACGTCGTGCAGAACGCGATCATCGGCCCGGACAACTCGCTGACCGGCGGCCTGGTAGGCGCCGCGATGCTGTTCGCCGTCAACAGCGCGCTCGTCCGGCTGGGGGCCAGTAGCGACAAGGCTGAGCGGATCTTCGAGGGCGACCCGACGACGATCGCCGAGGACGGCGTGCTCAAGCACGACGTGCTGCGCCGCCTCGGGGTGCGGCCGCGCGACGTGGAGGCGGCCTTGCGCGACCAGGGCGCCACCTCGATCGCCGATGTCGAGAAGGCGGAGCTGATGCCGTCCGGCTCGCTGCTCGTCGACCTGCGCGACGACGCCCAGACTGCGACACGGGGCGACATCCAGAGGCTGCTGGACCGGATGACCGCCCTCGAGGCGGCCGTCGCCCGCCGCGCCTAGCCGTCGTTGCATACGGATTGGGGGTCATGACCCCCAATCCGTATGCAACGACGGGGACAGGGGACGGCATGCTGGCCCGCATGAAGAGCGAGGCGTGGTCGTCGGCCGACCGGTACGAGCCGTTCATCGGACGGTGGAGCCGGCTGGTCGCGCGCCAGTTCGTGACGCTGGCTCGACCCGCCGGCCGGGCTGCGCTGGCTGGACGTGGGCTGCGGCACCGGGGCGCTGAGCGAGGCGGTGCTGGCGGCCGGCGATCCGGACTCGCTCGTCGGCGTCGACCCGTCGGCGGCGTACGTCGCGGCTGCAGCCGGACGGGTCCGCGACCCGCGTGTCACGTTCCGCGTGGCCGGCGCCGACGACCTGCCCCAGCCGGACGCGTCCGTCGACCGGGTCGGGTGCGGGCTCGTGCTCAACTTCGTGCCGGACGCCAGGGCCGCCCTGCGCGAGATGCGGCGGGTGCTGGCTCCCGGCGGCGTGATAGGCGCGTACGTCTGGGACTACGCCGACGGGATGCGGATGCTGCGGCACTTCTGGGACGCGGCGGTCGCCGAGGACCCGGAGGCCGCCGCGCTCGACGAGGGTGCGCGCTTCCCGATCTGCCACCGCGGCGGCCTCGAAGACTGTTTCGGGAGGGCCGGCCTGGTCGACGTCGTCGCGCGCCCGGTCGAGGTCCCCACGACGTTCCGCGACTTCGACGACTACTGGACGCCGTTCCTCGGCGGCCAGGGTCCGGCGCCGGGCTACTGTGCGGGGCTCACGGACGACCGGCTCGAGCGGCTGCGCGACCGGCTCCGCGCCGAGCTGCCCACGGAACCGGACGGATCGATCAGGCTGACCGCCCGGGCGTGGGCCGTGCAGGGCACGTCCGGCTAGCGAGGGAGCACCGCATGGACTGGAAGCTCGAAGTGGTGGTCGTACCGGTGTCCGACGTCGACCGGTCGAAGGCGTTCTACAGCGAGCAGGTCGGGTTCGTCGTCGACGTCGACCGCCGGATCAGCGACACGATGCGGGTCGTCCAGCTGACCCCGCCGGGTTCGGCCTGCTCGGTGACGATCGGCCAGGGCCTGGTCGACTCCCCGCCCGGCTCCCTGAAAGGGCTCCAGCTGGTGGTCACCGACATCGAGGCGGCGCGGGCCCAGCTCGTCGCCGGCGGCGTGGACGTGACGCCGCTGCGGTTCATGGGCGAGAACGGCTGGGAGGACGGGCACGGCGGGCCCTGGAACACCTTCTGCTTCTTCGACGACCCGGACGGCAACAGCTGGGCCGTGCAGGAGCAGCCCGCCTCGTCCTGACGAGCGGGCCGTTCAGCCGAGAGCACCGACGACGGCGCCGGCCACGGTCTCGACATAGCGGCCGACGGACCGGCCGGACGGGTCGTGGCTCGGGTTCACCTCGGTGAGCACGACGGCCGCCAACCGGGACGTGGAGCAGAGGATCTCCAGCACGGACCCGGCGGTGTCCAGCGGGACGCCGGTGCCGTAGTGCGGGAAGTTGCCGAGCGGCAGGTCGTTGCTGTCGACGGCGTCGACGTCGAAGTGCACGACGATCCGCGAGGCGGTGGCCTCCAGCGCGCCGACCGTCTCGTGCGCGAGCTTCTCCGGGGCGACCAGCAGCTCGCGGTAGGAGTGGTGCACGAGACCGGGCCGGGACGCGAGCACCTCGCCGTCGAACGCGTCCGGGTCACCCGGGTCGTACCCGAGCATGACCAGCCGTTCGTCGGTGAGCATCGGCGCCGGCCGGTCCAGCCGGGCGAGGTCGCTGTCGGCGATCCCGAGCAGGTGCGCGATGCCCATCGCGTCCATCACCCCGCCACGCGTCCGCGCGGGGGTGGACAGGTCGGCGTCGCCGTCGAAGTACGCGAGGCCTGCGTCGGGGTGCACCCGCTGCGTACCGGCCAGCACGCCCAACGTGATCGTGCAGTCCCCGCCCAGCAGCATCGGCACCCGCCCGGACAGCAGGACCTCCGCCGTCGCGTCGGCCACCAGCCGGGCCACCCGCATAACCGCATCGAGGTTGCGGTGCGTCGACCCGACGTCGTCGACGGTGAACACCTCGCCGGCGAGGTCGCCGCCGTCCTGCACGTCCAGGCCGCCCGCGCGCAGCCGCTCGACGAGACCGGCCGCGCGCATCGCAGCGGGAGCCAGCTCCTGCCCGGCATGGTGCGCACCCGCGCTCGTCGGGACCCCGAGCACCGTCAGCCCTGGACCGCCCATCACCCACCTCCCGAGGGAAGGGCCCCAGCAGATCATCGGCGTCCGTCGGCGCGCAACGGGCTCCGCAAGGTGCCAGGGCTACGTTCCAGGGGTGTGCTTCTCCCCTCAGGGCGACTTGGTCGGCGGCGTCGTCCTGGCCGCGATCGGGATCGACGCCCTGCGCCACGTGCACCGGCGCCGAGGCCATCTGGCGTTCGCCGCGCTCCCCCTGCTGCTTGCGGCGCACCAGGTGGACGAGGCCTTCGTCTGGTGGGGCCTGCAGGGGCACGTGAGCGCCACCGTGGGCGAGGTGGCCGTCTGGGCGTACCTCCTGTTCGCGTTCGTCGTGCTCCCGGTGTACGTCCCGGTCGCCGTGCTCGCACTCGAGCCGACGGGGCGACGGAGGTCGCTGATGGCTGGCTTCGTCGCGCTGGGCGCCGTGGTCTCCGCTGTGCTGCTGACCGGGATGCTGGTAGGCCCGGTGACCGCCCGGCTCGGGGACTACCACGTCGGGTACGGCATCGGGCTGCACGCCGGTTACCCGATCGTCATCGCCTACGTCGCCGCCACCTGCGGGTCGCTGCTGCTGTCCGGCTACGCCGGGCTCGCGGCGTTCGGCGTCGTGAACCTGATGGCCGTCGCCGTGCTGGCCCGGCTGACCATCGACGGCTTCGCCTCGCTGTGGTGCGCCTGGGCGGCCGTGACTGCGGGGGTGATCGCGCTGTACCTGCGCTTCGGGGGTCCGCACCGCTCGCTCGTGCCGTACGAGGCGGTGCCGCGCTAGCGTCGGCCCCTGGCGTTGCCCGACGACATGCATGCGCACAACCGGCGGTCGATCGAGCAGCTCCGGGCCGGTCACGGGGCACCCGACGCTCGTGGTCTGCTGCTTCTCACCACCACGGGGCGGCGCAGCGGCGAGCCGCGGACGACGCCGCCCGGGCGCGACCGCGGCTCTGTTCGCCACGATCAGCGCGGCGCACCCGTTCTTCGCCGAGCACCGGCCGGCGTCGAGCGCACGATCCTGGTCGTCGTCCTCGAGCGGACCTGAATCGCCGCGAACCGGTCCTACCGAAGGCCGTCCGGGTGCACGAACGGCGGCCTGACGACCAGCATCGTCGACGGGCGGCCGCGGACGTCCACCACGACCTCGTCCCCGGCCACTACCGCGTGGTCCAGCAGGGCCAGCCCGATCCCCTGGCGCAACGTGGGCGAGAACGTGCCGCTGGTCACCTCGCCGAGCACCCGCTGGTCACCAGCGCCGGAGCGGACATGCATGTGCGGGCGCGGGATGCCGCGGTCCTGGGCTAGCAGCCCCCACAGCAGGCGCGCAGCGCCGGCGGACCGTTCCGCCAGCAGCGCCTCCCGGCCCCAGAACACCGGCTTGTCCCAGCCGACCGCCCACCCGGATCGGGCCTGCACCGGCGAGATCAGCGGCGACAGGTCCTGGCCGTGCAGCGGGTAGCCCATCTCGGTGCGCAACGTGTCCCGCGCGCCGAGACCGCACGGGCGGACACCGAGGTCGGCCCCCGCGGCAAGGATGCGGTCCCACACCGCGGCGGTGCTGTCCCAGCCCGGCACCAGCTCGTAGCCGTGCTCACCGGTGTACCCGGTGCGGCACACCGACATTGACGCGCCGTCGAGCTCGCCGGTCTCGAAGGACATGTACGGGTGCCCGGTCGGCAGGCCCAGCCGGTCCAGCAGCTCGGCCGACCGCGGGCCCTGAACGGCGAGCACGCCGAAGGAGCGGTGCAGGTCCTGCACCTCGACCCCCGGGGGCGCCGCAGCTGCGAGGCGGCGCACCACCTCGGCGGTGTTCGCGGCGTTCGGCACCAGGAACACCTCCTCGTCCGACACGAGGTAGGCGATCAGGTCGTCGACGACGCCGCCGGACTCGTCGCAGCACAGGGTGTACTGCGCCTGTCCGGGAGCGATCCGGCTGAGCGCGTTGGTGAGCGACGCGTCGATGAACGCGGCCGCTCCCGGCCCGCGGACCGACGCCTTGCCCAGGTGCGACACGTCGAACAACCCGACCGCCTCGCGCACGGCTGCGTGCTCCTTCAGCACCCCGCCGCCGGGGTACTCGATCGGCATCGCCCAGCCGCCGAAGTCGGCCATCTTGGCGCCCAGGGCGACGTGCCGTTCGTGCAGCGGCGAGGTGAGCAGTGCGGCGTCCGACGCACTCGGCGACGGGTCGGGCTCGGTCACGGCGGGCACGCTACTAGGGTCGGCCGCAGAGACTGCCCCCCACCCGCCGTCGCCCGACAGCTCGACGACCACCACCGACAGGAGCCGGAACCTTGGCCACGCTCACGCTCTCCGCGGACCTGCCCAGCGACGTCCCGGGCGACGCCCTCGTGGTCGGGGTCGCCAGGGCGGCCGGGTCCAAGGGAGCCAAGGGCACCAAAGGCACCAAGGGAGCGGGTTCCGGCCGCGCCATGTCCGGCGGCAGGCCGCCGGTGGTCGTCGGGCCGGACGCCTCGGGTGCGCTGCGCGGGCTGGGACGCACTCTGGCGGCGCTCGGCGTGACCGGTGCGCCCGACGAGGTGGTGCGCCTCCCGGCCCCGCCCGGGGTCGCGGCCGCGATCGTGGTCGTCACCGGGCTCGGCGACCAGCAGCGCACGTACGACGCCGAGACGCTGCGACGGGCCGCGGGTGCGGCCGCGCGGAGCCTGGCCGGCCGCGGCCGGGTCGTGCTCGGCCTGCCGGCCACGGACGCCGCCGGGGTGGAGGCCGTCGCGACCGGTGCGGCGCTGGGGGCGTACGCGTTCCACCGGTTCCGCGGGCACAGCGCCGACCAGAGCAAGCCGGGGGTCCGGTCCTTCGTCGTCGCCACCGGCCCGGCGGCCGACGCCAGAGCCGCGCGCGCCGGGCTGGCGCACGCCCGCGCGGTCAGCGACGCGATGACGCTGGCGCGGGACCTGGTCAACACCCCGCCGAACGCCATGACCCCGGCCGCCTTCGCCGACGTCGCGCAGCGCGAGGGGGGCCAGGCCGGGCTGACGGTGTCGGTGCTCGACGAGAAGGCCCTCCGCAAGGGCGGGTACGGCGGCATCCTCGGGGTGGGGCAGGGCTCGGCGAACCCGCCGCGGCTGGTGCGGGTCGCGTACCGCCACCCGAAGGCCACGGGCCATCTCGCGCTCGTGGGAAAGGGCATCACGTTCGACAGCGGCGGCCTGTCGATCAAGCCGGCCGCCGGCATGGAGGCCATGAAGAGCGACATGAGCGGCGCCGCGGCCGTGCTCGGGGCGATGGTCGCGGTCGCCCGCCTCAAGCCCGTCGTGAACGTCACCGGCTGGCTCCCGCTGGCCGAGAACATGCCCGGCGGCGGGTCGCAGCGACCGTCCGACGTGCTGACGACATACGGCGGCCGCACGGTCGAGGTGCTGAACACCGACGCCGAGGGCCGGCTCGTGCTCGCCGACGCGATGGTGGCCGCGGCCGCCGAGGACCCGGACGCGATCATCGACGTGGCGACGCTCACCGGGGCGGCCCGGATCGCGCTCGGGGCCAGGACCGCCGGGATCATGGCCAACGACGACGCCCTCCGGGACGCGGTGTTCGACGCCGCCAACCGCGTCGGCGAGGTGATGTGGCCGATGCCGTTGCCCGAGGAGCTCCGGCGCGGCCTGGACTCACAGGTCGCCGACATCGCCAACGTGGACAACGCGCGGCTGGGTGGGATGCTCTCGGGCGGGGTCTTCCTGCGCGAGTTCGTCGAGCCGGGAAGACGGTGGGCGCACATCGACATCGCCGGGCCGGCGTACCACGAGGGCGCGCCCTACGGGTACACGCCCAAGGGTGGGACGGGCTTCACGGTGCGGACGCTCGTGCAGCTGGCCGAGGACCTGGCCGCCGGCCGGTTCTGAACCGACGTCAGGCGTCGCCGCCGGCGGCGCGGCGCTTCTGCTCGGCGGCCTTCGCAGCCGTCCAGTCCCGCATCCGCTGCGGGTAGCCGACCACCGCGGCGTCGTACGACGGGACGCCCAGCGCGTTCGCCCAGTCGTGCGCGACCTTCGGCGAGGGCACTCGGCGGCGGGTCCACTCCCCCGAGGTGGCGACCAGGACGACCGTCGTCTCGGTGACTGTGGTGCGCGGCTCGACGAACGCCTCGACGCCGGTCCTGGTCCGCACGAACTCCTCGAGGTGCTTGCGGTCCTCCGAGACGGCCTGCCGGGGAAGCCCGGGTCGCTGGCGGTCGCGGCGACGGCCCAGCCGGCCGAACACACCCACGGAACCTCCCGGACGAAGTCGAGCTGGGCCAACGGTAGCGGCCCGACCTGCGGGAAGCCTGGCAACCACCGGCGGTTGGCCGGTGATCCCGCCGGGGTGAAATGATGACGCCACAGCTGGACCGCGCCAGCCGGGGAGACCGAGGAGCAACCGTGCCGGACACCGTCGAGGGCACCTTCGACATCGTCGTCCTCGGCGGCGGCAGCGGCGGCTACGCATGCGCCCTGCGGGCCGCCGAGCTGGGTCTGAGCGTCGCGCTGGTCGAGCGGGACAAGGTCGGCGGGACCTGCCTGCACCGTGGCTGCATCCCGACCAAGGCGCTCCTGCACGCGGCCGAGGTAGCCGACGCGGCCCGTGAGTCCGAGCAGTTCGGGGTCCGGGCCACCTTCGACGGCATCGACATGACCGGCGTGAACACGTACAAGGACCAGGTGGTGGGCCGGCTGTACAAGGGTCTGCAGGGTCTGGTGAAGAGCCGCGGGATCAATGTGGTCGAGGGCGAGGGCCGGTTGGTCTCCGCCACGACCGTCCGCGTGGGCGACACCGACTACACCGGGCGGCACGTGGTGCTGGCCTCCGGCTCGTACGCCCGCACGCTGCCCGGTCTGGAGATCGACGCCGCCCGGGTGATCACCAGCGACCAGGCGCTGACCATGGACTACGTCCCCAGGTCGGCGGTGATCCTCGGCGGCGGCGTGATCGGGGTGGAGTTCGCGAGCGTCTGGCGCTCGTTCGGCGCCGAGGTCACGGTCGTCGAGGCGCTGCCGCACCTGGTGCCGCTGGAGGACGAGTCCAGCTCGAAGCTGCTCGAGCGGGCGTTCCGCAAGCGGGGCATCGCGTTCGAGCTCGGGGTGCGCTTCAGCGGGGTGGAGCACACGGCGACCGGCGTGCGGGTCTCGCTGGAGAGCGGCAAGGCCTTCGACGCCGACGTGCTGCTGGTGGCGGTCGGCCGCGGTCCGGTCTCCGACGGCCTCGGGTACGCCGAGGCCGGGGTGGCGATCGAACGCGGCTTCGTGACCGTGGACGAGTTCTGCCGTACCTCGGTGCCGGGCGTGTACGCCGTGGGCGACCTGATCCCGACGCTGCAGCTCGCACACGTCGGCTTCGCCGAGGGGATCCTGGTCGCCGAGCACATCGGCGGGCTGAACCCGCGCCCGATCGACTACGACGGCGTCCCGCGCATCGCCTACTGCGAGCCCGAGGTGGCCTCCGTGGGCATCACCGAGGCGGCCGCCCGGGAGCGGTACGGCGACGACAAGGTGCGCGCGCTCACCTACGACCTGGCCGGCAACGGGAAGTCCCAGATCCTCAAGACCGCCGGCGCCGTGAAGCTGGTGTCGGTCGCGGACGGTCCGGTGGTCGGTGTGCACATGGTCGGAGCCCGCGTCGGCGAGCTGCTCGCCGAGGCCCAGCTCATCTACAACTGGGAGGCCTACGCCGACGACGTCGCCTCGCTGATCCACCCGCACCCGACCCAGTCCGAGGCGGTCGGCGAGGCGCATCTCGCGCTCGCCGGCAAGCCGCTGCACACCCACGGCTGACGAAGCGAGGAGTCGACACGCATGACGGTCTCCGTCACGATGCCCGCCCTGGGCGAGAGTGTCACCGAGGGCACGGTCACCCGCTGGCTCAAGCAGGAGGGTGAGACGGTCCAGGTGGACGAACCGCTGGTCGAGGTGTCGACGGACAAGGTGGACACCGAGATCCCGGCCCCGGCGACGGGGATCCTGGTCCGCATCGTCGCCCGCGAGGACGAGACGGTCGCGGTGGGCGCCGAGCTCGCGGTGATCGGCGACGCCGGCGACGCCCGCGACGACAGCGGTGCCGATGCTCCGCCGCAGGAGGCGCCGGCCGACCCGCCCGCACCGCCGTCTGCACCCGCAGCGCCGGCCGCGGTCGACCCCGTCGCGGACGACCCGGCGCCGGCCGAGCCGGCTGCAGCCGCGGCACCCGCTTCGCCGGCGTCGCCGGTGCCACCGTCGCCGGGGCCGACCACCGCGGTCGTGCTTCCGGCGCTCGGCGAGAGCGTCACCGAGGGCACGGTGACCCGCTGGCTCAAGGCCGTGGGCGACGCCGTGGCCCTGGACGAGCCGCTGCTGGAGGTGTCGACCGACAAGGTGGACACCGAAATCCCGGCCCCGGTCGCCGGCGTGCTGCTGTCCATCGATGCGCCCGAGGACGCCACGGTGCCCGTGGGCACCACCCTGGGCGTGATCGGCGCTGCCGGCGGGTCCGGCACGGCTACCGCGTCCGCGGCGACCAAGCCCGCACCGGCCGCGGCGCCTCGCGCAGCCGCAGCGGCAGCCACCCTCCCGACTCCGGCTCCGGCTCCCCCGGCTCCGACCGCTGCGGCCCCCGCACCGTCCGCCGCGCCGGCCGCCTCAGCCACCCGGACCGGCGGGGGCGAGGAGACGTACGTGACGCCACTGGTGCGCAAGCTCGCGGCCGAGCACGGCGTCGACCTGGCCTCGCTCACCGGCACCGGGGTCGGCGGCCGGATCCGCAAGCAGGACGTGCTCGAAGCCGCGGAGCGGCAGCGGGCCGAAGCCGCCACCCGGGCGGCCGCAGCGGCAGCGTCGGCACCGTCCGCGGCTGCCAACGCGCCGGCGGTAGCGGCCACCCCGTCCACCGCCCCGGCCGCGGCCGCTGTTCGCGGCCGGACCGAGCCGCTGTCCCGGCTGCGCAAGGTGATCGCGCAGCGGATGGTGGAGTCCTTGCAGGTCTCGGCGCAGCTGACGACGGTCGTCGAGGTCGACGTCACCCGGATCGCCGGGCTGCGGGCGAGGGCGAAGTCCGAGTTCGAGGCGCGCGAGGGCGTCCGGCTCTCGTTCCTGCCGTTCTTCGCCAAGGCCGCGGTCGACGCGCTGAAGACCTATCCCCAGGTCAACGCCAGCATCGACACCGAGGCGGGCACGGTCACCTACCACGAGTCGGAGCACCTGGGCATCGCTGTCGACACCGAGCGCGGCCTGCTGGTGCCGGTGATCCGCTCCGCTGGCGACCTCACCCTGGCCGGGCTGGCGCGCAAGATCACCGACATCGCCGAGCGGACGCGCGGCAACAAGATCACCCCGGACGAGCTGTCCGGCGGGACTTTCACGCTGACGAACACCGGCAGCCGAGGTGCGCTCTTCGACACCCCGATCATCAACCAGCCGCAGGTCGCGATCCTGGGCACCGGCACGGTCGTCAAGAGGCCGGTCGTCGTGACCGACCCGGACACCGGGACTGACGGCATCGCGATCCGGTCGATGGCCTACTTCGCGCTGACGTACGACCACCGGTTGGTCGACGGCGCGGACGCGGCGCGCTTCCTGGTCGCGATCAAGCAGCGGCTCGAGGACGGGGCGTTCGAGGCCGAGCTCGGTCTCTGAGGAGTCGGTCGCCCCGCGCCGTGTCGTGCGCGGCCGTCCCGAGTGGCCCGTCCGCACCGATCGGGTGACGATGGGGCATGGGCCAAACGGGAGACGACGCATGAAGCTCGCGGTGACCGGCGCGTCCGGGCTGATCGGCACCGCGCTCGTCGCGGACCTCGCCGCGGACGGGCACGAGGTGGTCCGGTTCGTCCGGCGCCCGACCAGGCAGCCGGACGAGGCGCGGTGGGACCCGGAGGCCGGCAGCATCGACAGCGACGCCCTGCAGGGAGTCGGCGCGGTCGTCCACCTCGCCGGAGCGGGCATCGGCGACCGACGGTGGAGCGACGAGCGCAAGCGGGTGATCCTGCGCAGCCGGGTCGACGGTACGTCCACGCTGGCCCGCGCGCTGAGCCGCCTGGACCCGTTGCCCTCAGTGCTCGTCTCGGCGTCTGCGATCGGCTACTACGGCGACACCGACGGCCGGACGGTGGACGAGTCGGGGCCCAAGGGGAGCGGCTTCGCAGCCGACGTGGCGCAGGCCTGGGAGCAGGCGGCCGAACCGGCCCGCGTCGCCGGGATCCGCGTGGTGCACCCGCGGTCCGGGCTGGTGATGACCAAGCAGGGCGGGGCCTGGGCCCGGATGCTGCCCCTGTTCCGCCTCGGGCTGGGCGGGCACCTGGGTGACGGCCGGCAGTACTGGAGCTACATCACCCTCGCGGACGAGGTGCGCGGGCTGCGCTTCCTCATCGACCACGACCTGTCCGGACCGGTCAACCTCACTGTCCAGGAGGCGGTGACGAACGACGAGCTCACCCACGAGATGGGCCGGGCACTGCACCGTCCGACGGCGCTGCCGGTCCCGGCGTTCGCCCTTCGCGCGGTGCTCGGCGAGTTCTCGTCTGAGGTGCTGTCGTCGGCCCGGGTGCAACCTAAGGCGCTCACGGATGCCGGGTTCCGGTGGGAGCACCCGGACCTGCAGTCGGCGGTGGCGACGCTGACCTGACATCGCGGACCAGCCAACCGGGACGGGACCGGACCAGGTCCACCAGCCAGCGCGCCGGACCACGGGCCGGCTGCGACGAGACCACCGCCCCCGTCGCGTCGACGAGGTCGTAGCCGGCGCGGCGATCGGTGACGTCCAGCACGGCGACCCTTGGCCCGACGGACAGCGGCTGCACCGACAGGAGGGCGATCCGGAACCCCCTGGCCTGCACGCCGTGAGCGGCCAGCGCGCGCACCGCCGCGAGGTCCCGGACCATGGCCGGCGAGCCGGGCGCGTCCGCAGACGAGAGCGCGTGGTCGTCGGCGTCGGCGAAGGCCGCAGCACGCGCCGCGTCCAGGTCGTCGAGCAGCTGCGCCCAGTCGGGCGCGGATGTCGCGGTCGGCGCCGTGGGTCGGGCCGGGGCGTCGAGCGCCTGCGGCACCACCTCGGAGCCGTCCGAGAAGCGCGCCCAGGCGGCGCCGGCGAGCACCGCGAGGGCGAGGAGGACGACGGCGGCCAGAACCGGGAGGACGACCGGGCGCCAGCACCGCGCGGGCCGGGCACCGCGGTGCCGGCGGCGCGGTGCCGGCCGGCTCGGACCGACTGGCGGGCGCACCGGACGCTCCGGCCCGGCTGTCAGGCGCAGCGCCTCCGGCGGGACCGCGGCGACCACCAGCCGGACCAGGTCGGGTGCGGCCGGACGCAGCGCCGGGTCGGGGTCGGTCGCGGCGGACAGGCACGCCCGCAGCTCGCGCGGGACGTCGCCCGCCAACAGCTCGAGCGCGAGCGCGCCGAGGGCGCGCACGTCCTCGGCCTGCAGCCGGTCCGGCCCCGCGGACGGGCGGCCCAGCGACGCGTCCAGCAACACACGCAGACCGGTGTCGAGCAGGACCGCAGCCGCCCGCACCGAGCCGTGCGCACGCCCCCGCGCGTGCATCGCGGCGAGCGCCCGACCCACGGCGAGCACGACAGTGCTGACCTCGCCGGCGGCGAGCGCTCCGCGCCGGGCCAGGAGGCCGTCCAGACCACCGTGCGGCGCGAACCGGTTGACGGCGTAGGAGCAGCCGTCGGCCGCGCGGACCACGGTGGGGACGGCGAGGTGCGGGTGCTCGGGCAGGTCCGCGAAGTCGTCCGCGCCGACGCCGGCCGGGAGCGGCCTGAGCACGACGTCGTACCCGGTGGCGGTCTGCCGCGCCCGCCAGGGCGGCCCACCGCCGGTGGCGCGCAACGCACGGCAGAGCGTGAAGCCGAGGAGGCCGGGCGCGGTCGCAGCGCCACCGGCCGAGAGCGGACGGCGGACGGTCGAGCGGGATCGCAGCGAACGCATGGGTCGTCACCCTGCCCGATCCGGGCGACGCGACCGATCCGTCGTCCACAGGAAGGTCGTCGTCCACAGGAAGGTCGCTGTCCACAGTGGTTGCGGCGCGGTGCCCGGCGCGAGGGTGCGGACGGTAGGTTCCGTCGGCATGACCCGTTCCGTCCCCACGATCCTCGCGACCAGCGGCGGCTTCCGGCCGACGGACCGCTGGGGTGTCATCGAGCCGGCCGGGCTGGTCCGCGCGGCGCTGCAGCTCACCGGCCAGGAGCGTCCGAGGCTCGTGCTCGTCAACACGGCGGCGGGCGACGACCGAGCGTGGTTGACCCGGCTGTACGGCGCGTTCCGCGGCTGGTCGGTCGACGTCAGCCATCTCGAGCTGTTCACGATGCCGAACGCCGACCCGCGCGAGCTGCTGCTCGACCAGGACGTGATCTGGGTCGGAGGCGGCTCGGTCGCCAACCTGCTCGCGGTCTGGCGCGCGCACGGGCTCGACGACGTCATGCGCGAGGCGTGGGAGGCCGGGGTGGTGCTGACGGGGGTCAGCGCCGGGTCGATCTGCTGGCACGTCGGCGGGCCCACCGACTCGTTCGGCCCGACGCTGCGGCCGGTGACGAACGGCCTCGCCCTGCTGCCGTACGGGAACGGCGTGCACTACGACAGCGAAGAGCAGCGACGGCCGTTGCTGCACCAGCTGGTCGGCGACGGCGTGCTGCCGCGCTCGTACGCCACCGACGACCACGTCGGCGTCCTGTACGAGGGCACGGAGGCCGTGGCCGTGCTCACCGACGACATGCTGGGACCGGACGACTTCGCGGCCGCCGACCCGCAGGGTCCGGCCGCCTACTTCGTCGAGAGCACCGCCGACGGTGTCGTCGAGACGCGGCTCGCGCCTGGTCGGATCGGCTGACACGACGAGGAGAGCAGCGACGTCGCTGCGCTGAACCGGCGTCAGCCGGCGAGCTCCACGACCGAGCGCGTCCGGGCCGACGCCCGCGCCGCCTCCAGGACGACCAGCGTGCGGACGGCGTCGGCTGCATCGACCGGCACGGCGCCCTCGCCGCGCACGGCGGCCGCCACCGCCGGGTAGTACAGGTCCCACCGACCCGGTTCGGACGGAACCGGGACGGACTCGTCGCCCCGCCCTAGCCGACCCCAGTCGTCCGGACCGACCGGAAGACCTCCGGCCGGCAGCCGGCCTGTCTCGCGCAGGACGTCCTCCTGGCGGTCCAGCGGCCCGACGACGTAGGCGCCCGCGCTGCCGAGCACACGCAGCCGCGGACCGGGAACCCCAGCGAGCGCGCCGGCCCACAGGTGCGAGCGGACGCCACCGACGTGCTCGATCGCCACGAACGCGTCGTCGTCGGCTTCGCCGCGCCGGGCGTCGACCTCCGCGTACACCCGTGCGGCCGGGCCGAACAGGTGCAGAGCCTGGTCGACCAGGTGGCTGCCGAGGTCGAGCAGCAGCCCGCCCCCCCGCTCGGCGGGCAGCGCCTCTCGCCAGGAGCCGGGCCGCGGCTGCGGTCGCCACCGCTCGAACCGCGACTCGTACCGCAGAACGGTGCCCAGCGACCCGTCCGCGACGAGCCGGCGGAGCGTCAGCTGGTCGGTGTCCCAGCGCCGGTTCTGGAAGACGGTGAGCACGGTCCCGGCGGCCCGGGCGGCGTCGACCACCCCGGCCGCCTCCGCGGATGTCAGCGCCATCGGCTTGTCCACGACCACGGCCTTGCGCAGGGCGATCGCCGCGAGGGCCAGCGGTGCGTGCGCGTCGTTGGGGGTGGCGACGACGAGGAGGTCGAACGTGTCTGCGACCGCGAACAGCTCGTCGGCCGACCCCAGCACCGCCGCGCGCGGGTGGTCGGCCCGCACCTGGGACTGGCGCTCGGCGTTGGCCGTCACGACCGCGACCAGCTCCATGCCGTCGGCCGCGGCGACCAGCGACGCGTGGAACACCCGACCGGCGAGCCCGTACCCGACGACCGCGGCCCGCACCGGACTGCCCGACCCCTCGGTGGACGGCACCGTCAACCGACCGGCTGCCGGACGTCTTCGACGGCGCCGCCGTCGTCGCCGGCGCTGACCGGCGGCTCGGCGACCCTGGCCAGCCGGCTCGGCCACCAGATCGGCCGGCCCACGTCGTACATGAGGGCCGGGACCAGGAACGTCCGCACCAGGAGGGTGTCGAGCAGCACCCCGAACGCGACCGCGAAGCCGAGCTCGGCCAGGAACACCAGCGGCAGCGAGCCGAGCACCGAGAACGTCGCCGCGAGCACGATCCCCGCCGACGTGATGACGCCGCCGGTGACCGTCAGCCCCTTGAGGATGCCGCGGCGGGTCCCGATCGCCATGCACTCCTCGCGGACGCGGGTCATCAGGAAGATGTTGTAGTCGACCCCGAACGCCACCAGGAACACGAACGCGAACAACGGGAACGAGGAGTCCGCGCCGGCGAAGTGGAAGACGTGGTTGAACACGAGCGCGCAGACACCCATCGTCGCCCCGAACGACAGCAGCACGGTCAGGATCAGCAGCACCGGCCCCACGATCGACCGCAGCAGCAGCATCAGGATCAGCAGGATGACGAACAGGGTGATCGGGATGATCACCTGTCGGTCGCGCTGCGAGGACTGCTGGGTGTCGAAGTTGATCGCGGTGAACCCGCCGACCTTCGCGTCCGCACCGGGCACCGCGTGCACGGCCGTCCGCAGGTCCTGCACCGCCTGCTGGGCCTGCGGCGAGTCGGACGGGTACTTCAGCGTCGCGTCGAGCATGACCAGCCCGTCGACCACCTTCGGCTGCGGGTTGGTGACCTGAGAGTCGGTACCGACGTACGGGACGACCTCGGCGATCCCCGGCACCTTCTGCGCGGCTGCGACGACCGCGGCGGCCTGGTCGGCGTTGGCGATGATGACGGCCGGGTTGCCCGAGCCGGCCGGGAAGTGCTCGGCGAGCACGCTCTGACCGGTGACCGACTCTTGCGTGCTGGTGAACGAGTCGGCGATGCTCAGCCCGTCGGCCTTGAGCGTCGTCACGAAGAACGCCGCGACCAGCAGCAGCACCGAGGTCGCGATCCACGACCAGCGCGCCCGGCGCCCGATGAACGCCGAGATCCGTGCCCAGATCCCGGACAGCTTCTCGTCCTCCGCGCCGAAGCGCGGGACCTTCGGCCAGAACACCCAGCGCGCCTTGGGCCAGGCCAGCCATGGCATCCAGGACGGACCGCGCCCCAGCCTCCGCGCGACCCCGGAGAAGATCATCAACGGAAGCAGGACGATCGCGACCAGGCCGACGACGGCCGGCGCGTGCAGCACGAACGCCGACAGCAGGAACGTGAGGAAGACGACCTCGACGTAGAAGGCGACGGCGGGGATGACCAGCAGGGCGGGCAGCACGGTCAGCGTGGTGACGAGCGCGCACGCGATGCCGATCGCCGCGACGGGTCCCGTGGACTTGTTCGAGTTGAGCTCCGAGAAGAGCAGGCAGAGCAGGCCGATGATGACCGTGGTCGCCGACGCCGTCAGTGGCTCGAAGACCCCGCGCCAGGCGCGCTTCATGGCGTCGAAGTGGTTCTCCTGGAAGTGCAGCTCCTCCCGATATCGGGCGACGAGGAGCAACGCGTAGTCGGTCGCGGCGCCGAAGACCAGCACCGTGAGGATCCCCTGGCTCTGGCCGTTGAGCGTGAGGATGTCGTTCTTGGCCAGCACGTAGACGACTCCGCTGGCGGCGCTGAGCGCCAGCAGCGCGGACATGAGCGGGACGAACCAGAGCACCGGGCTGCGGTAGACCAGGATCAGGATGACCGCGACCACGACGCCGGTGATCCCCAGGAGCGTCGTGTCCAGCGAGCCGAACACCTTGAACTCGTCGGCGAAGATGCCGCCGATGCCGGTGACGTACGACCTGAGCCCCGCCGGTGCCGACTTGTCGTGGAACCGCAGCGTCTCGACGATCGCGACGATGGGGGACGTGCTGTCCGGCAGCGCCTTGCTGATCGAGTCGGCGCTGACCGACATGTTGACGAGGACGGCCTTGCCGTCCTGAGACGGCACCGCGACCGGAGCGGTGCCGGGCTCGAGGTAGTCGCCGACCGTCTTGCCGCCCGAGTGCTTCTTGCCGTCCTCGTCCACCAGCGGCCAGGACGCGATGGACTGCGTGTACGTCGTCACGAACTGCTGGTCGGCGGCGGTCAGGCCGGCGTCACGGACGAACAGCACGAAGAGCGGGAACGACTCGTTCTGGGCGAACTTCTGCTGGAGGGTGCTGACCTCGGTGGACTCCGCGCTCGCGGGCAGGAACGACGCGTTGTCGTTCTTCTGCACCTCCTGCAGCTTGCCGGCCAGCGGCCCGGCGAGCGCCCCGACCACCCACCAGGCGACGAGCACCAGGACGGCCCAGGTCAGCGGCCGCTTGAGGATGCGGATGAAGACCCCCTGGCCCGGTGCGGCGGGGCCAGGCGCCTGGTCGGCGGGCTGGTCGGCGGACGGGGCGTGCGGGTCCGGCGGCGGCTGGGGGGCGGACACGGGCGGCGGGCTCCTCGGTACGGAAGCGGGTCGAACCCACCCTAGGGCCGGTGCGCGAGACCGTCCTCTCCGGTCTCGCGGTCCCTCGCCTAGGCTCAGGGGGTGCACCCGATCGAGACGGTCCGGCTGGGTCTGGCCCCCGACTTCGTTCCCTACGAGGTCGGCTGGGCCGAGCAGCGCCGACGGCACGACCTGGTCGTCGCCGACGCCGACGCCCGCGGGACGGTCCTGCTGCTCGAGCACGAGCCGGTCTACACCGCCGGCCGGCGGACGGCGTCCTGGGAGCGGCCGGTGGACGGCTCCCCCGTCGTCGACGTGGACCGGGGCGGGCGCATCACCTGGCACGGCCCCGGCCAGCTCGTCGGCTACCCGATCCTGCGGCTGCCGGAGCCGGTCGACGTCGTCGCGTACGTGCGCGAGCTCGAGGACCTGCTCGTCGACGTCTGCGCCGAGCTTGGACTGCCGACCGTACGGGTGGCGGGGCGCAGCGGGGTCTGGGTGCCGGCCGACGGGCGCGGGCCGGACCGCAAGGTCGCGGCCATCGGCGTCCGGGTGGCCCGCGGCGTGACGATGCACGGCTTCGCGCTCAACTGTGACTGCGACCTGGGCGCGTTCGCCCGCATCGTCCCGTGCGGTATCGAGGACGCCACCGCGACGTCGTTGACCGCCGAGCTGGGTCGCCCGGTGTCGGTCGCCGATGCCCTCGGCCCGGTCGAGAGCCGGCTCGGCTCGCTGCTGTCCGGGCGTAAGGTTGCCGTGTGAGTGTCGCCCCGGACGGCCGGCGCATGCTGCGTCTGGAAGTGCGCAACGCCGCCGTCCCCATCGAGCGCAAGCCACCCTGGATCAAGACGCGGCTGCGCACCGGGCCGCAGTACACGGCGCTGAAGCAGCTGGTCCGCGACGAAGGCCTGCACACGGTGTGCGAGGAGGCCGGCTGCCCGAACATCTACGAGTGCTGGGAGGACCGCGAGGCCACCTTCCTCATCGGCGGCGACCAGTGCACGCGCCGATGCGACTTCTGCCAGATCGACACCGGCCGGCCCGCGCCGCTGGACCGCGACGAGCCGCGTCGCGTCGCCGAGTCGGTCCGGACGATGGGCCTGCGGTACGCCACGGTCACCGGCGTCACCAGGGACGACCTCGAGGACGAGGGCGCCTGGCTGTACGCGGAGACGGTCCGCGCGATCCACGCGGCCAACCCCGGCACCGGCGTCGAGCTGCTCACGCCCGACTTCTCCGGCCGTCCCGAGCTGCTCGCACAGGTCTTCGACGCGGCCCCGGAGGTGTTCGCGCACAACCTCGAGACGGTGCCGCGGATCTTCAAGCGCATCCGCCCGGCTTTCCGGTACGACCGCTCGCTCGACGTCATCAGCGCGGCCCGCGACGCCGGCATGGTCACCAAGTCCAACCTCATCCTCGGAATGGGCGAGACGCCCGACGAGGTCGTCGCATCGCTGGCCGACCTGCGCGCGGCGGGCTGCGACCTGGTCACGATCACCCAGTACCTTCGCCCCAGCCCGCGGCACCACCCGGTCGAGCGGTGGGTGACGCCGGCCGAGTTCGCGGAGTTCGAGCAGCAGGCGCGCGGGATGGGCTTCGCGGGCGTGCTCAGCGGGCCGCTGGTCCGTTCGTCGTACCGCGCGGGCCGGCTCTACCGTGCGGCCGTCGAGGCGCGTTCCGGCGCCGACCTGCGCGCGGCCGGGGCCTGAGCGCCCGTGGCCGAGCTCGTCTACCCGCCGGTGATCGCGGCCGCCAGGGCCGTGTTCGCGGCCTACGGCCTGAAGTTCACCTACCGAGGCACCGAGCACGTGCCGCGGACCGGCGGCGCCGTGATGGCGATCAACCACACGGGCTTCCTCGACTTCACCTTCGCCGGCTCGGCTGCTGTGCCGGCCAAGCGGCTGGTCCGGTTCATGGCCAAGGACGAGATCTTCCGGCACCCGGTCGCCGGGCCGCTCATGCGCGGCATGAAGCACATCCCGGTGGACCGCGAGGCGGGCGCCGCGTCGCTGGTCTCGGCGGTGCGGGCGCTGCGCGACGGCGAGATCGTCGGGGTGTTCCCCGAGGCGACGATGAGCCCTTCCCTGGAGCTGCTGCCGTTCAAGCAGGGCACGGTACGGATGGCCGTCGAGGCCGGGGTGCCGATCCTGCCGACGGTCATCTGGGGTTCGCAGCGGGTCCTGACCTACGGCCACCGCAAGAAGATCACCCAGCGGCCACTGCCGATCACGGTGCTGGTGGGCGAGCCGCTGGTGCTCACCGCCGAGGACGGGATCGCCGGAGGCACCCGGCGGCTGCGCGAGCAGATGACGGCGATGCTGCACAAAGCCCAGGAGTCGTACCCGGACCAGCCCTCGGGCCCGGACGACGCCTGGTGGCTGCCGGCCCGGCTCGGCGGCACGGCGGTCACGGCCGAGGAGGGCCAGGCCATGGTCAACGCCCGCCGGAAGAAGGCGGCTGCGGACGAGGCCCGCGAGACCACCTAGGCTGGCCCGCATGGCCGACAAGACGCCGAAGGCGAAGAAGGAACGCTTCCGCTGGGTCAAGCAGCTCCGGCAGGCGTACGAGCTGGGGCACAAGGGCGACCCGCGGCTGCCCTGGATCCTGCTGGCCGTGTTCGGCGGGGTGTTCGTCGCCTTCCTGGCCCTGGGCTTCGTGCTCAAGAGCCCGGTGTTCATGGGGATCCTCGGCCTACCGGCCGCGCTGGCGGCGACCGCTTTCGTCTTCGGCCGGCGCGTCGAGCGGTCGGTCTACCAGCAGATCGACGGCACGCCGGGGGCGGCCATGCAGTCGTTGTCGACGCTGCGCAAGGGGTTCACCGTCGACAAGGAGCCGCTGGCCGCGAACCGCCAGCAGGACCTGGTGTGGCGGGTCGTCGGCAAGTGCGGAGTGGTGCTGGTCTCCGAGGGTCCGTCCAGCCGGGTGCAGCACATGCTGCGCGACCAGCGCCGCCGGCACGAGCGGGTGCTCGGCGACATCCCCGTCCACGAGATCCAGGGCGGCAACGAAGAGGGCCAGGTGCCGATCCGCAAGCTGAGCGGCACCATCATGAAGCTCCCCCGCACGCTCAAGGGTCCGCAGATGACCGAGATGGACCACCGGTTGAAGGCGCTGGCCGTGAACCAGAACGCCGTCCCGATCCCCAAGGGCCCGCTGCCCAAGGGCATCAAGGTTCCGAAGGCGCCTCGCTGACCCCACTGGACGAGGCGACCCGGCACCGGTTGTCGGCCCGACCGCTCACGTACCCCGAGGTGGGTGGCACCGCCGGTGAGCTGCCCGCCGGCTACCGGCACCTCCTGATGGGACGTCACCTGGGGAACGGCCGCGACGTCTTCGAGGCGGCCGCCGACCGGCTGCTGACCTGGCGGATGCACGAGGACTCGGGGCTGCGCGTGAGCGCCTCGTCCGCCGACGTGCAGGCGGACGCGCTGGTGGTCCTCGGGTTCAGCTGGGGGCCGCTGCGGCTGACCGCTCCCTGCCGCGTGGTGTACGTCGTCGCCGAGGACGACCGACGCGGCTTCGCCTACGGGACGCTGCCCGGGCACCCGGAGCGCGGCGAGGAGTGCTTCAGCGTCGGACTCGCCCCGGACGGGACGGTCACCGCCAGGATCACCTCGTTCTCACGACCGGCGTCGTGGGCGGCGCGGATCGGCGGACCGGTCGCGCGCCGGGTCCAGATCGGCGCGACCGAGGCCTACCTGGACGCCCTGACCTGACCGTCGGCCCGTTGGCGACGATCAGCCGGCGGCCGGCCCGAACACGGTGACGTGGACGCCGTCGACGACGTCGAGCCGGGCGTTGAGGCTGTCCCAGGGGGTGCCGGTCGGTGCCGCGACCAGCGTCGCACCGTCACCGACGAGAGCGTCGGTGACGTCCCGGACGTGCTCGACCTCGAACGCGAGCCGCATCCGACCGGCGACCCGTCGCCCCACCTCCAGCTCGTCGACGTATGCCGCATGCCGCGGGTCGGCGAGCTCGATCACGGCCCGGCCCGCGGACAGCACCACCGCGCGCCCGGTGTCCGCGCTGTAGTCGGCCACCTCGGCCATCCCCAGGCGGTCCCGGTACAGCCGCAGCGCGGCATCGAAGTCGTCGGCCGTGAGCACGAGTCTCAGCTCCGACACGTCGCCGACCAGGTAGGGCTCGGCGCCTTCCGCCGGTGCCGGCGAGGCGTAGGCACCGCCGACGCGGCCGTTCCGGTCGGCGAGCAGACCGGCCAGCGTGGACACGGCGATCTCGGCCGGCGACCGCGACCCGATGTCCAGCCCGATCGGCCGGTGCACCGCCGCGATCCGGTCCTCGGTCACGCCGAGCGCGCGAAGGGCGGCGACGTGCGGGCCGGTGTGCCGCGGGCTGCCCATGACGCCGACCCAGCGCGGTGACCCGGCCAGCACCTCGGCGAGGACCGCGCCCAGCTCCGGCCGGTCATGGTCGGTGACCACCACGTCGGTGTGCTCGTCGAGAGCGGCGGCCGCGGCGTCGGTGACACGCACGTAAGGTCCGGTACCGCGGTCGTCGTCCGGCTCCAGCACCACGACGTCGTAGCCGACGTGCGCGGCGACGTGCGCCAGCTCGGCAGCCACCGGCGACGCGAAGACGGCCACCAGCCGTCGGTCGCCGGTCGGTGCCGGCACCGTTCCGTGCGCCATCGCGCACGACAGGTCGTGGACGTGCCCGCCGTCGGGGGCGTGCTCGCCTTCGTGGTCGTGCGGGTGCGACGCATTCATGCTCAGAGTCTCTCAGCCGGCTGGTGGTTCCGGCACGGGTCGACTTCGCAGCGACCTCTCAGAGCGGGCACAGCGCGGTCTCACCGCCGGACCCGACGGTACTGCCATGACCAAGAGCCGAACGCCGATGCCCGACGTCGAGATCGTCGTCCCCGTCCACAACGAGGAAGCCTCCGTCGAACGCAGCCTGCTGCGGCTGTACGCGTACCTCAGCTGCGACTTCCCGTTCAGCTGGCAGGTGACGGTCGTCGACAACGCGAGCACCGACGCGACGTACGCCATCGCGGCCCGGCTGGCCGACCGGCTGCCCGGCGTGTGCGTGCGGCACCTGGACCACAAGGGACGCGGCGGCGCCCTGCGAGCCGCGTGGTCCGCGAGCGACGCGCGGGTGCTCGCGTACATGGACGTGGACCTGTCGACCGACCTGGCCGCGCTGTCCCCGCTGGTGGCCCCGCTGCTGTCCGGCCACAGCGACCTGTCCATCGGCACCCGGCTGACTCGCAGCTCGCGCGTGGTGCGAGGACCGCGGCGCGAGCTGATCTCACGCTGCTACAACACGCTGCTGCACGCCACCCTCGCGACCCGCTTCTCCGACGCGCAGTGCGGCTTCAAGGCGATCCGGGCCGACCGCGCCCGGGAGCTGCTGCCGCTCGTCGAGGACACCGGCTGGTTCTTCGACACCGAGCTGCTGGTGCTCGCCGAGCGGGCGGGGCTGCGCATCCACGAGGTCCCGGTCGACTGGGTCGACGACTCCGACTCGCGGGTCGACATCGTGAAGACCGCGTCGGCCGACCTGCGCGGTGTCGCGCGGCTGGCCAAGGGCCTGGCCGACGGGTCGATCCCGGTCGCGTCGCTGCGCGAGCGGCTCGGCCGCGGCTCACCGGCCCGCTCGCCGGGCGAACCCGGGTTCACGACGCAGGTCCTGCGGTTCGCCGCGGTCGGCGTCGCGAGCACGATCGCCTACCTGCTGCTGTACGTGCTGCTGCGGTCGGGTCTGCCGGCCGGCGGCGCCAACGCGGTCGCGCTGCTGGTCACCGCGGTGGCGAACACCGCGGCCAACCGCCGGTGGACGTTCGAGGTCCACGGACCCGGCTCCGCCCTGCGGCACCAGCTCAAAGGGTTGGCAGCGTTCGGGTTCGCGCTCGCGGTGACGTCGGGTTCGCTGGCCCTGCTGCACGCGCTCGCGCCGCAGGCCTCCAGGGCCCTCGAGGTCGCGGTGCTGGTCGCGGCCAACCTGGCCGCGACGGCGCTGCGCTTCCTGCTGCTGCGGCACTGGGTGTTCGGCCGGCGGGCCCGGCCGAAGCCCGCTGCGCGCGAGCCCGTACCCGAGGAGCGCGAGCAGCCGGCGCTTGTCCACGTGCCGTACGCACCGTCCCTGCCTGCCATCGGCGACCGGAGCGCGTCATGACCGTCACCGACCCCGGGCTCGCCCCGAGCTCCGGACCCGACCCCGCCGACGGTGGCGCCGACGTCCTCGCCCACGATCCCGTCCCGCCGCGGTCGCGGCTCGGCCGGCTCGTGCGGGGCCGTCCCGCAGACCCCGCCTGGGTGCGCCCCGCGGTGCTGAGCCTGCTGGCCGGCACGGCACTCCTGTACCTGTGGGGGTTGGGCGCATCCGGGTGGGCCAACAGCTTCTACTCGGCCGCTGTCCAGGCCGGGACCGTGAGCTGGAAGGCGTTCTTCTTCGGCTCGTTCGACTCCTCCAGCTTCATCACCGTGGACAAGCCGCCGGCGTCGCTGTGGGTGATGGGGCTCTCCGCGCGCGTCCTCGGCCTGAACGCGTGGAGCGTGCTGGTGCCGCAGGCGCTCGAAGGGGTGGCCGCGGTCGGGCTGCTCTACCTGACTGTTCGCAGGCACTTCTCGGCAGCCGCCGGTCTGCTGGCCGGCGCCGTCCTGGCGCTCACCCCGGTCGCGGTGCTGATGTTCCGCTTCAACAACCCGGACGCTCTGCTCGTCCTGCTGCTGGTCGCCGCCGCCTACGCGACCACGCGGGCGCTCGAGCGCGGGCGCACCGGCTGGCTCGTGCTGGCCGCCGCGCTCGTGGGCACCGGGTTCCTCACCAAGATGCTCCAGGCGTTCCTGGTCGTGCCGGTTTTCGCGGCGGTGTACCTCGCGTGCGCACCGACACCCGTACGCCGGCGGGTCCTGCAGCTGCTGGCGGCCGCCCTCGCGCTGGTGGTGGCCTCCGGCTGGTGGGTGGCGATCGTCTCGTTGGTCCCCGCCGCGGACCGTCCGTACATCGGCGGGTCGCAGACCAACTCGGTGCTGGAGCTGGTCCTCGGCTACAACGGCCTGGGCCGGTTGACCGGCAACGAGACCGGCAGCGTCGTGGGTGGCGGCGGTACCGGCGGGGCCGGGACCGGTGGCATGTGGGGCGCCACCGGATGGAGCCGGTTGTTCGGCAGCGAGATGGGGACGCAGATCTCGTGGCTGGTCCCGGCGGCGCTGGTGCTGGCGGCCGCCGTGCTGTGGTTGTGGCGACGGGCGCCGCGCACCGACGGTCGCCGCGCCGCCGCGCTGTTGTGGGGCGGCTGGCTGCTGCTGACCGGCGCGGTCTTCTCGTTCGCGCAGGGGATCATCCACCCTTACTACACCGTGGCGCTCGCCCCTGCGGTCGGCGCGCTGGTCGGCATCGGTGCGGTCGAGCTGTGGCCGCGCCGCGGCACGCCGTGGGTGCGGGCCGTCCTCGGCGCGACCGTGGCGGGGACCGCGCTGTGGGCCTGGTACCTGCTCGACCGCACGCCCACCTGGCTCCCGGCGCTGCGGATGGCGATCCTGTTCCTCGGCGTGGGGACGGGCCTGGTGCTGGCGTTCGCCTCTCGGCTGCAGGGACGGCTGGCGGTTGTCGTCGCGGCGACCGCGCTCGTGGTCGGTCTGGCCGCGCCGACCGCGTACGCCCTGCAGACGGCGTCGACCCCGCACACCGGGGCGATCCCGAGCGCGGGTCCCAGCGGCGCGTCGACCGGCGGCCCGGGCGGCCCGGGCGGTCTCGGCGGCCCCGGCGGCCCGGGCGGTCTCGGCGGCCCCGGCAGCCGGGGCACGGGCGGGTTCGGCGGCGGGGGCAGCGCCCTCGGCGGCCTGCTGGACGCCGGGACCACGAGCTCGGCTCTGGCGACCCTGCTCCAGCGGGACGCGGCGTCCTACGGCTGGGTGGCGGCGACCGTCGGCGCGAACAGCGCCGCCGGGATCCAGCTCTCGGCGGGCGAGCCGGTGCTGGCCATCGGTGGCTTCAACGGGACGGACCCGTCGCCGACCCTCGCCGAGTTCGAGGCGCTGGTCGCCCAGGGCCGGATCCACTACTACCTGGCCGGCTCGTCCGGTGGCGGTGGCGGGTTCGGCGGCCCCGGGGCAGGCGGCGGGTCGAGCAGCTCGTCGGCGATCACCAGCTGGGTCGAGCAGAACTTCACCTCGACGACGGTCGGCGGCGTCACCGTGTACGACCTGACCAGCTCGGCCTGAGCCGGACGTGTCCGGGTGAGCCGGCGTCCTAACCCTTGCTCACCCGGACACGTTCACCACGGCGGTCAGGGCGGCGCGGTCGTGCAGGCCGCGCAGGTCGCGGTCCCAGACCAGCGGTGGCACCGCCAGGCACAGCAGCACCGTCCGTACCAGCACCCGCGGGAACGGCACCCGTCCCCGGCCGTCGACGGCCACCACCTGCAGGCCGAGGAGCCGCTGCCCGAAGCTGGCCCCGCTCGTCCAGGTCAGCACCAGCACCTCGACGCCGAACACGCCCAGCACGGCCAGCGAGAACGGTGGCGTCCCGTACGTGAGCCGGCCATGCGCGAGCAGGGCCACGACGGCCATCGAGCCGAACCAGTCCAGGAACAGGGCACCCAGCCGCCGCCCGAACGAAGCCAGCGACCCACGGCCCGCCTCCGGCAGGCCCAGCCGCTGACCGCGGAAGGCCTGCTCCCCCGCCGTACCGCCGGCCGCGCCCTGGCTCACGCGGGAACCCTAACCGGGGGCCGCTGTGGGGTCACCGACGCCCCAGAGACGCCCCAGAGACGGGGTGTAACACGGGCGAAACAACTGCGACACTGCCGGGAAACCGCTCCCCCGTACCGTCCCGGCCAGTCGACCGGACGCGCCTGGTGTGGTCCGAAGGAGGATTGATGTTCACGAACGCGGACGAGGTCCTGCGGTTCATCAAGGACGAGGGCGTCACCTTCGTCGATGTCCGGTTCTGCGACCTGCCGGGGGTCATGCAGCACTTCAACGTCCCGGCACAGGGTCTGGACGAGGGCTTCTTCACGAACGGCCAGATGTTCGACGGGTCGTCGATCCGCGGCTTCCAGGCCATCCACGAGTCGGACATGAAGCTCATCCCGGACGTGGCCACCGCGTACGTCGACCCGTTCCGCAAGGAGAAGACGCTCAACATCAACTTCTCCATCCGCGACCCGTTCACCGACGAGCCGTACAGCCGCGACCCGCGCAACGTCGCGGCGAAGGCCGAGGCGTACCTCGCCAGCACCGGCATCGCGGACACTGTGTACTTCGGCCCGGAGGCCGAGTTCTACGTCTTCGACGACGTGCGGTTCGAGACCAAGCAGAACGCGGGCTACTACTACATCGACTCCATCGAGGGCGCCTGGAACAGCGGCCGCTCCGAGGAGGGCGGCAACCGCGGCTACAAGACCCGGTACAAGGGCGGGTACTTCCCCGTCCCGCCGCTGGACCACTACGCCGACCTGCGCGACCAGATGAGCCTCGCGCTGGGATCCGTCGGCATCGAGGTCGAGCGCGCCCACCACGAGGTCGGCACCGCCGGTCAGGCCGAGATCAACTACAAGTTCTCGACGCTGCTGCACGCCGGCGACCAGCTGATGGCCTTCAAGTACATCGTCAAGAACGTCGCGTGGGCGGCCGGCAAGACGGCGACGTTCATGCCCAAGCCGCTCTTCGGGGACAACGGCTCGGGCATGCACTGCCACCAGTCGTTGTGGAAGGACGGCTCGCCGCTGTTCTACGACGAGCTCGGCTACGCGGGCCTGTCCGACACCGCCCGCTGGTACATCGGTGGGCTGCTCGCGCACGCGCCGTCGCTGCTGGCGTTCACCAACCCGACGGTCAACTCCTACCACCGCCTGGTGCCCGGCTTCGAGGCGCCGGTCAACCTCGTGTACTCCCAGCGCAACCGGTCGGCGTGCATCCGGATCCCGATCACCGGGTCCAACCCGAAGGCCAAGCGGATCGAGTTCCGGGTGCCCGACCCGTCGTCGAACCCGTACCTGGCGTTCTCGGCGATGCTGATGGCCGGCATGGACGGCATCCGCAACAAGATCGAGCCGGCTCAGCCGGTCGACAAGGACCTGTACGAGCTGCCGCCCGACGAGCACGCCAACATCCCGCAGGTCCCGGGCTCGCTTCCCGAGGTGCTGGCCGCGCTGGAGGCCGACCACGAGTACCTGCTCGAGGGCGGCGTGTTCACCGGCGACCTCATCGAGACCTGGGTCGACTGGAAGCGGGCCAACGAGGTCGACCCGATCCGGCTGCGCCCGCACCCGCACGAGTTCGAGCTCTACTACGACCTGTGATCCGGACACGTCGCTGACCTGCACAAATCTGGTGACCATGCCTCTGACCTGCGCAGATACCGTTAGCGGGCGTTGGCATCCCAGGACCTGAGACGGTGCTCTCGCGGAACGAGCGCGGAACGAGCGCAGAACGGATGATCTTGAACGCCGGTCGTCCGTCCGCGCTCGGTGCGGGCGGTCCCTCTCCTGGACAGCTCGACAACCGGACAAGCCCGGGTCTCAGCCGACCCGGTCCCATCGGGCCGGCACGAGCTGCGGTTCGAGTTCGAGCCGACGGGTCAGCCTGACCTGGCCGCGGGCAAGGGCGCCCCGGGCGTCCGCAGCTGTCCGTCGACGGTGCCCTCACCTGCGGGGCGAACCCCGGCTCGCCCGTGACCGGCGACTACCCGAGCCCGTTCAAGTTCACCGGCACCATCCACACCGTGAAGGTGGACGTGAGCGGTGAGCTGATCCACGACAACGAAGCCGAGCTGCGCGTGCACATGGCGCGGCAGTAGCGGTCGCAAACACGCCAACCCACACCGGGGCGACCCTCACCGCTGCTCGGGTCGTGCCGCCTCGGTGTGGAGGGCGCCTTGGGCGGCCCCCGACCCGGACAGCCCGCCGCCTGCGCCTCGCAGGACGAACGCGACTCCAACGGCAATGACGGCTCCCAGGAGCGGGCCGGCGACATACACCCAGTACGACCCGAAGTTGGCGCTGATCGCGTCCGGACCGAACGTACGCGCCGGGTTCATCGAGGCGCCGGAGATCGGGCTGCCCCACAGGCCGGCCAACGCGATGTAGCCGCCGACGCCGATAGCCCCGATGACGCCGAGGTTCTGGGCGCCGGACGCGGTCCCCAAGATGACGCTGACCAGACCGAACGTCAGCACCGCCTCCATGACGAACGCGTTGCCGGCGCTGAAACCAGTGGCTGGATAGTTGGACCCGAACGAGGAGGACACGTGCACGGTGGCCTGCAGGAAC
The DNA here is from genome assembly GCA_963711005.1 of uncultured Actinomycetota bacterium. GTDB lineage: Bacteria > Actinomycetota > Actinomycetes > Prado026 > Prado026 > CAVQCJ01. Next base: position 43,498 of record CAVQCJ010000006.1, on the reverse strand, counting down.
CAGGCAGCCAGGCAAGCACCTGCCAGCTGGGCCACGATGTAGCCCGGGACCCGTCGCCAAGGAAAGTCCCCGCGCAACGAGAACGCGACCGACACAGCCGGGTTCAGGTGCGCGCCGGACACCTTGCCCATGAACAAGATGACCCCCAGCACCATCAGCGCCGGGGCGACCACGGCCGCGGTACGACTGATCGTGTGCGGGAACGCCTGCCCCATCATCCCGCCACCGGCGGCGACCAGGACCAAGAAGAAGGTGCCCAGCAGTTCGGAGAACAGCCGCCGCCACTCTTGCGACGGGTCGGCGAAGTCCTCCATGGCCCGTTCCAAGCTCTCCGCCTCAGACAGGAAACGCTGTCTGAGCCGGCCCAGGTGCGGCTGACCCGCCGGCGTCGTTGCACTGTCCATGACCGTCACTCCTGAAGGGGCCGACCACGCTGCACGACGCCGAGAGCCTGACCCACCGCGTCGAACCGGGCTAGCCGTGATCATGCCGCGGCAACCCCGGGTTGTGAAGGTTCCCGCACCGCCGCGGATCGAGGGCCCCTCGCTGGCCAAGATCCGCGTGGCAGGAAATTCCCCGGGCTGAGGGGTAACGCTAGTCACTCTGCGTGACTGAACGGTGCGGGCTGTGGGCCGGAAGGTGAACGCAGCGTGGCGGCGAGGATGCCGGATTCCATCCCGTCCACCCCTCCGGACCCATAGGGTCGCCCGGTGGCGCTCCCCCTTCCGCTGTCGTTGCGCGGGTACCAGAGGACGTGGCTCACCGGCGATGTGATCGCGGGGCTGACGCTGGCCGCAGTGGCGATCCCCGAGTGCATGGGCTACACGTCGATCTCGCAGACGCCGCTCGTCACCGGTCTCTACACGATCATCTTCCCGACCCTGATGTTCGCCCTGATCGGCGCCTCCCGGATGCTGGTCGTGGGCGCCGACTCGGCCACCGCCGCGATCCTGTCCGCCGGTCTCATCGCCGCCAGCATCCCCGGGGCGACCCCGTACTCCCCGGAGTGGGTGGCGCTGACCAGCCTGACCGCCCTGGTCTGCGGCGTCATGCTGATCCTGGCGCGGCTTCTGCGGCTGGGGTTCCTCGGCGACTTCCTGTCCGCCTCGGTGCTGGTCGGCTTCCTCACCGGCGTCGGGATCCAGGTGGCCAGCGGCCAGATCCCGAGCATGCTCGGCGTCGCCAAGGGCACCGGCAACTGGTTCGAGCAGCAGTGGACGTGGATCAAAGAGATCCCGGACATCGGCTGGGCCACGTTCGCGTTCGCGCTCGGCACGATCGCGGTCATCTTCATCTGCAAGCTCTGGGCGCCCAAGGTCCCGGGCGCGGTCATCGCCGTCGTCGCCACCATCGTGATCTCCACGCTGACCGACGCGGCCGCGCACGGGGTGAAGGTCGTCGGCACCGTGCAGGGCGGGTTCCCGCCGATCGGGCTGCCGCAGGGCATGACCTGGTCGGACGTGCTCAAGGTCGTCGGGGTCGCGTTCTCCTGCTTCGTGATGATCATCGCGCAGAGCGCGGCGACCTCGCGCAGCTTCGCGATGAAGCACGGCCAGCGTGCGGACATCAACCGCGACATCGTCGGTCTCGCCGGCGCCAACCTCGCCGCCGGCCTCAGCGGCGCGTTCGTCGTGAACGGCAGCCCGACGAAGACTCAGATCCTGGACGAGCAGCGCGGCAAGACCCAGCTCGCCAACATGACCATGTCCCTGATCGTGCTGCTGTTCGTCATGTTCGCGACCGGGCTGCTGAAGAACATGCCGTCCTCGGTGCTGGCCGCGATCGTGTTCACGATCGGCATCGACCTGATCGACGTGAAGAACCTGCGGCTGATCGCGGCCCGGCGGCGCAGCGAGTTCGTCATCGCCGCCGTCACCGGCGTGACCGTGTTCGCGATCGGGGTCGAGCAGGGGATCATCCTCGCGGTCGTCCTGTCGATCCTGGAGATCATCCGCCGTCAGTACTCGCCGAAGGACTTCGTCGTCGCGGTGACGGACACGGGCGAGCCGACCTTCAGCTCCGCGGTCCCGGGTGCCCAGAGCGCACCCGGGCTCATCGTGTTCCGCTACGACGCCGACCTGTTCTACGCGAACGTCAACCGGTTCGTCGACGACGTGGAAGGGCTGGTCAGCGGTGCCCCGGACCCGGTCCGGTGGCTGGTCCTGGACGCCGGCGCGCTCAACGACGTCGACTACTCCGCCGGCGTCGCGCTGTCCGGGCTGGCCGACTTCCTCGAGGCTCACCAGGTGACGTTCGTCCTGACCAGGGCGGACAGCGGCCTGCTGAGCACGCTGAAGCACTACGGGCTGCTGGACCGCATCGGCACCGAGAACGTCTACCCGAACCTCGTCGACGCCGTGCTGGCCTTCGAGGCTCTCCCGGCGCCACTGCCGCCAGCGGCGGCAGCGTCGACCTAGGCTCCGCTGGCCTCGCCGGGCCGGCCGTCGAGCGGTCGGCGGCCGGCGAACCCCAGGTCCAGCCGGTGGTACCAGGCCAGCTCGTCGTCGCCCTCCAGCCAGCACAGCAGCACCGGCAGGCCGTCCAGCCGGGCCGGGAAGTCCAGTAGCAGCGGGGCGAAGCCTTTGACCTCGACGCCGGACGACCGGATCGTCCCCATCAGCTCCTCCAGCCTGGCCTGCGCACCCTTGAGCTCGGGGACCCCCCCGGCCACCGTGGCCGGCGGGCCGCCGGCAAGGGTCGCGGCGAGCTCGGCGGCGTCGGCCCTGAGCGCGACGAACTCCGCCAGCAGCGGCTGGAGCCGGGCCAGCTCGGCCCGGGCCTGCTCGACGGTGAAGGCGACCACGCTGCCGAGCATGGCACCCGACGGGCCAGGGCCCGGGCCTGTCCGGAAGGTCGAGGCGGGCTCCAGGACAACCCGGGCGGCCATCTGGCCGTCATAGATATAGGCAGTCCGTAATCGTGCCGAGATGTCTGATAACGGCAAATGACCGGATCGTGTTCTAACGTTGACTCCCCCGTACCAGCAGGTTGGACATCCCTCGTGGCCCGCAGACCCGTCAGCTCGACCTTCGCCGTCACCGCGCTCGCCGTCGTGACGGCTCTGGTCGTCGCGGGCTGCACGGTCGCCAAGGCGTCGACCCCGTCGGCCTCCCCGGGCGTGTCCACCACCTCCCCGTCGGCCGCACCGGCCGCCTACCAGGTCGCCCTCGAGGTCACGCCCAAGCAGCCCTTCGACGCCCCGTCCTCCGTCAAGGTGACCGGTGGCCGGTTGACGGCGGTGACGGTGACGCGGCACGGGCACAGCGGGAGCCTGGCCGGGCACGTCGCCGCGGACGGATCCGCCTGGTCGTCGGCTGCGCTGCCGGTCGAGGGCGCCAGCTACGACGTCGTCGCCATCGCCGCGGACGCCTCCGGTGCCGTGCACCGGCTCACCGGCGCGTTCGCGGTGCAGGTCCGCACCGGCGGGTCGACGGTCGGCTACGACATCACCCCGTCCGGGAGCATGACGGTCGGGACGTACGCGCCGATCGTGATCCGCTTCCACTCCAAGGTCACCGACCGCGCCGCCGTCGAGCACGCGCTCGTCGTGGAGTCGAGCAAGCCGGTGGTCGGCGCGTGGCACTGGATCAACTCGACCGAGGTGCACTTCCGCCCGCAGGTCGCGTGGCCCACGCACACCAAGATCCGCGTCATCGTCGGGCTGCACAATGTCCGCCTCGGCCGGGACGTGTGGGGCGCGACGAGCAAGACCCTGAACATCCAGACCGGCGACTCGCACCTCGCCCGCGTCGACGGCAAGAAGCACACGTTCACCGTGTACGTGAACGGCAGGCTGTGGGCGAAGTGGCCGACCAGCATGGGCCGGCCCGAGTTCGTGACGCGCAGCGGCAACTACATCGTGCTCGAGAAGAAGCCGATGGTCGAGATGACGTCCTGCAGCGTGCACATCGCCTGCGACCCCAAGGACCCGAACTTCTACGACCTGAAGGTCATGCAGGACGTCCGCCTCACCTGGTCAGGGACGTTCGTGCACGCGGCGCCGTGGTCGGTGTCGCACCAGGGCTTCGCGAACGTCTCGCACGGCTGCATCAACCTGAGCACGGCGCGGGCGACGTCGTTCTACGGCCTGGTGACGTACGGCGACCTGGTCACGGTCACGCACACCGCTCGGGACGCCCAGGACCTCATCGACAAGGGCGACCCGGGGATGACCGACTGGAACACGCCCTGGTCCCAGTGGGTCGCCGGATCCGCTCTCAAGGCGCCGGTCACCACCAGCGCGCTGGCCTGATCGCGGCCTGCCCACGGGCCCGAGGAGGCCTCTGCATGTCCGAAACCGCCGTCGCCCACGGCCCGGCCTACTGCCCGACGTGCCAGCAGGTGCTGCCGCAGCCCAAGCCTGCGCCGCAGCCGTACACGCGCAGCGAGAACTCCGTCATGGCCAGGCTCCGCACCGGCCAGGACAAGGTCACCGACGCGATCACCAGCTTCGCCGGGAGCCTGAAGTTCGTCTACCTGCACACCGCGTGGTTCGGCGTGTGGATCCTGATCAACGCCGGGCTGTTCGGCGCCGCGGTCGTGTTCGACAAGTTCCCGTACGGCCTGCTCACGATGATCGTCAGCCTGGAGGCGATCTTCCTGTCGACGTTCGTGATGGTCAGCCAGAACCGGCAGGCCGCCCGGGCCGACGTCCGAGCCGAGCTCGACTTCGAGACGAACCTGCGCTCGGAGATCTGGTCGGTCAGCATCGGCCGCAAGCTCGGCCTCGACCCGCACGAGGTCGAGCAGCACGTGCAGCGGATCGTGCAGGCCAGCCGGGACGAGATCGCCGGCCCGGCGGGGTCGAGTGCCAAGGACGCCTTCGACCCGGACACCGCCTAGCGCGTCAGGGAGCGGGGAGCTGCACCTTCGCGGGGTGGCCGCCTACCGTCCCGGTCAACGTCGCCGTGGCGCCGAGGGCCCGCGCGTCCCAGCTGCCCTGCACGGCCCCGCCGACGGTCGAGCCCGGCACCGGCACGCCGGCCGCGTCCACCTGCACGAACGTCAGCCGCACCGTGACCTGGTGCGAGTCGTAGCCCCACTTCACCGTGCCGGAGACGGCGAGGTCCGGCGCGAGCCGCACCTGGGCGAGCGTGAATGTATAAGGGTCGCCGCCGACGACGCGCCAGCGGCCTCCATAGAGGCCGACGCCGTTGCCGTCGTAGTTGTTCCACCAGCGGTCCAGCACGTCGGCGGTGGTCAGCACGGCGGTCGCGACGGCGCGACGGCCGTCGGTGCCGACGGCGTTCCTCGCCAGGGCCGTCGCGGGGTCGACCGAGGCGTACGAGCGGGGGAAGACCGGCAGCGCGCGCACCGGCGGGACCAGGCCGGTGCAGGCCAGGACTGCGGGCGTGATGCCGTGCCACGGGTCCTGGACGAAGGCCCGCAGGACGCCCTCGGCGCAGTGGTCCTCGTCGCCGTCGGCAGTCACGTGGAAGCTGTTCGCGATATGCACGAGCACGGCGTCGGGGAACTGGCCGCGCACCAGCGCGCCCTCGGCGGGCGTCGTGATCGTGTCGAGCTCACCGGTCAGCACGAGCACCGGGACGTCCGGGTAGTGCCCGGCCGGCGGCAGCGGTGGACCGGCCGGGTGCGCCGCCGAGGCGACCGGCCAGCGCAGGCACCAGTCCTGCTCCTCCCAGACCGAGTCCAGGTACTCCTGCACGGTGAACGGCGCGTAGACGCCGGGGTCGGCGAGCTCCTGCGCCTTCACCGCGGCATCGAACTCGACCCGGCGCTGGGCCGGTGGTGCGGTCATGTCGTACAGCTGCGGGTAGTCGTGGCAGCTGACCGCCGCGTCGGCGCCCTCGCTGTAGTCGACCGGGTCGCCCGCGTCCCCGGACACGTAGTCGGCCTCCGCGACCAGCCTGACCAGCGGCTGCTGGTCACCGGCCAGCGCCGACCGCAGCGCACCGGGCAGCTCCCGGTACCAAGCCGGCCCGTACGTCGCGCCGAACGCGAGCCCGACCAGGTTGGCGCCGTTCACCACGACCCGGTGCCGGATCCCGTCCGCGTCGTAGCCGATGCCGGTGTACGGCGTCCGCCGGACCTGCGCGAGCACGCGCTCCAGCAGCGTCGAGGTCGGGACGCCGTAGGCCGCGCACGAGGGGGTGCGCGCGCAGACCAGGTCGATCGACGCCACCATCGCCGGGCCCTGCGTCGGGTACCAGGCCGTCTCGCCGTACGTCGGGTACGACGAGTCCAGCACCACCGACCGCAGCAGGTCGGGATGCCGACCGGCGAACACCTGCGCGAAGAAGGTGCCGTACGAGTCGCCGTACAGGTCGACCCGGCCCAGGCCCAGCGCGCGGACCACCGCGGCGAGGTCGTCGGCCGACAGCGCGCTGCCGTACAGGTCGGCGTGGTCGCCGAGCTGCGTGCCGCACCTGGCCGCAGCGGGGGCGTACTTCGTGACCAGGTCCTGCAGCGCCGGGCAGTCGATCGGCGCCGTGCGGCCGGTCCCGCGCTGGTCGACGACCAGGAAGTTGCGTTGCCGAAGCAGCGGCCCGTACATGTCGTAGTACGCCTGCGCGCTGCCGGTCGTGCTGTAGCCGGGGCCGCCCTCGTGCGGGACCACGGTCCCCAGCTGCGGTCGGGACGGGTCGGCGGCCGGCACGAAGGCGAAGCCGACGCTCACCTTCCCGGTGACAGCGCCGCTGGGGTCCCACGGCTGCCGGAGGCTGCCGCAGTACGCACCAGCCACCACCGAGCAGGGCCGCAGCGTGAGCGAGCCGACCTGGATCGGTGACCTGGACGCGGCGTGCGGGTGCAGGACGGCCGCCCCGGACGGCCCGGTGGCCGCACCCGCCGGGGCAGCCATCAGCCCAGCGAGCAAGCAGCCCGCGGCAACCAGCGACCCGACCGCGCCAGCCCTCCGCACGCCTGGGACTGTAACCGGGCCGCGGGCGCTCCCGGGAAACGTTCCGGACACCTTTCGCACGTCCTGCTGACTATCGCGACAGTCAGTAGCGGGTCGCTCACACGCCCGGTCACGCGGCCCGGCGGATCGCCTCGCTGGGCCACACCGCCCGCAGCACCGCCACGCACACCAGGCCCGCCGCGCCGGCCAGGCTGACCGCCTTGGCCGGTCCGATCCCGCTGATGCTGGCCACCCAGCCGGTCACCGCGAACGCCAGGGCCGTGAGGAAGTTGAAGCCGGCCCCGGCCAGGCCCAGCACCCGCCCGCGCCGCTCGCGCGGCGTCAGCAGCGTGACCGCGGCGATCACCGTGAGCACGTACGCCTGGAGCACGCCGGCGACGAACCACAGCGCACCGGCCACCATCGGCGGCGGGTCCACCGAGGTGGCGAACAGCGGCAGGCAGGACAGCGCCGCCAGCGGCAGCAGCAGCCGCAGCTGGTCGCGCATGCTCAGCCGAGGGATCAGCAGGGCCCCGACCGCAGACCCGGCCGGGACGGCGGCCAGCAGCGCACCGCCCATCGCGCCGGACAGGCCCGGCCGGTAGCCCAGCGCTACCGCCTCGGGTGCCACCAGGAACAGGGCCGACATCCAGCCGAGCAGGGTGATCGCCCGCCGCACCGGGTCGCGGAAGATCTCCTCCGCCCCGACCTTCGCGTCCGCCACCATGCGCCGAGGCGAGGTACCCGGCTCGGCCGCGACCGAGCGCTCCCGTACGTACAGCCGAACCACGAGGAACGAGAACCCGAACGTCAGTGCGTCGAACGCCAGGGTGGACGCGACGCCGAGCACGTCGACGAGCAGGCCGCCCGCGATCGCGCCGACGACCTGGGTGGCCAGGTGCACCGTGCGGGACAGCCCCTGGGCGGTGACGTAGTCCGCGCGGTCGGGGACGACGTCCGGGTAGAGCGAGGCGCGCGCGGTGCCGAACGGCATCGCCACGAACTCGCTGACCAGCAGGACCACGAACACCGGAAGCAGCGGGACGTCATGCGCGACAGCCACCGCGAGGCCACCGATCAGCAGCATCCGCAGCAGGTCGCAGGCGAGCATGATCGCCCGGCGACGGTAGCGGTCCGCGAGCGAGCCGAGCACCGCCTGGCCGAGCACGCCCGGCAGGTAGGAGATCGCCAGCGCGAGCGCGCCGTAGAAGATGTCGCCGGTTCGGTCCAGGACCAGCAGCGCGATCGCGACCCGGGCCGCCTGGTCGCCGAGGTCGGAGGCCGTCTGGGCGACGAGCAGGCCGAGCGCCTCACGGTTGGCGAAGACACGGTGGTAGGTCCCGGCCGTCGACACCGAACGGCCGCCGGTCCTGCCGGGCTCGCTCACGCGTAGAAAACCCTCTCAACGACGGCACGGGCCCTGCGCGTCGCGCGCAGGTAGTCCTCGACGAGCTGGCCTGTCCCGCCCGGAGCGTAGCCCAGGACGTGGCCCAGACCCGCGAGCTCACGGGTGTCGCCGGGCAGTGTGTCGGCGGGGCGGCCGCGGACCAGGACGAGGGCGTTGCGCACCCTGGTCGCCAGCTGCCACGCGTGCTCGAGCGTGGTCGCGTCGGCCGGCTCGAGAAGTCCCGCAGCGGCAGCCGCCCGCAGGGCCTCCAGCGTGCGCGTGGTGCGCAGCGCGGGGACCACCGCGCCGTGCCGCAGCTGGATCAGCTGAGCGGTCCACTCCACGTCGGCCAGCCCGCCCCGGCCGAGCTTGGTGTGCAGGGCCGGGTCGGCGCCGCGCGGCATCCGCTCCGCCTCCACCCGGGCCTTGATCCGGCGGATCTCCCGCACGTCGGGCTCGGTCAGGCCGTCCGTCGGGGTACCGGAGCGTGTCGACCAGCCGGACGAACCGCTCGCCGAGGCCGACGTCGCCGGCCACCGGTTCGGCCCGCAGCAGGGCCTGGCTCTCCCACACCAGCGACCACCGGTCGTAGTACGCCGCGTACGAGGCCAGAGTGCGCACCAGCGGGCCCTGCCGACCCTCCGGCCGCAGGTCGGCGTCGACGACGAGCTGCGGGTCAGGTCCCGGCAGCGCCAGCAACCGGCGCAGCTCGCCGACCACCGCGTGCGCCGCCTCGGTCGCGTCCTGCTCGTCCGCGCCGGGGAGCGGGTCGTGCACGAACAGGACGTCGGCGTCGCTGCCGTACCCCACCTCGCCGCCGCCGAAGCGGCCCACCGCGATCACGGCGACCGCCGTCGGCAGCCCACCGCCCCGCGCGGTCTCGACGACGCGGGTGGCGATCGCCAGCCCGCCGGCGACGGTCGCGGCGGTGACGTCGGTCAGCGCGGTGCCGACGGCCTCGACGTCGAGACGGCCGAGGAGGTCCGCCACCGCGGTCCGGAACAGCTCGCGACGGCGGACTGCGCGGACGGCAGCCACTGCCACCTCGGGTGCCTCGTGCCGACCAGCTGCCGCGAGCGCCTCGGCGGCGACCACCGGGCGACCGCGCGGGGTCAGCTCGGCGTCGTCGCCGAGCATCGCCACCGCCTCCGGCGCCCGCAGCAGCAGGTCGGTCGCGTAGCGCGAGGACGCGAGCACCCGCGCCAGCCGCTCGGCGACGGCTCCCCCGTCGCGCAGCAGCCCCAGGTACCAGTGCGTCGAACCGAGCGCGTCGGAGACCTGCCGGAACCCGAGCAGGCCGGCGTCCGGGTCCGGCGCCTCGGCGAACCACCCGAGCATGACCGGCAGCAGGGTGCGCTGGATCGCCGCCCGCCGGCTCACCCCGGAGATGAGCGCCTCCAGGTGCCGCAGCGCGCCGTCGGGGTCGGCGTAGCCGAGCGCCTCCAGGCGGGCAGCGGCCGCCTCCAGGGTGAGTCGCGCCTCGCCCGGGTCCAGCCGCGCGACGGCGTTCAGCAGCGGCCGGTAGAACAGCTTCTCGTGCAGCCGGCGGACCTCGCGGGCGTGCTGTCGCCACTGCGCGACGAGCTCGGCCGCGGGGTCGCGCCGGAACCCCATCGACCGGGCGATCCGGCGCAGGTCGGCCTCGTCGGTCGGCACGACGTGGGTGCGGCGCAGCCGGTGCAGCTGGATCCGGTGCTCCATCGTGCGCAGGAACCGGTACGCCCGGTCCAGCTCGGCGGCGTCGGCCCGCCCGACGTACCCGTGCGTGGACAGCTGCTCCAGCGCGACCAGCGTCGTGGGGCTGCGGACGAAGATGTCGCTGCGACCGTGCACCAGCTGCAGCAGCTGGACCGAGAACTCCACGTCGCGCAGCCCGCCGGGTCCCAGCTTGAGCTCGCGGTCGGCGTCCCGGGCCGGGATGTTCTCCTCGACCCGGCGGCGCATCGCCCGGGCGTCGTCCACGAACCCGGGCCGTTGCGCGGCGTTCCAGACCAGAGGCGCGAGCGCGTCGACGTACCGCAGGCCGAGCTCGATGTCGCCGGCGACCGGCCGGGCCTTGAGCAGGGCCTGGAACTCCCAGGTCTGCGCCCACCGCTCGTAGTACGCGAGATGGCTGGCGAGCGTGCGGACCAGGGCGCCGGAGCGGCCCTCCGGGCGCAGGTTGGCGTCGACCGGCCAGATGGTGCCCTCGGCGGTCTGGGCCGAGCAGACCCGCATCATGGCCCCGGCCAGCGTGGTGGCCGTCTCCAGTGCCGACTTCTCGTCGCCGCCGTCGTACGGCTCGGCCACGAACACGACGTCGACGTCGCTGACGTAGTTGAGCTCGCGGCCGCCGCACTTGCCGAGGGCGACGACGGAAAGCCGCACCGGCGTCGCCTCCGGCGGCAGCTCGGCCGTGGCCACGGCGAGTGCGGCGTCCAGCGTGGCGCCGGCCAGGTCGGCGAGCTCGCCGGCCACGTCCTCCACGCTCGCGGCACCGGACAGGTCCCGGGCGGCCAGCGCGAGGAGTCGGCGCCGGTAGGCGACCCGCAGCGCGTCCAGGGCCCCGGCGCCCCGCTCCTCGGCCTCGACGGCGGCGAGCAGGTCGGCCCGGAGCCCGGCCGCAGTCGGCCTCGACACGGCGGCCTGCTCCCCGGACAGGGCGCGCCAGTGCTCGGGGTGCCGGGCCAGGTGGTCCCCGAGCGCCGCACTCGCCCCGAGCACCGCGAGCAGCCGCTCCCGGGTGCCGTCGTCGCCGGCAAGCGCCGCCCGCAGCGCCGGGCGCGCCGGATCGGGCAGGGCGTCGACCAGCCGGGTCAGTCCGTCCAGCGCGAGGTCGGGATCGGCGGCCAGTCCGAGCGCCTCGGCGAGTTCGTCGGCGGGCAGGTCAAGAGCTCCGGCCAGGGCCCCGACCCGGTTCTGGGCGCCGGCCACATCGGCGAAGCCGAGCCGGGCGAGCCGGGCCCCGGTGGTGGTGATCCGGCCCGTCGTCACGGGCTCGACGCTAGCCGCCCACCCCGGTTCCACACTCGGTGTCGGGGTACCGGCTCCGTTCTCCCGGCCTCGGCAGCCCGACACGGTGTGTGGAAGGGGGGGCCTTAGAGGACGGGGAGGTAGCGGTCGCGCTCGAACGGGGTGATCTGGGCGCGGTACTCCTCCCACTCCCGCCGCTTGTTGCGCAGGAAGAAGTCGAAGACGTGCTCGCCGAGCGTCTCGGCGACCAGCTCGCTGCCCTCCATGGCTGCGACCGCCTCGCTGAGGTTCTGCGGCAGCGGCCGGATCCCCAGCGCCCGCCGCTCGGCCTCGGTCAGCGACCAGACGTCGTCCTCGGCGCCGTCGGGCAGCTCGTAGCCTTCCTCGACGCCCTTGAGCCCGGCGGCCAGCAGCAGCGCGAACGCCAGGTACGGGTTGCAGGCGCTGTCCAGCGACCGGACCTCGATCCGGGTGGACTGGCCTTTCGCCGGCTTGTACATCGGCACCCGGACCATGGCCGACCGGTTGTTGTGCCCCCAGCAGACGTACGCCGGTGCCTCGCCGCCGCCGTAGAGGCGCTTGTACGAGTTCACCCACTGGTCGGTCACGGCCGTGATCTCGGCCGCGTGGCGCAGCAGCCCGGCGATGAACGACCGCCCGACCTTGGACAGCTGGAACTGCGCGCCGGCCTCGAAGAAGGCATTGCGGTCGCCCTCGAACAGCGACAGGTGCGTGTGCATGCCGGAGCCCGGGTGCTCTGCGAACGGCTTGGGCATGAACGAGGCGAAGATGCCCTGCTCGAGCGCGACCTGTTTCATCACCAGCCGGAACGTCATGATGTTGTCCGCCGTGGTCAGCGCGTCGGCGTAGCGCAGGTCGATCTCGTTCTGGCCGGGAGCGCCCTCGTGGTGGCTGAACTCAACCGAGATCCCCATCGACTCCAGCACCGTGATCGCCTGCCGCCGGAAGTCCTGGCCGAGGCCGTGCGGTGTGTGGTCGAAGTACCCGCTGGTGTCGATCGGCACCGGCAGCTCGCCCGGGCCGGGCTTGCGCTCGAACAGGAAGAACTCGATCTCCGGGTGCGTGTAGAAGGTGAACCCGAGGTCGGCGGCCTTGGTGAGCGCGCGCTTGAGAACGTAGCGCGGGTCGGCGTACGACGGCGTGCCGTCCGGCAGCAGGATGTCGCAGAACATCCGGGCCGCGCCGGGGGCCTCCGACCGCCACGGCAGCACCTGGAAGGTCGCCGGGTCGGGCTTGGCGAGCATGTCCGACTCGTACACCCGGGCGAAGCCTTCGATGGCGGAACCGTCGAAACCGATGCCCTCCGCGAACGCCCCTTCCAGCTCGGCCGGGGCGACCGCGACCGACTTCAGGAACCCGAGCACGTCGGTGAACCAGAGCCGGACGAACCGGATGTCTCGCTCCTCGAGCGTGCGGAGGACGAACTCCTGCTGCTTGTCCACGGCCCGGAGTCTGGCCGGGCCGTGTTTCACCCGTGTTACAAGCCCCCGAAACCCGCAGGACCCCGGTCGGCACGGCCCGCTAGGTTCGGGAACCGTGTCCACACCCGAGCAGCCCTTGATCAGCGCCCGGGGGCTGACCAAGCGGTTCGGCGACGCCGTCGCGGTGGACGGCATCGACGTCGAGGTCCACCGCGGCGAGGCCTTCGGCTTCCTGGGCCCGAACGGCGCCGGCAAGAGCTCGACCATGCGGATGATCGGCTGCGTCTCCCCGGTCTCCGGCGGCGAGCTGCACCTGTTCGGCCTGGACCCCGCCACGCACGGGCCGCAGATCCGGGCCCGGATCGGCGTGGTCCCGCAGGACGACACGCTCGACCTGGACCTGAGCGTCCGCGACAACCTGCTGATCTACGCGCGGTACTTCGGGATCCCGCGCTCGGTCGCCCGGCCGCGGGCGGACCGGCTGCTGGAGTTCGTCCAGCTGTCCGAGCGGGCCACCTCCAAGGTCGAGCCGCTGTCAGGCGGGATGAAGCGCCGGCTGACCATCGCCAGGTCCCTGGTCAACGAGCCCGAGCTGCTGCTGCTCGACGAGCCCACCACCGGTCTGGACCCGCAGGCCCGGCACGCCGTCTGGGAGCGGCTCTTCCAGCTCCGCGAGCAGGGCGTCACCCTGGTGCTGACCACGCACTACATGGACGAGGCCGAGCAGCTCTGCGACCGGCTGGTGGTGATGGACAAGGGCCGCATCGCCGCCGAGGGCTCCCCGGCCGAGCTCATCCGCGAGTGGTCCACCCGCGAGGTCGTCGAGCTGCGCTACGCGGGGACCACTGCCGACGGCAGCCGGCCGCACGCGGAGATGGCGGACGCGTTCGCAGGCATCGCCCAGCGCGTCGAGGTGCTGCCCGACCGGCTGCTGCTCTACGTCGACGACGGCGACGCCGCGGTCGCCGCCGTCCACGCCAAGGGACTGCACCCGGCCAGCACCCTGGTGCGCCGCAGCAGCCTCGAGGACGTCTTCCTGCGGCTCACCGGCCGCACCCTGGTGGACTGACGCCGTGGCCGTCGTCGGGGTGCCGTCGGACCGGTTTGCGGGCGGGCGCGCGCTCGCCGCGTTCTTCGCCTGGCTGCAGGTCTACCGGCGCGTCTGGCGGGGCAGCGCCGTCAACACTGTGCTGGTCCCGGTGCTCAACCTGCTCGCGCTCGGGTACGGGCTGGGCACGCTGGTGAACGGCAACGGCGGGATCGACGGCGTGCCGTACGCGCAGTACCTCGCGCCCGGGCTGCTCGCGGCCGGGGTGATGCAGACGGCGACCGACGAGTCGATGTTCCCGGTGATGGGGGCGCTGCGCTGGAACCGCACCTACTTCGCGATGACGGCCACCCCGCTCACCGCCGCCGAGGTGTTCGTCGGCCACCTGATGTACGTGCTCGCCAGGGCCTGGTCCGGAGCGCTCGTCTTCCTGTGCGTGCTGCTCGCGTTCCGGCTCACGCACGGTCCGGCGGCGCTGTGGGTCCTGCCGTTCTCGCTGCTGCTGGCTGCGGCGTTCGCAACGCCGGTGATGGCCTTCTCGGTCAACGCCCGCAACGACGAGGCGTTCGCGATGCTCTACCGCTTCGTGTGGATCCCGATGTTCCTGTTCTCCGGCGCGTTCTTCCCGGTCTCCCAGCTGCCGACCTGGATCCGCGTGATCGCCGAGGTCACGCCGCTGTACCACGGCGTCGAGCTGGTCCGCGCGGCCACGCTGGACGAGCTGACCTGGCCGGCGGTGGGTGTGCACGTGGTCTACCTGTCCGCGTTCGCGGTGGTGGGGTTCTTCCTGGCGGTACGCGCCTACCGGCGCGTGCTGGCCCGGTAGGCGACCGAGATGGCCACCCTCGCGCTGCGGTTGACCCCGTCGCTGCTGGTCGGGAGCCGGGCGCCGGCGATCGTCGAACGCAACCTCGTCGTGTACCGGCGCAGCTGGCTGCTGCTGGTGAGCGGGCTGCTCGAGCCGCTGTTCTACCTGCTCTCGCTCGGGGTCGGGGTGGGCAAGCTCGTCGGCGACGTCACCGGGCCGGGCGGGCAGACCATCAGCTACGCGGCCTTCGTCGCGCCGGCCATGCTGGCCAGCTCGATCATGAACGGCGCGATCATCGACACCTCGTTCAACGTCTTCTTCAAGCTCAAGTACGCCAAGGTGTACGACGCGGTGCTGAGCACGCCGGTCTCCCCCACCGACGTCACGCTCGGCGAGATCGCCTGGTCGCTGGGCCGCGGGATCCTGTACTCAGCCGCGTTCCTGCTGTTCATGGTCGTGACCGGGCTGGTGCTGTCGTGGTGGGCGGTGCTCGTGCTGCCGATCGCGGTGCTGGCCGGGTTCGCGTTCGCCGCGGTCGGCATGGCGTGCACCACCTACATGCGCTCGTGGCAGGACTTCGAGTGGGTCACGCTGGCGACGCTTCCGATGTTCCTGCTCTCCGCCACGTTCTACCCGTTGACGACCTACCCGCCGGCCCTGCAGACCGTGGTGCGCTGGACGCCGCTGTACCAGGTGGTGGACCTCGTCCGCTCGTGCACGACCGGCGCGATGCACCCGGGGCTGGTGTTCAACATCGGCTACCTCGTGGTGATCGGCGCCGTCGGTCTGCTCGTCACCCGGCGCCGCCTGGCCGGTCTGCTGCTGCGCTGAGCGCCCTGCGTAGGCTGGCCGGGTGGCCCAGCTGCGCGTCGCCCTCGCCCAGGCCGACCCCACGGTCGGCGATCTGGAGGGCAACGCCGCCCAGGTGCTCGCGCTGGCCAAGGAGGCCGCCGCCGAGGGCGCGCACCTGGTCGCGTTCCCGGAGATGTTCCTGACCGGCTACCCGGTCGAGGACCTGGCACTGCGCGCCTCGTTCGTCGACGCGAGCCGGGCCACCCTCGACCGGCTGGCGACCGCGCTGGTCGACGCCGGCGTCGGCGACCTGGCCGTGGTGGTCGGTTTCCTCGACCGCTCCCCCGACCGCACCCGCGGTCAGACCGAGGCTCTCGGCCGGCCGTCCGGCAGCCCGCAGAACGCCGCGGCGGTGCTGCACGGGGGTGCGGTCGTCGCCCGGTACGCCAAGCACCACCTGCCGAACTACGGCGTGTTCGACGAGTACCGGTACTTCGTACCGGGGACGAGCCCGTGCGTGGTGCGGGTGCACGGCGTCGACGTGGCGCTGGCGATCTGCGAGGACCTGTGGCAGGACGGCGGGCCGGTCGCGGCCACCCGGGCGGCCGGAGCCGGGCTGCTGCTGGTCGTCAACGGGTCGCCGTACGAGCTGGCGAAGGACGACGTCCGGCTGGAGCTGTGCCGGCGGCGGGCGGCCGAGGCCGGCTGCACGCTGGCGTACCTGAACATGGTGGGCGGCCAGGACGAGCTCGTGTTCGACGGCGACTCGCTCGTCGTCGCCGCCGACGGGCGGGTGCTGCACCGGGCCGGGCAGTTCGTCGAGGAGCTGTTGGTCGTCGACCTGGAGCTGCCCGCAGCCGATGTGTCGCGTCCGGTGGGCGCGGTGGTCGGCGCCGGTCCGGTGCCGGCGTTCCAGGCCCGCGAACCGCAGCTGTCCGACCGGCTCGACGACGACGCGGAGGTGTACGCGGCGCTCACGCTCGGCCTGCGCGACTACGTCCGCAAGAACGGTTTCACCAGCGTCGTGCTCGGGCTGTCCGGAGGGATCGACTCCGCACTGGTGGCCGCGATCGCGTGCGACGCGCTGGGCCCCGAGCACGTGCACGGGGTCAGCCTGCCGAGCGCGTACTCGTCCGGACACTCGCGCGACGACGCGGCCGACCTCGCGCGCCGCACCGGCTGCCACCTGCGCACCGTCCCGATAGCGCCGATGGTCGATGCGTACCAGGACTCGCTGCACCTGTCCGGGCTGGCCGCGGAGAACCTGCAGGCCCGGGTCCGCGGGACCACGTTGATGGCACTGTCGAACGCCGAGGGCCACCTGGTGCTCGCCACCGGCAACAAGAGCGAGGTGTCCGTCGGCTACTCGACGATCTACGGCGACGCGGTCGGAGGGTTCGCCCCGATCAAGGACGTGGCCAAGACCCGGGTCTGGCGGCTGTCCCGGTGGCGCAACGACGAGGCCGCACGCCACGGGCACACCCCGCCGATCCCGCCGAACAGCATCGAGAAGCCACCGTCGGCCGAGCTGCGGCCCGGGCAGCTCGACACCGACTCCCTGCCGGACTACGAGCTGCTCGACGACCTGCTCGACGACTACGTGGAGCAGGACCGGGGTGCCGGTCAGATCGTCGCCGCCGGGTTCGACCCGGCGCTGGTCGAGCGGGTGCTGCAGCTGGTGGACGGCGCCGAGTACAAGCGGCGGCAGTACCCGCCCGGCCCCAAGATCTCGCTGAAGGCGTTCGGCCGGGACCGGCGCCTCCCGATCACCAACCGCTGGCGCGAGTCCCCGCCACCCTCACCCCGTTGATCTTGAGCCTGTCACCGCCTCGGTCGGGCGTGTCGCAGGTGTGTCGCTCAAGATCAACCGGGGGTGATGGGGAGCGGCGGCGGGGTGGTGGGCGCGGCGATGCCGGACAGGACCAGGTCGACGAGAGCCTGTGACAGCTCCGGGCCAGGGGCGCCGCTCGCGGCCTGCACCATGTTGAGGTACACCATCGGCGCCGTCACCAGGGTGACCGCGAGCGCGACGTCCAGGTCGGGCCGCAGCTCGCCGGACTCGACGCCGGCCCGCAGCGCCGCCGCCACCCGGTCGCGCCGGGGGCCGATCACCTGGTCGTAGAACAGCTTGAACAGGTCCGGCGAACGGCTGGCGTGCGACAGCATCCGCGGCATGATCCGGCCGGTGAGCGTCTCCGGGCTCTTGCAGCGGATCTGCTCGAGCATGTCGATCAGCTGAGCGCGCACCGTGGACTGGCCCGGCAGGAGGACCGGGACCTCCTCGGCCAGCCGGGCCAGGGCCTCCTCGACCAGGGCCTCCTTGCTCGGCCAGCGGCGGTAGATCGTCGCCTTGCCGACTCCCGCCCTGACCGCCACCGACTCGACCGAGAGGCCGGTCAGGCCCTGCTCGGCGATGAGCTCGAGGGTCGCGTCGACGATCGCGGCGTCCGCCTCGGCGCTGCGCGGACGGCCACGCCGGGCGCCGCGTTCGGCCGGGTCGGCCGGCTCGGCCGGCTCGAGCGGCTCGACAACCGCGGTCACGAAGACTCCGGCCCGGCTGACGTCTCCGCCACCACCGAAGGCTCCGGGACCATCGAAGGCTCCGGGACCATCGACGCCTCGGCGTCCGCCTCGGTCTCCTGGACCGCCGGGTCGCGCGGCACCTCGCCCTCGGGGGCTCCCGGGTGCGCCTTGGACGGCGGGGTGATCTGCGGCAGCAGGAAGCCGACGACCGCGGCCGCGATCAGGATCACCACGGTGGAGATGGCCGTGGTGAAGTGCGACGCCGACAGGAACGCGTCGTACGCCCCGGCGCGGATGTGGTCGATGACCGCGGTCGGCGCTCCGGCCGCCTCAGCCTTCTTCAGCACCAGCTCGGTCAGCTGCACCGACGTCCCGGCCGTCCCGCGCGGACCCGGGGGCAGGCTGGCGAGGGCCGGCCTGGCCGCGCTGGCGTACCGGGTGGCGAGGATCGTGCCGATCACGGCGACGCCGAAGGCGCCGAAGACCTGGCGCACGGTGTTCTGCACCGCGGACCCGGCCCCGACCCGCGCCAGCGGCAGGACGTTCTGCATGACCGTCGAAGCGGGCGCGATCACGTTGCCCATGCCGAACCCGAACAGGAAGAAGATCCCGATGATCGCCCACGGGTTGGTCTCCATTCCCAGCTTGGTGAGCAGGAACAGCGCGATCCCGACCAGGACCAGCCCGGTGGTCATCACCAGCCGGTAGCCGAACCTGGCCACCATCGCTGCGCTGCGCGGCGCGGCGAGCAGCTGCCCGATCGCGAACGGGACGAAGAAGAGCCCGGCCGTGAGCGTGCTGTAGCCGCGCAGGGTCTGCAAGTAGAACGGCAGCGAGAACGTCACGCCGGACAAGGCGAAGAAGGCCAGGCTCACCGCGACGATGCTCACCGAGTAACCCCGGTTGGAGAACAGCGAGACGTCGAAGGACTTGTGGTCGCTGCGCGACTCGTACACGACGAACCCGGCGAGAACGACGACGCCGAAGACCATCGGGACCAGCACCGACGCCGCTGTCCAGCTCAGCGTCTCCGAGGCGTGGATGATGCCGTAGACCAGCGAGACGAGGCCGACGAAAGAGATCACCAGGCCGGCGATGTCCAGCCGCTGCGGGTTCGGGTTGAGCGACTCGGGCACGATCCGCCAGATCCCGACCAGACCGACGGCCACGATCGGGACGTTGATCAGGAACACCGAGCCCCAGTCGTTGCCGGTGAGCCAGTTGGTCCAGCTCGGGTACTGAAGCAGCAGCCCGCCGAGGACGGGGCCGAGCGCCACCGCGCCACCGACCGCCGCGGCCCACAGGCCGATCGCGCGGCCGCGTTCGTGCCGCGGGAAGACGACGGTGATGATCGCGAGCGTGACCGGCAGGACCGCAGCGCCGCCGATGCCCATGATCGCGCGGAACGCGATCAGCATCCCCGAGCTCGCCGAGAACGCACAGACGGCGGAGGCGATGCCGAAGATGGTCAGACCGATCATCAGGATGCGCTTGCGGCCGTACTTGTCCCCCAGGACACCCCACGTGAACAGCAGCGCCGCGAACACCAGCACGTACGCGTCGACCGCCCAGATGAGCTCGCTCTGGCTGGCGCCCAGGTCCCGCTGGATGGTCGGGAGGGCGATGTTCAGCACGGTGTTGTCGAGAACGACCACCAGCAGGCTGACGACCAGCACGCGCAGGATGGCCCACCGCCTGGGGTGGCCGGCGTCGGTGGGCACGTACACGGCCCACTTGCTGCCGCTGAGGGTGGTGGCGTGGGCTGGGTCGTCGGGGTCGTGGGCCTGGGCCACGGAGGGGGACTCGTCGGTCACGGCTGGGCTCCATCACTGGGAATCACTTGAACGGAACGGTCTCGTATCGGAAGTCGCTCCCGGCACGCTAACCCACCGTGTTCCGATACGCAACGGTTCCGTTTCGTTGAACTCGTCACCCGGCCTGCTCGTCACGCCCCGCCCGGCATGCGATCCTGAAGGCCTCCGTACGGGGACCCCGCCTGGGGCCTCGAGATGGGAGTACCAGCCATGGACGACGCCCGCCCGGATCTCCCGGCGCAGCGCCTGCAGCCCCAGCCGCTCTTCGGCGGCACCTCCGCCCGCCGCCTCACCATCCGTGACCTCGCCGCCGCCAAGGCGCGCGGCGAGCGGTGGCCCATGCTCACCGCATACGACCAGTACGCAGCCGGCCTGTTCGACGCGGCCGGGATCCCGGTCCTGCTGGTCGGCGACTCGGCGGCCAACAACGTGCTCGGTTACGAGAACACCGTCCCGGTGACCGTGGACGAGCTGGTGCCGTTCGTCCGGGCCGTGGTCGGCAGCACCAGGCGGGCCCTGGTCGTGGCCGACTTCCCGTTCGGCTCCTACGAGGCGTCGCCGCAGCAGGCGCTGGAGACCGGGGTCCGCTTCCTCAAGGAGGGCGGGGCCCAGGCGGTCAAGCTCGAGGGCGGGCGACGGGTGGTCCCGCAGGTGGAGGCGCTGGTCGCGGCGGGCATCCCGGTGATGGGCCACCTGGGCCTGACCCCGCAGTCGGTGAACACCCTCGGCGGCTACCGCGTCCAGGGGCGCGGCGAGGCAGGCGACCAGCTGCTGCGCGATGCCAAGGAGCTCGAGCACGCCGGGGCGTTCGCCGTCGTGCTCGAGGTGGTGCCGGCCGACCTGGCCCGCCGGGTGACCGAGTCGCTGACGATCCCGACCGTCGGGATCGGCGCCGGCAACGGAACCGACGCGCAGGTCCTCGTGTGGCAGGACCTGCTCGGCCTGAACCCCGCGGCCCCCCGGTTCGTGCAGCCGTACGCGGACCTGCGCTCGGTGATGACCGACGCAGTACGGACGTGGGCCGGCGACGTCGTCTCCGGCACGTTCCCGGACGCCGAGCACTCGTTCAGCTGAGCTGTCGCTCCAGCAGGTCGCGGGCCTCGACGAGCGAGGGGCCGTACCAGGTCAGGTGCCGGCCGGACACCAGAGCGACCCGACGGCCCTGGAACGCCTCCGGGCCGTCGGTGGCCGTGAAGGCGTACGGCTCGTCGGGCAGCACGACCAGGTCCGGGTGCCGTGCGCCGATGTCGTCGAGGGTCACCTTGGGGTAGCGCTCGGTCGCGTCGGCGAACACGTTCCCGAAACCGAGGTGGGCGAGCACGTCGCCGGCGAAGGTGTCCGGACCCACGACCATCCACGGCCGGCGCCAGATCGGGACCGCCACGGTCGCGATGGCCGGGCTGCCGTCGACGGTGTTGGACCAGACCCGGCGGGCCTCGTCCAGCCACGGCGGCGGCTCCAGCCCGCACGCGGCCAGCATCCGGGCGAGCGAGCCGAACGCCTGGGCCAGCGTGCGCGGCGCGGTGACCCAGACCGTCAGCCCGGCCGCGCGCAGCGCCGCGATGTCCTGGCCGCGGTTCTCCTCCTCGTTGGCCAGCACGAGGTCCGGCGCGAGGGCGAGCACGTCGGCCACCCGCGGGTTCTTGGTGCCGCCCACGCGGGCGAGGTCCAGGTCACCCGGGTGCGTGCAGAAGTCGGTCGCGCCGACCAGCAACCCCGGGGCGGTCGCGGCGACCGACTCGGTCAGCGACGGCACCAGCGAGACCACCCGACGCACGTCCGCGGGCGCCACCTGCGGTGCGGTACCGAGGTCGTCGGTGCCGCTCATCCGTCCTCGCCGACGTCGGTGACCCGCAGACCGGCGTGCGCCTTGTACCGGCGGTTGACCGAGATGAGGTTCGCGGTGAGCGCCTCCAGCTGGTGCGCGTTGCGCAACCGCCCGGCGTACACCCCGCGCATACCGGGGATGCGACCCGCGAGCGCCTGCACGACGTCGGTGGCGGCGCGGTCGTCCCCCACGACGAGGACGTCGGTGTCCACCCGGTCCACGTTCGGGTCGTTGAGCAGCACCGCGCTGACGTGGTGGAACGCGCCGACCACGGTCGAGTTCGGCAGGAGCCGCTCGGCCTGCTGCGCCGCCGAGCCCTCCGGCACCACCAGTGCGTACGCCCCCTGCTGGTCGAAACCGAGCGGGTTGACGCAGTCGACGACGACCTTGCCCGCGAGCTCGGCGACCAGCCCGGTCAGCAGGTGCGCGTGCCCGTCCCACGGGACGGCGACGACGACCAGGTCGGCGACGGCGGCGCACGCGGCGTTGTCGGCACCGTGCACGCCGTAACCGAGCTCCGCCGCTGCGGTCCGGGCCCGCTCGGCGTCGCGAGAGCCGACGACCACACGCTGCCCGGACGCGGCCAGGCGCCACGCCAGCCCGCGGCCCTGCGGTCCGGTACCGCCGAGCACGCCGACGAGCAGCCCGTCGGCACCGGAGCCGAGCCCAGCGACACCCGCGGCGACGTCCATGCCCGGGATCCTCTCAACCCGGCAGTCGTGCGGCACGATGAGGGGTCATGGACGCAGGCCAGGTCGCCGCCCTGCGCGAGCTGCTGGCCTCGACCGGCTGGGTCGAGCGGACCGTCTCGTTCGCGGGCACCATGCGCCGCTCCACCCGGACCCCGGGGGGGCTGCTGCTGGTCGGGACCCCGACCGAGGAGCCGTGGCACCTCGCGGCGCACCTGGACGACGAGTCGCGCTGGTCCGGCGTGGTCGAGATCGCACCGACGCTGGTGCGGTGGGCCGTGCCCGAGGGCGCTCCCCCGCACCTGGCGGTCACCCTCGAGCGGCTCGAACGGGCCGGCCGCGGCGAGACCGTCCTGGTCGTGGCGGAGGAGGCGGCCCCGGAGCGGCTCCTCGAACGAGCCTGGGACGCCCGCAAGCACGGCGCCACCGTCCTGTCGCTGGACGGCGGAGACGAGCAGCTCGGGCAGGTCGCCCACGAGTCGCTGACCGTCGCCGGCACCGACCTCGTCGTCCCCGACCTGTCGTTCGACTCGGTGCAGCACCTGGTGAGCGTGGCGGCCGGTGCGGGCGGACCCGACGCCGGCTCGGTGCGCGCGAGGGCCGGTTTCCGCAGCCGGCTGGCGCGGGCGCTGGACACGATCAGCGGCAGCCCCGGCCGAAGCTGAAACCGGGTAGCGCGACGCCTTCCGCGGTGCCGATGATGGTGAGTCGTGGGTCGACGGGCGGGTGAGCTGCTGCAGCGGCTCCGTCTTGACACGAGCCCCTTGCGCAACTCCCGTGACTTCCGTCTCCTGTTCGTCGGCAGCTCGGTCAGTCGCGTCGGCTCGATGGTCACGTACGTGTGCCTGCCGTTCCAGATCAAGCAGCTGACCGGTTCGTTCCTGCTGGTCGGGGTGCTGGGACTCGTCGAGCTGCTCCCGCTGGTGGTGTTCGGCCTGTACGGCGGTGCGCTCGCCGACGCCGTCGACCGGCGGCGGATGGTCCTGATGACCGAAGGCGCGTTCCTGGTGTTGTCAGCGGTGCTGATGGTGAACGCGTTGCTCCCGCACCCGCAGCTCGTACCGATCTACACGTTCGCGTTCGTCGCGGCCGCGCTCGACGGGCTGCAGCGCCCGTCGTTGGACGCGCTGCTGCCACGGATCGTCGCGCACGACCAGCTCGTCGCGGCCGGTGCGCTGAACGGGCTGAGCATGAGCCTCGCGACGATGGCCGGTCCGGCGTTCGGCGGGCGTGCTCATCGCGACGGTCGGGGTGTGGGCCGGGCTACGCGTTCGACATCGCGACGTTCGCTGCCTCGATGCTCGCGTTGCTCCTGATGCACGCGGTGCCACCGCCCAGCGGAGCCGACCGGCCCAGCCTGCGCGGCATCGCCGACGGGCTCGGGTACGCCTGGTCCCGCAAGGACCTGCTCGGCACGTACCTGGTCGACCTGTCGGCGATGTTCTTCGCGTTCCCGTACGCGCTCTTCCCCTTCGTCGCGGACGCGCTGCACGCCCCCTGGGCGCTGGGACTGCTGTACTCGGCCGGTTTCCTGGGCGGTGCGCTGGCGACCGCGACCAGCGGCTGGACCCGGCACGTGCACCACCACGGACGCGCGATCGTGTACGCCTCCGCGGTCTGGGGGGCCGCGATCGCCCTGTTCGGCCTCGCGCACGACATCTGGACGGCGCTGGCGATGCTCGCGGTCGCCGGCGCGGGCGACATGGTCAGCGGCATCTTCCGCCAGCTGATGTGGAACCAGACGATCCCGGACGAGATCCGCGGCCGCATGGCCGGGACCGAGCTGCTCTCGTACTCGCTGGGACCTCAGCTCGGGCAGGTGCGCTCGAGCCTCGTCGCGCAGTGGACGTCGTTGCGCGTGTCGATCGTGAGCGGCGGTGCGGCCTGTGTCGCGGCTGCTTTCGTCCTCGCGGTCGCACTGCCGTCGTTGTGGACGTACGACGAGCGGACCGACGAGAACGCGGCGCGCGAACGCGCGGCGCGGGCTCTGCGAGCAGCGGTCGACGACGACGACGCGCGTGACACGCGCACGATCTGAACGTCACGGAACGTGCGCATCGCGCGATGTTCTGACACGCTCATCTTCAACATGTCCGGCGCGCACGTCGGACCCGCCCCCGGGAGGCGCGCACCCTGCCTCTCACAGACCGGTTCCACTCCGTCTAGAAGACAGCTGGAGGTACGGGCGTGAGCGTCACGACTGCCCGCAAGACCACAAAGAAAGCCGTGCCCGCGAGAAAAGCCGCGGCACGCAAGACGACCGTGAAGAAGGCGGCACCTGCCCGCAAGACCACGGCCCGCAAGACGGTCGCCAAGAAGGCGGCGACCGCGCGCAAGACCGCAGTGAAGAAGGCCACGACGGCCCGCAAGACCGTCGCCAGGAGGGCCACGACGGCCCGGAAGACAGCAGTCAAGCGGGCCACCACGGCGCGCAAGACCGCAGTCAAGAAGGCCACGACGGCCCGGAAGACAGCAGTCAAGCGGGCCACCACGGCGCGCAAGACCGCAGTCAAGCGGGCCACGGCGCGCAAGACCACCGCGCGCAAGGCGCCGGCCCGCAAGACCGCCGCCCGGAAGACGACGGCTCGCAAGACGACGGCTCGCAAGACGACCGCCCGCAAGACCACGGCCCGCAAGGCTCCTGCGCGCAAGACCACCGCGCGCAAGGCTCCGGCCCGCAAGACGACCGCCCGCAAGACCACGGCGCGCAAGACCACGGCGCGTAAGGCTCCTGCTCGCAAGGTCGCAACGAAGAAGGCCGCTCCCGCCCGCAAGACCGCCGCCCGCAAGACGACGGCGCGGAAGGCTCCGGCCCGCAAGACCGCCGCCCGCAAGACCACGGCGCGCAAGACGACCGCTCGCAAGAGCACCGCTCGCAAGACCACGGCCAGGAAGACCACCGCACGCAGGGCTCCGGTCCGCCGCGCGGCCAAGAAGGCCTAGCCACCGGGGCGGTGCGCCGCCCCCACAGGTACGGGAGCCCTCGGCAGTTCCGGCCGAGGGCTCCCGTATGTCCGGGGACGTCCTGGGCAGTCCGGGGTCGTCCGGCGGCGGTCGAAGGAAGCCACCGACGGAGTCACCGTCTTCGTAGACTTATCGCATGACCGTCCTCGTGCCCGGCGTGGTCAGCCCCCAGCGGGCGGTGCCCGCGACCATCCCGCGGCCGGAGTACGTCGGTCGGCGGGCGCCCGAGCGGTTCTCCGGCCCCGAGGTGAAGGACGCCGGCACCATCGCGCGGATGCGGGTCGCGGCGCGGCTCGCGGCGCAGGCGCTCGAGGAGGTCGGCCGACACATCCGGCCCGGGGTGACGACCGACGAGCTCGACCGCGTCGGGCACACGTTCCTCGTCGAGCACGAGGCGTACCCGAGCACCCTTGGCTACAAGGGCTTCCCGAAGTCCCTGTGCACGAGCCTCAACGAGGTCATCTGTCACGGGATCCCCGACAGCACCGTGGTGCGCGACGGCGACATCGTCAACATCGACATCACGGCTTTCATCAACGGGGTCCACGGGGACACGAACGCGACGTACCTGGCCGGCGACGTCGACGAGGAGTCCCGGCTGCTCGTGGAGCGCACCCGCGAGGCCACGATGCGCGGGATCAAGGCGGTGGCCCCCGGACGCGCCATCAACGTCGTCGGCCGTGTCATCGAGTCGTACGCCCGCCGCTTCGGGTACGGGGTGGTGCGCGACTTCACCGGGCACGGGATCGGGACGGCGTTCCACTCCGGGCTCGTCGTCCCCCACTTCGACGACCCTCGGGCCACGACCGTGATGGAACCCGGGATGACCTTCACGATCGAGCCGATGCTGACGCTGGGGACCTACACCTACGACATCTGGGACGACGGCTGGACGGTCGTCACGGCCGACGGGCAGCGCAGCGCCCAGTTCGAGCACACGGTCCTGGTGACCGAGGACGGCGTCGAGATCCTGACCCTGCCGTGAGCCGGTCCTCCCCGGTCCTCCCCTAGCCTGGGGGCCATGAGCAGCGACTGGCCCGCCGACGTACGGACCCTGGCCGTGGACGTCGGCGGCAGCGGGTTCAAGGCTGCCGTCCTGGACCTGAACGGCACGATGCTCACCGAGCGGGCCAGGGTGGACACGCCGTACCCGTGCCCGCCGCAGACCTTCGTGGCCGCGCTGCGCGGCCTGGTCGACCAGCTGACCGTGGACTACCACCGGGTCTCGGTGGGGTTCCCCGGCCTGGTCCGGCACGGGCGCGTCTACAACATCCCGTCGCTGTCCCGGCGCGAGTACGGCGGGCCGGCCGACCCCGAGCTGTCGGCGGCGTGGAGCGGGTTCGACCTTGGCGCAGCCCTGACCGCCTCGTTCGAGGCGCCGGTGAAGGTCGCCAACGACGCCGACGTCCAGGGGTGCGCCGTCGCCCAGGGCAGCGGCTTCGAGTTCGTGATCACGCTCGGGACCGGGGTGGGCACGGCGCTGTTCTCCCAGCGGGTGCTGCTGACCCACCTGGAGCTGGGGCACGCGCAGTTCCGCAAGGGCGAGACGTTCGAGGACCAGCTCGGGAACATGGCGCGCAAGGTGGTCGGGAACGAACGCTGGACGGAGCGGCTGCTGAAGGCCCTGGACGCGTACGACCGCTTCCTCTTCTACGACCACGTCTACCTGGGCGGCGGCAACTCCAAGCACCTGAGGGCGGAGGAGCTGCCGGCGAAGGCGACGATCGTCCCGAACACCGCCGGGATCCTCGGCGGGGTCCGCCTCTGGGAGATGGACCTGCACGTCTGACCCGCCGCGTCGACTCGGGTCCGGGTGGTTTGTGGTACGCGATTCAACTATTCTTGGTCGCATGTCTGCCCAGCCGACCGCCCGGACCACGGACGTGCGCTGGCTCAGCGCCGAGGAGCAGGTCTCGTGGCGCGCCTGGATCTCCGCGAACGTGCTGCTCCAGGAGCGGCTCGAGCGGGACATGAAGGCCCAGCACGGCCTGAGCATGGCCGAGTACGAGGTGATGGTCCGGCTCTCCGAGTCCCCCGAGCGGCGGCTGCGGATGAGCGAGCTGGCCGGCCGGACGCTGGCGTCCAAGAGCCGGCTGTCGCACCAGATCTCCCGGATGGAAGAGGCCGGTCTCGTGCAGCGTCAAGGATGCCTGCAGGACCGTCGCGGTGCCTACGCGGTGCTCACCGACAGGGGCTGGGAGGCGCTCGTCGCCGCCGCGCCGGACCACGTGAGGTCCGTCCGCGCCTGGCTGGTCGACACGATGACCCCCGAGGAGTTCGCCCAGCTCGGCCTGCTCTCCGCGCGGGTGTCCGAGCGGCTCAAGTCCGGCTGCGCCGCCGTAGAGAGCTGACCAGCAGCGTCGCCAGCAGCGCGTAACCCAGGTACACCCAGACGTTGGCGGTCACGGCGCGGTCCGGGCCGGACAGCCGGCCGGCCCGCTGTGCGGCGTCGAGCCACTTGGGGTTCAGCACCGCGGTGGCGACGACCAGCGCGGCGGCGACCGAGGCGGCCGGGCGGCTCCAGGTCCAGAGCTCGACGGTGGCGAACGCGAGCACCACGACCCAGGCCCAGTGGTGGTCCCACGAGATCGGCGAGCACAGCAGGCCGGCCAGCGCGACCATCGCCAGCGGCACCAGCTGATGGCCCAGCGCGATCGAACGTCGCACCGCTACGACCGTCGCCGCCAGCACGACCGCGGCCAGCACGAGCCACAGCGCGTGCGTGGGCGCACCGTCACCCCAGAAACGCTCCAGCGCGGCGTACGTGGACAGGTTGCCGACGTACGCCGGTGGGCCGATGCGGGCCGGGTCGCGCAACGCGTGGAACCAGTAGTACGCCGACTCGTGCGGGAGGGCGACCGCCGCGACCAGCGTGAGCACCGCGAACGTGACCAGGACCCGGACCACGGCCCGGCGGTCCCGGCGCAGCACGAGCAGCAGCAGGAAGACCAGCGGCGTCAGCTTCACCGCGGCGAGCACCCCGGTCAGCACCCCGCGGAACCGGGCCGGGACCACGATCATGTCGAGAGTGACCGCGGCCACCAGCAGGAGGTCCACCTGCCCGTAGTTGAGGGCCGACCAGACCGGTTCGAGGAACAGCGCTCCGCCGGCGACCGCCGCCGCCAGCGCCAGCGTCGGACGACCGCCGGCCAGCGGCTGCAGACATCCCCAGCAGGTGGCCAGCACAGCGAGCCCGCTGAGCACGAGCAGGGTCGCGGCCGCCAGCGGGAACGGCAGCCAGGCCAGCGGGGCCAGGACGAAGATCGCGATCGGCGGGTACGTGAACGGCAGTCCGGCCTCGGTGACGGTGATGTCGTACAGCGGCCGGCCGTCGCCGAACTGGTGGACCGAGTCGCGGTACACGCGCAGGTCCAGCCAGCCGAGCGGGTTGCCCCGCCTGACCTGGATGACGACCATGCACGTCCAGAGCACCGCGGCGAGCACCCAGAGCAGCCGGCGCGCGGTCCGCGAGCCCAGGACCGGCGCCAGGATCGCGACGGCGGCCGGCGGCGAGGCGGCGGAGCCGGGCACGCGACGACCTCCTGGAGTGCCGGAGCGGGGCCCGGGCGCTCGCCCGGGCGGCCAGGCTACCCGCGGGCGCCGGGCGCTCCGATCAGGTCGCTCAACGGCACGGACGGGTCGACGAGGCGGTCCGGGTCGACGACCGCGCCGGCGGCACCGGACCTGACGAGCTCCTGGACGTCGGCGGTCACGTCCCAGACGTTCACGTTCATCCCGGCCTGCACCCGACCGTCCAGCAGCCAGAACGCGATGAACTCCCGGGCCGCGAGGTCGCCCCGGTAGACGACCGCGTCGTAGCCGGCCGGACCGACCGAGCCCGAGTACTCCATCCCGAGGTCGTACTGGTCGGTGTAGAAGTACGGGACCCGGTCGTACGACACGTCCTGGCCGAGCATCGAACGCGCCGCGGCCGGACCGCCGTGCAGGGCGTTCGCCCAGTGCTCCACGCGCAGCCGGCGACCGAGCAGCGGGTGGTACGCGTTCGCCACGTCGCCCGCTGCGAAGACGTCGGCGTCCGAGGTGCGCAGGTCGGAGCCGGCGAGGATCCCGTTGTCGACCTCGAGGCCGGCCTGCTCGGCCAGCCCGACGTTGGGGACGATGCCGACGCCGACGACCACGACGTCGGCCGGGACCGCGTCGCCGCCGTCGGTGACGACGCCGGTCACCCGGCCCCCGGTTCCGGTCAGCTCGCGCAGGCCGGTGCCGAGGCGCAGGGCGACGCCGTGCTCGCGATGCAGGTCGGCGAACACCGCGCCCAGCTCGTCGCCCAGGGCCGCCCGCAGCGGAACCGGCTGCGGCTCGATCACGGTGACCTCGTTGCCGTAGCCGCGAGCGGCCGAGGCGGTCTCCAGGCCGATCCAGCCGGCCCCGACCACCACGACCCGCCGGCCGCCACCGGAGAGGGCCTCGCGCAGCACGTCGGCGTCCTCGATCATCCGCAGGTACAGGACGCCGTCCAGGTCGGCGCCGGGGACGGTGAGCCGCCGGGGCGAGGACCCCGTGGCGATCAGCAGCTTGTCGTACCCGAGCTGCTCACCCCCGGTCAGCGTCACGGTGCGGGCGGCAGCGTGCACCCCGACCACGGGCGTCGACAGGCGGAGGTCGACGTCGTGCTCGCCGTACCAGGACTCGTCGTGCACGAACGCGGACGACCGCTCGGCCGAGCCGGCGAGGTAGCCCTTGGACAGCGGCGGGCGCTCGTACGGCCGCTCCGGCTCGGCCGACGCGAGCACGACCCGCCCGTCGAACCCCTCTTCGCGCAGCGTCTGGGCGGCCTTCGCCCCGGCCAGCCCGCCGCCGACGACAACGAACGTCCGGTCCTGGCTCACGACTGCGCCGCCCTTCTCGCCCCGGTCCCCGTCCTGTCACCCTAACCGGGCATGCTGCGGCCATGACCCTCTCGTTGAGCGGCCTGCGGACCGCCATCTACCCCGCCCCCGACCTCGACTCCGCGAAGCAGTGGTGGACGCAGGTGCTGGGCGTCGAGCCGTACTTCGAACAGCCGTTCTACGTGGGTTTCGAGGTCGCCGGGTACGAGCTCGGCCTGCTGCCCGACGCCGACCCCGCCGACGGAGCGCTCGTCTACTGGGGCGTCGACGACGTGGACGGGGCGGTCAGCGAGGTGGTCGCGGCCGGGGCGTCCGTCCACGTGCCGGCGAGCGAGGTCGGCGACGGGATCGTGACCGCGACGGTACGCACGCCGGACGGCACCATCCTCGGCCTGATCCACAACCCGCACTTCCGTCCGGACGAACCCGGAACCGACGGAACCTGATCGACCTCTGAACCCGTGATGATCGGGTAGGAGGTCGCCGATGGCGCACGACGAGGAGTTCGTGTCGTTCGCGGCTGCCCGCGGCCCCGCTCTGCGCCGCACGGCCTACCTCCTGTGCGGGGACTGGCACGCCGCCGAGGACCTGGTCCAGGACACCTTCGCGCGTCTGTACCCTCGCTGGAGCCGGCTGTCGCGCCGTGACGCACTGGACCCGTACGCCCGCAAGACCTTGCTGCGGCTGTACCTGGACCGGACCCGGCTCGCGCGTTACTCGGAGGTCCCGACCGCCGAGCCGTCCGGCGGCGTCGCCGAAGCCGACCGCACCGACGACCTTCCGGAGGACCGCCTCGACCTCATCCGCGCGCTCGACCGGCTGCCGCCGCGCCAGCGCCTGGTCCTGGTGCTTCGGTTCTGGGACGACCTGGCCGTCTCGACCGTGGCTGACCTGATGCAGGCCCCGGAGGGAACCGTCAAGAGCCTCACCGCCCGAGGCCTGGACGCCCTGCGCACCGAGCTGGCGCGACACGGCACCCTCATCGACGTTCGAGGAGACGAATGATGTCCGGCACCGACCTGCACGAGCTCTTCGTGGCTGCCGTCAGCGACGCGCCGCCGATCTCGGCGCAGCTACCGCAGCAGGCGCTCGCGTCCGGACGTCGGCTCAGGCGCGCCAGGCGCGGCTGGACGGCCGCCGGAGTCTGCAGCGTGGTCTCGGTCGCGGTCGTGGTGTCCGTCTCGGTCGCCCAGACAGGGCCGGGCGCGACGACCGTGCCGCCGGCTCATGCATCGTCGACCGGGACCGACCTGTGGCGCTCGTTCCCGGTCACCGCCAGCCCGCGGCCGATCGTGCTCACGGGGCCGAAGGTGAACGACCCGGCCGACGGGTTCGGGTCCGGCGATGGGAAGCTCGCGTTCTCCGAGGGCAACTTCGTCTTCGACGGCCAGGTCCCGACCGCGCCGGCCCAGTCGGCCGGCTACCCGCTCGTCCCGGCGGACCAGGCGCTGGCGACGCTCCGGGCGATCGGGGCCGGGCAGGCGGCGACGCGCGCCCCGGCCCTGCGCATCACGGACATCCGCTTGGGTTCGGCCGAGTTCGCGACGGACCGCGGGCCGAGGGCACTGCCGGCCTGGCTGTTCGACCTCGAGGGAGTCTCCGCGCCGGTATCCGTGCTGGCGGTCGCGCCCCCCGCTGTGTATCCGGCACCGGTCAGCGGGTACTCGCCCCTGGGGCTGGCGCCACCGGTCGGCTCCGACACGCGGTCGCTCACCGTCACATTCGTGGGTGCGCACGCCGGGACAGGACCTTGCGACAAGGAGTACGCGGCCTTCGTCGTCCAGACTCGCTGGGCCGTCGGCGTGTCGATCTTCCAGACGCGTCACGGCGCCGATCC
Source organism: uncultured Actinomycetota bacterium (assembly GCA_963711005.1). Classification (GTDB taxonomy): domain Bacteria; phylum Actinomycetota; class Actinomycetes; order Prado026; family Prado026; genus CAVQCJ01. The sequence goes on along the minus strand of CAVQCJ010000006.1, from coordinate 11,705 downwards.
GAGCCCGACGCTGGGAATCGCCTGCGCCGACATCGGATTCGCTCGGCAGGTGAGCGTCCCGCTCGACGCGGCACTCGGAAACCGAGTGGTTGTGGGCGTCGACGACGGCATCCCACTGAGCCTGTCGCGCTGACGCCGGTGCGCCGACGGGACGTGAGCGGAGCGGTCAACGGACGGCTCGGAGCGTCGCCGCAGCCTCCGTGCGGTTGCTGACGCCGAGCTTGCCGAGGATGTTCGAGACGTGGACGCTGACCGTCTTCTCACTGATGAACAGTGTCTGGGCGATGGCGCGGTTGGTCCGACCGTCCGCGAGAAGATCGAGCACCTGGTTCTCCCTGGGGGTCAGCTCCGGCCGCTCCGTCGCCTCGGCCTCGGCATCGCCTGCTGAGCTCCCCCGCAGGCGCATGCCCAGCCGCGACGCCAGCCGCTCGGCCGCGAGCGCCGCGTCGCCGGCGCCGCAGGACCGGGCATCCCGGAGCGCCTGCTCCAGCGTGGCCCGCACGTCGGACGGCGCGATCCCGTTGGCGACCTGCTCGGCGGCGAGCCGGACCCGTGCGTCGCACGCCCGGGGTACCGCCCCCAGTCGCTCCCACGTGCTGACCGCGCGCTGTCTCGCCTCGAGGGCGACCGCGGTACCGGCCTCGGCACAGTCCGCGTCGATCTCCGCGACGAAACCCTGCGTCCTGGGCGCGAGCGGCGACCTCGGGCCCGGCAGCCGTTGTCTGAGACCGTCGGCCACCAGCCGGGCTCGCGCCGCCGTGGAGGCCGGGTCCGCCGCGCCGGCCCCGGCCGCGAGCGCTGCCCTGCGCATCTCGGCCCGGCTGCCGACAGCGCACAGCACGGCGACGAAATGTGCGGTGTCGACTTCCCGGTTCGCCTCCAGCCCCTGGCGGACCAGGGACGCGGCTCGGGCCGGATCGTCCTCGGCCAACGCCTGCTCGGCCTGCGCCACCGCGATCACGGCCAGCTCCCAGGGCAGCTCGGTGGGCGGCATCAGCCGCAGGCCCGCGTCGAGGTGTGTGCGAGCCCCGGCCACGTCTCCCCGCCGCCGCAGGATGGCGGCCAGGTCGATCTCGGCGAAGGCGATCGGCCGGTCCTCGGAGCGGTCGCTCCCCAGGTACGCGCGGCTGAGCTCTTCGGCCTCGTCGAGCCGGCCCAGCTCGGTCAGCCGGTCTATCAGGGCGGACAACCCGCACTCCCCGTAGGAACGGTCCAGGCCGAACTGCACGGCCAGGGCGTAGGTCTCGCGCAGCAGAGCCACGGCGTCCCAGGACCGACCGGCCATCCAACGACCCATCGCCAGCGAAGACCGCACATCGACGCGCCACTCGGGATCGGCGTCGCGGTCCGCCGGCCCGAGCGCCTCCTCCATCAGAGCCGAGCCCTCGTCGGCGTGGCCGAGCCACACCAGGCAGAAGCCCTGGCTGTAGCGGGCCTGAGCCTCCTCCCACTGCGCACCGCAGGCACGGGCGATGTCGGCGGCCTGGCTGAGGACCTCGACCGCGGCGGCGTTCCGGTCCCAGCTGAGCAGCAGCCAACCCTTGAGCAGCAGCAGGCGGACTCGTCCCAGACTCGGCCCGGCCGGCAGCGCGGCCATGGCCTCGCCCAGCGCGTAGGCCATCGCGGGCAGGTCCTCGAGGAAGAACTGGACGAGCGCGAGCCATCCCCATGCCTCGGCCCGCTGGTCGCCCGGTGCACCGTCCGCCTCCAGCGCGCGGATCGTCTCCTCCGACAGCACGACGGCGCGGCGGTAGTCGCCGGAGTTCCGCGCCGCCGTCGTCGCCCGGTCGAGCAGGTCGACGCGCTGCAGCGGGCTGTCCGCGGCGGCCTCGGGTGCGGCGTCCCAGAGCTCGAGGGCGCGGTCGTAGTGGCGATGGGCCTCCGCCGGCGCGCCGGCCTGGTCGGCAGCGATCCCGGCAGCAACCGACGCCAGCAACGCCTTGCCCTGGTCGTGCGCCTCCCACCAGTGGATGGCGAGCTCCGCGCGTGCCGCGGCCGTCGGCTCTGGGCCCGCGGACATGACCCGTTCCATCGAGCGGGCGAGGGCCGCGTGCAGGCGGGTCCGCTCCCCCGGAAGAAGGTCCTGGTAGACCGCCTCGGCCAGGAGGGCGTGCCGGAAGGCGTACCCGTCGGCGTCGGCGTCGACGACGAGGACGTGCTGGTCGACCGCCGCTCGCAGCCACCGGTCCAGCTCGGCCGGGTCGTCGTCGGTGAGCTCGGCGATCGCGTCGTGGCTGACCCGACCGCCGGCCGCCGCCACCACCCGAAGCACGGCGATGCACGGCTCCGGCAGCTCGTACACCCGGGTCAGCATCAGGTCGCTCAGTCCGGGCGGGAGCCGCTGGCCGGGCGCCGCCGTCAGGAGCTCCTCGGCGTACAGCGGGTTCCCCTGCGATCTCGCGAGCACCTCACCGACCACGGCGCCGGACGGCTCGGCCCCCAGGATCTCACCCGCGAGCTCGACGATCTCGGCGCGACCGAACGGCTCGAGAGCCAGCGTCTCGCAGCGACCGCTGCGGTCGGCCTCGGCCAGGAATCCGCGGAGGGGGTGCCGCCGGTGCAGCTCGTCCGTCCGGTAGGAGAGGAGGAGCAGCACGTGATCGGGCACGTTCCTGACGAGGAACGCGAGCACGGCCCGGGTGGACTCGTCCGACCAGTGCAGGTCTTCGATCGTGACCAGTACCGGAGCGCGGGCACCCAGCTCTGCGAGGACGTGGCGCACGGCCTCGGCCACCCGGTCCGGCCCTGCGGTCCCGGCCGATGCATCGCCGTCCGTGGCCGAGTCCGCCCCCGGGTGGTGGGTCAGCGCCGCGAAGGCCGTCGGGACCAGACGCGCCAACGTCCGTGCGTACGGCCCCGAAGCCGCTTCGAGTGTGGCCGCGTCGAGCTGGGACCCCAGGCGTCGGACCACCTCGACCACCGGGGTGTAGGCGATCAGGCCGTCGCCCACGTCCAGGCACGCTCCGACCGTGACGAGGAACCCGCGGGCAGTGGCCTCGGCCACTACCTCGCGCAGCAGCCGCGTCTTGCCGATACCCGCGTCGCCGGCCAGGGCATAGACCGCGCCCGCGCCGTCGCGCACGTCGTCGAGCGACTCGACGAGCAGTGACAGCTGTCGCTGTCTCCCGACGATGCGTGAGCTGGTGACGCGAGAGGTCACGGCCCGATCGTCCTCCACTTTCACGGCCTAGCGGGCTCCCAAGCCGAGAATCCCGGCGATGAGCGGCCACCGGCGGATGGTGGCCGCCGACTCGCTCCGCTGCGACAGGGACCGGCTCGGACGCGAGGAGCGGACGGCGCGGGCGGGGCGTGCCCGCCCGGCGGCCAACCGGTCGCGGACCTCCTGCTGACCGACCAGCGATGCGCTGACCCGCGATGCTGCGTACATCTGCCACCTCCGGAGGGATCCGCTGTCACTCACGAGGTTGCGGCTAAGGCTGGGCCTGGCGGATCGGGAAGATGTCGTATCTCGGCCCGAGTCGGCCCCCTCAGGCGCGCGCGGACCCTCGAAAACACCTCACCTTGAGTGACTGGGAAATCGCTGCGCGGAGTGTGAGCCAGGTCACCTCAAGGCCCGCGTAAGCACACCCGCCCCGTGAGGTCTTACGGGCGTGCCGAAGGCCGACCTCGGCACCAGCTCCACACCCCGTCGGACACGCCCTCGACCCAGGTGGAGAACCCGATGACCACGAGCACAGCAACCGAACCCGAACCGCAGACGGCACCCCAGGGACCGATGGCCCTGTGGCTGTGCGGCTGCGACGCGCCGATCGACGTCGAGCAGCTGCGGGAGTACCGGGTTCGCGGACGACTGCGCGAGGTCCACACCGTGTGCCCGCGGCACGGGCTGACGACTCTCGCCCGGGTGTACCCGACGACCCTGCGCCTTCCTTGACACTCGCTGCGCGGGCCATCTCCGTGCCGCCGGTCGGTGGCGGAGGGCAGACTGAGGCGTGACCCGCTGGGTGCTGCACGTCGACCTGGACCAGTTCATCGCGGCCGTCGAGGTGCTCCGCCGCCCTGAGCTGCGCGGCCTCCCGGTCGTCGTCGGCGGTGACGGGGACCCCACCAAGCGCGGCGTCGTCAGCACCGCCTCCTACGAGGCGCGCGCGTTCGGCGTCCACTCCGGCGTGCCGCTGCGCACCGCCGCCAAGCGATGCCCGGACGCGGTCTTCCTGCCCGTCGACCGGGAGGCGTACGACGCGGCCTCTGCGCAGGTCATGCAGGCGCTGCGCGGCTTCGACGCCGTCGTCGAGGTCCTCGGCTGGGACGAAGCGTTCATGGGGGTCGAGACCGACGACCCGGAGGAGCTCGCGCGCGAAGTCCAGGCCGCCGTGCGCGACGCGACCCGGCTCGACAGCAGCGTCGGGATCGGCGGGAACAAGCTGCAGGCCAAGATCGCCACCTCGTACGGCAAGCCTGCGGGCGTGTTCCGGCTGACTGACGCCAACTGGTACGACGTGCTCGGCGACCAGCCCACGGACGCGCTGTGGGGCATCGGGACCAAGACCGCGCGCAAGCTCTCGGCGGCCGGCGTCGACACCGTCCGTCAGCTGGCGGGCACCGAACCGGCCGAGCTCGCCGCCGTGTTCGGGCCGACCATCGGGCCGTGGCTGGTACGGCTGGGGCGCGGCCACGACCGCAGCCCGGTCGTCGGCGAGCCGTACGTCGCCCGGTCGCGCAGCCGCGAGGTCACCTTCCAGCAGGACCTGGAGGACTGGGACGAAGTGCGCGCCCAGGTCGCGCTGCTGGCCCGCCGGGTGACCGAGGACGTCGTCGCGGACGGCCGTCCGGCGGTCCGGGTGGTGGTGAAAGTCCGGTTCAAGCCGTTCTGGACGAAGACGCACGGGCATGCGCTGCCGGTCGCCACCTCGGACGGGTCGGCGATCGAGGCGGCCGCACTGTCCGCGTTCGAGCGGTTCGACGAACGTCGTCCGGTTCGCCTGCTGGGCGTCCGCGCCGAGCTCGAGCGCGCGCCCTGACCGGACCGGCTCAGAGCACGCCGGCCTCGTTCGATTCATCGGGACGCGGGTGGGTCTCGAGGGATCGGAGGAACGCCTCCGAGGCGTCCATCTGCGCGATCACGGCGTGGGCGTGCTCGCGCACGTCGGCGGCCGTCTGCTCTCCCACCGCGATCCTGGCCGGCGCGTCGGCCCGGGTGACCGCCCCGACGATGGCGTCGATGCAGACCGCGGCGTCGGGGGCCTCGTCGCTACGCATGAAGTCGCGCCACTCGTCCAGCTCGCGCCAGTCGTCGCCGTAGACGCCGGTCGATCCGCGGTCGGCGACCAGTGGGCTCTTGCTCGCGATGTCGGTGCGGAACTCGGAGGGCTCCACGAGCACGACCCTGATGCCTTGCGGGGCGACCTCCCCGGAGAGGGCCTCGCTCATGCCTTCGAGCGCGAACTTCGAGGCGTTGTACGCGCCGAACAGCGGGTAGCCCATCTGACCAGCCACGCTCGATATCTGGATCACGGCTCCGTTGGCGGCGCGGAGCGCCGGAAGCATGGCCCGGGTGACGGACGCGACACCGACGACGTTCACGTCGAGCTGGCGACGCAGCTCGTCCGCGCCCAGCTCCTCGACCGGGCCGTTGAGTGCGTGCCCGGCGTTGTTGACCAGGGCGTCGAGGCGACCCCAGCGGCTCATGACCTCGCTCCCCAGCGCCGCTACGGCGACCTCGTCGGTGACGTCCAACGCGACCGTCTCGAACGGCAAGGTGCCCGAGGCAGCCGGGTCGCGAACCGTGCCGAGCACGTCCCACCCGAGTGCGAGGAGACGCTCTGCGACGCCGCGGCCGAGGCCCGACGAGGTCCCGGTGATCAGTGCGCAAGGCATTGCGCGACGCTACAGCCTCCGCGAGGCGCTCCTCCGCGAGCGCGGCGACGACCCGCCTGCCAGAGTGTCCCGCGGGAGAGCGGACGCCGGACGTCACGGGAACGGGAGGCGGCATGGAGCCGATCGGGACGCTGACGATGATCCAGGTCGACGCGGACGACCCGGCCTCGCTGGCCGGGTTCTGGAGCCTCGTGCTCGGACGGCCGGTGGCCGCGCCCCTGGGGGATCCGCCGCACTACGTCGGTCTCGAGCCGGCGCCCGGCGAGGTGTCGACGGTGTCGTTCGTGCGAGTGCCCGAGGCCAAGACCACCAAGAACAGGTTGCACTTCGACGTCTGGGTGGACGATGTCGACCGCGCCCAGGAAGCGATCGAGTCGCTCGGCGGCCAGCACGTACCGGTCGAGGACTTCCACGAGTACGGGTTCCACTGGCGGCAGATGACCGATCCCGAGGGCAACGAGTTCTGCCTCATCTTCGAAGGCGCCGCCGGCTCCCCTGAACCCACCGCACTCGCACGCTAGGTCTCACCGAAGTACATGCTGCGGGCGACCTCGTCGGCGACCAGACCGTCGGGTCCGCGTGCCTCGAGGAATGCGAACCCGGCGAGGGTGGGATCCGCCTCCTCCGCCCGCCGGTGCCCTTCCCGCAGCCGGTCGGCCGCATCCCCGACTTCCATGCCGAGGATGTTCCACCACAGGTCGTAGTGGCGGATCACGTCGAAGTACCGCGCTCGTCGTTCCGCGTACTCGTCGATCGCGGCCGGCCAGTCGTCGTCGGCGAGCAGCAGGTCGCTCAGCTCGCGAACGTCCCGGAAGACCAGAGCCGTGCCATGGCCCTGGGTGGGGTCGGGCGACCCCGCAGCGTCCCCGACCAGGACGACGTCACGGCCGGCGATCCGGGTCGCCCACGTGTCGCTGTTCGGGAAGAAGCCTATCGGGCCCTCCTGGCGGACACCCTCGAGCGCACCTTCCGGCATGAAGTCGGCCGCGAACGCCACGAGCGCCTCGAAGGAGCGGTCGATGCCCCGCTCACGCAGCTGCGCGTGAGTCATCATCACGTACAACCGGGTTGTCGCAGCGCCCTGCGCGAACCAGTTCACCCCGACTCCCGGGGGGCCCGCCACGTTGTCGGTGTCACGGTCGTCGGTACGAACCCCCGAGACCGCCACCCCGCCGAACCGGTGATGCTCGGGATCGGCAGCGCTCTCCCCACCCGTCCACCGCCGCGCCTGAGACATCTTCCCGTCGGCACCCACGACCAACCGGGCCCGGACCTGCTCCGACCGACCTTCGTAGACACCGCTGACAGTGGCCACCCCATTGTGCGAGACGTCGGTCACCTTCATCGGCCGGCACACGCACGCGCCCCGAGACTCGGCCCAGGAGAACCCGACTTCCTGAAGCCGTGGGTGCGAGAACCCGACCTCGTTCACCCCGTCGACAGAGTCCTTCGCCCAGCGATGCGGGGGCACTCCGAGCTTGCGTTCCTCGTACAGGCCCAGGCCGACCAGCTCGACGCCGTCAGCCTGCTCGAACAAGGGAGCGACCCCGAGTCGCACGGCTTCCGCTACACCCCACGGGTACGTGCCCTCACCGCGGACCCGATCCCTGAAGCGCGGCTCCTTCTCGGCCACAAGAACCTCGACGCCGCCCCGAGCCAGCACGCCGGCCAGCAGCGAACCGGCGAGGCCCCCACCGGCGACGACGACGTCGTAGCTGCCTGCAATGGCCATACACGCCGCCGTCCTGACCTGGCTTGGCTTGGCCTACGACCGACAGTCCACGAAGACGACGGCCCGGATGCTCGTGTCGTTCGGCAAAGTGACCGGGGTCGCCCCGAAGCGCACCAACGGGTTGTTCCCGACACCGCCGAGGCACTCCGGCCAGCCCCCCTCGTGGAAGGAACCCGCCGAGTCCAGCCAGGCCACGCTGCCCAGAACGCCATAGGCCCAGTCGTCCACGTAGATGGGGGCGACGTGGTCACCGACCTGCGCACGGCCAGTGAGCTCGGTGACATTGGACGAGCGGTGCGAGCCGAGCAGGTACCCGGCCGAGACGGCGATGAGAAGCCCTGCTCCGATCCACAGCCACAGACGGCGAACCACCGGCCGAGGCCGGTGCTGGGGCTCGACGGGCTGGACGTCGGCGGACATGGGGTCATGGTGCCGCCAAGGGGTTCAGAAAGTCATCAGATCGTCGGTCCCGGCGAGCAGAGTCGGGACCAACAGCCGGCCAGCGAGCTGGCGGCGGACGAGTCGGCCTGTACGCCGGGTTCTGTTTCGGTACCTTGCTGACCTGCGAAGATCGGGCTCCTCAGCGCTCTGACCTGCACTTATACCGTTGGCGGGCGATGGTCGACGTTGAGCGCTTGTGAACCTTCTGCGGACTCCCTGCGGACTAGATGCGGACTGCCGGGAGGTCGACTTCGACGCTTGAGGGATCCACTCTGCCGCCCAGCGGCGCGGACAGACAGCCCTCCGCTAGCCCGTGCTCGGGGCCTGTCGCTTAACAAGGAGCGGCGGGCAGTCGCATAACAGCGGTTGTCTGATGCGGAGAGGGCTGTGATCGCGGCGCGGGCGGCGGCGGGGGTTCCGTCGCGGCGGATCGCGCGGGAGATGGGTCGCCCGCATCGCACGGTGCATGGGTATGTGGAGCGGCTTCGGAAGCGGCCGCCCAGGGTGCGGCAGCGGTCGGGTCGGCAGCTGACGTTGGTCGAGCGGGAGGAGGTCTCGCGGGGGCTGGCCGGCGGGCGGTCGCTGCGGTCGATCGCGGCCGGGCTGGGGCGGTCGCCGTCGACGGTGTGCCCGGAGGTGGCTCGCAACGGGGGTGCCCGCCGGTATCGGGCCACGCGGGCTGAGGACCGGGCCTGGGCCCGGGGGCGGCGACCGAAGGCGGCGAGGCTGGCCGTCAATGGTGAGCTGCGGGCGGCGGTGCGGGACAGACTGGCGTTGCGCTGGTCGCCGCAGCAGATCGCCGGGTGGCTGCGGCAGGAGTTTCCTGGTCGGGCGGAGATGCGCGTGTCGCACGAGACGATCTACCTGTCCCTGTTCGTGCAGGGCCGCGGCACCCTACGCAAGGAACTGCACGCCTATCTGCGTCGCGGTCATGCCACCCGCCGCCCGCGCGGCTACACCACCTACAACGGGCAGGGCAAGCTGCGTGACATCGTGCACATCTGCCAGCGCCCGGCCGAAGTTGAGGACCGGGCGGTGCCCGGGCACTGGGAAGGGGACCTGCTGCTGGGCACCTCCGCCAGCTGCATCGCCACCTTGGTGGAGCGGCAGTCCCGGTTCGTGATGCTGGTCAAGATCCCCGGCCGGCGCACCTCGCGAGCTCGTCACTGCAGCGTTGGCAGCCAAGATCCAGGACCTGCCGGCGGCGTTGTTCAAGTCGTTGACCTGGGACCAAGGCAAGGAGATGAGCGAACACGCGCAGTTCACCATCGACACCGGGGTCCAGGTCTACTTCTGCGACCCGCGCAGCCCCTGGCAGCGTGGCAGCAACGAGAACACCAACGGGCTGCTGCGCCAGTACTTCCCCAAAGGCAAGTCCATGGCCGGCTACACCCAAGCCCACCTCGATGCCGTCGCCGACCAGCTCAACGGCCGCCCTCGACAAACCCTGGGCTGGAAGACACCATCACAAGCACTCGAGCAGGCGTTGCGCTGACCAGTTGAGTCCGCCCCGGTTCTTGTGCTGTGGATAAGTTCAGATCGAGAGGGCTCTGCCACCCTCTCGCCCCGCAGACGTGCTAGACGTCCATGGAGTGGAGAAACCCGCCTCCGGCTCGCGGACGGGACGCAGCTTAGGGGCGCCGGTCGGCGGGCTTGGCGGCGTTGCCTAACTCGCTGACTGGCGGCTAAGCGGCGCGGCTAGCTCCCAGTCCAGCTGGGCCATGGCATTCGCTGTGATGTTCGGCTCGGCGTTCATCGACCGACGGTCTCTTTCGACGGGGTGGGTGGCCAGGTCAAGCGGTGGTGCAGCCACATCGCGACATACACCAGGCCGACCAGGACGGGCACTTCGATCAGTGGACCGACGACACCGGCGAGTGCCTCGCCGCTGGTGACACCGAAGACACCGATAGCCACCGCGATCGCGAGCTCGAAGTCGTTGGAAGCGGCAGAGAAGGACAGCGACGCGGTCCGCTCGTAGTTGAGCTTCAGCCGCCTGGACACCCAGAACGCACCGAACCACACGACTGCGAAGTAGCCGAGCAGCGGCAGCGCGATCAGCACGACGTTCATCGGCTCAGAGGTGATCGTGTCGCCCTGCAGGGCGAACAGGATCACGACCGTGAACAGCAGCCCGTACAGAGCGATCGGAGCGATCTTCGGCAGCAGCCGGGTCTCGTACCACTCCCGGCCGCGGTAGCGCTCCCCCAGCGTGCGGGTCAGGTAACCGGCGACCAGGGGGATGCCGAGGAAGATCAGGACCGTCTTAGCGATCGTGCCCATAGACACGCCAAGGTCCTGCGTGTCCAGGCCGAGCCAGCCCGGCAGCACGTTGAGGTAGAACACCCCGAGCGCGGCGTAGAAGAGGACCTGGAACACCGCGTTGAGCGCCACCAGGACGGCGGCCATCTCCCGGTCGCCGTGGGCCAGGTCGGTCCAGACCAGCACCATCGCGATGCAGCGGGCCAGTCCGACCAGGATGACCCCGGTGCGGTACGCGGGCTGGTCGGGCAGGAGCAGCCAGGCGAGGGCGAACATCACCAGCGGGCCGATGACCCAGTTGAAGATCAGTGATGTGGCCATCATGCGCCGGTCTGCGGTGATGTGGCCGATCTCGTTGTAGCGAACCTTGGCCAGGACCGGGTACATCATCAGCAGTAGGCCGACCGCGATGACCAGCGGGGTCTGCCCGATCTTCACCTTGCCCAGCGCGTCGTTGAGGTTCGGGACGAGCCGACCCAACAGGAGCCCGGCCGCCATCGCCAGCCCGATCCACAATGGCAAGAACCGATCCACGGTGGACAGCCGCGTGGCCACCTGCCGCTCAGGCTCGGCAGGCATCACCGGGGGCTTCTGCGGTGAGGTTGTCATCCGCACGGCCTCCGCACCCCGGTCGAGCTCCCGGCCCGCTCGGCCAGATCGGCGAGGTGTCCCGCCACGGCGGACAATGCCTGCGGCCGAAGCCGGTAGTAGGTGTACCGGCCGGCGGGCGCGGTGTCGACCAGACCCGCCCGGCGCAGGACGCGCAGGTGGTTGGAGACGTTGGTCTGCGCGGCCCCGGTCCTCTGCACGAGGTGACAGACGCACAACTGTCTCGGTTGCAAGCAGCTCGACGATCCGGGCCCGCAACGGATCGGCCAAGGCGCGCAACACGGGATCGGGGACCGCCTGCACCAGCGGCCGCTGCACGCCCGCCGGCAGAGTGACGGTCACGAGCCGACCCCCGCCTGGTACAGGTGCCCGTAGCTGGTCCCATCGGCAGCCGCGTCGCGGGCCGCCTCGCAGACCGGACACAACAACACTCGGGCCGGTGGCTGAACCCGGACCACCCGGTTGATCACAGCCATCCGGGTCAACCACCGCGGGTGCACCCGCGCGTGGTCGGCGCAGACCCCGGCGCCGCAGTCTTGGCAGACCCCCACGGCGGCGCACTGGCGGTCCAGCGCGGCACAGTCAAAGCAGTTCATCGTCGCCGCCTACTCTCATCAGCCGACGCTGACATCAGCACATGTCCATGAGTTCACCTGTGCGGTGTCGCCGCACAGGGCACAACGTCCTGAGATCAGAGGGCGAGTCAGGAGACGGGGCCAGGTACTCCGGCAGCGAGGCTGCTCTTGCGAGCCAGGCTGCTGCGGCATGAGGTGGTCGAGGACAGTCTGGGATGGCTGGCCCACGTCACAGTCGAACTCGAGGC
>CAVQCJ010000005.1:0-14056 GCA_963711005.1 uncultured Actinomycetota bacterium | reverse complement strand
GCCGCAGCTGTCCGACCGGCTCGGTGACCTGACCCGGACCAACTCCGAGGCGCTCGTGGGCGCGATGAGCAGGTCGGTCCCTCCAGGCGTCGACCTGACCCGCGGGGTCGCGATCACGTCCTCGTTCCACCCCGATGAGGACACCCACATCGAGAACGTGCGCTACGGCCGTGGCTCGAACGCGATGGGTTCCCTGGTCACGTTGATGGCCGACGGGCGAGCCGACGGAGCCAAGGGTGGTCGCGTCACCAGACTGCTCGGCGAGCTGATGGCACATCCGGCCCGGGTCAGGTTCCTGGTGCCGTCGCCGGCCCGGCGGTTCTCCGAACGGGCGGTCATCGGGCTGGTCATGCAGCCGCTGGACAACTCGATCACGGTGCGGCCGAAGCGCCGCAGACTCGCGGCGGGCTGGCGACTCACGTCGACCGCGGGGCACGGGGCTCCCAGCCCGAGCTGGATCCCGGCCGGCCACGCAGCGATCCGCCGGCTCGCGGAGAAGCTCCAGGAACGCACCGGGGTGCCGGCTGCGGCCGCGGGTGCGGTGACGGACCTGGTCGACCTTCCGATGACTGCGCACTTCCTCGGCGGGTGCGTGATCGGTTCGTCCCGGCGCTCAGGTGTGGTTGATCCGTACGGACGGGTGTGGAGCTACCCCGGCCTGCACGTGGCCGACGGGTCCACCGTGTCGGCCAACCTGGGAGTCAACCCCTCCCTGACGATCACGGCGATGGCCGAGCGGGCGTTCGCGCTCTGGCCCAACCGAGGCGCCGCCGACCCGCGCCCGACGCCGGACCAGCCCTACCGGCAGGTGGCTCCGGTCCGGCCGGAATCGCCGGCCGTACCTGCGGGGGCAGCGGGCGCCTGGCAGCTCGTCACGCCGGGTGCGTCCCAGCGCTCGGACCGGGCGACCACGTAGGCCACCGCAGGCGCGCGGCACGGCCTCGGGTCCGGCCACGCCCTTGGGACGATCCCGGTTGACGGAACCCACCCCATGACCATATCGTTCCTCGATATCCATATCGTTTGTCGATGCGTTGGGTGGTCGTGATGGAGAACGGGCGGTTGGACAGGTGGCTCCCGCGGCTGCGTGGCACGGCGACGTTCGTGTACATCGCCGCGCTGTGCCTGGCGGTGGCGCTGCTGGTCATCGGCTTCGTCCCGGGGTCGCCGGTGACGCTGGATCTGCCGACCGCGCTGCTGCCGGGATCCGGCGGCCTGGGCGGGATCGTGCGCGGAGTCGTCGTCGACCCCGCTGGCTGGATCGTCCTCAAGATCACAGACCCATCCCTCGCCCAGCGGATGATCTACCTCGCGACGACGGTCCCGGGCCTGCTGCTGGTGGCCGAGGTTGCGCGGCGGCTGTCGCAACGTCCTGCGGTCCGCGCAGGACAGCGACCCGTTCACGGCGCAGACCGCGAGGGAGCTGACCGTCGTCGCGAAGATCACCGCGTTCGGCGGGGTGGGCGTGTGGGCGGTGAGCAACGCGGCGAACTGGGCGCTCTCGGCCACCGTGCTCGAGTCGGGCGCGGCGGTCGGGCCTCGCTGGTCCCCCCTCGGATGGCTCGCCGTCGGGTTCATCTTCGCCGCGTTCGCCCAGCTCATCGCCCGTGGCGTCGCCATGCGGGCCGAGCTGGACACGGTCATCTGATGGGCGAGGCCCTCGAGCACCGGATCACGGTGCACCTGGACGAGCTGCTCGTGGCGCGGGGCATGACCCTGGTCGAGCTCTCCGCGAGAGTCGGCGTGACCGTGGCGAACCTGTCGATCCTGAAGAACGGCCATGCCCGCGCGCTCCGGTTCAGCACGCTGACCGCCATCTGCGACGCCGTGGGCTGCACACCCGGCGAGCTGCTCGGACTGCAGGACCACCCGGCGACACAACCTGCCCTGTGACCGCGGCGACCGCGGCCGGCTGCATCATCGCCTGGCAGCCGTGCGAGACCAGCGGGATGTGCAGCTGGTAGACCTGCCCGCCCGGGGTGCGACCGAGGACATACCAGCGTGGCGCGATGGCGACGGCAAGGCAGACCCCCGAGTACGGCCGCAGATCATCGGGAGCGGCCAACGCCGCCGCGACGCCGGCGAGGTCTGCCGGGGGGATGGTCCGGCTCCTCGTCCGTGCGCCGGCGGTCGGCAGGCATACGGTCGCCGCGGTCAGGCCGCGGATCGCCAGGACTTCCCCTTGGCCGATCTCCCCGGTCGCGGGCGGGCAGGCCGTGACGTCCCCGAGCCATCGGATCCCGCGAAGGCCGGCGGCGGGTGACGCAACTGAAGCCGAGGACCCGGCCGATGCCGCCGGCGCCGGCCGCACCGCCGTCGCCGAGCCGAGCGACGGCGTCCTGGCCGAAGTACAGCTCGCGAGCAGTCCGACCGTCGCCGCAGCAGCCGCGCAGGCCACCGCCCGGGTCCAGAGCATCATGCTGAACACCCGCCTGTCGCCGACGCCGTCGGAGTGCGTCGGTACGACGGCGAGGAGCGACAGCCGGTTCCCCTCCTAGACTGGCTGGCCTTGCGTTCCCGGGGAGGTGGTGTCGTGCCGGAGCGACCGGGGGGTGGGCCCGACGTTCCGCTGCTCCCTGCCTCGGGGGTCTACGAGGGACGTTCTCCGTTCGCGTCGTCGAGCAAGCCTCCGCTGGCCAGCCGCTACGTCCCGTTCGTGCAGTCGGTGCGGGGCTACTCGGTCGGCCGGCTCCGGGTGGACGCCGTCGCCGGCCTGACCGTTGCTGCCCTCGCGCTGCCGGCGTCGATGGCGTACGCGGAGCTGGCCGGGCTCCCCGTCTCGGCGGGTCTGTACACCTTGCTGCTGCCAGTCCTGGCGTACGCGCTGCTGGGGTCGGCGCCTCGGGTCGTCGTGGGGCCGGAGGGGGCGGTGGCCCTGCTGGTCGCCAGTGCCCTGGCGCCGTTGGCGGCCGCCGGCTCTGCGCAGTACACCGCCCTCGCCTCGGCGCTGGCGATCGTCGTCGGTGGGGTGTTCCTCGTCGCGCGGCTGTTGCGGCTGGGCTGGGTCGCAGACTACTTCTCCCAGTCGGTGCTGGTCGGCTACATCACCGGTGTCGCGATCGTCATGATCCTTGGCCAGCTCGGGAAGCTGACCGGCATCTCCACGGGCTACGACGACGCGGTCCGGGCCACGGTGGACATCCTCCGCCATGGCGGCGACGTCAACCCCGCGACGCTGGCGGTGGGGGGAGCCACCCTGATCGTCCTGCTCGTGCTCGGACACTTCCTGCCGCGATGGCCGGGCGCCCTGCTCGTGGTCGTGCTCGGCATCGCGGTGTCCGCCGTGTTCGACCTGGCTTCCCACGGGGTCTCGGTGACCGGGTCGATCCCCTCCGGCCTGCCGTCGTTCGCCCGCCCGCACCTGAGCGGGTCCCAGTGGCTTTCCCTGGCCGGGCCCGCGGTGGCGATCTTCCTGGTGAGCTTCTCCGACTCGATCCTGACCGCGCGCTCGTTCGCCGCCCGCCACGGCGAGACAGTCGATGCCGACCAGGAGCTGCTGACGTTCAGTGCCGCGAGCATCGCGGCGGGCTTCACCCAGGGCATGCCCATCGGCACCAGCGGATCGCGCACCGCGGTCAACGACTCGATGAACGCGACCAGCCAGGTCAGCGGTCTGGTCGGGTTCGGAGCCATCGGCATCATCCTGCTGTTCCTGACAGGCCCTATCCGCTACCTGCCTACGGCGGTGCTTGGCGCGGTGATCGTGTTCGCTTCGCTGAAGCTGATCAACCCCGAGCAGTGGCGGGAGCTGTCCCGCAGCAGCCGGGTGGAGATCGGCATCGCCGGCATCACGGCCCTGGTGGTCGTCGTCATCGGCGTCCTGCCCGCGATCGCGGTTGCGGTGGCGCTGTCCATCATCGACGTGGTCCGTCGGACCGCGACCCCGAACGACGCGGTCCTGGGGTACGCCGCGGTCGAGGACCGGTACGCAGACCTCGGTACCCACCCGGATGCCGGGGTCACACCCGGCGTGGTCGTCTACCGGATCCAGGAACGGCTCTTCTTCGCCAACGCGCACTTCTTCAAGCGTCGGGTCTGGGCCGCCGTGGACGGGGCCCCCAGACCGGTGCGCCACCTGGTGCTCGACGCCGCCGCGATCGGCGGGGTCGACGCCAGCGCGGTCGTCGCGGTCCGGGAGGTCTATGCAGGTCTGAGCAGCCGCAACATCAGCTTCGAGATCGCCCGCGCGACCGACGAGCTGAGGGTGCAGCTCGATGACACCGGCCTCGCCGACCTGGTCGGGGCCGGTCACTTCCACGCAACCGTCTCAGCAGCTGTCGAGGCCTGCGCCGACGGGCGGGGGTCGTGAGACCGCTCCCGGCTGCTGACCCGCCGCCGACCGGACCTCGGTCGCCGTGCGACGCAGTCAGGCGGACGCGACAGCCTCGGAGTCCAGGCCCAGCGGCGGTTCGCGACGCAACGCCCCCACGCTCAGCGCGAGCGGGACGACCGACGTCGCGAGGATCAGCGCGACAGCGAGTGCCTGGAAGGCGATCTGTCCGCCGGAGGACTTGTCGCCCTGCACCCAGAGTCCCACCCCGGCGAAGATGCCGACGCCCGAGATTCCCCAGTGCCGCCACACCGGGGCGGTGATGGGGCTGCGCTCGTACACGTCGAGAACGAAGAGGATGACGAGCCATGCGGTGAACCCGACGCCGAAGATCGCCGCCTGGGCGACCGACGACCACCCGAGGGCCTTCGCGACGATGAACCCGGCAAGGCCGGGGACCAGGAACGCCAGCAGGCTCAGCCCGTAGGCGCGGATGCCGCGCCGGAAACCACTCTGCACGTCCCACGCCTCCCGCCGGCCGACTCGCCTGCCGGATGCTACCGAATCTGCGGCCCTAGGGGCTTGGCCTCGTCGCCCGGATCAGCGCGAGCAGCCCGAGCTCGATCCCCGCGACCGCCAGCACGAGGAGACCGGCCGCGAGCCGGCCCTGGACGATCGTGATCAGACCGATGGCCAGCATGGACACGCCCAGTCCGGCGTAGGTGAGCATCCGGCGTCGCTCAGCGTCGGCTCGGAACCTGAACGCGACGACCAACACATAGGCGATGAAGGCCACGACGACGCCGGTCACGCACACATACTGCTGGTTTCCGAACAGCTCGTCGGCGCAGTCCGAGGACTTCGAGCTCGACGACCCTGAGCCCAAGGACCTTGTGTCCTGTGATTGAGTGGGCAACGGGGACGAGTGTGAGCGAGCACGACGTAGCGGGCGTCCAGAGATAGGGGCAGCGAACCGATGGGCAAGAAGTCCGAGCGAGACAAGAAGCCCGGCAAGTCGACGGAGTCGGAGGAGGCAACGCCTGCGCCGGACGTGGGCGTGGGCGAGTCAGCGCCCGCCTCCAAGCCCAAGATGAAGAAGAAGGAGTACGAGAAGCAGATGCGCCGCCTGCAGGGCGAGCTGGTGGCCATGCAGGAGTGGGTCAAGGCCAGCGGGGCCAAGGTCTGCATCGTGTTCGAGGGCCTGGACTCGGCGGGCAAGGGCGGCACGATCCGACGGATCACCGAGCGGACGAGCCCGCGGGTGTTCAAGCACATCGCGCTGCCGACCCCGACCGAGCGCGAGAAGTCGCAGATGTACGTCCAGCGCTACATCGCCCACTTCCCGGCCGCTGGTGAGGTCGCCATCTTCGACCGCAGCTGGTACAACCGCGCCGGCGTAGAACCGGTCATGGGCTACTGCACCCGCGAGCAGAGCGAGAGGTTCATCGAGCAGGTGCCTGCGGTCGAGAAGGCGATGATCGACAACGGCATCATCCTGGTCAAGTACTGGCTCAATGTCAGCGTCGACGAGCAGACCCGACGGCTCGGGAGCCGGATCGAGGACCCGCGCAAGATATGGAAGCTCTCCCCCACGGACCTGAAGTCCTACAGCCGCCACTACGACTACTGCCGGGCCCGCGACTCCATGTTCGCCGCAACCGACACAGCATGGGCACCGTGGTACGTCGTCGACAACGACGACAAGAAGCGCGGCCGCCTCAACATCATCACGCACCTGCTCGGCCAGATTCCCTACAAGCCGCTTCCCCCACGCGGTGTCAAGATGCCGAGGAAGCCGAGCGCCCGGGGGTACTCGGAGCCGGACCTGCCCCTGCACCGGATCCCTACCCCCTTCTAGTCGCGCGGGCAGGAAGCAGACGTCCGCGGAGAGCGACCGACCATGACGGAGAAGACGATGCAGTCAGGTGACTCGACGGTGTCAGGAACAACGGGGGGTCCGGCGAACGGGGGTGGGGGAGCCGAGAGGTGGTACGCACTCGCGCCCGACGAGGTCGCGCAGAAGGTCGGCGTCCTCCCTGCCGACGGCCTGTCGGCAGGGAAAGCCGCCGACCTGCTGAAGAAGAACGGGCCGAACGCCCTGCCCGCCGAGAAGCCGCCGCCCGGGTGGAAGCTGTTCCTGGCGCAGTACCGGTCGTACATGCAGATCATCCTCGTCGCGGCCGCTGTCGCGTCCATCGTGATCGGCGAGATCGCCACCGGTGTGGCCGTGCTGCTGATCACGGCGCTCAACGCACTCGGGGGGTTGCGCCAGCAGGGCAAGGCGGAGAGCGCGATGAACGCTCTGCAGTCGATGCTCAAGACGACGGCCCGGGTCCGTCGCGACGGTAGCGAGGTCAAGGTGGACGCCGACCAGGTGGTCGTGGGCGACGTGGTCCTGCTGGCGGCCGGTGACGACGTGTGCGCGGACGGCCGGCTGGTGGAGGCCACGTCTTTGCAGATCGACGAGTCCGCGTTGACCGGTGAGAGCGTTCCGGCCTCGAAGAGCACCGAGGTGGTCACCGACGAGAACCCGGTTCTGGGGGACCAGTCGAACATGGCGTTCATGAACACCCCGGTGACGCACGGCAGCGGCCTGATGATCGTCACCGGCACCGGCGCCGACACGGCGGTGGGCAACATCTCCGGGATGCTGAAGTCGGCGCCCAACCTGAAGACCCCGCTGACCAAGCAGCTGGACACGTTGACGTTGTGGATCGCCGCCGCGGCCGGGCTGACCATCGCGGTCATGTTCGCCCTCGGGATCTCCCGCGGGCAGTCGACCCAGACGATCTTCACGACGGCCATCGCACTGGCGCTGGCAGCGGTGCCCATGGCCATGCCGACGGTTCTGCAGGTGATCCTGTCCAGCGGGTCCAGGGACCTCGCTGCGCACGGCGCCGTGGTGAAGAGTCTCGACTCGGTGGAGACCCTGGGCTCGACGTCGGCGATCAACTCGGACAAGACCGGCACGCTCACGATGAACCAGGTCACGGTCGTCGAGGTCATCGACCCCACCGACCGGTATGCGATCACCGGGACGGGCTACGGGCTCGACGGCGAGGTGCAGCACACCGCCGGCAACACGAACACCATCGAGGCGGCGATCCTGCCGTTCCTGATCACCAACGACGCCAGGCTCGTCGACGGCAAGGTCGTCGGAGACCCCACCGAGGGGGCGCTGCTGGTCCTCGGGCACAAGGTGAAGCTCGACATCGAAGCCACGCAGGAGGCCTACCCGCGGCTGGCGACCCTGCCGTTCGATCCCACCTACAAGCTCATGGCCGCGTTCTGCGACACCAAGGACGAGTCGGGGAACCCCGTCGTGCGGGTCTTCGTCAAGGGCGCGGCGCCGGCGGTGATCGGACGAGCCACGTCAGCCCTGGCCAAGGGCGAGAGCAGGCCCTGGGGCGAGCAGCAGAACCAACGGGCCGACGAGGAGATGAAGCGTCTCGGCGCCAAGGGCTTGCGCATCATGGCTGCGGCCAGGAAGGACATCAGTCCCCGGGACTTCGACCCCGAGGGCGACCTGCTGTCGATGGTCCAGGGCCTGCAGATGACCGCGATCGTCGGGATGATCGACCCTCCACGGCCGGAGTCGCTGGACGCGGTGCGGGCCGCCCAGGACGCGAACATCCGGGTGCGGATGGTGACCGGGGACGACGTGGTCACGGGTGCCGCGGTCGCCAAGCAGCTGGGCATCCCCGGGGAGGCCGTTCTCGGCACGCAGCTGGCGGCCATGTCCGAGGCCGAGCGCCTCGATCGGATCGACGGCATCGGCGTGGTGGGACGGGTGGCCCCCGAGCACAAGGTGCTGATGGTCGAGACCCTGCGCAAGAAGGGTGAGGTCGTGGCCATGACCGGCGACGGGGTGAACGACGCGCCGGCGATCAAGGCGGCCGACATCGGCATCGCGATGGGCAGCGGCACCCAGGTCGCCAAGAACGCCGGCCGGATGATCCTCACCGACGACAACTTCGCCACGATCGTTCGTGCCGTCTCCGAGGGCCGCAAGCTCTACGACAACATGCTGAAGTACATCCGCTTCATGCTGGTCGCGCTCGTCACCTACGTGGTGACCTTCCTGATGGCGAGCCTGCTCAACATCGCCGACGGCCAACCCTTCTCGGCCGTCCAGATCCTGTGGATCAACTTCCTGATCACCGCTCCCGTCGGCATCGCGCTCGGCTTGGACAAGGAGACGCCGGGGCTGATGAAGCGGAAGCCGCGACCGCGGGCCGCCTCCATCATGACCGTGGGCGTCATCACGACCGTGGGCCTGGCTGGTCTCTTCATGTCCGGGGCGATCGACCTGCTGATCGTGTTCGGGAAGCATCAGTTCGACAGCACCGGGATCGGCAGCACCATGGGCCTGGTCGCGTTCTCGCTGATGCTCGTCGTCGCAGCGTTCGAGTGTCGCGACGCGAAGGCGTCGATCCTGCGCCAGGAGACCTTCGACAACAACACGGTCAACCTCACGGCGCTGGTGGAGGTCGCCCTGGCCGTCCTGATCGCGAAGGGTGTCTTCCTGCCGTCCCTGCTCGGGACCACCAACCTGTCCGGCGGGCAGTGGTTGATCGGAGCCGCTCCCGCCCTGGCGCTCTTCATCTTGTGGGAGCTCGGCAAAGCGGTGGCCCGGCGCAGGGCGAGCAGTGCTCAGGAGGTCAGGGTGCCCGCGAGTGCGGTACCCGCGGGCGCGGCGGCGTGACGGGGCCGGGCGGCGCTGGGTGAACACGGGATGAACGGTCCGGGTTGACAACGTTTGTTTGGCGCGGTAACAAACTCCGATGACCCCCTCGGACGAGGCGCGGAAGCTGCTCGACCTTGAAGCCGAGCTGGAGCGCGGCTTCCCCCAGCTGCCGGTGGACAAGGTCCATGCGGTGGTCGAGAACGTGTGGCTGCGCTACCTGCATGCCCCGGTACGCGACTTCATCCCGCTCCTGGTCGGGCGCGAGGCACGGGTCGAGCTGCGGGTCCTCGCGTCCTGAGGCGCTGACCGGGTGGTCAGTGGTGGGCTGACGTCCGGTGGTTCAGGAACTCCCCGATCTGGTCCGGCAACCGGTACAGCGGGGTCTGGGCCGACCAATCGACTGCAGGAACCATGGCGAGTCCGCTGAGCACGACGACCTCGCGGAGCTGCTCGCTGTCGCTGGGGATCGTCGCGTGGCGCTCGACGAGGGCCCTGTCCTCTGCGGACAGGCCGTTCCACCAGCCCTCGAGCGGGTCCTTGGTGCCTTCATTACCTGCCATGCGAACACGCTAGGGCGGTCGGACCTCGGTGCCCAAGGTACAAAGTCCCGAAGCTGCGAAGTCCCGAAGCTGCGAAGTCCCGGCCTATGGCTTCAGCGGCCAGGACTCGAGGAGTCTGCGGGCGGTTCCGTTGTTGCCCAGCTGGTAGACGGCGAGGCCGGCCGGGTGGACGGCGAAGGCGTCGAAGGGTTCGGCCTGCATCTGCTTCAGGTGCTCCACGGTGTCCAGCCCGACGGTCAGGTGTGCGGTGTAGCTGGTGCCCGTCTGGTCGGGCACGAAGTTCTCCACCCAGTCCCTCGTGGTCTGGCTGATCGCCTGTCCCGGATCCCGGACGAAGGCCTCGTCGGTCCCGCCCGACCCGGTGAACGGCCCCACGGCAGCGACCAGGGCGGCTTGCAGGTCGAGGACCTGCTGGTTGGGCTCGACGCCCAGGGCGGCCACGGCCTGCCCCGGCGGACCCCAGTCCTCGGAGTACAGGATCCCGGGCACATGGAAGCGTAGATCGCCGGGGTTGGTGGCGGCGAGGGTCTTCTCGACGGCCGCGTACGCCTCGTCGACGCATGCAGTGACCAGGTAACGCTGCAGCAAGGTGATGTGCGGCAGGTGCGCGTCGTCCAAGGTTATCCCGGCGGCGATGCTCAGCGGCATCCGCCGGTTCACCCCGCGAGCTCGCGCGATCGCCGCGTCGTCCGGCTCGATCAGGATGTCGACAGCGGTCAGGTCACTCATCAGTGCGCCGGTCTTCCGTAGAGCGTGCTCCAGTCGTCCTTCATGCTCACCACGGTCCAGCCCAGCTCCTCGGCCCTGGCCAGGGACGCTTCGGCGGAGGAGGTGTAGGCGAACTCGCGCTCCGCGTCGTCGTGGTTGATCAGCAGCGCGAACCGGGCTGACTCGAGCATCTCGATGTCCACGTCCGCGTTCCCGCCAGCGAGCACCGGCAGCCGACCGGTCCGGGCGAAGATGTGCTCAGGCTTGCCCGCACCCAGATCCAGCCGGCCCAGGATCTGCTCACCACGCACCATCGTCCCGTCGCGGTAGCTGTACTCCGCGGCCGTGCCGATCACGTTCTCTTTGTAGATCCCCCAGGTCTCCTCGGCGAACACGCGCATGAAGTCCCGGCCACCGCCCGAGCACACGTACACCCGGAACCCGTCGGCCTTGAGCAGGTCGAACAGCTCCAGCATCGGCCGGTAGACGAGATCCTTGTACAGCACCCCCAGCTTGGGCTGCTTGACCGTCTCGAGCCAGTCGCGGACCTGCGCATCGAACTCGGCCGGGGTCGTCCCTGCCCACGACCGCCCGAACGCCTTCAGCAGGACCTCGATGGTCTCCGGATCCTGGGTGGCGACGCCCTGGATGAACGCCGGGTCCTTCTCGATCAGCGCCTTGTACGGCTGCACCCCCGCCAGCGACGGGTCCTTCTTGACCTCTTCGCCCCAGGTGCGGAACACGAAGTCGAACTGCGGCGGCAACGGCTGCTCCACCCACAGCGTCCCGTCGTTGTCGAAAGCGGCGATCCGGTCCGCCGGGGCCACGAAGCCCGGTCCAGGCGTCGTGGCCCGCCGGATGAAGTCCAGGATCGCGTCCTTGGCCGTCCCGTCCCGCCAGCTCGCCAGCACCGGGTTCGTCATCGAGACTTCCTCTCGCACTGCGGCGGAGCGGGCGCCCCACCCCCCCGCCAGATCCGAGCACATCGACGTCACCGCGTAAAGGCTCGATGCCGCCGAAGGACCGGGTACTCGCAGCGTTCCTAGGAGATCGCGTCGAAGAAGGCTCGGCGCGCGTCGTCGCGCTTCCCGCCGAGCCTGGTCAGATCCGCCAGCTTGTCCGGCGTCAGCAGGTCGCCGCCGGCGGGGATCACGTGCTGGCCGGTCCACGGCATGTGCATGCACTCGTTCAGCTTCAGGCGGTAGGCCACCTCCGCCTGCTCCCAGCTGTCGTGCAGCTCCTGCGCGGCCGACATGCTCAGCACCGTAGCCCTTGGGCGCCGACAGCGAGGGGTGTGCGGCGGCCGAGCTCGTCCGGGGACCCGCCGCTCTCGCCGAGCAGCCAGTCGACGACGTCGGCTGCGTGCCACCCGGACGGGTGGAGCATCGCCAGGGTCCGGGCGGCGTCGAGGTCGGCGCCGAGCGTGACGAGCGGCGGTTCGACGAACCCGTCGCGCCTGGTCTGGCCCAGGCCGACGTTGGCGGTCAGCGCGTTGCACAGGCATTTGCGCCCCGCGGTGTCGGCAAGGTCGCCGCCCTTGCGCAGGTACATGTGGACGGGTTCGCTGGGGCAGCGGTAGCCGATGCCCCCTTCGGCCGCGAGGTAGGGCGTGCGGAGGTAGCTCAGGTCGCAGTGGCGCTCCCGCTCGTCGTACACCTGTTGGTCCGAGAGCGTCTGGGACAGCTGGGCGACCTTGAACGGGAAGCCGGTCGGGGAGGCATGCGCGTCGGTGCGGACGCCCAGGCTGTCGGCGGCCAGCAGGTCGCGCATCCTGCTGCGCAGGGTCTCGGTGAGGCCGGACTCCTGGCTGAGGGCGAACACGGTGCCGACCTGCACCCCGGCGGCACCCGCCCGTACGGCCTCGGCCACCCGGTCGGGCGCGCCGTAGGAACCCGCGAGCCAGAACGGGATCCCGAGCGCGGCGACCTTGGCGATGTCGACGTCGTCGCGGGGCCCGTAGACGGGCTCGTCGTCGTCGTCGAGCACCAGCGGTCCGCGTGGCGGCGCGTTGTGCCCGCCGGCGACCGACCCCTCGATGACGAAGCCGTCGGGGCGGGTGGCCTCGTCCCGGGCCAGGTACGACGCGAGCACGGCTGCGGAGATGATCGCGAGGAACTTCGGCCGCCGAAGTGCCGGCGGCGCCACCGCGAGCAGGTCGCGGGGATCGACCTCGACGCGGTACTGCTCGTCAGCGCCGTGCACGTCGACTCCGACACCACCGGGCCGGCCGGCGGCGAGGTCGGTGAGCAGCTGCGGGATCTGTCGCGGCACACCGGCTCCCATGAGCACGAAGTCGACGCCCGCGAGCATGGCGCCGAGTGCGGCGCACGGAGTGGCCATCTGGATCTTCTCGAGGAAGTTGATCCCCACCACGCCGGGATGGCCCTCTTTGGCGAGCCATACTTCGACGAAGTTGCCCACCACGGCGAGCTCCTGGCCGGCGCGGCTCTGTCGCAGGGTCAGCTTGGGAACGGGCCGGTAGGGCTGACCGGGAGCTCGGCCCTCGGGGTTGAAGTAGCGGTCGAGAGCCCGCTGGGCCATCGCCGGGTCCGGGAATGATCTCAGTGCGCGGCGTGCGTGGCCGCCGACATCGCCGTCCTGCAGCCGACGGGCCAGGACGACGTCCAGCGCCGTGCCGGACACGACGCCGAGCTGCCCCGCGGCCGACACGGCTGCTGCCAGCTGCCACGAGGACACCGCGACACCCATGCCGCCTTGGATGACCGTGGGTAGGCCGTCGAGAACCATGAACTGCGCTCCTTACAACCTACGGTTCCGTAGGTTACGGAAACGTAGGTTGTCATGGCGGCCCCGGCACGCCCAGGGACCAAGGTCCCGACCTGGACGGGTTCAGGCCCGCGGGTGCGGGCCGCGGCCGCAGTCGGCGCAGGTGCCGAAGATCTCGAGTGTGTGGCTGACGTCGACGAAACCGTGCTCGGCAGCGACCGACCGGGCCCACCGCTCGACCGCCGGGCCGTCCACCTCGACCGTCCGCCCGCAGACCCGGCAGACCAGATGGTGGTGGTGTCCCTGGCTGCACCGGCGGTAGGTCACCTCGCCGTCCCCGGTACGCAGGACGTCGACCTCGCCGGCATCGGCGAGCACCTGCAGGGTCCGGTAGACGGTGGTCAGCCCGACGCGTTCGCCCCGGTGCCGCAAGAGGTCGTGCACCTCCTGCGCGCTCCGGAAGCCGTCGAGCTCGTCCAGGAGCGCGGAGACCGCGGCGCGCTGGCGCGTGGAGCGGACAGCGGGGCCGGTTCCGGCGATGGGCAACGGGCTCTCCAGTCTCAGGAGCGGTCGCGGCCCAGTCTGCCGCACCGTGCAGGTCCGACCGCGTTGACTTCCGTAATGAAATCGGATTTCATCTTACCCTCACCAGGACGACCCGGAGGACGACGTGCGCAGACGGGCCGGCGGCGTCGTCGCGATTGCGGCAGCGGTGCTGGCGTGCGCGTCCTGCAGCACGGCCGGCGCCCCCGGGCTGGCCGGCTCCACGGACAGCCACCTGGTCAGCGTGGTCGCCGCGGAGAACTTCTGGGGGAGCGTCGCCCGGCAGCTCGGTGGCGCGCAGGTGCAGGTCACCAGCCTCATCGACAACCCCGACGCCGATCCGCACGACTACGAGCCGACCCCGGCCGACGCGCGCGCCGTCGCGGCGTCCGACCTGGTGCTGGTCAACGGGGTCGGGTACGACGCCTGGGCGAGCAAGCTCGTCGACGCGAACCCGAACCCGGACCGACCCGTGCTCGATGTCGGCAGGCTGGTCGGCGCTGGAACGGGTGACAACCCGCACCGCTGGTACGACCCGGCGGACGTCTATGCCGTGGCCGC
>CAVQCJ010000004.1:0-709724 GCA_963711005.1 uncultured Actinomycetota bacterium | reverse complement strand
GTCAGAAGCGATGAACGCGCGGACCTGGGTGTCGATGAAGCCGTCGATCGCGCCGGACAGCGGTCCTACCAGCGCCTGCAACCGAGGTCGGTCGGTGATGACGCCGGCGAAGACCTGGTCGAGGATGGCCTCGACGTCGACCTGCCTCTGGATCGCCTCGGTGACCTTCGTCGCTATGACGTCCTGCACCCTGCGCCGAGTGCACCAGCGGTCCGACGGTGTCCAGATAGCGCTGGGAGTCGTTCAGCGTGCGCTGTCCCAGAAGGCGACCGCAGCGGGGGCGATGAGTACGGCCGCGATTACCAGGCAGATCGACCGGTGTGGCTGAGCGCCTCTGGAGCGAGGGCTTGGCGAGGGGTCTCGGCACGTCTTGGCCGGACGATGAGTCGGACATCACGAGCCTCCTGATACCCGGCGGTGGGCGGTGAGCGTGCTCGATGGTGGAGGACCTGAGACCCTGGCTTCGTCGACGTCCACCAGCGACTCACCACAAGGCCCGGCCGCGTCACAACCGCGATCTCAACACGTTCGAGAGCCGTTGCCCATGCGTCGGCGGATCTCCCTAGGTGAAATCACTCGTCAGGTGATGACGCGGAGCGCCTGGCGGGCCGACATGGTCGGAGCACGCTCGCCGTGAGCGCACGACTTCGAGGAGAATGTCATGACTGGTGATACCGATGCACCGGTCGATCTATACGTCGCGGCGTACGCAAATGCCGACGCGGCCGAGACGACTCGGACGCCATTGAGCGACTCGCCACGGACGATGTGATCAAGGTCGAGGGTCTGATCCTCGTCAGCCGCCGCTCGGACGGAAAGATCCACGTCGACGACGACTTCCACACGCCGCCAAAGGCGCAGCCTGGGGCGCGGTCGGCGGTGCGATCGTCGGTCTGATCTTCCCGCCGACCCTGCTGGCTGGGGCGCTGGTAGGCGCAGGCGCCGGGCTAGGCATCGGCGGCCTGGTCGGCCACGGCCAGAAGGCCGTGATCAAGGCAGACGTCGAAGGCGCCCTGCCGCTGAACAGCTCCGGCATCGTCGCGCTGTTCGACGAGCAGTGGGCCACCGACGTCGACAAGGCGCTGACCGAACGCCGCGAACGTCACCAAGGATCAAGTCGACGGCAAGAGCGCTGAGCAGGTCAAGGCCGCAGCAACGAAGAGCGCCCCGCCGAAGGCGTAGTCGTGCAGGAGGGCCGTAGACACACCATCGTCCTCATCAACTGACCAGGAGCGGAGCGACATGCCAAGACTCATCGCGGAGTTCGGTACCGGTCAGGTGCTGTCGGACATGATCTGGTTCTTCCTGTTCTTCATTTGGATCTGGCTGCTGATCGTCGTGTTCAGCGACATCTTCCGCAGCTCGGACCTGTCGGGATGGGGGAAGGCCCTCTGGACGATCTTCGTCATCGTCCTGCCCTACCTCGGTGTCTTCGTCTACCTGATCGCGCGCGGCCACAAAATGCAGGAGCACGCCGTGGCAGCAGCGCAGGCGCAAGACACGGCCGCCCGCCAGTACATCCAGGGCGTGGCCGGCACCAACTCCAGCCCGGCAGACCAGATCGCCCGCCTCGCGGATCTGAAGGCCGATGGCGTGATCTCCGATGCCGAGTTCCAGGCGGGCAAAGCCAAGGCCCTTTCAGGGTCCTAGAGAGTCGCCTGGGCCGGCGCCAGGTTTTGCGTGACCGGCTCTCGAGAGGGGAGCCAGTGCAGGACACCGCCCCGGTGCCGGTTGCCAGGGGCTATCGCGCTGTCTAGTTGAAACCGTCCCGAGGAGATCTTGAGAGCACCGACGATACCCAGACCTCGGTACTCAACATCATCGGCTCTGATCGCCATGACGGAGGCGCGCGGCGTGGCGATCGCGGTCATCGAAACGGAGGAGACGTCCGAGGCCGGGCCCGAGAGTCAGCTCCCGCGGATCCGTTCCGGCGGACGATGAGGTCCAGCCGCTCACCTCGGCGCGTGCGCGCAGTGCAGAGGCTCCTCCCCCACAACGGGCACACCAATCGAGGGAGTCCACCATGTCACGCAAGTCGAAACGCGAAGGGGTTCCGGGAACCGCGGATCATCCTGCGTCCACTGCTCAGCAGACCGACGCCGCGGCGCCACCGTCCGCGTCCGCTCCTGAGACCACACCAGGTCCGGCGCCGGAATCAATCTTGGGTAAGCCCGCCTACTTGACGGAGTACCAGCAGGACCTCGACCTGCTCAAGCTCAACCAGCTGCTCGAAGCCGGCGACATCACCCAAGCCGACTACGACGTGCAGAAGCAGAAGATCCTCGAAGCCCCGGCCTTACACGGGCGGATCGACTCCTCGGCGCCACCGTCCGCGCCCGTTCCTGAGACCACACCAGGGCCAGCGCCGGAATCAATCTTGGGTAAGTCTGCCTACTTGACGGAGTACCAGCAGGACCTCGACCTGCTCAAACTCAACCAGCTGCTCGAAGCCGGCGACATCACCCAAGCCGACTACGACGTGCAGAAGCAGAAGGTACTCAGCGCACACCCGGGCGAGCCGAAGGCAGATACACCCGGAGCCTCGGGACTCGAAGCCCGTCGTCAAGATCCTCCTGGAGCCGGCTGAGGGCCGGCCCGACCAAGGCTCACCGCAGCGACGGATCTCGCGCATTGACCCTCGCCGCCAGCTGAGGCTGGACGATCATGAAGGCAGGATGTTGATGACGCGGGAGATGACCACCACCAGGACAGCCAGGGAGATCATCGACTGGACCGCCATCAGCCCTTTGGCGCGGTGTGTCAGCGGCAGGGTGTCGGTCGGGCTGAACGCGACCACGTTGGTGAACGCCACGTACAGGTGGTCTGGGAAGCGTGGTTGCCAGGTTGGTGGCGCAAGTCCTGCGGTGGCCGTCTGGGGGAATTGGAAGTCGGGGTAAGGCGTGGGATGGGTCAGGCGCCCGCTCGGTCCACCACTGTCGATCTGCCAGTACAGCAGACCGAAGGTGACGATGTTGGTGGCCAGGGTGATAGCTGCCCCGACGAGGAGCTGAGTCACCGTCGGCGGGGTCTGGCCTTTGGGGGTGCTGCGAAGGACCAACGCGACCAGTCTGACCGCCGCGGTGGTGTTCGCCGCGATCAAGATCAAGAACAGCGTCAGGATGAGCGGGCGGGCGCCCCGCGGGACCGGTCCTGGCTTGGCGGCCACAGCTAATAGCGCTAGCACGGCGGCGCCCTCGATGGCGGGCACGATCAAGATCGGTCCTTCGCGCAGTCTGGCCGGCACGAGAACCTGCGGAAGGATCACCAGGAAGAGCGCGATCAGCGGCCACCGGTAGCTCTCCGGCGCTGCCCCTGAGGCGTCGCTGCCGCTGCCAGGCGCCGTAGAGATGTTGTCGCTCATCCGCCTATGGTGGGCCGACCGGGTCTCTTGAGTGACCCACATTCAGACACTCGCCATCGACTCTGTCGCGGACAAGCCGCATGCGGTCGCGGGTCACGACGATTGCCGCGTGGGCCTTGCGCTCAGGCAGTGCACCTTCGAGCTCAGGTCCAGCCGTGTCATCCACCGCGACGACCGAGCGCTGACCAGCGACGAGTTGATCTCGGTGAGCTTCTCGATCCCAGGCACCTGGGGGGAGGTGCGGCATGAACACGAAGGTAGGCGAGAAGTCGACACTCGGCCCCCCATCACTCGCCTCACATTCGTGGGTTTCTGAGACCCACTCCCAGCCACCCTCCGGGGTGGCTTCTTCGCGTTCACAACCCATGTCCGCAATCAAAGTCTCACGAGAGGAGGAACCGATGAGTATGGAGACGGTGTCCGGCTTGTTGCTCGGCTACGCCAGGGTCAGCACCATCGAGCAGAACGAAGACCTGCAGCGGGACGCCCTGCAGGCAGCTGGGTGTGACCGGATCTTCGTGGACAAGGCGTCCGGGAAGCTGGAGCACCGGCCTGCCCTGGACGAACTGCTGGCCCATCTGCGACCCGGCGACACGGTCGTCGTGTGGCGGCTGGACCGGCTCGGTCGGTCGCTGCGTCACCTGATCGACGTGGTCGGTGAGCTGGACCGGCGCGGGATCGCCCTGCGGTCGCTTACCGAGTCCATCGACACCTCGACTCCGGGCGGGAAACTGGTCTTCCACGTCTTCGGTGCGCTGGCCGAGTTCGAGCGAGACCTGATCCGCGAACGCACCGCAGCCGGGCTAGCAGCCGCACGCGCCCGAGGTCGCTATGGTGGCCGACCCACCGTCTGGACAGCGGAGAAGCTGGCCACCGCCCGCTCGATGTACGCCAGCGGCCAGCACGACGTGGCCACCATCGCCCGCGTCCTAGGTGTCAGCCGTGCCTCGGTCTACCGGGGTCTGGCCCAAGTACCCGACGCCCTGCCGAAGTAGCAGTACCCGCTCTCCACGCCCGGACCGCACTCGCGGTGCCGGGCTTCTTCATGTCTAAGGAAGGAACACCCATGTCCAGTGAGACCCTGACCGACCTGAACATCAACACGCTGATCGGCAACACCGACCAGAGGGGGCACGCCTGGCACTACCGGGCCGAGGAGCAGGGCGAGGAGTCCAATCACTACCCCGGACCCATCCCGATCGAGGATGTTCGCCGCCGCCTGTTCAACTGGACCGCCGAGTCACGCACCCTGGCCGTCGAGATCCCGGCGACCGTCGAGACGATGACCCACCTCGACGGCGAGGGAACACCCCTGCGTTGGGCCGTGGTCCCCGACCGGCAGGCGATCACCCGCTCGGACACCAACCTCGTCATGGGGATCTTCGCCCTCGGCTACGAACGGCACCAGTACGCCGAATGGCTGCTCGGCACCGTCGCCAACATCCTGGACGACGACCTGTCCATCAGCTCGGCGGGTCTCCTCAAGGGCGGCGCGATCGCGTGGGTCGAGGTGTCTGTTCCGGAGTCCATCACCACCCCCGAGGGGGTCCAGTTCAGGCCCAACCTGCTGGCCACGACCAGCTTCGACGGCTCGACTGCGACCACGTTCAAGCGAACCATCACCGACGTGGTGTGCGACAACACCAGGGACCTGGCCCTGGCTGAGCCGGGTCAGGAGTTCAAGGTCAAGCACTCCCGGTACTCCGTCGCCCGACTAGGTGAGGCCCGCGAGGCGCTGGCGATCATCCACACGCTGGCGGACGAGTTCGCCGCCGAGGTCGCCCAGCTCTGCTCGATCCCGGTGACCTCGACTCAGTGGCAGCAGTTCCTGGACCTGACCATCCCCCGCACGGACGCCCAGGGACGCCGGCTGACGGGCCGGTCACTGACGATGGCCGACACCAAGCGCAGCACCCTGGAGCGGCTGTACGACCACGACCAGCGGGTCGCCCCCTGGGCCGGGACCGCCCACGGCGTCCTGCAGGCCGTCAACACCTTCGAACACCACGAAGGCATCGTCCGAGGCACCACCCGCCCGGAACGGAACATGCTCCGCACCATCAACGGCGACTACAGCGCCCTCGACCGGAGCCAGCTGGGACACCCTCAGTCGCGTCCTGGCCTGACCCTTCCCTCACTACAGCGATCTCCTGGGGCGGAACACGCCGCCCCAGGAGAGACCACGAAGGAGAAGAACATGAGGAACAAGCTGTTCGGCGTGATGACCGAGATGGCCAGCAACATCCGCATCGTCTTCCGTGGAGCAGTCATCAACAGGCTAAGTCGCCGCTTCCGGGAACTGCGCGAGAGGCACACCGACCTCATGACCCACCGGGCCGCCTACCGCACCCAGATCGCCGCCTCCGCCGCAGCCCTGGTCGCCCTGGCCGAGCTCCCCAGCACCTGGGCCACCCTCGTCCTGGCCTTGGTAGCGATCTACGTCGCCACCTTCACCCCCAACCGACAAGGCTGGTACCCGTCGTCCCTGGCTCAGTCCGACGACCTCGAGGACGGACCGTGGTGAGCTGCCGCCGGCCGACCGGGCGGAGAGGAGGCGTGGCTCGGCATAGAGCGGGCCACCTCCGGCCTCAGATCCTTGGCTCGCCGCCCGGCGCAGGTGGGTTCAACGTGAAGTGCACGCCGGACATGATCGTGTGCTCTACGGTGCCAACGAAGCCGGTCAGAGTGTCAAGCATGGGACTGTTTGGGAGGTCGTCCACCAACCCCAGCTTGAGGTCCCAGTTGATGTCCGTGTCGCCGGCTTCGCTTGGCGGGTCGTACACCACTGCAACCAGCTGGCCGTCCGCCCAGGGGAACCGTGCCAGCCCTCTGAACTGGCGCTGAGAAGGCACCACGCCGTTGCTACCCCAGCTAGGTACGTCGGGAGCGAACGCGGCGATCACCAGGCGTCGGTGCTTGTCCAGGTTGTGAAGCCAGGTAAGTCGGCTGAGCGGGTCCATGCTGCGCGTGAGCTCTCGGTCGTATGGCTGGCCAAGGGCTTCAGCTCCACGCTCGCTCCAGTACGTGGACTGGATCCAGTGCAAGACCGTGAGCTGGTCGTCTCCGAACAGCTCGCCCCGTCGCCGCCGCCGTCCGATCCAGGCGTCCAGTTCGTCCCGCGCCGCGACGATCGGAAAGCCGCTGATCTCCTGCAGCCCATCATCACCGTCCAGGCCGGGACCGTAGTGGGTTCGGGCCAACTCAAAGGCGAAGGCGTCTAGCGCGGAACGCAGGTTGTGCAGAAGGTCGCCGACGATTACAGAGAGGGACGGGGGCACGGGCTCCTCCAGGTGGAGGGTGTAGTTGAGCAAGTGCGGACTCTCCCCAGGCGTCGCCTCCATCCGATATGGGCGACGGTTCAGGTACTCCGCCACAGCGTCCCTCAAGCTCTCCAGGTGCAGCCGAGCCCGCCTTAGCTTCAAGGTCCATGCTGCGTCCGGGTCGCGCCAACGCTCATCACTCATCGGACCATGATCGCCTCGGAAGCGGTTCCGACACATCTTTCACCCGCGTCGTACGGACGCACCTATCGGTGGCGGACATATGTGTGGCCTGGCGATTCAGTCCGCTGCCCTACTTGTAGGACTCGAGGGCGGTCGCGGCTATTGATGTCGGGGTGCCGAAGCGGAGTCCGTAGACCCGGCCCCCCGCCACGGTCGTGACCTGCAGGCCGTCAGAAGCGTTCTTGATTCGTGCGCCGGTCGTTGTCCTGAACGCCCTGCCGGCAAAGTACACGACCCCCGCCGCGACGACTGGCTGCCCAGCCCCTCCAGCGTTGACGGTCCACAGTGTGTGGCCGTCAGATCGTGCGGTGGCGCACAGCGCGGTACCGGCACAGGCGCTGTAGATGGCGGTCGCGTCCACGGCCATGAACGGCGAGCCGCGACCCAGGACCTCCTGGAATCCCTTGAGCTGGCCGGTGGCGGGGTCGATGTCGTACAAATTGGAACCGCCGATCGCGTACAGATCCTTGCCGTCCTGGCTGCGGACGACAGGTGCGGCGCCCCCAGGCGTGAGCTTGGTGGCGAGGCCGTCGCTGATGCGCAGGTGGTAGTAGTAGCCGTTCGGGTCGACCGTGAACACGAGTCCGTTGGCCGCGATGATGGTGTTGGTCCGATAGATCATGCCGCTGGCGTTCTGGATTCCAGCCGGGAACGTGCCCCAATCGCTGTCGGTTGTCCAGAGTTGGTGTCCCGACAGGTCATAGCCGCGAATCTCCGACGTAGCGTCGTTGGTCTCGTAGGTCACCACGACGTTGTTGACTACAGACATCGAGTTGATCGCATCGAGGGGCGCCCAGGATGGGAACGCCGATGCTCCCGTTGCCGTGTTCAGAACAAGCACCCGACTGTGGGCGTTGCTCTCGGACAAGCAGTCGGTCAGGGCCACCACCAAGTCTTGTCCGACCACTTGCAGCATCGGGAAGGAGTACTGGTCCGTTAGCTGGACGTTCCACAGCCGCTGACCGGACCACTGGTTGTACGCGGAGATCCCGTCCGGCCCCACCTCGAATAGCTGTCCTGCCGACGTGACCGGAGGGACGGGGTAGAGACACGACGAACTTGTGTCCGTGCCAGCCGGTACCGGGGCAGTTGGGATGGAGAAGCTCTTCTTCATCACCTTGACTACGCCGGGCTTCATGACGGTTTCCTTCGGATTCCAGTACGACTGCCTCGTATCGAACCCTTGGGCGTTCCACACCGAGGTAGTGGTAGCGGCCTCCGCATGCGGTGCGGCGAGAAGCGCCGAGGTCACTACCCCCGCCGCGGCGACCGCGGCAACGCGCAGGAATCCGCCGCGCCGGCTGATACCCCGGTCAAGTCTCATGACTGCTCCCACGGGAGTCCGAACCCGATGTTGGACGGTGCCGAGTCGACCGGGATCAGCGCACGGAGGGAAGCCATGTCGCGAAATCCGACTATCTCGACTACGGAGGGTTCGACGGCTGGTATCCCGGCGCAGTCCGCCGTGAGGGCTGGCGCGACATTGGCATCCGCCGCAGCTCCTTCTCGACCTCAGCGGAGCCGGAAGAGTCCGCACCTATTGCCGGGTCTGGGGCGAACAGAACGAAGCCTCTGTGTGTCAAGCGACGTCGGTTGTAGCCTGCTGGTGGAGCCCGGGAAGTGACTTATCCGAAGTGTTGGCCATGGGGAATCAGGTCAGCCGCGCTGGATCTTGCAGACGCCCCCGCTTGTCCTCCCGGGCTCCGCTGCGCGTCCGCAACCAAGGCGGCGTAGACCAGGTCGGCGAGGTGGCGTTTGAGGGCTCGGCGGGCTTCGCCGCGGTCTTGCCCTCGGCGATCTTCTTCGCGTAGTAGTCCCGGCCTGGGCCGGG
The DNA here is from genome assembly GCA_963711005.1 of uncultured Actinomycetota bacterium. Lineage (GTDB taxonomy): Bacteria > Actinomycetota > Actinomycetes > Prado026 > Prado026 > CAVQCJ01. The sequence goes on along the minus strand of CAVQCJ010000004.1, from coordinate 701,029 downwards.
GTGGCGTTGTTGGGTGATCGCGACACCGTGCAGGGCGCTGTTGAGCTGACGGTTGCCGCGCCGAGACAGCCGGTGTCGCTGCACGGCGCCGGAGGAGGCCTCGATCGGGGCGACGCCGGCGTAGGACGCGTAGTGGGCGCGGTCGGCGAAGCGGGCGATCGGACCGGTGTGGCCCAAGATCTTGGCGGCGGTGATCACTCCGATCCCTTGGATCTGGGCGAGGGTGGTGCCGCTGGCGGCGACCGCGGCCGCGATGCGATGGTGGTTGGCGGCCAGCTTGGCGTCCAGGCGTCGCACGTCGTCCAGGAGGTCGCGGGCCAGGTCCTTGCGGATCACGTCCAGGTCCGTGGTCGGGTGGATCCGGCGCAGCAGCACGGCCGCTCTGGCGGCCGAGAGTTGTTTGTCCGCACCGCCTTCGACGAGCTCGGCGAGCAGCCCGTGCAGCCGGGTGACGGCCTGGGTGCGGGCCGCGGTCAGCTGATGACGCCGCTCGGATAGCAGCCGCACGCCGCGGCTGTCGTCCTCGGCGCTGACCTGGCTCAACGTCGGGTTGTGCAACGCGGCCAAGGCGACCGCGGTCGCATCATGCGCGTCGCTCTTGCGACCCGACCGCCCCGACAAGACCCGCACCCGGGCCGACAGCGACGGCGGCACGTCCACCACGTGCTCACCGCGGGCGACCAGCTACTGGGCCAGCAACCGGCCGACGCCAGCCGCACCCTCCACCGCCCACAGCCGCCGCGGCCACTGGGATGCGAACGCGAGCAGCCGATCGACCTGCCGCCGACTCGCAATCACCCGCACCGAGGAGATGACCGTTCCGTCCGCGCCGATCGCCACCGCCGTGTGTGACCCCTTATGTGGGTCGATCCCGATGATCTGCACCGCCTGCTCCTACCGCTCGAGCCGATGAGGAACCCGCGGCGGACAGTCCCGATGGGAGTGGCCAAGCCTCTGTTGAGTCACACCGCGGTCGACGCCACCGGGCGACAGTTCGTTCACAAGCCAGCAAGGCAGGCACTTCGCGAGTCAACCCGGCAACGCCACGGACGCTACGACCACACAAGCCCCACGCCCAGCGGCAGTCCACCATCGGGCACTTCGGTGCGCTCAAGACCAAGGCCCCGTAGCAGCACCTTGGCCTCCGCGCGATACTGCGAGGGGAGACTTCAGGAGGTCGCCATGAGGTACACCGTCGAGCAAGATCGCGAAGTGGTTGAGATCCAAGTCGAGGGTGTCGGCGACCGTGTCCCCGCGCTGATGAAGTCTTTCCAGGAGTGCCAGTCCGGCCACTGCTCATGCCCGACTGATCAGTACGACCGGCTCGCCGACCTTGAAGTCAGCCGGTCCGGTGACGCCCTTCGGCTCAGGCTGACCGCGTTCGACGGGCAGAGGTTCGACATGGACGAGCTGGAGTCCTGCCTGGACCACACGATCTCGAAGGCAGAGGAAGCCTGACTGCGGCCTCCGCACGCCCGCGATTCGGCACGTCGGTACGGCTCGTCAGTACGCTGCGCGGGTGGCGAGCACCGATGGCACTGAGCAGTTGCCGCGCTCGGGCTGGTTTACTCGCGGAGCTGCTGGGATCGGTGCGGCGTCGCTGCTGTCCGACCTCGGCCATGAGGTCCCGACCTCACTGCTCCCGTCGTTCCTGACCACGACCCTGGGTGCTCCAGCTGCGGCCCTGGGCCTGATCGAGGGCATCGCGGATGGAGCCGCTGGGTTCGCCAAGTTCGCCGGGGGCCCTCTCGCTGATGACCCGTCTCGGCGACGCTCGGCAGCGGTAGCGGGCTATGCGGTCACGGCCGGATTCTCGGCTGCTATTGGCGGGGCGACGGCGGTGTGGCAGGTCGGGGTGCTCCGGGCTGGCGCGTGGACTGCGCGAGGGCTGAGGGTCCCATCCCGGAACGCGCTGTTGGCCGACACCGTCGACAGAGGTACCTACGGTCGCGCGTACGGCTTCGAGCGGGCGATGGACAACCTCGGCGCGGTCGGCGGGCCGCTGCTCGCGCTCGCCCTGGTGGGCTGGCTCGGAGTCCGTGGCGCGATCTGGGTGTCGGTCATCCCTGGACTGTTCGCGGTCCTGGCAATCCTGTACGCGATCCACCACATCGAGCGCCCCAAAAACAAGCAACGCCAACCTCTACGGTTCAAGGTGCGGCCCGTCCTGGCAGCGAGCGGAGTGCGCCTCTTCGCCGGGATCGGCGCGTTCGAGGTCGGCAACGTCGCCGCGACGCTGCTGATCCTGCGGACCACCCAGCAACTCGCGCCGGGCGACGGTCAGGACCACGCGACCACCGTGGCACTGCTGCTCTACACCGGCTACAACCTCGCCGCGACCTTGGTCTCCCTCGGCGCCGGACATGTCAGCGACCGCATCGGTGCCGCAGGCCCACAGATCGTCCTGGTTGCTGGCGTCATCGCGTTCGCGGTCGCCTACGCGCTCTTCGCGATCAACACCGCAAGCGTGCTGCTGCTCCTCGCCTCCTTCCTGCTTGCCGGGGTCGGCATCGGATGCGCCGAGACAGCCGAACACACCGCCGTCGCACACGGAGTCCCCGACCACGTACGCGGGTCCGGATTCGGTCTCCTGGCGGCGATCCAAAGCCTCGGAAACCTCGCCGCATCGGCAGTCGCCGGACTCCTGTGGTCGCTGGTCAGCCCCACAGCCGCGTTCATCTACCTGTGCGCCTGGATGGCAGTCGCGGTGATCCTCCTGTGGCCCAGCGGACCCGCCAAGGAGGTTCCTGCCGCCACCGCCTGACCCGCACATACTGCCGGTTCTGGAGCGCAACAGGCGCCAAAAGGATCTTCCCGACCCGTACACAGCATCGATGCGTCCCCAACGCCGGAACGGTGAGTCTTTGGGGCACGAGATCTGTCCACCGATGAAACCCACGTCTACGGTCACCAGGCTCTACCTGCAGAACATCGGCACCGTCCGAGCCGACGTACGGTCTTCCACTTAGGCCGGATGAACCGGCTCCGTTGCCCGCCTCGTTGCCGGGTTTGAGACTTGAACGATCGTACGCATCGGTGCCGTGGTGGCACCCGTCACGCCATAGAGCCCTAGGAGCCGAGCGCGTCGATCGACGATCCTAAGGACCGCGTTGATCGCCTTGAGGTCTCCTGCCTGGGCACGGGGCCAGGCAGCGGCCTGCAGGGCGTCCAGTCGGGCGCATTCGACCTCGCGAAGCTCGTCCACACCGGCGACCACACGGTCGTTGAGCGCCCGCTGCACCGTGCGCCAGGCGTTGCCGCGGTTGGCCAGTCCGATCTCGTGGGCGATCTCGTCGTAGGACGAGCCCGCCAGCGCCAGCTCAACGGCCTTGGCCTCGCGCCAGGTGGCCAGTGCGGCATCAGTCCTCCGCAGGCGCCGGACCGTGTCGTACTCAGCCAGAGTGGCGGCGGCTCCCATACATCGATCATCGAAACGGCTGCAAGCCAGAGCCCTTGTGGGACATGCCCCAAGCTCAACCCTGAAATGGCAGTGCGATTCAACTCTGACCAACTTCGGACGTAATCACGCCCGACGACGGCATTACGAACTCAACTCGATCGAGGCCCTGTGTCAACCTTTACGCAGGTTCTTGGCTGATTCAGTCGTGTTAGCCGCGCGGTCGGTCAACAACCCGGGACCTGCTTGAGTCTCAATGTAGTTGCACGCGCCTCGTCATGATCCTCCGTCTGCCTGCCACTGACATATCTCGGCACTCAGGGCGAAGGAGTGGTTCAGGTAGTCGCGCACCCTGTCGGCGAATTGGTCGAACACCCTGGGGCTGAGGACCGGGTGGAACATGTCGCCGTCGAAGTAGGCGACCGCAGCTGCACACAGGTGGGTCTCGGCGTCGTCCAGATCCTCCCGCGCCGCTTCCAGCGACTCTGGCACCTCTCCGGCGGCCCACTGCCTGGCCTCCTCGCTATGACGAGTGGGCCCGCGCCAGGAGTCGTAGTACAAGCCGCTGACGGGCGAGCCCGGCCAGGTTGTCCAGGTTGCCAGCTGGGCATCCAGGAATCTCCGCGCCGCGTCCCGCCCAGTCCGGAATGCGGCCAGCGACGGGTTCGCCACGAACGCGACCGCTACTGAGACCAGCTCGAGACCGGCCTCGTCCATTTCGTCCCACGGTTCTTGATCGGTGACCGGAACATAGATGTCGTTCATGATCGTTCTCTCCTGTTCGATACAGATGCCGGGCGGTGTCGGGCCGTAGTTGTGTTGGTGTTGACGGCGCGGTGGCCACGGGTCCGCGGGCGAATCCGTAACCCGGGGCCGAAGGACTCGAAGGACTGCTTCGTCTACCTTCACGGCACACGTCTCGGCGGTTGTGCTGCCCGGTCCTTCGGGTCCTTCGCAGCCCGTGGACCTAGAGGAGTTGGACCCCGAAGAAGACGGCCCGTCGCGTCTTGGGGTGCAGCCCTCTGGCTACGCCGAGCTCTCGTAGGGCGGGGTGGTCGCTGAACCGTTCGGAGAACGTCTGCCGGCCCCATTCCCGGTGGGGCTTGGGTAGCCACTCGTTGAAGGCGGCCCGAACGTCCTCCACCTCCTCGTACTCGATCGGATCAGCGACAAGCCGGTCCTGGGCGAACGCGAAGATCAGATCGCTGCCAGCCCGCCACTCTCGGGTCGCCTCGGTGATCGCAGTCGGCTCAGGGGGCAGCACGCTCCCTGCGGTGTACCAGTGGACCGCCCCGGCGACCAACCACGCCAGGGCGGCCTTCTGCTGCTCGGGCCCGGTGCGGATCCGGGCACGCAGCCCGAGGTCGATGGGTTGCCCGTCGTCGCCGTACTTATTCGGGAAGGGCACCATCCGCAGCCGACGCCAGGTGCCGTGGTCGGTGTCGTTGACTACGGGCCGGTAGTTGGTGGTGATCACCAGCGTGTGGCTGGAGATGAAGCTGACGTAGTCCTGGCGCATCCGCCGGCCCTTGATCACGTCGGTGCCGACGATCTCCTTCAGCTTCACCGTGTCCAGCCGGTGGCCCTCGGCCGTCTCCTCCATGAACCCAAGCCGCAACCCACGCAGGTCCATCATCTGGGTCGGATGCTCCTCGCGGCGACCCCCGAGCAGGGTCTTGGACAGCGCCATGGCGTACTCCCCCAGCGAGGCCTGGACCCCGCCGAGGATGGTGGACTTGCCGTTGCTCCCCCCGCCATGCCAGAACGGCACGACGTCCTCAGACGGCGGCACGCCGGTGCAGCCGGTCCCCAGGTACTGCTGGCACCAGCGTGTGGTTTCGGCGTCGGCGAACGCCTCGAGTGCGGCGTCCCAGTCCGCGTGCCTGGCCCCGGGCGCGTAGTCGACGCTGGTCACCTTGGTGATCAGCAAGCCGGGGTCGTGCGGCGTCAAGTCGCCGGTCGCGAGGTCGATCACCCCGTTGGGGCAGTTGAGCAGCCATGGGTGGGCATCCAGGCGGGTGGCGTCCACGAGCACGGCCGAACCGGTGGTCTTGGCCCCGTCCACCAACTGCTTCACCCCGCCCACCTCCCGGTAACGCAGGGCCTGCTTGACCTCCCGAATGTCGGCCCCGGACCGGACGAGCCCAGTGATGAACTGCTCCGCCCAGTCGGCGGCGTCCACCATGACGTGGTCCAGCTTGCACTCCGCCCAGCGCACCCCGTCCCAGCGGTGCCAGCCGATGCTTGGGACGTGGATGTAGCGACCCAGGAGCATCTCGGCTGCCATCCGGCGTCCGAGGGGCACGCTGGCCAGCCTGCCGACCTGAAGTTCGCCACCACCTTCGAGCTCGGCTACATCGAGCTCCAAATCGTCACGGTGATGCTCGTCGGGTCGTGGACCGGCACCCCGTGCGACGGCGTTCGGCGCGTAGGTCTCGTAGACGTGGTCGAGCTTCGCCAGCGCGTCGACCCCTCGGAAGGGATCGCCAGGGGCCTGCTCGCAGCGTTCCACCGCCACCGCCATGTAGCAGGCGGCCTCCTTGTACGGGACATCGCGCCCCCGAAGCGAGCAGGCGTACTTGAACAGGACGGCATCGCGCTCGCCGACCCGGATGATCTCGGGGAGCTGGTCCAGACGCGCGCGAGCGGTGCCGCGCTTGACCACCGGGACCCGCGAGGCCTTGGTGTCGCGCACCAACGCGGCCATGGCGGCCACCTCCGACTCCTCGGCCAGCGCCCCAAGGTCCGGCTCGGTCGTCCACCGGTAGGCGACCAGCTCGCCGGTCACCTTGGACACGCGAACGGTGGGCGCGATGAACGCGAAGCCGTGGCCGAGCCCGTCCACACCGGCCTTCACATCCAGCCCCGGAAGGACCCCGTCTCGCGAACGGACACCCATCGACGCCACGAAGTAGTGCCCTCCCCCGGACGGGGTCGACGCGACACCGACTGCACGCGGCCACAGTCCAGCAGCGACGAGACCATCTCGGCTTGCAGCGCCGCCGTTGCGGTCGTCCACGTCCAGCAGGTCCAGGCCGTGGCCCATCACCGCGCACAACGCCCAGCCGGGCCGCCAATCATCGAGAACCTCTAGCCTCGGAGTCGAGGTCTGCCAGGCCTCGGGCAACCGGAACCCGACCTTGTTCATGGGGTCCGGGGGCGCGATGAACACGGGGATCCCCTGCCGAATCCAGTCCTGGGCGATCGCCAGGGCGCGAAGCTGCTCGACCTCGGTGCTCGGCGCCTGGCCTGGTTCTGGAAGGCTGACGGGAACCGGCGCACGCAGGAAGGTAACCTGATCTTGGTCGGAAATGAGGTCGGCCCCGGTGCCCGCCGGGGTCGTCCCGGTCATCCGGTCACGATCCTGGAGTTGACCCGACCGCTGGCCCGACGGCTCCGTGCTGACTTCAACGCCAGCAACGCGAAGTAGGCGCGGCGGGCGTGCTCGGCTCGAACGGCACGTTCGGCTGGATCCAGCTTGCGCTCCGGGTCGACCTGGCGCTCGAACCGCTCCAGGAAGGCGGATCGACCCGGCTGTGTGCGCGCGGCCCGATCGGTCGTGTTGGCCCAGCTCTGATGGCCGGCAGCGGTAGCGAGAAGCCGGCGCTCGGACGCTGTCAGCGGCTCGGAGGACATGGCAAGGCACCCCTTTCGGGATGCCGCTCTGCCTCTCAAGTCGGCGGTGTTCGGCCAGGCCAGGCACCATGGGGGTCGACGCCGGACCAGGGTCAGAGCGTCGCCGCCGGATTCAGTTACAGATCCAGTACAGCGCTCGACCGACAGTCAGGCCAGTCACACACCGTAGACGAGCCGAATCCGTACCTTCAGCGTGGGCCTCCCAGGCACGGCGCCGCTGACGACGAAGGCGACATCGATGGTGCCTTCGATGTCGCAGGTGTCGCACCGCGCGCCGATCTCACCGGTTGGCGGCTGCGTGGGGTCGGGCTGGAAGAAGTACCAGTGCCCACGCTGGCGCACACGGATCCCGTCGGGGAGGCGGCGCCCGATCGGTTGGTTGCAGCGGCTACACAACAAGACCGTTCCGGGTCTCGCTGAACGGGGCAGTCCGGTGCCTGGCACCGTCGCGTTCAGAGCTCGCCCAGGTTCAAGCGTCGCGCCTCGGCGGCAGCGCGAGACTCGGCTTGGGCTTTGGTGTAACGGATCAACATGTCTGGGCGAGTCCAGCCGGCCACCGCCATCAGGCCGCCTTCGGATCCACCTGCGGCCAGCCAGCGGTGCGCGGCGGTGTGCCGGAGCCGGTGCGGGTGGAAGCCGGGGACGCCAGCCTCCAATGCCCGCTGCCGCAGCGCGGCGTGCAGACCCTCGTACCGGAACGGCTTGCCCCGGTCGCCCAACCACAAGGCGTCCGTCCCGGCCAGGCGATGGCCGGCTCTGGCCTTGCGGATGTACGTCGAGACGGCCTGGGTCGTCTGCGCTCCGAACGGCACAGTGCGACCCTTGCCGCCTTTGCCTCGCCGGACGATGGCATATCCGTCCTGCCAGTGCATGTCCTCGAACAGCATCGTGGCGGTTTCCCCGGCCCTGGCGCCGGTCTCGAACATGAACCGGATCACGGCGGTGTCCCGGTAGTCCCGGAAATCGGCTCCCGTGCACGCCCGCAGCAGGGCCCTGAGCTCAGCGTCGGTCAGCGGCTCGACCACTTTGGAGTCCAGCTTGGGCGCCCGGATGCCGAGCAGCGGGTCGAACGCGAAGGTGCCGTCCTCGGTCAGCCAGGCCGAGAACCGGCGTAGGGCGAGCTGGCGGCTACGGGCGGTAGCAGGTTCCGCGCCGCGCTCGAGCAGATCCGCCACCCAGGCCGACACCGTTGGGCGATCCAGGGCAGGCTCGCGGTCGTTGTCGGCGCACCAGCGAAGGAACAACTCGACCCCGGTGCCGTAGGACTTCACGGTGCCGGGGCTTTTACGTTCGGCGCGCAGGTCGACCTGCCAGTAGGGGAGCAGTGCGGCCAGGTCGATCGACACGATTTGAGCCTAGCGATATCTGGACTAGGAGCGCCATGCGGATTGGATCGAGCCCAGCATGATGGCGAAAGTGGCCTCTGACCTGCACAAACGCCGATTGGCTCGGCGTGTCCTCAGTCCAGGTAGTCGCGCAGGACCTGCGAGCGCGACGGGTGCCGCAGCTTCGACATCGTCTTGGACTCGATCTGCCGGATCCGCTCACGCGTGACGCCGTAGACCTTGCCGATCTCGTCCAGCGTCTTGGGCTGGCCGTCGGTGAGCCCGAACCGCATCGAGACCACGCCGGCCTCACGCTCGGACAGGGTGTCGAGCACCTGGTGCAGCTGCTCCTGGAGAAGCGTGAACGACACGGCGTCGGCCGGGACGACCGCCTCGGAGTCCTCGATCAGGTCGCCGAACTCGCTGTCGCCGTCCTCGCCGAGCGGGGTGTGCAGCGAGATCGGCTCGCGGCCGTACTTCTGCACCTCGATGACCTTCTCGGGGGTCATGTCGAGCTCCTTGGCGAGCTCCTCGGGCGTGGGCTCGCGGCCGAGGTCCTGGAGCATCTGACGCTGGACCCGGGCCAGCTTGTTGATGACCTCGACCATGTGGACCGGGATGCGGATCGTGCGGGCCTGGTCGGCCATCGCCCGGGTGATCGCCTGCCGGATCCACCAGGTCGCGTAGGTCGAGAACTTGTAGCCCTTGGTGTAGTCGAACTTCTCGACCGCGCGGATCAGGCCGAGGTTGCCCTCCTGGATCAGGTCCAGGAACAGCATGCCGCGACCGGTGTAGCGCTTGGCCAGCGAGACGACGAGGCGCAGGTTGGCCTCGAGCAGGTGGTTCTTGGCCCGCCGGCCGTCCTCGGCGATCCAGTCGTACTCGGCCCGGGTCTTGGCGTTGCTGATCCCCGCGGCGAGCTTCTCCTCGGCGAACAGGCCGGCCTCGATGCGCTTGGCGAGCTCGACCTCCTGCTCGGCGTTGAGCAGCGGGACCTTGCCGATCTGCTTGAGGTAGTCCTTGACCGGGTCCGCGGTGGCGCCGGCCACCTGGACCTGCTGGATCGGCTCGTCGGTGTCGTCCACGTCGGACAGGACGAACCCCTCGTCCTCGGCCTCCGCCTCGGGGTCCTCCGCCTCAGCCGTGACCTCGACCTCGACGACCGCGAGAGCGTCCGGGTCCGGCTCGAGCGTGGCCAGCTCGACCTCGACGTCCACCTCGACCTCGGCGCCGTCGACGACAACGAGCGCGGCGCCGCCGTCGACCACGACGAGCGCAGCCTCATCGGCGGTCTTGGTGGCCGTGGCCTTGCCGGTCTTGGCCGGAGCCGCCTTCGCCGGCACGGTGCCGGCCGCGGCCGCCTTGGCCGGGGCCGCCTTGGCCGGGGCCGCCTTGGCCGGGGCCGCCTTGGCCGCCTGCGCGGCCTTCGCCGGCTGGGCCTTCACGGCTGCGACCTTCGCGGGGGTCTTCTCGGCGACCTTCGCCGCGCTCTTCGTGGGCGCCTTGACGGCGGCCTTCACCGGCGCGGCGGGCTTGGCCGGAGCGGCGGCCTTGGCTCCGGCGGCCGTCTTCCCCGCCGGTGCGCTCTTCGCCGGGGGGGTCTTGGCGGCGGGCTTGGCGGCGGCCTTGACCGAGGGGGCGGCCTTGAGCGGGGCGCCCTTGGCCGACGCCGACTTCGGTGCGGCCGCCTTGGCGGTGATCGGCTGGGCGGCGGCGGGCCGCGAGGACGCGGCGAGGACGGTACGAGCGGTGGTGGCGGGCACGTCGGTACGGGTGGCGGGCACGTCGGTACGGGTGGCGCGGTTCATCTGGGTGGAAGCCTCCTGGCAGGGGGCGAGATCGTCAGCGGGCTGTCTGCGGACCGGCGACACGAACGACCTCTCGTCAGGTGGGCGGCCTCCCCCGACCGGGCTGCGGGCGGTCGGCTGGGCGGGGCCGCGGGTGTGGTGTGGGAGACGTGGTCTCGTGCGACGGACGCACTAGGCGAACATTGTAGTTGCCGCACGTGTTCCCGTCGGTCAGCCGCCCTCGGCGCCCGCGCGCGCCTGTTTCGCGGCCCGCTTCTGCTCCTGCTTGAACGAGCGGACCTCGCCGAGAGAACGGGCGTCGACGACGTCGGCGACCGACCGCCGGCTCCCCTCGTCGCCGTACGCCCCGGCCGCCGCTCGCCAGCCGGCCGGCCGCACCCGGAGCTGCTTGCCGAGCAGGGCGACGAAGATCCGTGCCTTCTGGTCGCCGAAGCCGGGTAGGGCGCGCAGCCGGTCGAGCAGCTCCTGGCCGGAACGGGCGTCGTGCCACAGCGCTGAGCCGTCACCGCCGTAGGCCCCGGCCACGGCCGCGCCCAGCGCCTGCACCCGCCCGGCCATCGAGCCGGGGAACCGGTGGACGGCGGGCGGCTTGGACATCAGAGCCGCGAAGTCCTTCGGATCGTGGTCGGCGATCGCGGCGGGATCGAGCCGGTCCGGGGTCCCGAGCCGCCCGGCCAGCGTCCAGGGGCCGGCGAAGGCCCGCTCCATCGGGAACTGCTGGTCGAGGAGCATCCCGACGAGCAGCGCGAACGGGTCCCGGCTCAACAGCGCGTCGGCCTGCGGGTCCATCGCCAGGTGCAGCGCGATCGGCGTCGCCACGGGCGTCAGTCGGCCGCGGCGGCCTTGACCGCCAGGACCGGGGCGGGCGACTCGAGCAGGATGCGCTGGGCGTTGCTGCCGAGCAGCAGCTTGCCGACCGCGCTGCGGTGCCGCAGGCCGATCACGACCAGCTCCGCGGACACCTGCTTCACGACATCGAGGATGTCGTCCGGCGCTTCCCGGCCGCGGACCAGCCCGAGGACTTCGTGCTCGACCCCGGCGTCGGTGAGGGTGCGCTCCACCTGGTCGAGCTCCGCCTGGTTGGTCGTGTCGTCCTCGCTCGTGAAGGCCAAGCCCCCTTTGTGGGAGTTCACGACGACGACCTTGGCGGACCGGCGCTGCCCCTCGAGGATGCCGGCCTGCAACGCGGCCCGACCCTCCGCGCTCGGCAGGTAACCCACGACGATCGTGCCCATCGGTCATCCCTCCAGGTCGCCCGGCCGCTCAGCGGGCGGACGCGCGAGGCTACCGCCTTCCCCGCCGCGGTCGACAGGCGCCCGGCCGACGTGGCGTCGTGACGCCGGCGTCGCGATGCGGCGTCGGTGGCGTCGGTACTGTGCGGCGGTGGCCGACGGACGACAGATCCCGGTCACCCCGTGGTCGGCCCACGGGTCGCGCTGGCGGGCGGGTCCGCTCACGCTGGCCGTGCTCGTGGTCGGTCTGTGGCTGTTCGGCACCGCCGAGGCGCTGATCGTGACCGCACGCATCGGCAACACTCCGTGGACCGTCCTGTCCGAGGGGTTGGCCCGGCACACGCCGCTGTCGATCGGCGGCGCCACGTTCGTGATCAGCGCCGTGATCCTGCTGCTGTGGATCCCGCTGCGCGAGCGACCAGGTCTGGGCACGCTGGCCAACGCCGTCCTCATCGCGGTGGCCCTGGGCGTCGGCGTCCGGTACCTGCCGCGCCCCACCGCGCCGGCGGCCCAGCTCGCCCAGGTGGTCGGCGGGACCGTCCTGCTCGCGCTGGCCGGGGCGCTCTACCTCACTGCGAACCTGGGCCCCGGTCCCCGCGACGGGCTGATGACCGGGCTGCACGAGCAGTACGGCTGGCGGGTGGCGCCGGTGCGCACGGTGCTGGAGGTGGCGGCGTGCGCGGTCGGTTGGGTGCTCGGCGGGAAGGTCGGGATCGGGACCGCCGTCTTCGCCCTCGGAGTCGGGCCGGTCCTGGCCTGGTGGCTGGCGCGGCTGCCTCGCGGAGCGCTCCCAGCGGCCTGATCACCGTGCGTCAAGGTGCCGGGACCTCGCGCCGATACAGCCTTGACTAGCCGTCTCGCCGGTGGAGGTCCGATGTCTGCGGAGCCGTACGACGCCGATCCTGGAGCCATGCCCCAGGCCCAGGCGGCAGTCGACATCCTGCCGGTCCAGGCCGGCCGCAAGGCACGCCAGGCCGAGCCCGAGCCCGTGCAGCCCGCAGTCGACCCGACCTGGGCCCAGCCCTCGACGCCGGTCAACCCGTGGACCGATGACGCCGCGCAGCCGTTCGCCGACCAGCCCGTCGCCGAGCAGGCCGTTCCGGAGCAGCCCGTCACAGACCAGCCAGTCGCCGAGCAGGCCGTTCCGGCACAGCCCGTCGGCGAACCGCCCGCCGCAGGACCGGCGCCCGCCGGCCCGAGCCCGCTGGTGTACTCCGGGGCGATCCCGCCGCCGGTCTCCGTCCCGGTCTTCCCCGGTGGCGGAGTTCCCGTGACCGAGACGGCGGATGCGGACGCCGCGGCCCCCGGAGCCAAGCGGTTCCTGGGCATGCAGCTCCGCCGGCCGCGCAAGGCCGACGGCACGCCCGACGAGCAGGAGGCCCAGCTCGAGGGTCCGCCCGCCCCGGTCGCCGCCTGGCCGACCGATGTCGGCGTCGGAGTCGTCGCGGACGCCGAGCCGGCCACGCCCGCACCCTGGGGTCCCCCGGTCGGGTACGCAGTCGCGGACGGGTCCGACGCGGTCGCGGCCGACGTCCTCCCGCAGCAGGTGGAGGTCGCCCCTGAGTCGGTCGCGGAGGCGGTCGACAGCCAGCCCGTGTCCGCCGAGCCCGTCCCGACGGAGCCGGTCGCCGCCGAGGCAGCCGCCACCGAGCTGGTCGCCCCAGCGCCCGTCGCCCTGGAGCCGGTCGCTGCCGTCCCCGTCGCCCCGTTGCTGCCGGTCCCGCCGGCGGACGACGAGGTGCGCTCGATGCGCACGCTGGTCGAGGCCAGCGACGCGCGTCGGGCCGCCGCCGAGCACCGGGCCGACAACGCTGTCGCCTATGCGCAGCAGCTCCAGGCCGATCTGACCCGGGTCCAGACCGAGCTCGAGGGCAAGCTGGCCGCCGCCGAGGTCCGGGTGCGGTCTGCGGCGAACGAGGCGCAGGACTGGCAGATCCGGCACCGCGAGGCCCAGGCGCAGATCACCGAGCTGGCCGCGTCCCTCGCCGGGGCCGAGCAGCGCCTCGGCGATGTGCGCTCCGAGCGCGACGACCTGATGACGCAGCTCGAGGAAGCCACCAGCCCCGACCGCGAGGCCGTCGCCGAGCAGCTCGAGAGCTGAGCCTCAGCGGCCGGCGCGCGGTCCCTCGTCCAGGAAGATCGCGAGCAGGCTGTCGACCGAACGCTCGGCTTCGGCCGGGTGCCGGAAGCGTCCGCCGGCGTGCAGCTGGTACCGGTTCCGCCGTCCCACCCGCTCCTTGCTCAGGTAGCCGGCGGCCTCCAGGTCACCCACGATGAGCTGAGCTGCGCGCTCGGTGATCCCGACCCGCGCCGCGATCTCACGCAGCCGCGCGTCGGGGTCGGACGCGACGGTGACGAGGACGTGTGCGTGGTTGGTCAGGAAGGTCCAAGTGCCCGGCATGTCCGCGAGGGTAACCTGTGCCCCGCTTCCTGCCGGTATGCGCTATATGCGGCCACGCGGCCAGCGTGACCAGCCCCACACCCCGACTTCGGTCGCAGGGGTGGGCGGTCAGACCTGGGTGAGGGCCTTGAGGGTGGCGTCGTCCAGCACACCGGTCATCGGGAGCGAGCGGCCGCACTGGAAGCCCCGGACGACCAGCTGACCGGACTCGACGAGCCGGGCGCTGCGGTCCAGGGCGGTGACGTCCCGGACCCGGTCGGCGGCGGCCGCCGTCGCTGAGCAGACCAGCCCCGGCGCCCGGTCGGCCGCGGCGGTCGCGGCCAGCAGGCTCTTGGCCGGGACGACGGTCCGGACCGCGCTGTGGGTGGGCGCGGCGCTCCTCTTCTTGGTGGCGGCCTTCGTGCTCCGCGGCTTGACGGAGGGCCTGGACGAGGTCGAGTGCAGCGGGTCGCGGAAGACCATCGACACCCAGATCGTGCCGTTCACGGTGACCGCGCCGACACCGATCTGGGTGAAGTCGTGGTCGAGGATGTTCGCCTTGTGCGCGGGGCTGTGCATGAAGGCGCTGAAGAGGGTGCTCACGTCGGGGCCGTAGCCGACGTTCTCGCCCACGTACTTCCAGCTGGTGACCTGCGAGGCCAGTCCCGGGTTGTGGTAGAGCCGCTGCTGGGACGCCATCCGCTGGGCCTGGCCCTGGGCGACCGCGGCGAGCTGCGAGGACACCGCGTACCCGTGCAGCCCGGCCGACCCCCGTGCCGAGTTCACCAGCGAGACGAACGACCCGGCGGTGGATGCCGACGCCCCTGGCGCCGCCATCGTCGACACCAGCACGGCGCCGGCCGCCGCGACAGCACACAGCCAAAGGCGCCGCGTCAGGCTCATGCCCGGTCTATCGGGCACGACCCTGAGCGACCCGATCACCCGAACGGGTCTAAGGAGCCGTTCCGGTGGCAGTCGGCCCGGCCTGGAGCAGACCCCTGGAGGGGCATCCGGCACCGCCGGCACCCCCGCGCCGGGGACGCCGGAGCCATGAGGCAGGATGCCCGGCATGCGCCTCGACCACGTGTCCTACGCGACCGAGCCGGCCCACCTCGCGGACACCGTCCAGCGCCTGGGCGCGGCGATCGGCGCACCGTTCACCGATGGCGGGCTGCACCCGAGGTTCGGCACCCGGAACTTCGTCCTCCCGCTGGCCGGCGGAACGTACGTCGAGGTGGTCGCCGCCCTGGAGCATCCCGCGGCCGACAAGGAGCCCTTCGGCCAGGCGGTGCGGGCGCGGGCCGAGGAGGGCGGCGGCTGGCTCGGCTGGGTAGTCGCCGTCGACGACCTCGCCGTCGTCGAGGCGCGGCTCGGCCGCTCCGGCGTCGGCGGCAACCGGCACCGGCCCGACGGCTACGACCTGCGCTGGCGGCAGATCGGCGTGCTCGACCTGATCGACGACCCGCAGCTCCCGTTCTTCGTGCAGTGGCTGTGCGACCCGTCCCAGCACCCGTCGGCGGGTGGCCGGCCGGACCTGCGGCTGGAGCGGATGGAGATCGGCGGCGACGCGGACACCGTCGCCGCGTGGCTGGGCGAGCCGTCCACCCACCCGCTGGACGGCATCGAGGTCGACTGGGTCGAGGACGAGGCGCCCGGCCTTCAGGCCGTGCACGTGATGACCCCGAACGGCACCGTCCGACTCGACTAGGTGTCCGCGGCAGGTCGGCTGCGGGCGGCCCGCTCCCCCGGCGACTGCGGGCCGAGCACCCGCCGCAGGCTCCCCAGCAGCGTGGCGCAGGCGGCCCGGTCGGCGGCCCGGACGAAGCCCGGCCGGTCCGGCAGCCCGAGCAGCTCGGTCCCCCACCTCGGCAGCAGGTCGACCGCGGCCCGGCACAGCACCTGGTAGGCGGGCTGCGCCGCCAGCGGCAGCGGCGGCGCCAGCAGGAACCGGACCACCTCACGGGTGCTGTCGTCGGCGGACAGCTCCGGCAGGTAGGCCTCGAGCACCGTGGACAGCTCGCCGGCAGTGCGCGGAGGGTCCGGGACGCCGAGAGCCCGGGCCACCACCGCGGCGTCCGCGACGTACCCGTCCGGGTCGACGTCGACCGGCCCGTACGCCCTGGCCGCCACCAGCATGGAGTCGGTGAGCGCGACGTGGACCCACAGCAGGAGCCGGGGGTCGGCCGCGGCGTACCGCCGACCGTCCGCCGCCGTCCCGGCCACCGCCGCGTGCGCCGCGCTCACCCGGCGCACCGCCCGCTCGGCCTGCGTCGAGCTCCCGTAGGTCGTCGTGGTCAGGAACCGGTTGGTCCGCTGCAGCCGGCCGAGCGGGTCGCTGCGGTAGTCCGAGTGCTGGACGACGCCGGCGAGGGCCAGCGGGTGCGCGGACTGCAGCAGCAGCGCCCGGACGCCGCCCACGAGGGTGGACAGCGAGCCGTGCACCGCCCACATCCCACTGCCGGGGCCGAACCAGCCGGCGTCCCCGGGGTCGGCGAGCGAGGTCAGCCACTGCGGCCGTCCGTCCGCCGAGCCAGCCAGCATGCGCCGTACGGCGCGGGTCATGACGGCCGAGGCGGCAGCGCGCGGGTCGGTCACGCCGACGAGCTGCGCGCCCACAGGTTGATCCCGCCCTCGACGGCGTGCGCATCGATCGCGGTCAGCTCGGGCTCGGTCAGGGGCGGGCCGGACAGGGCGGCGACGTTGTCCTCGAGCTGGCGCACGCTGCTGGCCCCGACGAGCGTCGAGGTCACCCGCGGGTCGCGCAGGGTCCACAGCAGGGCCATCTGGGCCAGGGACTGGCCGCGGGCGGCGGCGATCGCCGCCAGCGCCCGGACGTGGGTCAGGTTCCGCTCGTCCAGCAGGGCCGGGTCGAGGGACTTGCCCTGGCTGGCCCGGGAGCCGGCCGGGATCCCCTCCAGGTACTTGTCGGTCAGCATCCCCTGGGCCAGCGGCGAGAAGGTGATGCAGCCCGCCCCCACGTCGGCGAGGGTGTCCAGCAGGCCGCCCTCGATCCAGCGGTTCAGCAGGGAGTACGACGGCTGGTGGATCAGCAGCGGCACGCCCTCGGCCCGCAGCAGCGCGGCCGCCTCGGCGGTGCGCTCCGGGGAGTACGAGGAGACGCCGGCGTACAGGGCCCGCCCCGAGCGCACCGCGGTGACCAGGGCGCCGACGGTCTCCTCCAGCGGGGTGTCCGGGTCGAACCGGTGCGAGTAGAAGATGTCGACGTAGTCGAGTCCCATCCGGCCAAGGCTCTGGTCCAACGACGCCAGCAGGTACTTGCGCGAGCCCCACTCGCCGTACGGTCCGGGCCACATGTCGTACCCGGCCTTCGTCGAGACCACCAGCTCGTCCCGGTACGGCCGGAGGTCCTCGCGCATGACCCGGCCGAAGTTGGCCTCCGCCGACCCGTACGGCGGGCCGTAGTTGTTCGCCAGGTCGAAGTGGGTGACGCCAAGGTCGAACGCCCGCCGCAGGATGGCCCGCTGGTCGTCGATGGCCCGGTCGTCGCCGAAGTTGTGCCAGAGGCCGAGCGAGAGTGCCGGGAGCCGCAGCCCCCAGCGGCCGGTCCGGCGGTAGTCCATCCCCTGGTAGCGGTCCGGGGCTGCTGCGTACGGGTCGTGAGGCATGTCACCCATCCTGCCTGTCGGGCGTGTCGCACGCTCGGCGGGGGCGGCCAGGATGGCAGCATGGTCCCCAGACAGGAGTAGGGCCCCGCGAAGTATGAGTCCGCGGGGCCCTACGCATGACCACTGCCTGTCCCGATCCGGTCGCCCGGTCCAGGTCGGCACCCTGTGACGCAAGGTTCCGCGCGCGACCCGGTCGCCCGGGCTCCGCGCGGATTCGCGGCCGCCGCCCGACCCGTGCGCACCGCCGCGTCGTCACCCGCGGCGTCCCCGGGTTGCCCTGGGGACTCGGTGCGCCGGTCTTCGGCCGGCCCGCCTTCGAGTGGTGGACCCCCGCTCGGGAGAGTCGCCTCAAACCCTTGCAGGTGCTGGGGTTTCCCCCGGCTGGTCCGCCGATCCCGCTGGCGTGGGGAGATTTCTACGGGACCTTCGACGTGGGGCGCAAGGGCCTTTCGGAAGAATCTTCCAAGATCTTTTCCGCTGTACCACCACTGCCCCTGCGGTGGTGTCGACGCGAGCCGCCGAATGTCGCCACGCCGTCCCCACCGGCCCCGCCGACCCCATCAGAACGCGTGCGTGAGGACCTCGATGGCCAGGCCCGCGAGCGCCCCGACGACGGTGCCGTTGATGCGGATGAACTGCAGGTCTCGGCCCACCTGCAGCTCGATGCGGCGGGCGGTCTGCCGCCCGTCCCAACGCTCGACCGTGTCGGTGATCAGCGTCGTCAGCTCGCCGGAGTACGTGGCCGCCACGTGCGCGGCCAGGTCCTCCAGCCAGCCGTCCACCTTCGCCTGCAGGTCCGCGTCCGCCGCCAGCCGGAGCCCGAACGAGGCGATCGCCGCCGTCACCCGGCGGCGCAGCTCCCCGTCCGGGTCGTCGACGGCCTCCAGGGCGACCCGGCGCACAGTGGCCGCGGTGTCCGCCACGGCCTGGCGGACCTGCGGGTGCTCCAGCAGGGCGGCCTTGGCCGCGTCGGCCTGGCGCTGGGTCCGCTCGTCGTGCAGGAGATCCTCGGCGTACGAGGCCAGGAAACGGTCCAGCGAGGCGCGCAGCTCGTGGTCGGGATGGTCGCGGACGTCGGTCAGCACCCGCAGCACCTCCGCGTACACCCGCTCGGCGACCCGCTCGTCCACGAACCGCGGCGACCAGGTCGGCGCCTGCCGCGCGACCACCGCGGTCACCGTGGCCCGGTTCTCGGTCAGCCACCGGTGCGCGTTGTCCAGCGACAGGTCCACGAGCCGGTGGTGCGAACCGTCGGCCACCACCCCGGCGAGAACCCGCCCGAGCGCGGGCCCGGCCGGCATCGTGACGAGCCGGCGGGTCACCATCTGCTCGAGCACCGCCTGGACGTCGTCGTCGCGCAGGACGCCGAAGACTGCGCGCAACGCCGTGGCCAGCTCGGCGGCCACCCGTCCGGCGTTCTCGTCCACGGCCAGCCAGGCCCCGGCCCTGGCGGCCGGGCGGATGCCCCGGACCCGGCCGCGGACGATGTCCGGGACCAGGAAGTGCGTGCCGACGAAGTCGCCGAGGCTGCGGCCGATCGCGTCCTTGCGGGACGGGACAATCGCCGTGTGCGGCACCGGGATCCCGAGCGGGTGCCGGAACAGCGCGGTGACCGCGAACCAGTCGGCGAGGCCGCCGACCATCCCGGCCGCGGCAGCCGCCCGCGCGTACAGCACCCACGTCGCCACGCTGTCGCCCTGGCTGCGGGCCAGCCGTTCGGCCAGCAGGTACGCCAGCGCGGCCACCGCCAGGAGCGACGCCGCGATCGTCTTCATCCGCCGGAGCTCGCGCCGCCGGACGAGGTCGGCCGCCGACAGGTCGGCGCGAGACGCGACCGGCGCTGCAAGGGTCCCGGTTGCCATCGCCGGCCGGCCTAGAACGAGAACAGCTCGAAGGACAGGGCCGCCCCGGAGCCCTTGAACCGCTGGCCGGTCTGCTCGAGGAAGAACCGCAGGAACTCGGGGTCGGACATCGGGTGGTCGCCGAGCCCTTCCAGGTAGGCGCGGTGCGCGGCGAGCGAGGCGACCGCCCGGTCCACGGTGGCGGTGACGTCCAGGGCGTGCGTGCTGGCCGGCGACGCGGTCACGAGCGCGTGGCTGGGCGAGTGCTTGTCCAGCCCGAGGTCGGCGAAGATCCACCGGTTGCCCGCGTCGCCGACCGCGTCCAGGGCGGCGTGGCCCACGTTGATGTGGTCCGGGGAGTTGAGCCGCCCTGGCGCCCAGGTCTCGCGGTGGTTGAACAGCAGCAGCGTGTCGGGGCGGTGCCGGCGGATCGCGGCGGCGATGTCGCGGCGCAGCGGCACCCCGTACTCGATCACGCCGTCCGGATGATCGAGGAACTCCACTGTCGAGACGCCCACGAGAGCCGCGCTCTCCCGCTCCTCGGCCTCGCGCGCCGCGGCCGCCCTGGCCGGTTCCATACCGTCGATCCCCGCCTCGCCCCGGGTCGCCAGCAGGTACCCGACCTCGTGGCCGGCATCGGTCCAGGCGGCGACCGCCGCGGCGGCACCGTACTCGAGGTCGTCGGGATGGGCCACGACGGCGAGGACCCGGCCGACCTCGATGTCGAGCGGCTGGAGGGCTGCTGGCGCGCCGGCGGCGGAGGTCTCTGTCATGCCCTGGACCCTAGGCGTTCGCGGGATGATGCACCCCGAGGAAGGTGTTGGGATCGGTTGCCGCATGCTGGACCAGCACCCTCGAGTCAGGAGGCGTCGACCGTGCGAGACCCGCGCGACCTGTACACCCTGCATGCCCAGCCGGCCGACCTGGGCCGGCCCGTGCTGCTGCACAGCCTCGCCGGGTTCCTCGACGCCGGCGCCGCCGGCCGCCTTGCGGTCGAGCAGCTCATGAGCACGTTGGAGAGCACCTCGCTGGCGACCTTCGACATCGACTCCCTCTACGACTACCGGGCGCGGCGGCCGCGGATGACCTTCCTGTCCGACCACTACGAGACCGTCGACCTGCCCCAGCTCGAGCTGAGCCTCCTGCACGACGACGCGGGGACGAGCTTCCTGCTGCTGCACGGCGTGGAGCCGGACTTCGGCTGGCAGGCGTTCGCCGACGCCGTCGGTTCCCTCGTGGACCGTTTCGCCGTGCCGCTCACGGTGGGGATGCACGCCGTCCCCTGGCCGGCGCCGCACACCCGGCCGCTGGGCCTGACCGCGCACGCCACCGACCCCGAGCTCGTGGCGGGTCGCACGTCCTGGGTCGGAGCCCTCGAGGTGCCCGGCCACGTGTCCGGCCTGCTGGAGCTGCGGCTGGGCCGGTCCGGGCACCAGGCCATGGGCTTCGCGGCGCACGTCCCGCACTACCTGGCCGGGACCGAGTACCCGCGCGCAGCGCTGGCGCTGCTGGAGGCCGTGTCCGCGGCGACCGGGCTGCTGCTGCCGCTGGACGCGCTGCGCGAGGCGGCCGACCGCACCGACGCCGAGACGGACGCGCAGATCGCCCAGAACCCGGAGAACGTCGAGGCGGTGGCCGCGCTCGAGCAGCAGTACGACGCCTTCGTGGCGCAGTCCGGCGGGGTGCCGGGGTCGGCCGCCGGGGGTGACGGGACGCCGATTCCGAGCGGCGAGGAGATCGCGGCCCAGGTCGAGCAGTTCCTGGCCGAGATGGACGAGCGCGGCCGGGACGACCAGCAGTGACCCCGCTCACCTGGGCCGAGGCCGCGAGCCGCCTCGCGACGTCCCGCAACTACTGGGTCGGCGTCACGGGCCGGGACGGCGCGCCGCACGCCTCCCCGGTGTGGGGGGTCGTCATCGACGAGGTCCTGTACTTCTACACCGAGACGACCACGGCGAAGGCCCGCAACCTGCGCGCCGACCCGCGGATCGTCGTGCACCTGGAGAACGGCGACGACGTGCTCATCGTGCGCGGTGCCGTCGAGGAGACGACCGAGCCGGCCCTGCTCGCCCGGGTACTGGCCGCGTTCGCTCCGAAGTACGACGACCCGGACGACCTGCAGTACCTGCCCGTCGGGCCGCCGGGCGAGGTGGTGCTCGCGCTGGTGCCCGCCTCGGCGATGGCCTGGTCCCTGGACGGGTTCGACAGCTCGCAGCGGCGCTGGTCCGCGCGATAACCCGTTGCTGCCGGCGGGCCGCGACAGGACCATCGGCCCGTGGTCCGTCGTCTTCTCGCAGCCGGTCGCTGACGCCTCGGTGTCGCCGACCCGACTCGTGCTGCCCGGAGACAGAGATGGATGACAACGACTACTACCGCCGAGAATGGTTGAACCGACCCGGATTCCACGCCGGCGCGTACGTGATCGCCGAGGTCGAGCGCCACCGGCCCGAGCGGGGCGTCGCATGGGTGGACGGCACCCTGGTCGTCGCCGACTGCGCGCGCGTCGTCACGCTGGACTTTCGGGCGTACGACGACGAGACGCGAGCGCAGGACGTCGGCAACGCGCTGCACAAGGCCCGGCTGCTGCGCGACGTGGTCGCCGAGTACACGGGCGCCCTCGAGGACGCCTGCGGCTGGCTGGGGACCGTCCGGGTGCACCCGGGACAGGAGGCCTTGCCGATCCTCAGGCGGTGACGAGCGCGAGGACGAAGCCGTCGTAGCCCTTCGCACCGACGGTCTGCAGCGCCGTGCTGTCCAGCCTGGGCTCACCGGCCAGGAAGTCGAACAGCGCCCGGGTCCCGCGGATGCTCGGGTCGGCGCTGCCCGGGTCGACCACCCCGCCGCCCCGGACGACGTTGTCGACCACGACGACGGTCCCGGGCCGGCTCAGGTCGAGCGCCAGCCGCACGTACTCCGCGTTGTTCTCCTTGTCGGCGTCCACGAAGACCAGGTCGAAGGGACCGGCCCCCTCGGCGACCAGCCGGGGCAACGTGTCCAGCGCCGCGCCGAGGCGGACGTCGACCAGGTCCGCGACGCCGGCGGCCGCGGCGTTCGAGCGGGCGACCTCGGCGTGGTGCGGGTCGACCTCGAGGGTCACGACCCGCCCGCCGGCCGGCAGCGCGCGGGCGAACCAGACCGTGCTGTACCCGCCGAGGGTCCCGATCTCCAGCACCGACGCCGCCCGGACGGCCCGGGTGAGCAGGTGCAGGAACTTGCCCTGCGCGGCGGACACGGCGATGTCCGGCAGGCCGGCGGCGGCGCTGGCCCCCCGCACGTGGTCGAGCACGTCGTCGGTCGCGGCCAGCCGCTCGACGACGTACTCGTCGACGGACTCCCAGGTGCGCTCGCTCACGCGGTCCGCCCACGCAGCACGTCGACCCCGGGTCCGCGCAGGTCGTCCAGGCCCGCCGCCCGTCCGGTCATGGCCATGGCCAGGGCCGTGACCGGTCCGGCCGCCTCCGGACCGGTCCCGTGCGACCAGTCCGCGTCCGTCGCGCGCAACGTGACCCCGGCGATCCGGTCCTTCGAGCCGATCAGCAGGTTCGACCCCTTGAAGAAGTCGAGCACGCGGACCACCGACCCGGTCGGGTAGTCGCGGTTGATCCCCAGCGGCCGCCTGACGTCCTGGGAGTGGATCACCACCTCCCCGAGCATCGCCTCGGTGGGGCCCGGCGGCGCGGTCGACGCGTCCTGCAGCGAACGGAAGGCCGCCAGCGTCGCCGCCGGGCCGGCGGCCGTCTCGGCCGCCACGTCCTTGGCGCTCATCGTGTGGAACCGGAACCCGGCCCCGGCCAGGTGCGAGACGAACCGGCCCGGCGTCATGCGGGCGGTCGCGGTCATGTGGCCGAGGACCTGGTGGACGGTCCAGTCGGGGCACAGCGAGCGGGTGGACCAGCGGTCGTCCGGAAGGTCGGCCAGGTCGGCCAGCAGCGCGGCCCGCTCGGCGTGGATCAAGGGCCAGGGGTCTGATGCCACGGCGGGCTCCTTCTTCGGTGTTCATGGGCGCCGGGGAGGCCGCGGCGCCCGTCCCCGGCCATGCTCGCAGGGCCCGCGGCGGCGGCCAAGGGCGGCGGTACTGTCGCGCCGTGAACGCGATCGAGGTCGCCGGCCTGGTGAAGTCGTTCGGCAGTACCCGGGCTCTGGACGGGCTGGACCTGGTCGTGCGGTCCGGCGAGGTGCACGGCTTCCTGGGCCCGAACGGTTCGGGGAAGACGACGACGCTGCGGGTGCTGCTCGGCCTGCTGCGGGCCGACGCGGGGGCAGTGCGGCTGCTCGGCGGCGACCCCTGGCGGGACGTGACCACGCTGCACACGCGACTGGCGTACGTGCCCGGCGACGTCGCGCTGTGGCCCGGCCTGACCGGCGGCGAGGTCATCGACCTTCTCGGGCGGCTGCGCGGCGGGCTCGACCGGGCGCGGCGGGCCGAGCTCCTCGAGCGCTTCGACCTGGACCCGACCAAGAAGTGCCGCGCCTACTCGAAAGGCAACCGGCAGAAGGTCGCGCTGGTCGCGGCCCTGGCGGCCGACGTCGAGCTGCTGCTCCTGGACGAGCCGACCAGCGGGCTGGACCCCCTGATGGAGGAGTCGTTCCAGGAGTGCATCAACGCCGAGCGCGAGCGCGGCCGCACCGTGCTGCTGTCCAGCCACATCCTCGCCGAGGCCGAGTCGCTGTGCGACCGCGTGAGCATCATCCGCACCGGTCGCACGGTGGAGACCGGCACGCTCGCCGAGCTGCGGCACCTGACCCGTACGTCGGTGCGGGCCGAGCTGGCCCGGGCCCCGAGCGGGCTGGCCGCGGTGCCCGGCGTGCACGACCTCGTCGTCAAGGGGACGCGGGTGGCGTGCGACGTCGACACCCCGGCCCTCGGCGCGCTGCTGACCGAGCTGGGACGGTACGAGGTCCGGACGCTCGACAGCCGCCCGCCCACGCTCGAGGAGCTGTTCCTGCGGCACTACGCCGCCCAGCCGTGAGCACCTCGCTCACCGGTACGGGCGCCCTGGTCCGGCTGGCGCTGCGACGGGACCGGGTGCTGCTGCCGGTCTGGGCGGTCGTGCTGGTCGGCTCCGCGGCCAGCTCGGCGTCGGCCACCGCCGACCTCTACCCCACCGTCGCGAGCCGGCTCGCGGCCGCGCAGACGATCAACGGCACGCCGGCCCTCGTCGCGCTGTACGGGCGGATCTTCGACCCGACCTCGCTCGGCTCGCTGGCGCTGTTCAAGCTCAGCACGCTGGGACCGGTGCTGCTGGCCGGGCTGGCGATCGTGCTCACGGTCCGGCACACCCGGGCCGAGGAGGAGGCGGGCCGTCTCGAGCTGGTGGGTGCCGCCGTGGTGGGACGGCGCGCGCCGCTGGCGGCTGCCGTGACCGTGGCCCTGCTCTCGGTCGTGGCGATCGGCCTGGTCACCGCGCTGTCCATGGTGGGCGCGGGTCTGCCGGCCAACGGTTCGTTCGCCCTCGGCCTGGGCTGGGCCGGGTGCGGGGTGGTGTTCTGCGCGGTGGCCGCCGTCGCGGCCCAGCTGGCGACCACCGGACGGACCGCGAACGGGCTGGCCGGGATGGTGCTGGCGGCGGCGTACGTGCTGCGGGCGGCGGGTGACGCGTCCGGCCCGGACGGTGCGGCGTGGCTGAGCTGGCTGTCGCCGGTCGGCTGGGCCCAGCAGATGCGCGCGTTCGCCGGGGAACGGTGGTGGGTCCTCGTGCTGCCCGTCGTCGCGGCCGCTGCCGGGCTCGGGGTCGCCTTCGTGCTCGCCGCCCGGCGCGACCTGGGCGCCGGCCTGCTGCCCGACCGGCCGGGAGCGGCGACCGCCGGGGCGTTGCTGAACAGCCCGCTCGCGCTGGCGTTCCGGCTGCAACGGCCCGCGCTGCTGGCCTGGACGCTCTCGTTCGTGCTGCTCGGCAGCATCCTCGGGGCGATCACCGGCAGCGTCAGCTCGTTGCTGGCCTCGCCGCAGGTACAGGACCTGATCACCAAGCTGGGCGGCAGCGCGGGGCTCACCGACGCGTTCCTGGCCGCGGAGCTGGGCATCGCCGCGATCGTGGCCACCGTCTTCGGCGTGCAGGCGGCCGGACGGCTGGGCACCGAAGAGGTCGCGGGGCACAGCGAGGCCGCACTGGCGACGGCTGCGACGCGACGGTCGTGGGCGCTGGCGTACGTCACCGTCTCGCTGCTCGGCACCGCACTGCTCATGCTCTGCGCCGGGACCGCAGCGGGGTTGGTCAGGACCACGCAGACTCATCACTGGTCGGACGTGGGTCGCGTGCTGGCCGGCGCGCTGGTGCAGCTGCCGGCGATCTGGCTGGTGTGCGCGATCGTCGTCGCGGCGTTCGGGGTCTCCGCCCGGTGGGTCGTGGCCGGCTGGGTCGCGCTGGGCGTGTTCCTGCTGCTCGGCGAGATCGGGCCGGTGGTGGGGCTGGACCAGAAGGTCATCGACCTGTCGCCGTACGCGCACGTGCCGCGGCTGCCGGGCGGTGACGCGGACCCGGCGTCCCTGGCGTGGCTGCTCGCGATCGGGGCCGTGCTCGTCGTCGGCGGGCTCGTCGCCTTCCGTCGCCGGGACGTCGGCTGACGGTACGGGCAGCGCGGACAGGCATTGACACCGGCCCCGGCCGGGGTGAAGGTCCCGTTATCAACAACCCCATCGGAAGAAGGACCGTCATGGGCGAGTGGAACGCGATGTCGTACGAGGGGAAGGACACCATCCTCCGGGTGGTCCGCCAGCAGGCCGACCGGATGTTCGGCATGGCCGACGACCGGGCCGCCTGGAACGAACCGACGGCGTGCAAGGGCTGGGAGACGCGCGACGTCATCGGGCACCTGGTCGACACCACCGAGGGGTACTTCGAGTCCTTCGACGCGGCCCGCGCCGCGCAGAAGCGGGAGCTGTCTACGCTGCCCGAGATGCTCGAGTCCGCGAACAAGGGCGCGCTGCGGTTCCGCGACCTGTCCCAGAGCGAGCTGATGGACCGCGCCCGCGGCGACCTCGACAAGATGATGGGGATCCTCGAACCGCTCAGCAAGGAGGAGTGGGAGGGCTTCATCGTCGACCACTACTACATGGGCCCGGTGCCGGCCTTCTTCTACGCAGGCGGGCAGCTCATGGACTACGGGGTCCACTCGTGGGACATCGAGGAGGGCCGCGGCGAGGCGCACGTGATGGACGGCGAGGCCGCCGACCTGCTGGTGCCGTTCATGTTCGTGCTGTGGCAGTCGACGATCAAGCCGGACGCGGACAAGTCCCCGTACGAGATCGGTATCCGGGTGGGCGGTCACAACGGCGGGGACTACCGGGTCTCGATGGGGCCGGACGGCATGACGTACACCCAGGCGCCGATCGACGACCTCACCACGATCGAGTACGACGCGGGCAGCATGGTGCTGGCCGCGTACAACCGGACCCACGCCGGCACGGTCCGCGGCGACGGGGCGGTCGCCAGCCGCTACCTGAACCAGTTCTACGCGATCTGAGCGGGTCTACCCAGGGGGTCGGTAGTCGGCCGACTCCTCGACCTGGCGGTAGATCCCAGGCCCGATGGGCGTGCGGGTCTCCTCGGCGAGATGGCCGAGGAGGCCGGCCGTCCTGGCGAGCAGGGCGAACCCGCGCAGCATGTGCACCGGCAGGTCCAGGTCGGCGAGCACCGCGCCGCACACGCCGGCGCCGTTGAGCGGGAGCCTGCGCCCGAGGACGTCCGGGTGCACCCGGCCGACCGCGGCGAACAGCCGCAGGTGTGGCCCCAGCACGCCTTCGGACCCGGCGAGCGCGAACAGCACCGGCGTCCGCGGGTCCACGTCCTTGTGCACCGGGTGGCCGAGCCCCGGCACGAACGCCCCGGCTTCGCGACAGCGGCGTACGGCGGCGAGCGCGACCAGGTCCCAGCCCGCGTCGTCGTCGTCCGCCGGCAGCGGCTCGCCGGCCGCCGACGTTGCCGCGAGCGCATCGGCCAGGAAGCGTCCGCAGTCCTCGGTGACGCCCAGGTAGCGCGAGCCGCCGCCGAGCACGCCGGCTGCGACCGCCCCCTGCAGCGACTCCGGCGCGCCGGTCAGGGTCATCCGGGCCGCGATGACCGTCGGGGTCAGCCCGTGGTCGGCGAGCGCGACCAGCACCGCCTCGAAGAGCCGGAGCTGTCCGGGCGACGGGCGGCGCTGAGCGACGAGCCAGTACGCCAGCTCGCCGAAGCCGATGTTGCCGAGCAGCTCGCCGGCCAGGTCGTGGCCGAGCAGCGTGATCGACGTCGCGTCCGACGTACCGATCGCGGTGGGGAACTCGAACGAGGTCACGCGCCGTCCTTCCGCTCCAGGTCGTGCTCGCCGTCGGGATGGTCGGTGGGCAGCTGGTGCTTGGCCACCCGCCCGGTGGGCGTGTGCGGCAGCTCGCCCAGCTCCTGCCAGTACCGCGGGACCTTGAACGCCGACAACCGGTCGGCGGCCCACGCCCGCAGATCGTCGAAGTCCAGCACGCATCCGGGCGCGGCGACGACGAACGCCTTGATGTCGTCCTCGGACAGGTCCGACGGCACGCCGACGACGGCCACCTCCTGAACCGAGGGGTGGGCGGCGACGGCCTCCTCGACCTCCAGCGGGCTCAGGTTCTCGCCGCGGCGGCGCAGGACCTCCTTGCGGCGCCCGACGAACGTCACCATCGCGTCGTCGCCGACGACGACGAGGTCGCCGGTGTGCAGCCATCCTCCGGTGAGCACGGCCGCGGTCTCGGCCGGCATACCCCAGTACCCGGGGGTCACCGCCGGGTTGCTCAGCATCAGCTCGCCGACCTGGCCGGCCGGCACGTCGGAGCCGGACTCGTCGACCACCCGCGCATGGTTCACCTCGCCCAGCCGCGGGTGCTGCCGCGGCCGGCCCAGCGTCCCGAACGGCCGGGTCCCCCGTGGCCAGACCAGGCCGTACGTGGTCTCGGACATGGCGTAGCCGACCACGATCCGCAGTCCGAAGCGTTCCTCGATCTGCTCCTGCCGCGCCCTGGTCGGGGCCGGTCCGGTGTAGCACAGCCGCAACGGGGTGGCCGCGTCGTCGGGTCGCTCCGGCTGGCGCATCAGGATCTCGATCATCGCGCCGATCGCGTTGAACTCGGTGGCGCCGTGCCGGCGGGCCGAGTCCAGGAAGCCGCTGGCCGAGAACCGGGGCAGCAGCACCAGCCCGGCGCCGATCGTCAGCGAGCCCAGCACCGAGTACGCCAGGGCGTTGACGTGGAACAGCGGCAGCGACGTCATCAGCCGGTCGTCGCGGTCCAGCTCCATCCAGTACGGGAAGCCCTCGCCGGCCATGGTGTAGGCGCGATGGGTCTGCATGACGAGCTTGGACCGCCCGGTGGTCCCGGACGTCGGCAGCAGGACGGCCACGTCGCCGTCGTCGACCTTGGCGGGGCCGGGCGCACCGGTCGGGAGGCCCGGCCCGGCCCATCCCGCCGTGAGCCGGTCCACGTCCAGCGTGCGGGTCCCCTGCGGCGGCGACACCACGGCCCGCAGCTCCCGGTCGGTGACCAGCGCCCGCGGGCGGACCTGGCCGAGCAGCCCGGACAGCTCGGCGGGCGCGCTGGCCGGGTTCGCCGGCACGCTCAGTGCGCCGAGCCAGGCCACCGCGAGCCAGCAGAGCAGGTACGGCGGGGTGCCGCGGGCCGTCAGCAGCACCAGGTCGCCCTGGCCGACTCCGGCGTCGGCGAACCGCCGGGCGGTCTGCGCGACGTGCGCGGCCGCGGCACCGAAGGTCAGGTCGCCGGCGTCGCTGCGCAGCCACACCCGGTCGGGGTCGCGTGCCGCCGCAGCGAAAAGCACCTGCCCGATCGTGGGGTGCACCGGCTCAGGACCGCGGCTGGGACGGACCCCGGACAGTCATGGGCGCAGGCTACGCCGCGGGCCTAGGCGAAGCCGGCGACGGGGCGCGGGGTGTACGGCTCCTCCAACGTGGCCAGCTCGTCCGGGGTCAGCCGCAGGTCGACGGCGGCGACCGCGTCGTCGAGGTGGTGCGGCTTCGTCGCACCGATGATCGGGGCGGCCACACCGGGCCGGCTGAGCATCCAGGCCAGCGCCACCGAGGCGCGCGCCGCCCCCCGCGCCTCGGCGATCGCACCCACCCGGTCGACGATCTCGCGGTCCGCGACCGCCTGCGGGTACAGGGAGCGGCCGAACTCGTCCAGCCCGGACCGGTGCGTGGGCTCCTCCCACGGCCGGGTCAGCCGCCCACGCGCGAGCGGGCTCCACGGGATCACCCCGACGCCCTCGTCGGCGCACAGCGGGAGCATCTCCCGCTCCTCCTCGCGGTAGAGCAGGTTGTAGTGGTTCTGCATCGTGGCGAACCTGGTCCAGCCGTGAGCGTCGGCCGCGTGCAGCGCCTTGGCGAACTGCCAGGCCCACATCGAGGACGCGCCGACGTACCTGGCCTTCCCGGCCTTCACCACGTCGTGCAGCGCCTCGACGGTCTCCTCCACCGGCGTGGCCGGGTCCCAGCGGTGGATCTGGTACAGGTCGACGTAGTCGGTGCCCAGCCGCCGCAGGCTGGCGTCGATCTGCGCCATGACCGCTTTGCGGGACAGGCCCTGGCCGTTCGGGCCGTCGTGCATGCGACCGTGCACCTTGGTGGCGAGCACGATCTCGTCCCGGTCGGCCAGCTCGCGTAGGGCGCGCCCGGTGATCTCCTCGCTGGAGCCGGCGGAGTACACGTTCGCGGTGTCGAAGAAGTTGATCCCGAGCTCGAGAGCACGGACGAAGAACGGGCGCGCCTCGTCCTCCGGGATGCTCCACGGCTGGCCGCCCCTGGCGGGCTCGCCGTAGCTCATGCACCCCAGGCAGATGCGCGAGACGTCCAGGCCGGTCCGGCCGAGCTTGATGTACTCCATCGGTCGCCCTCCGCTGTCCAGTTCGAACCTGTGGGACTTCAGGCCGGCGACGGGAGCGGGGTCTCGATGAACGCGAGGCCCCGCAGGTCCATCCAGGCCCGTCCGGCGCCCTCGACGATCCGCAGCAGCACGGCCTCGCAGGCCGGGCAGCGCAGGACCAGGCCGGGCGCCGGACCGTACATGCGCGCCCCGGCCAGCGGGCCCGCCGTCCCGCAGCCGGCGCACTGGCCGGTCGCGGTGGTCACGTCGAGCGCGAAGAGCGCGGCGATCTGGCCGGCCGCCGCGTTGCCGTCCAGGAACGGCCTGTCGTGAGTCTGGTCGGTCATCGATCTCCTCCACCGGTGGACGGGCCGAAGCGTTCGGTCCGGATGCGGGCCGGGTCGTGGCCGGCGATGCCTAGCAGGTCGGCGGCGGCCTCGACGAAGCCGGTCGGTCCGCAGACGTAGCAGGTCGGCTGCTCGTGGGGACCGAACGCCGCCCCGGCCAGCAGGCCGGCGTCGAGCCGGCCGGGCGGGCGGGGCCAGTCCGGCGGGGTGCGCCGCGTGAACGCGTACTCGACGCGGACGCCGTCGGCGGTCCGGGCCAGGGCGTCCAGCTCGTCCCGGTACAGGACCGCGTCCGGTTGCCGGACCGAGTAGAGCAGCCGCATCGGCGCCCGGTCCGAGCCGGTCGCGCGGTCGCGGGCACGCAGCATCGCCCGCAGGGGAACCATCCCGGACCCGCCCGCGAGCAGCTGGACCGGGCCTTCCTGCCCCGGCCGCCACACGAACCAGCCCCCGATCGGCCCGCGCACCTCCAGCGGATCGCCGAGCGCGAGGACCTGGGTGAGGTACGGCGAGACCTCACCGTCCGGGAGCCGGTCGACGGTGATCTCGACGAGGTCCCCGTCGGCCTCGGCAGACATCGAGTACGAGCGGACCGCCGAGTAGCCGTCCGGCGCGGTCAGCCGGACGTCGACGTGCTGACCGGCCAGGTGGCCGGGCCAGCCGGGCACGTCGAGGACGACCGAGCGGGCCGTCGAGGTCTCGTCCCGCAGGGCGACCACCCGACCGACCCGCCAGGTCAGTCGCCCCAGTACCGCTGCTCCCGCCATGGGTCTCCGTAGCTGTGGTAGCCCAGGCTCTCCCAGAAGCCGGGGGTGTCCGTGTGGGACAAGGTGATGCCGCTGACCCACTTGGCGCTCTTCCACAGGTACAGGTGCGGCACCAGCAGCCGGGCCGGTCCCCCGTGCTCGGGCTCGAGCGGCTCGCCGTCGTAGCCGAAGGCGACCCACGCCTTGCCGTCCAGCAGGTCCTCCAGCGGCAGGTTGGTGTCGTAGCCGCCGTAGGCATGCACCAGCGCGAAGTCCGCGGATGTCTCCACGTCGGCGAGCAGCGTGTCGAGCGAGACCCCGTCCCAGTGCGTCCCGAGCTTGGACCAGCGGGTCACGCAGTGCAGGTCGGTGGTGAAGCTCTCGGCCGGCAGGGCGCGCAGCCGGGCCCAGGTCCACTCGTGCTTCGCCCCGGTCTCGGTCGTGACGGTGAACGTCCACCGGTCGGTGTCGAGCCGGGGTGTGGGCCCGGCCGACAGGACCGGGAAGTCCTCGGTCAGGTACTGGCCCGGCGGCAGCGGGGTACCGCCGTCGCGGCGCCGGCCGGAGAACCCCGGCGAGACGATGCCCATGGCACCTCCTGTACGACCGGATCGATGGCCCGGCCCTCCGTGATCCTCTAACCTGGCCGCTTCCAGGGAAAGGTGCACGACATGCAGGTGCCAGAGCTCGCCCGCCGGCTCTCTTCCGTCGAGTTCTTCTCCGAGCTGTCCGAAGACTCGCGTCGGCGCATCGCCGAGCGGGTCGTGGAGATGACCCACCGACCCGGCCGCCACCTCACCGACCAGGGGGCCGAGAGCGCCGGGTTCCACCTCATCCTGGACGGGTCCGCCGACGTGGAGGTCCACGGCGTGCTGCGGGCCACGCTGAAGGAGGGCGACAGCTTCGGCGAGATCTCGCTGATCGACGGTGAGCCCCGGTCCGCCACCGTCATCGTCGGCGAGGGCGGGCTGCGCACCGCGACGATCTCGCCGTTGGCGTTCGCCCCACTGCTGGAGGACCCGGACGTCTCCCGCGGGCTGCTCAAGGTCGTCACGGCGCGGCTGCGGGCGTCCGAGGCGAGGAACGCCGCCGAAGGATGACGGCCTGCGCCCCCGGCGGGGCCGGGCCGGCCGGGCGCGGTTGAGCAGGCCGATGGCTGACGTCCGGGCGGCGCTGCACCGCCAACTGGGCTCCCGCGCGACGGTCGGCCCGGACCTGCGGGCCGGCGTGGTGCTCGGCGTGGAGAGCGTGCCGGACGGGCTCGCCTCCGGCCTGCTCGCCGGCGTGAACCCGGTCTACGGCCTGTACGCCTACCTGGTCGGGACGATCGCCGGCGCCGCGGCGACCAGCTCCGCGTACATGGCGGTGCAGGCCACCAGTGCGATGGCCGTGATCATCTCCGACGTCCCGGCCACCCAGTCCGGGCCCGACGCGGGCCGCGCGCTGGCCACGCTGGCACTGCTGACCGGCGTCGTGATGCTGGGGCTGGGGCTGTTCCGTCTCGGCTGGCTGGTGCGGTTCGTGCCGAACTCGGTGCTCACCGGGTTCATCAACGCGGTCGCGGTGAACATCGTCCTCGGCCAGCTCGACAACCTGACCGGCTACGACAACCAGGGGGCCAACCGGGTCGTCCGCAGCCTGGACACCCTGCTGCACGTCACGTCCTACTCCTGGGCGTCGGTCGCCGTCGGCGTCGGGACCGTCCTGATCATCCTCGTGCTCGAGCGCACCCCCGTCGGCCCGCTGGGACTCGTCGTCGCCGTCGTGGTCACCTCGGCCGTCGCCGCGCTCCTGCACCTGGACTCGGTCCAGACCATCGGCGACATCGCCGACGTGCCGCGGGCGCTGCCGGCACCCGCCCTGCCGGACCTCGCGATGACCGGCACGCTGCTCATCCCGGCGCTGTCGCTGGCCTTCGTCGGACTGGTGCAGGGGGCCGGCATCAGCCACTCGGTCCCCAACCCGGACGGCGAGTACCCGGACGCGTCCGGCGACTTCCGCGGCCAGGGCGTCGCGAACATCGCCGCCGGCCTCTTCCAGGCGATGCCGGTCGGCGGGTCGACGTCCGCCACGGCGCTGATCCGGGTGGCGGGCGCGCGCACCCGGGTCGCCAACCTCGCGGCCGGTGTCGTCATGGCGCTGTCGATCCTGCTGTTCGGCGACGTGATCGGGTACGTCGCGATGCCCGCCCTGGCCGGACTGCTGATCCTCATCGGCGTGCGCACCTTCAAGCCCAACGACGTGATGATGGTCTGGCGCACCGGCTCGACGCAGGCCGCGGTGATGTCGGTGACCTTCGTCCTGACGCTGATCATCCCGCTGCAGTACGCGGTGCTCGTCGGGGTCGGGATCTCCATCGTCCTGCACGTGGCCCGTCAGTCCAACACGATCACCGTCACGCGGTGGCGGTTCACCCCGGGCGCCGTGCTGCCGGACGAGGAGGACCCGCCGGCCGTCCTCGACCCTGGCAAGGTCATCGTGCTGATGCCGTACGGGAGCCTGTTCTTCGCCGCCGCCCCGGTGTTCGAGGCGCAGCTGCCGGCGGTGACGCCCGACTCGCGCGGGTCGGTGGTCATCGTGCGGCTGCGCGGCAAGGACGAGCTGGGCAGCACGTTCATCAGGGCGCTCGGCCGGTACGCCGACGCGCTCTCCGCGGTGGACAGCAGGCTGCTGCTCGTCGGGGTCGGGCCGCGCGTGTACGACCAGCTCGCGGCGACCAGGACGCTGGACCACCTGGGTCCGGACGCCGTCTACCGGGCTCGCCGGCGGCTCGGCGACTCGCTGACCGCTGCACTCGCCGACGCGCAGACGTGGACGGCGGACCATACCCCTGGGCCCCCCGGGGAACCAGCGGCCCCCGACCCGGACGCGGAGCCGTGAGGGATGTCTGAGGACGAGATGGTTCCGGTGCTGCGCACCGAGCGGCTCGTGCTGCGCGAGTGGCGGGACGCCGACCGCGACCCGTTCGCCGCCCTCAACGACGACCCGCAGGTCATGGAGTTCCTCAACTCCCGACTGGACCGGGCCGAGAGCGACGGGTTCGTCGACCGGATCGTCGGGCGCTGGCAGCAGAACGGGTTCGGGCTGTGGGCGGTCGAGGTGGACGGCGGCTTCGCCGGCTACGTCGGGCTGGCCAGGGCGCACTTCGAGTCGTCGTTCACCCCAGCGATCGAGGTCGGGTGGCGGCTGGCCCGCCCGTACTGGGGCCGCGGCATCGCCACCGAGGCCGCGCGCGCGTCGCTGGCGTACGGGTTCGAGCAGGTCGGGCTGGACGAGGTCGACTCGTGGACCGCGCAGACCAACGTCCGGTCCTGGCGGGTGATGGAACGGCTCGGGATGCGGCGCGACGTCGAGTTCGAGCACCCGCTGGTGCCGGTGGGCAGCCCGCATCGTCCGCACGTCCTCTACCGGCTGCCCGTCGGCGACTGGCGGCAGTCACGGCGGTAGCGGCGCGAACGCTCAGATGAACAGGAGCTGGGCTCCCGCGGTGAGCTCGATGAAGTCGCTCGCGTTGATGATCGCCTCGACGCCCTCGTACAGGTCGTCCATCGTCAGGTGCATCATGTCCGCGCTCATCCGGCAGGCCCACAGGTGTCCGCCGGCCGCCACGATCTGCTCGAGGAAGTCCGGCACCTCCGGTACGCCGAGGTCGGCGATCTGGTGCTTCATCATCCGGGTGGCCATCGCCTGCATCCCCGGCATCGGCGCGAGCGCCTGCGGCACGCGAACGTCGCCCAGCGGCAGGTGCATCGCCGTGTTCCCGGTCGGGGTGAACTTGAGGTCGTCCATCCGCTCCCTGGTGATCATGTCGAAGCCCCAGAAGGTGAAGAACAGGTGCGTCTCCACCCCTTCGCCGAGCGCCGCGTTGGCCAGGATCAGGCCCGGGTAGGCCATGTCCAGGTTGCCCTTCGAGCAGATGATGGCGAGCTTGCGCCCGGTCTGCTCCTCGTCGTCGAACGAGGGCACGATCGCCGGGGCCGTACCCGTCGTCGCCGTGTCGGTGGTCACCGTGTCGGTGGTCACCGTGTCGGTGGTCATGGTGGTCTCCTTCCGAGGGCTCACACGCAGCCGTGCGGCTTGGGCAGCCCGGCGATGTACGCCATCTTCTTGGCCGGCTTCTTGGGGAACAGGTCGAACTGCTCGCGGGTGGGGAACCCGCCCACGGTCTGGACGCGCCGGGTGGTCGGCGTCTCGCCCTGCGCGAGGTAGTCCGCACGCAGGAAGCGCAGGATCTCCCAGTGCCGGTCGGTCAGCTCGATCCCGATGTTCGCGGCCAGCACCCGCGCCAGGTCGTCGTCCCACTCGCCGTACTCGGTGAGGAAGCCTTCGGCGTCGACGTGGACGTCCCGGCCGCTCAACGTGGTGATCGTCACGGTCCTCATCTCCCAGTTCTCATGCTGCTTGCTCGAAGTGCTTGCCGGCCCGCGTCATCCTGGCGGGGAGCGGCAACGGCCGGCCGGGGAGCAGGACGTTCCAGTACATCCAGCGGAACATCAGCTTCCCCCAGTGGTTGACCGCCGACTCCTCGAGCAGGCTGAACGGGCCGACCGCCGGCACCGGGTACTTCCCGGGCAACGGCTCGGTGTCGTAGTTGAAGTCGATCAGGAGGGCCTTGCCGTGCCCGGACTCGACGAAGCAGTTAGCGTGCCCGTCGAACAGCGACGTCATCGGGCGACCCGCGACGTGGTCGACGAAGTTGTCCGGGAACAGGTCGAGCGAGAAGTGGGCCACGGAGCCCGCCTTGGAGGCCGGGATGTCGGACGCGTCCCCGATCGCGAAGATGTTCTCGAAGCCCTTGGCCAGCAGGGTGTGCCGGTCGACCGGAACGTAGTTCAGGTCGTTCCCCAGCCCCGACCGCGCGACGAAGTCGGCGCCCATGTTCAACGGCACGGTCACCAGCAGGTCGAAGGGGACCTCCCGGTCGTCCATCGACACCAGGGTCTTGGCGTGCTCGTCGACGCGGTCGACGACGAAGTCCGGCTCCAGCCCGATGCCGCGCTCGTCGAGCATCCCGCCGAGCCGCGTCGACGCCACCGGCTTGGTGAACGCGCCCTCCAGCGGGGTCACGTACGTGATGTCGACGCGGTCGCGAAGCCCGTGCTCCGACAGCCACGCGTCCACCAGGAACGTGAACTCCAGAGGGGCGACCGGGCACTTGATCGGCATCTCCGTGACGTGCACCACGAGGCGGCCGCCCTCGAACGACCGCAGCGCGGCGCGCAGCGAGACGGCGCCCTCCAGCGTGTAGAACTCGTGCACCGACCGGCGCCACTGCTCCCCGTCCATGCCGGGCGTCTGGTCCGGCCGTGGCGTGGTCCCCGCGGCGACGAGCAGGTAGTCGTAACCGAGGACCCGCCCGTCCGCGAGGGTGACCGCGCAGGCCGCCGGGTCGATGCCGTCCACCTCGGCGCAGACGAAGTCCACACCGTCCGTCAGGTACCGGCGGCGCGAGCGCACGATCTCGTCCGGCTCGTAGACGCCGAACGGGACGAGCAGGTACCCCGGCTGGTAGTGGTGGGCGTCGTCCCGGTCGACGACGGTCACCTGCCACTGGTCGTCCAGCCTCTTGCGCAGCTTGTTCGCCGCGATGGTCCCCGCGGTGCCACCGCCAAGCACGAGCAGACGCCTCATGACCCGTCACCTTCCCGGCCCCGCGTCCCTGGTCGGACGCGACCTTCACCTCGACGGTAGGTACGGGTGCGTCGGGCCGACAGGGGCGAAGGTCCCGCTGGCGGTGGGCGGTCGCTAGCCCGCGAGGTCGAGGTCGACGACGACCGGCGCGTGGTCGCTGGGCCCCTTGCCCTTGCGCGCCTCACGGTCCACCCAGGCGTCGGTCACGGCGCCGGCCATGGCCGCGTTCGCGTACACCAGGTCGATGCGCATCCCCATGCCCTTGTGGAACGCCCCCGCCCGGTAGTCCCAGTACGTGTACGGGTGCGGACCCTTGGCGATCCGAGGCACCACGTCGGCGAGCCCGGCCCTGCGCAGCCCGGCCAGCCCCGCGCGTTCCTGCGCCGTCACGTGGGTGGCGCCAACGAACGCGGCCGGGTCCCACACGTCGGCGTCCGTGGGCGCCACGTTGAAGTCCCCCATGACCGCGAACGGGAGCCCGCCCGCCGCGTCCTCGGCGACCGCCGCAGTGAGCGCGGCCAGCCAGCGCAGCTTGTACGCGTAGTGCGGGTCGTCCGGCGTGCGTCCGTTCGGCACGTACACCGAGCGCACCCGGACCTGGCCGCAGGTCGCGGCGAGGGTGCGCGCCTCGCTGGTCTGCGGGTCGGGGAAGCCTGGGTCGCCGGGCAGGCCGGGCGCGACGTCGGCCAGCCCGACGCGCGAGAGCACCGCGACGCCGTTCCACCGGCCCTCGCCGTGTTGCGCGACCTCGTACCCGAGCGCGGCGACCTCGCCGACCGGGAACCCGCCGTCCGGGACCTTGGTCTCCTGCAGGCACACGACGTCGGGCGCCGCCTGCTCCAACCACTCGACGAGCCGGGGCAACCTGGCCAGGACCGAGTTGACGTTCCAGGTGGCGATGCGCATGTCCCTCCCTCACAGCCCCAGTGTCTTCGGTGTCGCCGGCGGTCGGACCGGACGCCGACGGTCAGACCGAACGGAGCGCAGGCACGACGGTGCGGCCCAGCCCGTCGACGTACTGCACCGGGTCGGCGCCGTACGGCATCACGTGGACCTCCGCCACCCCCAGCCCGGCGTACTCCCGCATCTCGGCCACGAACGCGGCTCCGGCCTCGGCGGAGGTCGGGTCGAGCCCGCCTGCGTACGTGATGGTCTTGCGGATGCGGTCGTAGTCCGTGCCCTCCCGGTCGCAGTGCTCGCGCAGCACCGCGAGCTTCGCCGCGAGAGCGGCCGGACCCTGCTGCGGTCCGGCGAACAGGTTGCAGGCGTCGGCATACTTCGCCACCAGGCGCAGCGTCTTCCGCTCCCCGCCGCCGCCGATCATGACCGGCGGGTGCGGCCGTCGCAGCGGTCGCGGCGAGCACAGCGTCTCGGCCAGCCGGTAGTGCGCACCGTCGAACGGTCCGTCGTCGTCGCTCCACATCTGGTGCACGATGCGCAGCGTCTCCTCGAGCCGCTCGAACCGCTCCGCCACCGGCGGGAACCGCACGCCCAGAGCCAGGTGCTCGCGCTCGTACCAGGCCGCGCCGATCCCGAGCGCGGCCCGGCCACCGGACAGCACGTCCAGGGTGGTCACGATCTTGGCGAGCAGCCCCGGGTGCCGGTAGGTGACCCCGGTGACCAGCAGCTGCAGCTCGATGGTGCTCGTGCGCGCGGCCAGGTAGCCCAGCGTGGTGTAGCCCTCGAGCATCGGGTCGCCCGGGTCGGCGCCGAACCCGGGGAGCTGGAAGTAGTGGTCCATGACCGAGAGGTTGTCGACGCCGGCGGCCTCGGCGGCCGCACCCACGGCGGACAGCGTCGGCCCGATCGACTCGGCACCACCGGGGAAGCTGAAGCTCACGACGTGCACGCCGATCCGCATGCCGCTCAGCCTACGGTTGCCCGCCGTCCCCGTCCGAGCCACCCGGGAGGCGCTCGACGAGCAGGGCCACCTGGGCCCGGAGCTGGGTCACCTCGAACATCAGCGCGTCGAGTCCCGGCGCGTCAGGGGCCGATGCGTCAGGGGGCGGCTCGACGCCGGGCTCGGCCGCGCCGGCGGACTTGCCATTCCCCGTCGACGGATCCAGCCGGAAGAAGCTGGCCAGCGAACCGGCGAGCAGACCGAGTACCGACACGCCGGTGACCATGATGACCACCGCGGCCCAGCGTCCGGTCGTGGTCTTCGGGACGATGTCGCCGTACCCGACCGTGGTCAGCGTGACGATGCCCCACCAGACTGCGTCGCCGTAGCTGGCGAAGCCCGGGTTGGTCGGGTGCTCGGCGTAGTACGCGACGGCCGAGCCGACCAGCACCACGCCGGCGGCGACGAGCGCGACCCGTCCCAGCCGTTCGAACAACCGCCGCGCGCCACCGCTGGCGATCACCAGCCGGGCGAGCCGGGCCAGCCGCAGCAGCACGACGAAGCTGCCCTGCTGGGCTCCCGGGAGCAGGAACCACGGCGCGGTCAGCACCACCACCGCGAGGTCGAACCGGCCGAGCCCGGTCCCCGCGTAGTGCACGAGCCGGTGCCGGTGGACGATGAAGTCCACCAGGAAGACGACCCAGGACAGGATGCCGACGGCCACGGCCACCCAGTGCCCCTGCTGCGGGACCAGGATCAGCGGCAGGATCGCCGACAGGACGATCGGCACCCGCATCCTGCGCTCGTAGACGACGAGCGCGGCAGCGTCCTGCGGGCTCTTGGGCGCGCCTCGTTCCGGACGGGGACCCGACTGTGCAGCCGGACCGGACTTCGCTGCGGCCTCGGACATGCTGTCCATCCTGGCGGTCGCGGGGGCGGATCAGGTGGAGGTCACCCCGCGGCACGCCGCGCGAGGGCCGGACGCACCGGCCACGGCGCCGCCTCCTCCAGCTCGTACGCCAGCGCAAGCAGCACGCGGTCCAGACCGAACCGCGCCGCCAGGTGCACCCCGATCGGCAGACCCTCGGCCGTCCGTCCCAGCGGCAGTGACATCCCGGGTGACCCGGAGACGTTCTGCAGCGGCGTGAACGAGCTGTACCGCAGCAGCCGGACGAGATGGGTGCGGAAGTCGACGTCCGGACCGAGGTACCCGATCTGCGGTGGTCGGTGCCCGAGCACCGGCGAGACGAGGACGTCGTAGCCCGGGAACAAGGACTCGTGCTCGCGCGCCAGCCGGCGCAGCCGTCGCAGCGAACCGGGCAGCCGCCGGACCTGGCTGCGTAGCAGCCCGCTCAGCCCCTGGGTGAAGTCCTCGGTGCGGGCGCCGTCGAAGCCGGGCCCGAACACGAACCCGCCCGCGTTCTTCAGGGTGAACGCGAGGAAGGCCCAGTAGCGCAGGAAGTCCGGCCCGAAGTCGTCCCCGACCGGCGGTGCGGTCTCCTCCACGTGGTGCCCGAGGTCCGCGCACAGCTGCCCGGCCGCGCGCACGGCCGCCTCGGTCTCGGCGGCGACCGGCAGCCCGCGGATCCCGGCCAGCACCACCCCGACCCGCAGCCGCCTCGGGTCCGGGCCCCGGACGTGCCCGACCGGCGGCAGCAGCGGGTTGCGGTACAGCCGCTCCGCTTCGGCGTAGTACAGCGCGGTGTCCCGGACGCTGCGCGTCAGCACGCCCTGCGTCGCGATCTGCACCGGCAACGAAGCCAGCTCGGGGCGGTCGAGCAGGCGGCCACGGCTCGGCTTGAGCCCGACGAGACCACAGCAGGCGGCGGGGATCCGGATCGATCCGCCGCCGTCGTTCGCGTGCGCGATCGGCACCACCCCGGCCGCCACCAGCGCCGCCGAGCCGCCGCTCGAACCACCGGCCGAACGGTCGGTGTCCCACGGGTTCCGGGTGGCGCCGAACCGGCCCGACTCGGTGCTCGCGGTCAGCCCGAACTCGGGCAGCGTGGTCTTCGCGACCGGGACCACGCCCAGCCGCAGGTACTGCGCCACCCACGGCGAGGACTCGGCCGCCGGACGGTCGGCCGGCGCCCACGACCCGTGCGTCGTCGGGTAGCCGGCGAGGTCCTCGTTGTCCTTGAGCAGCGTCGGGATCGCGGCGAGCGGTGCGTCCGCGTCGGCCGCATCGGCCGGGTCGGCCGCTGATGGCTCGTCCACCCAGGACGTCACGGCGTTCAGCCGCTCGTCCGCCGACCTGGCCCGGGCCACCGCGGCGGCCCGGAGCTCGACCGGCGAGACCTCGCGGCCCGCGAGGCGCCGCAACAGGTCGGTCATGTCGTCGGAGCCGAGGGCGTCGTCGGCGGTGGCGTCGACCGTCGACGTGTCCTGCACCGCCACCGCGGTCCTCCCTCGGTCCGAGCCGTCCACCCGCGGGTCACTGTCTACCAGGCAGCCCGCGAGCGCGAGGTCCGCGGGTCCCCTGAGGAGGGCCCGCGAACCTCGCGCCAGGTTCGGACGGTGCGAAGGGTCAGCTGGGGCAGTGCACCGCCGGGTTCCACATCTCGAACGTCCCGGCGGAGTTGTGCTTCCAGACCCAGACGTGGAGCGAGTAGTACGGCGGCAGGTTGAACCTGTTCGGCGCGTCGGTGAAGTTGAACGTGTGGCCGAAGAAGTGCGGCGGCGAGCTGTGCGTGGCGTCCCAGGCGCTCTTGAGCACCACGTACTCCAGGGCCGCGAGCTGCAGCGTGCCGTCCGGGCCAGGAGCGTAGACCAGGGCCTCGGGCTTGTTCGGCACGATGGCCGGGTCACCGACGAGCGTCCCGTTGGCCCAGTGCACGCCCATGCCGCCCATGCCGGGCATGTCGATGCACGCGATACCGTCCTTGTCGGTCAGCAACCCGTAGCCGTTCTGCTCGGCGGTGGCGATGCTGTGGTACTTGTCGGTGGCCGCACGCAGCTTCGACAGCCCGTCGTTCGGGGCCGCCGTGGACTGGTGCGCCGACGCGAAGCCGGCCGTGGCCGCGACGAGCAGCAGCGCTGCAGCTGCCGATCCCACTATCCGTCTGATGACCATCGCTCAGGTTCCTTCCTGGACTTCGAAC
This sequence comes from uncultured Actinomycetota bacterium, assembly GCA_963711005.1. GTDB lineage: Bacteria > Actinomycetota > Actinomycetes > Prado026 > Prado026 > CAVQCJ01. The sequence goes on along the minus strand of CAVQCJ010000004.1, from coordinate 659,297 downwards.
ACGTTGTCCGCGACCAGACCGTGCGCCTCCCGGTGCACGGTCGAGGCGGCATCGGCCGACGGCGCCTCGACCAGGCAGAAGACCTTCCCCTGGTCCTCGTTCACCCAGTAGCGCAGGTAGCGCACGTCGTACTTGGCCTGGGTCTGCAGGTCGGCCATGTGCGCCTTGGCGACATCGCTGACGGCCACACCGCCGTCGAGGCTGTGGACATCCATGAAAAGGGGCACCGCGGTCTCCTCGGGTCGCTGGAACTTCAGGACCCTGCGACCGTACGGACGCCGCGCTGACCCCCGGATCGGGGGCGACTACCCAGATTCGGGCGCCCGTTCCCTATCTTGGCGCGATCACCGGATCGAGAGGCTGCCGATCATCGACGTCGTCGCCGCCAGTGCCGCCGGCAGGCCGGACGGCTGCGCACGGTGCAGACGGTTCGCCCACACCTCGACCAGCAGCACCCGGTTCGGGTCCACCTGGACGAACCACAACCGCGCCGACTCGTTGATCTCCACGTACTCGCCGCCGTGGGTTGCGGCCGCCGCGGGCCAGCACGCGAGGGCGACCGCGAAGTACAGAGGGTCGCCGCTGCAGCCACTGTCCACGTACGGGGGGTCGCTCTGGCGGAAGGGGACCGCCGACCTGTTCGCCGAGACGTCGACCCGCCATGCGGTGCGCCCGGCGACCTGGACCCGTACCGGCGTTCTCGACGCCACGCCGGGTCGCCCCGCGGTGGCCACGGCCCAGGCCCTGGCGTCGTGGAGCACCGTGGGCGGTTGCCCGGGCAGCTGTGGTTCCCAGACGATCACGGCCCCGGCATAGCTGGCCGGGTCGACCAAGTGCACGTCACCGCGCCCGTCGTCGCCGCCGACGCCCCACCCCGCCGGGACCCGCAGGCCGACCTGGCTGTCCCAGGAGTGGATCCCGGTGCTGGTCACGACCGGGTCGCCGGGCGCGACGTACGAGCCGTTCGGGACGGAGCAGACTCCGACGTCCGCCCCGCAGTACGGGTCGGCGTAGGCACCGATCCGCACCCCGGCCAGCAGCGCCGGCCCCGGCCCGTCCGGGCTCAGCACGGGACCCCACCGCCACAGCGACAGCACCGAGCGAGCGCCCCGCGTCGGGACGTCGCGGACGTCGACGAGCGTGATCTCGACCTGGCCCCATCCGCTGAGCCCGATCCGGGTCACCGTCGAGGCGGACGCGGTGGGGAGCCCGAGCTGGAACAGCGACGCGCAGCCGAGCCCGCCCACCGGTCCGAAGGGGTTGGTCCGTTCGTCCTCGTACAGCCCGAACCGGGGGTCTGCGCAGTGTGTGGAGCCGGACGGGACCCGGGCGAACACGACTCGCCAACCGGGCTTACCGCCGACGTCGACCGGCTGCGCCGCGACTGTCGCACCGGGCAGCCGGGCGAGGCTCTCGGCCATCGCGCGGGCGTCGGCAGCCCCCGGCGCCCGCCGTACCGGCCACATCGCCGACACTCCGGCCGTGCCGTCCGGCGCACCCGCCCGGACTCCGCTGTCGGACATCTCCCACAATGACCATCCCGGCGGCAGCGGCAGGTCGAGCGAGAGCTGGTCGCCGCCGTGCCCGGCGTCGAGCACGACCCGGAACGGTCCCGTTCCGGTCGCACATCCGACGCCGTGCCCGCATGCGCCGCGGACCACCTGGACCTGGGCCGGGTTCGGGGTGGGCCGCGGAGTCTGCAGCGGTCGCGGCGCAGCGTGCGGGATCCCGTGCCCGACCAGAACCGCGACGACGGCCACCGCCATGGCCAGGGCGCCGACCTCGGCCGCGACGGCCCGGCGGCGCCGCCGGATCCGGTCGCCCCTGGCCCGGATGTCCGCGGGAGCGCCCAGCCGGGAACGGTCGACGTCGGCGGCGACAAGCGTCAGGGCGTCACGAACCGGGTCCACGATGCACCCCTTCCTCGTCTCGTACGCCGAGCAGCTCGCTCAACGCGGACCGGCCGCGGGACAGCCGGCTCTTGACAGTCCCGACCGCGACGCCGGTCTCGCGGGCGATCTCCTGGACGGACAGCCCGGTCAGCTCGTGCAGGACGAGCGCTCGCCGCTGCTCGGCGGGGATCCGCGCAAGGGCCGCGCGCACCGCGAGCGCGGTCGCGACATCGGGGTCCTCGACCGACTCGGCGCGGGCGATCAAAGGTTGCGCCGACAGCGCCACGCGACGGCGGCGGAAACGGCTGGCCGCGGCCCGCCAGGCGACCGTCCGCACCCACGCCTCCGGGCTGTCCAGCCGGGACACCCGGGCCCACCGGACCCACGCCTTGGCGAAGGCCTCCTGGAGCACGTCCTCAGCCTGCTCGCGGTCCGCGGTCATCGCGGTGAGCTGACCGAGCAGCCGGCCCGAGGTGACCAGGTAGAACTCGTCGAACGAGGGCCTGTCCTCCACCAGGTCACCGCCCCTCGTCGCCCCGCCTCGCATCACACACGCGCACGGGCGGGGTGGGGTTCCCCCGATTCTGCGTCAATCGAGGCTCTGGGCGTCGCTATGCGTGCAGCGGCTACGCATCCCGTACGCAGCGCAGGCCGAGGTGGTTGGTGGAGCTGCGGATGCCGTGGCCCTGCCGGGCGGCCGGCCGGTAGCGGTGGCAGTAGGTCGGAGCGCACAGGTGCGAGCCGCCTTTGATGACCCTGCGGTCGGTCTCGGTGACCGGCTCGGGACAGCAGGAGCGCGTGGGGGCCGGGTCCACGACCGCGGCGTGGTCGTCGGTCCAGTCCGACGCGGTCCACTCCCAGACGTTGCCGGCGACGTCGAACAGCCCGTACCCGTTGGGCTGGAAGGTCTTCACCGGCGACGTCCCGGCGCCGTCGAACATCGTCAGCCGCTGGTAGGGGAAGGCGCCCTGCCAGGTGTTGGCCCGGACCCGTCCGTGCGGCGCGAACTCCTCCCCCCACGGGTAGGTGGCGCCGTCCAGCCCGCCGCGGGCGGCGTGCTCCCACTCGGCCTCGCTCGGCAGCCGCTTCCCGGCCCAGGCCGCGTACGCGAGGGCGTCTTCCCAGCCGAGGTGGACGACCGGGTGCCGGTCCAGGCCGTGCAAGGTCGAGTCCGGTCCTTCCGGATGGCGCCAGTCGGCCCCCGGTTGCCAGCGCCACCATCGGCGCCAGTCGTCCAGCGGCACCGGCCCCCCGGTAGCGGTGAACACCTGCGAGCCGGCGACGACCAGGTCCGGGTCCGCGTCCGGGAAGTCCGCCGCGTCCGGCGCCCGTTCGGCCACCGTGACCCAGCCGGTCGCCTTCACGAAGCGGCGGAACTCCGCGTTGGTCACCGGGTGCTCGTCGACCCACAGGTCGGCGACCTCGACCTCGCGGACCGGCTGCTCCTCCGGGTAGAAGTCCATGGAACCCATCCGGAACCACCCGCCCGGCACCCGCACCATCGCCGCCGTGACGCTCAACCGAGCGCTCCGGCCAGGGCCGCCCAGGGTTGCATTCCGCGGAACCTCCCAGATCGACGACCGGCGCCGGGGGCGCCATGAACCGCGGACATCACCATGGCGCGCCCAGCGTGTCAACGGAAGGTGCCTGACCGCCTGGGTCCGGGGGCGCTCAAGGCGGCGACCTGTCGAGTCGATCTCGCAGGTGACGCTCGCACCGGACGCGAGCCGCGCGGGACCCGGGGGACGTTCGATGGCTGGCCCGACCGACGGCGGACCCGGCTTCGACTACTTCTCCGCCGCGCCGTCCGCCCCGCGGACCACTCCCCAGTCGGCATCCACGGGCTCCACGAGCCCGTTCGGGACGATCGGTCCCGGTGACCGGGCTGCACCCCGCGCGACCGACGGCACGCGACGGCGGCGCTCCCGCCGCAGGCTGATCTCCTCGGCGCCGGTGAGGTTCGCTGTCGTCGTTGTGCTGGTCCTCGGCGCGGTGACCGGTGCCAGGGCGGGTTGGCACGCGTTCTCGCTGGCCCGACCGGTGAGCTTCCCGGAGAGCCTGGACAGCCTCGACCCCACCCAGAACTCGGCCCTGCACACCCACGTCGACGAGCTCCAGAAGGCGCTGCAGCAGCTGAACCCCGGCCTGCACATCGAGATCCAGGACTACGGCGACCCGGTAGAGGGTCACATCATCCAGGCCCTGGTCGCCAAGGGCCGGCCCACGGTGTCCGACCTGGACGTCTTCGGCAAGCGTCACCAGATCCAGCCGGAGCACCAGGTCGGGTCCAGCACGTGCGCGAGCAGTGTCGCCCTCGGGAGCACCGTCTGCATCCGCTCCGAGGGCGAGCGCACCGTCGCGGTGAGCTTCATCGCGCGGGAGAACATCGTCACCGAGCAGCACGTCGCCGAGCTGGTCGACCAGGTGTGGGCCTCCGCCTGAGGCCCGCAGGCCCACAGCCGCTGGTCCTCGAGCGGTCAGCCCAGCTTGATCTGCCAGTCGCCGCGCCCGTGCGTCCCGGCCACCACCAGACCACCCGCCGCGACGGTCAGGTCCCAGACCGTCACGTTCGGCAGGCCGGTGCCCAGCTGCGACCAGGCGAGTGCGGACCCGCTGTTCTGGTCGGCGACGAACGCTCCGACCTCGGTGCCGGCGACGAGCTTGTGGCCCGACATGACGACCTTGAAGACCGGCGCGTCGGGCAGGTTGCCGGTGGCGTCGATCCACGACGCAGCGCCGTCCGTCGACTCGAACACGTGGCCGTAGCCGGCGTCCGGGATCCAGCGGCGGCTGTACGAGCCGACGCTGATGTAGACGTGCGCCGCGTTCGCGGGGTCGACCGCGACCGAGGTGATGTACCGGTTCGGGACGCCCGCGAGCGACAGCTCGTGCCACGTTCCGCCGTAGTTCGTGGCCAGACCCCGCCCGAACGTCGGCGGGTTGCAGCCCCCGCACCACGCCGCGTACGTCGTCGTGCCGTTGGCGGCCAGCGCCGTCACCTGGTGCCCGGAGCCGGTGTCGTACACGACATTCCAGTCGCAGCCCTCGGTGCCCGAGCAGACGGTGTTCCACGACTTCGTGTCGTCCCAGACGTACTGCCCGCCCGCGATCCAGTGGTCCGCGTTGTTCACGTCCATCTCGATCGGCGCGATGAACCGCGGGTTCGGGTCGCACACCGCCGGTGGGTCGGTGGCCGTCAGGCACGACGGCGAGATCTCCTTGAGCGTGGTGACGGCGCCGTCGGTGGTGAGGTACATATCGAGGTCCACGTACTCCTCGACCGCGCGGTTGCCGTTCTTCGGGTCGACGATGGTGTCGCCGCCGTCACCGGTGAACGCCTGCTCCACCCGGCCCATGTTGGTGCGGGTGTACGACTCGCCGTTGTCCTGGAGCCCGCCCCAGTACGCCAGGTTCGACTTGCCGACCTTGCCCACGGCGATCGAGTAGTTCTGCGTGGTGTGCAGGGTCGCGTTGAGGTTCGTCCAGTGTCCCAGGCCGTGCCAGCTGAGCGGGCGCCGCCACACTCCGCCGTCGTTGCCGGTCCAGAACTGGCCGTTATAGATCATGCCGGCGTGCTGGTCCGGGTGCGTCGTGCCAGGGCACGCGTACGGCGTCGAGCCGTCCAGGTCGCAGGAGATGCCGTAGTTCCAGTACGGCCCGACGGTGAGCCAGGTGGCGCCGCCGTCGGTCGACTCGAAGACCTCTTCCAGCTGCAGGTACACGTGCTTGCGGTCGGCCGGGTCCGCGACGATGTTCTGGTTGTAGTCCGACTGGATCCCCGGGTAGTACGAGCTGGTCGAGTCGCCCAGGGCCGACCCGGAGGCCGCCAGGCTGTCGGTGTCCGCGATGAGCGTCCACGGTCCGGACGGGTTGCCGGACTTGGAGACGAAGACCCCCTGGCCACGCAGGTCGTCGTTCGTCGTGTCCTGGACCACGGCGTACAGCCAGCCGTTGGACGCGCTGAACGTCGTGCGACCGATCGTCTTGGGGTTGATGTCACCGGTCGGGGTGATCTTCGAGAAGCTGCCCGACGCGCCGGTGCCGACGTAGAAGCCGTTGTTGAACACGGCCGGCGGGACGCTGTAGCCGGCCCAGCCGACGACGGCGAGGACCTTGGCGCCGCCGGTCCCCGGCACCGCGATGACGTCCGTCACCGACGAGCTCGGCGGGTAGAGCTTCACCCCGGCCGGCGCCAGCACCAGGGTCCACGGCGTGCTCTGGGCCGCGCTCGCCGAGCGCCGGTAGAGGCCGTGGCTGGTGGCGATGTACACGTACCCGTTGATCCACACGATGCGGAAAGTGCCGGCACCGTACAGCTCGGCTCCGCCGACCTGCTGCCACGTGCTGGAGCCCTTGGCGAGCCGGAACGCGCCGACGCCGTACTGGTTCTCGGACGCGTTGTTGGCCTCGCCGGTGCCTGCCCAGACCGAGCCGTCGGACGGGTCGGTGGCGATCGCGCCGATAGACAGGCGCGGCAGGCCCGCGCTCACCGGCGTCCAGGTCTTCCCCTTGTTCTTGGAGCGCCACACGCCGCCGCTGGCAGCCGCGGCGTACACGGTTGATCCCGAGACCGTGAGCCCGGTCATGCGTCCGGTGACGTCGCCCCAGCCGACGCCGTAGTTCGCGCCGCGGTTCACCGGGTCGTTCAGGAACGGCTTGCCGGTGACCTCGCTCCAGGTTCCCGGTGCGACCGGGAGGGCGGCTGCCGCCGTCTGCGCGGCCACCAGGCCCGCGGCGGGAGCGGCTACGCCCGGCGCGGCCGTGATCGACTGCTGGAACTCCCCGCGGAGCTTCACCGACTCCGCCTCGTCGGCGTCGACGTTGCCGCTGTCGCCCGCGTTCTGGGACTGGACTCCCGAGCGGTTCGAGGGCGTCGCGGCGTGGCCCTTGGCGAAGATGGACAGGGCGGTCGGCTTGTTCCTGGCGCCCACCGCGCCCTGGGCAGGTGCGGCCATGACGGCTACCACCACCGCGGCGACCGTGGCGACGAGGATTCTCGGCATCCGACTGCTCACGTCGTCCCCCTCAGAGGATGAGCACGGGTCGCCCCGGACGCGCGGCGCTGCGCGTCGGGGCGCAACGTACTAGCGGCCGAAACGGGTCGCAACGGGTGGGTGAATCCCTGTGACCTTGGCCTCTGTCGACCTGCGAGCGGGCGGCGGAGGCTGGGACCGGGAAACGAGTTGGAGGCGGTGGCCATGAGGCTCACCAGGAAGGATCTGGCCGCGACGCTGTTCACCGGAGCGGCCGTCGGCGCGTACGCGGTGTTCGTACAGGGTGCCGATGTGCCCATCCTCTCGAGCGTGCGCGGCACGACGCTCGTCGTGCTGGTGCTGGGCTGGGTCGGGGGCTGCGCCCTGAGCGACGTCGGCGACGCCTACACCAGCAAGCAGACGGCGCCGGCGATGGTGGCCGTGCTGACCTTCTTGGGGGGCGTGGCTCTGGCCGCCGCGGTGGTGGCGCTGGTGACGGCGAGCGAGGCGGCCCTCGCGGTCCTCGTGCTGGCCACGGTCCTGCTGTGGCTGGGTGCGACCGCACGCCACCTGGCGACGCGGTCGCCGCACGCGACACCGCGGACGACGCTGGAGGCCACGCACGAGACCCCGGCCCACCGGATGATGCCGGTCTAGCTCCTACGTCACGACGGCGTACAGCCGCCACGGCTCCGGGACGCCCTTCAGGTCGAACACGCCCCGATCCTCGAAGACGATCCCGGACCCGGAGACGAGGTCCCGCACCGTCTGCGACACCATGACCTCGGAGGCGCCGGCGCTGGCCGCGATCCGGGCGCCCACCGAGACCGTGATCCCCCCGCACTTCCCCTCGATCAGCTCGCACTCGCCGGTGTGCACCCCGGCCCGGATCTGGATCCCGAGGTCGCGCACCTGTTCAGCGACCTCGGCCGCGCACCTGATCGCCCGGGCCGGGCCGTCGAACGTCGCGTAGAACCCGTCGCCCGCAGTGTCGTTCTCGACCCCGCGCCAGCGCGCCAGCGCCGCGCGGACGATCGCGTGGTGGGACAGGACAACGTCCTTCCAGGCGTGGTCCCCCATCGCCACCTGCTGCGCGGTCGACCCGACGATGTCCGTGAACAGCACCGTGGACAGCACCCGGTCGACCTCGGGCGCCGGGCGGTCACCGGTCAGGAACTCTTCGATCTCGTCGACGATCCCGTCCGAGTCGCCCAGGAAGGGGATGTGGTCCTCACCGGGCAGCTCGACAAGCCTCGCGTGCGGGATGATCTCGGCGAGGTACCGCGCCTGGTCGGCCGGGACGATCCGGTCGCCGACCCGCTGCAGGACCAGCGTCGGTGCCTGGATCGACGGGAGCACGGCACGGACGTCGAGGTCGCGGAAGATGGTCGCGAGCTCGCGGTACGCCGTCGGAGACGCCACCAGCCGTTCGAACCGCGCCCACCAGCGCTTGAACCGCGGGTCACCCATGCCGCTGGGGCCCTGCAGGTCGAGGTTCTCCCCGGTGCCCATCTCGGACACGAACCGGTCGAAGAACTCCCGCTGCTCCTGCTCCGTCCGGCCGTAGGGGTGGTCCGGACTGCGCACGGTCTTGGCCAGCGCGGCGTACAGGACCAGCGCGCTGGTGCGCTCCGGGTATGTCGCGGCGAACAGCATCGTCATCGCCCCGCCGCGGGCACCGCCGAACACGGCGGCGCACTCGCTGCCGGCTGCGTCCATGACCGCTCGGACGTCGTCCATCTGAGGTTCGAGGAACGGCGGCTCCGGGCCCCGGTCGGACAGCCCCACGCCCCGCATGTCGAACAGGACCAGCCGGGAGAACGAGGCGAGCCGGTCCAGGTAACGAGCCCACCTGGGGTCCTCCCACATGATGTCGAGGTTCGACCAGATGCCGGTCGTGTGCACGAGGTCGATCGGACCGTCGCCGACGACGGTGTACGCGATCCGGACACCCGCGTTGTCCGCGTACCGGATCTCCCGCTCCACGGGCCCGAGCCTAGCCGCGGCCGTCCCCCCGTCCCGCCCCTCGCGATCTTGAGAGATCCAGTGGTCTCCGCGGCGTGTCGGCCCTGGATCTCTCAAGATCGCGGGGGATGGTCGCTTGCACGGTGACCGGGGTGAGAGCGAGGCTTCGCCATGGCCGCGGTACTGCCCGGTGCAGCAGCACTGCGCACGTACCAGCGACGTTGGCTGTCCAAGGACCTGGTCGCCGGCCTGGTCCTGACCGCCCTGCTGGTGCCGCAGGGCATGGCCTATGCCGAGCTCGCGGGCCTGCCGGCTGTCACCGGGCTGTACACCTCGGTGCTCTGCCTGATCGGCTACGCGATCTTCGGCCCGTCCCGGGTCCTGGTCCTCGGTCCGGACTCCGCCCTGGGGCCGATGATCGCGGCCACCATCCTGCCGCTGGCCGGCGCCGACCGTGACCCGGCCCGGGCCGTGGCGATGGCCTCGCTGCTGGCCCTGTTCGTCGGGGCCATGCTGATCCTGGCCGGAGCCGCGAAGCTCGGTCTCATCGCCGACCTGCTGTCGAGGCCGACCCAGATCGGCTACATGAACGGGCTGGCCCTGACCATCGTGATCGGGCAGCTGCCGAAGCTGTTCGGGTTCTCGGTGGACGCGAACGGCCTGGTCCACGAGGCCGGCGCCTTCGCCCGCGGCGTCGCGAACGGCGAGACCGTCGCCGCCGCGCTGGCCGTGGGAGCCGGCGGGCTGCTCACCATCCTCGTCCTGCAGCGATGGATGCCCAAGATCCCTGCCGTCCTGGCCGCCGTGCTGCTGTCGATCCTCGCGGCCACGGTCTTCGACCTGGCCGCGCGCGGGGTCACTCTGGTCGGGGTGCTGCCGCAGGGCTTCCCGCCGTTCACCATCCCGCACGTGTCGGCGAGCTCGCTGGCGCTGCTCGTCGCCGGGGCGCTCGGCATCGCCCTGGTCTCGCTGACCGACACCATCTCCACGGCGTCTGCGTTCGCGGCGCGCACCGGCCAGGAGGTCCGCGCCAACCAGGAGATGATCGGGATCGGCGCGGCGAACGTTGCGGCCGGGCTGTTCCAGGGCTTCCCGGTGAGCACCAGCGCCTCCCGGACGGCAGTGGCGGAGCAGTCCGGGATGAAGAGCCAGGTGACCGGACTGGTCGGTGCCGCGGCGATCACGGCGATGCTGCTGTTCCTGCCCGGCCTCCTGCGCAACCTCCCGCAGCCGACGCTCGCCGCCGTCGTCATCGCCGCCGCCATCTCACTGGCCGACGTCAAGAGCACCGTTCGTCTGTGGCGCCAGCGGCGCGCCGAATGGTTGCTCTCCATGGCCGCGTTCCTCGGCGTCGCGCTGTTCGGCGTGCTCGCCGGCATCGCCGTGGCCATCGCACTGTCCATCCTCAACGTGTTCCGCCGGGCGTGGTGGCCGTACCAGACCCGGCTCGGCCGCGTGGAGGGGATGCCCGGCTACCACGACGTCACCAGCTACCCCGAGGCGAAGCAGCTCGACGGGCTGGTGCTGTACCGGTTCGACGCCCCGTTGTTCTTCGCCAACGCCCGGACGTTCCGCGACCAGATCCGCAGGATCGCGACCTCCGATCCGCGGCCGAGCTGGATCATCGTGGCCGCCGAGCCGATCACCGACGTGGACACGACCGCGGCCGACGTCCTCGAGGCGCTCGACGCGGAGCTGGCGTCGCACGACGTGGTGCTCGTGTTCGCGGAGATGAAGGATCCCGTGCGGTCCAAGCTCGAGCACTACGAGCTGGACCGGATCCCCGCCCCGGACCGCTTCTTCCCCACCGTGGGCGCCGCCGTCGACGCGTTCCGCGCCCGGTCCGGGGGGCACTGGCACTCCCCGGACCAGGCGTCAGGATGAACAAGCGGTCAGCCGTCGGCCGACTGCGCTTCCTCGGCCACCGCCTTGATGTCGCGGGCCACGACGTCGTCGACTGCGGACTCGACGATCCCGTCCGCCTTGGCCAGGGCCTTGCGGATCTCCACCGCGCCGGGGTCGGACACGAGCGCGAGGAGCCCGGAGTGCCCCGGGGCGATCGCTGTCTCCAGCTCGGTGGCCAGCTCGCTGCGGTGGTGCAGCTCGCGGAGCTTGCCGGTCCCGGCCCCCGCGGCGCCGAGTACTGCCGCGCTGCCGAGGATCGACGGCGGGAACAGCACCCCAAGGACGACACCGCCGACGATCCCCCACTTGAGCCCGGACTTGGCGCTGTGGTCGGTCGCTTTCTGGACCTCCAGCTTGCCGTCGGCGCCGCGCTTGACCACGAGGACGCCTTCGATCGACACGTGCCGGCCGTCCTCGATGGACTTCAGGGCCTCGTAGGCCTCCATGGCGGTGCCGGTGTCGCTGAAGTCAGCGACGAAGAGGGTGTACGCGCCGTCGGTGGCCGCCGCGGCGACGATGTCCACCTGGTCGTCGTGCGGGATCTGCTCGTCGGTCATAGGTCGCTCCCGGTATGAGCGGGGACGCGCAGCGGGGGCAGCGTCCGAGAGCCCGACTCTAACGCTCCCCGGCGCACCACCGATCGGGTGGTAGCGGGCGCCGGCCCAGCCGGACGCCCGCCACTACCGAAGCGCCTGGTCCGACCACCGCCGGTCGGCGCTGGGGGCGACCGCTACTCAGGTCCGGACTCGCCAGGATCCGGTGCGCAGTCGTCTTTGGCGATGTCCCGCATGACGAACCTGGGTCCGGTGGGTTGGCGGTCCGGCCACTGGGAGCGAGGCATGTTGTACTAAGTCGCTTCGGGGATCTCGGTGAACTCGAGTAGGTTCCCGACGCGCTGCGCGAGCTCGAGCCGGACCTCATCGGGGGTTGCAGAGAAGTACTCGCGGCGCAGGTTCACATTGTTCACCCGGCGGGTGGAGAACGCAGCGTGCAACTGGTTCACTTCTTGGTCAGCTGCAGCCGCTGGTGCTGCCGCAGCCCTCGCAGACGTAGCAGGAGCCGGCCGGGCGCATCTTGGTGCCGCAGGTGAAGCACATCGGTGCGTCGGCCGCGGTGCCGAGGAGCTTCTCCATGAGCTCGGCCGAGGAGTGCACCCCGGACGGCGCCGGCTGAGCGACCGCCGGCGTGTGCAGGGCTTCGACGACCGGGGCCGGCGGGTCCGCGGTCGGGGCGTTCTGGGCCCTGGTCTCGAGCTCCTCGTTCAGCTCCTCGACGTCGACGGCCTCGTACGAACCGGTGTCCAGGTGCCGGGCCCGCTCGTCGGCGGTGTGGATGCCGAGCGCCGACCGCTGCTCGAACGGCATGTAGTCGAGCGCGAGCCGCCGGAAGATGTAGTCCATGATCGACTGCGCCATCCGGACGTCCGGGTCGTCGGTGAGGCCGGCCGGGTCGAACCGCAGGTTGGTGAACTTGGTGACGAACGTCTCGAGCGGGACGCCGTACTGCAGTCCGATGGACACGGCGATGGAGAAGGCGTCCATGACGCCGGCCAGCGTCGAGCCCTGCTTGCCGAGCTTGAGGAACACCTCGCCGAGCTGACCGTCGTCGTAGGCACCCGCAGTCATGTAGCCCTCGGCACCGCCGACGGTGAACGACGTGGTCCGCGAGGACCGCGACTTGGGCAGCCGCACCCGGGTCGGGCGGTACTCGATGACGGTCTTGCCGCCGGCCTCGACGGCCGAGTCGGCGCCCTTGGCCTTGGCGTCGGACAACGGCTGGCCGACCTTGCAGTTGTCGCGGTAGACGGCCAGCGCCTTCAGGCCCATCTTCCAGCCCTGGACGTAGACGTCCTCGATCTCCTCGACGGTCGCCGACTCGGGCAGGTTGACGGTCTTGGAGATGGCGCCGGACAGGAACGGCTGGGCCGCCGCCATCATCCGCACGTGCCCCATCGGCGCGATGGACCGCTCCCCCATCGCGCAGTCGAAGACGTCGTAGTGCTCGGTACGCAGGCCGGGGGCGTCGATGACGTGCCCGTGCTCGGCGATGTGCTCGACGACCGCCTCGATGGTCTCCTGCGCGTAGCCGAGCTTGCGCAGCGCCCGCGGGATCGTCTGGTTGACGATCTGCATGGAGCCGCCGCCGACGAGCTTCTTGAACTTGACCAGCGAGAAGTCCGGCTCGATGCCGGTCGTGTCGCAGTCCATCATGAAGCCGATGGTCCCGGTCGGTGCGAGCACCGACGCCTGCGCGTTGCGGAAGCCGTTCTTGGCGCCGGTCCCGATGACCGCGGCCCACGCCTTGGTCGCCTCGCGGTGCACGTCCTTGTCGAGCGAGGTGTAGGTGCGCACCTCGTCGTTGGCGGCCGCGTGCTTGCGCATGACGCGGGTGTGGGCCTCGGCGTTGCGGGCGTAGCCCTCGTACGGACCGACGACGCCGGCCAGCTCGGCCGACCGCTTGTAGGCGGTGCCGGTCATCAGCGAGGTGATGGACGCCGCGAACGCGCGCCCGGCGTCGCTGTCGTAGGCCAGGCCGGACGCCATGAGCAGCGCGCCGAGGTTGGCGTAGCCGATGCCGAGCTGGCGGTACTTGCGGGTGGTGTCGCCGATCGCCTCGGTCGGGAAGTCCGCGAAGCAGATCGAGATGTCCATCGCCGTGATGATGAACTCGACGGCCTTGGCGAAGCTGACCGCGTCGAAGGTGTCGTCCTCGCGCAGGAACTTGAGCAGGTTGAGGCTGGCGAGGTTGCAGGAGGAGTTGTCCAGCGACATGTACTCCGAGCACGGGTTCGACGCGGTGATCCGTCCGGTCTCCGGGTTGGTGTGCCAGTCGTTGATCGTGTCGTCGTACTGGATGCCGGGGTCGGCGCACTCCCAGGCCGCCCTGGCGATCTTCTCGAACAGCCCTCTGGCGTCGACCGGCCAGGTCTGGTCGCTCTTGCGGGCCCGGAGCTGGAACTCGGTGCCGTCCTCGACCGCGCGCATGAACGCGTCGCTGACCCGGACGGAGTTGTTGGCGTTCTGGTACTGGACGCTGGTGATGTCGTGGCCGCCGAGGTCCATGTCGAAGCCGGCGTCGCGCAGCGCGCGGATCTTGTTCTCCTCGCGCGCCTTGGTCTCGACGAACTCCTCGATGTCGGGGTGGTCGACGTCGAGCACGACCATCTTCGCCGCGCGTCGGGTGGCCCCGCCGGACTTGATCGTGCCGGCCGAGGCGTCGGCGCCGCGCATGAACGAGACCGGACCGCTGGCGGTGCCGCCGGACGAGAGCAGCTCGCGCGACGGAGCGGATCCGGGACAGGTTCAGGCCGGCCCCCGAGCCGCCCTTGAAGATGAAGCCCTCCTCGCGGTACCAGTTGAGGATCGAGTCCATCGTGTCGTCGACGGACAGGATGAAGCAGGCCGACACCTGCTGCGGGGCCTCGGTGCCGACGTTGAACCAGACCGGCGAGTTGAACGAGAACACCTGGTGCAGCAGCATCCAGGTCAGCTCGTGCTCGAAGACCTCCGCGTCCGCGTCGGTCGCGAAGTAACCGTGCTCCTTGCCGGCCGCCGTGTAGGTCAGCACGACCCGGTCGATGAGCTGGCGCAGGCTCCACTCGCGGGCGTCGGTGCCGACCGCCCCGCGGAAGTACTTGGTGGTGACGATGGTCGAGGCGTTGACCGACCAGAAGTCCGGGAACTCCACCCCACGCTGCTCGAAGACGGTCTCGCCGGTCTTCCAGTTGGTCTGGACGACGTCGCGCCGCTCCCAGGTCACCTCGTCGTACGGGTGCACCCCGGCCGTGGTGTAGATCCGCTCCATCGTGAGGCCGCCCTTGGGACGCCGGACCACCTGAGGCTGGTCGCCCGTCTTCGCCCCGCTCACCGTCTCGGTCATATGCCTGCCGTCCCCTTCGAAGATGCCAACAGTGTCAACGTTCGCCGTGCTGCCGGGCTTCCTCCCGGCGGGGGGTGTTCTGGTGCGGAGCGTCAGCGCGCCGCGACGTCTCGTTCGGCCCGTAGGAGCCCGATCTCGGCCTCGAAGTCGGCCATGGACTCGAAACCGCGGTAGACGCTCGCGAAGCGCAGGTAGGCGACCTCGTCGAGCTCCCGCAGCGGCCCGAGGATGGCCAGGCCCACCTCGTGGGCCTCGATCTCGGCGCAGCCGGACCCCCGGACGGTCTCCTCGACCCGCTGGGCGAGCAGCGCCAGCTCGTCCTCGCTCACCGGGCGGCCCTGGCACGCCTTGCGGACCCCGGCCAGGACCTTGGCCCGGCTGAACGGCTCGGCCGCGCCGGAGCGCTTGACGACGGTGAGGCTGGCCGTCTCGACCGTGGTGAACCGTCGGCCGCAGTCGGGGCACTGCCGGCGCCGGCGGATGGCCGTGCCGTCGTCGGTGGCCCGCGAGTCGACCACGCGGGAGTCGCCGAAGCGGCAGAACGGACAGTGCACGCTGGGCCTCCTGGCGAGGGAACCTGGGGACAGGTCTGGGGGGAACGTGTGGACCACTTGTGGACGGAGGACCACAATCTGTGGATGAATCACAGGGTTGTAACTACTAGATGTGGGGGAACCGTAGACCCTGGGTCCGACAGTGTCCAGAGGGTCCCCCGGCGTTCCGGCGTGTCGGCCGCCCCGGACGCGTCGTCGCAGGTCAGAGCTTGATCACCGGGACCGGCCCGGCGTGTCGCGCCGTCAGGCGGGGACGACGAGCCGCTGGCCGACCAGGACCGTCGTGCCGCCGATGCCGTTGAGCGAGCGGATCCGGTCCACCGTGTCGCGCGGGTCGTCGGAGGGGGCCACCCGGAGGGCGATCTGCCACAGCGTCTGACCGGGCTGGACGGTGACGTACTTGGTGGCGGACGTGGGCCGGTCGCTGCCGGCCTGGGTGGCCGCGTGGAGGGCGGACACGGACGTGAGGACCGCGAAGGCCAGCAGCAGGAAGAACGCGAGCGCCGCGACCCGGCCCCGGGGGGTGAGGCGGACGTGCGCGCGGACCCGGGAGCGGGGCGGCTGCTGCGGTTCCATCGGTGACCTCCTGCTGACGGCTGGGCGAGGGCCGAACCCGGCTCGAACGCCTGTTCGATTCGAACGCCTGTACGAGTTGTACACCTCCGGGGCGACGCTGTCCACGACACTCCGAGCGTGTTTTCGAACACCTGTTTGAAACACCTGTTCGACCCCGCTAGCGTGCACCCACCGTCCGACAGGCGCTCGGAGCCGGTTCCGACCAGCGCCGAGGTCCCCGATGAGCGCGGAGGTCCCAGTGAGCGACGAAGCGGCTGTGCGCGAGATCCCGGACGGCCCGCCCGACGCCGCCGGGCTCACCCCGCGGCAGCGGATGGTGCTCGAGGTCATCCGCGACGGCCGTCGAGCAAGCGCGGCTACCCGCCGTCGATGCGCGAGATCGGCGAGGCCGTGGGGCTGACGTCCCCCTCGTCGGTGGCGCACCAGCTGGCCACGCTCGAGCGCAAGGGCTTCATCCGCCGCGACCCGAACCGCCCGCGGGCCATCGAGGTGCGGGCCCCGGAGGCCGCGGCCGACGGGTACGACCCGACCGGCGAGGGCGACGCGCGCCCGGCTCCCAGCTACGTGCCGGTGGTCGGACGGATCGCGGCCGGCGGTCCGATCCTGGCCGAGCAGGCCGTCGAGGACGTCTTCCCGCTCCCCCGCCAGGTGGTCGGCGACGGCGACCTGTTCCTGCTCAAGGTCGTCGGCGACTCGATGGTCGACGCAGCCATCTGCGACGGCGACTGGGTCGTGGTCCGCCGTCAGCCGGTCGCCGACAACGGCGAGATCGTCGCCGCGATGATCGACGGCGAGGCGACCGTGAAGACGTTCAAGCGTCGCGACGGGCACGTGTGGCTGATGCCGCACAACCCTTCGTACGCCCCGATCCCCGGCGACGAGGCGACGATCCTGGGGCGGGTCAGCGCGGTCCTGCGCAGCCTCTGACGGGAACCGGCCGTCAGCGGCCGGCGATCGTGTCCAGGGCCGCGAGCAGCTCGCGCGCGTAGGCCGACCAGCCGTCGGCGTACTCGTGCATCCCTGGGTCGTCGATGCCGGTGATGAGGGTGCGCCAGGTCAGCCCTCGGCCGAGCAGCCCCAGCGGACGCACCATCGTGGCGACCTCCGCCAGGTCGCGCATCGAGGCCGGCCCCGTCCACGGCTCCAGCGCCGCCCGGTACAGCCGCGTCATCTGGGGACCGTCCGGCGCCACCCCGAGACGGTCCGTCAGCACCCGCTGCAGCACCACCAGCGAGACGAACGGCGACCCGACGCACGAGTCTCCGAAGTCGCCGATGCGGACCTCGTCGGCGCGGACGAACACGTTGCCGTCGTGCAGGTCGCAGTGGTCGATGCTGTCGCTCACCACTGATCTGGCGCGCGCGCCCAGCTCATCGAGGAGGGGCACACGCGCCAGCAACCGGTCCCGTTCGGCCCCGGTCAGCGGCTCGACCTGGCCGGCGCCGCCGGAACCCTCGTCGGCCAGCAGGGCCTCGGTGAGCAACCGTCCGACCAGCTCGCTGCGCCGGTCCAGGGCACCGGCCGCGAGCAGCGCGTCGGCCCGGTCCGCGGCGGCCCGCTGCAGGTCGCCGTAGGCCGCGAGCACCGGCTCCAGCCGCCGCAAGTCGTCCGTGGTCACGATGCGGCTCCGGATCTTCTCGCCGGCGTCGCGGGTCAGCAGCCAGCACCGGTCGTCGTCCGAGGCGAGCACGTCGAGCACGGTCGCCGGGCGCAGCGCGGCCAGCACGCGGGTGACCGGCGCCTCCCGGGCGAGCAGGTGCGTGTGCGCCTTGAACCAGAGCCGGCCCGTTCCGGTCGGCACCAGCAGGGCCGTGGCCCACGGGCTGGCGTGCACGCGCTCGAACGGTCCGGCGGCCTGCAGGCCCAGCTCGTCCAGCCGGTCGTGCACCCACCGTTCCTGGCCGGAGAAGTCCGCGATCGGGTCGTACCGGGCCGCTTCGGTCACGACGCGGGCACGACCGGCTCGGCGGCTGATTCGTCGCGGAGTCGGCCGCGGCGAGCGCCCGCAACGAGCGCCGGACCTGCTCGCCGTCCTCGGTCGGCCAGAACGGCGGCAGCGACCGGCGCAGGAAGCCCGCGTACCGGGCTGTCGACAGCCGCGAGTCGAGCACGGCGACCACGCCACGGTCCGTCGACGAGCGGATCAGCCGGCCGGAGCCCTGCGCGAGCAGCAGTGCGGCCGACGCGGCGCTGACCGTCATGAAGCCGGCCGGCCCGGCGGCGTCCTGGCGCGCGCGGACCAGCGGGTCGTCCGGCCGGGGGAACGGGATCCGGTCGATGACCACGAGGTGGCACGCGGCGCCGGGGACGTCCACGCCCTGCCACAGCGACAGCGTGCCGAACAGGCAGGTCGAGCGTTCGGCGGAGAACCGCCGGACCAGCTCGGCGGTCGCGTCGTCGCCCTGGCAGAGCACGTCGACGTCCAGGCGCGCCCGCATCGCCTCCGCGGCCTGCACGGCGGCCCGCTGCGAGGAGAACAGGCCCAGCGTCCGGCCGCCGGCGGCCTCGACCAGCCCGGCCAGCTCGTCCAGGGTCGCCTCGGCCAGTCCCTCGCGGCCGGGCGGCGGCAGGTGCGCCGCGACGTAGAGGATGGCCTGCCGCGTGTAGTCGAACGGTGAGCCGACGTCGAGGCCGGTCCAGCGCACCGCCCGGCCGGCCGATGCCGGCGCGTCGTCGCCGGTCGCCGCTTCCGGCTCGAGCAGGCCGAGGCCGCGGGCGATGCTGTCGAACGACCCGCCCAGCTCCAGCGTCGCCGAGGTGAGCACCACGGTGGCCTGGCCGAACAGCTGCTCGCGCAGCAGCCCGGCGACCGACATCGGCGCGCGGTACAGCACGGCCGGCCGACGGTCGGTCGCGGCCGTCGCCCAGAGCACGTCGGACGGGCCGGCCGCCACCACCCGCCCGGCGATCTCGTGCAGCTCCTCGACGGCCGCCCTGGCCTGGGTCCTGGCCGGGTCGACGCCGCCCTCCGGCGCGGACCTGTCCTTGCCCGCCGTCTCGGTCAGCGCCAGGTGCCCGACGTCGCGGACCGCGACCAGCGCGTCGAACAGCAGCCCGCGCACCGCCTCGAGCCGGCCGGGCCCGCACTCGGCCAGGCCTTCGCCGAGCGCCTCACCGGCGAGGACCAGCGCGTCGTGGGTCTCCGGCGCCACGTACCGCCTGATGCGCCGCGCCGCCCGCTCGACCGCGCCGGCCGTCAGCTCGTCGGTCACGGCGCCGGTGGCCCGGTCGACCAGCTCGTGCGCCTCGTCCACGACGACGACGTCGTGCTCGGGCAGCAACGGGATGCCGGCGAACGCGTCGATGGCCAGCATCGCGTGGTTGGTGACCACGACGTCGGCGCGCCGGGCCCGCTCGCGGGCCAGCTCGGCGAAGCACGCGTCCGCCGTGCGCGCACCGGGTCGCCCCGACGCACTCGTGGGAGGTGACCGACGACGCCCGCCAGGCACGCTCGGCCGGCGCCGGCACCAGCTCGTCGCGGTCGCCGGTCCGGGTCTCGTCGGCCCAGGCGCGGATCCGCAGCACGTCCCGGCCCAGCGCGGTCGTCGGCGCGGGCGCGAACAGCGCGTCCTCGTCCGCGCCGGCGCGTCGTCCGGCGCTCCCTCGGCGAGCCGCAGCAGGCAGGCGTAGTGCTGGCGTCCCTTGAGGATCGCGAACTCCGGCCGCCGTCCGAGCAGCGGCTCGAGGCTGTCCGCCAGCAGCGGGCAGGTCGCGCTCGACCAGCTGGCGCTGCAGCGCGATCGTGGCGGTCGCCACGACCACCGGATGCTTGCCCGCCGCGGCGTGCAGCACCGCGGGAACGAGGTAGGCCAGCGACTTGCCGGTCCCGGTGCCGGCCTGCACGAGCAGGTGCTCGCCCGACTCCATCGCCGTCCGGACCGCCTCGACCATCGTCCGCTGGCCGTCGCGCGGCTCGCCGCCGACCCCGGCGACCGCGGCCTCCAGCGCCACCAGCAGGTCGACCGCCTCGCGAGCCGGACCCGGTACCGGGCCGGGCTTCGGCCCGCTCGCCATGGTCGGCTCCGTCACGAGGCGGACGGGCCGGACCCGGCGGGTCCGACGGGCACGGCGAAGCGCTCGAGCTCGGCGGCCAGCGCGGCACCCACCCGGGCGTGCAGCATCGTGCCGTCGCCGGTGTGCTCCTCGGTCAGCACGACCCCGGTCCGGTGCGCGCGGGACACCAGCGCGCCCTGGTCGTACGGGACGAGCGCCCGGACCTCCACGCTCGGCCGCGGCAGGTCCTGCTCGATCGCCGCCTGCAGCTCGATCAGCCCGTCGCCGGTCCGGGCCGAGACGACGACGCTGTGCGGCTCGTTGCGCAGCAGGCGGGCGAGCACCAGCGGGTCGGCCGCGTCGGCCTTGTTGAGGACGACGATCTCGGGGACCGCGGCCGCGTCGATCTCGCGGAGCACCTCGCGCACCGCGGCGATCTGCCCCTCGGGGTCCTCGTTCGCCGCGTCCACGATGTGCAGCACGAGGTCGGCCTGGGCGACCTCCTCGAGCGTCGAGCGGAACGCCTCGACCAGCTGGTGGGGCAGGTGCCGGACGAAGCCGACGGTGTCGGTGAGGGTGTACTGCCGGCCGTCCGGGGCGGTGGCCTGGCGCACGGTCGGGTCGAGGGTGGCGAACAGCGCGTCCTCGACGAGCACGCCGGCCCCGGTCAGCCGGTTCAGCAGGCTGGACTTGCCCGCGTTGGTGTAGCCGGTGATCGCCACCGAGGGGACCTGACCGCGGCGGCGCTCGGCCCGCATCGTGTCCCGCGCCGTACCCATCGTCGCGAGCTCGCGGCGCAGCCGGGCCATCTTGGTCCGGATCCGCCGCCGGTCCGTCTCGATCTTGGTCTCGCCGGGTCCTCTGGTACCGATGCCGCCGCCCTGCGAGCCGACCCGGCCGCCGGCCTGCCTGGACATCGACTCGCCCCAGCCGCGGAGCCTGGGGAGCATGTACGACATCTGGGCCAGCTGGACCTGCGCCTTGCCCTCCCGGCTCTTGGCGTGCTGGGCGAAGATGTCCAGGATCAGCGCGGTCCGGTCGATCACCTTGACCTTGACCACGTCCTCGAGCTGGTTGAGCTGGCCGGGTGTCAGCTCGCCGTCGAGGATGACGGTGTCGGCGCCGGTGGAGAGCACCACGTCGCGGACCTCGCGGGCCTTGCCCGAGCCGATGTACGTGGCCGAGTCGGGCCGGTCCCGCCGCTGCACCAGGCCGTCGAGGACCTGAGAACCGGCCGTCTCGGCCAGGGCGGCGAGCTCGCGCAGCGACGCCTCCGCGTCGGTCAGCGTGCCCTCCGTCCAGACCCCGACCAGGACGACCCGCTCGAGGCGCAGCTGGCGGTACTCGACCTCGGTGACGTCCTGCAGCTCGGTGGACAGGCCGACGACACGACGCAGGGCCTGGCGGTCGGACAGGTCCTGCTGGTCGGAGTACTGGGGGTACTCGGGGTACGTGGGGTCCGGCTGGCTCATGGTCCACCCAGGGTCGCACGCGCCGCGAGGTGCACCGCCATCATTTCCAGGCCCTGTGCGAGCTCGGCCAGCTCGGTGTCGTCGAGCACCTCGTACGCCCGGACGGCGGCTGCCTCGGTCGTCTTCTCGATCTCGGCCCGCGCGGCGCGGTACGGCTCGGCGTCCTCGAACGGGCCCTTCCACCCGAAGAAGGCGGCGTTGGCCTCGCCGCCCGGTCCCGCCAGGATGGCCTGAAGCGGAGTCAGGCCGCCGGCCAGCACCGCGGCCACGTGCAGCCCGCCGCGGTGCTCGCGCAGCACCTCCAGCGCGTGCGCCGCCCGGGCCGCGTCGTCGGCCGGCGGCGGGAGGGCCCGCCAGGCCGCGAACAGCTGCAGGCCCGCCACGTCCGCCTGCCTGGCGACGGTGAGCGCGAGATCGGCGAACCGGCCCAGACCGTCCACCCCGGACAGCCGGGCCCGGCCCCAGTCGTGACAGGCTGCGGCGTAACGGAGCCCGGACTCCCGGATGTCCGGCACGGTGGCCAGCGCACCTTCCCAGCCGACCCGCACGACGTCGGGCGGGTAGAAGGCCAGCGCGGCCGTCACGACGTCGGCGTCGACCGGGCCGAGCAGGCCGGCGCGACCGGCGAAGTACGAGGTCCAGATGCCCGCGAAGCCCTGTTCGTCGGCAGCGGCCTTGGCGTACCTGGAGATCATGAAGGCGCCGCCGAGCGCCGGCACCCACCGCCCGATGGACTCCGGGACTGTCGGCTCGCTCATGGACAGGTCACGGGCGCAACGCCTCCAGCCAGCCTGGGTCGAGGGTCCCGGACGCCACCAGGGCGGCCGGTCCGGTCAGCTCGACCGACCCGTCGTCGAGCCGGCCCAGCAGCAGGCGCCCGCCGGGCACGTCCACCGTCCACTGCGCCGGCGCCGATGCGCCGACACGGGCCTGCGCGGCCGCGAACACCGCGCACGCCCCGGTCCCGCACGACTGCGTCTCGCCCACGCCCCGTTCGTGCACCCGCATGGCGGCGTGCCCGGGCTCGATGACCCGGGCGAACTCGACGTTCACCCCCGCCGGGAACGCCCCGGGCGGCCGGACGTCGGGCGCCCGGCGCAGCGGTCCCGGCTCGGCCAGGTCGTCGACGAAGACCACAGCGTGCGGGTTGCCGACGTCGACGGCGACGGCCGGGCACCAGCGCGGCGGCGGCCCGGCGACCAGCACCTCGACGCCCTCCGGCCCGTCCATCCGGGCCGGTCCCATCCCCACGGTCACCTGCCCGTCGTGGTGCACCCGCACCGCGCGCAGGCCCGCCCTGGTGCCGACGGCGAAGCGCCCGGGGGCCTGCAGCCCGGCGGTCACCAGGTAGGTCGCGAACACCCGCACGCCGTTGCCGCACATCTCGGCGACCGAGCCGTCGGCGTTGCGGTAGTCCATGAACCACTCGGCCTCGGAGGAGCCGCTCTCGTGCAGGGCCCCGGCGTCCCGGGCCGCGACCAGGCCGGTCGGGACCACGCGGATCACACCGTCCGCGCCCAGCCCGGTACGCCGGTCGCAGATCGCCGCGACCACCGACGGCGTCAGGTCGAGGGAACCGGTGAGGTCGGGCAGCAGCACGAAGTCGTTCCCGGTGCCGTGGCCCTTGACGAACGGCCAGCCGACGTCGCTCACCGTCCCAGCGTACGGGCCTTGAGCAGCTCGGCGGCGCGGCCGTACACCGCCTCGGTGCGCGGCAGGACGTCCTCCCAGGTCACCACCGGCGGGCACGGTCCGGTTGTGCTCGGCGATCCCGTTCCGCAGCCCCGGCGAGCGCAGCAGCCGCACCAGGCCGCTGACCAGCTCGCCGTCGTTGGCCGCGAGCAGCCCCTCCCGCTCGTCCGAGACGAACTCGCGGATGCCGCTGTTCGCCTTGGCCAGCACCGGCAGCCCGGCGCAGCGGGCCTCCAGCGCGGCGATGCCGAACGACTCCAGGTTCGCGGGCATGACGAACACGTCCGCGCGCTCGTACACGGCCTTGATCTCGTCCCGGACCAGCCGGCCGGTCAGCTCGACCCAGGCGTCCATGCCGGTCCGGCGCAGGTAGCGCTCCAGCGAGCGGCGCTCGGGCCCTTCGCCGATCACCAGGCCGCGGATGGCGGTGGCCGAGGGGACCAGGTCGCGGGCCTCCCGCAGGGTGCGCAGCAGCTGCATCGGCCGTTTGCGCGGAGCCAGCCGCATGACCGAGACCACGAGCACGTCGTCCGGGTCGCGCGGCTTCGGGGTCACCGCCCACTCGGCCGGGTCGATGCCGTTGGGCAGGACCTCGACCTCCATCTCGCGGCCGCCGATCCGGCGCAGCGGCACCGCGGCGACGTCGCTCACCGCCGAGAACACGACCGGCCAGCGGCTCCAGTGCGCGCGCTTGTCGAGCAGCCGGAACGCCGGCGTGAGGTAGCCCCATAGACAGTGCAGGGTCACGACGGTCGGGACCCCGGCCTTGGCGGCGACCGGGGCCGCCCCGAAGGCGAACGGGGACACGACGCCGGCGTGCACGTGCGCGACGTCGAAGGCGTGCTCGCCGAGCACCCGGCGGACCCCGGCGTTCGCGCGCAGGTTGACCGGCAGCTCGTACGGCAGCGGCAGCGCCAGCCGGTGCACGGTCACGCCGTCGACGCCGTCGTCGTCCGCCGGCCCCCGCTGCCCTGCGGCGGCCGGCGTCGTGGTGATCACGTGCACCTCGTGCCCGGCGGCCAGCTGGCGCCGGGCCAGGTCGCGGACCTGCATCTCGATGCCACCCAGCCGCGGCAGGTAGCAGTCGCTCAGGTGGACGATCCGCACGGGCTGCACCGTACCCGCCGTCCGGGCGGGGGTCCGGGACCTGGGCGCCGCGGTAGGGGACGATGGGCGCGTGACCTACACCCTGGTCGCCTTCCACGCGCACCCGGACGACGAGGCGCTGCTCACCGCCGGGACGATGGCGCGTGCCGCCGCACAGGGCCACCGGGTGGTGCTGGTGGTCGCGACCGACGGGGGCCGAGGGCTGGTCGGCACCGGGTTCCTCGCCGGCGACGAGACGCTCGCCGACCGCCGGCTGGCCGAGCTGCGCCGCTCGGCCACGGCGCTGGGCTGCGCACGGGTCGAGCTGCTGGGCTACGCCGACTCCGGGCTGGACGGCACCGAGGGCGGCCCGGACGGCTTCGCCGTCGCGGACGTGGACGAGGCGGCCGGGCGGCTGGCCAAGCTGCTGGTCGAGGAGGCCGCGGACGCGGTCACCATCTACGACCCGGCCGGCGGGTACGGCCACCCCGACCACGTGCAGGTGCACCGGGTCGGCACCCGGGCGGCCGAGCTGGCCGGCACCCCGGTCGTGCTCGAGGCCACCGTCCCCCGCGACCTGCTGGCGACGGCCGTGCGGGCGGTCGGCCGGGTCTACCGCTTCCCGCCGGAGTTCGACCCGACCTCGTTCGAGCGCGCCTACAGCCCGCGGGCCGCGATCACCCACCGGGTCGACGTCCGGCCGTACGCCATCCGCAAGCGGGTCTCGATGGCGGCGCACGCGAGCCAGGCCACGGCGGACGGCGCGGACCGCACGCTCGCGGCGTTCGGCCGGATCCCGGCCCCGCTGTTCCGGCTCGTCTTCGGGCGGGAGTGGTTCGTCGAGCACGGCCGGGCCCCGGGCCGCCCGCTCGACGACATCTTCAGCACGCTGCGGACCGGGGAGCCCGGATGAGCCGCGGGCAGCGGATCGTCGTCCGCGTGCTGCAGGTCGTCGCGTCGTTCGCGGTGGTCGGCCTGCTGTTCGCGTACGTGCTCCCGCGCGTCACCGGGGCCGACGGCCACGAGGTCCTGCGGCACCTGTCGACGCTCAGCGGTGCGCAGCTCGCGGTGCTGGTCGTGGTCTGGCTGGCGGGGCTGTGGGCCTACACGTACGTCCTGTGCGGCTCGCTGCCCGGGCTGACGCACATGCAGGCGCTGACGCTGAACCTGTCCGGCAGCGCGGTGTCGAACCTGGTGCCGTTCGGTGGTGCGGTCGGGATCGGCGTGACCTTCGCGATGACGGCGTCCTGGGGGTTCCGGCCCTCGCGGGTGGCGCTGTCGACCATCGTGACCGGGCTGTGGAACGTCATGGCCAAGCTGGCGCTGCCGCTCGTCGCGCTGCTGGGCCTGCTCGTCACCGGCGACATCGCCGACCAGCGGCTCGTCGTCGCCTCCGCGATCGCCTCGGTCCTGCTCGCGCTCGTGGTCGCGACGATGGTCGCCGCGCTGTCGAGCGAGCGGTTCACCTCGTCGGTGGCGGCGGTCGTCGAGGTGGTGGGCACCCGGGTGCTGCGCCTGCTGCGCCTGCACCGCGAGGTGCACTGGGACAGCGCGGTGCTCGAGCTGCGGCACCGGACCATCGGCCTGATGCGCCAGGGCGCGCTCAAGATGAGCCTGGGCATGGTCGCGTACGCGCTGCTGCAGGCGGTGCTCGCGTGGCTGTGCCTGCGTGCGGTCGGCAGCGACCTGAGCGTCGCGGAGGTCTTCGCCGGGTACGCGTTCGGCCGGCTGCTCACCTCCGTGGTCGCCACCCCGAGCGGCGTCGGGATCGCCGAGACCGGCTCGGCCGGCCTGCTGGTGGCGCTCGGCGGCGACCCGGTGACCTCGACCGCCGGGGTGCTGCTGTTCAGCCTCTTCACCTACCTGATCGAGATCCCGATCGGCGGCATCGGCTGGCTGATCTGGGCGCTGTACCTGCCCTGGCGCAAACCGATGCCCCCCGCGCACACCCCGGCCGAGGACGCCGAGGACGCCAAGGACGCCGGGACCGGCGCGGACATCGACCCGGGTCAGGGGGCGCCGGTGACGACAGCGGCGAGCGCCGAGCCGAGCAGCCCCTCGTCGTCGTAGCGCAGCCAGCGCACGGACCGGTCCCGCCGGAACCACGACTCCTGCCGACGGACGTACCGCCGGGTGGCCACGACGATGTCGAACCTGGCCTGCTGCTCGTCGAGCAGCCCGTCGAGCAGCCGCAGGACCTGGGCGTACCCCAGCGCCCGCCCGGCGGTACGCCCCTCGCGCAGGCCGACCGCCTCGAGCGCGCGGACCTCGTCGACCAGCCCGGCCGCCCACATCCGGTCGACCCGGTCGGCGATGCGGTCGTCCAGCGCGGGGCGCGGGCCGCTCAGGCCGAGGCGCACCCACCGGGGGCCCCCGCTGCCGTCGCTGCCGGGACCGCCGGGGTCGCCGGGCGCCGGAAACGTCGCGCGGTACGGGTGGCCGGTGACCTCGACCACCTCCAGGGCGCGCACGATCCGCCGGCCGTTCCCCGGCAGGATGGCTGCGGCGGCGGCGGGGTCCACCGCCGCGAGCCGGGCGTGCATCGCGGCGGCGCCGAGGTCGGCGAGGTCGGCCTCCAGCCGGGCGCGCACCGCCGGGTCGGTGCCGGGGAAGTCGAGCGCGTCCAGGACCGCGCTCACGTACAGCCCGGAGCCGCCCACGAGCACGGGCACCCGGCCTCGCCCGAGGATCGCCTCGACCGCAGCGGTGGCGTCGCGCTGGTAGGCCGCGACGCTGGCTTCGTCCCGCACGTCCAGGACGTCCAGCAGGTGGTGCGGGACCCCCCGCCGTTCGTCCCCGGTCAGCTTCGCGGTGCCGATGTCCATCCCGCGGTAGAGCTGCATGGAGTCGGCGTTCACGACCTCGCCACCCAGCTCCAGCGCGAGCGCGACCGCCAGGTCGGACTTCCCGGTGGCGGTGGGACCGACGACGGCGACCGCGGTCGGGCCGGGGTCGTCGGTCATCGTTGCCAGTGGGCGACGACGTACGAGACGCCGTAGGGCGCCTCGCGGGCCAGCAGCCGAGCCGTCCACGGTCCGCCGAGGTCCGCCAGAGCCGCGCCGACCGCACGCCAGGCCGGGACGCCGGCGGCCATCATGGTCCGGGCCTGGCCGGGGTCCAGGGCGGCGAGCACCGCCGGGTCGCCGGCGCCGAGTGCCGCGACCATCGCGTCGTCGTAGGCCGCAGCCCCGGGTTCCGGGCCGCCCGGTGCCCGGTCGGTCAACCTCGCGGTCCCGTCCCCCATCACCAGCACCGCGTCGGAGCCCTCGAGCCAGCGGCCCGCAGGCCCGGACCCGTCCGGGCCCACCTCGACGTACCGCCGTGGCACCTGGACCGGCGCGCGGTCGAGCAGCCAGGCGCCGACGGCCAGCGACAGCGGGAGGTCCGCGGCGCCCGGGCCGCCGGACCGCACCGGGACGCCGAACCCGGCCAGGGTGCCGCCGGCGCCCTCGCCGTGGATCCGGTCCAGCGGCCCAGGGCCGACCACGGTGACGGCGTCGGCCCCGTCGACCAGGACGGCGACCGCCTTGTCACAGGTCGCCCGCAGACCGGCGAGCTCGGCCGCGGCCCCCTGGGCGACCGCCGGGACGAGCAGCGGCGGGCAGGGACAGAACACGACACCCGGCACGGTCCTGCTCAACGTCGACGGGCGGGCAGGCCGAGCAGGACGGGAGCGGGCGCCGGCGCCGGCTCCGGGGCGGCGGTCCGGGCCTGCCAGGCATCGCCGGCGCGGGTGCGGCGGACGGCCGGCACCGGGCCGTCCGCGACCAGGTGGTGCGGCGCGGCGTACGTCACCGTCGCGGTGACGACGTCGCCGGGTCGCGCGTCGCAAGGCGCGACGTGCACGAGCCGGTTGTCCGCGGCCCGGCCGGAGAGGCGGTGCGTGGCACCGTCCTTGCGGCCCTCGCCCTCGCGCCACCAGCACCTCGACCACGCGGCCGACCTGGGCGCGGTTCTGGGCCCAGGAGATGTCGTCCTGCGTGGCCACGAGCCGCTCGTACCGCTCCTGCACCACCGCCTTGGGCACCTGCTCGTCCATCGTCGCGGCCGGCGTGCCCGGGCGGATCGAGTACTGGAACGTGAAAGCCCCCGCGAACCGCGCCTGCCGCACCACGTCCAGCGTCTCCTCGAAGTCCGCCTCGGTCTCGCCGGGGAAGCCGACGATGACGTCGGTGGTGATGGCCGCGTCGGGCATCGCCGCACGGACCCGTTCGATGATGCCCAGGTAGCGGTCGCGCCGGTACGAGCGGCGCATCCGGCGCAGCACCGTGTCCGACCCCGACTGCAACGGCATGTGCAGCTGGGGCATCACGTTGGCCGTCGTCGCCATCGCCTCGATCACGTCGTCGGTGAAGTCCTTCGGGTGCGGCGAGGTGAAGCGCACCCGCTCCAGCCCCGGCACCTCGCCGCACGCGCGCAGCAGCTTCGCGAACGCGCCCCGGTCGCCGAACTCGACGCCGTAGGAGTTGACGTTCTGTCCCAGCAGCGTGACCTCGAGCACGCCCTCGCCGACCAGCGCTCGGACCTCGGCGAGGATGTCGCCCGGCCGGCGGTCCTTCTCGACCCCGCGCAGCGCGGGCACGATGCAGAACGTGCAGGTGTTGTTGCAGCCCACCGAGATCGAGACCCAGGCGGCGTACGCGGACTCGCGCCGGGTCGGCAGCGTCGACGGGAAGACCTCGAGCGACTCCAGGATCTCGACCTGCGCCTCGTCGAGCACGCGAGCGCGCTCCAGCAGCACCGGCAGCGATCCCGAGGTTGTGCGTCCCGAACACCACGTCGACCCACGGTGCCCGCCGGGTGATCTCGCCGCGGTCCTTCTGCGCCAGGCACCCGCCGACCGCGATCTGCATCCCCGGGCGGGCCGCCTTGACCGGCGCGAGGTGACCGAGGTTCCCGTACAGACGGTTGTCGGCGTTCTCCCGCACCGCGCAGGTGTTGAACACGACGACGTCGGCCTGGTCGCCGTCGCCTGCGGGTGCGTACCCGGCGTCTTCGAGCACGCCGCTGAGCCGTTCGGAGTCGTGCGCGTTCATCTGGCACCCGAAGGTGCGCACCTGGTACGTCCGCTGCAGGTCCATGACGCGCACCAGAGTACGTGCGGCACCGGCTTTGCGGCGGGCCGCGCAGGTGGAGCGTGCATGCCGCGTCGATGCCGGGTGGATGCCGGGCGGATGCCGCGTACGCTCCGGCTGTGCGCCCCCGACTCCCCCATCTGCTCGCGGCGGCGGTCGTGCTGGACGCAACCGGGCGGCACGTGCTGCTCGTCCGCGACCGGGAGCGGCCCCGCTGGACGCTCGTGTCCGGCCACGTGGAGGGCGGGGAGCAGCTCGCCGAGGCGGCGCGCCGCCAGGTGCGCGAGCAGACCGGCCTGACCCGGTTCCGGGTCGACGAGCCGCACCTGGCGCTGCAGCAGGACCTCGTCGAGTGCGAGGACGGGCAGGTCCGGCACATCGAGCACGTGTTCGCCGTGGTGCTGGACCCGGCCGAGCCGGTGCACTCCGGACCCCGGGACCGGGACGGGCAGTCGGCGTGGTTCGGCATCCGCGAGCTGCCCGCGGACCTGGCGCCCGGCGTGGCGCTGCACCTGGGTGCAGCGGTCCGCAGCCTCGAGGCCGGCTAGCCGCTCCCGGCCGGGCGCTCGCGCTGGCCGGGACTCAGCGGGCGACCTCGGTGGCCCGGCTCTCCCGCACGACGGTGACCTTGATCTGCCCCGGGTACGTCAGCTCCTCCTCGACCTGCTTGGCGATGTCGCGGGCGAGCACCTGGGCGCCGATGTCGTCGACGTGGTCGGGCAGCACCATCACGCGCACCTCGCGGCCGGCCTGCATCGCGAAGACCTTGTCGACGCCCTCGTGCGCCGAGGCGATCTCCTCCAGCCTCTGCAGCCGCTTCACGTACGACTCCAGCGACTCGCGCCGCGCTCCCGGCCGTCCGCCGGAGACTGCGTCCGCTGCCTGGGTCAGCACCGCCTCCAGAGTACGGACCTCGATCTCGTTGTGGTGCGCCTCGATCGCGTGCACGACGTCCTCGTGCTCGCCGCAACGCCGCGCCACGTCCGCGCCGATGGCGGCGTGGCTGCCCTCGGTCTCGTGCGTGAGCGCCTTGCCGATGTCGTGCAGGAACGCGCCGCGTTTGACCAGCTGGACGTCGAGACCGAGCTCGGCCGCCATCATCCCGGCGATGTGCGCCGATCTCGACCAGGTGGCCGAGCACGTTCTGGCCGTACGAGGTGCGGAACTTCAACCGGCCGAGCAGGGTCACGATCTCCGGGTGCAGGTCGGTGATGCCGACCTCGACCAGGGCGTCCTCGGCCGCCCGCTGGCAGACCTGGTCGATCTACCCCTGCGAACGTTCGTAGACCTCCTCGATCCGGTGCGGGTGGATGCGCCCGTCCAGGACCAGCGACTCCAGGGTCAGCCGTCCGATCTCGCGGCGGACCGGGTCGAAGCACGACAGGACGACCGCCTCGGGGGTGTCGTCGATGATGAGGTTCACGCCGGTGATCGCCTCGAACGCGCGGATGTTGCGGCCCTCGCGGCCGATGATGCGGCCCTTCATGTCGTCGCTGGGCAGGTGCAGGACGGTCACCACCGACTCGGCGGTCTGCTCGCTCGCGACCCGCTGGACCGCCAGCGTGACGATCCGGCGGGCCCGGGTGTCCGCCTCGCGCTCGGCCTCGCGCTCGATCGCCCGGACGCTCGCGGCCGCAGCCCGCTTGGCCTGCGTCTCGACCGCCGCGACCAGCTCTGACCTCGCCTCGTCCGCGGTCAGGCCGGCCACCCGCTCGAGCATGCGGACCCGCTCGGCCTCCGCCTCGTCGACCGCGGCCTGACGGGCGACCAGCCGCGTCTCGAGCTCGACCAGGCCATGCGAGCGCTGCTCCAGGCGGGCGCTCTCCTGGGCGACACGCAGCACGTCGCCTTGGACCCGGGCGGCGTCCGCCTCGACCCGCTGCTCGCGGACGGACAGGCGCTGTTCCCGGCCGTCCAGGTCGAGCCGCTGCTCGCGGACCGCCTCCCGGGCGGCCACCGCTTCGGTCTCGGCGACCGCGAGGGCCTGGGCCCGGGCCGTGTTCCGTTCGGCGGCCGCCGCCTGCTCGGCGAGCAGCGCCTGGGCCGCACCGAGGGCCTGCTCGGCCGCCGAGGCCCGCTCCGCGATGAGCGCGGCGAGCGGCTCGACCTCGACGGGGGACGGCGACACCGAGCCGTCGGCGCTCTGCGGGGCGGGCGAGCGGACCACCGGTCCGTGCTTGGCACGGCGTTGCTGCACGATCAGCCAGACCACGAGGCCCAGGACCACAGCGAGCCCGACGAGGATGACCAGGTCCGCAGCCGCACCCATCGACATGGACCGTCTCCCTCCCCGGCGCAGTAGCGCCGGCTCAGGCCGACGCCACGCAGGTCTCACCGACCAGGACGGCACACCGACGCGCGCCCCGAGATCCGTGCTCCCAGGCACGGCTCTCGCTGATCCTGCCGGGCTCGCGCCCGAACAGGTACTGGGGTACGACCGCCGCGGCGGCCGGATGGGGAGAGTCTTTCGGAGGTGTCGTCAAGGATTGCTCAGAAGGCCCTGCGCT
This sequence comes from uncultured Actinomycetota bacterium, assembly GCA_963711005.1. GTDB lineage: Bacteria > Actinomycetota > Actinomycetes > Prado026 > Prado026 > CAVQCJ01. The sequence continues at coordinate 627,728 of CAVQCJ010000004.1, read as the reverse complement.
TCGCAGGCTAGGCGCGTCGAGGGCACCCGGCAAGCGACTCGGCCGCTTCGGTCCGACTATCTGTCCGTCTGGTCGATGTCGGCGGTGACAGCCCCGTCGGCGGCGAGCGCTTCACGCACCACGCGCACCGCCAGACCGCCCGGGTAACCCTTGCGGACCAGCATCCCGAACAGCCGTCGCGTACGCGCCGTGGGGTCGAGCCCACGGGTCCCGGGGAGCTTGCGGTCCACCAGCATCCGCGCGGCCGCGGACTCGCTGTCCGCGTCGATGACCGAGAGCGCCGTGTTCTGGTCGGCCGGCTCCACACCGCGGGCACGCAGCTCGTGCGCGAGAGCACGCCTGCTCAGCCCGCGGCCTCGGTGCCGGGACTCGACCCATGCCTGGGCGAACGCGGCATCGTCGATCAGCCCGACCTCGGTGAACCTGTCCAGCACGACCTGCGCCGCCTGGTCCGGCACGCCCTTGCCGGCCAGTGCCCGAGCCAGCTGGGCTCGCGAACGGGGACCCGCCGTGAGCTGGCGCAGGCAGATCGCCCGCGCCACCTCGACCGGGTCGGCGTCCGGACCCTGGTCGGCGGGCGACCCAGGTGTGGGGCCGTCGGCGAAGCGGCTCATCGCGGGCGGGCCGGTCGGCCGCCGGTCAGAGGTCGACCGGGACGGGGACGACGGTCAGGTCGACCTCGGCGCCGAGCTGGGCACCGATGCCGAGCTTCTCCTTGATGCGCTTCTCGATCTCCTCGGACAGGTCCGGGTTGTCGCGCAGGAACGCCCGCGCGTTCTCCTTGCCCTGACCGAGCTGGTCGCCCTCGTAGGTGTACCAGGCCCCGCTCTTGCGCACGATGCCGTGCTCGACACCCATGTCGATGAGGCCGCCCTCGCGGGAGATGCCGATGCCGTAGATGATGTCGAACTCGGCCTGCTTGAACGGTGGCGCGACCTTGTTCTTGACCACCTTGACGCGGGTGCGGTTGCCGACCGCGTCGGTGCCGTCCTTCAGAGTCTCGATCCGTCGCACGTCGAGCCGGATCGAGGCGTAGAACTTCAGCGCCTTCCCGCCTGTGGTGGTCTCCGGGCTGCCGAACATCACACCGATCTTCTCGCGGAGCTGGTTGATGAAGATCGCGGTGGTGTTGGTGTTGCTCAGCGCGCCGGTCATCTTGCGCAGCGCCTGGGACATCAGCCGGGCCTGCAGCCCGACGTGGCTGTCGCCCATCTCGCCCTCGATCTCCGCCCGGGGCACGAGCGCGGCGACGGAGTCGATGACGAGGATGTCGAGCGCACCGGAGCGGACCAGCATGTCCGCGATCTCCAGCGCCTGCTCGCCGGTGTCCGGCTGGGAGACCAGGAGCGCGTCGGTGTCGACGCCGAGCGCCTTGGCGTACTCCGGGTCGAGCGCGTGCTCGGCGTCGATGAAGGCCGCGATGCCGCCCGCGGCCTGGGCGCTGGCGACCGCGTGCAGGGCCACGGTCGTCTTGCCGGACGACTCCGGGCCGTAGATCTCGACCACCCGCCCGCGGGGCAGGCCGCCGATGCCGAGCGCCACGTCGAGGGCGATCGACCCGGTGGGGATCACCTCGATCGGCGCGCGGGTCTCGTCGCCGAGTCGCATGACCGACCCCTTGCCGAACTGGCGCTCGATCTGCGCCAGCGCCGCATCGAGGGACTTGTCGCGGTCTACTGCTGCCATGCGGGGCCACCCCTGTGTGGTCGAGGGTCTCGGGCTCGAGACCCTGGGTACGGACTGCTCCGAGGAACCGGAGCGGCTCGAACCTAGGCCGAGCCGCAGACACTTCCCGGAACGATCGCGCGGGCTGTGGACGGGTGGTGGGGACGCGCTCCACCGGTGGACAACCAGCAACCTAGATCGAACGCCTGTTCGAACACGAGACCGACACGCCGTCGGATCTGCGAGCTCAGCGGCGGGCCGCCGGCAGGCCCAGGTGCGCGACCACGGCGCGCCACACGGTCTTGGTCTCCTCACCCTGGGCCAGCGCCTCGTCCACGGTCCGGCCGCCCAGCTCGGCGAGCACGGTCAGCGACGCCCACACCGGCGCGTAGGACGCGCCGAGCTCGTCGCCCATCCGCTGCCAGAACTCCGTGAGCCGCACCGCGCGAGGGTACCCAGTCCTCACGGTGCTGCCTGTCCGGGTGTCGGCGCGGGGCGGCAGGATGGGCGCCGATGCCCACCGAACCCGCTCCGCCTCACCGAGCCCGCGCCTTCGGACCCGTCCGGGGCGCTCGCCGCCTTCTCCCCGGCCACCCGCGCGTGGTTCGAGGGGGCGTTCGCCGCGCCCACCGCCGCCCAGACCGGGGCCTGGTCCGCGGTCCAGCGCGGCCGGGACGCCCTCGTGGTGGCGCCGACCGGCTCCGGCAAGACGCTGGCGGCGTTCCTGTGGTCCCTCGACCGGATCGCGAGCCGGCCGCCCCCGACGACCCCAGGCTCCGGTGCCGGGTGCTGTACATCTCCCCGCTCAAGGCGCTGGCGGTCGACGTGGAGCGCAACCTGCGCGGGCCGCTCGCCGGGCATCCGGCAGGCCGCGGCCCGGATGGGTGAGCCCGTCCCCGACGTGACCGTCGGGATGCGGACCGGCGACACCCCGGCCGACGAACGCCGCCGCCTCGCCGGCCGGCCGCCGGACGTCCTCATCACCACGCCCGAGTCGCTGTTCCTGCTGCTGACGTCCTCCGCCCGGGAGGCGCTGCGCGGCGTCGACACGGTGATCGTCGACGAGGTGCACGCCGTCGCCGGCACCAAGCGCGGCGCGCACCTGGCGCTCAGCCTGGAGCGGCTCGACCGGCTGCTGCCGCGGCCGGCGCAGCGGATCGGGCTGTCGGCGACCGTGCGGCCGGTGGACGAGGTGGCGCGGTTCCTGTGCGCGACCCGGGACGTCGAGGTCGTGCAGCCGGCGTCGCAGAAGACGATCGAGGTCGAGGTCGTGGTCCCGGTCGACGACATGGCCGAGCTCGGCACCCCGACCGGCGACCTCGGCGGCCCCGCCGCTGGCGAGCCGCAGCGGCTGTCGATCTGGCCGCACGTCGAGGAGCGCATCGCCGACCTGGTCGAGGCGCACCGCTCCACCATCGTGTTCGCCAACTCGCGCCGCCTGGCCGAGCGGCTGTGCGCGCGGCTCAACGAGATCCATGCCGAGCGCCTGCTCGGCGAGGAGGCCGGGCTCGCCGACGCCGGCGGGTCGCCGGCGCAGCTGATGGCGCAGGCCGGCTCGTCCCGTGGCGCCGAGGCGGTGCTCGCGCGGGCCCACCACGGCTCGGTCTCGCAAGGAGCAGCGCGCGCTGATCGAGGAGGAGCTCAAGGCCGGCCGGCTGCCGGCGGTCGTCGCCACGTCGAGCCTCGAGCTGGGCATCGACATGGGCGCGGTCGACCTCGTGGTCCAGGTCGAGTCGCCGCCGTCGGTCGCGAGCGGGCTGCAGCGGGTCGGCCGCGCGGGGCACCAGGTCGGCGCGGTGAGCCGAGGCGTGTTCTTCCCCAAGTTCCGCGGCGACCTCGTGCAGTCCGCGGTGGTCGCCGAGCGGATGGTCGCCGGGCAGATCGAGTCGCTGCGCTACCCGCGCAACCCGCTCGACGTGCTCGCCCAGCAGGTCGTGGCGATGGTGGCGATGGACGAGTGGGACGTCGACGAGCTGCTCGCCCTGGTGCGCCGGGCGGCGCCGTTCGCCGGGCTGCCGCAGTCGGCGTTCGACGCGGTGCTCGACATGCTCTCCGGCCGCTACCCCAGCGACGCCTTCGCCGAGCTGCGGCCGCGGCTGGTCTGGGACCGCGTGGCCGGGACGCTGACCGGCCGCCCCGGCGCGCAGCGGCTGGCCGTCACCAGCGGCGGCACGATCCCCGACCGCGGCCTGTTCGGCGTGTTCCTGGTCGGCGGTCCGAGCGGCGCCGACGGCAAGGGTCGCGGCGGCACCCGGGTCGGCGAGCTGGACGAGGAGATGGTGTACGAGTCGCGGGTCGGCGACGTCTTCACGCTGGGTTCGTCGTCGTGGCGGATCGAGGACATCACGCACGACCGCGTCCTGGTCTCCCCCGCCCCGGGGCAGCCCGGCCGGCTCCCGTTCTGGAAGGGCGACGCGCTGGGACGGCCGGAGGAGCTCGGCCGCGCGGTCGGCGCGTTCGTCCGGGAGGTCGGCGGGCTCAGCGACGAGCAGGCAGTCGCGCGCGTGTCCGCGGCCGGGCTCGACGCGCGGGCCGGCGCGAACCTGCTCGCGTACCTGCGCGAGCAGCGGGCCGCGACCGGGCACGTGCCCGACGACCGGACGATCGTGGTCGAGCGGTTCCGCGACGAGCTCGGCGACTGGCGGGTGGTCCTGCACTCCCCGTTCGGCGGCCAGGTGCACGCACCGTGGGCGCTCGCGCTGTCCGCGCGGCTGCGGGAGCGGTACGGCGTCGACGTGCAGGCCATGCACGCCGACGACGGCATCGTCCTCCGGCTCCCCGACACCGACGCCTCCGTCGACGGCGAGCCGGCCGCCGCCGAGATCACCTCGCTGCTCCTCCTGGACCCCGACGACGTCGAGCCGCTGGTGACGACCGAGGTCGGCGGCTCCGCCCTGTTCGCCTCCCGGTTCCGCGAGTGCGCCGCCCGCGCGCTGCTGCTGCCCCGGCGCGACCCCAACCGGCGCACCCCGCTGTGGCAGCAGCGACAGCGTTCGGCACAGCTGCTGTCGGTCGCGTCCGAGCACGGCTCGTTCCCGGTCGTGCTGGAGACGATGCGCGAAGTCCTGCAGGACGTCTTCGACGTGCCGGCCCTGCGACAGCTCATGCGCGACGTCGTCTCGCGGAAGGTCCGCGTCGTCGAGGTCGAGACGACCGAGCCGTCGCCGTTCGCACGCTCGCTGCTGTTCGGCTACGTCGGGCAGTTCCTGTACGAGGGCGACTCACCGCTGGCCGAGCGGCGCGCGGCCGCACTGGCGCTGGACTCCGCCCTGCTCGCCGAGCTGCTCGGGCAGGCCGACCTGCGCGAGCTGCTCGACGAGACCGCGGTGGCGGCGGTCGAGGCCGAGCTGCAGCGGCTCACCGAGGACCGCCGGGCGACCGGCGCCGAGTCGGTCGCCGACCTGCTGCGCATCCTCGGCCCGCTGAGCACCGCCGAGGCCATCGAACGCGGAGCGACCCCGCACTCGCTGCACGAGCTGGAGGTGGCCCGGCGGGCGATCCGGGTGCGCATCGCGGGCGAGGAGCGCTGGGTGTCCATCGAGGACGCCGGCCGGCTCCGCGACGCGCTCGGCGTCCCGCTCCCGGTCGGGGTGCCGGAGGCGTTCCTGGAGGTGGTGGCCGACCCGCTCGGCGACCTGGTCTCCCGGTACGCCCGCACCCACGGCCCGTTCAAGCCGGACGACGTGGCCCGGCGCTTCGGGCTCGGGGTCGCCGTCGTGCATGCCGTGCTCGCCCGGTTCGCCGCGTCCGGGCGGCTGGTCGAGGGCGAGCTGCGGCCGGGCGGCAGCGGCACCGACTGGTGCGACGCCGAGGTCCTGCGGATGCTCCGGCGACGCTCGCTCGCCGTCGCTGCGGCAGGAGGTCGAACCCGTACCCGCCGGTCGGACTCGCCCGGTTCCTGCCGGCCTGGCAGGGCGTCGGGTCGACCCTCACCGGGCCGGACGGGCTGCTTCGGGTGGTCGAGCAGCTGGCCGGCGCGGCGGTGCCGGCGTCGGCGCTGGAGCGGCTGGTGCTGCCGGCGCGCCTGCGCGGCTACACGCCGGCCTGGCTGGACGAGCTGACCGCGGCCGGCGAGGTCGTCTGGGCGGGGCACGGCTCGTTGCCCGGCGACGACGGGTGGGTGTCGCTGCACCCGGCGGACACCGCGCCGACCACGCTGCCCGTCGACGACGCGTTCGTCCCGTCCGACCTGCAGGACGGGATCCTGGCAGCGCTCGCCGGCGACGCCGCGCTCTTCTTCCGGTCGCTGTCCGACCGGGTGGCGCAGACGACGTCCACGGTGGTGGACGACTCCGTCCTCGAGGCGGCGCTCTGGGAGCTGGTCTGGGCCGGACGGCTCACGAACGACACGCTCGCGCCGCTCCGGGCGTTGACCCGAGGGTCGGGCGCGCACCGGGCCAGACGCACCGCTCCGCGTGGCCGGTACGCCCGGCTCGGCCGGCCGCGACTGCCCTCGCGCAGCGGTCCGCCGGCCATGGCCGGCCGGTGGAGCCTGCTCCCGGCCCCCGAGCCGGACCCGACCGTCCGCGCCGCCGCGATCGCGGAGACGCTGCTCGACCGGCACGGCGTCGTCACCCGGGGCGCGGTCGTCGCCGAACGCGTGGACGGGGGCTTCGCCGCCGCCTACCGCGTGCTGTCCGCCTTCGAGGACACCGGGCGCTGCCGGCGCGGGTACGTCGTCGAGGGGCTGGGCGCCGCCCAGTTCGCCGCGCCCGGGGCGGTCGACCGCCTGCGGGCCACCGTCTCGGACCGTCGTGAGCCCACTCCGGCGCTCGTGCTGGCAGCGACCGACCCGGCCAACCCGTTCGGCGCCGCGCTGCCCTGGCCGGACCGCCCGAGCGCGGCGGTGGACGGCGGCGCCTCGGCGGCCGGGCACCGCCCGGGGCGCAAGGCGGGTGCTCTCGTCGTGCTGGTCGACGGCGAGCTCGCGGTCTACGTCGAACGGGGCGGCCGGACGCTGCTGTCCTTCACGGACGACCCAGGCACGCTGCAGCCGGCTGCCGACGCCCTGGCGCTGGCCATCCACGCCGGGCAGCTGGGCCGGCTGCAGGTCGAGCGGGCGGACGGCGGCTCGGTGCTCGACTCGCCGCTCGCGGTAGCGCTGGCCGCGGCGGGCTTCCACGCCACGCCGCGCGGACTGCGGCTGCGCGGCTGACCGGGTCGGTGCGGTGCCCGAAGGAGACGTCGTACGGCGCACGGCGCGCGCGCTCGACGCCGCGCTGGCGGGCAGCGACCTGACTGTGTTCGACCTGCGGGTGCCCGCGTACGCGACGGTCGACCTCGCCGGGCACCGGGTCGAGGCGGTGGTGGCGGTCGGCAAGCATCTGCTGACCAGGGTCGCCCCGGACCTGACCGTCCACAGCCACCTGCGGATGGACGGCAGCTGGCACCTGTTCCGGGCCGGGCAGCGGTGGACCGGCGGGCCGGGCCACACCGTCCGGGCCGTTCTGGGCAACGAGAGCTGGCAGGCGGTCGGCTACCGCGTCCACGACCTGGCGGTGGTGGCCCGCAGGGACGAGCACACGCTCGTCGGCCACCTCGGGCCGGACCTGCTGGCCGACGGCTGGGACCTTGCCGAGGCGGTCCGCCGGCTCGGTGCCGACCCGGACCGACCGATCGGGGAGGCGCTGCTGGACCAGCGCGTCGTCGCGGGCATCGGCAACCTGTACAAGTCCGAGACGCTCTTCCTGTCCGGCGTCGACCCGTGGACCACGGCCGCGAAGGTGGCGGACCCGGTCGCGCTGCTCGAGCGGGCGCGCCGGCTGATGACCGCGAACCTCGACCGGGCCACTCAGACGACGACCGGGGACACCAGGCGCGGCGAGCAGCACTGGGTCTACCAGCGCGGTGGCCGGCCGTGCCGGCGCTGCGGCACCCCGGTGCGACGGGCCGAGCAGGGCCTGGGCGGCGGCGAGCGGTCGACCTACTGGTGCCCGGCCTGTCAGCCCGGCCCGGGCCCGGGCTGAGCCTGCGCCGCGGCTCCGGGCCCGCGGACCGGTCCGGCGGCCCGGGCGAGGACCGTCGCCGTGGCGGCCTGCTCCTGCGCGTCGGCCGGGTCGAAGAGCTGTCCCACGAGCCAGCCGGCTGCCAGCCGCACCAGCGGGTCGTCCGCCGCTACGCCGAGCAGGCCGCGAAGTCGGGAGCGGGCCAGCGTCCAACCCGGTCCGGCGTCGGTGCGCAGCAGCGGCGCGAGGGCCCCGGGGTCGTCGACGGCCACCCGGCGACCGGCGACGTGCTCGGACGCGATGCCGGCGGCCCGGGCCAGACCCGCGGCGGCAGCGGCCGTCGCGTCGGCGCCGGCGGCACGGACCTTGGCGGCGGCCTGGTCGGCGTCGTCGGCCATGAGCCCGATCTCGCGCTCGACCAGCGCGCGCAGCACGTCTTCCTTGGTCCGGAAGTGGTTGTACAGCGTGGCCTTCGCGACGCCCGAGCGGTTGGCGACGGCCGACATGGTCACCCGGTGCAGGCCGTCACGCTCGACCACGGACAGCGCGCCGTCGAGGAGACCGGCGCGGGTGCGCGCCATCGAGTTCCCCGCGCGCGAGTGCAGTCCGGATCCGGCAGCAGCTGGTACGGGGGCGGACACGACAACGTCCGGGAGACGCGCGACCGGCGCGCGGGTCAGGCCGCGGAGGCGACGACGTCGGCGTCCGCGGGGGCGAGCTCGGCCGGGGCGATGTCGGCCGTGACCGGATCGGGAGCGACCGCGAGCTGGCCGGTGCCGCGCTCGGCGACCGCCAGCTCGGCGCTCACCCCGCGGAGCACCACCGACAGGGGCACTTCCAGCGCAGAGCAGATGGACGAGAGGAGCTCGCTGCTGGCCTCCTTCTGACCCCGCTCGACCTCGGAGAGATAACCGAGGGAGACCCGGGCCGCCGAGGAGACCTCGCGGAGGGTGCGCTGCTGGTGCAGCCGCTGGCGGCGCAGCTCGTCACCCAGGAGCCGTCGAAGCAGAACCATCGGTCACCCCCTCCTCTCGGTCAGGTCACCAACCGTACCCCCCGGCGCCGTCACGGCACCGGAGGCCACCGTCCACATCACCCGCATGGCACACGTAACACTGTAATCGCGAGGGCTGTTCCAGCATCACCACAGCTCCTCCTGGCCCGTCGGCAGGCCCAGCACCCGCCGGCGGAGCAGGTCGAGCGCGTGCACCGTCGTCAGGTGCCGGACGATCGCCCGGTCGCCACGCAGGTTCAGCGCCCGGACGGGGCCGCCGGGTTCCACGGCGACGAACGCCGTCCCGGGCGGGAGCCCGTCCTGCGGGTCCGGCCCGGCGACGCCCGTGCTCGCCAGGCCCCAGGTCGCGCCGGTCCGCTCCCGGACCCCGGCCGCCATCGCCACCGCGACGTCCGGATGAACCGCGCCGGAACGGGCCAGCAGGTCGGTGGGGACACCCACCAGTGCAGCCTTGAGATCCGTCGCGTACGCCACGACGCCCCCGAGCAGCGCGCCGGAGGCACCGGGCACGTCGACGAGAGTGGACAGGATCCGGCCACCAGTGAGGGACTCAGCGACGGCCAGCGTCGCCGAGCGCTCGACCAGCGCGCGCAGGACGGACGCCGCCAGGGTCTCCTCGCCCTCGCCGCTGACGGCCGCGCCGAGCAGCGCGCCGGCCCGGTCGCGGACCTGCGCCAGGCGTGCGGTGCTCGTCCCGGTGAACCGCACGCGGACCTCACCGGGGGAAGCGAGGTACGCCATCCGTACGCCGGCCGGAAGCTGCGCCTCGACCGGCTCGAGGCGCTGGGCGACCAGTGACTCACCGACGACAGCCACGCGCAGCTGCAGCGTGACCAACGCCGGCGGAGACCCGGCGGCGACCCGCAGCTGCGGCACGATCTCGTCGGTCACCATCGGACGCATCTCGGCCGGGACGCCCGGCACCGCGAACACCCAGCGGTCGCCGACCTGCAGTGCGAGTCCCGGTGCCGTGCCCACCCGGTTGGCCAGAGCACGAGCGCCCTCCGGGCGCTCCGCCTGCACGTCGACGGTGGCCGGCTTCGTCCGGCCACGCTCGCGGTACCAGCGCTCCAGCCCCGCCAGCAGCTCCGGGTCGGGGTGCAGCGGCACCCCCGCGAGCGCCGCGAGGGCGGCCCTGGTCCGGTCGTCCGACGTGGGGCCCAGCCCGCCGGTCACGATCACGGCCTCAGCCGCCGCCAGTGCGGCGCGCAGCACGTCGACCATGGCGTCCACGTCGTCGCCCACCTCGAAGGCTCGGACGACGTCCAGTCCGGCGTCTGCGAGGGTGCGACCGGTCCAGGCAAGGTTGCCGTTGACGATGTCGCCCAGCAGCAGCTCGTCGCCGACCGCGACCACTGCGACCCGCACGCTTCAGCCCCCGGCCTGCTCGGCGACCGGACCGGAGCGGCGCAGCGCCAGCGCGCGGGCCACGTAGTCGACGCCGGTCACGAGGGTGAGCACGACGGCGGCCGCGAGGATCACGGCCGACAGCGTCCGCAGCCAGCCGGTCAACGGCAGGATGTACAGCCCGATGGCGACGGCCTGCAGCAGGGTCTTGACCTTCCCACCGCGCGACGCGGGGATCACGCCGCGCCGGATCACCCAGAACCGCAACAGCGTCACCCCGACCTCCCGCACCAGGACGACCACGGTCACCCACCAGGGCAGCTCGCCCAGGATCGAGAGCCCGACCAGCGCCGTGCCCATCAACGCCTTGTCCGCGATCGGGTCGGCGATCTTCCCGAACGAGGTGACGATCCCCCGGCGCCTGGCCAGCTCGCCGTCGACCAGGTCGGTGCACGAGGCGACCGCGAAGATCCCCCAGGCGATCCAGCGCCAGGTGGCGCTGTCCCCGCCGTCGTGGAAGAGCGCGACCGCGAAGACGGGGACGAGCAGCAGCCGCAGCACCGTCAGCGCGTTGGCGATGTTGACCACCGAGACGGTCTGGACCGGGTCGCCGAGGTGGTCCGGCAGGGCCGGCCTCACCCGGCCTCGCCCGGCTCGAGGACCGCGCGCGCCAGCAGGTCGACCCCTTCCGAGCCGACCACGACAGCCGGTACCAGCGAGCCCACCGCCCAGCCGCCGCCGACCAGTCGGGTCGTGCCGTCCACCTCCGGACCCTGGTGCGCCGCCCGGCCCTCGGCGGCACCGTCCTCGGCCACGCCCTCGACGAGCACGGTTACCGGCTCGCCGATGCGGTCCTCGGCCCGCTGCGTCGTGAGCTCCTCGGCGAGCCTGGTCACCCGCTCGACCCGCTCCGCGACGACATCCGGGTCGAGTGCGCCGTCCAGGCCGGCCGCCTCGGTGCCGTCCTCCGCCGAGTACCCGAAGACCCCGACCACGTCGAGCCGGGCGAGCTGCAGGAACCGCTCCAGCTCGGCGAGGTCCGCCTCGGTCTCGCCCGGGAAGCCGACGATGACGTTGGACCGCACCCCGGCGGCCGGCGCGAGTGCGCGCACCTGCCCGAGCAGGTCGAGGAACAGGTCGGTGCCGCCGAAGCGGCGCATCCGGCGGAGCACGGCGGGGCTCGCGTGCTGGAAGGACAGGTCGAAGTAGTCCGCGACCCCCGGCGTCGTCGCCATCACCTGCAGCAGGTCGGGCCTGGTCTCGGCCGGCTGCAGGTACGAGACCCGGACCCGCTCCACCCCGGCCAGCCCGGCCAGCTCGGGTAGCAGCCGGTCCAGCGCGCGCGGGTCGCCGAGGTCCTTGCCGTACGAGGTGGAGTTCTCGCTGACGAGGACCAGCTCGCGGACACCCTGGTCGGCCAGCCACCCGGCCTCGCCGAGCACGTCCTGCGGTGGCCGGGAGACGAACGCGCCGCGGAACGAGGGGATCGCGCAGAAGGAGCACCGGCGGTCGCAGCCGGAGGCCAGCTTGAGCGGTGCCGCCGGGCCGTCGTCCAGCCGGCGGCGCATCAGCCTGGGCCCCGCCGCAAGCCCGTCCGGCACTGCCGGAGAGGCGTGCCCCGGCAGCGACACGGCGGCGCTGGACGCGACGGCGGGACGCTCGGTCGGCGTGATCGGCAGCAACCTCCTGCGGTCGGTCGGCTGGTGCGGGGGCGGGGCCTCACCGGCCAGGACGGCGCGCAGCCGCTCGCCGATCCTGGTGTAGTCGTCGAACCCGAGCACCGCGTCCGCCTCTGGCAGCGCCTCGGCCAGCTGGGCCCCGTACCGCTCCGCCAGGCAGCCCACCGCGACCACGGCCTGCGGTCGCCCGCCCTCGCGCAGGTCGGCCACCGCGAGCAGGGTGTCGATCGAGTCCTTCTTGGCCGTCTCGACGAACCCGCAGGTGTTCACCAGCACCGCGTCCGCGTCCGCGGCGTCCGGGACGAGGTGCCAGCCGTCCAGCTCCAGCCGGGCCGCCAGCTCCTCGGAGTCCACCTCGTTGCGGGCGCACCCCAGCGTGAGCAGCGCGACCGAACGGCGGTCGGGAGCGGCGGTGGTCACCCGGGCAGCCTAAGCGCCCGGCTCACCCCTGAGCGGTCGGGTCGCCTGGTCCGAAGGTGAGCCGGACGACCTGCCCGCCTCCCCCGGCCGTACCCAGGTCGACTCCGTTCACGACGAGGTGTGCGGCACCTGCGTTGCCGATGATGATCTTGATCTGCTTGGCGTCGGAGAAGGTCCGGGTGGCACCGTCGTTCAGCACCCCTTCGAACACCTTCCGGCTGCCGGCGGTCACGGACACCCAGCTGCGCCCGCCGACGATGTTCAGCCGCATGGTGACCCCGCGCGCGCTCGGAGGCACCTGGGCGATCACCGTGGGGCTGGTGGTCGGACTGGTGGTCGCGCTGGTGGTCGTCGACGGCTCGCTGTTCGTCGGCCCGGATGCGGACGAGGACCGGCCGACCGCCGAGGCGGGCGGCGAACCCGCGTTGGTCGCCCCGGCGCCGCCGCGCAGCAGCTGGAAGCCGGCGACCGCGAGCAGCAGCACGACCACCGAGGCCATCGCGGCCGTCCAGTTCGGGCCGCGCCGCTCCCGGGTCCGGTAGGTGTCCGCCTCGAACACCTCGGCGGCCGAGGGTGCCTGCGGTGCGTGCAGCCGGTCGAACTCCGCCACCAGCGGTTCCGGGTCGATCCCGGCGACCTTGGCCAGCGTCCGGATGTGCCCGCGGGCGTACACGTCGCCGCCGCACAGGCTGAAGTCGTCGGCCTCGATCCTGGCGATCACGGTCCGGCGGATCCGGGTCCGGTCGGCGGCGTCCTCGAGCGTCAGGCCCGCCTGCTCGCGGGCCGCCGACAGCTCGGAGCCCAGGGACATCGGAGAACTCCTCAGACCGGTGTGCTCGGCCGTCTCGTACCCGTTTGCGGTCCATCGCCCCGTCGTGCCGGCAGGATGCGCCGCTCTGACGCCGTCATGCTACGCCGCGGGCCGCGCCGTCAAACCTGATCGCCCGAGCCGGTGATCTTGGTCCGGCCCAGGTCGGGGCGGCTACTCGCCCCCGCGGAGCAGGGCCAGCACGCTGTCCAGCTCGTCGGGCTGCACCAGCACCTCGCGGGCCTTGGACCCCTCCGACGGCCCGACGATGCCGCGGCTCTCCATCAGGTCCATCAGCCGGCCGGCCTTGGCGAACCCGACCCGGAGCTTGCGCTGCAGCATCGACGTCGACCCGAACTGGGTGCTCACGACGAGCTCGGCGGCCTGGCACAGCACGTCGAGGTCGTCGCCGATGTCCTCGTCGATCTCCTTGCGCGAGGTCGCTGCCACCGTCACGTCCTCGCGGTAGGTCGGCTGCAGCTGCGCCTTGCAGTGCTCGACCACCGCGTGGATCTCGGACTCGCCGACCCAGGCGCCCTGGATCCGCATCGGCTTGCTGGCCCCCATCGGCAGGAAGAGCGCGTCGCCCTGCCCGACGAGCTTCTCGGCGCCGGGCTGGTCCAGGATCACCCGGCTGTCGGCCAGGCTGCTGGTCGCGAACGCCAGCCGGGACGGGACGTTCGCCTTGATCAGCCCGGTCACGACGTCGACGCTGGGCCGCTGCGTGGCCAGCACGAGGTGGATGCCGGCCGCCCGCGCGAGCTGGGTGATCCGCACGATCGCGTCCTCGACGTCGCGTGGGGCGACCATCATCAGGTCGGCGAGCTCGTCGACGATCACCAGCAGGTACGGGTACGGCTGCAGCACCCGCTCGCTGCCGGGCAGCGGCTGCAGCCGGCCGGTCCGCACCGCCTTGTTGAAGTCGTCGATGTGCCGGAAGCCCGACGCCGCGAGGTCGTCGTAGCGCTGGTCCATCTCGCGGACCACCCACTGCAGCGCCTCGGCCGCCTTCTTCGGGTGCGTGATGATCGGCGTGATCAGGTGCGGGATGCCTTCGTACGCCGTCAGCTCGACGCGCTTGGGGTCGACCAGGATCAGCCGGACCTCGTCCGGGCGTGGCCCTGGTCAGCACCGACACGATCAGCGAGTTGATGCAGCTGGACTTGCCGGCGCCGGTGGCCCCGGCGACGAGGATGTGCGGCATCTTCGCGAGGTTGGCGACGACGTAGCCGCCCTCGACGTCCTTGCCGAGCCCGACCATCATCGGGTGGTGGTCGGCGACGGCCACCGCCGAGCGCAGCGTGTCGCCCAGGCTGACGATCTCGCGGTCGGCGTTGGGGATCTCGATGCCGATCGCGGACTTGCCCGGGATCGGGCTCAGGATCCGCACGTCGGCGCTGGCCACCGCGTACGCGATGTTCTTGCTCAGCGCGGTGACCCGCTCGACCTTGACGGCCGGGACCGAGCTCGACCTCGTACCTGGTGACCGTCGGGCCGCGGCTGAAGCCGGTCACCTGCGCGTCGATGTCGAACTGGTCGAGCACGCGGGTCAGGGCCTCGACGACGGAGTCGTTGGCCTTGGTGCGGGCCCGGTGCTGCGCGCCGGGACGCAACAGCTCCGGCTTGGGCAGGTGGTAGGTGATGTCCCCGGACAGGGCGAGCTGCTCGACCCGGGCCGGGATCGGCACCGACGGCGGCGGTGGTGCCGATGCGCCGGGGGCGACCAGCGGCGAGCCGGCCGGATGCGGCGACGTGGACGGGACCGCCGCGCCGGCCGCGCCCGCGCCGGGGCGGGTCAGCACGATCGTGTCCACCTGGTCCGGCGGGAACGAGCCCAGCACCGGAGTCTCGTACGGCTCGGTCGTCGACGCTCCGTCGGCGTCGTCGGTCGGCCTGCATCGACCCCTGCCGACGGCGGCCGCGCCTGCGACGGAACGGCGGCGCGGCGCCTGCGCCGCTGCGTCGTCGGTGAGGTCCAGCAGGTCGGGCGGCTCGGCGAGCGCCTCCATCGGGCGGCGCAGCAGGCGGGCCTCGAGCGTGCGCAGCCGCTCGGGCACGGCGTGCAGCGGTGTCGCGGTCAGCACCAGGACGCCGAAGCCGACGAGCAGCAGCAGCAGCGGCACCGCGACGTACGCCGTGACGCCGGCGACCAGCGGCGCGGAGGCGATCCAGCCGAGCCATCCGCCGGCGGCGCGCATCGCGGCGGCGCTGCCCGGCTGCGGCGTGCCGTGCGCGACGTGCACGACGCCGAGGACGCCCAGCAGCACGGCCGTCCAGCCGACCACCACCCGCCCGCCGGGGGCGTTGCGCTCGGGGTGCCGCAGCACCCGCCAGGCCCAGGCCGCGAGCAGGAACGGGACCGACCACGCCAGCGAGCCGAACGCCCCCTGCGCGACCGCGCGGACGGTGCCGCCCACCGGCCCGGACAGGTGCCACCAGGTCGACGGCGGCGGCGAGCAGCGGCGAGCCCGATCAGCAGCAGCCCGAAGCCGTCGCGGCGCTGCGCCGGGTCGATCGCCGCGGCCCCCTCGCGCGCCCCACGGCCCACCCGCCGGGTGGTGCCGCCGATCGCGTGCGCGACCGCCAGCCACAGCCCGCGCAGCCCGCGGCCGAGGGCCCGGAGCAGTCGACGCAGCGGCCCCGGACCGCCGCGGCGGCGGCGACGCTGCGCCCTCGATGCCCTCGATGCCCTCGAGGACTTCGAGCGGGACGGCCGGCCGGACGCCGGGCCGTCGCCGGCCGCCGGACCTGGCCGACGCCGACCGCGAGCCGGTCCGCGAGCCGGAGCGCGGAGCGGAGCGGGTCGCAGCAGGGGTACGGGTGGCCATGCTCGCAGGCTACCCACGCACCCCACTGATCCCTCGCGTCCCACGCCGAGCAGCCCACCCGGGTTGATCCCACCAGGTCGGAGACCGGGAGCGCGAGGTCAGACCTCGACGACCACGGGGATGATCATCGGGCGGCGGCGGTGGGTGTCGCTGACCCAGCGGCCGATCGCGCGGCGCATGATCCGCTGCAGCTCGAAGGTGTCGGTGGTGCCCTCGCGCAGCGCGTCCTCGAGGGCCGCGGCGATCCGCGGGCGCACCTCCGCGAACACCGACGTCGTCCTCGGCGAAACCGCGCGCGTGGATGTCCGGGCCGCCGACCACCTTGCCGTCGGTGAGGTCCACGACCGCGACCACGGAGATGAAGCCCTCCGACCCCAGGATGCGACGGTCCTTGAGCGAGGTCTCGGTGACGTCGCCGACCGAGCTGCCGTCCACGTACACGAAGCCGCACGGCACCGAACCGACGATCGAGGCGATGCCGTCGACCAGGTCGACCACCGAGCCGTTGTCCGCCATCACGACCCGCTCGCTCGGCACCCCGGTGCGCACGGCGATGTCCCGGTTGGCCCGCTGGTGCCGCCACTCCCCGTGCACCGGCATCACGTTGCGCGGCCGGACGATGTTGTAGCAGTACGTCAGCTCGCCCTCGGCCGCGTGCCCGGACACGTGCACGAGCGCGTTGCCCTTGTGCACGACGTGCGCGCCGAGCCGCGACAGGCCGTTGATGACGCGGAACACGGCGTTCTCGTTGCCCGGGATCAGCGACGAGGCCAGCAGCACCGTGTCGCCCTCGCCCACCTTGATCGGGTGGTCGTTGTTGGCCATCCGGGACAGCGCCGCCATCGGCTCGCCCTGCGAGCCGGTGCAGACGAGCACGACCTCCTCGTCGCGCAGCAGGTCCACCTCGTCGACCGACACGACCAGGCCGGCCGGGATCGTCAGGTAGCCGAGGTCGCGGGCGACGCCCATGTTGCGCACCATCGAGCGACCGATGAAGGCGACCTTGCGCTCGTGCAGCGCGGCCACGTCGAGGATCTGCTGCACGCGGTGCACGTGCGAGGCGAAGCAGGCGGCGATCACCCGGCGCTCGGCGTTGGTGAAGACCGCGTCGATCACCGGCTCGATGGAGCGCTCGGCCGGGACGAAGCCCGGCACCTCGGCGTTGGTCGAGTCGACCAGGAACAGGTCGACGCCCTCCTCGCCGAGCCGGGCGAACGCGCGCAGGTCGGTGATCCGGCCGTCCAGCGGGAGCTGGTCCATCTTGAAGTCGCCGGTGTGCAGGATCAGCTGTCCGGACGGGGCGCGCAGCGCGACCGCGAGCGCGTCCGGGATCGAGTGGTTCACCGCGACGAACTCCGCCTCGAACGGCACCGAGCCGCTCGACCTGGCCCTCGCGCACCTCCAGCTGCAGCGGCTTGATCCGGTGCTCGCGCAGCTTCGCCTCGACCATCGCGAGGGTCAGCCGGGAGCCGACCAGCGGGATGTCGCGCCGCTCGCGCAGCAGGTACGGCACCGCCGCCGATGTGGTCCTCGTGCGCGTGGGTCAGGACGATCGCGTCGATGTCGTCGAGCCGGTCCCGGATGTACTCGAAGTCCGGCAGCACCAGGTCGACGCCCGGCTGGTTGTCCTCGGGGAAGAGCACCCCGCAGTCGACGATCAGCAGCCGGCCGTCGTACTCGAAGACGGTCATGTTGCGGCCGACCTCGCCCAGCCCGCCGAGCGCGACGACGCGCGACGGTCCCCGTCGGCGAGCGGGGGCGGTGCGTTCGAGGCTGACGGCCGGGTGGGTCATGCGGCGAACCCGTCGACCCGGCCCGCGGCCAGGTCACGGACGAGCTGGGCGACCTGCTCGGGCGTGGCGTCCGGCAGCGGCAGCCGCATCGGGCCGGCCGGCAGGCCGAGGTGGTTCAACGCGGCCTTCGTCAAGATCGCCCCTTGGGTGCGGAAGATGCCGGTGAACACCGGCAACAGCTCGTGGTGCAGCTCGGTGGCCCGAGCGACGTCGCCGGCGAGGTACGCCTGCACCATCGCCGCGATCCGCGGCGTGGCGACATGGGTGGCGACGCCGACGACCCCGGCCGCGCCGACGGACAGCAACGGCAGGGTCAGCACGTCGTCGCCGGAGTAGAAGACGAGGTCGCTGCGCGACATCACCGCGGACGCCGCCGGCAGGTCGCCCTTGGCGTCCTTGACCGCCACGATCCGCGGGTGCTCGGCCAGCCGCACGAGCGTCTCGGTCTCGATCGCGCACGCCGGTCCGGTGCGGGATGTCGTAGAGCATCACCGGCAGCCCGATCGCCGTCGGCGATCGCGGTGAAGTGCTGCGATCAGGCCGGTCTGCGGCGGCTTGTTGTAGTAGGGCGTGACCAGCAGGACCGCGTGCGGCCCCGGCCTTCTCCGCGGCCTGGGCCAGCTCGATCGAGTGCCGGGTGTCGTTGGTGCCGGCGCCGGCGACCACGACGGCCCGGTCCCCCACCGCCTCGAGCGTGGCCCGCAGGACCGCGTCCTTCTCGGCGTCGCTGGTCGTCGGCGACTCGCCGGTGGTGCCGGAGACCACCAGCCCGTCGTTGCCCGGCGTCGACCAGGTGGGTGGCCAGCCGCTGCACGCCGTCCAGGTCGAGGCCGCCGTCGGGCCGGAACGGGGTGACCATCGCCGTGAGCACCCGGCCGAACGGAGCCTGGGGATCGGTTCGGGCGGCGGTCGCAGGCATGGGACGAGGTTACCCGCGTTCGCGGGCCCGCACCGGGTCCGTCACGGCGAGACGCGCCCGGCGGCCTCGAACGCCGCGTGGGTCACCGGCATCAGGCGGGCCCACTCCGTCTCCATCAGCTCGGCCACCATCTCGATCTCCCGCTGCGGGTACGACGGGAAGTGCGAGCCCTCCCGCTTGGTCCGCAGGGACAGGAAGTTCATCAGCGACCGGGCGTTCAGGGTCACGTACATCGAGGAGTACGTGGCCACCGGCAGCACCCCGCGGGCCACCTCCCTGGCCACCCCGGCGTCGAGCATCCGCAGGTACGCGCGGTACGCCTGCGGTGCACGCGTCCTCGGTCTGCTCGACGACTGTGTCGTACTGCTCGGGGGTGCCCTCGACGAACTCGTACGCGCCCGGCTTGCCCTGCTGCACCAGCCGACGCTCCGGGCCCGGGCACGTAGAAGACCGGGTCGAGCTGGCGGTACCGGCCGGACTCCTCGTTGTACGACGCGATCCGGTGCCGCATGAACTCCCGGAACACGAAGATCGGCGCCTGCACGTAGAACGTCATCGAGTTGTGCTCGAAGGGACTCCCGTGTCTTTCTCGCATCAGGAAGCCGATCAGGCCCTTGTTGCGGCTGCCGTCGGCGTCGACGTCGAGGAGCGACTGCTCACCCGCGGTCGACACGCGCGCGGCGAAGACGACGTCGGAGTCGTGGGCCGTGGCCTTCACCAGCTCGACCGTCATGTCGCTGCGGAACCGGATCGCGGCCTCGCCGGGGTCGGGTGCCTCGGAGGTGGGGTCGCTGGCCGGGTCCGTCACGGGGCGGGCTCCTTCCGGAGGGCTCGAAGGTCGGGCCAGCGTAGTGCGGGGGCTCTGACCGTGGACGGAGCGGACGCGCCGGGCGTCCGTCGCACCGTCGCGCTCGGGTCGTCGCCACACCCGGCCTCCTCGCCTCGCCGCTCCGGCACCCGGATAGCGTCCGACTCGTGGCCACCGCAGACGTCAGTGTCCGACCGGCGCTGAGCCCGGACGCGCCGGCGCTGGCCGCCATCCAGCTGGACTGCTGGCGAGCCGGGTACGCCGGCGTCGTCCCCGACGACGCGCTGGCCGCGATGGCCGCCGGCCGCGACGAGATCGTCGACCGGTGGCGGCTGTCGATCACCGAGCCGCCCGGCCGGCGCTACCACGTGCTGGTCGCGATGGCCGGCCCCGAGATCGTCGGGGCTCGCGGCCGTCGGGCCGGCCGAGGACGACGAGGGGCTGAACCCGGCCGTCGTCGGCGAGCTGCTGGTCCTGCTGGTCGCCCCCGCGCGCCGTCGGGCAGGGCACGGGTCGCGGCTGCTGGCGGCCGCGGTGGACCACCTGCGTGGCGACGGGTTCGTCCGGGCGGTCCTCTGGCTGGACGACGCGGACGCGGCCGGCGGCACCCTGGCTGGCTCGACCGGCTGGGCTCGCGACGGGGCGACCCGTCGGCTCGACCTGGACGGCGACGGCGCGGTGCTCGTCGACCAGGCCCGCTGGCACACCGACCTCACCGGACCGACCGACTCCCCGGCGAACCGGGACGAGCAGGAGGGCGCACGATGACGTTCCGCGGGATCCCGGCCGAGGCGTTCGACTTCTACGACGGCCTCGAGGCGGACAACTCCAAGACCTACTGGACCGCGCACAAGCCGGTCTACGACGAGTGCGTCCGCGAGCCGCTGACCGAGCTGCTGGCCGACGCTCGAGCCGGAGTTCGGGACCGGCGCCCTCTTCCGGCCCTACCGGGACGTCCGGTTCGCCAAGGACAAGCGCCCCTACAAGGACCACCAGGGCGCCTTCGTCGAGACCGCCGACGCGGTGGGCTACTACGTGCAGCTCAGCGCCGCGGGCCTGCGGGTGGCCGGCGGCTGGTACGACCCGGCCGGCCCGCAGGTGGCCCGGTACCGGGACGTCGTGGCGGGCCCGGGCGGCGCCGAGCTGGAGCAGATCGTGGGCAAGGTGGCCGCGGCCGGGTTCGAGATCGGCGGGGACGTGCTCAAGACCCGCCCGCGCGGGATCGACCCGGACCACCCGCGGATCGAGCTGCTCAGGCACCGGTCGGTCGTCGCCGGCCGTTCCTGGCAGCCGCAGGCCTGGATGAGCAAGCCGTCCGCCGCCCGCAAGGTCCGCGACGCCTGGCTCGCGATGAGCCCTCTCGTGGAGTGGCTGACCGCCAATGTCGGGCCGGGCGACCCGCAGCGGCACCGCCCATGACGGAGCCGGCCACCCCGGCACCGCCCCGGACGGGCACGACTGGACCCGGCTGCGTCGCGAGGTCGTGCGCGACGCGTCCGCGGTCGGGGTCGCGGTCGGCACGTACGGCGTCGCGTACGGCGCGCTCGGGACGACCAGCGGGCTGTCCGTGGCGCAGACGTGCACCCTGTCGGTGCTGGCGTTCACCGGCGGCTCGCAGTTCGCACTGGTCGGGGTCCTCGGAGCCGGCGGCGCGGCCGCGTCTGGTGTCGCGACGGCCCTGATGCTCGGCTTCCGCAACGCGCTGTACGGCCTGCGGCTGGCGCCGACCCTGCAGGTCTCCGGGGTTCGCCGGCTGTTCGCCGCTCACCTGGTCATCGACGAGACGACGGCGATGACCATCGCCCAGCCTCGCGAGCGGGCTGCGCGGCTCGCGTTCTGGGCGACCGGCCTGGCCGTCTTCATCCTGTGGAACATCGCCACGGTGGTCGGGGCGCTGGGCGCGTCCGCGCTCGGCAACCCGAACCGGTTCGGGTTGGACGCGGCAGTGCCGGCGGCCTTCCTGGGTCTGCTCTGGCCTCGGCTGGGGTCGAGCACCACCCGCGCCGTCGCGATCGGTGCCGCGGTCGTGGCCCTGGCCCTCACCCCGGTGCTGTCCCCCGGCATCCCGGTGCTCGTCGCCGGCCTGGTGGCGGTGGCCGTCGGCCTGGCCCGGCCGTCGTCCGCGCTGGACGCCTCGTGACCGGGGACGACTGGTGATCTGGGCGGCGGTGCTGGTGACCGCGGCCGGCTGCTACGCGCTCAAGCTGGCGGGGCTGTCGGTGCCCGAGCGGCTGTTGGCCTCGCCACGCGTGCGCGCGGTCACGCTGCTGCTCCCGGTCGCGCTGCTGGCCGCCCTCACCGCCGTGCAGACCTTCGGCGCCGGCCGGTCGCTCGTCGTCGACGCCAGGGCGGCCGGGGTGGCGTTCGCAGTCGTCGCCCTGCTGCTCCGGGCGCCGTTCATCGTCGTCGTGGTGGGAGCCGCCCTCGTCGCAGCGACGCTGCGGGCGCTCGGATGAGGGATCCTAGGCGGGTGCCCAAGTACCAGTTCTGGCCGGAGAAGGAGCCCGGGCCGCTGGACGAGGCGTACCGGCAGACGCGCTGGCTGCGCCCGTACCGACCGGGACCGTTCCGGGTCGCCGCCTGCCTGTTCCTGCTGACCCTGCTGATGTACGCCACGGTCGTCTCGCTGCTCGCGGTCTACCAGTCGGCCGCCATCCCCGAGCTGGCCCTGCGCATCGTCATCGCCGGCCTCGTCTACGGAGTGCTCGTCATCGCGGCGATCCGCGCCTACCTGTCCGGGGTGTGGGTGACCGACACCGGCGTGCGCGTGGTGCGCCCGCTGTCGACGAGGGTGTGGTCGTGGACGGCGATCGCCGACGTCCGCTCGGTGCCCGGCCCCACCAGGCTCTTCGGCACGCGGCTGCGCGTGACCGGGCATGCGGTGTTCCTGGTGCTGGCCGACGGGACCGACGTCGAGACTCCGCTCGCCGACCGCTCGGCCGACTTCCTCGGCCGGGCCGAGGCCTATGACATGGCGTCGTCGGCGGTCGAGGGATGGCTCGAGCAGAACCGCCGGCGCCCCCAGCCGGGTGGCTGAGCGTGCTCGAGCTGCGCCCGACGGCACAGGCCGACCTCGAGACGCTGTACGCCTTCCAGGCCGACCCGGACGCCGCCGCGATGGCCGGCTTCCCGAGCCGTGACCGGCCGACCTACTTCTCGCACTGGACCGGGGTGCTGGCCGACGCGACGGTCGTCAAGAGCACGGTCGTGCTCGACGGCGCGGTCGTCGGCAGCCTCGTGTGCTTCGGCCCCCCGCAGGCGCGCGAGGTGGGCTACTGGATCGGCCGGCAGTACTGGGGGCGCGGCATCGCCACCGAGGCGTTGCGGTTGTTCGTGGAGCAGGTATCCGAGCGCCCGCTGCGCGGGTTCGTCGTGCCCGGCAACGTCGGCTCTCGACGCGTGCTGGCCCACTGCGGCTTCGTGCCGGACGGCGAGGACGGCGACCACCTGGTGTTCCTGCTCGCCTGAGCGTGGTCACAGGTCGAGTACCAGGGGGCAGCTCGCCCGCGAGACGCACAGCATCATCACCGCGTTCGTCGCGCGCTCCCGCTCGGTGAGCACGAAGTCCCGGTGCTCCACGGTCCCTTCGAGGACCGGGGTCTGGCAGGAGGCGCAGATCCCCTCGCGGCAGTCGGTCAGCACGTCGACGCCGGCCGCCAGCACCGCGTCCAGGACACTGGTGCCGCAGTCCACC
The DNA here is from genome assembly GCA_963711005.1 of uncultured Actinomycetota bacterium. Lineage (GTDB taxonomy): Bacteria > Actinomycetota > Actinomycetes > Prado026 > Prado026 > CAVQCJ01. The sequence continues at coordinate 604,807 of CAVQCJ010000004.1, read as the reverse complement.
TGGACGCTGGTGCCGGTCCGAGCCAGGAACACCTCGAACCCACTCTCGGCGTCCGGGTCCAGGACGGTCGGCGCCGGCGCCGCGAACCGTTCCGTGCGGAGCGCGTCGGCCGGCCACCGCGTGCACGCCGCCTCGACGGCCGCGATCATGCGTTCGGGTCCGCAGCAGTACACGGCCGTGCCCGGCCGGTAGGGCCCGACGACGCCGGCAAGGTCGACGCGCCCCCCCCTCGTCCGACACGGCGACCCGCACCTGGTCACCGTGCACCGCCAGCCGGTCGAGGAACGCCAGCGCCGCCCGCGACCGGCCGCAGTAGACGACCTCGTAGGCCCGACCGGCGGCGGCCAGCTCCTCGACCATCGGCAGCAGTGCCGTGATGCCGATGCCGCCGGCCACGAACAGGTAGCGCTCGGCGTCCGCGAGCGCGAAGTGGTTGCGCAGGCCGCGGAGCTCGACCAGGTCGCCCGGACGCATCCGGCGGTGCACCCAGGCCGACCCGCCCCGGCCGTCCGGCTCGCGCAGCACCGCGACCCGGTAGGCGCGCCGGTCGGCAGGGTCGCCGCACAGCGAGTACTGCCGGACCAGCCCTTCGCCGAGGACCAGGTCGATGTGCGCCCCCGGCTGCCAGGGGTCGAGCTCGGCGCCGTCCGGGTGGACCAGCTCGAGCCCGAGCACGCCGTCCGCCTCGAGACACATCGAGCGCACCTGCAGTCGCGTGGTCATGCCGGCCAGGCTCGGGGGGCCTGGCCGGTCCCCTCAACGCGCTGTTCCGCTCCGGGGGACAGCCCGCCGGCCGACGTTCTTCCATCCGGAACGGCGGTCCGGATGCCGCTCGACCATGTCTTAGGTTGGCGATCGTGGGGTCGGAACCTGGTGGGCCAGCCACCGAGCGGGCCGCCAAGGCAGCGCGGATGGAGCAGACCATCCGCGACTACTTCGACGCCTGCAACACCGGTGACGCGGCGAAGATCGCCGCCTCCTTCACCGCGGACGGAGTGCACTACTTCCCGCCCGACATGTACGACGGCCCGTTCCGCGGCGGCGCGACGATCGGTGCGAAGTGGGCCTGGGCGGTGGCCAACCTGGGCTCGCACTGGACCGTCGACACCTGCATCGCGGACCCGGACACCGACCGCGCGGTGATCGAGTGGACCCACGAGAAGCGCGCGCTCGGCGTGGTGCTGCGCGGCGACGAGTGGTACCACTTCGACCCGGACTCCGGACTCATCCGGGAGATCCGCGCGTACTACGCCTCGCCGCAGGCGACCGGGCTGGCCCGGCTCGAGCTCGGCGGCTACCCGTACGAGGAGCGTGGCTATGCCGCCACCTGAGGCGCCGGCCGCCGCGCTCCTGCTCGACCTCGGCGGCGTCGTCCTGCGCCACGGCGTCGAGCTCGTCGCGCTGCTCGCCGAGCGCGAGCCGGCGGTGCGGGCGGAGGTCGGCGCGTACGGCGGCGTCGGCAGCCCGCGCGACGAGCTGTGGCAGCAGATGCTGCGCCACGAGGTGGGCGAGCGCGAGTACTGGTCGATCCGGTCGGCGGCGATCGGCCGCGCGCTCGGCCGGGCCTGGGACACCCGCGACCTGATGACGGCCATGTACGAGCGTCCGAGGGGCGAGTGGCTGCGCGAAGGTGCGCTGCGGCTGATGCACGACGCGCGGTCGGCCGGGCTGCCGGTCGGCGCGCTCACCAACGACCTCGAGGCGTTCCACGGCGCGGCGTGGGTGGCCGACCAGGACTGGCTCGGCGGGTTCGACGTCGTCGTCGACGGCTCGGTCACCGGCGTGCTCAAGCCCGACCCGCGCGCGTACGCCGGCGCGGTGGAGGCCCTGGGCGTGCCGGCGGCACGGATCGTCTTCCTCGACGACATGCCGTGGAACCTCGACGGCGGCCGCGCCGCGGGGATGCAGGTCGTGCCCGTGCTGTACGAGGATCCGGAGTCGGCGTTCGACCGGGCTCGTTCGCTGCTCGGTGTCGCGGCTCGCGCCGCCTGACGGACGAAGGAGACCGCCATGCCCCTGGTCCGGATCGACCTCATGGAGGGCCGTGACCCGCAGCTGATCCGCGAGCTGCACGAGCGGGTGGCCGCCTTGGTCGCCGAGGTGCTGGACACCCCGGTCGAGCGGGTGCGGACGTACATCACGCAGTTCCCGCCGCAGGCCTGGGGCATCGGCGGGGTGCCCGCCGACGTGGCCCGCGGCGACGAGGTCGAGGCTCGTCGGCGCGCGGCCGAGCTGCGGGCCGCCGGCGACTGAACCCGCCAGGTCTGTCCACATCGTGGACGGCGGTGAACAAGGCGTGGACCGGCCGCGTTGGTCCCGGGCATGCGGACGAACGAGAACAGCAGGCGCCACCCCTCGGGCGCCGCGCTAGCAGCCGGCGCGGAGCTGATCCAGGCCCGTGTGAGCCCGGTCACACGACTGCGGCCGGAGACCACCGCCGCCCCCCGGTGGTCCAGGCCGCGCACCCGGGACGCGGTGGAGATCCCGCGCACCCGGTACGCCGAGACGACAGACGGCGTCCACATCGCCTACCAGGTGGTCGGCGACGGGCCGGTGGACGTAGTGGCGATCCTGTCCAGCTTCATGTCGAACGTGGAGCTGGTCTGGGAGTGGCCGCCGGCCGCGCGCCTGCTGCGCGGCCTGAGCACCCGAGCGCGGCTGCTGTTGTTCGACCGGCGCGGGACCGGGCTCTCCGACGGGGTCAACGCCGACGCGATCCCGTCGCTGGACGCGCGGATGGACGACATCCGCGCGGTGATGGACGCCGCCGGCTCCGAGCGCGCGGTGCTGTACGTCCAGGAGGACTCGGTCGCGCAGGCTCTGCTGTTCGCGGCCACGTACCCGGAACGGGTCTCGGCGCTGGTGACCTGGTCGGCCCAGGTGCGCGGTCGCTGGGCGCCGGACTACCCGTTCGGATGGCGCGACAGCGAGTGGGACCAGTGGCTGTCCACCATCGAGGCGCAGTGGGGCACGCCGGACTTCATCCAGCGGGTGGCGGACTGGCTGTTCCCGTCCAAGTCCCGTGACCGGGAGTTCGTCCGCGGTTACGGCCGGCTGACCCGGCAGTCGTTGAGCCCGGGGGCCGCCCTGACCGTGGAGCTGATGGGGCGGGACCTGGACGTACGCCACCTGCTCCCGGCCATCCAGTGCCCGACGCTGGTCGTCCAGCCCGGGCTGAGCCGCATGGTCAGCACGGCCGAGGGCCGGCACCTGGCCGACAGCATCGCGGGAGCCCGGTTCGCGCAGACCCCGCGCGCGGACCACGACCCCGCGGACGTGCTGCCGTTCCTGGACGAGTTCCTGGACTCCGTGCAGGACGAGGAAGCCGTGTTCGACCGGGTCCTGTCCACCGTGCTGTTCACCGACATCGTCGACTCGACGCAGCGGGCGAGCGAGCTCGGCGACCGGCAGTGGCGACAGCTGCTGGCCCAGCACGACGAGAAGGTCCGCGCGCTGATCGCCCGGTTCCGCGGCCGCGTCGTCGACACGGCCGGGGACAGCTTCCTGGCGACGTTCGACGGTCCGGCCAGGGCGGTGCTCTGCGCCCAGGCGATCACCGAGGCGCTGCAGCCGCTCGGGCTCCGGGTACGGGCCGGCCTGCACACGGGCGAGATCGAGACGAGGGGCGGCCAGACGGGAGGGATCGCCGTGCACATCGGCGCCCGGGTCGCGGCCAGCGCCGGTGCCGACGAGGTCGTGGTGTCCTCGACCGTCAAGGAGCTCGTCACCGGCAGCGGGCTGGTCTTCGAGGACCTCGGCGAGCACGAGCTCAAGGGCGTGCCGAGCCGGTTGCGGCTGTACCGCGTCGCGTCCTAGCGGGGATCGCCGCGCGGCGGCGCGGACCCCAGCGGCCGGACTGCTGAAGCGTCACCGCCCCGGGCGCCCGCGCCCGGGGCGGTGGCCGAGCCGGCGGGACACCGCGGCCGCCGACTCCAGCAGCAGCGCGGTGGTGTGACGCATCGCGGGGCCGCGCATCCGGCTGGCCTCCCCCACGACGCTCATCGCCGCGAGCACCTCACCGTCCCAGCCGCGGATCGGCGCACCGACCGAGACCACCCCGGCGTGGCCCTCCTCGTCGTTGACCGCCCACCCGCGCGCGGCGACGTCGGCGAGCTCGGCCAGGAGCCGGTCCCGGTCCAGGATCGTGCGGCTCGTGACCGGGACCGGGTGCCAGTCGGTGAGCCGCAGCTCCAGCTCCGCGGCTGGGAGCGCCGCCAGCAGCACTTTCCCCGAGGACGTCCTGGTGGCCGGCAGCCGGTGCCCGACCCGCCGGAAGATCGGCAGCATGTTGTGGCTCTCGAGCCGCTCGACGTAGACCACCTCGAGACCGTCCAGCACGGCGACGTGCACCATCTCGCCGGTGGCGTGCCGCAGCGTCGTGAGGACCGGCAGCGCGGCCTGGTGCAGGTCGACATGCTCGGTGACGGTGGTGCCGAGCTCGTACAGCGCGAGCCCCAGCCGGTAGCTGCCGCGCTCGCGGCCGCGTTCGAGGAGCCGCTCCGCCGTGAGCGTGGTGACGATGCGGTGGACCGTGCTCTTGCCGATCCCGAGCCGGCGCGCCAGCTCGGTGACGCCGAGCTCCTGGTCGGCGTTGGAGAACGCCCGCAGCACGCGGGCGGCGTTTCGGACGGACCCGAGCAGCTCGGTGTCGCGCCCAGGATCGCCGGCCACCCGGCCCACTGTACGACGATGTTCCGCTCTGCGGGATCCGCACTTACGGCCGGCGCCGCCGCAACCTAGTCTCGCGGCACACGCCCGGGTCAGGGGCGTGACGACCGGGTGATGGCCGAAGGGTCCTGCATGGGTTACGTCTTGCGGTTCGAAGACTGCCAGCTCAAGGACTGCGAGTCGCTGGGCGGCAAGATCGCCAGCCTGGTGACGCTCACCGCCGCGGGTCTGCCGGTCCCCCCGGGGTTCGCGGTGAGCGCCAACGCCTTCCGCTGGACGCTCGGGCACGCCGGCCTCGAGCCGCAGCTGGCCGAGCTCATGGCGACGATGGACCCCGCGGACACCGACTCGATCTCGGCCGCCGGGTGGCGCGCCCGTGAGCTGATCCTGGCGGCGTCCATCCCGTCCGGGCTGTACACCTCCATCGTCGAGGCGTACGCCGACCTGTGCACCCTGTGCGGCACCGACGACGTCCCGGTGGCGGTCCGCTCGTCCGCGACGTGCGAGGACCAGCCGGACGCAAGCTTCGCCGGCGAGCACGACACGTACCTGTGGGTCCGCGGCGCGGAGGACGTGCTGCAGGGTGTGCGGCAGTGCTGGGCGAGCCTGTACACCGACCGCGCGATCTCGTACCGCCGGGTGATGGGCTACACCGACGCGGCCGCCGCGATGGCGGTCGCGGTGCAGAAGATGGTGCTGCCGAAGTCCGCCGGCGTCGCGTTCACGCTGAACCCGCTCAACGGTGACCGCTCGCAGGTGGCGATCGACGCCAGCTGGGGGTTCGGCGAGGCCGTCGTCAGCGGCGCGGTCACGCCGGACAACTTCCTGGTGGACAAGGTGATCGGCGAGGTGCACGGCCGCACGATCTCGGCGAAGGAGACCGAGTTCCGGCTGACCGAGCACGACCACGTCGAGCCGATGCCCGTCGACGACGAGCGCCGTTCGGTGCCCAGCCTCACCGACGACGAGGTACGCGCGGTGGCGGCGCTGGCTCGGCGCGCGGAGAAGCACTACGGGTGCCCGCAGGACGTCGAGTGGGCCCTGGACGCGCACCTGCCCGGCCCGGACAACGTGCTGCTGCTGCAGAGCCGGCCCGAGACGGTCTGGAGCCGCAAGCCCAAGATCCCGGCCGCGCGGCGCGGCGAGGACTACCTCACCAGCATGGTCAACACCCTCGTGGCCCCGGTGACGGGCCGCGCAGGCAGCACGCCCGGCTAGTCGTACCTCCCCGTCCCGCGCCCCCCGGCTCGGGACATCGGCACGGTCTCCCAGGAGGACTCCAATGGCGGAGCAGCGGTTCCCCAGCCCGTTCGAGATGACCACTCCGCCCGGTGCCGAGGGGTGGGAGGAGCTGTACGCCTACTCGAGCGTCTTCAGCGAGGACCGGCGCGAGTACGAGGACGGGGCGTTCTGGTTCATGGACGGGGTGCACACCCCGGAGGTGATCCCGCCGTGGGACGCGACGATCCTGGAGTTCGCGATCATCGTGCTCTCGCAGTACAACACCCGGCACTACATCATCCCGCCGGCGCTGGGCGTCGACCTGCGCTTCCTCAACGGGTACATGTACCTCACACCGGTCGGGGTCACCGACCCGGAGGAGATCGGTGCGCGGGTCCCGGAGTTCATGGAGCGCGCTGGCTACTACTTCCAGAACTGGGACGCGCTGTACGCCGCGTGGCTGCCGAAGGTGCGCACGCTTATCGACGAGCTGGAGTCGATCGACTTCCACGCGCTGCCGGACCGCGAGGACATGGCGGTGCTGACCGAGGGCCGCGGCGTGGGCAGCGGCTACGGGCTGCTGTCGGAGTACAACCGGCTCATCGACCTGACGCTCAAGCTGTGGAACTACCACTTCGAGTTCCTCAACCTGGGCTACGCCGCCTACCTGGACTTCTTCGGGTTCTGCAAGCAGATCTTCCCGAGCATCCCGGACCAGTCGATCGCCAAGATGGTCGCCGGCATCCACGTGGACCTGTTCCAGCCCGACGAGGAGCTCAAGAAGCTCGCGAAGCTGGCGGTCGAGCTCGGGATCGACGCCCGGCTCGACGGCCCGGCGGCCGAGGTCGTCGCCCGGCTCAAGGACGACGGCGCCGGTGCGCAGTGGGTGCAGGCCTGGGACGCGGCGAAGCAGCCGTGGTTCAACTTCTCCGCGGGCAGCGGCTTCTACCACTCCGACAAGGTGTGGGCGGAGAACCTGGACATCCCGCTCGGGTTCATCAACGGGTACGTCGCCAAGGTGCGCCGCGGCGAGTCGCTGGAGCGGCCGATCGAGGCCGTCGAGGCCGAGCGCGACCGCATCGTCGCCGAGTACTCCGAGCTCATCGAGAACGACGAGGACCGCGCGACCTTCCAGGGCAAGCTGGGCCTGGCCCGCACGGTGTTCCCGTACGTCGAGAACCACAACTTCTACGTGGAGCACTGGGGCCACTCCATCATCTGGCGGAAGATGCGCGAGCTCGGTGGCATCTTCGCCAAGGAGGGCTTCTGGGGCGCCTCCGACGACATCTTCCTGCTCGGCCGCAACGAGGTGCCGGTCGCGCTGTTCGACATGTACCACGGCTGGGCGGTCGGGGTGCCGTCCCGCGGGCCGAAGTACTGGCCGGCGGAGATCGCGCGCCGGCAGGCGATCATGGACGCGCTGCGGCAGTGGTCGCCGCCGCCGGCGCTCGGCGTCCCGCCCGAGGTCATCACCGAGCCGTTCACGGTCATGCTCTGGGGCGTCACCTCGGAGAGCGTGAAGCAGTGGCTCGGCGGCGCGGCCGAGGACGGCACGCTGACCGGGTTCGCGGCGTCACCGGGGTTGGCCGAAGGTCCGGCCCGGGTGATCCTGTCCGCCGACGGCATCGGCGACCTGCAGGAGGGCGAGATCCTGGTCGCCCCGCTGACGGCCCCGTCGTGGGCGCCGGTGTTCGGCAAGATCGCGGCGACGGTGACCGACGTCGGCGGGATCATGAGCCACGCCGCCATCGTGTGCCGCGAGTACGGGCTGCCCGCCGTCACCGGCACCGCGTTCGCCACCAAGAACATCAAGACCGGCCAACGGGTGCGGGTCGACGGGAACACCGGCACGGTCACCGTCCTGGACTGACTCGGACACCGTGCACGTCAACGACCAACGGGAGTACGCATGCTGACCGCAGAGCAGAACGACGAGCTCACCGACGTCGCCCCCGGCACGCCGATGGGCGAGCTGCTGCGCCGCTACTGGTACCCCGTGGCGTTCACCCGCGAGCTCGAGGAGTTCCCGGTCAAGAAGACCCGGCTGCTCGGCGAGGAGTTCGCCGTCTACAAGACGGCGGACGGGAGGTACGGGATCGTGCCGGAGGCCTGCCCGCACCGGCGCGCGTCGCTGGCGTACGGGGTCGTGGAGTCCGACGGCATCCGCTGCCCCTACCACGGCTGGTACTTCGGGCTCGACGGCGACTGCCTCGAGCAGCCGGCCGAGCGGGACGACACGAACTTCCGCGACCGGGTCCGGGTGAAGGCCGGCCGGGCGCAGGAGCTGGGCGGGCTGGTCTGGGCGTACGTCGGACCCGAGCCCGCCCCGCTGCTGCCGCGCTTCGACGTGTTCGTCATGGACGGTGTCCGGGACATCGGGTGGACCGACCTGCCCTGCAACTTCGTCCAGATCATGGAGAACGCGGTCGACCCGCACCACGTCGAGTTCCTGCACGGGCGGTACTTCCAGTTCATGGCCAGGCACGGTGGCTTCGACGCCCCGGCGTCGTTCGCCAAGAAGCACGTGAAGGTCGGCTTCGACGTCTTCGACTGGGGGATCATCAAGCGCCGCGTCGTGGAGGGCGCCTCCGAGGAGGACGACGACTGGAAGGTCGGGCACCCGCTCGTGTTCCCGTACAACATGCGGGTCGGCGGCGCGAACATCGAGCAGATGCAGATCCGGGTGCCGATCGACCGGACGACGACCCGGTTCATGCTCTACACGGTGCACGCGCCGGTCGGCGTCGAGTACCCGGAGCAGCCCGTGGTGCCGGACTACAAGATCCCGGTCTTCGACGAGGAGGGACGGCACCGCACGGACTACGTCGAGGGCCAGGACATGATGGCCTGGGTCACCCAGGGTCCGATCACGGACCGCACTGTCGAGCACCTGGGCCGCTCCGACGTCGGCGTGACCATGCTGCGTCGGATGTTCAAGCAGGAGATGGCCAAGGTGGCGGCCGGGGAGGACCCGCTCGGCGTCGTCCGCGAGGAGCACGAGCGGATCGACCTGCCGTGCGAGAAGAACAAGTTCGACGCCGGGCCGAAGTTCGCGATCGACTTCATCGAGGGCGCGTCCTCCAAGTTCAGCCCGCAGGCTGACGCGCTCAAGAAGCTGCACATCAAGGCCTGGGAGAACCGGGAGGCCGGCGTCTCGTGACGGCCCTGGGCGAGCGTCCCGCGGCGGGCACCGCACCGGCGCGGGTCCCGCTCGACCTCGGTCGGGGCTGGTTCCCGCAGGACGCCGAGCGGCACCGGCGGGACGCCCCGAAGTTCTGCCCGGGGTGCGCCGCTGCGCTGTCCCTGACCGACGGCGGGCGCGGGATCGCCACCGAGTACTGGGTGGCCGCCGACCGGGTGTTCGTCTGCTTCTGCGGGGCCTGCGGGTGGTCGGGCGACATCGTGCTGGCCGACCGCGTGGTCGGGCACGAGGCCGAGCACTGACCCACGAGCACGCGGAGCCGCCGGGCCCCCCTCACCCGGTAGCACTCGCGTCCGTGATCCAGGAGGCGCGCGCCGAGGGGCGGACGCTGCCGCCGCTCACGGACTCGTACCCGCTGACGATGGCGCAGGCGTACGCCGTGCAGGCCGCGGGGACCACCCTGCGACTGGCCCGCGGAGAGCAGGTGGTCGGCTGGAAGCTCGGCTACACGTCCGAGGTGATGCGCGTGCAGATGGGTGTCGCCGAGCCCAACTTCGGACCGCTCACCGACGCGATGCTGCTGGGGTCCGGAGCTGTCGTGGGCGGTCGTGCGCTGCAGCCCCGGGTCGAGCCGGAGATCGGGCTGCGGCTGGGCCGACAGCTCTCCGGAGCCGTGTTGCCGGACGAGGCGCTGGCCGCGTGCTCCGAGGCCGTGGCGTGCCTGGAGGTCGTCGACTCGGTGTGGACCGGCTACCGGTTCCGGATCGAGGACAACACCGCCGACGGCTCGTCGGCCGCCTGGGTGGTCGTCGGCCCCGCGCTGCCGATGGACGACCTGGCGGCAGTGTCGGTGACGTTGGCGCGCAACGGAGCCGCGTGCGGTTCGGGGACCGGCGCCGACGCCGGCGGCCACCCGGCCGCGGGGCTGGCCTGGCTGGCCGCCCGGCTGGCCGAGCGCGGGCAGGCGGTCGAGGCCGGCACGCTCGTCATCACCGGTGGCCTGACCGCGGCGGTCCCGCTCGAACGTGGTGACACCGTTGCGGCCGTCTTCTCATCGACCGGCGCCGCCGACGTCTCGGTCACCGTCCGCCGTTGAGCACGTTGGCATCGCTGTTCCACGCGCCTGTTCCACCGCACGCCGCAGGTCGCCAGATCTGGTGGGGCATCCTTGGTATGACACCGCGCGCGTGGAGAGGGTGGACGTGACTCAGGAGCGCCGCGGCCGTAACGTCGCGCCATGGCCGACTTCCTGCTGATCCACGGGGCCTGCCTGGGCGGCTGGACCTGGACGGATGTCGTGGACGGGCTGCGTACGGCCGGACACCGCGCGGTCGCCCCCGACCTGCCCTGCGACGACCTGGACGCGGGGCTGAGCGAGTACGCGGACGTCGCCGCGGCCGCGCTCGGTGACACCACCGGAGATGTCGTGGTCGTCGGGCACTCGCTGGGCGCCCTCGTCGCGCCGCTGGTTGCGACCAGGGTCCGGACCCGGCGCCTGGTGATGCTCGCCGGCATCGTCGGGGCGCCCGGGCGCAGCCTGGCCGACCTCTCGGTCGAGGACGCCGACCGCGACCTGCCGCTGGGCGACGACGAGATCGACCTCGACGGCGCGGGCCGCTTCCGGTTCTCGGCCTCCGGCGCGCGCAGGACGCTCTTCCACGACTGCGACCCGGGCGGGACCGACGCCTGGATCGACCGGCTGCGGTTCCAGCGCTCGATGTGGACCGAGGTCGCCGACTTCGACTGGCCCGACGCGGAGATCGTGTCCGTCACGTGCACGGACGACCGGCTCGTGAACCCGGCCTGGTCGGACCGCGTGGCCCGCGAGCGGCTCGGCGTGCAGCCCGTTCACCTGGCCGGTGGGCACCTGCCGTCGATCGCCCGCCCGGCCGAGCTGTGCGCGGTCCTGACGACCGGGCTGTGAGCGGGGTGCCAGACGCGTCCCTGCCGCTGCGTACCCCGCGACTGGTGCTGCGCGCCGTACAGCCCGGTGACGAGCGCGACCTCCTGGCGTACCGGGGGCGGGCCGACGTGAGCCGGTACCTCACCACCGAGCCGCTCACCGAGGGGGCCGCGACCGCGTTCGTCGCGGAGCGGCGCACGGCCACCCGGCTGGAGAACGACGGCGACCGGGTGTTCCTGGTCGTGCAGCTGGGCGAGCGCGTGATCGGCGACGTCAGCCTCTCGATGGGCCGGCCGCAGGACCGGCAGGGCGAGATCGGCTGGGTGTACGACCCCGAGTACGCCGGCCACGGGTACGCCACCGAAGCCGCGGCAGAGCTCGTGCGGGTGGCCTTCGATGTGTTCGAGCTGCACCGGGTGTGGGCCCAGCTGGACCCGCGCAACGTCGCGTCGGCGCGGCTGTGCGTGCGGCTGGGGATGCGGCAGGAGGCGCACCTGCGCGAGGAGTCCTGGTTCAAGGGCGAGTGGGGCGACCTGGCGATCTACGGGCTGCTGCGGGACGAGTGGTCCAAGCATCTCGGGTCAGGCTGAGCCAGGGCTATGGCCCTGGCTCAGCCTGACCCGAGACACGGAAGCCCTCAGTGGGAGCCCTTGAGGCCGCCGGCGTCCAGGTGCAGGACACCGCCGTGCAGGATGTCGGCCTCGGGGTCCAGCAGCATCGTCACCGCCCACGCGATCTCGTCGACGGTCGGCAGCCGGCCCAGCGAGTTCTGCGCGAGGTACTCGGCCCACACCTCCTCGAACGGCGTGCCGCGCTCGTCCGCCACGGCGGTCACGATGCGCCGTAGGCGGGGGGTGTCGGCCGGCCCCGGTGCCAGCGTGTGCACGGTCACGCCCTTCGGTCCATACAGCAGGCTGACCTGTCGCATCAGGTTGAGCACGGCGGCGTTGACGGCACCCGGGCCGGCCTCGTGGGCGCGCGGCTCGATCCCCAGCGTGCCCGCGACCGCGACGAACCGCGAGCCGGGCAGCATCCGGTCCCGCACGGCGTGCAGCAGCCGCAGCGTCCCGCCGACCTTGATGTCGAAGCCGCCGGTCAGCGACGCGGGCTCGATGGTGTCCGCCGACCCGCGCACCGGCAGCCCCGCCGCCATCAGGGCCAGCCGCACCGGCGCGTCCACGTGGCCGGCGATCGTCGGCACGCACGCGTCGTCCCCGATGTCCGCCACGCACGGCCGGACCAGCAGGCTGGTCGCGGCCAGCTCGTCGAGCGCCTCCTTGCCGCGTGCCACCGCGAGCACCGGCAGCCCGCGCGCGACGAGCCGCCCGGTCACAGCCGAGCCGAGCGACCCGGTGGCCCCGACGACGACGCACAGACCGCCGTCGGGACCGAAGGCGGTCAGGTCGTTCACCGACCGGACCCGTCGGCGCGGATGTCCATGACCACGGCCTTCGGCTCGGTGAAGAACTCGCGGCTGAACGTCCCGCCCTCGCGGCCGATGCCGGAGTCGCCGACCCCGCCGAACGGAGCGCGCAGGTCCCGGATGAAGAAGCAGTTGACCCACACGGTGCCGGCCCGCAGCGCCGCCGCAACCCGGTGCGCCCGGGACAGGTTCTCGGTGAAGAGCATCGCGTTGAGGCCGTACCGCGTGTCGTTGGCCAGCGCCACCGCCTCGCCCTCGGTGTCGAACGGCATGACCGTGACGACCGGGCCGAACACCTCCTCGCGCACGACCCGCGAGTCCGGTGCGGGCTCGACGACGACGGTGGGACGGACCACCCAGCCGTCCCCCAGCCCACCCGTGCGCACCAGCCCCGACCCCGCCTCGACCTCCTCGACGAACGAACGCACCTTCTTGTAGTGCTCCTCCGAGGCGAGCGGGCCGATCTGAGTCCCGTCGTCCTTGGGGTCGCCGACCACCATCGCCTCCGCGGCGGCGACGAACCGGTCCAGGAACTCCTCGTACACCCCGCGCTGCACGTAGAGCCGGCTGCCGGCCAGGCAGACCTGTCCGGCGTTGAGGAAGACCGCCCTGATCGACCAGTCGACGGCGGACTCCAGGTCGGCGTCGTCGAAGACCAGGTTGGCGCCCTTGCCACCGAGCTCGAGGCTGACCGGCACGAGGTTGGCCGACGCGGCTCGGGCGATCACGCGGCCGGTGCCCGACTCGCCGGTGAACGTGATCCGGTCGACACCGCGGTGCTCGGTGAGCGCGGACCCGGCCGAGTCCGGTCCGTAGCCGTGCACGACGTTGAGCACGCCGGGCGGAAGGCCCGCCTCGAGCGCGAGCCGGGCGAGGATCGTCGCGGACGCCGGGGTGTCCTCGGCCGGCTTGAGGACGACGGTGTTCCCCCAGGCCAGCGCGGGCGCGATCTTCCAGGACTCGAGCATGAGCGGGAAGTTCCACGGCGCGATCGCCACGACGACGCCGACCGGGTCGAACCGGCTGTACGCATGGTGCCCGGAGTCCATCGGGTACGTCTCGCCGGTCGCCAGCCGGGCGTGGTCGGCGAAGAACCGGAAGTTCGCGGCGGTCCTCGGGATGTCGGCCGTGCGCATGTCGCGCAACGGCTTGCCCATGTCCGAGCTGTCGGCGGCGGCGAGCTCCTCGGTGTGCTCGAGCACGAGGTCGGCGAGCCGGTGCAGCAGGGCGCCGCGCTCGGCCCGGCTCATCCTCGGCCACGGTCCTTCGTCGAACGCCCGACGCGCCGCGCGCACGGCACGGTCCGCCTCGGCCGCACCGCCGAGGGCCACCTCGGCCCACGGCTGCTGGGTCCACGGGTCGACGGACGCGAACCGCGCACCGTCCGCCGACTCCACCGCCTCGCCGTCGATGACGTGCGTGACCAGCTCCATCAGCGTGCTCCGGTGGCCGCGAGGTCGCGTTCGTGACTGATCTGCAGCGCGACGTCGATGATCATGTCCTCCTGCCCGCCGACGTACCCCAGCTCCCCGACCCGCTGCAGGATCTCGTGCGCCGGCACGTCGTACCGCTCGGCCGCCCGCTCCGCGTGCAGCAGGAACGAGCTGTAGACGCCGGCCCAGCCCTGCACGATCGCGCTGCGGTCCATCTTCGGCCAGCGCGGCAGGAACGGCCGTACGACCTCCTCGGCCGCCGCCAGGACGCCACCGACGTCGACGCCGGTCTTGATGCCGAGGTGGTCGAACGTCGCCGCCAGCACCTCGGTCGGCGAGTTCCCCGCGCCGGCTCCGAGCGCGCACAGCGCGCCGTCGATCTGCTTCGCCCCGTTCTGGAAGGCGAGCACAGAGTTGGCCACGCCGAGCGAGAGGTTCTGGTGACCGTGGAACCCGACCTGGGCCTCGGTGCCGATCTCGTCGTGGATCGCCTTCACCCGTTCCTGCGCGTCGCCGAGCACCAGCGCGCCGGCCGAGTCGACGCAGTAGACGCACTGCGCGCCGGCGTCGACCATGATGCGGGCCTGCTGGGCGAGCGTGGTCGGGTCCGTCCGGTGCGCCATCATCAGGAAGCCGACGGTCTCCATCCCGAGCGAGCGGGCGATCCCGAAGTGCTGGACCGACACGTCGGCCTCGGTGCAGTGCGTCGCGACGCGCGCGATCGACGCCCCCGCCCCGCGCGCCTTGCGCAGGTCGTCCAGCGTGCCGATCCCGGGCACCAGCAGCACGGCGATCTGGGCCTGGCGGGCCTCTTCGACCGCCGCGGCGATCAGCGCGATCTCGTCCACCCGGGAGAACCCGTAGTTGAACGACGACCCGCCGAGCCCGTCGCCGTGGGTCACCTCGATGACCGAGACGCCGGCGGCGTCCAGCGCCGACACCGTGGTCCGGACCTGCTCCTCGGTGAACTGGTGGGCCATCGCGTGGCTGCCGTCGCGCAGCGTCGTGTCGGTGATGCGCACGTCGCGGGCCTCGGTGGCCGTGGCCGTGGTGGCCGTTGCCGGTGCCGGCGTGCTCATGCGCCCACCCCGGCCCGCTGCTCGGCGGCGACGACCTCGCCGACCCGGGCCGCCGCGGCCGTCATGATGTCGAGGTTCCCGGCGTACTCGGGCAGGTAGTCGCCGGCGCCGCGCACCTCCAGGAACACCGCCACCCGTGCGTTGCCGCCCCAGGTCTCCCGGGCGTCGTCGTACTGCGGGTCGGCTCGCAGCGTGTACCCGGGCACGTACTGCTGCACCTGCGCGACCCGCCGCAGGACGGACTCGGTGATCGCGTCCCGGTCGGCGTCCGCGGGGATCGCGCAGAAGACGGTGTCCCGCATGATCATCGGCGGCTCGACCGGGTTCAGGACGATGATCGCCTTGCCGCGCAGCGCGCCGCCGACCTTCTCGACCGCCCGGCTGGTCGTGTGCGTGAACTCGTCGATGTTGGCGCGCGTCCCGGGGCCGGCCGACTTCGAGGCCACGCTGGCGACGATCTCGGCGTACGGCACCGGCACGACCGACGAGACGGCGTGCACGATCGGCACGGTCGCCTGCGCACCGCAGCTGATCATGTTGAGGTTCGGCGCACCGAGGTGCTCGCGCAGGTTCACCGGCGGGCACACCAGCGGGCCGACGGCCGCCGGGGTCAGGTCGATCGCCGTGATTCCGGCCTCCGCATAGCGCGGCGCGTTGGCCCGGTGTGCCTTCGCCGACGTGGCCTCGAACACGATGGACGGCAGCGGGTCCTGGCGCAGCAGCCAGTCCACGCCCTCTGCGGAGGCTGCCAGCCCAAGCTCGCGTGCGCGCGCCAGCCCGTCCGACTCGACCACGCCGACGACGTACGCGACCTCGACGTGATCGCTGCGCCGGAGCTTGGCGAGCAGGTCGGTGCCGATGTTGCCGGGACCGACGATCGCGGCGACCGCCGTGCCCGAGGTACCCGACGTGCCCGACGTGGACACGGCTAGGTCTCCCACACCGGGAGGTCGTCGGGTGGCGGGACGTTCACCTCGGTCACCCGGTTGCGGTAGGCGACCAGCGCCGTGCCACCGCCCCTGCGGATCTTCACCACGACCTCCTCGGTGTTGTACGGCTCGCCGGGGTCGTAACCGTGCGCCCACGTGGCGAAGGCCCGGATCGGGCCGGAGTGGGTGGCGGCCAGGATCCGGGTGCCATCCTCGCTGTCCGCGACCAGCCGGTGGAACCCGCGCCAGAACCGCCGGACGCACGCCTGCGGCGGCTCGAAGTACATGAGCGGGACCGTCATCCACAGGTGGATCGGGTCTGCGCCGCCGAGCTGGGTGCGGTAGAAGCGGTCGATCTCGACCAGCCAGCGCGGGCGCTCGCCGACCGACATCCGCTCCAGCTTCTCCATCAGCGCCTGGTACTGACGGAACGCCGAGGTCACGTCCCGCGGGCCGTCCGGCGTCCACACCTGGAAGTTGGCCAGCTCGGGGATCGCCTCCGGGGCGGTCACGGCCGCGGTGCGCCCCCACTGCTGCAGACCGTCCAGCACGCCCCGGTGCAGCTGCTCGGCGGTCTGCCTGGCCCGGTTGGTGTCGGCGCAGACGATCCGGACCGGCTGGCCGTCCTTGATGCTCTTGGACAGGCTGTGCCCGCGCTGGTGCGCCTGCCACCCGCCCATCGGGGTGAGCCCGGCGTCGGTCGAGTACCCCTGGGTGATCCCGTGCCGGATGATCCGGATCTCCGCGACGAACTGCTCCAGGTCGCGCCGCTCCAGCGGGGCCGCGATCTCCTTCTCGCGGCTGGTGCCGGCGAACTCGCGGGTGAACAGCTCCCCCTCGACCTCCAGCTGCACCGCCGCGCCGGAGGAGCTGCCGTCGCGGGCCCGTTCGCGGAAGCGGCGCAGGTACAGCGGGACCGAGGCGTCCTCCGCCTCGACGTCCCCGCCCGGCATCGCCTCGCGGTCGCGCCGCTCGGTGTAGCGGGCGAGGTACAGCGGCGCGTCGGTGCGGTCGGTGCGCCGGAACTCCGGCCGCTGCAGGTCGGCCGGCGTCGTCACGAGTGCACCGTGAAGAAGCGCTCGTTGACCTCGCGCGCGTAGTAGAACATCGCGCGCCCCATCTCCTCCTCGGTCCAGGTGATCGGCTCGAAGTCCGGGTCGACCCAGTAGCCGCCGGTGAAGACTTCGTTGCGGTTGCCGACCGGGTCGAAGAAGTACATGGTGTAGCCGCGCGTGACGCCGTGCCTGGTCGGCGCGACATCGATGACGACCCCGTTGTAGGCAAGGTGGTCGGCGGCCTCGCGCACGGCGTTCCAGTCGTCCAGCCAGAACGCGAAGTGGTGCAGGGCGCCGTTCGGGCCGGTGACGACGGCGATGTCGTGCGGGGTGTGCGAGCGCTCCATCCATGTCGCCAGCTGGTGCCCGTCGTTGGCCACGATCTGCTCGGTCAGCCGGAACTCCAGCACGTCGATGAAGAACCGCGTCGTGGCCTCGACGTCCTCGGCCATGATGAAGATGTGGTCCAGCCGCGGCGGCGCGATCCCGACCAGGCCGGCCGGCTTGGGCGGCGGGTTGGTCAGCGGCAGCAGGTTGCCGACCTTCTCCATGCCGTGCACCAGCTCGACGAGGTGGCCCGACGGCGCCTCGAAGCGGATCGCCTCACCCCAGCCCGGACCCAGCTCGCCGCGCCCGTAGCGCTTCACCGCCAGGCCGGTCGCCTCGACCCGCTCGGTGTAGAAGTCCAGGTCGCCGGCCTCGGCCACCTTGAACGACATGTGGTCCAGCCCGTACGTGGGCGCCTGCCGCAGCACGACCGAGTGGTGCTCGTGCTCGTCCCAGCACTTGAGGAAGACCCGCCCCTCCTCGTGCTCGACCTCGATGAGCCCGAGGACCTCGGTGTAGTACGCGGTGCACAGCTCCAGGTCGGGGACGCGAATCTCGACGTGCTGCAGGCGCAGGATCCGGTCGCTCATGTGTGCATCCTCAGGAATCGCTGGCTGACGACGTTCTCGTAGTAGAAGAGCCCGCGGCCGAACTGCTCCTCGGTCCAGGTGATCGACGGGAAGTCCGGGTCCGGCCGGTACCCGCCAGTGAACACCTCGTTGCGCATGCCGAGCGGGTCGAAGAAGTAGATGGTGTTGCCGCGGGTCACCCCGTGCCGAGTCGGTCCCTGGTCGATCTGCACCCCGTTGTACGCGAGGACGTCCGCCGCCTTGCGCACCTGGTCCCAGTCGTCGAGCCAGAACGCGAAATGGTGCAGCGCTCCGTTGGGGCCGTTGACGATCGCGAGGTCGTGCGGGGAGTGCGAGCGCTCCAGCCAGACACCCATCTGGTGGCCGTTCGAGTCGATCACCTGCTCGGTCATCCGGAACCCGAGCACGCTCGTGAAGAACGTGTACGACTCGCCGACCTCCTCGGCGTTGATGAGCATGTGGTCCAACCGCGGCGGGGCGATGCCGGGCAGGTCCATCGGCGGCACCGGCGACGGGTTGAGCTTGCCGAGCATGTTGCCGGTCTTGTCCAGGTCCCAGACCAGCTCCATCACCTGCCCGGACGGGATCTCGAACCGGATCGACTCGCCCTGCCCCACCGCTTCGCCGCGCGAGACGCGCTGCACCTGGCAGCCGTACCCCTCGACCGCCTTCTCGAGGTCGTGCAGGTCGTCCTCGCGCTCGACCCGGAACGAGAACAGGTCGAGCCCGAGCCGGGGCGAGTACCGCAGCTTCAGCGAGTGGTGGTCCTCCTCGTCCCAGCACTTGAAGTACGCGGCCTCCTCGTCCCGCCGGACCAGCTGCAGCCCGAGCACCTCGGTGTAGTACGCCGTCGACAGCTCGAGGTCGGGGGTGCGCACGTCGACGTGGGCCAGGCGCAGGACGCCCATAGTGCCTCCAGCTGGAGAGTCCTTGACGAGACAACCGTAGCCCGCCTACGGTTCCGGATAAAGGACCCCTGTTCCGGATACGGGAACGGGCGACGACACCATGCACGAACCCATGAGGGGAAGCCGATGCCCACCCCCGAGCAGATGCGCGCGGCGGTCGCGGGCTACGTGCACGAGATCCACCGCTCCTACCTCGCGCAGGCTCTGACCTTCCCGGCGGCCGTCCGCGGTCGGATGCCGCTGCTGGCGGGCGGCCCGGTGCACGTCGCGGCGGTCGGCACCCGCAACCTGCACGTCATCGGCACCGTGGAGTCGTTCGGGCCGTTGCAGGGTGAGGAGGTCGAGCTGCCCGGGGAGCTCGACGGGCTGCGCTGGACGCTGCGCTTCTTCGACCCGGTGGTGGTGCCGGCGCTCGGGCTGGTCGACGAGAGCGGCGGTCCCGCGTTCGACGAGGTGCGGCACACGCTCGGGCTCAGCACCGTCCTGTACCACTTCGTCGCCGAGCCGGGCGCCGGGCTGTCGGCGCACCAGGCCTCGCATGTCGGCACCGGGATGGCGAACAGCCACTCGGCCGTCGCGCGCGACTTCGAGACCATCCGCAGCCGGGTCCGCGGGCGCGAGTCGCTCGTCGACGAGATGGCCGGGGCCGCGCGGGCCGGGCTGCCCCGGGCGCACGCGCTGCTCGCCGCGACGATCGCCCCGCGCGACGACGACCTGGCCGCCCTGGCCCGCGAGGACTCCCCCGACCCGGACACCGTGCGCAAGGCCCTGCTGGCCAGCGTCGGCGGACGACGGCAGTGGACCCCGCCGGCCGCCGGCGCGGGAGCCGTGCGGTGACCGCCGACGACCCGACGACCGTCCGGGCCTCCGAAGGGCTCTCGACCGTACGGAGCGCCGCCCGGTTGCTCAAGGAGTTCCTGTCCCGCGAGGAGCAGATCGGCGTCTCCGAGCTCGCCCGCCGCCTGGGACTCGGCAAGAGCACCGTGCACCGGCTCCTCACCACGCTCACCCAGGAGGGCCTGGTCGAGAAGGACCCGGTCTCCGGCGGCTACCGGCTGGGCCTGGTGATGTTCGAGCTCGGCGAGGCGGTCAAGGTGCACCTCGACCTGCACGCCGCCGCCGGCGGGGTGCTCGCCCAGCTCCGAGAGGAGACCCGCGAGTCCTCCCAGGTCGGCGTCCTCGACGGCGCCGACGTCGTCTACATCGACCGGCTGGAGAGCCCGCAGACCCTGCGGCTGTTCACCGAGACCGGGCGTCGCGTTCCGGCGTACGCCACCAGCTCCGGAAAAGTGCTGCTGGCGCACCTGCCGGCCGCCGAGCTGTCCGACCTGCTGGACCGGACGACGCTGCACGCGTTGACCCCGGACACCCTCACCGAACGGGCCGCGCTGGAGGCCGAGCTGGACAAGGTCCGCCGCCGCGGCTGGGCCGAGGCCGTCGAGGAACGGGAGGTGGGCGTGGTGTCGCTGGCGGCCCCGATCTTCGACGCACGCGGGGTCGTCGTCGCGGCGATCAGCATCGGCGCCCCCAGCGCGCGGCTGGGCGCCGCCAACCGCCGCCGCCTGGCTCCCGCCGTCGTCGAGGCCGGTGAGGCCGTCTCGCACCGGCTCGGCTGGTCCGCCCGCGCCGTCTACCGCAGGGAGGGCTGACATGCCGATCACCGATGTCCCCGGCAAGGCCAGGGCGTTGTACGAGGCCCGGCGGGACCGGGTGGCGATCGCCCCGTTCACCGACCAGGACCCGACCCTCGGGATGGCCGACGGGTACGCCGTGCAGTCCGAGCTGACCCGGCTGCTGCTCGCCGACGGCGACAGCATCGTCGGCTACAAGGTGGGGCTGACCTCCAAGCCCATGCAGAAGATGATCGGGGTCGACTCCCCCGACTACGGCCCGGTGCTGGCCTCGACCGTCTACCGGGACGGCGACGCGGTGTCGGCCGGCCGGTTCATCCAGCCGAAGATCGAGGCCGAGATCGTGTTCGTCCTCGGCGAGACCCTCACCGGGCCCGGCGTGAGCGTCTCCGACGCCTACCGCGCGATCGCGGGCGCGGCCGCGTCGGTCGAGATCGTCGACTCGCGGTTCGCGGACTGGCGGATCAAGCTCGCCGACACCGTCTCCGACCTCGCCTCCAACGGCGCGGTGGCCACCGCCAGCCGGCTGGTCCCGCTGACCGGCTTCGACGTGCGGCTGGTGGGCATGACCCTCACCCGCAACGGCGCCCTGGTGGACACCGGCGCGGGCGCCGCCGCGCTCGGCGACCCGGTCGCCGTGGTCGCGTGGCTGGCCAACACGCTCGGGGCGTCCGGGGTCGCGCTCGAGGCCGGGCACCTGGTGATGACCGGCGCCCTGCACGCAGCGGTGCCGATGCGCCCCGGCGAGGTCTACCGGGCCGAGTTCGACCGGCTCGGCGCGGTGACCGTCCGCGTCGTCGACTGAGGAGGAGGACGAACCGTGCCGCCGAACAGCTCTGGTACGGACAGCGCCGAGATCGCCGATGTCGCGGCCCGGCTGGTCAAGGCGCGCGAGAACCGCACCGCGATCGCCTCGTTCGCCGACGACGTCCCCGGACTGGACCTGGCGGCGGCGTACGCCGTGCAACGCGTGCTGCGCGAACAGGCGGGTCCCCAGGTGGGCTGGAAGCTCGGCGTCACCTCGCGGGCCAAGCAGGTGCAGGTCGGGGTCAGCGAGCCGATCCGCGGGTTCCTCGCCGCCGAGCACGCGTTGGACATCGGCGTCCCGCTCGAGGTGGACCAGCACATCCAGCCCCGCGCGGAGCCCGAGATCGTGTTCGTGATGGGCCGCGACCTGGACGCCCCGAACGCCACCGCGGCGGACGTGCTGGCCGCCACCGCGGCCGTCGCCGTGGGGATCGAGGTGCTCGACTCGCGCTACCTGGACTACCGCTTCACCATGCCGGACGTCGTCGCCGACAACGCCTCCGCCGCACGGTTCGTGGTCGGGTCGCCGGTACCGGCGACCGGCATCGACCTGCGGCTGGTCGGGGTCGTGCTCGAGCATGACGGCGACGTCGTGGCCACGGCGTCTGGCGCCGCGGCGCTGGGGCACCCCGCGGCCGCGGTCGCCTGGCTGGTCCGCTCCCTCGCCGTCGACGGCGAAGGGTTGCGCGCCGGCGAGATCGTGCTCTCCGGCGGGCTCACCGCGGCGGTCCCGGTGCGGGCGGGCGACGTCGTGGTCGCCACCATCGACCGGCTAGGGACGCTCGAGCTCGGCTGCGTCTGACGATGTCCGACCAGCCGCACGAGCCGGACCGGGTCGCACTGGGCTCGCCGCGCGGGCGCACCCGGTGGACGGTCCGGCACGGTGACGGCGAGCTGGCCGTGTTCGTCGTGGCCGGCCGGGTGTACGCGGTCGACGCACTCTGCCCGCACCGCAGCGGGCGCCTGGTCGAGGGACTCGTCCGCGGCGACGTCCTGGTCTGCCCGTCGCACTGGTACCGCTTCGAGCTCGGCACCGGCCGCTGCCTCACCGCCGAGCAGCACACGCTGCCGACGTACGAGGTGGTCCTCGACGAGGCGGGCGCAGCCTGGGCGCTGGTCCCCGCGGCCGCGCCGCCCAGGAGCTGGTCCGAGATCCTGCGCGCCCACGCCGCCGGGCATCCCCCGCGATCTTGACAGATGCAGGGTGCGACGCGGCGTGTCGCCCCTGCATCTCTCAAGATCGCGCACCAGGAACATGGACCCGTCCCGGAGTGCGTATCGTCACCGGTCGTGCCGGCAGCCGACGTGACGACCGCGACCGAGGCCGACCGCGACCAGGTCGTCGAGACGGTAGTCGCGGCGTTCGTGGCCGACCCGGCGTTCCGCTACTTCTTCCCGGACGACGCCACGTACGCCTCGAACGCGGGGGCCTTCGCCGGGTGGCTCTTCGACCGGCGGGTTCGCTCCGGCGGAGTCTTGGTGGCCGAGGGGGGCGCGGCCGTAGCCATGTGGGACCAGCCGGACGCGACGCGGGACTGGTCGGCGCCACCCCCGCTGCCGGCCGCGGACGCGGCCCGGCTGGCGGCCTACGACGAGGCTGTGCACGGTGCGATCCCGGCGCAGCCGCACTGGTACCTGGGCGTCCTGGCCACCCACCCCGACCACGCTGGGCGCCGGCTGGGGCGGGCGGTGATGTCGGCGGGGCTCGAGCGCGCGGCCGCGGCCGGCCTGACGTCGGTGCTGGAGACGACCAACCCCGGCAACCTCGGCCTGTACCGCGGGAGCGGCTGGGAGGTCCACGCGTCGGTCGTCGTGGCGGGGCTCGACGTGTGGGTGCTCACGCACCCGCCGGACGTCGAGCCGACGACCTAGCCGAGGTCGAGCAGCGCCTCGAGCCCGACGGTCAGGCCGGGACGGTCGGCGATACCGCGGATGCCGAGCAGCACCCCCGGCATGAACGACTCGCGGTCCAGCGAGTCGTGCCGCAAGGTCAGCAGTCTCCCCCGGGCCGCCGAACAGCACCTCCTGGTGCGCGACCAGCCCGCGCAGACGCACCGAGTGCACCGGCACGCCGTCGACGGCGGCGCCGCGCGCCCCGGGCAGCCCGGTCGAGGTCGCGTCGGGCACCGGCCCGAGCCCCGCCTGCGCACGGGCCTGCGCGATCAGCGCCGCGGTGCGCTGCGCGGTGCCGGACGGGGCGTCGACCTTGTCCGGATGGTGCAGCTCGACGACCTCGACCGACTCGTAGTACCGGGCCGCCTCGCGGGCGAACCGCATCATCAGCACCGCACCGAGCGCGAAGTTGGGGGCGACCAGGACACCGACGGCGGGTGCTGCCGTCAGCATCTCCCGCACGGCGTCGAGCCTCGCGTCGTCGAACCCGGTGGTGCCGACGACGGTGTGCACCCCGCCGGCCACCAGGGTGCGGATGTTGTCGAGCACGGCCGCCGGTGTGGTGAAGTCGACCGCCACCTGCGCGCCCGCCGCCACCGCCTCGGCCGCCGGGTCGTGCACGCCGTCGGCCACGTCGCCGGCCGCCACCAGCACGAGGTCCGCAGCGGCGTCCACCGCGCGGCACACCGTGCTGCCCATCCGGCCGCGGGCGCCGAGGACGGCGACGCGGGTCAGCCCGGTCATCAGGCCACGGCCGCGGGGAACGTCCGCGTCTGCTCGAACGGACCGATCACCGCCAGCGTCGGCGGCGCGGCCAGCAATGTCTCGGCCACCTCGCGCACGTCGTCCAGTGTCACGGCATCGATGCGCCGCAGGAGCTCGGACACGCCCAGCAGCTCGCCGTAGACCAGCTCGCTCTTGCCGATCCGGCTCATCCGCGAGCCGGTGTCCTCGAGCCCGAGCACCAGGGACCCGCGCAGCTGCCCCTGCCCGCGGCGCAGCTCCTCGGCGGTGATCCCCGCGCCGGCGACCTTCGCCAGCTCGCCGTGGCACAGCTCGAGCACCTGGTCGACCTGCTCGGGCATGCAGCCCGCGTAGACGCCGAACAGCCCGGCGTCCGCGTACTGCGTGTTGTACGAGTAGACCGAGTAGGCCAGCCCGCGCTTCTCGCGGACCTCCTGGAACAGCCGGCTGGACATCCCGCCGCCGAGCACGCCGTTGAGCACGCCGAGCGCGAACCGGCGCTCGTCGACGCGGGACAGACCGGGCACGCCGAGCACGAAGTTCGCCTGCTCGGTCGGTCGCGGCTGGAGCACCGTGCCCGGACGCCGGCTGCGCGACCTGGACCCGGCCGAACCGACCCGCGGCGGCACCGGCCGCGCCGAGCTGGCGGCCAGCTCCCACGCTCCGTCGAACGCCTTCCGCACGAGCCGCACGACCTGGGCGTGGTCGAGGTTGCCGGCCGCGGCGACGACCATGTTCTCCGGCCGGTAGTGCCGCCGGTAGTAGCCGTTGATGGTGCGCCGGGCCAGTCCCTCGATCGAGTCGACGGTGCCGAGCACCGGCCGGCCCAGCGGGGTGTCGCCGAAGACCGCCTGCGCGAACGCGTCGTGCACGAGGTCGGCCGGGTCGTCGTCGCTCATCGCGATCTCTTCGAGGATGACGCCGCGCTCGCTCTCGACGTCCGCGTCCCGCAGCAGCGCCGAGTTGACGACGTCGCTCACCACGTCGACGGCCACCGGCAGGTCGGCGTCCAGCACC
The DNA here is from genome assembly GCA_963711005.1 of uncultured Actinomycetota bacterium. Taxonomy (GTDB): domain Bacteria; phylum Actinomycetota; class Actinomycetes; order Prado026; family Prado026; genus CAVQCJ01. The sequence goes on along the minus strand of CAVQCJ010000004.1, from coordinate 580,037 downwards.
CGCGCGTAGAAGCAGGTGTACTCCTTCGCGGTGAACGCGTTCATCTCCCCGCCGACCCGGTCGACGGCGGCGGAGATCTCCAGCGCGCCGCGCCGCTCGGTGCCCTTGAACAGCAGGTGCTCGAGGTAGTGCGAGCAGCCCGCCTGCCGGGTCGACTCGTCCCGGGAGCCGACGCCGACCCAGATGCCGAACGTCACCGAACGCACGGTCGGCATGGCCTCGGTGACGACGCGCAGGCCGCCGGGGAGCACGGTGCGTCGCACCAGCCCCCCGTCGGCCTCCGCCAGGAGCGTCCGGGTGGTCAACTCAGGCGTCGACTGCGGCCTCGGCCGGCGAACCGGTCGCCGCACCGTCGCCGTCCGCCGGCTCGCCCGAGCCGCCGGATCCGTTCGCGGAGTCCTCGAGCACCGGCACCAGCGAGAGCTTGCCGCGGGGGTCGACCTCGGCGATCTCGACCTGGACCTTGTCGCCGACCTTGACGACGTCCTCGACGTTCTCGACCCGCTTGCCGCCGGCCATCTTGCGCAGCTGCGAGATGTGCAGCAGCCCGTCGCGGCCGGGCATCAGCGAGACGAACGCCCCGAACGTGGTCGTCTTCACGACCGTGCCGAGGTAGCGCTCGCCCTTCTCCGGCATCTGCGGGTTGGCGATCGCGTTGATCATCGTGCGGGCGGCCTCGGCCTTCAGGCCGTCGGTCGCGCCGATGAAGATCGTGCCGTCGTCCTCGATCGTGATCTCGGCACCGCTGTCGTCCTGGATCTGGTTGATCATCTTGCCCTTGGGGCCGATGACCGCGCCGATCTGGTCGACCGGGATCTTGATCGTGATGATCCGCGGGGCGTACGGGGACATCTCGTCCGGCCCGTCGATCGCCTCGGCCATGACCTCGAGGATCGTCAGCCGGGCGTCGTGGGCCTGCGTGAGCGCCTGGCCGAGCACCGACGCGGGGATGCCGTCGAGCTTGGTGTCCAGCTGCAGGGCGGTGACGAACTCCTTGGTGCCGGCGACCTTGAAGTCCATGTCGCCGAACGCGTCCTCCGCGCCGAGGATGTCGGTCAGCGCGACGTACTCGGTCGTCCCGTCGACCGTGTCCGAGATGAGCCCCATCGCGATGCCCGCGACCGGCGCCTTCAGCGGCACACCGGCGTTGAGCAGCGACATCGTCGACGCGCAGACCGAGCCCATCGACGTGGAGCCGTTGGAGCCCAGCGCCTCGGACACCTGCCGGATGGCGTACGGGAACTCCTCGCGACCGGGCAGCACCGGGCAGCAGCGCCCGCTCGGCGAGCGCGCCGTGCCCGATCTCGCGCCGCTTGGGCGAGCCGACCCGGCCGGTCTCACCGGTGGAGTACGGCGGGAAGTTGTAGTTGTGCATGTAGCGCTTGCGGTTCTCCGGCGACAGCGTGTCCAGCTGCTGCTCCATGCGGAGCATGTTCAGCGTGGTGACGCCCAGGATCTGCGTCTCGCCGCGCTCGAAGAGCGCCGAGCCGTGCACCCGCGGGAGCACCTGCACCTCGGCGGACAGCGGCCGGATGTCGGTGAGCCCGCGGCCGTCGATGCGGACCTTGTCGCGCAGCACGCGCTGGCGGACCTGCTTCTTGGTGACCGAGCGGAACGCGGCGGAGATCTCCTTCTCGCGGCCCTCGAACTTGGGCCCGAGCACCTCGACCGCGAGGGCCTTGAGGCGGTCCAGCTCGGCCTCGCGCTCCGGCTTGCCGGCGATCGTCAGCGCCTGCGCGACCCCGGACCCGACCTCGGACTCGACCGCGGCCAGCACGTCGTCCTGGTAGTCGAGGAAGAGCGGGAACTCGCCGGTCTCCTTGGCCGAGTCGGCCGCGAGCGCGGCCTGCGCCTCGCACAGCGCCTTGATGAACGGCTTGGCCGCCTCGAGACCCTGGGCGACGACCTCCTCGGTCGGCGCGGTGGCCCCACCGGCGACCAGCTCGATCGTGTTCGCCGTGGCCTCGGCCTCGACCATCATGATCGCGACGTCGGAGCCGACCACGCGGCCGGCGACGACCATGTCGAAGACGGCGGTCTCCAGCTGCTCGTGCGTCGGGAACGCGACCCACTGGCCCTCGATGAGCGCGACGCGGGTGGCGCCGATCGGGCCGCTGAACGGCAGCCCGGCGATCTGGGTGGACGCCGACGCCGCGTTGATCGCGAGCACGTCGTACAGGTCCTTGGGGTCCAGCGCCATGACGGTCACGACGACCTGGATCTCGTTGCGCAGGCCCTTCACGAAGGTCGGGCGCAGCGGCCGGTCGATCAGCCGGCAGGTGAGGATCGCGTCCTCGGAGGGGCGACCCTCGCGGCGGAAGAACGAGCCGGGGATCCGGCCGGCGGCGTACATCCGCTCCTCGACGTCGACCGTCAGCGGGAAGAAGTCGAGCTGGTCCTTGGGGTGCTTGGAGGCGGTCGTCGCCGACAGGAGCATGGTGTCCTCGTCGAGGTACGCGACGACGGAGCCGGCGGCCTGGCGGGCCAGCCGCCCGGTCTCGAAGCGGACCGTACGGGTGCCGAACCGGCCGTTGTCGATCGAGGCCTCGGTGGTGCTGATCTTGGGACCCTCCACGGGGTGCCCTCCTCTTTGGTGCGGGGGGCCGCGCGCGCAGGACGGGGTTCCGTTGGGCAGGGTGCCGGTCTTCGATCGAGGCGCCCGGGTCTCGGCGGTGGGCCGTCCCGGGGGCCACTACCGAGGACCGAGACCTGTGGCCTCGTCCGGCGGCGGCGCCGGTGTGTGTCCGCCCCGGTCGGGGCGGGTGCGTCGTCGTTCGGGTACTGCGGGGTGGAGCGGGTGCTGCGGGGTGGAGCAGGTGCTGCGGGTGTCGCGGACGTGCGGTGGTACGAAACAGGAGCGGCACCGTAGGTGCCGCTCCTGGGAGGTCTACCGGCGCAGGCCGAGCCGCTCGATCAGGCTGCGGTAGCGCTGGATGTCCGTCTTCTGCAGGTACTGCAGGAGGCGACGGCGCTGGCCGACCAGCAGGAGCAGCCCGCGCCGTGAGTGGTGGTCGTGCTTGTGCAGCTTCAGGTGCTCGGTGAGGTCCGAGATCCGCTTGGTGAGCAGGGCGACCTGGACCTCGGGGGAGCCGGTGTCGCTCGCGTTGGTCCCGTACTCGGACACGATCTGCTGCTTGGTGGCGCTGTCGAGCGGCACTGTGCTCCTTCGTCTGTTGTTGCGCGGCGCTCCGGGGCAGGTCCACCCGGGCTCTCTCGCTCCGCGGCCGTTCGAACGGCGGGCTCAGCCTACCAGCGGGACGACGACGCTCCGAACCGAGCGCGGTCAGCCGGACCTGGCCGGCCCGGGCTCGAGGACCGCCCGGACCTCCTCGACGTCGCGGCCCATCTGGCCTACCAGCTCGTCCACGGAGTCGAACCGGACCATCGGGCGGACCCGGCGGACGAAGTCCACGCCTACCTGCTCGCCGTACAGGTCCAGGTCGTCGCGGTCCAGGACGTAGGCCTCGACCCGGCGCTGGACGCCGTCGAACGTGGGGTTGGTCCCGACCGAGACGGCCGCCGGCAGCCGCTCCCCGCCGGGGCGGACCAGCCAGCCGGCGTACACCCCGTCCGCCGGGACGGCGGCACGCTCGTCCGGGTCCAGGTTCGCGGTCGGGAAGCCCAGCTCGCGGCCGCGGTGGTCGCCGTGCACGACCTCGCCCTCGACCCGGTGCGGACGGGCCAGGACCGCGGCGGCCCCCTCGACGTCCCCTTCGGCCAGCATCGACCGGACCGCGGTGCTGGACCACGCCTGCGGACCGTCACGGCCGACCAGCCCGACCGCCTCGACGGTGAACCCGTGCCGGGCGCCCAGCTCGGCCAGCGTGCCCACGTCACCCGCGGCGTGGTGCCCGAACCGGAAGTCCGCCCCGACGACGACGGCCACCGGAGCGAGCCCGGCGACGAGCAGGTCGGTGACGAACACCTCGGGACTCAGGTGCGAGAGCTCGGTCGTGAACGGGATGACCCACACGCCGTCGGCGCCGGCCTCCTGGAGCAGCTCGGCGCGCTGGACGACCGAGCACAGCCGCGCCGGCGGGATGCCCCGTCTGGCCACGTCCGCCGGGTGCGGGTCGAAGGTGACCGCCACCAGCGGGACCCCCGCGGCCGCGGCGACCTGCGCGGCCCGCCCGACGACGACGCGGTGGCCACGGTGCACCCCGTCGAAGACGCCGATCGTGACGACCGACGGACCGACGGCGGCGGGTGCGACGCCGCCCCGCCAGACCCTGGTCTGGACCGGCAGCCCCGGTCGGTGCTCGGACACGCGGACATCCTGCCGTAGGCACCGGCTACGGCTGAGCGGGGGCGAACACCACCAGCGCCCGCAGCACCCCGTCGCGCGGGGTCATCAGCGCCAGCACGGCGCCGTCCGGGCCGAAGACCCCGACCGGCCCGGCGGACCCGGTTCCTGACAACGTCAACGGTCGCCCGTGCCCGACCGCTGCGGCGTCCGCTGCGTCGACGTCCAGCCGCGGGAACTGCGCCGCGACCGCCTCGGCCAGCGGGACGTACCGGAAGTCGTCCTCGAGCTCGGCGAGCGTGCGAGCCTGCGCCGCGGTGAACGCCCCGACCCGGGTCCGCCGCAGGGCGACCAGGTGACCGCCGACGCCGAGCCTGGCGCCCAGGTCGCGCGCCAGGGCTCGCACGTACGTGCCCGTCGAGCAGCTGACGGCGACGTCGACGTCGAGCAGGTCCGGCGTCGGCCGGCGCAGGGCCAGTACCTCGAAGGACGCGACGACCACCGGACGGGCCGCAAGATCCACCTGCTCGCCGGCCCTGACCCGCGCGTAGGCGCGGACCCCGTCGACCTTCACCGCCGACACCGCGGACGGGACCTGCATGAGCGGCCCGGTGAAGCCGCGCGCCGTGGTGCGGACCCGCTCCTCGGTCAGCCCCGCGGTCGAGGAACCCCCGAGCGGCTCGCCCTCGGCGTCGTCGGTGCTCGTCGACCCGCCGAGCCTGATCGTGGCCAGGTAGTCCTTGTCGGCGAGCGCGAGGTGGCCGAGCAGCTTGGTGGCCCGGCCCAGACCCAGCAGCAGGACGCCGGTCGCGGCGGGGTCCAGGGTGCCTGCGTGGCCGACCCGCCGGGTGCCGGCCAGCCGGCGCACCCGGGCAACGATGTCGTGGGACGTCGGCCCGGCCGGCTTGTCGACGACGACGAGGCCCGACGGCGGCTCGGTCCGCTCCCCCGGCTCAGCCGTCGGCGTGCCCGTTCTCGACGCCTTCAGCGGCCTCAGCAGTCTCTCTGACATCAGTGGCCTCGTCGGCCTCGTCGGCTGGTTTGCGGTACGGGTCCGGCTCGCCGGCGTACGTGGCGCGGGCGGCAGCCCGCTGCACCTCGGCGTCCGAGGCGGCGGCACGCACCAGCAGCTCGTCGATGACCTGGGCGTTCTCGGGGAGCGCGTCGGCCACGAACGCCAGCGACGGCGTGTGCCGGACGCCGGTCTGGCGTCCCACCTCTGTACGCAGGACGCCGCGCGCGCTGTCCAGCGCCGCCGCGGTGTCGGCTCTGGCCGCGTCGTCCCCGTACACCGTGTAGAAGACCGTGGCCTCGCGCAGGTCCCCGGTCACCCGCGCGTCGGTGATCGTGACGAACCCGAGCCGCGGGTCCTTGACCCGCATCTCGAGCGTCTCCGCGACGATCACCTGGATCCGCTCGGCCAGCTTGCGGGCACGGGCCTGCTGGGCGCTCACTCGTCCTCCTCAGAATGCAGCCGGCGTCGCGCCGACAGCAGCTCGATCTCCGGGCGGCCGGCGACCAGCCGCTCGCAAGCGTCCAGCACCTCGGTGCAGTGCGACGCATCGGGGGCCACCACGGCCACCCCGACCAGCGCTCTGCGGTGCAGGTCGAGGTGGCCGGCCTCGGCGACCGCCACCTCGAACCTGCGACGCAGCTCGGCGACGATCGGCCGCACGACGGCGCGCTTGTCCTTCAGGGAGTGCACGTCGCCGAGCAGCAGGTCGAGCCCGAGGGTCCCGACGAACATGGTCCGCCCCGGGCTGTCAGCTGCGCGGCTTCTCGCGCAGCTCGTACGTCTCGATCACGTCGTCGACCTTGATGTCGTTGAACGAGCCGAGGCCGATGCCGCACTCGAAGCCTTCCCGGACCTCGGTCGCGTCGTCCTTGAACCGGCGCAGCGACTCGATCGAGAGACTGTCCGCCACCACGGCGCCGTCGCGCACGAGCCGTGCCTTGGAGTTGCGCACGATCGTGCCGGACCGGACCAGGCAGCCGGCGATGTTGCCGAACTTGGAGGAGCGGAACACCTCGCGCACCTCGGCGGTACCGAGCTGCACCTCCTCGAACTCCGGCTTGAGCATCCCGTGCAGGGCGAGCTCGACGTCGTCGATCGCCTGGTAGATCACCGAGTAGTACCGGACGTCGACGCCCTCCCGGTCGATCAGGTCGCCCACCCGCTCGGCGGGACGGACGTTGAAGCCGAGGATGACGGCGTCCGACGCGACCGCGAGGTTCACGTCGTTCTGGGTGATCGCGCCGACCCCGCGGTCGATGACCCGCAGCGTGACGTCGTCGCCGACGTCGATCTTCAGCAGCGCGTCCTCGAGCGCCTCGACCGAGCCGGACACGTCGCCCTTGAGGATCAGGTTGAGCTGAGCGGACTCGCCGCGCTTGAGGCTCTCGAACATCTCCTCGAGCGTCACCCGGCCACGCGACGCAGCCAGCTGCGCGTTGCGCTCGCGAGCCTGCCGCTTCTCGGCGATCTGCCTGGCCATCCGGTCCTCGGTGACGACGATGAAGGAGTCGCCGGCCCCGGGGACCGCGGTCAGGCCGAGCACCATCACCGGGCGGGACGGGCCCGCCTCGTCGACCTGGTCGCCGTTCTCGTCGAGCATCGCCCGGACGCGGCCGAACGCCTCGCCGGCCACGATCGAGTCACCCATCTGCAGCGTGCCGCGCTGGACCAGCACGGTCGCCACGGGACCGCGGCCACGGTCGAGGTGACCCTCGATCGCGACGCCCTGCGCGAGCTGGTGCGGGTTGGCCCGCAGGTCCAGCGACGCGTCGGCAGTCAGGATGATCGCGTCGAGCAGGTCGGCGATGCCGACTCCCTCGCGCGCCGACACGTCGACGAACATCGTGTCGCCGCCGTACTCCTCGGCCACCAGGCCGTACTCGGTGAGCTGGCCGCGCACCTTCGCCGGGTCGGCCCCCTCCTTGTCGATCTTGTTGACCGCGACCACGATCGGCACGTCCGCCGCCTGGGCGTGGTTGAGCGCCTCGATGGTCTGCGGCTTCACCCCGTCGTCGGCCGCGACGACCAGCACCGCGATGTCGGTGACCTGCGCACCACGGGCACGCATGGCGGTGAACGCCTCGTGGCCCGGAGTGTCGATGAACGTCAGCGTCCGCTCGCCGTTCGAGGTCTCCGCGACCACCTGGTACGCGCCGATGTGCTGGGTGATGCCGCCGGCCTCGCCCTTGACGACGTTGGTGTTGCGGATGGCGTCGAGCAGCCGGGTCTTGCCGTGGTCGACGTGACCCATCACGGTCACGACCGGCGGCCGGGCCTCGAGCTCGACGTCGCCGCCCTCGTCCTCGCCGAACTCGATGTCGAACGACTCGAGCAGCTCGCGGTCCTCGTCCTCCGGCGAGACGACCTGGACGTCGAAGTCCAGCTCGGCGCCGAGCAGGGCGAGCGTGTCGTCGTTCACCGACTGGGTGGCCGTCACCATCTCGCCGAGCGTGAACAGGATGCGCACGAGCGCAGCGGGGTCGGCACCGATCTTCTCGGCGAAGTCGGTCAGGGAGGAGCCGCGGGGCATCCGGACGACGGCGCCGCCGCCGCGCGGGGCCTGCACGCCGCCGATCGTCGGCGCCTGCATGTTGTCGAACTCCTGGCGCCGCTGCTTCTTGGACTTGCGGCCGCGGACCGGGCGTCCGCCGCGACCGAACGCGCCCGCGGTGCCGCCACCACGGCCGCGGCCACCGGCACCGGGACGACCGCCGAAGCCGCCGCCGGGACCACCCGGACCGCCGGGGCCGCCACCGGGACGACCGCCGCCGAAGCCGGCGCCACCGCCGGTGCCGGGACGTCCGCCGCCGGCGCCGGGGGCGCCGGTGCGGGCGCCACCGGCGCCGGGACGGCTGGGGGCACCCGCGCCGGCGCCTGGACGGGACTGACCCGGAGCCGGACGCACCGGCATCATGCCGGGGTTGGGTCGGTTGGCGCCGGCCGGGCGCGGGACACCCGGGACCGAGCCACCGGGGCGCGGCGCCGGCGGGCGCGGGGCACCCGGGACCGCGGCGCCCGGAGCCGGCGGACGGGGTGCGGCCGCCCGGCCCATGCCGGTGGCCGACGAGGCGAACGGGTTGTTGCCGGGACGCGGTCCGGACGGGCGCGGGCCACCTGCGGCCGGGCGGGCGGCGGGCCCGTCGCCCTCGGCCGGCGCCGCCGGCGGAGCCTGGGTCGCGGCGGCCGGCTCGACGACCGGGGGGACGGTGGGGACCTGAGGCGCGGCTGCGGCGACCTCGGGCGCCGGTGCGGCCACGGCTGTCGCCGGGGACACCGCGGTCGCTGCGGCCGCTGCGGCCGCTGAGCCGACCTCGGCGGACGCGCCGCCGTCAGCGGTCGGGGCCGCCTTCTTGGCTGGTGCCTTGCGCGGCGCGGCGGCGCCGTCGGCTGGTGCGGGGTAGAGCTCCCGCAGCTTGCGTACGACCGGCGGCTCGACCGTCGACGACGCAGATCGGACGAACTCACCGAGCTCGTTGAGCTTGGCCATGACGACCTTGCTCTCGATCCCGAGCTCTTTCGCCAGCTCGTAGACCCGGACCTTGGCCACTGCTCTCCTCATCTTGGTCCGAGCCACTCGCGGCGCGGACCGTCAGTACGTGGGCATGCTCATCGGTGCTTGCTCATCGCGCGGTCATCGTGTTCTCGACCTGCCTTCTGGACGGACCCGGCGTGGCCGCCGGGCACCTGCTGTGCGTCGCTATCCTCGCGCTGCCTCGATGAACCCCCGCACCGGCTCCGGGTCGAGCGGTCCCGGCAGGCGGAAGGCCCGCGGGAACGCCCTGCGGCGCAGTGCGAGGTCGAGGCAACCCGGGTCGGGGTGCAGGTGCGCGCCCCGGCCGGGCAGCCGACCGGCGGGATCGGGGGTCACGGACCCTTCGACGACCACCAGGCGGAGCAGCTCGACCCTGGCCGCCCGAGTCCGGCACCCCACGCAGGTGCGCTGCGGGCGTGCATCGTCCACCGGTTGGCCGGTTGCCACGGAGTCTACGCCTCCCGAGCGGAACCGGCGGCCGGGTCCCCGTCCTCGGGTGCGTCCGGCACGGACTCGGGGGGCGTCTGGCCGGCAGGCGGGACGTCCGGGCGGATGTCGATCCGCCAGCCGGTCAGCCGGGCGGCCAGCCGGGCGTTCTGCCCTTCCCGGCCGATGGCGAGCGACAGCTGGTAGTCCGGGACGGTGACCTGGGCCGACCGGCCGGCCAGGTCGATGATGTCCACCCGCTGGACCTTGGCCGGCGACAGCGCGTGGGCCACCATCTCGGCCGGGTCCTCGGACCAGTCGACGATGTCGATCTTCTCGCCGTGCAGCTCGGTCATGACCTGCCGGACCCGGGCGCCCATCGGCCCGATGCAGGCCCCCTTGGCGTTCACCCCGGTCCGGTTCGACCGGACGGCGATCTTGGTCCGGTGCCCGGCCTCCCTGGCGACCGCGCAGATCTCCACCGTTCCGTCGGCGATCTCCGGCACCTCGAGGGCGAACAGCTTCTTCACCAGGGACGGGTGCGTGCGGGACAGCGTGATCTGTGGGCCACGCGGCCCACGCCGCACGGCGACGACGAAGCACTTGAGCCAGGCGCCGTGCACGTAGGTCTCCCCCGGGCACCTGCTCCTGCGGGGGCAGCACGCCCTCGACCTTGCCCAGGTCGACCAGCACGTCGCGCGGGTTGCTGGCCTGCTGGATCACCCCGGAGACGACGTCGCCCTCGCGGCCGCTGAACTCCCCGAACGTCTTCTCGTCCTCCGCCTCGCGCAGCCGCTGCAGGATCACCTGCCGGGCCGTCGACGAGGCGATCCGGCCGAAGCCCTCGGGCGTGTCGTCGTACTCGGAGAGCATCGCGCCCTGCTCGTCGGTGCGGGCCGCCCACACCGTCACGTGGCCGGTGCCGCGGTCCAGGTTCACCCGGGCCCGCGGCTGGGCGCCCTCGGTGTGGTGGTAGGCGACGAGCAGCGCCGACTCGATGGCGCCGATCAGTGTCTCGAAGGAGATCTCCTTCTCGCGCACGAGGCCGCGCAGGGCGGCCATGTCGATGTCCACCTCACACCTCGCCCTCGTCGCCGTCGTCGCCGGCGCCCGGGCCGCCGACCGGCGGCGACCCGAACTCGACCTGGACCCTCGCCCGGCGCACGTCGACCAGGCGCAGCCGCCGGTCCGACCCGGTGGAGTCGAGCACCACCTCGTCCGCGTCCACGGCCGCGACCCGCCCGGTCACCGTCGAGCCGTCGGCGAGGACCGCCTCGACCAGGCGGCCGGCCGCTCGACGCCAGTGCCGTTGCTCGGTGAGCGGGCGGTCCACCCCGGGGGACCCGACCTCGAGCACGTACGCCTGGCCGCCCATCACGTCGGTCTCGTCCAGGACGGCGGACACCTTCTGGCTGACCAGCGCGACGTCGTCCATGGAGACGCCGCCGTCGCGGTCGACGCTGATGCGCAGCAGCCTGCGGCGGCCGGCAGAGCTCACGCTGACGTCCTCGAGGTCCAGGCCGGCCGATGCGACCACGGGTGCCACCACCGCGCGGACGCGTTCGGGGCTCGCCGTCGCCATGGTCACCCCTTTGTTCTGTTGTGGCCGCTCGTGCCGACGCCGCCAGGGTAGCCGTCCGGAGCCGTCGTCAGGGCATGGGATCCTTCCTGCCGTGGCCACCCCCCGCTCCCGCCGCGCCGTGCTTGCCGCCGGGGTCGGGACGGTCGGCGTTCTCGCGTTGAGCGGGTGCACCTCGGGGTCGGACCAGCCCGCCCCGCCGACGCCGTCGCGGCCCAGCGCCGACGAGGTCGCCCGCCGGACGGTGGCGACGACCGAGCAGGCGCTGCTCGCGACGACACGGCTGTTGTCGAGCACCCTGCCCGCCGGGCCGGTGGCAGTGCGCCGGGTGGCCGACGTGGCCGCCGCCGCGCACGCGGCCCATGTCACCGCGATGCTCGAGGGGCTGCCCGAACCGTCCGCCTCGTCCGGGTCGGGCTCGGGGTCGGTGTCGGGGTCGCCGGGCGCTTCCACCTCGAACGGGCAGGCCACGCCCGGGTCACCGGCACCGCCGACCGCGACCTCGCTGGCCACCGCCCAGGCGGCCGCCGCGACGGCGTACCAGGCCCTGCTCGGCCCGGTGACCGGACCGCTGGCGCGGCTGATCGCCTCGGTCGCGGCCTCGGACGCGGCGCTCGCGTCGGCCCTGCGCGGAGCGGCCGGGTGAGCGCAACGGATGCGCTGGAGGCGGCGCTCGCCGGCGAGCACGCGGCCGTCTACGCCTACGGCGTGGTGGGCGCCCGGCTGCAAGGGCGTCCCGACGAGCGCCAGGCCCGGTCCGGCTACGACGCGCACCGCCAGCGACGGTCGACGATCACCCGACTCCTCACCGACGCGGGCACGACCCCGACGCCGGCCGCCGCCGCCTACGACCTGGGCGGCCCGGTGCTCACCCCGGCCGCCGCCCGCACGCTGGCCGCCGGTGTGGAGACCAGGGCCGCAGCAACGTACGCGGACGTGGTCTCGGCCGCCTCCGGGTCGGTGCGGCAGAGCGCGTCGCTGTGGCTGGCCGACGCATCGGTCCGGGCGACGGCCTGGTCCGGTCAGCCGGCGGCGTTCCCGGGGCTCCCCGAACGCTCGGCCTAGCTGCACCCGAGCGCGGAGTCGGCAGCCGGCGCGCGGGCGGCTGTCACCGCAGGGTCGGGTCGAAGTGCTGGTAGTCGCGGATCGTGTTCCCGCCCCAGCCGAGGCCGGCCGCGCGCATGGCCCGCACGACGACGCCGCTCGGCATGATCACCCCTCCGTACGCGGCCGAGCGGTGGGTGGCGAACCAGGCTTCCGGGTGGGTGCCGTTGGCCGCGATGTCCGGGTTCTGCCTGCCAGCACGGCCCCGGTGGTCAGCAGCCCGAGGAGGACCGGCGCCCTGACCAGCACGCTGCGGAGCACCGAGACCTCCCTGCCAGAGATCGGTTGCTTACTGAGAGTGTCGACACTGTTGCGTGGAGTAGTCACACCCGAGAGAGGGACGCCGCCCGAGCGGTCTGACGGGGTGGGCCGGGCTGCGGCTAGCCCGCGCGCCAGCGGTCGACGACCCCGAGCACCTCGTCGAGCCGGGTCACGACGGCGTCCGGGACGCCCTCGGAGTGGCCGCGCTGGTGCTCGGGGATCGTGCTGTGCGGGACGAAGATCGTGCGCATCCCGACCGAACCGGCGCCGAAGACGTCGTCGAAGAGCCGGTCGCCCACGAAGACCGCCCGGCCGGGATCGGTGACGCCGACCGCCGCGAGCGCGGCCGCGAACGCCTCCGGGTGCGGCTTCACGTACGCGAGCTCGCTGCTGTAGACCGCCCCGTCCAGGTGCTCGAGCACGCCGTCCCGGGCGAAGACCCGCTCGTGGTAGTCGCGGCTCCAGAGGGTGTTGGACAGCACGCCGACCCGCAGTCCGCGCTCCCGCAGACCCAGGAGCAGGTCGAGCGCCTGCGGGTCGGTCCAGGTGTGCGGCTCCCAGGCCCCCTCGTACGCGGCGAGCGCGACGGCGTGGCGTTCGTGACCGAGGTCGACCCCAGCGGCCGCGAGCACTCCGTCCAGCGTGGCGGCGACGTGGTCGTCCCGGCCGGCGACCCAGGCCTGTTCCTCGGCCTCGAGCAGGCGGTCGGCGAGCGAGTCGGCCCCGTCCGGGTCGTAGACGCAGGCGTACTCCAGCCAGATCTCCCGGACGTCGACCGTGTGCCAGGGCGTGAGCGTCCCGCCCCAGTCGAAGACGACCGCGTCGATCAGCATCCGCACAGCCCGGGCGTCAGGACCGGCAGGCCGCGGCGACCCGCTCGGCGGCCGAGGCCACCGGCACGTCCTCCCGGTCGCCGGTCCGGCGGTTGCGCAGCTCCACCACCCCGTCGACGAGGCCCTTGCCGACGACGACGATGGTCGGGACCCCGAGCAGCTCGGCGTCCTTGAACTTCACCCCGGGCGAGACCCCGCGCCGGTCGTCGACGAGAACCCGGATGCCCGCCTCGTCCAGCCGCGCGGTGAGGTCCTCGGCGGCCTCGAAGACCGCGTCGTCCTTGCCGGTGGCCACGATGTGCACGTCCGCGGGAGCCACCTCGCGCGGCCAGCAGAGCCCGAGCTCGTCACAGGTCTGCTCGGCGATCGCACGCCACCGCCCGGGACACCCCGATCCCGTACGAGCCCATCGTGACCACGACCTGCTTGCCGTGCTCGTCGAGGACCTTGAGGTCCAGGGCCTGCGCGTAGCGGCGACCCAGCTGGAAGATGTGCCCGATCTCGATCCCGCGCTCGATCCGCAGGCTGCCACCGCAGGCCGGGCACGGGTCGCCGTCGCGGATCTCCGCGGCCTCGATGGTGCCGTCGCCGGCGAAGTCCCGGCCCACCACGAGGTCGTACACGTGCCGGCCGGGCTCGTTCGCCCCGGTGATCCAGCGAGTGCCCTCGGCGACGCGCGGGTCGAGCAGGAAGCGCACCTTCGACGCGGACGCCTCGCCCAGGGACAGCGGGCCGATGTACCCCTTGACCAGGGCCGGGTTGGCGGCGAAGTCATCCTCCGTCGCCGGCTCGACCTCGGCCGGGGCCAGCTGCGCCTCGACCCGCTTGAGGTCGACCTCTCGGTCGCCCGGCAGCCCGATGGCCAGCAGCTCGGTGCGGCCGTCCGGGTGGGTCAGCCGGACGACGACGTTCTTGAGCGTGTCGGCCGCGGTCCACTCCCGGTCGCCGCGGCGCAGGTCGGCCCGATCGTTGGACAGGTTCACCAGGGTCTCGATCGTCGGCGTGCCGGGGGTGTCGTGCACGTGCGCGGCCGGGGCGTCGTCGTAGCCGAGCGGCTGGGGAGGCTTGGTCTGCACGGCCTCGACGTTGGCGGCGTAGTCGCAGTTCGTGCACTGCACGAAGGTGTCCTCGCCGGTCTCGGTCGGGGCGAGGAACTCCTCGCTCGCGCTGCCGCCCATGGCGCCGGACATCGCCGACACCACGACGTAGTGCAGCCCGAGTCGGTCGAACGTCTTCAGGTACGCGGCCCGGTGGCCCTCGTACGAGCGCTGCAGCCCGGCGTCGTCGATGTCGAACGAGTACGAGTCCTTCATGACGAACTCGCGTCCGCGCAGGATCCCGGCCCGCGGCCGCGCCTCGTCTCGGTACTTCGTCTGGATCTGGTAGATCCACAGCGGGAGGTCCTTGTACGAGGAGTACAGGTCCTTGACCAGCAGCGTGAACATCTCCTCGTGCGTCGGGCCGAGGAGGTAGTCGTTCTTCTTGCGGTCCTGCAGCCGGAAGATCCCGTCGCCGTACTGCGTCCACCGGCCGGTGACCTCGTACGGCTCCCGCGGCAGCAGCGCCGGGAAGTGCACCTCCTGCGCGCCCGCCGCGTCCATCTCCTCGCGGACCACCCGCTCGATGTTGCGGTAGACGAGGTAGCCGAGCGGGAGCCAGGAGAAGATGCCGGGCGAGACCCGCCGGATGTAGCCGGCGCGCACGAGCAGCCGGTGGCTGGGCACCTCGGCGTCGGACGGGTCCTCGCGCAGCGTGCGCACGAACAGCGACGACATGCGCAGGACCACGAAGACTCCTCGGTTGGCGCCGCTGCCCGGCGGCGGTCGGCCGAGGATATCCGTCGACCCCGCTGCGACCGGCGCGGTTTTCCGCGCCGGGTCAGAACAGGACGGTCGCGAACGTCCCGACCCGGGAGAAGCCGACCCGGTCGTACGTGGCGATGGCCGGCAGGTTGTAGCTGTTGACGTACAGCGACACCACCGGCGCGACCCGGTCCAGGCAGGCCCGGACGACCGCGGCCATCCCGGCGGAGGCCAGGCCCTGGCCGCGGCGCTCCGGGTCGACCCACACCCCCTGCACCTGGCAGGCGCCGTTGCTGACGACGCCGACCTCGGCCTTGAAGACCACCCGACCGCCCTCGATCCGGGCGAACGCCCGACCCGTGCTGACCAGCTCCGCGACCCGCGCCCGGTAGGCGGCACCGCCGTCGCCGATCAGCGGGGAGACGCCGACCTCCTCGGTGAACATCGCGATGCAGGCCGGTAGCACGATGTCGATCTCGTCGTTGCGGACCCGGCGCACGAGCGGGTCCGGGGCGACCATCGGCGGGCAGCCGGTCGCCATCAGCGGCTGGACGTCACGGACGTCGCGCGCGGGGCCCCAGGACGGTTCGAGCAGCTCCCAGAGCCCGAGGACCTCGTCTGCGGGCCCGACCATGGACGAGCAGCGCCGACCCTGCCGCCGCGCCCGCTCGGCGAACGCCCGCACGGCCTCCTTGGACGCCTCGACCGGCACGAGGTTGGCCCCGCTGTAGCACAACGACTCGAGCTCGCCGTCCAGGACGTGGCCCCACAGCTCACCGCCCAGTCGCCACGGGTCGAGGCCGTGCCGCCCGGTGGACTGCACCCGCCCGGCGACGAACGCGTGGGCCACCGGGTCGCGGGCCAGCACGGCGTCGATCTGCGAGCGCGACCCCGCGTCGAGGACCCGCAGCGCCGCAGTCCCGAGCGACGGACTGGTATGCCCCACGCTCCCATCGTGCCGCAGACGCGGGGCTCGCGGAAGGCGAGCGGACGGATCCGCCCCGCCCAGGTCAGTGGACGTCGACCGAGACCGGTCCGGAGCCGGCCGCGCCCTCCCCGAGCTGTTCGGCCAGCCGCAGGGCTTCTTCGATCAGCGTCTCGACGATCATCGACTCCGGCACCGTCTTGACGATCTCGCCCTTGACGAAGATCTGGCCCTTGCCGTTGCCGGACGCGACCCCGAGGTCGGCCTCGCGGGCCTCCCCCGGACCGTTCACGACGCAGCCCATCACGGCGACCCGCAACGGGACCTCGAGGCCGGCCAGCCCGGCCGTCACCTCCTCGGCGAGGGTGTACACGTCCACCTGGGCCCGCCCGCAGGACGGGCACGAGACGATCTCCAGCCCGCGCTCGCGCAGGTTCAGCGACTCCAGGATGGCGAGCCCGACCTTGACCTCCTCGACCGGCGGCGCGGACAGCGAGACCCGGATGGTGTCGCCGATCCCCTCGGCGAGCAGGGCGCCGAAGGCGACCGCGGACTTCACGGTCCCCTGGAACGCGGGCCCGGCCTCGGTGACGCCCAGGTGCAGCGGGTAGTCGCAGGCGGCCGACAGCTGCCGGTACGCCTGCACCATCACGACCGGGTCGTGGTGCTTGACCGAGATCTTGATGTCGCGGAAGCCGTGCTCCTCGAACAGGGAGCACTCCCACAGGGCCGACTCGACCAGGGCCTCGGGCGTGGCCTTGCCGTGCTTGGCCAGCAGGCGCGGGTCCAGCGAGCCGGCGTTGACGCCGATGCGGATCGGCACGCCGGCGTCGCCAGCGGCCTTGGCGATCTCGGCGACCTTGTCGTCGAACTGCTTGATGTTGCCAGGGTTCACCCGCACCCCGGCGCAGCCGGCGTCGATGGCCGCGAACACGTAGCGCGGCTGGAAGTGGATGTCGGCGATCACCGGGATGTCGGACTTGCGGGCGATCGCCGGCAGCGCGTCGGCGTCGTCCTGGCTGGGCACGGCGACCCGGACGACCTGGCACCCCGACGCGGTGAGCTCGGCGATCTGCTGCAGCGTCGCGTTGACGTCCGCAGTCAGCGTCGTGGTCATGGACTGCACGGACACCGGAGCGTCGCCGCCGATGGTGACCGGGTGGTGCGGGTGCCGGAGGACGATCGGTCGGGTCCGCCTGCGCTGAGCGAGCGGCGGCAACGGTACCGCGGGCATCCCCAGGTTGATCGTCATGCGTTCCTCACGGCTCGGTCAGATCTGGATCGGTTTGAAGATGTCGGCGGCCAGCAGCAGGACCGTCACCGTCACGAACACCAGGATCACCGCGTACGCCACCGGCAGCAGCTTGTTCAGGTCCGGTCGGGGCGGCTCCGGCAGGCCCTTGCGGCGCGCCAGCCAGGCCCGGAACCGTTCGTACGCGAGAACGGCGACGTGCCCGCCGTCCAGCGGCAGCAGCGGGAGCATGTTGAAGACGCCGATGAAGATGTTGAACCCGGCGAGCAGCATGAGCAGCGTGCTGATCTTGACAGCGGTCGGCCGGTCGCTCTGCGCGACGTCGCCGCTGATGCGCGAGATCCCGACGATGCCGATGGCCCCGTTGGGATCGCGCGGCTGACCGTCGAACAGGACGCCGAACAGCTGACCGACCTTGGCCGGCAGCTGCGCCACCGCGCTCACGCTCGCGCCGAGCAGGCTGCCGGCCTGCGAGACCGTCTTGCCGACCGCCGCGACCGGTCCGTAGCGCACGATGTCGTCGGGCGGTGGCGTGATCCCGATGACCCCCACCTTCGCGGTCTTGTCCGGGTGGGCTGTGTCGGGGCGCTCGCGCGACACCGTGTGCACGGTGATCGGGTCCAGCTGCACGCCGCCCCGCTCGACGACGAGCGTCAGGTCGGCGTTCGGCCTGGCCCGGATCGCCTTCGTGAGGTCGTCCCACGTGCTGATCGGCTGGCCGTCGACGGAGACGACCCGGTCGCCGGGCTCCAGCTGGGCCGACTTGGCCGGGGCAGCCGGGTCGTGCGGACCGCAGGCGGTCGTGGCCTGCACCGGGACGCACGTCGAGACGCCGCCGAGCACGGCCTTGGTGTTCTGCACGGACTCGCCGAACGCGACGAACGCGACGTAGAAGAGCACCAGGCCGATGACCAGGTGCATGAACGAGCCGGCGCAGAGCGTGACCGCGCGCTGCCAGGCCGGCTTGTTGTAGAAGGCGCGTGGCCGGTCCTCCTCGGCGATCGGCTCGAGGTCGGTCATCCCGATGATCTTCACGTAGCCGCCGGCCGGGATGGCCTTGACGCCGTACTCGGTCTCGCCGCGACGGAACGACCACAGCCGCTGGCCGAAGCCCACGAAGAACTCGGTGACCTTGCAGCCGAACCTGCGCGCGGTCACGAAGTGACCCCACTCGTGGATCATCACCGAGACCAGGATGCCGAGGACGAACAGCACGATCCCCAGCCAGCCGATGCCGGTCACGACGCCCTCCCGAGCAGCTCGCGCGCCCGCGCCCTGGACCAGGCGTCCGCCGCGAGCACGTCCTCCAGTGTGAGCGACCGGTCGGCGTGCACCGCACCGTCGTGCTCACCAAGGACGTCGGCCACGGTGTCCACGATCTTCAGGAACGGCAGGCCACCGGCCAGGAACGCGGTCACCGCCTCCTCGTTGGCGCCGTTGTACACGGCCGGCGCGGTGCCGCCGGCCCTGCCGGCCTCGCGGGCCAGCCGGACAGCGGGGAAAGCGTCCTCGTCGAGCGGTTCGAAGTCCCAGCTCCCGGCCGACGTCCAGTCGCACGGCGGGACCGCCTCGGGCACTCGGTCGGGCCAGGCGAGCGCCATCGCGATCGGGAGCCGCATGTCCGGCGGCGAGGCCTGCAGCAGCGTGGAGCCGTCCACGAACTCGACCATCGAGTGCACGACGGACTGCGGGTGCACGACGACGTCGATGCGCTCGAACGGGATGTCGTACAGAAGGTGCGCCTCGATGACCTCCAGTCCCTTGTTGACCAGAGTGGCGCTGTTGACGGTCACGAGCGGTCCCATCGACCAGGTGGGGTGGGCCAGAGCCTGCTCGGGTGTGACGTCGACGAGCTCGGATCGGCTCCGTCCGCGGAACGGGCCGCCGGACGCCGTGAGGACCAGCCGGCGCACTTCGTCGGCCCGACCGCCACGAAGGCACTGCGCGAGCGCGGAGTGCTCGGAGTCGACCGGGACGATCTGACCGGCTCGGGCCCGGGAGCGGACCAGCGGGCCGCCGACGATCAGCGACTCCTTGTTGGCCAGCGCCAGCGTGCGGCCGGCGTCCAGGGCAGCCAGCGTCGGCGCCAGCCCGGCGGCCCCCGGCATGGCGTTCAGCACGACGTCCGCCGGCCATGCGGCCAGCTCGGCGGCCGCCTGCGGGCCCACGAGCACCTTGGGCAACGAAGTCGCGCCGCGCTCCCAGCCGGCGGCGGTGGCAGCCGCGTACAGGGCGTCCTGCAGGTCGTGCGCGGCCTGCGGCCGGGCCAGCGCGACCGCCTCGACGCCGAGCTCGAGAGCCTGGTCGGCGAGCATCGCCACGGACTCGGGCGTCGCGCCGGACGCGGCCAGGGCGACCACGCGGAACCTTGCGGGGTTTCGGCGGACCACGTCCAGCGCCTGGGTGCCGACCGACCCGGTCGACCCGAGCAGCACGATCGCTCGGGGCTCGCTGGCGGCGCTCACCCGTCCATTGTCACCCGTCCCCACCCGTGACCGTCCCGTTGATCTTGAGCAACCATGGAGCTGGGCAGCCGGCGGCGGCCGGCCGGCCGCTAGAGGTCGAGGCCGGTGAGGACGAGCGCCCGGTCGTACGTGAAGTCGGCCATGGCGTAGCGCAACCCCTCGCGGCCGACGCCGGACTCCTTGACGCCGCCGTACGGCATCTGATCGGCCCGGTAGCTGGGCACGTCCCCGACCACGACGCCGCCGACCTCGAGCTCGCGGTGGGCCGCGAACGCGGTCTGGAGGTTGTGGGTGAACACCCCGGCCTGCAGTCCGAACCGGCTGTCGTTGACCAGCGCGAACGCCTCGTCCACCCCGTCGAACGCCACGACGGTGAGCACCGGGCCGAAGATCTCCTCGGTCGCGCAGCGCGAGCCCGGGGGCACCTCGGTCAGCACCGTCGGCGCGTACGCGGCGCCGTCCCGGCTCCCGCCGACGAGCACCTTGGCGCCGTCGGCCACCGCCTCGTCCACCCAGGCCTCGACTCGGCGCGCGGCGGCCTCGTCGACCAGCGGGCCCACGTCGGTGGCCTCGTCGGCCGGGTCGCCGGTGACCTGCTCGCCGACCCTGGCGACGATGCGCTCGAGCAGGCGGTCGTGCACCGCGCGGTCCACGAGCACCCGCTGGACGGACACGCACGACTGGCCGCCCTGGTAGTTCGCGAACGTCGCGATCCGGCTCGCCGCCCAGTCCAGGTCCTCGTCCGAGCACCAGTCGGCGGCGACGACCACCGCGGCGTTGCCACCCAGCTCGAGGGTCACGTGCTTGCGCGGCACCGAGTCCATGATCGAGAACCCGACCGGCCCGGAGCCGGTGAACGAGACGACCGGAAGCCGGGCGTCGCGGACCAGGGCCGGCATCTCGTCGTTGGCCACCGGAAGCACCGAGAACATCCCCGCCGGCAGGTCGGTCTCGGCGAGCAGCTCGCCGAGCAGCAGGGCGGACAGTGGCGTCGCCGGCGCGGGCTTGATGATCACCGGGGCGCCGACGGCGATCGCCGGGGCCACCTTGTGCGCGACCAGGTTCAGCGGGAAGTTGAACGGCGCGATGGCCAGAACGGGTCCCTTGGGGAACCGGCGGACGATGGCGGCGCGGCCGGCCGCGGCCGGCTCGGTGTCCAGCCGCATCAGCTCACCGCCGTCGCGGCGGACCTCCTCGGCCGCCCAGCGGAAGGTCGACGCCGCGCGCGCAGTCTCGGCCCGGGCCCAGCGGATGGGCTTGCCGTTCTCCGCCGTGATCAGGCGGGCGATCTCCTCGGCCCGCTCGGCGATCCGGCGGGACACGTGAGTGAGAGCCTCCGCCCGCTGCGCGACGGTCAGCCGGGCTGCGGCCGGGGCGACCGCATGGGCGGCGGCGACGGCCTCCTCGACCTGGTCCGCGGACGGCACCGAGACGGTGGCGACCAGCGAGCCGTCGTACGGGCGGACGACATCGAGGGTGGCTCCACCGGCGGGAGCGACGGCCGGGCGGCCGGCGAGGAAGAACGGTCGCAGCTCAGTCATGCTCTCGAGAGTAGGTCGGCGGCGTTGGCAGCCCGTTGTACGCGGTGTCCGGTACGGACCGGTCAGTGCACCTCGGCGTCCTGCGCCCGGAACCGGAGCGCGAGCCAGAGCTCGGCCCGCAGGTCCGGGTCGTCCAGCGAGCGCCCCAGCAGCTCCTCGACCCGGCGCATCCGGTAGCGCAGCGTGTGCCGGTGCACCCCCAGGTCGGCCGCCGCGGTGTCCCACTGCCCGTGGCGCGCGAGCCAGGCGGCCAGCGAAGCGACCAGGTCCCCCTTGCGTCCCTCGAGGGGTTCGAGCAGCGTCTGGGCCAGACCGCGGGCCACCTCCGGGTCGAGTGCCGCGAGCATTCCCTCGGCAGCCAGCTGGCCGTACCACGCCGGCCACGGACCACGGGTGGCGGCCATCGCCTGGGCGGCCTCGCGCGCGGCCCGGGCCAGGTCGGCCGGGACTGCCGCCACGCTCCCCCCGGACGGCACGTCGGCCAGCGCCGTCGCGGCGGCGGCGACGGAGTCGGCGTCGTCCGGGATCAGGACGAGCAGCCGGTCGCCGAGGTCCGCGACCGCGGGCTCTGCCCCGCCGGCGGCCTCCAGCGAACGGGTTGCAGCCGCCCGCTGCACGGAAGACCCGGCGACCACGACCAGCCGCAGCGGTCCCTGCGCGAGCCACCCCCACCCCAGCTGTTCGAGCGGGAGGGTCGACGGTTCGGCTCCGGCCACCAGCAGCCGGACGGTCGCGGCCCGGACCTGGGCCCGACCGGCCGCACCCGTCGTCCCGTCCTGCTCAGCGGCGATGGACAGCAACGAGACGGCAACCGCGACCACGGACTGGGCCGTCCGGTCGAGCGGGGCCGGCGTGCCGACGGCGAGGAACCCGCGGACCCGGCCGCTGGCCCCCAGCGGGTGCACGCTGACCTGACCGCCGGAGTCGCCGAGGGACGCGGACGCCAGCAGCCCGCGTCCGCGCAGCGCGCCCAGCTCCGGCGCCAGCGCCTCGGCCCGCTGCCGCGCCGTGCCGTCGGAGTCCGGCGGGGCCGCGTGCAGGACCTGGCCCGCGGGGTCCAGCACCAGCACCCAGCCGCCGATGTGCCGGGCCAGCCGGGCCGCGACCGCGGCACCACCGCGCACGCCGAGGGCGGCCCTGGTCAGGTCCCGCTGCGCTTCGAAGGCCCGGGTGATCGCGTCGTACTCCTCGACACCCAGGAGCGCCGAGACCGCTTTGCTGACTGCGATGAACGCCGTGTCGGCGGCCACCTCCAGCAACGGCAGGCCGGCTCGCTCGGCCGCCGCGACGAGCGCGGGCGGGACCTCGTCGTGGGTGAGCCCGACGCCGAGCCCGAGCGCGGCCACGTCGGCGACGACGAGCCGGTCGACGAAGGCCTCCAGCTGGTCGGCGTCGTCGGCCGGCAACCTCATGCCGGTGGACAGCAGGAGCTCGCCGCCCTCGAGGAACGGCGTCGGGTCCTCGAGCTCGGAGACGGCCACCCAGCGCACCGGGCGGTCCCTGCCGTCGGGGCCGGCCAGCCGGCGCAGCCCGAGCCCGGGCAGGTCGGTCACGGTCCGGACGCTGGGCGGCACCTGGGCTCCTCCCGTGTGAGGACGGGGTCGGGGCGGGGGCGGGGGCGGGGCTGGACTGGCGGGGGACCTGGGCGGCCCCGAGAACGAGACCATTTGTACGTACGGGCCTACGCTAGCGACGCGGTTGTCCCTGGTGACAGGGGTCCCCGTCCCCGGCCTTACGTACCCTGCGAAGACCGAAGCCCACCCGCCGCGGCCCACCGGCCCGCAGGAAAGCAGGCAGCCATGACGGACACCGCCAGCCACGTCGGCGGCCCCTCGCTCCCGCAGGAGCGCCGCGTCGTCACCTCGATCCCGGGCCCGCGCTCGACCGAGCTGTTCGCCCGCCGCAACGACGCCTGCGCCCGCGGCCTCAGCACGACCCTGCCGGTGTTCATCGAGAAGGCCGGCGGCGGCGTGCTGGTCGACATCGACGGCAACTCCTTCATCGACCTGGGCGCCGGTATCGCCGTGGTCAACGTCGGCAACAGCGCGGACCAGGTCGTCGCCAACGTCCAGGCCCAGGTGGCCGCGTTCACCCACACCTGCTTCATGGTCACGCCGTACGCCGGCTACGTGGAGGTCTGCGAAGCGCTCAACCGGCTGACCCCGGGCAACTTCCCGAAGAAGAGCGTGCTGCTGAACTCCGGTGCCGAGGCGGTCGAGAACGCCGTCAAGATCGCGCGGTCGTACACCGGCCGCGACGCGGTGATCGTGTTCGAGCACGGCTACCACGGCCGGACGAACCTGACGATGGCCATGACCGCGAAGAACATGCCGTACAAGCACGGGTTCGGCCCGTTCGCCGGCGAGGTCTACCGGATGCCGCTCGCCTACCCGTTCCGCTGGCCGACCGGTCCGGAGCACTGCGGGCCGGAGGCGCTGGCCGAGGTGATCTCCAAGATCGACAAGGAGGTCGGCGCCGCCAACGTCGCCGCGATCGTCATCGAGCCGATCGCCGGCGAGGGCGGCTTCGTCGTGCCGGCGGAGGGCTTCCTGCCGGGGCTGGCGGCGTACGCGCGCGACAACGGCATCGTGTTCGTCGCGGACGAGATCCAGACCGGGTTCGCCCGGACCGGAGCGATGTTCGCGTGCGAGCACGAGGGCGTCGTGCCGGACCTGATCACCACCGCCAAGGGCATCGCCGGTGGGCTGCCGCTGGCTGCGGTCACCGGTCGCGCCGAGATCATGGACGCCCCGCACGTCGGCGGGCTCGGCGGCACCTACGGCGGCAACCCGGTCGCCTGTGCGGCGGCGCTCGGCGCGATCGCGACGATCGAGTCGCAGGACCTCGCCGCGAAGGCTCGCGCGATCGAGTCGGTGCTGCTGCCGGCGCTGCGCGACATGCAGGCCCGGCACCCGGTCATCGGCGACGTGCGCGGGCGCGGCGCGATGCTCGCCGTCGAGCTCGTCAAGCCCGGCACGCTGGAGCCCGACACCGACTCCACCACCGCGGTCGCGAAGTACTGTCACGCCGAAGGCGTGCTCGTGCTCACCGCCGGCACCTACGGCAACGTGCTGCGCTTCCTGCCCCCGCTGGTCATGCCGCAGCACCTGCTCGAGGACGCGCTCACCGTCCTGGACAAGGCGTTCGCGTCGTTGTCCGCCTGACGGGAGGCACGTGCGGGAGCGTCAGCGCTCCTCCATGCCCCAGGGCGAGCCGTACTCGACGAGCTTGTCCAGGAACGGCTTGGGCGCCAGCGCCTCCGGGCCGAGCACTCCTGCGCCGGACCAGGTGCCCTCGGCGAGCAGCTCCAGCGCGACGACGGGGTTGATGGCGGTCTGCCACACGACGGCCTGCGAGCCGTACTCGGCCATCGTGGTGGCGTTGTCGACGACGTGGTACAGGTACACCTCGCGCGGGTTGCCGTCCTTGCCCGTGCCGGTCACCCAGGTGCCGGCGCAGGTCTTGCCGTGCATGCGGTCACCCAGCCCGGCCGGGTCCGGCAGGCACGCGGCGACGACGTCGCGCGGTGACACCTCGGCGCCGCCGACCGACACCTTCTGGGTGCGGTCCAGCCCGACCTTGTGCAGAACGTCGAGCACGTTGATGAACTCGTCGCCGAGCCCGTACTTGAACGTCACGCGCCTGGCGTCGACCCAGCGCGGCATGAGCAGGACCTCTTCGTGCTCGACGTTGACGCACTCCACCGGGCCGATGCCCTCGGGGAACACGAAAGTCTCCGGCTCGGAGAACGGCGCCGTCGTGAACCAGCCGCGACCCCGCTCGAAGACCACCGGCGGGTTGAGGCACTCCTCGATCGTGGTCCAGATCGAGAACGACGGCGCGAAGGTGTAACCGTCCACCTCGAGGTTGGCCCCGTCGCGGACGCCGAGCTCGTCGATCTCGCTGAACAGCTCGTCGGCGGCGTACCGCGCGAAGACGTCCGACAGCCCGGGCTCGACGCCGATGCCCACGAGCGCGAGGCGACCCAGCCGCTCCCACTCGGGCGCCGCGGCGAACTGCTCGTCACCGAGCATCACGCCGACCTCGCCGTACGGGTTCGTCGGGTGCGGCGCGGACAGCGACATCGCCATGTCCAGGTAGTCGGCGCCGGCCGCGAGCGCCCCGTCGAACACCGGCATCACGAACCTCGGGTCGACCGCGTTGAACACGTGCGTGGCCCGGTGCTCGCGGGCCAGGCGCGCCACGTCCTGGGCGTCGGACGCGTCGATCCGGGCGGCGACGAACCGGTCGTCGTCCAGCTCGGCCACCACCCGCGCGGCCCGCGCCTCGTCGTAGTCGGTCACGACGTAGGTCTCGAAGAACGAGCGGCGGGCGGCGATCTTCGCCGCGGCCGACCCCACCCCGCCGGCACCGACCATGAGGATCCGCATGTCTGTCTCCAGCTGTTCGCCGGCGTGCCCTTGCAGCGGCCCGGGATGAGGGGAAAGGTATGGCATAAGCAGCTTATGTATCGACGGAGGTCGGGGATGGGCGGGGGCAGCAGGGCGTGGGCGTGCCTGGGGGTGCCGATCGACTCGGTCGGGGCCCCTTCCGGAGGACCGCCGTTCGGGACCGAGGAGGCGCCGGCCGCGTTCCGGCGCCGCGGCCTACCGGCTCTGGTCGGTGCCACCGACGGCGGCGACCTCGCCGTCCGGGTCACCGGCCCGGTCCGGGACCCGCGGACCGGCATCGTCGGCTACCCGTCGGTGCGGGACATGGTCACGCGGCTGCGGCCGGCGGTGGCTGGGCTGGTCGCGGCCGGCCGACGGCCGTTGCTGCTCGGTGGCTGCTGCGCGCTCGTGATGGGCGCGGTGGCCGGCGCCCGGGACGCCGTCGGCCGGGTCGGGGTCGTCAACGTCGACGGTCACATGGACGCGTACGACGGCGTCACCTCCCCGACGGGCGAGGCGGCCGACATCCCGGTCGGGGCACTGCTCGGCCGGGCCGACGACGACCTGCTCGCGGCGATGGGTGGGACGCCCGTCGTCCGGTCCGGCGACGCCGTCGTGCTCGGCTCCCGGGACGCGGACGAGGCGGCCGACCTGGGCGACCTCCCGGACCGGCTGGGCATCGTCGTCCACGACGCGGACGAGGTGACCGCTGACCCCGCGGCGGCAGGACGGGCGGCTGTGCAGCACTTCGCCGTCGCCGGGATCGGCTACTGGCTGCACCTCGACGTCGACGTGCTCGGACAGGACGAGTTCCCGGCCACCGACTACCTGATGCCGGGCGGGCTGGACCTTCTGCATCTGGCCGCCCTGCTCGCGCCGCTCGGCGCCGACCCGGCCCTGCTCGGCTTCTCCGTCGGCTGCTACAACCCGTCCAAGGATCCGGACGGCACGTACGGGGACCGGCTCGTGGACGTGCTCGTCGCCGCTCTCGCGCCGCCGCGATGACCACGGACGCCGCGACGCGAGACCGCGACGGCGGTCGGGCCTTCGCCTCGAACGTGCTCGGCACGCTGGCCCTGGCGATCTCCGACCGGATCGGCACCGGGACCGCGCGGGCGGCACAGCACGGGGGCCAGACCCCGGCGGCGCTGGTGACGCTGCTGTGGTACCCCGACCGGCCGATCGCGTTCCTCGCGGCCAGGCTGCGCATCTCGCACCCCGGCGCGGTCCAGCTGTCCGAGCGGCTGGCCGCCGACGGGCTCGTCCGGCGCGTCCCCGGCGCCGACGGGCGGACCCGGCTGCTGGCCCTGACCGCTGTCGGCGAACGGGTCGCGCGCTCGGTTCTGGCCGCGCGTTCCGCCGTCGTCGAGCGCGCGGTCGCGGCCCTCGACGACGACCTGCTGGCCGCCGTCACCGACGGGGTCTGCGCCATGCTGGCCGCGCTCACCGACGACCTGCTCACCGGCGAGCACATGTGCCGGATGTGCGACGAGCACGCCTGCCCGGACGAGCGCTGCCCGGTCTAGCGGGCCGAGCCGGCGCCGGCGCACCGCCGCGGCAGCGGCTACGGGATCCGTACGCGCAGGCCGGGCGTTCCGACGAAGAGACCCTCGCCGGAGCGCCCCGACGACGGATCGACGCGACCCGCGCGGAACCGCTGATCAAGGTTCCGGGCCCTGGGTAGCGTGCGTGGGACGGGGCCGCACAGCGACGCCCGAGAGCGTGGAGGCTAGGCATGACGATCGCCGCCGAACACCCGACCAACTCCGAGGGACCAGCCGGCAAGGGCCTCAAGACCGGTGCCCTGGGGCTGCTGTCCAGCGTCGTGATCGGGGTCTCGTCCACGGCTCCGGCCTACTCGCTGGCCGCCACCATCGGTGCCGTCGTCGCGATCGTCGTGTTCCAGACGCCGATCGTGATGGTGATGGCGTTCGTCCCGATGCTGTTCATCGCGTACGCCTACCGCGAGCTCAACCGGGTGGCCCCGGACTGCGGCACCACGTTCACCTGGGCGACCAAGGCGTTCGGGCCGATGACGGGCTGGATGGGCGGCTGGGGCATCGTCGCGGCCGACGTCATCGTCATGGCCAGCCTGGCGCAGATCGCCGGCTCGTACTTCTTCCAGCTGATCGGGGCGCAGGGGCTCGCGGCCGAGAAGTGGCCGGTGTTCCTCGTCGGCGCCCTGTGGATCGTCCTGCTGACGTACGTGTGCTACCGCGGCATCGAGGTCTCGGCCAAGTTCCAGTTCGTCATGCTCTCGGTCGAGGTCGTCTTCCTGGTCTTCTTCGCGGTCATCGCGCTGGTCAAGGTGTACACCGGGCACGCGATGGACACCGCAGTGAAGCCGTCGCTGTCCTGGTTCAACCCGTTCCAGATCCCGACGTGGAGCGCGTTCAGCTCCTCGCTGCTGCTGGCGGTGTTCATCTACTGGGGTTGGGACAGCGCCGTCTCGGTGAACGAGGAGACCAGGGACCCGGCCAAGACCCCCGGCCGCGCCGCCGTGATCTCGACCGTCATCCTGCTGGCGACGTACGCGATCGTGTCCACCGCGACGCTGGCCTTCGCCGGCCCGAAGGTGCTCGAGGACAACAGCGACGACGTCTTCGCCGCGATCGGCTCCCAGGTGCTGGGCAGCAACCTGGACAAGATCCTCATCATCGCGGTGCTCACGTCGGCGGCCGCCTCCACCCAGACCACGATCCTGCCGACAGCTCGCACGACGCTGTCGATGGCTGCCTTCCAGGCGCTGCCGGCGAGCTTCGCCAAGATGCACCCGCGGTTCCAGACGCCGACCGTGTCGACGATCACCATGGGCGCCGTCTCGATCGGCTTCTACGGGCTTCTCGCGGCGATCTCGGACAACATCCTCGCCGACTCCGCCTCGGCCGTCGGGCTGCTCATCGCGTTCTACTACGGGCTCACCGGCTTCGCCTCGGCGTGGTACTTCCGCCGCGACCGCGGGTCGACGTTCCGGGACGTGTGGGTGCGCGTGGTCGCGCCGCTCATCGGTGGCCTGATCCTGCTCGGCGCCTTCGTCTACACCGTCCACACCAGCGCGAACGCCGACGACAGCTACACGCAGATCACCCTGCTGGGCTGGCACACCGGCGGGATCTTCGTCCTTTCCGTGGGCTCGCTGGTCCTCGGCTTCATCCTCATGTTCGTCTCGAAGTGGCGCTCGCCGGCGTTCTTCAGCGGGAGCGTGCTCAACCGTGACACGCCGATCCACGTGATCGAGGGCGAGACGCTGGAGATCCTGGTGCCGACCCTGCCGGACGCGGCGTCCACGGAGCTGACGGTCATCCCGCCGCTGTCCGTCGAGGAGCTGCGCCAGGCGGAGGAGCAGGCACGGGAGGAGCGCCGCGAGGACTGACCTGTCGCGGCCGGACTGCGATCAGGAGGGCTGCTCGCCGGGAACGCGGTCGGCGAGCAGTGGCTGGCCCGGGTCCCACGAGGTCCCGTCGCGGGCGTCCTGGCGGCGCCTGGCGATCGCGGACAGGGCCTCGAGGACGACACGGTTGCCCAGCGCCGCGGTGATGTCGGAATGGTCGTAGGGCGGAGAGACCTCGACGACGTCCATGCCGACCACGGGCAGCTCGAGAGCGATCCGGCGCACGGAGTCGAGCAGCTGGCGCGCAGACAGGCCGCCGGGTTCCGGGGTCCCCGTTCCCGGCGCGTGCCCCGGGTCGCACACGTCGATGTCGACGGACAGGAAGACGCCGTCGCACTCGTCGGTGGCGATCGCGAACGCGTCGGTCAGGCACTGATCCAGCCCGCGGGTCACGATCTCGGTCATCTCGAAGGAACGCATGCCCTGCTCGGCCATCCAGTCGAGGGTCTCCGGCGGCGGCCAGTAGCCGCGCAGGCCGATCTGCAGGAACCGGTCACCGCGCACCGCCCCGGACTCGATGAGCAACCGCATCGGCTGCCCGTGCCCGATGAGCGAGCCGAACTCGATCTTGCCGGTGTCGGCGTGGGCGTCGAAGTGGATCAGGCTGATCCGGCCCCAGCCGAGGGCCCGCGCGACGCCGGTGGCGTTCGGCCAGGTGACCGTGTGGTCGCCGCCCAGGACGACCGGGATCGCCCCGGCGCGCGCGACCTTCTCGACCTCGACCTCGAGCGCGGCGCACGCGGTCGCCGCGTCGCCGGAGAACATCTCGACGTCGCCCGCGTCGACCACGCGCAGGTCCTGCAGGCCGTCGGTGCGCAGGGCGAGGCTGGGACGCGACCCGTCGTGCGCGAGGTAGTCGGTCATCCGGATCGCCTGCGGTCCGAACCGGGCACCGGAGCGGTACGAGGTGCCGCCGTCGAACGGCGCGCCGACCACGACGACGTCGGAGCCCGCGAACGATCCGGGTTCGTCCAGGTCGCACCGGTCGACGCCCAGGAAGGTGATGTCCGGGCCGAACTGGCCTCCGTAGCGCGCCACGGCGGGAAGCCTAGTGGTCCCGGGTCGCCCCGGCGCCCGCCCGCAATTCGTCCGTTGCTGGTCCGGCGCGAGGTCGGCGACGGGCTCCGCCACGTCGGATGGGGACTGGACCGGGTCGTAAGACCCTGTCGGCAGCCGTCGCCGGGGCGAAGAGTGCTGCCCATGACCGCCTCGTCGCGTACGCCGGCCCGGGCCTTCCACGTGATGGCGAAGCCGACGGGCGCCGTCTGCAACCTGGACTGCGAGTACTGCTACTTCCTGTCGAAAGAGACGCTGTACCCCGGGAGCGACTTCCGGATGAGTCCGCAGGTCCTCGAGGAGTACGTCCGACAGCTGCTGGCCGCGCACGACGGCGCCGACGAGGTCGTGGTCGCCTTCCAGGGCGGGGAGCCGACCATGATGGGCCTGGACTTCTTCCGGCGGGCCCTCGAGCTCGAGCGGCGGTTCGCGCGGCCCGGGCAGCGCATCCTCAACACGATCCAGACCAACGGCACGCTGCTGGACGACCAGTGGGGGTCGTTCCTGCACGACAACGCCTTCCTGGTCGGGCTGTCGATCGACGGCCCGCGCGAGATGCACGACGCGTACCGGGTCGACAAGGGCGGCAAGCCCACGTTCGACCGGGTCGTGCGCGGGCTGGACGTGCTTCGTCGACACCGGGTCGACTGGAACGCGCTGACCACCGTCAACGCCGCGAACGGCGACGAGGGTCGCGCGGTGTACCGCTTCCTGCGCGACGACCTCGGTGCGACGTTCGTCCAGCTCATCCCGATCGTGGAGCGGGTCACGCCGCAGCTCTTGCCGCTCGCCGAGGCAGGGTGGGGCGAGCGAGCCGGCCACCGGCCGTTGTACCGGCAGGAGGGCGACCGGGTGACGCACCGGACGGTCGGGCCGCAACAGTTCGGCCGCTTCCTCGTCGACGTGTTCGAGGAGTGGGTACGACACGACGTGGGCGATGTCTTCGTGCAGATGTTCGACACGTCGCTGGGGCACTGGCTCGGGTACGACCAGGTCGGCATGTGCGTGCACGCCAAGACCTGCGGCACCGGGCTCGCGCTGGAGCACAACGGCGACGTCTACTCGTGCGACCACTACGTGGAGCCCGACTACCTGCTGGGGAACATCTCGGGCGGGCGCCGGCTGCTCGACCTCGTCGGGTCCCCGCGCCAGCTCGCCTTCGGCAAGGCCAAGCTCGACACGCTCCCGCGGTACTGCCGCAGCTGTGACGTCCGCTTCGCCTGCAACGGTGGCTGCCCCAAGGACCGGTTCGTCACGACTCCCGACGGGGAGCCAGGGCTGCACTACCTGTGCCAGGGCTACCAGCTGTTCTTCCGGCACGTCGATGAACCGATGCGGGTCATGGCCGACCTGTTCCGGCAGGGCCGCGACGTCAGCGGGGTCATGGCGTGGTTCGCCACCGGGGACGCCGCGCGCTCCGCGACCGACTCCTGTACGTGCGGCAGCGGCCTCGAGTGGGGCCGCTGCCACGGTGCGCGGTAGACGCTGGAGCGCATCCGCTGTCAGCGCCGGAGGTCCCGGAGGTCACTGCCCTGCCAGCACGATCGACCACATCACGGCCAAGTTGCCGGCCGCGCTGGACATCGCTGAGAGTCCTCCCGCCGTGCCGACGCCGACCGGTCCCCCACTGTCGCCCGACAGCGACGTGATCCGCCCGCCGCCGGTGCCGACCGACTGCAGCCGACGAGTCACGCCCGCGGGTGCGGTCCAACCGGTGGCGGTCCCGGTCTTGTCCGCCCAGTACGACACCAACCAACCGCCCGGCGACGTGACGGGCACGGTGGGTGTCCGGTGGCTCGCCGTGGTGCCCGGCTCGGTCGCGACGGCGAAGGCCTGGATCGGCGAGCCTGCCGTGCCCGAGTAGGCGAGCAGCTGCACGTCGGTCTTCGTCGTCAGCGACGCGGTCACGGTGACGGCCGAGCCCGGGTCGGTGGCGGTGGCGACCCGCCACCAGACGGCCGACTGGATCGTCCCGTCAGTCGCGGTCTGCAGCCGCGTCCAACCGGTCGGGACGCCCAGTGTCGAGGCGGTCCGGTTGGCGGACACGAGGAGCAGCAGCGCGTCGCCGGTGCGCACAGCCGCCGGCACCGTGACGGTCGCCTTCGTGGCGTTGACCGTCTTCGAGGCGCCGGCCCGGTAGGACACGGCCGAAGGCGCACCGACCACCACCGTCCGGGTCGCCGTACCTGTGGCGTACTCGTCGTCGGTCACGGTGAGGACCACCTGGTAGCTACCCGCACCGGTGTACGTGTGGCTCGGCGCGACACCTGTCGCGGTCTGGCCGTCGCCGAACTGCCACTGGTAGCCGACGATCGTCCCGTCGGTGTCGTACGACCCGGCCGCGGAGAAGGTGCAGGTCAGCCCGGTGCAGCCCGGGGCCGCGATCACCGCCGTCGGTGGGCCCTCGACCTCGCCCTCGGACACCACGCACTGCTGGCCGACGCAGCTGCGCAGGGCGTTCAGCCGGCCGATCCACAGGGCTTCGTCGGGGTCGTTGGTCGTGCTCGCGTCGCCCAGCAGGTTGACCAGCTGGTCGGGGTCGTTGGTCAGGTCGTAGTACTCACGACCGGTGACCGCCCCCGTGGTCGGGTCGTACCACCGGGTGTACTGCGCGGTCGGCGTGATCACCGACGACCAGGGTGGGAGCGGTGAGTCGAGACTGCGCCCGTACTCGACGAGGACCTGGGAGCGGCGAGGTCCGGACAGGATCGACGTCCCGTCCAGCGGGTCCTTGAGCGTCGGTGTCACGCCCGCTGCGTCGAGCAGCGTGGGCAGCATGTCCACGCCGCTGACGAGGCGGGCGTCCGTGGTGCCGGCCGGGATGTGTCCCGGCCACCTCATGATCAGCGTCGTGCCCTGGCTGTCCGTGTAGGGGAACCGCTTGTCCAGGATGCGGTGCTCTCCCCACAGGTACCCGTTGTCGGAGGTGAAGATGGCGAGCGTGTTCTGGTCCTCGCCCAGGCGGGTGATCTCGTCGGTGATCTTGCCCACCATGTCGTCCACCGACATCAGGGTCCGCAGCTGGTCGGTGCGCCGTTGCTGCGCGGTGGCCACGTTCAGCAGCGGCCGCGACCGTACGTTGGACGGTTTGTCGGAGACGTCAGCCTCGTTGAAGCTCGGCGGCGGCGTCCAGCTCGGCACGGCTGCGTTGGCGTACTTTGCCTCCGCGGTGAACGGGTCGTGCGGCGCCTGGGGCGCTACGTAGACGAGCCATGGCTTCGCGTCGTCGGCCTTGAAGGCGTCCAGGTCCTGGACGACCTGGTCGCCCAGGACGTAGGAGTAGTAGCCGGCGATCTTGCGCACGGTGCCGTCGACGTTGTACGACACGTCGTTGTAGCCACCGGTCGTGAACAGCCAGTGGTCCCAGTTCTTCGGGCTGTTCGACAGCGGCACGGTGTTCATGAACTTGCCGGCCATCGCCGTCGAGTAGCCGGCCGCGTGCAGGTACCCCTGGAAGGTGGCCGACTGGTCCATCGCGGCGATCTCCGCGTCGAGCCCGTTCCCGGTGATGCCGTTGTTGTGCCCGTACCGGCCGGTGAAGAGGCTGCCGCGTGACGGTGAGCACAGCGGCGTGCTCGGGTAGTTGTGCGTGTACGTCTGGCCCTGCTGCTGGAACCAGCTGCGCACGTGGGGCATGACGTCGAGCGTGCCCGCGGACGGCCGCATGTCGTCGAGGTTTATCAGCAGGATGTTGGGCTGGGCGTTGGCTGCTGCCTGTGCCCGCGGCGCGAGCGTGCTGGGTCCGGCCCCCAGAGCGACCACCGCCCCGGTCGACACGGCCACCAGCGCTGCCGTCCAGGGTGCGTGCTTCATCGCCGACACCTCTCACCACTCGCGATCCTCGCGGACGGCGGACGTGACCCCGGCGTCCGGCGACTCGAGCAGAGTCACCGGGAGGAGGCCGTCACCCGTGCTCGGCCATCAGTCAACGCGCGAGGGTGTACCCCCGGTAGGGACGAAGGACCCTCCTTCGCGGGGCGCAGGGGCTCGCGGCGGTCCGGCCAGGTCGGCTCAGCGGATGCCGCTGTCGAGCGTGATGGTCACGCCGGAAACCCCCAGCGGCGGGACGCGCACCACCACGCTGGCCGATGTCCGCAACCCGTGCGCCTGCGTCGCGGTGAGGGTGTACGTGCCGGGGGGCAGCGCCAGGGAGAAGGAGCCGTCGCCACCAGCGTGAGCATCGGTGACTCGGGAGCCACCGCGGGTCGCGACCACCTGCGCGCCCGCGACGGGCAGGTCCGGGCACGGGGAGTCCTGCCGTTCGACCGGGCAGCCCGGCGCGGCCAGCACGGTCCCGCGCACGCTGGCAGCCGGGGGTGCCGGTCGCAGGCCGTCACCGCACCCGGCCAGCAACGCCAGCAGGACGACGGTGGCCAGCACACGCTTCACGGCACGTTGGACGGGACACCGCGGCCGGCAGTTCCGGCTCGTGACGATCCACGGGCCACTCGCCTGCGACGATGCGGAACCTCAGACGTTCTGGGGGAATCCGAGGTTCAGGCCGCCGTGGCTGGGGTCGAGCCAGCGCGAGGTGATGACCTTGCCCCGGGTGAAGAAGTGCACACCCTCGGTCCCGTGCGCGTGCGTGTCCCCGAACAGCGAGGACTTCCACCCGCCGAACGAGTAGTACGCCATCGGCACCGGGATCGGCACGTTGATCCCGACCATCCCGACCTCGACCTCGTTCTGGTAGCGGCGCGCCGCCCCGCCGTCGTTGGTGAAGATGGCGGTGCCGTTGCCGTAGGGGTGGTCGTTGACCATCTTGAGCGCATCGTCGTACGACTCGACCCGCACGACCGACAGCACCGGCCCGAAGATCTCGTCCGAGTAGATGCTCATGTCGGTCGTGACATGGTCGAACAGCGTCGGGCCGAGCCAGTAGCCGCCCGCCGCGCCGTCCGGCTCGACGTCGCGACCGTCGACGACGAGGCTCGCGCCGGCGTCGACGCCGGCCTGGACGTAGCCGGCGACCTTGTCGCGGTGCACCGCGGTGACCAGCGGACCCATGTCGGCACCACGACGGCCGTCACCGGTGCGCAGGGTGCCGATCCGCTCGGCGATCTTGCCGACCAGCTCGTCGGCCACCGGCTCGACAACGACGAGCGCCGAGATGGCCATGCAGCGCTCCCCCGCCGAGCCGAAGCCGGCGTTCACCGCGGCGTCCGCGGCGAGGTCCAGGTCTGCGTCCGGGAGGACGACCATGTGGTTCTTCGCGCCGCCGAGCGCCTGGACCCGCTTGCCGGCCCGGGTCCCGGTCTCGTACACGTAGCGGGCGATCGGGGTCGAGCCGACGAAGGAGATGCTCTTGACGTCGGGGTGGGTGAGCAGCCGGTCCACGGCCTCCTTGTCGCCGTGCACGACGTTGAACACGCCTTCGGGCAGCCCGGCCTCGGCCCACAGCTCGGCGACGAAGTTCACGGCGCTCGGGTCCTTCTCGCTCGGCTTGACGACGACCGTGTTGCCGCACGCGATCGCGATCGGGAAGAACCACATCGGGACCATCGCCGGGAAGTTGAACGGGGAGATGATCCCGACCACGCCGAGCGGCTGGCGGATCGAGTACACGTCGACCTTCGTGGACACCCCCTCCGAGAAGCCGCCCTTGAGCAGGTGCGGGATGCCGCACGCGAACTCGACGACCTCGAGCCCGCGGGTCACCTCGCCGAGGGCGTCGGACAGGACCTTGCCGTGCTCGGCGGTGATGAGCGCGGCCAGCTCCTCCTTGCGCTCGTTGAGCAGCTCCCGGAAGGCGAACAGCACCTGGGTGCGCCGCGACAACGACGACCCGCGCCAGTCCGCGAACGCCTCCTTGGCGGCCGCGACCGCCTCGTCCATCACGGCTGCCGTGGCGAAGTCGACGAGGCCGGAGCGCTCGCCGGTGGCGGGGTCGAACACCTCGCCCTGCCGCTCGGCCACGCCGCCGTAGGGCTTGCCGCCGATCCAGTGCGTGAGGTGCTTGGTCGCTGCCGAGTTGGTCTCGCCCATGGCCGGTCCTTCGTCGTCGTCGCTGGTCGGGGTCTGCTCATTGTGGCGATCGCGCCCGTTCGCATCCACCCGCACCTTGATGTCTGGCGCCCTTGTACCCTTACAGTCTGTTCGCTTGCCCGAGACGACTCAGGAGTCGAAGCCGAGGCCGGCCATGTCCAAGGCCTTGAGCCACAGGTTGCGTCGACCCTCGTTGCGGTCGGCCCGGTCCAGCGACCGGCGGGTCAGCTCGATGCCGACCCAGCGCAGCGGCTCCGGGGGGAACGGCAGCGGCTTGGACCGTACGTAGTCCAGCGCGGTGAGCTCGTTGCGACGGCCCGCGAGCAGGTCCAGCAGGACGCGGGCCCCGAACCGGGTGGCGCCCACCCCGAGCCCGGTGTAGCCGGTCACGTAGCCGACGCGACCCTCGTACCCGGTCCCCCAGAAGGGGCAGAACCGGCTGCAGGTGTCGATCACGCCGCCCCAGGCGTGGCTGAACCGCAGCCCCTCGAGCATCGGGAACGTCTCGGCGAAGTGCGCGGCCAGCATCGCGAACGTCTCCGGCCGCTGGTCGAGCTCGGGCCGCAGGCCGTTCCCGTAGTGGTACACCGCGTCGTACCCGCCCCAGACGATCCGCTGGTCCGCGGTGAGCCGGTAGTAGTGGAACTGGTTGGCCGAGTCGCCGATGCCCACCCGGCTCTTCCAGCCGACCGCCTCGAGCTGCTCCGCGCTGAGCGGCTCGGTGGCCAGCACGTAGTCGTAGACGGGCGCGATGTACGAGCGGACGCGACGCAGCAGTGACGGGAAGGCGTTGGTCGCCAGGGCGACCCGCGCGGCCCGCACCGAGCCGTACGGCGTGCGCACCCGCATGCCGGCGCCGTCGCGTTCCAGCCCCAGCGCCGGGGTGCGCTCGTGGATCCGCACGCCCAGCGAGCGGCAGGCGTCGGCCAGGCCCCAGGCCAGCTTGGCCGGGTGGACCAGCGCCGACGCCGGCTCGAACAGCCCGCCCAGGTACGTCGGCGAGTGCACGTCGGCCTGCACCTCGTCGCGGTCCCGCCACTGCATGTGGACGCCGTACGCGCGGGCCAGCTCCGGCGCCTCGCGCAGCTCGTCCACCTGCCAGGGCGCCACGGCCACCGACAGCTCGCCGGTCCGCTCGAGCTCGGCGTCGATGCCGTACCTGGTCAGGGTCGCCTCGATCCCGTCGAGGTTCTCGTGACCGAGCCGCACCAGCGTCGCGAGCTCGGGCTCGAACCGGGCGAGCCCGTTGAAGAACCCGTGGGTCAGGCTGGCGACGCAGAAGCCACCGTTGCGGCCCGACGCGGCCCAGCCGACCTCCGCGGACTCCAGCACCACGACGTCGCGGGACGGGTCGTCCTCCTTGGCCTGCAGTGCGGTCCAGAGCCCGGAGTAGCCGGCGCCGACGACGATCAGGTCGGCCTGTTGGACCCCGACCAGCGCCGGCCCCGGCTGCGGCCGGCCGGCGGCGGACAGCCAGAACGAGGTCGGCTCGGCGTCGGCCAGCACCGCCAGCCGCCGGGCGTCAGCCGGCGGCACGTCCGGTCGGTGCACGCCTGGACGCCTACGCCTTCGCCCGGCGCCGCCGCCAGGCGATCAGCTGGCCGAGGCCGACCAGCAGGAACGACAGCACGAACATGACCGTGCCGACCACGTTGAGCTGGGGCGGGGTGCCCTTCTGAGCGGCACCCCAGACGAAGAGCGGGAACGTGGTCGACGTCGACGACGAGTTGAAGTTCGTGATGATGTAGTCGTCGAACGACAACGAGAACGCGAGCAGGGCACCCGCGGCGATGCCCGGGGCGACCAGCGGCAGCGTGATCCGCGTGAACGTCTGCCGCTCGGTGGCGTACAGGTCCATCGCGGCCTGCTCCAGCCTCGGGTCGAGGCCGGCGATGCGGGCCTTGACCGTGACGACCACGAAGCTCACGCAGAACATCACGTGGGCGATGAAGATGGTGATCGGTCCGAGCGGGATGATCGTCAGGTTGACGAACAGCGTCAGCAGCGACGACCCCATCACGACCTCGGGCGTCGCCATCGGCATGAAGATGAGCAGGTTGGTGGCGGCCCGTCCGCCGAAGCGGTACCGGGCGAGCGCGAACGCGACCATCGTGCCCAGGATCGTGGCCACCAGCGTGGCGACCAGCCCGATCTCCAGGCTGAGCACGACGGAGTCGCACATGCCCGGGGGCGCGCACGGGTGCAGCCATGCGTTGAGCGAGAACTGGACGAAGTCGTAGTTGTACTTGCCCGCCGGCTGGTTGAACGAGAACAGGATGACGATGAGGTTCGGCAGCAGCATGTAGACGAACACGAAGAACGCGACGATCTGGATGAGGTGCTCGCGCAGCCAGTCGACCGGGTTCTTGCGGCGCCGCGGTGGCGGGGCCGCCGGGAGGGCCCGGCCCTGGGTGGGGGTGGTCATCGTCGCCATCAGACGAGCTCCTCCGTCCCGGCTCGCCACACGTAGACCGAGACCAGCACGAGGATCGTCGCCATCAGCACGAACGACAGCGCCGCCGCGGTCGGGTAGTCGCGCACCCGCAGGAACTGACCGTCGATGACCTGGCCGATCATCGTCGTGTTCGGGTTCCCGAGAAGCTTGGAGTTGATGTAGTCACCGGCCGCCGGGATGAAGGTCAGCAGCGTGCCGGCCACGACGCCCGGCAGCGACAGCGGCCAGGTCACCTTGCGGAACGCCGTGAACGGCTTGCCGTACAGGTCGGCGCCGGCCTCGAGCAGGCGGGGGTCGATCCGGTCCAGGCTCGCGAACAGCGGCAGCACCATGAACGGCAGGAAGTTGTACGTCAGCCCCATGATCACAGCGAACGGCGTGTTGAGCAGCTGGTCGCCGTTGATCAGCTGGAGCTTCTGCAGCAGGTCGATGATGTGCAGGTCGGCCATCACCCGGTACACCAGACCCTGGCTGGAAAGGATCGTCTGCCAGGCCAGCGTCCGCAGCAGGAAGCTCGTGAAGAACGGGGCGATGACCAGCACGAGCAGGACGCTCTTCCACCGGCCGGACTTGAACGCGATGCAGTACGCCAGCGGGTAGCCGATCAGCAGGCCGAGCCCGGTGGCCAGCCCGGCGTAGATGAACGAGCGTAGGAACTGCGGCCAGTACAGGGAAAGGGCGTCCGTGTACGTGGACCAGGTGAACGTCAGGGTGTAGCCCTGCTCCAGCGACCCGGTCTGGAGCGACTGCGACAGCAGGAAGATCATCGGCACGACGAAGAACACGGCGAGCCAGAGCAGGCCGGGTGCCAGGAGGAAGTACGGGACGAACTTGCGGCCCCGCCTGGCCGGCGGCGGCGCGGCGACCTTGTCCGCGTCGCCGATCTGCGCGAGCGCGCTCACGGGGTCGCCCCGACCGTCGCGGCTTCCTCGCCCTCGATCTCGACGCCGGCGTTCATGTCCTGCGCGGCGTCCAGGCCGAACGTGTGCGCGGGCACCCACGACAGCATGACCTTGGTGCCCGGCCGCAGCACCTCCACCCCGACGTTCTGGGCGAACACCATCACCTCCTGGTCCCAGGGCATCCGGACCAGGTACTGGGTGCTGACGCCGGTGAAGCTCGCGTCGGACACGACCCCGCCGGTCAGGACGTTGGAGCCCTCGGCCACGTGCTCGCCCTCGGGCACGATGCTGATCTTCTCCGGCCGGACGCCGACCAGCAGGTCGCTCGCGGTCGACGCCGTGCGCGAGCGCGGCAGCACCACTCGCTGCCCCGCCACGTCCAGCAGGATGTCTTCGCCCGAGGTGCCGGTCACCGTCGCGCGGATGAGGTTCGACTGCCCGAGGAAGTTCGCGACGAAGGTCGTCGACGGGTTCTCGTACAGGCTGGCCGGGTCGCCCATCTGCTCGACCCGCCCCGCGTTCATGACCGCGATCGTGTCGGCCATGGTCATGGCCTCTTCCTGGTCGTGCGTGACGTGCACGAAGGTGATGCCGACCTCGGTCTGGATCCGCTTGAGCTCGATCTGCATCTGCCGCCGGAGCTTGAGGTCCAGCGCCCCGAGCGGCTCGTCCAGGAGCAGCACCGAGGGCCGGTTGACGATCGCCCTGGCCAGCGCGACCCGCTGCTGCTGGCCGCCGGACAGCTGGGACGGCTTGCGCCGGGCCAGGTGCCCGAGCTCGACCAGCTCGAGCGCGTCGTTGGCCCGCTGCTTGACGTCACCCTGGTGCCGGCGCCGCAGGCCGAACGCCACGTTCTCGAAGATGTCCAGGTGCGGGAACAGCGCGTAGTTCTGGAAGACCGTGTTCACCGGCCGCTTGTACGGCTTGGCGCCGGTGATGTCCGCGTCCCCGATGAGGATCTGACCCACGGTCGGGTCCTCGAGCCCGGCGACCATGCGCAGCGTGGTCGTCTTCCCGCAACCCGAGGGGCCGAGCAGGGCGAAGAACGAGCCCTGCGGGATCGTCAGCGTCAGGTCGTCGACCGCGGTGAACGAGCCGAACGACTTGGTGACCGACAGGATCCGCAGGTCACCGTCCTGCTGTACGTCGCCGCGGCTCCGGGTTGCGGGTTCGGTCATCGCCTCAGCCTCCGATGAGGGCCTGGAAGGCCTTGTTGTACTTCGTCTCCTGCGCCTCGCTGAGACCCATGAAGACGTGGGACTGGGCCAGCGTGGCATCTGAGGGGAAGATCAGCTGGTTGTTTGCCGTAGTCGGGTCCGATTTGAGGAGCTCCTCCTTGGAGCCCTTCACCGGCGGGATGTAGTTGACGTAGTCCTCGACCTGGGCCATGACCTTGGGGTCGTAGTAGTAGTTGATCAAGACCTCGGCGTTCTTCTTGTGCTGGGCGGCGTTCGGGATCAGGAAGTTGTCGGACCACTGCATGTGGCCGGTCTCCGGCAGGACGTACCCCAGGTTGGGGTTGTCTGCCTTCAGCTGGACGACGTCGCCGGTCCAGGCCATGCAGGCGGCGATGTCGCCGGAGGCCAGGCCCTTGGTGTAGTCGTTGCCCGTGAAGCCCTTGAGCTGACCGGCGTCCTTGGCCTTCTGCAGGGTGTCCATGGCCGCGTTGAAGTCGTCGTCGGAGAACTTCGCCGGGTCCTTGCCCTGCGAGAGCATCACCAGGCCGACCGTGTCGCGCATCTCGGTGAGCAGCGTGACCTTGCCCTTGATCGAGGGGTCGTTCAGCAGCTGGTCGATGGTCTCGATCTTCTTGCCGCCCGTCGACTTCGGGTTGTAGGCGATCCCGGTGAAGCCGCTCTGCCAGGGCAGCGAGTACTTGCGGCCGTCGTCGAAGGCCACGTGCTGGAGGGTGTCGACCAGGTTGCTGGCGTTGGGGATGTTGTCTTTGTTCAGCTCCTGGACCCAGCCGAGCAGGATCAGCTTGGAGGCCATCCAGTCGGTGAGGCAGAAGGTGTCGCGGCCGGTGTCCTGGCTCGCGGACAGCTGCGGCTGGATCTTCGCGAAGAACTCGTCGTTGTCGTTGACGTCCTCGGTGTAGTTGACCTTGATGCCGGTCTGCTTCTGGAAGGCCTCCAGGGTCGGGTGCGTCGAGGTCTTGTCGTTGACGTCGATGTACGCCTGCCAGTTGGACCAGTTGACGACCTTGTCGGTGTCCGACTTGTCGGCCCAGGTCGGCTTGGCGGAGGCGCTCCCCCCGCCGGCGGGCGTGGCGGTGCCCTTGGTGCCGCAGGCGGCCAGAACCGCCGCCATGCCGGCCACCCCGGCGCCCTGCATGACTGTGCGGCGCGTGAGCAGACCCCGGACCAGCGCGGGCGAGAGGTTCTCGGGAAGGTTCTCGGTCATCTCTGGTAATCCTCCGGGACTGATCGGGTCGTTCGCAGGGTGAGGGTCGGGCTAGCCGGTGAAGATCGTGCGGTGCCAGTCCTTGCGGACGGTGGCGGTGGTGTCGTACATGACGTGCTTGACCTGGGTGTACTCCTCGAACGAGTACGTGCTCATGTCCTTTCCGAATCCGGACTGACGGTATCCCCCGTGCGGCATCTCGCTGATGATCGGGATGTGGTCGTTGACCCAGACGCAGCCGGCCTGGATCTCCCGGCTGGCCCGTAGCGAGCGGAAGACGTCCCGGGTCCACGCTGAGGCGGCGAGGCCGTAGCGGGTGTCGTTGGCCAGCCGGAGGCCCTCGTCGTCGGAGTCGAACGGCAGGACCACCAGCACCGGTCCGAACACCTCGTCCTGGACGATCTCGGACCGCTGGGCGGCGCCGACGATCAAGGTCGGCTCGTAGTAGCACCCCTTCGCCAGGTCGCCCTGGGAGGGGGCCTGGCCGCCGACGACGATCTTGGCGCCGTCCACGGCGGCCCGCTCGACCATGCCGACGACGTGCTCGCGCTGGCGCTCGGACACCAGCGGGCCCTGGTCGGTGGCCGGGTCGAGAGTCGCACCGAGGCGGACCGACCGCATGAGCGTCGCCACGCCGTCCACGAACGCGTCATACAGCGGGCGCTGGACGTAGGCCCTGGTCGCGGCGGTGCAGTCCTGACCGGTGTTGATGAGCGCGCCGGCGACTGCTCCGTGCACCGCGGCCTCCAGGTCGGCGTCGTCGAACACCAGGAACGGCGCCTTCCCGCCGAGCTCGAGGTGCACGCGCTTGACCGTGCCGGCCGCGACCTGCATGACCCGCTGGCCGACCGCGGTCGACCCGGTGAACGACACCATCGCGACGTCCGGGTGGGCCATCAGCGCCTCGCCCGCCTCGCGCCCGGTCCCGACGACGACGTTCACCACGCCGTCCGGGATCCCTGCGTCGGTGCAGGCCTGGGCCAGCAGCACGGAGGTGAGCGGGGTGATCTCGGCCGGCTTGAGCACGATCGTGTTGCCGGCGGCGATGGCCGGCAGGATCTTCCACCCGGCCATCTGGAGCGGGTAGTTCCAGGGGGCGATCGAGCCGACCACCCCGATCGGCTCGCGCCGGATCATCGAGGTGTGGCTGCCGGAGTACTCGGCTGCCGCCTTGCCCTCCAGGTTGCGCGCGGCGCCGGCGAAGAAGGCGACGTTGTCGACGGTCCCGGGGACGTCGAACTCGGTGCTGAGCCGGATCGGCTTGCCCGCCTGACGGCTCTCCAGCGTCGCGAACTGCTCGGTCCGCTCGGCCAGGAGGACGGCCAACCGGGCCAGCGCGCCGGAACGTTCCGCGGGCGTCGCCCCCGACCAGCCGGGGAACGCGGCCGACGCCGCGGCGACCGCGGCACCGACCTCCGCGGCACCGGCGACCTCGACGGTGGCGACGGTCCGGCCGTCGGACGGGTCCAGC
This sequence comes from uncultured Actinomycetota bacterium, assembly GCA_963711005.1. Lineage (GTDB taxonomy): Bacteria > Actinomycetota > Actinomycetes > Prado026 > Prado026 > CAVQCJ01. The sequence continues at coordinate 537,005 of CAVQCJ010000004.1, read as the reverse complement.
ACGTCGTGGGTCAGCCCGGACGTCGATCCGTGCGCGCGACCAGCCACGTACGACCGGACGACAGCGCCGTCGTCCAGGCCGTTCACCCTCCGCTCACCGGCCCACCTCCACGGGATCCGCATCCTGGCATGGCCTGTCGGCCTGGACAAGCGATTCCGTTGTCCAGAAGCCCCGAGGCGACGAAATCGCTACCTGTCCGTAACACGGCGCAACGATCCGCGGGGTGAAGGATGGTGCCGTCCGACGGGAACGGCAACGCGCAGGGTGCAACATCTGCCAGTCTCTGCCTTACAAGCTGTCCCCGACCTGTCACGCCGGCCCTGACCGCCCGGAGCCCACCGTGTTCGGCACCGCGTTCGCCACCGCGTTCCCCACCGTCCTGCCCACCGTCGCCGACGTCCTCGAACTCGAGCAGGTGCGGCAAGGCCTGCCGGCCGTCGTCGCCGGCGAGGAGAACCTCGACCGCCGGGTCCGCTGGGCGCACGTCAGCGAGCTGGCGGACATCGCCGGCCTGCTGCGCGGCGGCGAGCTGATCCTGACCACGGGGGTGGCCCTGCCCTCGGACGACGCGGACCTGGCCGCGTACGTCGCCGACCTCGACAACGTGGGTGCGGCCGGACTGGTGGTCGAGCTGGGCCGGCGGTACGCCAAGGCCCTGCCGCCCGCGCTGGTCCGCGCCGCCCAGGGCCGCGGGCTGCCCCTGGTGGCCCTGCACCGGGAGACCCGGTTCGTCGCGATCACCGAGGCCGTGCACGCGTGCGTGGTCGACACCCAGGTCGACGAGCTCCGCTCCTCCGCGCTCGTGCACCAGACGTTCACCGAGCTGTCCGTCGAGGGAGCCGAGCCGGCGGAGATCGTCCGGCAGGCCGCGCTCATGGCCGGCCGTCCGGTGGTCCTGGAGAACCTCGCGCACCAGGTGCTCGCCTATGAACCGGCCGGCATCGACGCCGCCGATCTGCTGGACGGATGGGAGGCACGGTCCCGGTCGGTCGAGCTGGCCGAGCGCACGGGCTTCGACGAGCGCACGGGCTGGGTGGTGACCGTGGTTGGCGCGCGCGGGCACGACTGGGGGCGGCTCGTCCTGGTGGCGGACGGGCAGCCGGGGTCCCGCGAGCTCATGCTGGTCGAGCGGTGCGCGTCGACGCTCGCGCTGAACCGGCTCGTCGAGCGGGACCGGGAGAGCCTGGAGCGGCAGACCCACCGGACCTTGCTGGCCGGGATCCTGGACCACTCCTGGCCCGACGCCGAGGTGGTTCTGCGGGCCCGCGCGCTCGGAGTGCCGCTGGACGACCGGCGTCTGGTGGCGGTGGTGGTCCGGCGCGACGTCGAGGCGGGCGAGCCGGTGCTGGCCGCCGAGCAGGCCCTGCGCGATCTCGCCGAGCGGGTGGCCTCGGCCGTGCGGCAGGCCGGGCTGCTGGCGCTGGTGGGAGCCCTGGACGACGCGAGCGTCGGCGTGCTCGCGTCCGTCTCCGGCCGCTCTCGCGTCGACGCCGCCGTCGAGGCGCTGGCGTCCGCGCTGCAGAGCCCGGCGGGGCGGGCCGGGCCGGTGGCGCCGCTCCCGGTCATGGCCGTCGGCTCCGATGTCGGGGCGGTACGGGACGTGCGGCGCTCGTTCCTGGAGGCCGCGCACGTCGCCGACGCTGCGGCCACCCAGCCGGGGCGCGCCTTCCACCGGCTCGAGGACGTCCGGCTGCGCGGGCTGCTGCACCTGCTGCGCGACGACGCCCGGCTGCAGACGTTCGTGGAGCGGGAAGTGGGGCCGCTGCTGGCCTACGACTCGCAGCACCGGACAACCCTGGTGGAGCTGCTCGGCACGTACCTGGACCACGGCCGCAACAAATCCGCCGCCGCTGACGCCGCCCACCTGTCCCGGCCGGCGTTCTACGAACGGCTGCACCGGATCGAGCGGGTGCTGGGCGTCGACCTCGACTCCGTCGACTCGTGCCTGTCCCTGCAGGTGGCCCTGCTCGCCAGGTCGGCCATGCGCCGCTAGGCCCCGAACGTCCGCCGTCCGCCCAGCCAGGTGCCGGTGACGGCGAGCCGGTTCCACTCCCAGGGCTCCACCTCGAACGGATCGTGCTCGAGCGCCACCAGGTCCGCTCGGCGGCCCGGCTCGAGCACGCCCCACCGGTCCTCCTCGAACGCCTGGAACGCCACGCCGGCGGAGTACGCCGCGAGCGCCTGGGCCGGGTCGAGCCGCTCGTTCGGCGTCCACCCGCCTGGCGGATCGCCCTGTGCCGTCCGGCGGGTGACCGCCACCGCCAGACCGTCCAGCGGGACCATCGACGACACCGGCCAGTCGCTGCCCATCGACAGCCGCGCGCCGCTGTCGGCGATGGTTCGCATCGGGTACTGGCGCGCGCTGCGCTCAGGACCGAGCCGCGGCAGCACCAGCTTGACCATCCCGGGCTCCAGGCAGGCCCACAGCGGCTCGAAGTTGGCGATCACGCCCAGCCGGGCGAACCGGCCCAGGTCTGCCGGGTCCACCAGGTGCGTGTGGGCGACGACCGCCCGGCGGTCGCGTGGACCGTTCGCCTCCTCGGCCCGTTGCACCGCGTCCAGGGCGGCCCGCACGCCGGCGTCCCCGATCGCGTGGATGTGCACCTGGAAACCTCTGGCGTCGAACGCGGTGACAGCCAGCGCCAGCTCGTCGGGTTCCCAGACCGGGAGCCCGCAGCTGTGCGGCGCGTCGACGTACGGATCGAGCAGGGCGCCGGTGCCCATCTCGATGACGCCGTCGGCGAAGAACTTGACGGTGCGGGCGCTGACGTCGGGCGATCCGGACGCGGACCGCCGGGCCGCCTCGAAGTCCTCGACCTGCTCGTGCCACCGACCGGGTTCGGCCCGCAGCGCGATGTTCACCCGGGTCGACAGCAGCCCCCGCGCGGCCGCGGTCAGGTACACCGGCACGTCCTGCGCGGCGAGCGCCGCCTCCTGCACCCAGGTGACACCGGCAGCGGCCAGCAGCGCCGCCGAGGCGGCCAGCCCGGCGACCTTGTCCTCGGCAGTCGGCACCGGCAGGAACCGCTGGACGAGCTCCATCGCCGTCCACTCGACCAGCGTGCCCAGCGGCGCGCCGTCCGCCCGCCTCGGCAGCGACGCGGCCGGCGGCTCGGGGGTGGTCGCGTCCAGGCCGGCGACCCGCAGCGCCGCAGAGTTGACCCACGCGCAGTGGTGGTCGCTGGACTCCAGGAAGACCGGCCGGTCCGGGACCGCGGCGTCCAGCCAGCGCGCGTCGAACAGCCCGCCGGGTGCCAACGAGGGGTCGTACGAGCCGCCGAGGACCCACGGCTCGTCCGGGTGGTCCGCGGCGAAGGCGCGGACCACCTCCACCACCTCGGCCACCGACACGCAGTCCCGGATCGGCGCCTGGCCAAGCTCGAGCCCGCCCCACATCGGGTGCACGTGCCCGTCCCCGAACGACGGCAGCAGGGCGCCGCCGGCGAGGTCCACGACCGTGGTCCCGGGGCCGCGGTCCGCGTGCGCCTCGGCGTCCAGGCTGGTCACCACCCCGGCTGTGACGGCGACCGCCGACGCCGTCGGCCGGGTCGCGTCGCCGGTCCGGACAGTGCCGCCGATGAGCAGGAGGTCCGCGGGCATGGGCGGCATCCTGACACGGACCCCGCACCCATCCGGTCCGGTCCCGGCTCCGAACATGACCGGTGACCGCATGCCTGGTCGCGCTCGGCACCCGTCATGGCAGTCATCGCAGTCATGGCAGTCATGGCAAAGTCGTGCCCGTGCCCGACGCGTCGACGTTCACCGGCGCCGGAGGCGACGGCGGACGGGACGAGGCGGCCGGCGCCGGAGGCGACGGCGGACGGGACGAGGCGGCCGAGGTGCTGTTGCGACTGGTGGCCGGCGGCGACCAGGCCGCCTTCGAGCGCCTGTACGACCGGGTCGCCGGCCCGGTGCTGGGTGTCGTCCTGCGGGTGCTCCGTGACCCGGCCCAGTCCGAGGAGGTCGCCCAGGAGGTCCTCCTCGAAGTCTGGCGCACAGCCGCGCGCTTCGACCCGGCGCGCGGCGGCGCCGCCACCTGGATCCTCACCATGGCGCACCGTCGGGCGATCGACCGGGTGCGGTCGGCGCAGGCCGCCACCGACCGCGACGCCAAGGTCGCGCAGCTTCAGCACTCGCTTGCGTACGACGAGGTGAGCGAGGCGGTCGAGGCGAGCCTCGAGCGGGACCAGGTCCGCCGGGCGCTGGACTCGCTGACCGAGCTGCAGCGCGAGGCCGTCCGGCTCGCGTACTACGGCGGCTACACCTACCGCGAGGTGGCCGAGCTGCTGGACGTCCCGCTCGGTACCGTCAAGACCAGACTGCGGGACGGACTCATCCGGCTCCGGGACGCCTTGGGGGTGCAGGCATGAGCGAGCCGCTGCACCTGCTCGCCGGCGCGTACGCCGTCGACGCCCTCGACCCCGACGAGCGCGCCGAGTTCGAGACGCACCTGGCCGACTGCCCCGAGTGCGCCGAGGAGGTGCGCGCGTTGCTGGCCACAGCGGCCCGGCTCGCGTCCGCCGAGGCGGTCGTGCCACCGCCGGCGCTGCGCACATCGGTGCTCGCCGCGGTCTCCGGCGCCGAGCAGGAGAGGCCGGTCGCCGAGGTCGTCCCGCTGGACCGGGACCGGCGCAGGGCCCGTGTGCTGGCGGTGGCCGCCGCCGTCCTCGCGGTGCTGGCCGTCGGCCTGGGCGTGCTGCTCGTGCAGGCGCGCTCGGACCGGTCGGCGCTGGCCGCGCGGCAGCAGCAGCTCACCGAGCTCATCGCCGCGGCCGACGCGCGGACCCACAGCGGCGAGGTCGCGGGCGGCGGCCGGGCGGCGGTCGTCGTCTCGGACAGCCGGCAGCAGGCGGCGTTCGTGGGGGCCGGCCTGGCCGCGCCATCCAGCGGGCACGTCTACGAGCTCTGGTTCATCGGCTCGGACGGCAAGGCGGTGCCGGCGGGCACGTTCGACCCGGGTCGGGGCGGCAACGCCGCGGTGCTCATGCAGGGCGACCCGGCGGGCGCGGCCGTGGTCGGGGTGACGGTCGAGCCGGACGGCGGCTCGGCGCAGCCCACGACCAAGCCGGTCGTCGTGGTGCCGATCAGCGGCTGACCGTCCGGCCGGGTGCACGGAGCTGTCCGGGTGGGCAGGTGCTCGAGCACCCGCCCACCCGGACAGACGGCCCCGGTTCGGCAGTCGTGCCAGTGGGTCAGTCGTGCCAGTGGGTCAGCTGTCGAGGTTGGCCATCACGTGCTTGATGCGGGTGTAGTCCTCGAAGCCGTACATCGACAGGTCCTTGCCGTACCCGCTGTGCTTGAAGCCGCCGTGCGGCATCTCGGCGACGAGCGGGATGTGCGTGTTGATCCAGACGCAGCCGAAGTCCAGCCGGCGAGCCATCCGCATCGCACGCCCGAAGTCCTTCGTCCACACCGACGACGCGAGGCCGTACTGCACGCCGTTGGCCCAGGCCAGCGCCTCGGCCTCGTCGGAGAACTGCTGGACGGTGATGACCGGGCCGAACACCTCGTTCTGGATGATCGCGTCGTCCTGGCGAAGGTCGGACACGACCGTGGGCGCGAAGTAGAACCCGTGGTCGCCGACCCGCTGGCCGCCGGTGTCGACGGTCGCGTGGTCGGGCAGCTCGTCGAAGAACGACGCCACCCTGGCGAGCTGGTTGGCGTTGTTCACCGGCGGCAGCAGCGCGTCCTCGTCACCGGGGCCGTTGGCGTACGTCGACACGACCGCCTTCGCCTGCTCGGTGAGCGCGGCGACGAAGTCCTTGTAGATGCCGGGCGCGGCCATCACGCGGGTCGCGGCCGTGCAGTCCTGTCCGGCGTTGAAGTAGCCGGCGATCGCGACGTTCTCCGCGACCGCCTCGAGGTCCGCGTCGTCGAAGATGACGACGGGGGCCTTGCCGCCAAGCTCGAGGTGCACCCGCTTGAGGTCCTTCGCGGCGCTGCCGGCGACCTCCATGCCCGCACGCACCGACCCGGTGATCGACACCATGGCCGGGGTCTTGTGCTCGACGAGCGCACGCCCGGTGTCGCGGTCCCCGCAGATCACGTTCAGGACGCCCGGCGGCAGCGCGCCCGCCTCGTGGATCAGCTCGGCCATCCGCACCGTGCTGGCCGGGGTGGTGTCCGACGGCTTGAGCACGACGGCGTTGCCGGCCGCGATCGCCGGCGCGAACTTCCAGACCGCCATCATCATCGGGTAGTTCCACGGCGCGACCTGCCCGCAGACCCCCACCGGCTCGCGCCGGATCATCGAGGTGTGGCCGGCCATGTACTCGCCCGCGGAACGCCCCTCCAGGACACGTGCGGCACCGGCGAAGAACCGGATCTGGTCGACCATCGGCGGGATCTCCTCCGACCGCGTCAGCGCGATCGGCTTCCCGGTGTTCTGGCTCTCGATCTCGACCAGCTCGTCGGCGTGGCTCTCGATCACGTCGGCGATGGCCAGCATGGCCTTCTGCCGCTCGGACGGGGTCGAGTCGCGCCAGCTCTCGAACGCCGCCGCCGCGGCGGCGTACGCGCGGTCGACGTCCTGGTCCCCGGACAGCGGGGCGGTCCCGAACACGGCGCCCGTGCTGGGGTCGACGAGGTCGCTGCTGCGCCCCTCGACCGCGTCCACCGACTCGCCGTTCACGAAGTTGCGCAGGATGCGCTTGTCGGTCACTCGATGCTCCTCATTCGACGCGTTCGACGGCTGCCGACGGCTGTCGACGGCTAGGCCTCGGACAGGCTGCTCCAGGGGCAGTCATACCACAGCCGTCAGGCCACGGATACGGAAGATGTGGACCGAATCAGGCATGGAATCAGTGTGTGAAGGCCACCTGAACAACGGATTCGCTTGAAATTGCCCCGTTCCGAGGCCAGGATGTCGGTCCATGGCCGGACGCGAGCGGACGAACGGGGGAGCTTTCCCCCTCGACGACGTGTCCAAGGCCATCATCGAACAGCTCCAGCAGGACGGGCGCCGCGCCTACGCCACGATCGGCAAGGCCGTGGGTCTGTCCGAGGCGGCGGTGCGGCAGCGGGTGCAGCGGCTGGTCGACGGCGGCGTGATCCAGATCGTCGCCGTCACCGACCCGATGACCGTCGGTTTCCCGCGTGCGGCCATGATCGGCATCCGCTGCGAGGGCGACATGGAGCTGGTCGCCGACAAGCTCGAGTCGATGCCCGAGATCGACTACCTCGTGATCACGGCCGGTCAGTACGACCTGCTGGCCGAGGTGGTCTGCGAGGACGACGAGCACCTGCTCGACGTGATCAACAAGAGGATCCGCGCCATCCCCGGGATCGTGCACACGGAGACGTTCGTCTACCTGCGCCTACGCAAGCAGATCTACACCTGGGGAACCCGATGACCGAGGACGTGCGATGACGACACCGCAGTACATCGACGAGCCGGGCGACGACAGCCTCGCCCGCACCGCAGCCGACCGGCTGTGGATGCACTTCACCCGGCACTCCGGCTACGAGGAGGGCCGCGGGCACGTCCCGGTGATCGTCCGCGGCGACGGCGCGTACATCTACGACGACCAGGGCAAGCGGTACCTGGACGGGCTGGCCGGCCTGTTCACGGTGCAGCTCGGGCACGGCCGCACCGAGCTGGCCGAGGCCGCGGCCAAGCAGGCGTCCGAGCTCGCGTACTTCCCGCTGTGGTCCTACGCCCACCCCAAGGCCATCGAGCTGGCCGAGCGCCTCGTCGCGTACGCCCCCGGCGAGCTGGACCGGGTGTTCTTCACCACCGGCGGCGGCGAGGCGGTCGAGTCGGCGTGGAAGGTCGCCAAGCAGTACTTCAAGCTGGTCGGCAAGCCGCTCAAGCACAAGGTGATCAGCCGCGCCGTCGCCTACCACGGCACGCCGCAGGGCGCGTTGTCGATCACCGGCATCCCGGACGCGAAGAAGTACTTCGAGCCGCTGGTGCCGGGCGCGCACAAGGTGCCCAACACGAACTTCTACCGCGCGCCGCAGCACGCCGACGACCTGGAGGCGTTCGGCCGCTGGGCCGCCGACCGGATCGAGGAGGCCATCGAGTTCGAGGGTCCGGACACGGTCGCGGCCGTGTTCCTCGAGCCGGTGCAGAACTCCGGCGGCTGCTTCCCGCCGCCGCCGGGCTACCTGCAGCGCGTCCGCGAGATCTGCGACCGGCACGACGTGCTGTTCGTAGCGGACGAGACCATCTGCGCGTTCGGCCGCATCGGCGAGATGTTCGCGATGTCCCGCTACGGCGTGACGCCGGACATCATCACCTGCGCCAAGGGCATGACCTCGGGGTACTCCCCGCTCGGCGCGATGATCGTCGGCGAGCGGGTCTTCGAGCCGTTCCGGCACGGGATGGACTACTTCGCGCACGGCTACACCTTCGGCGGCCACCCGGTCTCTTGTGCCGTGGGGCTGGCCAACTTCGACGTGTTCGAGCGCGAGGGCATCAACGCGCACGTGCGCGCGAACGAGGGGGCGTTCCGCGCCACCCTGGAGAAGCTGCACGACCTGCCGATCGTCGGCGACGTCCGGGGCGACGGGTACTTCTACGGGATCGAGCTCGTCAAGGACAAGGTCACCAAGGAGACCTTCGACGACGACGAGGCCGAGCGGCTGCTGCGCGGGTTCCTGAGCAAGGCGCTCTTCGACGCCGGGCTGTACTGCCGCGCCGACGACCGCGGCGACCCGGTCATCCAGCTGGCCCCGCCGCTGATCATCGGGCAGCCGGAGTTCGACTTCATCGAGCAGACGCTGCGCTCGGTGCTGACCGAGGCATGGTCGATCCTCTGACCCCGGACCGGCCAGGCTCGACCGCACGCACCCGGCTGCGCAGGCTGCCGGACAAGGCCGTCCGCGACCGGGCGGCCCTGCACGCAGTCCTGGACGCGGGCCTGGTGGCGCACGTCGCGGTGGTCGGTCCCGACGGCCAGCCGTTCGTCGTCCCCGTCGCTTACGCGCGCGACGGGGAGCGGGTGCTGTTCCACGGGTCGACCGGCTCGCGGCTGTTCCGGTCCCTGGCCCGCGGCGGGCCGACCTGCCTGACGGTCACCCTGCTGGACGGGATGGTGCTGGCCAGGTCGGTGTTCGAGTCGTCCATGCACTACCGCTCGGCCATGGTGCTGGGTTCCTGCACGCCGGTACGGGGTGCGGCCAAGCTGGCCGCGCTCGAGCTCGTCACGCACCACCTGCTGCCCGGGCGGTGGGCCGAGGCGAGGCAGCCCACCAAGAAGGAGCTGGCCGCCACGCTCGTCCTCGCGATCAGCCTGGACGAGGCATCGGTGAAGATCAGCGACGGCCCCCCGGACGACCCGGCCGAGGACGTCGCGCTGCCGGTGTGGGCCGGCACCGTGCCGCTGCGCGAGACGTTCGGCGAGCCGGTGGACGCACCCGACCTCGCCTACCCGCTGCCAGCCCCCGACTACATCCGCGGCTGGACCCGGAGGAGCTCGTGACGACGTCCGGCACCGACCGAGACCTTTCCGGCTACCGTCGGCTCTCGCTGTGGTGGGACACGCTCCCGGGTCCGATGACCGGCGAGCGCCGCTCGGCGCTGGACGGCGACACCGACGCCGACGTGGCCATCGTCGGGGCCGGGTACACCGGGCTGTGGACGGCGTACTACCTCGTCAAGGCCGACCCCTCGCTGCGGGTGGTGGTGGTCGAGCGCGAGACGGCCGGCTTCGGTGCCTCGGGCCGCAACGGCGGCTGGTGCTCGGGCCTGTTCCCGGCGTCCTGGGCGAAGATCGCACGCGGGTCCACCCGCGAGGACGCGATCCGCATGCAGCGGGCCATGTTCGACACCGTCGACGAGGTCGGCCGGGTCGTCGTGGCCGAGGACCTGGACGTGCACTGGGCCAAGGGCGGCACGGTCGGGATGGCCCGGAGCCGGACGCAGGCCGAACGGGCCCGCGCCGAGATCGACGAGGCCCGGGCCTGGGGATTCGGAGCCGAGGACTACAGCTGGTTGTCGGCCGAGGAGATGCGCGAGCGGGTCGGCGCCAGCGACCTGCTCGGCGGAACGTTCACCCCGCACACCGCGGCGATCCACCCGGCCCGGCTGGCCCGCGGGCTGGCCCAGGTGGTCGAGCGGCTCGGCGTGCGCATCGTCGAGGGCACCCCGGCGACGGCACTGGAGCCCGGCGTCGTGCGCACCCCGTACGGCTCGGTGCGCGCGGAGCACGTGATCAGGGCGACGGAGGGCTACACCCCGTCGCTGCCCGGGTACCGGCGGGATCTCGCGCCGGTCTACTCGCTGATGCTGGCGACCGAGCCGCTGCCGACCTCGGTGTGGGAGCAGATCGGTCTGTCGCGGCGCGAGACGTTCAACGACCACCGGCACCTGATCATCTACGGCCAGCGGACCGCGGACGACCGGTTCGCGTTCGGCGGCCGGGGCGCGCCCTACCACTTCGGTTCGGTGATCCGGCCCGAGTTCGACCGGGAGCCACAGGTGTTCGCCGAGCTGCGCCGGGTGCTGATCGAGCTGTTCCCGGCCGTCGCCGACTTCGCCGTTACCCACACGTGGGGCGGTCCCCTCGGTGTGCCCCGGGACTGGTACGCGTCGGTCGGTCTGGACCGCGGCACCGGCGTCGGGTGGGCCGGTGGCTACGTCGGCGACGGTGTGGGCACGACGAACCTGGCCGGCCGCACGCTGGCCGACCTCGTCCTGGACCGCCGCGACTCCGAGCTCCTGTCGCTCCCCTGGGTCGGGCACCGGTCCCCCCGGTGGGAACCGGAGCCGCTGCGGTTCCTCGGTGTGAACACCGGCCTGCGGGTGATGAGCAGCGCCGACCAGGCCGAGGTGCGCAGCGGACGCCAGTCGCGACGCGCCGCAGTGTTCGGACGCTTCACGGGACACTGAACGGCGGGGCAGAATGTGGACATGCCCTCCGACAGCAAGGGGTCCGAGCCGACTCCGGACGAGCTGCACGCCCGGTTCCGCGCCGCCCTCGACCGCAAGGCGGGCAAGCACCAGACCGGCGCGTCGGACGGTCCTGGCGACCCCGCCGCCAAAGCGTCCACCCGGACCGCGAACAGCAAGCGGCAGCGCGAGTTCCGCCGCAAGAGCGGCGGCTAGCCCCGGCTACGACCGCTGCGCCGCCCACCACTGGTGAGCGACCAGCTCGGCCACGGTGGTCTCGGTCAGCAGTGCCACGTCGGCCACGTCGTGGCCGTCGTACCCGACGTCGTAGCGGCCGCCGGCGACGGGTCCGCCGACGCTTACCACGGTCGACCCGCGCTCGGTCGTCCAACGCAGCAGCTCGTCGTCCCAGGCTGACCCCGGCAGCAGCAGCATCCGGTAGTCGACGGTCCTGGTGAGGTACACGTCCACGTGCGACCAGTCGCCGGTCTCGGCGGCGTGCGCCGGCACCCGCGGCCCCTCGCGGAGCATGAGCGCGGACTGCTGCGCGGAGGCCAGCCGGGCGGCTGGACCGACCACCCAGGAACCGACCGGACCGTCCAGGTGCCGCGCGACCTCGGGCAGCCACTGCGAGCGCGCGTCGAGCAGCGCGGCCGTCGACTCGGCCGCCCGCCGGCAGTGCGCGGGCAGTCCGGGCGCCGTCCCCGGCGCGAGCTGCTCGGCCACTGCGAGCAGCACGGCGAGGGTGTGCCGGTACGAGCGGCAGGACACGCCGCCCGGCTCGGGTCCGGACAACAGCCCGACCACGGCATCGGCCGCCTCGCCGACCGGGCCGCCCGGGATGTCGGTCACCGCGACGACGCGGCACCGGCCGGCGTACCGCCGCGTGGCCGCCAGGGTCTCCGCCGAGGCGCCGCTCGCCGACACGGCCAGGACGAGCGTCCCTGGTGTCGGCGGCGGCAGCAGCGCGGACGAGGCGAGCTCGGCGACGGCGGACACCCCCGACGAGCGCAGCCGCGCGGCGACCACCCCGGCCGCGTACGCGGACGAACCCATCCCGAGCAGCAGGACCCGGTCGGCGTCCCTGAGCCGCAGCCGGCCCAGCCCGAGCAGGTCGCGGTCGATGGCGTCGGCGAGTCGGACCAGGGAGCCCGGGGTCGCCTCGACGTCGCCGAGGAAGCCCGCCGGGTTCATCTCAGCCATCGACGTCCTCCCCGGGAACCGGGAGCAGGTCCGCGAGCGCGGCGTCGGGGACGTACGTCCAGCGCGGCAGGTGCCGCGCCGCGTACACGAGCTCGCGGCACTCCTGCTCCACCTCGAAGGCCGGCAGCAGCGTCTCGTCGAACAACCCCGCCGCGTCGGCAGCACCGTCCGCAGCGGCCGCGGCCAGACCCGCGCGGTACGACACGAGGAACGCCTCGCGGACCTGCCTGGTCCAGTCCCGCACCCGGGCGGCGGCCGCACGGTCGGTGCGCCGGTCGACGATCCGGCCGACGTGGTCCAGCGCGCGGAGCATGCCCGCGACGTCGCGGGCCGCGGGCTGTGGCAGGTCCCGCTCGGCGGCCGGCAGCACCGGGTTCCCGTCGAAGTCGGACACGGCGTAGCCGCCGTGCCAGCGCAGGACCTGCCCCACGTGCAGGTCGCCGTGGACGCGGATCATCGGGGTACCGACCGCCGCTGCGAGGCCGCGGCGGATGACCGCCCGGGCGGTGTCGGCGCGACGCCGGAACCGGTCCCCCGCCGCCGCTGCGGTCACGGTCCGCGCCTCGTCCACGGTGCGCAGCGCGCGGTCCAGCCAGCGCGCCGCGTCGACGGGCGTCGCCTGCGTGACCGGCATCGGGCAGCCGGCCCACGCCGTCGCGAACGCCGCGTGCATCCCGGCGACCAGGGTGCCGAGCTCGGCTGCGGGCGCCACCGCGGCGGCCGCGTCGAGCCGCCCGGCCAGGAACGCGGTCAGGTCATCGACAGACCAGTCCCAGCCGTCGAGCGCGCCCGGCAGGTGGCGGGAGACCGAGGCCACGAGCAACCGCCCGCGCTCCGAGCGGTGCAGCAAGAACCCGACCGGTGTCGGGGTCGAGCTGAAACCGACCGCGTCCAGGTGCCGCATCGCGGCGACGGACGGCGGCAGCGACGGCACCGGCTCCACGTGCACCGACCACTTCACGACGACCGCGTCGTCGGTGCCGAGGCCGACGACCACCGAGTCGTGCGTCTGGTCCACGTCGACCGGCGACTCCCCCACCGCGACGACGGGGTGCAGCGGGACGACCTCGAACGGTCCCGGTGCCGCCGGCGCGCGTAGCAGCGCGAGCAACGCCTCGGCCGCGCCGTCGCCCGGCCTCGCCCGCCGCAGGCCGCCCGCCGCCGCCGCGTCGCCGACCAACGGCACCGACAGCGTCGTCCCCGCCGAGTCCGCGACCACGGTCGCCCAGACCGGAGCGTCCGGGTCATCGGAGGGCAGCTCGAGCGCGTCGACCAGTCGCAGCGGGAGCGCCAACCGGGACTCCTCGCCGGCCCTGCGGGCGGGCAGCAGCTGCGCCGGGGCGGCCCGCCCGACGGCCGTGGCGAGCGCGAGGACGGCCGTCACCTCTGCGCCGAACGACCGACCTGCTCGAGGATGTCGGCAGCCCGGGTGCGCCCGTCGCGGCTGCGGATCGTCGCGCCGTTCGCCGCCATCCGCTCCCGAAGGCGTTGGTCCGCGAGCAGGCGGTCGACCGAGCCGGTCAGCTCCGCGTCGGTGAACGCGTACGTTCTCAGCCGCACGCCGAAGCCGGTCTCGTCGACACGCTGGGCGTTGTCGTACTGGTCCCAGAACAGCGGCAGGACCACCATCGGCTTGCCGTGGTGGAACGCCTCGGTGGTGGTGTTGTTGCCGCCGTGCGTGATGACCAGGTCGACGAGCGGCAGCAGCGTGGTCTGCGGCAGGAACTCGGCGCCCCACATGTTCGGCGCGAGGTCGTACTCCGCGGCCTGCGGCCCCTTCGAGACGATGTAGCGGTGCGGGGTGTCCGCCAGCACGGAGACCAGGCGGCGCATCAGGTCGACGTCCGCCGAGCCGAGCGACCCCAGGGACAGGTACACGAGCGCGCTGCCGTCGGGGCGCTGGGTGATCGATGACGGCAGCTCGACCGGCCGGTCCGTGGTGCGCACCGACGAGTCGAGCCGGTGCCAGGTGGGACCGAGCGGGCGCGCGTCGGTGTAGTCGGCGACCTCCGGGTAGACGTACAGGTTGGCGTGCTCGGACGTCGGCACGAACTCCAGGTCGGGCAGCCGCGCGGCGCCCTGCTCGACGCTCCACTGGTCGAACTCCGCCCACAGCGTGCGGTGCGTCCGGTCGTACTCCTTGCGGAAGTCGGCCCACTGGGACCGGTCGGCCGACGGCAGGCCGGAGTACGGGGGCGGGATGTCCGCCCCCGGCACCTCGAGCGGGTTGCACGACACCATCCGGACGAACGGGACCCCGGCGGTCGTGAGGGCCGGGAACGCCACCACGTTGTCCTCGACGATGACGTCGGGCCGGTTGCGCCCGATGATCTCGCGCAGCTGCGGCTCGCAGTACCGGGCGCCGTCGATCAGCGCCTGCCAGGTCGGGGCCATGAACGTCTCGAGCTGCTCGATCGTCGGCTTGCGGAACTCGGGCGCGGTGTCCCGGATGAACTCCTTCCAGAACGCGCCCGGGTCCTGGTCGGCGGCCGAGCCGGCGTCGCCGGAGCCGTCCGGCGCGGGCTCCGGCGGCGGCGAGAGGTGGACGAGGTCCTCCTCGAAGCCGAGCGCGGCGAGCTTGCCGTCCCAGGACGCCTCCGCCGCGAACACGACCCGGTGGCCGCGCCGCAGCAGGATCTCGCCGACCCCCACGCAGTTGTTCGTCGGCCCGTACGCGGACTCGGGCATGAACAGGAACGTCATCGGACGGTCGGGCACGGGGACCTCACGTTCTGCTGAGCTGTGGCTGCTGAGCTCTGCCTGGCCGGCGGCGAGCCCACGCATCGTACTGACGCCGGGGGCAGCCCTAGGCTGACCGTCATGAGCGTCGCGGAGTCGCGTAGGCCCGTCCACCCGCTGCTGGTCGGCATCCCCGCGGAAGTCCTCGCCGGGGACCTGGAGGACTGGGGGCCACGGGTCGGCGCCGACTCCGGCGACCCGTGCATGTCCGGGCTGACGTTCTTCGGATCTGCCGACGGTCCGGTGGAGGTGGGCGTGTGGGCGTGCACGCCCGGCGGCTGGGCGATCACCGACCGCCCGGACACCGAGACCGTGCAGATCCTCGCCGGCCGCGCCCGGCTGACCGACGCCGGCGGGGGCTCGACCGAGCTCGGCCCCGGCGACGTGCTCGTGCTGCCCCGCGGCTGGTCCGGCCGGTGGGACATCCTCGAGCCCGTGCGCAAGCTGTACGTCATCGTCCGGTAGATTGGATCCAATATCCAGACTGCCGCACCCTGGGACCGGAGCCGACCGATGCCTGACACCCCGCCCGTCGCCGCCCTCGACCTCATCGCCGCCGACTCGCTGCTGTCCGAGGACGAGCGGGCCATCCGGGACACCGTCCGGACCTATCTCGACCGCGAGGTCCGCCCGCACGTCGCCGAGTGGTTCGAGGCCGGCGAGCTGCCCGCCCGCGAGCTGGCCGCCGGGCTGGGCGGACTGGGCGTGCTCGGCATGCACCTGCACGGGTACGGCTGCGCGGGCACCAGCGCCGTCGCGTACGGCCTGGCCTGCCTGGAGCTCGAGGCGGTCGACTCCGGGATCCGGTCGCTGGTGTCGGTGCAGGGTTCGCTGGCCATGTACGCGATCCACGCGTACGGGTCGGAGGACCAGCGTCAGGAGTGGTTGCCCAGGATGGCCGCCGGCGAGGCGATCGGCTGCTTCGGGCTGACCGAGCCGGACTTCGGCTCGAACCCGGCCGGCATGCGCACCACCGCCAAGCCGGACGGGGACGACTGGGTGCTGGACGGCACCAAGATGTGGATCACGAACGGCGGGGTGGCCGACGTCGCCGTCGTGTGGGCGCGCACCGACGCCGGGATCCGCGGCTTCCTGGTCCCCACCGGCACCCCCGGGTTCACCGCCAACCCGGTCAAGCACAAGCTGTCCCTGCGTGCGTCGGTGACCAGCGAGCTCGTGCTGGAGTCCGTGCGGCTACCGGCGGCGGCGATGCTGCCCGGGGCCCAGGGCCTGGCCGGCCCGCTGGGATGCCTGAGCGAGGCCCGGTTCGGGATCGTCTTCGGCGTGCTCGGGGCGGCCAGGGACTGCCTGGACACGGCCGTCGCGTACGCGCTGAGCCGCGAGCAGTTCGGCCGGCCGATCGCCGGGTTCCAGCTGACCCAGGCGAAGCTCGCCGACATGGCCCTGGAGCTGCAGAAGGGCTACCTGCTCGCGCTGCACCTGGGCCGGCTCAAGGACGCCGGGACGGTCACGCCGGAGATGGTGAGCGTCGGCAAGCTGAACAACGTCCGCGAGGCCATCGAGATCGCCCGCCAGGCCAGGACCATCCTCGGCGGCAGCGGGATCACGCTGGAGTACCCGATGCTGCGGCACGCCAACAACCTCGAGTCCGTGCTCACCTACGAGGGGACCAGCGAGATCCACACGTTGGTCGTGGGTCAGGCGCTGACCGGGATCCAGGCCTTCCGCTGACCCGCTCGCGTCAGCGGTCGTCGGCGAGCAGGGCCCGGATGTGCTCGACGGCGTGGTCGCGGTGCTCGGCGAGCAGGCGGACCGCCGTGTCCGCATCGTCGGAGCGCAGCGCGCGTAGGAGCTGCCGGTGCTCGGCCGCCACCCGTTCGCGGTTCGCGGGGTCCGAGTAGTACACCGAGCGGTAGGCGTCGGTCGCGTCCCAGAGGATCCGCACCATCCGCACCAGCCTGGGCCGGTCCGACGCCGCGTACAGCGCGAAGTGCAGGCTCCGGTTGGCCGCCGTCATCGCCGCGACGTCACCGGCCCGGCCGGCGTCCTCGCACCCTGCGACCAGTGCCGCCAGCTCGTCGAGGCCGTCGGCGGTGAGCCGGGGCACGGCAGTCCGCACCGCCTCCTCCTCGAGCAGCTCGCGGATGCGGTACACCTCCTCGAGGTCGGCCAGGGAAAGCTCGGCGACGAAGTAGCCGCGGTGCGGCCGGTAGGTCACCGATCCCTCGCCCTGGAGGATCTTCAGCGCCTCGCGCAACGGCACCCGCGACACCCCGTACCGCTCGGCCAGCGCGTCCTGCCTGACCTGCTCCCCCGGCCGCAGCTCGCCGCTGCCGATCGCCCGGCGAAGCGCCACCAGCACCGCCTCCTGCGCGGTCGGCGGCCGCCGGAACGCCGGCTCCGTCACCCCCAGCTCGGTCACCGCCGGGCCAGCCAGGCCGCGAGCCAGTCGTCGTCGGCGCCCACCGACGGCGGCCGGGCCCGGTAGGTCACCGGGGTCGCGGACAGCCCGATGGGGTCGGCGATCGTCCGGACACCGCCGGCGTCGGCCACCGGGCCCAGCCCCAGGTGGTCGGCCAGCCGCACCGCCTCGGCGACGTCGTTGATGGGGCCGCACGGGACGCCGGCGGCCGTCAGCGCCTGGACCCAGTCGGCGGCGGGACGATGCGCCAGCTCGGCCGTCAGGGCTGCTGCCAGCTCGTCCCGGTGGCCGACCCGGTCCGGGTTGGTCGCGAACCGCGGGTCGTCGGCGAGGACGGGCCGGCCGAGGACTGCGCACAGCGCCCGGAACTGCCGGTCGTTGCCCACGGCGAGCGCGATCGGCCGGTCCGCCGTCGGCAGCACCTCGTACGGCGCGATCGAGGGGTGCCGGTTGCCGATGATGCCCGGCACGTCGCCCGCCGCCACGTACCCGCTGCTCTGGTTGACCAGCGCCGACAGCAACGAGGACAGCAGGTTGACCTCCACCCGTTGCCCCTGCCCGGTGCGCTCGCGGTGCCGGAGGGCGGCGAGCACGCCGACGGCGGCGTGCAGTCCGGTGACCACGTCGACGAGGGCGACCCCGACCTTCGTCGGCTCCCCGGGGGCCGGTCCGGTCACGCTCATGAGCCCGCCGACCGCCTGCACGAGCAGGTCGTAGCCGGGCAGGTCCGCGCCCGCGCCCCCGCCGAAGCCGGTGATCGAGGCGTACACGACGGCGGGGTTGGCGATCCGGACCGCGTCGTACCCGAGCCCCAGCCGGTCCAGGCTGCCCGGCTTGAAGTTCTCCACGACGACGTCGGCCCGCTCGACCAGCGACCGGGCCGCCGCGAGGTCCGGCTCGGAGCGAAGGTCGAGCCGGACCGACCGCTTGTTGCGGTTCACGCCGAGGAAGTACGTGGACTCCCCGTCTGACCAGGGCGGGCCCCAGGCCCGGGTGTCGTCGCCGTCCGGCGGTCGCTCGACCTTGACCACCTCGGCGCCCAGGTCACCGAGCAGCATCGTGGCGTACGGACCCGCGAGGACCCGGCTCAAGTCGGCGACGACGATCCCGTCCAGTGGGCCGGCGGGGGAAGACACGTCGGATACTTTATCCAATCCGAGCAGCGGCGCCTCAGGGCGTGCGTGCGGACGAGGGGCGGCCTTCGTTGCCCTCGTCGAAGGTCGAGCGCATGCGCAGGTCGCGCCGGGGGTCGGCCACCGCGCAGGCGTCTCTGGACTGGACCCGGCCGAGCAGCGCGCCGACCAGGAGCATGACTCCCACGGCAAGAACGGCGTAGCCGATCACCTGCGCCATGGCCGGAGAGTACCCGGGCCCAGCCCGTCCCGCGCCCGCCGGGCGGGTTCTTCCCCGAAAGTCGCCGCGCTGGAGGGGCTCAGCCGGCTCCGCCGGCCGCGAGCTGCCCGCAGGCGCCGTCGATCTCCCGGCCACGGGTGTCCCGGACCGTGGTCGGCACGCCGTGCGCCCGCAGGGTCCGGACGAACGCCCGCTCGACCGCCTGGTCGCTGGCCGTCCAGCGCGAGCCCGGGGTCGGGTTGAGCGGGATCGGGTTCACGTGCACCCAGCCTTTCCCCCGCTCGGTCAACAGTCGCCCCAGCAGGTCGGCCCGCCAGCCCTGGTCGTTGACGTCGCGGATGAGCGCGTACTCGATGCTCACCCGTCGCCCGGTGACCTCGAAGTAGCGCCGGGCGGCGTCCAGCACGTCCGCGACGTTCCACCGCGTGTTGAGCGGGACCAGCTCGTCCCGCGCCGCGTCGTCCGGGGCGTGCAGGCTCAGCGCCAGCGTGACCGGGAGGCCCTCGCCGGCCAGCCGGTCCATCGCCGGGACCAGCCCGACCGTCGACACCGTGATCCCGCGCGCGGACAGCCCAAGGCCGTCCGGCGCCGGGTCGGTCAGCCGCCGCACCGCGCCGAGCGCGGCCTTGTAGTTCGCCAGGGCCTCGCCCATCCCCATGAAGACGACGTTGCCGACCCGGCCGGGCCCGCCTAGCCCGCTCGACGCGGCGCTTGCGGCCATGACCCTCGCCGCGTCCACGACCTGCTCGACGATCTCGGCGCTGGACAGGTTGCGGGTCAGCCCGGCCTGCCCGGTCGCGCAGAAGGGGCAGTTCATCCCGCAGCCGGCCTGGGAGGACACGCACACGGTGGCCCGGGCTGCGCTGCTCGCGGTGCGCGCGTACAGCATCAGCACCGACTCGACCAGCGTCCCGTCGAACAGGCGCCACAGCGTCTTCCGGGTCATCCCGTCGTCGCACTCCCACGTGCGGACCGGCTCCAGCAGCGTTGGCGTGAGCGCCTGGGCCAGCCTGGCGCGGGCTCCGGCCGGGACGTCGGTCCACTGCTGCGGGTCGGTCGCCAGGCGGTGGAAGTACTGCGCGGCCACCTGGCGGGCCCTGAACTGCGGCTGGCCGAGCCCGGCCACGACGTCGGCGCGCTCGGCCGGTGTCAGGTCGGCGAGGTGGACCGGCGGCTTGGCCCGGCGCGGGGCGACGAACGTCAGCTCGCCGGGGGCGGGCACCCGTCAGCCTCCGGCGAAGACCGTGAGCAGCACGTACGCCACCGGCGCGACCGGCAGCAACGAGTCGAGCCGGTCCATGATCCCGCCGTGGCCGGGCAGGAGCCGTCCCATGTCCTTGATCCCCAGGTCACGCTTCACGGCGGACTCGGCCAGGTCGCCGAGCGTGGCGGCGACGACGACAGCGGCACCCAGGGCCGCGCCCTGCCACCAGTGCAGGTGCAGCAGCCAGACCGACAGGACGGAACCGCCGACCAGGCAGGCGAGCACCGAACCGCCGAAGCCCTCCCAGGTCTTCTTCGGGCTGATGTCCGGGGCGAGCGGGTGCCGGCCGAACAGCACTCCGGCCGCGTAGCCGCCGACGTCGCTGCACACGGTGGTCGCGATGAACACGACGATGCGGTCGGCGCCCGACGGCTGAGCGAACATCAGCGCGGCGAACCCGCCGAGGAAGGGCACGTAGGTGGCCGCCCACACGCCAGCCGAGGTGTCCCGGACCGAGTGCTCCGGACCGGCCGGCAACCGCCAGAACACGATGACCAGCACCGTCGCCGCGTACGCGACCGCGAGTCCGGGCAGGCCGCCGGAGTACGCGCAGACGACCATCGCGACCGTGCCGCCGAGCAGCGGCATCCGCGGCGGGGCGATGCCGGCGCTCATCAGCGCGGTGACCAGCTCGGCGACCGCGATCACGAACGCGACGACGACGACGGCGACGAAACCGCGCGGGAACCAGTAGATCGTCGCCAGGACCAGGGCGCCGAGCGCGACGCCGACGACCGTGGCGGCAACGAGGTTGCGTCCGGCCCGGGCGGCCCGCTGCCCGTCGGCCGCGGGCTCCGGGGCTACGGGCTCCGGGGCCACGGGCTCCGCGGCTGGCGGCTCCGGCGCGCGCCCGTCGTTCGCGGACCGGCTCGCCGGCTCGGCGGGTCGGTCCGCCGGGTCGGGGGATGGATCCGCGCTCACGTCGGCGGGCTGCGTCATCGGTTCACGGGGCATCGGCCATGGGGTCACGGTGCTCAGACCTCGAGCAGCTCGGCTTCTTTGTGCTTGAGCAGCTCGTCGATGCTTGCTACGTACTTGTGCGTGACGTCCTCCAGGTGCTTCTCGGCGCGGCGCACCTCGTCCTCCCCGGTGTCGCCGTCGTCCGCGAGCTTCTCCAACGCTGCCATCGCGTGCCGCCGGATGTTGCGCACGGCCACCCGCGCGTCCTCGGCCTTGGTCTTCGCGAGCTTCACGTACTCCCGGCGGCGCTCCTCGGTGAGCTGCGGGAAGGCGACCCGGATGACCGTCCCGTCGTCGGTCGGGTTCACACCGAGGTCGCTGTCCCGGATGGCCTTCTCGATCGCGGTCAGCGAGCCCTTGTCGTACGGGGTGATCGTGACCATCCGCGCGTCCTGGACGTGGAACGAAGCCATCTGCGGGATCGGTGTCGGGGTGCCGTAGTAGTCCGCCTGGATCTTGTTGAACATCGCCGGGTGCGCCCGACCGGTACGGATGCCGGCGAAGTCCTCGCGGGCCACCGTCACGGCCTTGTCCATCTTCTCCTCGGCCTCGAGGAGAGTGTCGTCGATCACCGGCGTCTCCCTGTCGTCCTCACGGGCGCTGTCGTCCTCACCGGCGGCGGCTCAGGCGCCGGCCGCCACCAGCGTGCCGATCCTCTCACCCCGGACGGCGCGGGCGATGTTGCCTTCGACGAGGAGGTTGAACACGACGATCGGGAGGTCGTTGTCCTGGCAGAGGCTGATCGCCGTCGCGTCGGCCACCTTGAGGCCGCGCACGAGCACCTCGGCGTACGTGAGCTGGTCGAAGCGGACGGCGTCCGGGTGGGTGCGCGGGTCGGCGTCGTACACGCCGTCCACCCCCTTGGCCATGAGCACCACCTCTGCCCCCACCTCCAGCGCGCGCTGGGCGGCCGTCGTGTCGGTCGAGAAGAACGGGGCACCGAGGCCCGCGCCGAAGATGACGACCCGGCCCTTCTCCAGGTGGCGGATGGCGCGCCGCGGGACGTACGGCTCGGCGACCTGCCCCATCGTGATCGCGGTCTGGACCCTGGTCTCGACGCCCTGCCTCTCCAGGAAGTCCTGCAGGGCCAGGCAGTTCATGACCGTCCCGAGCATGCCCATGTAGTCGGCCCGGCTGCGGTCCATGCCGTGTTCGGACAGCTGCGCCCCGCGGAAGTAGTTCCCGCCGCCGATGACCACCGCGACCTGGACGCCGCCGCGGACCACCTCGGCGATCTGCCGGGCGACCGTCTGCACGACGTCCGGGTCGACGCCGAGGGCGCCGTCGCCGGCGAACGCCTCGCCGGACAGCTTGAGCAGGACGCGGCGGAACCCACCCGGCGCGAAGGTGCCGTCCGGGTCCGGCTCGTCACCGAGCAGGACCGGACGGTCGGCGGGACTGCCCACGATGTCGCCCTCGACCACCGGGTCTCCTCCCGTCGCCGCCAGCTTGCCCGAGTGTGCCTCAACGCGGCCCCGGAGGGGGACCGCCGGTCGGGTCTAGGCCTGCCCGACCTCGAACCGGGCGAACCCGCTCACCGTGAGGCCGGCGTCGGCGAGGACCTGCGCCACGCTCTTCTTCTGCACCTGCACCGACTCCTGCTCGAGCAGGACGCGCTCCCGGAAGTAGGCGTTGACCCGGCCCTCGACGATCTTCGGCAGCGCCGCTTCGGGCTTGCCCTCGTCCCGCGTCTGCTTCTCGGCGATCTGGCGCTCGGCCTCGACGGTCTCGGCCGGCACGTCCTCGCGGGTCAGGTAGGTCGGGCGCATGGCCGCCACCTGCATCGCCACGCCTCGGGCCGCCTCGGCGTCCGCGCCCTCGTACGCGACCAGCACGCCGACCTGCGGGGGCAACGCGGGGTCCTTGCGGTGCAGGTACGTGGCCACAGTGCCGTCGAGCACGGCGATCCGGCGCAGCTCGAGCTTCTCGCCGATGACAGCCGACAGGGCCTGGATCGCCTCGCCGACGTTCTGGCCGTCGGCGAGGTCGAGCACCAGCGCCTCGGGGACGTCGGCCGGCCGGGCCGCCTCGACCGCGGCCGCGATCCGCCCGGCCAGCTCCTGGAACTGGGCGTTCTTGGCCACGAAGTCCGTCTCGCAGTCGAGCTCGATGATCGCCGGGCCCGAAACGGCGACCAGGCCGTTCGCCGCGACCCGGTCGGCCCGCTTGTCGACGTCCTTGGCGCCCTTGACGCGCAGGATCTCGACCGCCTTGTCGAAGTCGCCGTCCGCCTCGGTCAACGCGTTCTTGCAGTCCACGAACCCGGCGGCCGTGAGGTCCCGGAGCCGCTTGACGTCGGCGGCGGTGAAGTCAGCCATGGTGCTCTCGTCTCCTGGTGCTGGTGTGGGTGACGCCGGCGACCGGACCGGCTCAGGCCGGGTCTTCGGTCGCGGCGGCCTCGGTCTCGGCCATCTCGGTCGCAGGCTCGTCAGGCGCGGCTTCTGCGGTCGTCGCCTCGGCGGGCGCAGGCTCTGCAGTCGCAGTCTCGGTCGCGGCGACGGGCTCGGGAACGGTCTCCGCGACCGTCTCTGCCGCTTCCACCACCGGCTCGGCGGCTTCAGCCACCGGAGCGGCGACCACCTCGACCGTTGCCGCCTCCGGCTCGACCGCCTCCGCTGCCGGCGCGGCCGCCGGGGCGTCCTGACCCTGGAGCAGCTCGCGCTCCCAGTCGGCCAGCGGCTCCCCGCTGCCCAGCTCGGCGCCGGGCTTCTCGTCCGCCTGGCCGGCACCGGCCCTGGCCATCAGGCCGTCAGCCACCGCGTCGGCGAGCACGCGAGTCAGGAGGCCCACGGCGCGGATCGCGTCGTCGTTGCCCGGGATCGGGTAGTCGACCTCGTCCGGGTCGCAGTTCGTGTCGAGGATCGCGACGACCGGGATGCCCAGCTTGCGGGCCTCGGCCACGGCGATGTGCTCCTTCTTCGTGTCGACGATCCACACCGCGCTCGGCACCCGGCTCATGTCCCGGATCCCGCCGAGCGTCTTCTCCAGCTTGTCCTTCTCGCGCTTGAGGACCAGCAGCTCCTTCTTGGTGATGCCCGAGCCGGCGACGTCGTCGAAGTCGATGAGCTCGAGCTCCTTGAGCCGCTGCAGCCTCTTGTGCACGGTGGAGAAGTTGGTGAGCATCCCGCCCAGCCAGCGCTGGTTCACGTACGGCATCCCGACGCGGGTCGCCTGCTCGGCCACCGACTCCTGCGCCTGCTTCTTCGTCCCGACGA
Organism: uncultured Actinomycetota bacterium; assembly: GCA_963711005.1. Lineage (GTDB taxonomy): Bacteria > Actinomycetota > Actinomycetes > Prado026 > Prado026 > CAVQCJ01. Next base: position 513,054 of record CAVQCJ010000004.1, on the reverse strand, counting down.
AAAGGACCGAGCCGCCGTGGGCCACGGTCTCCTTGACGAAGTCGTACGCGCTGTCGATGTACGTCAGGGACTGCTGCAGGTCGATGATGTAGATGCCGTTGCGCTCGGTGAAGATGAAGCGCTTCATCTTGGGGTTCCACCGACGGGTCTGGTGCCCGAAGTGGACGCCGCTCTCCAGGAGCTGGCGCATCGTGACGACGGCCATGGCCGCGTTCTCCTTCGTGGGCCCGTCGGACGCGTCCTGGCGCCCGGGCCGTGCCCGGCTCGGTTCGTCGGGACCGGGCGGTCGCCCGGGCCCTGCCTGACGCCCTGCTCCGGTCCGACCCGCTCGCGCGGGACCGAGGGACCGCCCGGAGCCGTGCGGCTCCGGGGAGGACGTGCGAAGTGGTGGTGCGCCCGGGCGGACCCGAGCCGGGCCAGTGTACGGGACCGGCTCCGCCCCCGGCGACCGGCGGACGGCCGGCCCGACCGTCCGTCCACAGGCCTCCGGCGGGAACTCGGCCGTGCACAGCGGGGCGCCCACGGGTCCCCGGGCGTGCGCCCGGCCGGGAGGGTGGCGGCATGCCTGGTCTCCTGGTCTGCGCCCTGCTCGCGCTTCTCGCCGGTATCGGGGGCGCCGCACCGGTCGCCGCCCCCGGCGGGCCTCCCGCACGGTGGACCGCGCCCGTCGGGCCGCCGCTCCTGGAGCTGCGTCCCTTCGCCGCTCCGCCACCGGCCACACCCTGGCTTCCCGGCCACCGAGGGGTCGACCTAGCCGCGGCAGCCGGGGACCCGGTCCGGTCCGACGCGGCCGGGCGGGTGACGTTCGCCGGGATGGTGGCCGGTCAGGGCGTCGTGGTCGTGGCCCACTCGGCCCGCCTGCGGAGCACCTTCGAGCCGGTCCGGGCGGCGGTCCGCACCGGTGACAGCGTGCCGGCCGGAGTCATCCTCGGATGGCTGGCCATGGTCACCGGACCCCGCAGCCCGGGGCCGCTCTGCCCGGGTCGCCCGTGCCTGCACTGGGGGATGCTGCTCGATGGGCGGTACGTGGACCCGCTGGTGGTCAGCGGGCTCGTGGCAGCGCCAGTCGCGGGCACCGCCCGGCTGCTCCCGCTGGTCGGGCCACCGACGGGTTCGGCGGCTGCGCCTGGACCCCGTGGACCGGACGGCTGGGCGACAGCGGCCGCCACGGTGCTGCGCGGCGGGGCGCCAGGGCCCCCCGGAGGTGCCGTGGGGGTGACGGTCGGCGCGGCGGTGACCTCCGTCGGCGCCGGAGCGGTCGGGCTGCGCGTGCGGCGACGCCGGGCGATGGGCCGCGCGGGACCTTAGGGACCGTGGCTCAGTCGCGCTGCTCGGCCAGCTTGCCGCGCAGCTGCAGGACGGCCTTCGTGTGCATCTGACAGATCCGCGACTCGGTCACGCCGAGGACCTGGCCGATCTCGGCGAGGGTGAGGCCCTCGTAGTAGTAGAGGGTCACCACGATCTTCTCGCGCTCGGGCAACGTGTTGATCGCCTTCGCGAGCAGGTACTTGGTCTCCTCGGACTCGAACGCCGCGACCGGGTCCTCGGCCCTGGTGTCCTCGAGGGTGTCCACCAGGCTGAGCTTGTCGCCCTTCTCGCCGCCCACGTTGAGCAGCTCGTCCAGTGCGACCACGTTGACGAACGACACCTGGCTGAAGATCGCGTGCAGGTCCTCCAGGCGGATCCCCATCTGGTCGGCGACCTCGGCCTCGGTGGGCGTGCGGTGCAGCTGACCCTCGAGCGCGGCGTACGCCTTCTCCACCTCGCGCGCCTTGTAGCGGACCGAGCGCGGGATCCAGTCGATCGCGCGCAGCTCGTCGATGATCGCGCCGCGGATCCGGCTGATCGCGTACGTCTCGAACTTGATCGCCCGCTCGAGGTCGAACTTCTCGATCGCGTCGATCAGGCCGAAGATGCCGTAGGACACCAGGTCGGCCTGCTCGATGTTCGGCGGCAGACCGACGCCGACGCGCCCGGCGACGTACTTGACCAGGGGCGAGTAGTGCAGGATCAACCGCTCCCGCAGCTGCCCGTCACCGCCGGCCTTGAAGCCCTCCCACAGCTCGCGGAGGGCGGCGGCCGCCTCGGCGGGATCGGGCGCCAGGTCTTCGTCGGTCACCTCGACGACAGGGGCCGCGGCCTCGTCCGGCTCCGCGGGCTCTGCCGCCGGGTCGGCGGCGACGGGCTCCGCGGCGTCTTCGGCGGGGCCGTCGCCGGAGTCGGCCGCTGCCGCGCGCGAGCGGGACGCGGCCCGACCGGTCGCCGGTGCGGCCGAGCTCTTGACTGCCGGGCGGCGGCCGGCGCGCCCCGGTGCCGGCTGCTCCACGACCGCAAGCTGCTCGTCCTCGGGCGCGACGGCGGCGCCGTCACGCTCGGGGGTGCGCCTGCTCATAGGTGGCCTTGAGCCTCTCGACGGAGACATGAGTGTAGATCTGTGTTGTCGCGAGCGTAGCGTGACCCAGTATCTCCTGGACCGAACGAAGGTCCGCGCCACCCTCGAGCAGGTGCGTCGCTGCCGAGTGCCGGAGTCCGTGCGGACCCAGGTCAGGGGCGCCGGGGACGTCGGCCAGCCGTGCGTGGACCAGCCGACGTACCGCCCGCTGGTCCAGCCGGCCGCCGCGGGAGCCCAGGAACATCGCCGGTCCGCCGGACCCTCCGGCCAGCCGCCGACGCCCGAGGTCGAGCCACTCCTGGAGAGCGCGCGCCGCCGGCAGCCCGAGGGGGACCGTGCGCTCCTTGCGGCCCTTGCCGAGCACGCGCACCACGCGCCGCCCGGGGTCGTAGTCGTCGACGTCCAGCCCGACCAGCTCACCGACGCGGATCCCGCTCGCGTACAGGAGCTCCAGGATCGCCCGGTCGCGCAGCCCGACGGGCGAGCCGTCGTCGGCCCCCACTGCGGCGACGTCCATCAGCGCGCGGGCCTGGTCCTGGCGGAGCACACCGGGGAGGCTGCGGTGCGGACGGGCCGAACCCAGCAGCAGGCCCGGGTCGACGGCGAGCAGGCCGCGTCGGCGGCACCAGGCCGTGAACGCCTTCGCCGACGCGGCCCGGCGGGCCACGCTGGACCGAGCTGAACCGCCGGCAGCCAGTCCGCCGAGCCAGCTGCGCAGCTCCCGGACGTCCAGCTCCCCCGGACTCGTCAGCCGGTGACCGGCCGCGTGCTCGAGCAGACTCCCGGCATCGCGGACGTACGCGCGCACAGTGTGCGGGCTGAGGCCGCGCTCGGCAGCCAGGTGCCGGTGGAACTCTGAGAGCGCCGTGGACATCTCCCCCGGAAGCTCCGCCCGCGCCGCCGGCGGCTGCCGTCCGACCGGCCCCGGCGGGGCGTCGGAGACTCGTGCAGACCCCGGAGCGCTCATGGTGCCCCACGCTGGGTGCCAGGGCCTTCCCGGTCAAGGACCGCCACGGTCGGACGTCCCGGGAGCTCGCGGCACGTCCCCCCGCGCCGCCCGCGCCCGCCAGCGTCCGTCCTGCTCCTGGGCGAGTCCCCGTGCGGCCAGCCGGCGCAGCGCGGCACGGACGTCCGGGCCGGCCACCGTGCTGCGGGAGGACACCGTCCGCTCGCTCACCCAGACGCCCAGGTCGAGCGCGTCCAGCACCCGGAGGTCGCCGGGTGGCAGCCCGTCGTGGGCACGTCGGGCCGCGCGGGTCGCCAGCCCGGCGGCGGTGGCCTCCGCCGCGGCCTCGGTCAGTGCCTCGCCCATGGGCCCGAGCTCGGCCACCACCTCCCCGGCGCCGCCGACCAGCGTCGCGCCGCGTTCGCGGATCTCCCGGTGAACACCGGCCGACAACGGCGACGTGACTGGCCCGGGAACGCCGAGCACCGGCCGTCGCATGCGTCGGGCCCAGGTCGTCGTGTTGACGGCGCCGCTGCGGTAGGCGGCCTCCACGACGACGGTCCCGGGCGTCAGCGCGGCGATCAGGCGGTTGCGGTCCAGGAAGCGTCCGCGGGTGGGATGGGCGCCGAACGGCAGCTCGGCCACGACCAGTCCCTCCGCTCCGATCCGGTCCAGCAGGCCCTGGTGGCCGCGCGGGTAGGCGACGTCGACGCCGCAGGCGAGGACGGCGACCGTGACGCCGCCGGCCGCCAGTGCACCGCGGTGCGCCGCCGAGTCGATCCCGTACGCGGCGCCCGAGACGGTCGTCCAGCCACGGTCGGCCAGCCCGGCCCCCAGCTCCGAGGCGACCCTCGAGCCGTAGCCGGACGCAGCCCGCGAGCCCACCACCGCAGCCGAGCGCAGGACCGACGTGCGCAGGTGCTGCGGGCCCCGCAGCCACAGGCCCAGCGGCGGCACCGCCCGGGGCTGGTCCTCGCCAGCACGCAGGTCCAGGTCGTCGAGCTGGCTGGGCCACTCGAGGTCACCGGGCACCACGAAGCGGGCGCCGAGCCGCTCGGCCCGGCGCATCGCCGCCACCGGGTCGAGCAGCCCGAGCCGGGCGGTGTACGGGCCGTCCGGCGAGCCGGTCCTGATCAGCTCAAGGGCAGCGACGGGACCTTCGTGGCGGACCAGCTCCCACAGCCGGGCGTCGTTGGGTTCGGCCAGGGTCATCAGGTCGAGACGGGCGAGCCGCTCGTCGTCCGGGGCCCTCACGCGGCGAGCCCGGGCAGGACGGACGAGGTGCGCAAGTGCACCGCGTGGGCGATCTCGCTGAACCGGGGGCGCCGGTGCCCCGCCAGGTCGGCGAGCGTCCACGCCAGCCGGAGCACCCGGTCCGCACCCCGTGCGGAGAGGCGGCCCTTGGCGAACTCGTCGTGCAAGGGCTGCAGGTCCGGACCGGCCAGCCGGTGGTCGGGGCCGCGAAGCACCGGGCCGGGCACCTGGCCGTTGCAGATCCAGGGCATGTCCCGCCAGCGGCTCTGGGCCCGTTCGCGTGCCGCGGCGACGCGGACCCGGACGGCCGCCGACGGTTCGCCACCACCTCCGTCGAGCAGCTCCGCCCGCGTGGGCTGCTCGACGGTGACCAGCAGGTCGATGCGGTCCAGGACCGGCCCGGACATCCGCCCCACGTACCTGAGCTGGGTGACGGGCGTGCAGCGGCACAGAGCCCCGGTGGTGGCGAACCCGCACGGGCACGGGTTCGCGGCGAGGACCAGCTGGAAACGGGCCGGGAAGTCGACGGCGCCGCGCGAACGGTGCAGGACGACCCGCCCGGACTCCAGTGGCTGCCGGAGCGCGTCCAGCACCCCGCGGGCGTACTCGGGCGCTTCGTCCAGGAACAGCACGCCGTGGTGGGCCAGGCTCGCCGCCCCGGGCCGGGCGATCCCGCTGCCCCCGCCCACGATGGCCGCCGCCGAGGCCGTGTGGTGCGGGGCACGCAGCGGCGGCGCGGTGACCAGGGCGACGCCGTCGGGCAGCTCACCGGCGACCGAGTGGATCGCGGTCACCTCCAGCGACTGGTCCCGGGTGAGCGGCGGCAGCAGACCGGGCAGCCGTTCCGCCAGCATGGTCTTGCCGGCTCCGGGCGGGCCGTGCAGGAGCAGGTGGTGCCCGCCGGCGGCCGCGACCTCGAGCGCGAACCGGGCGCCCACGTGTCCGGCGACGTCCACGAGGTCTGGCAGCGGAGCGCTGCTCGCCTCGAGGTCCGGACGCGGCACCGCCGTCCCGGCCGCGTCGCCGCGCAGCACGGCGACGAGCTCGGACAAGGTGGAGACCGCGAACACCGACGCCCCGGGCACCACTGCGGCCTCGGCCGCGTTGCCGACCGGGACGACCACCTTGCACCGCCCGGCAGCGGTCGCCGCGAGAACCGCCGGGAGCACACCGCGGACGGGACGGACCACGCCGTCCAGGCCGAGCTCCCCGACCAGCACGAGGTCCGCGACCTGCTCGGCGGGCACCCGCTCCGCCGCCGCGAGCACGCAGACCGCCAGCGCCAGGTCGAAACCGCTGCCCGACTTGGGCAACGACGCCGGGGACAGGTTCAACGTGATCCGGTGCTGGGGCCACGGCTCGCCGCTGTTGACCACTGCGGCCCGGATCCGGTCACGGGACTCCGACAACGCCGCGTCCGGCAGACCCACCAGCGTCAGACCCGGCAGCCCGTGGGCGAGGTCGGCCTCGACCTCGACCAGATGGCCCACGACCCCGACCACGGCGACCGAGCGGGTTCTCGCCAGTGTCACGACAGCACCCCGCGGACATGGTCGACCCGCGCGGCGCCGTGACCGGACGCGAGCACGCCGACGACGTCGAAGCGCACGTGTGCCGGTCGTACGTCACGCGCGGCCAGCCAACGCCCGGCCAGCCGTCGCAGCCGGGCCGCCTTCGCCGCAGTCACGGCTTCCAGCGGGGTCCCGAACCCGGTGGTGCGACGCGTCTTGACCTCGCAGATCACCAGCACGGCACCATCGCGACCGACGATGTCGATCTCGCCCGCGTCGCACCGCCAGTTGCGTTCCAGCACCACGATGCCCTGCTCGATCAGATGCCTGGCCGCCACGTCCTCGCCGTAGCGACCAAGCGCGTCCTTCGCCCGCACCACCGACCACCTCCGCCGGCAAGGCTCGGCGGGATCGGCTGCACGCGCACCTGGCGGTCGGCGTGCTGTGGACGGCGCATGCCGTCCACAGCAGGGTCACTCCTGCGGGACCTGGAGGTCGGGCTGGGCGAGCTCCTCGACGTTCACGTCCTTGAACGTCAGCACCTTCACGTTCTTGACGAACCGCGCGGGCCGGTACATGTCCCAGACCCACGCATCGCTCATCGTGACCTCGAAGTAGACCTCGCCGTCCGCCGTACGCACCTGCAGGTCGACCTTGTTCGTCAGGTAGAAACGGCGCTCGGTCTCGACGACGTACCCGAACAGGCCCACCACGTCGCGGTACTCGCGGTACAGCTGCAGCTCCATGTCGGTCTCGTACCGCTCGAGGTCCTCGGCGCTCACCGCCGCACCTCCCCGCCAGCCGTCGGAACCGTCACGACCCCATCTTGCCCGTCCGTCAGGTCCACGTCCGCCTCCGACGCCAGCTCCTCCTCGGACAGCCCGTCCCCGTCGAGCCCGTCCTCGGCGGCGTCGTCGTCCAGGCCCAGGCGCCAGGTCACCCGGTGGTAGCGGGACGGCCCGAACCGGCGAAGGGCGGCCCGGTGGTACGGCGTCGCGTACCCCTTGTTGACCTCCCACCCGTACTCGGGGTGCTCGGCCGCCAGCCCGACCATGTACGCGTCCCTTGTCGCCTTGGCCAGCACGCTCGCCGCCGCCACGCTGGCGCAGGTGAGGTCGGCCTTGATCCGGGTGCGCACGGTCGGGTGGCGCGGCAGGCCGACCGGCTCGGGCTCGGGCCGGGTCGGCACGACGTCGAGGGTGAGCTGCGCCCGCGGGGTCAGGTAGTCGTGGTTGCCGTCGAGGAGCACGCAGTCGGGCAGGTCGGGCAGCGCCGCCAGCGCCCGGTGCGCGGCCAGCCGGAGCGCGGCGATGATGCCGTACGTGTCGATCTCCGCCGCGGTGGCGTCGGCGACGGCCCCGGCGACCACCCATCGGTGGATGCGTGGGATCAGGGCGCGCCGCTGCTCGGCGGTCAGCAGCTTGCTGTCGCGCAGACCTCGGGGCGGACGGCCGACGGCCGGGTCGACGACGACGACGCCGACAGTGACCGGGCCGGCCAGGGATCCGCGACCGACCTCGTCGGCCCCGGCGACGACGACGTAACCCTCGTCAGCCAGCCCGGCCTCGACCAGCAGCCGCGGTGCGCGGCCGGGGGGGCGGGCGGCTGTGCGGCTCACGGCCCGACGTCCCGGGGCGCGTCGGGCGGGCCGTCGGCGAGCAGCCGGCCCAGCTCGGCGCCCAGCGACCGCGGGTACACCACCTCCGCCGTGCCGGCGAGCTCGTCGACCGACCACCAGCGGTAGTCATCGATGCTGTCGCGCTCGACCTGGGTCCAGCCGGAGGTGTCGACCTCGTGCGAGCGCACGCGCACGAGGAAGAAGCTCTCGCGCTGGCGGTAGCGACGGCCGAGGAAGCCGAACTCGGCCGTACGCACCCAGACCGGACGACCCAGGTCGGTGGCGACCAGCCCGGTCTCCTCGGCGACCTCGCGGCTGGCGGCCTGCTCGAGGGTCTCGCCCGGGTCCACGCCGCCGCCGGGGGTGAACCACCACGGCCCCGAGCCGGGGTCGGCCGGGTCCCGCCCGCGCAGCAGCAGCACCCGCGACCGGGCGTCCACCACCAGAACCCGAGCGCCCACCCGGTCGATCACGGGCTCGGCGGCGGGGCCGACACCCGGGGCGGGGGAGGTCATGCCCGCAGCGTACGTCCGGTCAGTTCCACCACTCGAAGGCCTCTTCGATCGGCTCGCCGGCGAGGAACGCGGGCAGCAGCTCGGGCAGTCGGCCGGGGAAGAACCTCTCGCCGGCCGCGACCACCTCCGGAACCGGCCACCAGCGATACCCGGTGTAGTCCTCGAGCTCCTCGGGCGTGCGGTTGTCGCGGACCGGCTCCGGACCGCGACCGGGCAGCCGCACCGCGACCACCAGCTCGTGCTGGAGCACCCGCCGCCCACGGCGCAGGTAGGTCGCCGCCCTGGTCCAGGTGGGCGGGCCGAACTCGGCCGCCGCCACCCGGAAGCCGGTCTCCTCGGCGAGCTCGCGCGCCGCGGTGCCCGCCACCGACTCCCCCGGCTCCATCCCGCCGCCGGGCAGCTCCCACCAGGTTCCGAGACCGCGGTTGTACGGGTCGACGGTCTCGAACAGCAGCACTGCGCCGGTGCCGTCCTGGACCACGACGCGGACGGACGTGCGCTCCACGTCGGCGACCAGGCCGGCAGGGACCTCGACGGCCACGGGTCAGGTCTGCGCGGTGCGCCGGCGGTGGCGGCGCCGCCGCCGCACCGCGACGACCGGCAGCGCGCCGACCAGGCCGAGGGCGAGCGGGCTGCTCGCCGCAGCGGCGGCCGACTTCGCCAGCCCGGGCTTGTCGTACGTCGCGGGGTTCGACAGCCAGGCCCAGTGCGAGACCGGCCAGATGACCACGAACGCGCGTCCGATCACCTTGTCCTCGGGGACCGTGCCGCCGCCCGGGTCGGCAAGGTGGGCGCGCGAGTCCGACGACATGTCGCGGTGGTCGCCCATCACCCAGAGCCGCCCGGCCGGGACGGTGATGTCGAACGGCTGCTCGGACGGCTTGACGCCCGGGTAGAGGTAGTCCTTCTCGTCCAGCGGAACGTTGTTGACCGTGACCCGCCCCTGCGCGTCACAGCAGACGACGCGGTCGCCGGGGATCCCGATGACCCGCTTGATGAAGTCCTTCTCCGACGGAGGCGCGAAGCCGACGAGGCCGGCGAACCAGCCCAGTCCCTTGGCGACCGGGTTGGTCGGCTCGGCGATCGTCACCTCGGGGGTGAACGAGTCCAGGCCGTCGAACACGACGATGTCGCCGCGCTTGATGTCACGCAGGTGGTACACGACCTTGTTGACCATGACCCGGTCGCCGACCTGAAGCGTGTTCTCCATCGACCCCGAGGGGATGTAGAACGCCTGCAGCAGGAAGGTCTTGAGCAGGATCGCCAGCGCGACCGCGACCACGATCAGGATGGGCAGCTCCCGCCACACCGACCCGGGCGGTGACGGCTTCGGGCTGCGCTTGGGCGCGACCGGCTCGTCCACAGGTTCGACCCCGGCGGTGTTGGCGTCCATCGACGGCAGACTACGTGAGCTGTCTGAACAGCCGCTGAGCGCGGATCAGGCCTGCGGCTGGGGCATGGCGTCGCGCTTCTCCTTGATCCGGGCCTTCTTGCCGCGCAGGTCGCGCAGGTAGTACAGCTTGGCGCGGCGCACGTCGCCGCGGGTGACGACCTCGATCTTCTCGATCACCGGGGTGTGCAGGGGGAACGTGCGCTCGACCCCGACGCCGTAGCTCACCTTGCGGACGGTGAACGTCGCCCGGACCCCCGCGCCCTGGCGGCGGATGACCACGCCCTGGAAGACCTGGATCCGGGACTTGTTGCCCTCGACGACCCGCACGTGGACCTTCAGCGTGTCGCCGGACCGGAAGTCGGGCAGGTCGGGACGCATCGAGGCGGCGTCCACGAAGTCGAGGGTCTGCATGGTCGGGTCGCTTTCTCGCAGGAGCCACGGGTCTGCTGCGGTGTGAGCAGGCACGGGCCGGCAGGCGCCGGGACGTGCGGACGGACGAGCTGGCTGACCGGTCCGCACCCGCGCTGCGCCCCCCTGTGGCAGGGCACGCTGGAGCACGCGAGGTGGTGCGGAACGGCGGCCTAGTGTGTCACAGCGTCGCCGGGCGGCGAAAACCGCCCGTCGGGCCCCACGGTCCAGCCGAGCGTGGCCAGCAGCTCACGGTCCGCCCGGTCCAGCGTGGCCGGGTCGAGGGCCAGCAGCAGGTCCGGCCGCATGGCGGCGGTCCGCCGCACGGCGGCCGCGCGCCGCCAGCCGGCCACCGCCTGGTGGTTCCCGCTGAGCAGCACCGCAGGAACCTCGTGCCCGCGCCACTGCGCCGGCTTGGTGTAGACCGGGTACTCCAGCAGGCCGTCGGCGTGCGACTCCTCGGCCAGGGACTCGGCGTTGCCCAGCACCCCGGGCAGCAGCCGGGTCACGGCCTCCACCACCACGATCGCGGCGGACTCCCCGCCGGCCAGGACGTAGTCGCCGACCGAGACCTCGTCGACCCGCACCCGCCCGGCGGCGTCTTCGACGAAGCGGCGGTCGATCCCCTCGTACCGCCCGCAGGCCAGGACCAGCCAGGGCTCGGCCGCGAGCTCGACCGCCAGGACCTGGTCGAAGCGGCGGCCCGACGGGGTGGGCACCACCAGGCGCGGCGCGGTCGCCGGCGCCGGTCCGGCGGACCCCAGCAGCTCGTCCAGCGCACGTCCCCAGGGCTCCGGCGTCATCACCATGCCGGCGCCGCCGCCGTACGGGGTGTCGTCGACCGTGCGGTGCCGGTCCGGGGCGTACGCGCGCAGGTCGTGCACGCGAAGATCCACCAGCCCGGCCTCGCGGGCCCGGCCCAGGAGCGAGAGCCCGAGCGGGGCGAGGTACTCGGGGAAGATCGTGACGACGTCGATGCGCACGTCAGCCGTCCGCATCGTCGAGCAAGCCCGGCGGGGGGTCGACCACGAGCCGGCGCCCGCCGAGGTCCACCTCGGGAACGATCTCGTGCACGAACGGGACCAGCAGCTCGACGCCGCCGGCGCGGTCGACGGCGAGCACGTCGTGGCCGGGCAGGTGCAGGACCTCTCGCACGGTTCCCAGCACGCGCCCGTCCGTCAGCACCACGTCGAGGCCGACCAGCTGGTGGTCGTACCACTCGTCCTCGTCGGCCGGGCTGACCGCCGGGTCGATGTCGACCAGCAGGAGCGTCCCCCGCAACGCCTCGGCGGCCGTCCGGTCGTCGACCCCGTCGAACGCGAGCAGCAAGCGTCCGCTGTGCACGCGCCCGGTCCGTACGGTCAGCGGACCGACGGCCTCGGGTTCGGTGACCAGCACGGCGCCGGGCGGCATCCGGTCCTCGGGCTCGTCCGTGCGGACGTCGACGGTGACCTCGCCCTTGATGCCATGGGCGCGACCGATGCGGCCGACGACCAGCAGCATCGGGGTCAGCGCACCTCGTCGACGTCGACGAAGTCGATCCGGACGCCGTGTCCGGGGCTGATCGCGCCGATGACGGTGCGCAGGGCCTTGGCCGTACGCCCGCCGCGGCCGATGACCTTGCCGAGGTCGTCGGGGTGCACGCGGACCTCGAGCACCCGCCCCCGCCGCAGGGTGCGCGGCTGGACCGTGACGTCGTCCGGGTGCTCGACGATGCCCTTGACCAGGTGCTCGAGCGCCTCGTCGTCCATCAGGCCTGCTCGCTCGTTCCCTCGGTGTCCGCGGCCGGCGCGGGCTCGTCGGTGACGGGCGCCGCCTCAGCCGCCTCAGCCGCCTCAGCCACCTCAGCCGCCTCAGCCGCCTCAGCGACCGGCTCGGCGGCCTCGGGGGTCGGCCCGGTCTCCACGACCTCGGCGGTCTCGGGGGGCGTCTCGGCCGGGGCCTGGGCGACCTCGGCCGCCGGGCTCTCCTCGACGGGAGCCGCCTTGGCCGGGGCCTTCTTCGCCCGCGGGGTCACGGCCTCGGCTCGCGGCTCGTCGGCCGACTCCTTGGCCGCCGCCTCGAAGACCGCCTTCTTGTCCGCGCGGGGCGCCCGCACCTGCAACGTGCCCTCGGAGCCGGGCAGGCCCTTGGCGGCCTGCCAGTCGCCGGTCACCTTGAGGATCGCCTCGACGGCCTCGGTCGGCTGCGCGCCGACGCCGAGCCAGTAGCGGGCCCGGGCGGAGTCGACCTCGATGAGGCTCGGGTGCTCCTTGGGGTGGTACTTGCCGATCTCCTCGATCGCCCGGCCGTCGCGCTTCGTGCGCGCGTCGGCGACCACGATCCGGTACTGCGGGTTGCGCATCTTGCCGAGGCGCTTGAGCTTGATCTTCACTGCCACGGGAGGGACATCTCCTGGGTGTCGATGGGGTGAGACCCGTCTGCCCGCGTGGGGTTGCGGCGCCGGAAGCCTCGGGTGGACGCCTCGGGCAGGGAGAGAGGGCCCCGCGCGGCGGCGTTCGGTCGCTCAGTGTGCCAGAGCCCCCAGCCAGGAGCGAAAACGCCGGCCCCGAGGTGCTGGGTCAGCCGGGTGGGAGGAGGCCTTTGAGCTCCTCGGGGAGCTCGAAGGAGTCGAGGGCGGCTGCCTGGGCGGCACCCGCAGCGTCGGTACGGCGGCTGGCGACAGCCCGCTCCTGCTCGACCCGCTTGGCCGGGTTGCCGCTGCCGCGCTTGGCCTTCTTCCCCTGCTTGGCCTGCTTGCCGGGCCGGCCGCGGCCGGGACCGCCCGCCATCCCGCCCAGACCCGCTGGCATCCCCGGGATCGACGGCATGCCGCCCTTGCCCATCGACGCCATCATCTTCCGGGCGTCGTCGAAGCGGTCGACGAGCCCGTTCACCTCGCTGACCTCGGTGCCCGACCCGCGCGCGATCCTGGCCCGGCGCGACCCGTTGAGGATCTTCGGGTCCTGCCGCTCGGTCGGGGTCATCGACTGGATGATCGCCGAGACGCGGTCGATCTCCCGCTCGTCGATGTTCTCGATCTGCTCGCGCATCTCCCCCATGCCCGGGAGCATCCCGAGCAGCTTGGTCAGCGAGCCCATCTTCCGCACAGCCTGCATCTGGGCCAGGAAGTCGTCGAGGGTGAAGTCGCCACCGCCGACCAGCTTCGCGGCCATCGCCTCGGACTGCTCGCGGTCGAACGTCTTCTCGGCCTGCTCGATCAGCGTGAGCATGTCGCCCATGCCGAGGATCCGGGACGCCATCCGCTCCGGATGGAAGACGTCGAAGTCCTCGAGCTTCTCGCCGTTGGACGCGAACATCACCGGCTTGCCGGTGACCGTGGCAATGGACAGCGCGGCCCCGCCGCGGGCGTCGCCGTCGAGCTTGGTGAGCACGACCCCGTCGAAGCCGACCTGCTCGGCGAACGCCTGGGCAGTGACGACGGAGTCCTGACCGATCATCGCGTCGACGACCAGCAGGACCTCGTCGGGGTCGACCGCGGCCCGGATGTGGGCGGCCTGCGTCATGAGCTCCTCGTCGATCGCCAGACGACCGGCCGTGTCGACGATGACGACGTCGTACTGCTTGGTCTTGGCGTGCTCGACGGCGTCCCTGGACACCCGCACCGGGTCCCCGACACCGTTGCCGGGCTCCGGGGCGAAGACCGGGACGCCGGCGCGCTCGCCGACCACCTGGAGCTGGGTCACGGCGTTGGGACGCTGCAGGTCGGCGGCGACCAGCAGCGGGGCGTGGCCCTGCTCGTGGAACCAGCGGGCCAGCTTGCCGGCCAGCGTCGTCTTGCCGGCGCCCTGGAGGCCGAGCAGCATCACCACGGTCGGCGGGGTCTTGGCCAGCCGGACCCGGCGCGTCTCGCCGCCCAGGATCTGGACGAGCTCCTCGTCGACGATCTTGACGACCTGCTGGGCGGGGTTGAGCGCCTGGGAGACCTCGGCCCCCATCGCCCGCACCTTGACCTGGGCGACGAACGTGCGCACGACCGGTAGCGCGACGTCGGCCTCGAGCAGTGCGACCCGGATGTCGGCACAGGTGTCGTCGATGTCGGCCTCGGACAAGCGACCCTTGCCGCGCAGGTTCTTGAACGTCGCGGCGAGACGGTCCTGCAGGCTGGCGAACACGGGCGCTCCGGGGACGGACGAGGGTCTGGGAGGACCCGCCCAGGCTACCCGGGGTCGGATCAGGCCAGCGCGGCCCGAAGCTCGAGGGCGACCGCCCTGGCCCGGTCCTCGGTCAGCGGCGCGCCGTCCGGACCGACGACGTAGAAGACGTCGACCGCCTCCGACCCCAGGGTCGAGACGAGCGCCGACCGCACGTCCACCGAGCACGCGGCCAGCGATGCGCCGATGCGGTGCAGCAGCCCGGGCCGGTCGTGCGCACGGACCTCCAGCACCGTCGCGGTCCGGCTGGCGCCGCCGACCACGTCCACCCGGGGCGGCGGGACCGGCACCCCGGGGCGGCGCGAGGACGACTGCTCGCGGTCGGCCAGCCGGGCCGAGACGTCCAGGGTCCCCTGGACGGCCCGGTGCACGTCCTCGCGCAGTCGTTCGATAGTCGCGGGCTCGCCGAACTCGGGCAGCACCTGCCACACCTGGACGGCCATCCCACCGTCGGTCTGGGTGGAGGCCGAGCGCACGGCCAGGCGGTTGAGGCTGAGCACGCCGGCGACCTGCCCGAGCAGGCCGACCGCGTCCGGGGCCACCACGGTGACCTCCACGCCCTCGGCGCCGACGGCAGCCACCCGCACGGCCAGCGTGCCGGCTGCGACGAGGTCGGCGTGCTCCGCGGCGAGGTCGGCCGGCTGCGGGACCTCGTGACCGCCGAGCAGCGCCCTGGTGCGCTCGACGAGGTCGACGATCAGCGCCGCCTTCCACTCGGTCCACGCGGCCGGGCCGGTGGCGAGCCCGTCGGCCTCGGTGAGCGCGTGCAGCAGGTCGAGAACCTCGAGCGTGCGGACGGACGCCGCCACGTGCGCGATCGTCGCGGGGTCGTCGAGGTCGCGGCGGGTCGCGGTGTCCGGAAGCAGCAGGTGGTGCCGCACGAGCGTCACCAGGACCTCGACGTCCTCCGGCCCGAAGCCCAGGCGCGGGGCCAGGTCCGCCACCACCGCGACGCCGGCCTCCGAGTGGTCCCCCGGCCAGCCCTTGCCGATGTCGTGCAGGAGCGCGCCGACCAGCAGGAGGTCGGGACGGTCGACCTGGCGGGCGTAGGCGGCCGCTCCGACGGCGGCCTCCACGAGGTGGCGGTCGACGGTGAACCGGTGCACGGCGTTGCGCTGCGGCCGGCTCCGGACCCGTTCCCAGTCGGGCATCAGCGCGGACGTGATCCCAGCCTGGTCCAGCGCCTCCCACACCGGGATCGCCGGGCGGCCGGCGCCGAGCAGGCTGACCAGCCCGTCCAGCGCCGCCCGCGGCCACGGTTCGGGCAGCGGTCGGCTCTGCGCCGCCAGCCGCTGGACGGTGTGCGGCGCGAGCCGCAGTCCCGCCTGCGCGGCGGCCGCCGCGGTCCGCAGCACCAGCGACGGGTCCGCGGCGGGGTCGGCGTCCCGGGCGAGGACCACCTCGCCGTCCTGCTCGACGACACCGTCCGCCAGCGGTGCACGGGTGCCGAGCCGGCGGACGCCCCGCCGGGCCAGTCGCCCGCGCGAGGCGAGCGTCCGCTCGACCCGGAAAGCGGCCTCGTCGAGAGCGAAGGCCACCGAACGCCCGACCCCGGCGACCTGGCGCAGCAGAGCGTCGTCGTCGAGCAGGCCGAGCCGCTTCGCGATCGCCTCCTGGTCCTGCAGCATCAACCGGTCGGACGGCCGGCCGGTCACGTCATGCGCGGCGTCCCGCGCGTCCAGCAGGCTCTGCCGTGCCTCGTCCAGCCCTTCGTGCCGGACGTCCGCCACCCACGATGCCGCGACCGCGCGCAGGCTGACCAGGTCGCGCAGGCCGCCGCGGGACTCCTTCAGGTCGGGCTCGAGCGAGAAGGCCAGGTCGCCGGACCGGGCGGCGCGTTCGGCGCACCCGGCGAACAGGTCGGGCAGCCGGCGCTTGGCGAACGCGCGCCAGTCGGCCAGCACCGCCTCGCGCAGCGCCGCGCTCACCGACTCGTCGCCGGCGACGTGCCGCAGGTCCAGCATGCCGAGCAGGGCGCGCAGGTCGTCGCTGGCGACCCGCCTGGCCTCCGCGGGCGTCCGCATCGCGTGGTCCAGCCGCAGCCCGGCGTCCCAGATCGGGTACCAGACCGCCGAGGCCACCGCAGCCGCCTGCGCGTCGGTCGCAGTGCCAGGGACGACCAGCAGGAGGTCCAGGTCGCTGCCCGGGGAGAGCTCCGAGCGGCCGTAGCCGCCGACCGCGACGAGGGCGGCCCCGATGCCGGGACCGCCCGCGTCGTCGAACAGGCCGCTGACCCATCGGTCGGTAAGCCCGGTGAGCGCCCGCCGCCGGTCCGGCCCGAACAGCTCGGGCCGGGCCAGCAGCTGGGTCCGGTCTTCCACGTAGCCCATCGGTCAGTGCGCCGGCACTACAGCGCCTCGGTCCCGCGCTCTCCGGTACGGACCCGGACGACCGTGTCCACCGGGACCGTCCAGACCTTGCCGTCGCCGATGCGCCCGGTCTGCGCGGACTTCACCAGGACCTCGACGACGTCGTCGACGTCCGCGTCGTCCACCAACACCTCGATGCGCAGCTTCGGCACCAGGTCGACGGTGTACTCCGCACCGCGGTACACCTCGGTGTGGCCCTTCTGCCGGCCGTACCCCGAGGCCTCCGACACCGTCAGGCCGTGCACGCCGAACGCTTCCAGCGCTGTCTTGACGTCGTCGAGCTTGAACGGCTTGATCACTGCGGTGACGAGCTTCATGCGTTCACCTCCTGCCCTGCTGTCGAGGCCCCGCTGCCGGTCGAGGCTGCGCCGTGGGAAGCGCCGTGGGACGCGCCGGCGCCGCTGAGGCTCAGCGTGCTCCCCCGGCCGGCCCCGGTGCCACCGATCGAACCCCAGTCGTACGCGGTCTCCGCGTGCTCGGTGAGGTCGATGCCCTCGACCTCGGCGTCGGCAGTGACCCGGAACCCGATCGTCTTCTCGAGCACGAACCCGAGGACCAGCGTGACGGCCAGCGAGTAGAACAGCACCGAGAACGCGCCCAGGGCCTGGTGACCCAGCAGGGTCGCGCCGCCGCCGTAGAACAGGCCGTCCGCACCGAGCATCTTCGAGGTCCCGAAGAAGCCGATGAACAGGCAGCCGACGATCCCGCCGACCATGTGGACGCCGACGACGTCGAGAGAGTCGTCGAAGCCGAGCTTCCACTTCATGCCGACCGCGAGTGCGCACACGCCACCGGCGAGCAGCCCGAGCAGCACGGCCGCCCAGGGCACGATGAACGCGCAGGCGGGCGTGATCGCGACCAGGCCGGCGACCGCACCGGACGCGGCACCCAGACTGGTCGGCTTGCCGTCGCGGAACTTCTCCACGGTGATCCAGCCGATGAGTGCGGCGGCCGTGGCCACCTGCGTGTTCATGAACGCCAACGCGGCCGTGCCGTTCGCGGCGAGGGCCGACCCGGCGTTGAAGCCGAACCAGCCGAACCACAGCAGGCCGGAGCCGATCAGCACGAGCGGCAGGTTGTGCGGCCGCATCGGGTCCTTCTTCCACCCGATCCGGCGGCCGAGCACGAGGCACAGGGCCAGGCCCGCAGCGCCGGCGTTGATGTGCACCGCACTCCCGCCGGCGAAGTCCTCGACGCCGCGCGCCGCCAGCCAGCCGGCGCCGGTCGAGTCCACGCCGCCGAAGTCGAACACCCAGTGCGCGACCGGGAAGTAGACCAGCGTCACCCACAGCGCGACGAAGATGCTCCAGGTGAAGATCTTGGCGCGGTCGGCGATGGCGCCGGAGATGAGCGCCGGCGTGATGACCGCGAACATCAGCTGGAAGGCGGCGAACACCAGCACCGGGATCGTCAGCACCGCGCCGTTCGTCGCCAGCTTGTTGACGTCGTCGCCGAGGTGAGACAGCCCGATCTGACCGATGAACCCGCTCGTCCCGTCGCCGAACGCCTCGGCGAACCCGTAGACGACCCACAGGATGCTGACGATCCCGATGGTGACGAAGGACATCATCATCATGTTGAGCACGCTCTTCGAGCGGGTCATGCCGCCGTAGAAGAACGCCAGGCCTGGGGTCATGATCAGGACCAGGGCGGTCGCTGCCAGCACCCACGCGGTGTCGCCCGCGTTGAGATTCATACCCTCTCCCCTCGATGGCCGCCGGACCGGCCGTTCGATGTCGAGGGGGAGCCTGGTGGCCGCGGGTTTCGGGGCGGACGCCGGCGTGTTTCGGCGACGTGACCGATGCCCCGATCGTGTTAACGCCGTGTGACGGCAGCGCGTCGCGAGGTCGCGCGCGGGCCGAGCCGGCGGGACAGGGCCCGTGCGGTGGCGACGACGTCGGCCGCCAGCAGCGCGCGTTCGCCGGGCCCGGGACGGTCCGCCGTCGGGAAGCTGACGCCGACCGCTGCCACCGGCCGGCCGGTGGGGTCGGCGACCGCCGCGGCCACCGACGCGATGCCTGCCGTGACGTGGCCGTCTTCGGTCGACCAGCCCTGCGCCGACTCATGCGCCAGCAGCGCGCGCAGCTCGCCCGGGGTGGCCGGGCCCGACCCGGTGCGGTCGACGAACGCCGCCTGGCTCGGGTACAGCGCCCGCACCTGCGCGCGCGGCAGGGCGGCCAGGATGGAGCGGCCGGACGCGGTCAGGTGCGCCGGCAGCCGCACGCCGACGTCGGTCACCAGCACGACCGAGCCGCGCGGCGCCTCTTTCAGCAGGTAGAGGGTCTCGGCGCCGTGCAGCACGCCCAGGTGCGCCGCGCCGCCGACCCGCTCCACCAGCCGGACCAGCAGCGGACGGGCCAGCCGTTCCAGCGGGTCGTGCCGCAGGTACGCCGAGCCGAGCTCGAAGACCGCCACGCCCAGCCCGTACGCCTGCGCCTCGGGCAGGTGCACGACGAAACCTTCCCGTTCGAGCACCGCGAGCAGGTGGTAAGTGGTGGACCGAGGCAGGCCCAGCTCGCGGGCCAGCGCGGCGGCGGGCACGGGGGTCGCCCGCGACCCGAGCAGCCGCAGCAGCGCCAGCGACCGGCTCAGCGCCGGCACGCTCGACCCCGCCATCGCCGCCCCCTCCCCAGCTCTGGAGCTCTCCGTGCGGTGTCTGAGATACCAGACATATTGTGACCTCCGCACGCAGACGCACCGACCCCGGACCGATCCAATGGGGGCATGAACGCCAGCCCTGCGTCGACGGTGTCCGTCTCCGCCGCTCCCCTGGACCCGCTCGAGGTGGTCGCGGTCGCCCGGGACGGGGCCCGGATCGAGCTCGCGCCGGAGGCGCTCGCCGTGCTCGCCAAGGCCCGCGCGGTGATCGACGAGCTGGCCGCCAGCGGGGAGCCCGTGTACGGCGTCTCGACCGGGTTCGGCGCCCTCGCGACCCGGTACATCGACCCGGCCATGCGGGCCCAGCTGCAGCGTTCGCTGGTCCGCTCGCATGCCGCAGGCTCCGGCCCCGAGGTCGAGCGCGAGGTGGTGCGGGCGCTCATGCTGCTGCGCCTGCGCACGCTGGCCTCCGGCCACACCGGCGCCGACCCCGCGACGGCCCAGGCGTACGCGGACCTGCTCAACGCCGGCATCACGCCGGTGGTGCACGAGTACGGCTCGCTCGGCTGCTCGGGCGACCTGGCACCGCTGGCGCACTGCGCGCTGGCCGTGATGGGCGAGGGCGACGTGCGGGACGCCGCCGGGGTCCGGCAGCCCGCCGCGCAGGCGCTGGCCGCGGCCGGGATCGCGCCGCGCGAGCTCGCCGCCAAGGAGGGCCTGGCGCTCATCAACGGCACCGACGGCATGCTCGGGATGCTGGTGCTGGCCCTGCACGACCTGCAGCGGCTGGTCCGGACGGCGGACGTCTCGGCGGCGATGAGCGTCGAGGCGCTGCTGGGTACCGACGCGGTCTTCGCCGCGGACCTGCAGGCGCTGCGCCCGCAGGTCGGCCAGGCAGTCGCCGCCGCCAACATGACCCGCCTGCTGGCCGGCTCGGCCATCGTCGAGTCGCACCGTGAGGACTGCCTGATCGTGCAGGACGCGTACTCGCTGCGCTGCGCCCCGCAGGTGGCCGGCGCGGTCCGCGACACGATCGCGCACGCGCAGACCGTCGCGGCCCGCGAGCTGGCGTCCGCGGTCGACAACCCGGTGGTGCTCGACGACGGCCGGGTGCGCTCCAACGGCAACTTCCACGGCGCCCCGGTCGGCTACGTGCTCGACTTCCTCGCGATCGTCGCGGCCGACCTCGCGTCGATCAGCGAGCGCCGCACCGACCGGCAGCTCGACGTCGCCCGCTCGCACGGGCTGCCGCCGTTCCTGGCCGGCGACCCCGGCGTCGACTCCGGGCACATGATCGCCCAGTACACGCAGGCGGCCCTGGTCAGCGAGATGAAGCGGCTGGCGGTGCCGGCGAGCGTCGACTCGATCCCCTCGTCGGCGATGCAGGAGGACCACGTCTCGATGGGCTGGTCGGCCGCGCGCAAGCTGCGCCGGTCCGTCGACGCGCTGACCCGGGTGCTCGCGATCGAGATCCTCACCGCGGCCCGCGCGCTGGACCTGCGCGCGCCGCTGACGCCGGCGCCCGGGACCGCCGCCGTCGTCGCCGTGCTGCGCGCCAGGGTGGCCGGCCCCGGTCCGGACCGGCACCTGTCCCCCGAGATCGAAACCGCCGTGGCGATGGTCGCCGACGGCTCGTTGCTGGCTGCCGCGGAGTCGGCCGTCGGCGCGCTGGCCTGAACGTCCCGCACGGGAAACAGCACGGGAAACAGCAGGCGAGCAAAACGCGGAACAACGACCGGAACAACACGCGAAAGAGGTACGCGATGAGCATCACCGTCTCCGGGCCGCGCCCCGTCCGGTCCCCGCGCGGCACGCAGCTGAGCTGCCGCAGCTGGCAGACCGAGGCCGCCATGCGGATGCTGATGAACAACCTCGACCCCGAGGTGGCCGAGCGCCCCGACGACCTGGTGGTCTACGGCGGCACCGGGCGGGCCGCGCGCAGCTGGTCGGCGTACGACGCGATCGTGCGCACGCTGCAGGGTCTGGCCGACGACGAGACGCTGCTGGTCCAGTCCGGCAAACCGGTCGGCGTGCTGCGCACGCACGAGTGGGCCCCGCGAGTCCTGCTGGCCAACTCGAACCTGGTCCCGGACTGGGCGACGTGGCCGGAGTTCCGCCGTCTCGAGCACCTGGGCCTGACGATGTACGGCCAGATGACTGCGGGCTCGTGGATCTACATCGGCACGCAGGGCATCCTGCAGGGCACGTACGAGACGTTCGCGGCGATCGCCGCCAAGCGGCCCGGCGGCACGCTGGCCGGCACCCTGACGGTGACCGGCGGCTGCGGCGGCATGGGCGGCGCGCAGCCGTTGTCGGTGACGATGAACGACGGCGTCTGCCTGATCGTGGACGTCGACCCGGCTCGCCTGCAGCGCCGCGTCGACCACCGCTACCTGGACGAGTGGACCGGCGACCTCGACGACGCCGTGACCCGGGTGCTCGCGGCCAAGGCCGAGCGCCGGCCGCTGTCGGTGGGACTGGCCGGCAACTGCGCCACCGTGCTGCCCGAGCTGCTGCGCCGCGGCGTGCCCGTCGACCTGGTGACCGACCAGACGTCGGCGCACGACCCGCTGTCGTACCTGCCCGAAGGGGTCGAGCTGGCGGACTGGCAGGCGTACGCGGAGGCCAAGCCGGAAGAGTTCACCGAGCGGGCGCGGCAGTCGATGGCCAAGCACGTCGAGGCCATGGTCGGGTTCATGGACGCCGGCGCCGAGGTGTTCGACTACGGCAACTCCATCCGCGGCGAGGCGCAGCTGGCCGGGTACCAGCGCGCGTTCGACTTCCCCGGGTTCGTGCCGGCGTACATCCGGCCGCTGTTCTGCGAGGGCAAGGGACCGTTCCGCTGGGCAGCGCTGTCCGGCGACCCGGCCGACATCGCCGCCACCGACGCGGCGGTCCTGGACCTGTTCCCGGACAACGAGCCGCTGGAACGCTGGATCCGGCGGGCCGGCGAGAAGGTCGCCTTCCAGGGCCTGCCGGCCCGGATCTGCTGGCTGGGCTACGGCGAGCGGCACCTCGCCGGCATGCGCTTCAACGAGATGGTCGCGGACGGACGGCTCTCAGCGCCCGTCGCGATCGGCCGCGACCACCTGGACTGCGGGTCGGTCGCCTCGCCCTACCGGGAGACCGAGTCGATGCTCGACGGGTCGGACGCGATCGCGGACTGGCCGCTGCTCAACGCGCTGGTGAACACCGCGTCCGGCGCGTCCTGGGTGTCGATCCACCACGGCGGCGGCGTCGGCATCGGGCGGTCGATCCACGCGGGCCAGGTCTGCGTCGCCGACGGCACCGCCCTGGCCGGCGCCAAGCTGGAGCGGGTGCTGACCAACGACCCGGGCATGGGTGTCATCCGGCACGTCGACGCCGGCTACGACCGGGCCGCCGAGGTGGCCGCCGAGCGGGGCGTTCGCGTGCCGATGGCCGAGGGCTGACTGCGTGGCCGACCAGGTCGAGGGCCCGACGTCGTTCAGCGCGCTCTGGGACGCACTGCTGCCGATCGGACGGGACGCGCGCAACGGCGGCTACCGGCGGTTCGCGTGGACGGCCGAGGACCTGGCCTGCCGGGAGTGGTTCACCGACGCCGCGGCGGCGCGCGGGATGGCCGTGCACAGCGACCGGAACGGCAACCTCTGGGCGTGGTGGGGCCCGCCTGGCCGCGAGGCGGTCGTGCTCGGCTCGCACCTGGACTCAGTGCCGGACGGCGGGGCCTACGACGGCCCGCTCGGGGTGGTGTCCGCGTTCGCCGCGCTCGACGTCGTCGGCGCCGCGGCGCCGACGGCCGACCCGCGCCGTCCGGTCGCCGTCGTGGCGTTCGCCGACGAGGAGGGTGCGCGGTTCGGCGTGGCCTGCGCCGGCTCCCGGCTGCTGACCGGCGCGCTTGACCCGGACCGGGCCCGGGCACTCACCGATGCCGACGGGGTGTCGATGGCGGAGGCGATGCGTGCCGCCGGGCACGACCCGGGCCGGCTCGGGCGCGACGAGGAGTCGCTGGGCCGGATCGGCCGGTTCGTCGAGCTGCACGTCGAGCAGGGTCGCGCTCTCGTGGACGTGGACGCCCCGGTCGGCGTGGCGACCGCGATCTGGCCGCACGGGCGGTACCGGTTCACCTTCACCGGGGAGGCCAACCACGCCGGGACCACACGGCTGGAGGACCGTCGCGACCCGATGCTGACCTACGCCGAGACCGTGCTCGCCGCGCGCAAGCGGGCCCGGCAGGCGGACGCGCGGGTCACGTTCGGCCGGGTCGAGGTCGAACCGAACGGGACCAACGCCATCCCGTCGACGGTGCGCGCCTGGCTGGACGCGCGGGCGGCGGACGAGACGTCGCTGGGGACACTGGTCACCGACATCGCGCAAGGTGCGACCCAGCGGGCGGGCCGGGACGGGACGAAGGTCGAGCTGACCACCGAGTCGGTGTCGCCGGAGGTGCGCTTCGACGGGCCGCTGTCGCGGTTGCTGGCCGACGCGGTCGGCGCGTCCACCCGCGACGTGCCGACGCTGCCGACCCAGGCCGGGCACGATGCAGGTGTGCTCGCCGCCCACGTCCCGGCCGCGATGCTGTTCGTCCGCAACCCGACCGGGGTGTCGCACTCCCCCGCGGAGCACGCCGACCTCGCCGACTGCCTGGCCGGGGTCGCCGCCCTGGCTCGGGTGGTCGAGCGACTGCTGGCCCGGGACGACGACCAGTGACCACATACCTGTGCGAGCACGCGTGGTTGGGCGGCCCGACCTCGCACCACCGGGTGCTGGTCGAGGTCGACGGCGGGCGGATCTCTGGGGTGACCCCGGACTTCGGCGGCACCCCGCCTGACGGCACGGCACGGCTGCCCGGGCTCACGCTGCCGGGCCTGGCCAACGTGCACTCGCACGCCTTCCACCGGGCGCTGCGCGGCCGCACGCACACCGTCGACGCGCTGGGCACCGGCTCGTTCTGGACCTGGCGCGAGCAGATGTACTCCGTCGCGGAGCGGCTCGACCCGCAGCGGTACCTCACACTGGCCACGGCGGTGTACGCCGAGATGGCGCTGGCCGGGATCACCCTGGTCGGCGAGTTCCACTACCTGCACCACGGTCCCGGCGGGCAGCCGTACGACGACCCGAACGAGATGGCGCACGCGCTGGTGGCCGCGGCCCGGACCGCAGGCGTCCGGCTGACGCTGCTCGACACCTGCTACCTCAGCGGCGGGATCGGGCGCCCCCTCGACGGTGTGCAGCTGCGCTTCGGCGACGGCTCCGCTCAGGTCTGGGCCGAGCGCGCGGCCGCGCTGCACGCGGCCTACCCGGCGGCCGCGGACGTACGGGTCGGGGCGGCGGTGCACTCGGTGCGCGCGGTCCCCGCCGACGAGATCCCGGTGGTGGCGCGGTGGGCCGAGCTGCACGGCGCCGCGCCTCTGCACGTCCACCTGTCCGAGCAGCCGGCCGAGAACGAGGCCTGCCTCGCGGCGCACGGACGGACGCCGACCCGGCTGCTCGCCGACGCCGGCGCGCTCGGGCCGACGAGCACGGCCGTGCACGCGACGCACCTGACCCCGGAGGACATCGAGCAGCTCGGCAGCAGCCGGACCGGGGCCTGCCTGTGCCCGACCACCGAACGCGAGCTCGCCGACGGCGTTGGCCCGGCCCGCGCGCTCCTCGACGCCGGGTCGCCGCTGTCGCTGGGCTCGGACAGCCACGCTGTCATCGACCTGTTCGAGGAGGCCCGCGCGGTCGAGCTGGACGAGCGGCTGGTGTCGATGCGGCGCGGCCACTTCGACGCCGCCACGCTGCTGCGGGCCGCCAGCTCGGCCGGCTGGCACGCCCTGGGCCGCCCCGACGGCGGCCGGATCGCACCGGGCGCCTGGGCCGACCTGGCCGCGGTCCGGCTCGACTCGGTCCGCACCGCGGGCGCCGGGCACGGGCCGGAGGCCGCCGTGTTCGCCGCCGGCGCCGCCGACGTCTCGCACGTCGTGGTCGGCGGGGAGCTCGTGGTCGATGACGGCGTGCACGTCCGCGTCCCGGACGTCGGGCGGGCGCTGGCCGACGCCATCGCCGGGGTGCTGCCGTGAGCACGCTGGTCACGGGCATCGGCCAGCTCGTCACCAACGACGCGCAGCTCGGCGACGGCAGCCGGCTCGGGCTGCTCACGGACGCCGCGGTCGTCGTGGACGCCGGCGTGGTGGCCTGGGTGGGTCCGGCCACGGTCGCCCCGGATGCCGACGAGCGCGTCGACGTCGAGGGCCGGGCCGTCGTCCCAGGTTTCGTGGACAGCCACGCGCACCTGGTGTTCGCCGGCGACCGCGCCGAGGAGTTCGCGGCGCGGATGGCCGGGCAGCCGTACAGCGCCGGGGGCATCCGCAGCACCGTCGCGGCGACGAGGGCCGCCGACGACGCAAGCCTCGAGCGCCACCTGCGCCGCCTCGTCGACGAGATGCGCCGCGGCGGCACGACGACGTTCGAGTGCAAGAGCGGCTACGGGCTCACCGTCGACGACGAGGCTCGCTCGCTGTCGGTCGCGCGCCGCCTCACCCCGGAGACGACGTTCCTCGGGGCGCACGTCGTGCCGCCGGAGTACGAGGGGCGGCGCGACGCGTACGTCGAGCTGGTCGCCGGCCCGATGCTGGACGCCTGTGCGCCGCACGCGCGCTGGGTCGACGTGTTCTGCGACCGCGGCGCGTTCGACGCGGACGAGACCCGCGCGGTCGTCGCTGCCGGGGTCGCGCACGGGCTGCTCCCGCGGCTGCACGGCAACCAGCTCCAGCACGGACCCGGGGTGCAGGTCGCCGTCGAGGTCGGTGCGGCGAGCGTCGACCACTGCACGTACCTCGACGACGCCGACGTCGACGCGCTGGCCGCGTCCGGGACGGTCGCGACGTTGCTCCCGGCCGCCGAGTTCTCGACCCGCTCGCCGTACCCGGACGCGCGCCGGCTCATCGACGCCGGCGTCACCGTCGCGATCGCGACCGACTGCAACCCCGGGTCCTCGTACACCACGAGCATGGCGCTGTGCCTGGCGCTCGCGGTCCGCGAGATGCGCATGACGCCGGCCGAGGCGCTGTGGGCGGCGACGGCCGGCGGCGCGCGGGCACTGCGTCGCGCCGACGTCGGCACGTTGACGACCGGTGCCCGCGCCGACCTGGTCGTCCTGGACGCCCCCTCGTACATCCATCTCGCCTACCGCCCCGGCGTGCCCCTGGTGTGGGCGGTCCTGCCGGCGCTCTGACCGCCGCAGCTCACCAATCCGCCGAAACGGTGTCCACATGTCGGCGTTGTCGGGGTGCCGGACCGGGCTTGCGGTCTAACGTCCTGCCGCGGGTTCCGGACGGACGGGGGCAGGCACGGCGTGGACGAGTACAGGAACGCCGCCGGCGGTCGTCGGCTGAAGATCCTGCTCCGGATGGTGCTGTTCTTCGTCGGCTTGTGTGCGGTGGCGGTGGCCGCCTTCGTCGACGCACCCACGAACGTGGTCTCCCAGGGCGAGGCCCTCGGCTGGCTGACCCTGGTCCTCGTCCTGGGGGCGGCGCTCGCGCTGCTGCTGCGGCTGCTGATCCGGGTCCCGACCCCGGGTGAACCGAGCCCGACGGTGGCTCTGCTGGCAGACGAGGACACCGACCCGGACTCCCAGCTGGACGGTCGCCGCCGCCTGATCTCCGCGGAGTTCGACAACGCGGAGGCCACCTACTCCGGTGCCGAGATCGCCAGCCTGCTGCACACCATCGTGCACGCTCGATCGGGGACCAGGCGACTCACCGAGAAGCTCACCCTGCACGACGAGTACATCGTCAGCTCGACGATCCGCGAGATGGTGCTCCCACCCGGCCCGGACCGAGCCTCGGTCTCGGTGCTGGTACCGATCCTGCGCAGTCGCAAGGGCATCATCAACGACGGAGTGACCACCACGGCCGAGGGCGGCAGCGCACGGGTGCTGACGTACCGGGAGACGATCGGGGTCCTCGCCGTGACCATCGACCGGCTGTACCGCAGCGCCTATGTCGCGGCGCCGTCGATCACCCAACGGCAGCGGGCGGTCGTGGCCGCCGCGTGGGCCGTCGCCTTCTCCCAGCACCGCGGCCGCGCCGCGCGCATCCGGGACGTGATCGAGCAGGCGGACGTGTGCGGCGCAGCGGTGAGCCCGGACCGCCGGTCCGAGCTGATCCACCTGCTGAACGCGCTGTCCGGCTCGACGTTCCTCGTCGC
The DNA here is from genome assembly GCA_963711005.1 of uncultured Actinomycetota bacterium. GTDB lineage: Bacteria > Actinomycetota > Actinomycetes > Prado026 > Prado026 > CAVQCJ01. Next base: position 485,724 of record CAVQCJ010000004.1, on the reverse strand, counting down.
GCACGTGTCCGGCGCCCCCGGCACCTGTGTCGAGGTGACGCTGACGCGCTCAGAACGGCGGACCGACCATCTGCGCGGGTTCCTCGACCAGGTCCGGATCTTCCTCGGGCTGCGCGTCCGCACGTATCTCCTACCGCTCCCGCACCTGTTCACGGCACCGAGCGTCCACGTCGAGGCGACGGCGCCGGACGGGTTGTACCTGGCCGGTCGGCAGGTCCTGGTCCAGGCCGCGCGCGACACCATGCCCATCACGCCCGTGGTGACGTCCGCGGCCAGGGAACCGATCGCCGCGTTCTCCGACACTCTGGGTCTGGCCGCCGTGCACCTGCTCGCCCGCGACCTGGACTACAAGACACTCACGGCACGGACCGGGGCGCCCCCGACGACGGACCCGCGCGGGGTCCGCGCGAGGCCGGTCTCCGCCTTCATGGCCCTGGACTTCCGCGAGGTCCCGCCCGGGCTGCTCGGTCCGATCACCCTGCTGTCGAGCGCGCTCACGTTCCTGGTGTGGCTCATCGGCTACCACCACGACCAGGTGTTCGGATCGGCCGACCCGTCCGGGGCCGTGGGTGGCAAGGTCGGCCTGGTCACCCTGGCTCTGAGCGTCCCGGCGATCCTGTCCGGGTGGTTGGTCTCGCGCTTCGACGAGAAGGCGCTGAAGCGCTCCTCGCTCGCCACGATCATCGCCATGCTGACCCTGCTGCTGATCAGTGTCGGGGCGGTCTCGCTGGCCGCGATCAAGGCATCGGTACAGCTGGCCGACACTCGGGACCTCGACGTGTTCGGCGTCTTCCACGTGCACGTCTCGCACCCGCACTGGGCCCTGCTGATGATCGCCGCGCTGGCTCACACTCTGCTGTGCCTGGCGCACCTGCTCGCCCGGCACCGTCGCTACGTGTCGCTGCTGAAGTCCACTCCGACCCTCTGACTAGGATGCGCCATGGCTGCACACGAGTCCGCCCGCACGCAGGACATCGTCTTCATGCTGGTCGACCTGGCCGCCGAGGACGACGCGGCGGAGGCCGACGCTCGCGAGTCGATCGACGACTACCTGCACGAGCACCGGGACGACCTGTTCCTGGCCTCGTACTCCGACGCGTTCTCCAGCGACAGCTTCGAACGTCCGACGCAGGAGCTGACGACGGCCGAGACGGCCAGGTTCTTCAAGGACATCGGGTCGGCGCACGCCAGGGCCAGAGCCGAACGCCAGGCGCCGGGCTACGACTCGCGCTGGAGCGCCGTGTGGTCCATGGTCGACGCCATCGTCACCCGTGAGGTCCCGGCTCCGGGGCGCTAGTCGAGCAGGGCGTCGACGAACGCCTCGGGGTCGAAGGGCGCGAGGTCGTCCACGCCCTCGCCGAGCCCGACGAGCTTGACCGGAACGCCCAGCTCGCGTTGCACCGCGACGACGATCCCGCCCTTCGCGGTGCCGTCCAGCTTGGTCAGCACGATCCCGGTGACGTCGACGACCTCGGCGAACACGCGAGCCTGCTGCAGCCCGTTCTGACCGGTCGTCGCGTCCAGCACCAGCAGCACCTCGGTGACCGCCGCCTGTTTCTCGACCACGCGCTTGACCTTGCCGAGCTCGTCCATCAGCCCGGTCTTCGTGTGCAGCCGTCCGGCAGTGTCGACGAGGACGACGTCGACCTCGCCGTCGATCCCGGCCTGCACCGCCTGGAACGCGACGCTGGCCGGGTCGGCGCCCTCGGCGCCGCGCACCGTCCGCACCCCGACCCGCTCCCCCCAGGTCTGCAGCTGTTCGGCAGCGGCGGCGCGGAACGTGTCGGCGGCGCCGAGCAGGACGGTCTGCCCGTCCGCCACGATCACGCGCGCGAGCTTGCCGGTGGTGGTGGTCTTGCCGGTCCCGTTGACACCGACGACGAGCACCACCGCCGGTACTCCGGGCGCGCCGGTCAGGGCCAGGGACCGGTCCAGCGCCGGGTCGACGAGCGCGACCAGCTCCGCCCGCAGCAGGGCCTGGACGCGGCCGGGATCGCCGGGTCCCTGCGTCCGCATCTGCTCGCGCAGCCGGCCCAGCAGCTCGTTGGTGGGGCCGACGCCGAGGTCGGACAGGAGCAGGGTCTCCTCGACCTCGTCCCAGGTCGCCGCGTCGACGCTGTCGCGCGAGAGCAGCTGGACCAGGCCGGAGCCCAGAGTGGTGCGGGACCGGGCCAGCCGCCCGCGCAGCCGCGCGAACCGTCCGGCTGCCGGCTCGGGCGTCTCCTCGACCGCCTCGACGGCGGCTTCCGGGGCGGCAGCGGCGACCTGGGTGCCCGTGGGCCGCGGGGCGGGCCCAGGTGGGGCGACCGGCGGCCGAGCGCGGCGGCGACCGACCAGCGCGACCCCGCCGACGAGGAGCAGGGCCAGCACGACGACGGCGATCAGGACGGTGGCGCTCACGGCGCGAGTCTGCCAGTCACCGAGCCGAGCTCACGCGGGCTGTTCCTCGCGCAGCCGCTGGCTGATCACGCTGGTGACGCCGTCGCCGCGCATGGTGACGCCGTACAGGGCGTCGGCGACCTCCATGGTCGTCTTCTGGTGCGTGATCACGATGAGCTGGCTGGACTCGCGCAGCTCCTCGAACAGCGTCAGCAGCCGGCCGAGGTTGGTGTCGTCGAGCGCGGCCTCGACCTCGTCCATGACGTAGAAGGGGCTCGGCCGGGCCTTGAAGATCGCGACCAGCAGAGCGACCGCGACCAGCGAGCGCTCGCCGCCCGACAGCAGCGACAGCCGCTTGACCTTCTTGCCGGGCGGGCGCGCCTCGACCTCGATCCCGGTCGTGAGCATGTCGTCGGGGTCGGTGAGCACCAGCCGGCCCTCGCCACCGGGGAACAGGCGCGCGAAGACGGCCTCGAACTCGCGCGCAGTGTCGTGGTAGGCCGCCGTGAACACCTGCTCGACCCGCTCGTCGACCTCGCGGACGATGTCGAGCAGGTCGCGGCGGGTCTTCTTCAGGTCCTCGAGCTGCTCGGTGAGGAACTGGTGCCGCTCCTCCAGCGCGGAGAACTCCTCCAGTGCCAACGGGTTCACCCTGCCGAGCAGGGCGAGCGCGCGCTCGGCGCTGCGGGCCCGCTTCTCCTGCTCGATGCGCACGTACGGCACGGGGTCGGCCGGCGACGCGTCCGGGTCTGCATCCGGCTCCGGCAGCGACGGCGGGACCAGCTGGTCCGGGCCGTACTCGTCCAGCAGCGTCTCCGGGTCGACGCCGAGCTCCTCGATGGCCTTCGCCTCGAGCGTCTCGATCCGCAGCCGCTGCTCGGTCCTGGCCATCTCGTCGCGGTGCACCGAGTCGGTGAGCGAGTCCAGCTCGGCGGCCATCTCGCGGGCCCTGGCCCGGACTCCGGCCAGCTCGCCGTCGGCCGCCGTCCGCTCGTCCTCGGCGGCCGTGCGCTCGGACGCCGCGGCCTGCAGCGACAGCTCCAGCCGCGCCAGCGAGACCACGACGGCCCGGGACACGGCCCCGGCCACCGCCAGCTCGCGAACCCGCCGCTCGCGCCGCTCGACGGCGCGCTCGCGCGCCGCGCGCTCCTCGGCGGCCGACCGTTCCAGCGCCTCCGCGCGACCGGCCAGCGCGCGGGCTCGCTCCTCACCCGTACGCACGGTGAGTCGGACCTCGACCTCGGCCTGCCGCGCTGTCGACGCCGCGACCGCGAGCGCGTCGCGACGGTCGGCTGCCGGCGCGACCTCGGACGGAACCTGCTCGGCCTCGTCCAGGCGCTCCTGCAGCTCGTCCACGGCGTCGCGGTCGGCCCGCACGGCTTCGTTGGCGGCGGTGAGGGCAGTCTGCAGCCGGTCGGCCTCGCCGGTCGCGGCCCGCGCGGCCGCCCCCAGCTGGCCGAGCTGCTCGGCCACCGCGGCGAGCCGAGCGTCGGACTCGTGCAGCCGCGCGAGCGCGGCCTCGCACCGGTCGGACGCCTCCTGCCGTTGCTGGATCGCCGCCGCCAGCTCGAACCGCACCCGCTCGGCCCGGTGCGCGGCGGACTCCAGCCGGACCTCCGCCTCGTCGACGGCGGCGCGCACCTCGAGCAGCGACGGGGCCGACGACGAGCCGCCCTGCGCGAACCCGGCCGACAGCACGTCGCCGTCCCTGGTCACCACCGTGAGCTCGGGACGAGACCGGAGCACGTCGCGGGCCGCCCGCAGGTCGTCCACCACGACGGTCGAGGCCAGTACCCGCCGCACCGCTGCCGCGACGTGCGTGGGCGCCTGGACCAGGTCCGCCGCGGCGACTGCGGCGGCCGGGAGTCCGGCCAGGGCCGCCGGGACCGTCCCGGCGGCGCTCCCGACGAGCAGCGGTGCCTGTCCGGCGTCGTCGTCCTTGAGCAGCCGCAGCGCCCCGACGGCGGCGTCCAGCCCGTCCACCGCGACCGCGTCGGCCGCTGTTCCCAGGGCAGCCGCGAGCGCCGCCTCGTACCCCGGCCGGACCGTGACCAGCGCAGCCACGGAACCGAGGACGCCGCTGAGCCGGTCGCCGGCCGCCAGCAGCGCGGCCGAGCCGTCCTTGCGGGCGAGGCTGAGCTCGAGCGCCTCCTTCCGAGCGGTGAGGGCGGCCCGGTCGCGCTCCGCCTCGCGCTCCTCCTGGCGCAGCTGGACGACCTGCCCCTGCGCCGCCTCGTACGCGGCGGCCGCCTGTTCGTGCTCGGTGTCGAGGCCGATCTCGCCCTCGTCCAGGCCGGCGACCCGCGACTCCAGGGCGACGAACTCCTCGTGCGCCACCCGGGCCCGCTCGCGGGCTTCGTCCAGGGCAGTGGCCAGCCGGCCGATCTCGGCCTCGCGGGTCTCCAGCCGGGTCCGGGCCGCGCCCACCTGGCCGACGAGCCGGGCCAGACCCTCGCGCCGATCGGCGTGGGCGCGCTCGGCCGAGGCCACACGCCGCTCCTCGGCGACGAGCTCGTCCTCGGCGGCGGCGCGGGCAGCCACCGCAGCGGCGAGCCGGTCCCGGTCCTGCTCGACCTCGGCGACCAGCGCGGCCTCCTCGGAGCGCACCCGTGCCGCGGCGGCGTCCAGCTCGACCGGGTCGCTGCCCGGCCGGTCGTCCTCGGGCTCGGTGGCCAGGATCCGCAGCCGCTGGTCGGCCATCCCCGCGGTGCCGCGCAGCCGCTCCCGCACACCGTTGAGCCGGTACCAGACCTCCTGCGCCCTGGCCACGGCCGGCGCCCGCTCGGCCGCAGCGGCCTCCAGCTCAGCCTCGCGGGCCTGCGCCGCCGCGAGCGCCGCCTCGACCTGCGCCCTGCGCTCGCGCAGGGCCGTCTCGTCCGCGACCTCCTGCTCCAGCGCGGTCCGCAGCACGAGCAGGTCGTCGGCCATCAGCCGCAGCCGGGCGTCGCGCAGGTCGGCCTGCACGACGCTGGCCCGCCGGGCCACCTCGGCCTGCTTGCCGAGCGGCTTGAGCTGGCGGCGGAGCTCGGCGGTCAGGTCCGAGACGCGGGTCATGTTCGCCTGCATCGCCTCGAGCTTGCGCAGCGCCTTCTCTTTGCGCTTGCGGTGCTTGAGGACCCCCGCGGCCTCCTCGATGAACCCGCGCCGGTCCTCCGGGGTGGCGGACAGGATCTGGTCCAGCTGCCCCTGGCCGACGATCACGTGCATCTCGCGGCCGATGCCGGAGTCGGACAAGAGCTCCTGCACGTCCAGCAGACGGCACGACTCGCCGTTGATCGCGTACTCGGAGCCGCCGTTGCGGAACATGATCCGCGAGAGAGTGACCTCGGCGTAGTCGATGGGCAGCTGCCCGTCGCTGTTGTCGATGGTGAGCAGGACCTCGGCCCGGCCCAGCGGTGGCCGCCCCGACGTGCCGGCGAAGATGACGTCCTCCATCTTGCCGCCGCGCAGGCTCTTGGCACCCTGCTCGCCCATGACCCAGGCCAGCGCGTCCACGACGTTGGACTTGCCGGAGCCGTTCGGCCCGACGACGCACGTGATCCCCGGCTCGAAGCGCAGGGTCGTGGACGAGGCGAAGGACTTGAAGCCGCGCAGGGTCAGGCTCTTCAGGTGCACGGTGGAGGCGCTCCTGCGGGTAGCCGTCGGACGCAGGGTCGACGCGACGGGGCGGGGGTCGGGGAAGACCGCCGCCAGACTACCGGGCGGTACGCGTGGGCTGGACCCGCCGCGCCCGGAAAGCCCGGCCCGCGCGGGCCCGTGAGGGGGGCGGGCGGCGCGCGCGGGGGGCCGGGCTCGTCCGGTGTCTAGGTGAGGACGGGCTCGCGGTCGCTGACCGAGAGGACCTGGTCCTCGGCGAGCACCGCGGTGAGTGCGTCGTTCACGGCGTGGAGCCGGTCGACCTCGGCCTCGAGGTCGCGTACGCGGCCGCGGAGCCGCGCGATCTCGGCGAGGACAACGGGGTCCGGGCCGCCGAGGTATCCGAGCAGGGCCTTCGCCATCGAGGGTCCTTACCGGGTCACGGTGCCGGTTTCCGGCACACAGGGCTGGTCATGAGGGGCGCGCGCAGAGCCAAGGCTCCGGCGGCTGAGGGACAGCGGGTGGAGCATGTCGCCCGGAGGCGACTCGGGACAGCGGGAGGAACTGTCCCACGTACTCAGGCCAGGGTGGCACCAGGTCACGAAACGGTCAACACCGCCGCGCAGCCGGTCACTCGAACGGGTCAGGCTCATCGCTCGGCGAACCCGGGCGGTACACCCTGGGCGGCACCCCAGCGCTCGGTCAGTCCGGTGACCCGGCCCGGGCCCGCGCCCGACCCGAGCGCCGAGAGCAGCCGCTCGCAGGCCTCCCGCGGACCCTCCGCCACGACCTCGACGCGGCTGTCCTCGAGGTTGGCCGCCCAGCCCGACAGACCCAGGTCGAGCGCCGTCGCCCTGGCCCACCACCGGAAGCCCACCCCCTGGACCCGGCCGCGAACCCAGACGGTCAGCCTTACGTCCACGACCGGCGAGGCTAGCGGCCAGACTGGGTGGGTGACCGTCCTCGCCGCCAACCCGTGCCAGCTGGTCTGCGACTGGTCCGCGACCGGGGGCCAGCGCGACGGGCTGGCGCTGTTCCGGTGCTCGGCGTGCCGGTCCGAGTGGGTGCGCACCGAGGCCTGGACGCCGGCGCGCGCCGACGGCACTGTCTCCGCCGAGGTCGCCGCCGAGGCCGCGCGCCGCTGACGTCGAAGGAGCGCGCGACCGGCGACGCGGCGCGCACTCACCAGCGGCCGTGGCGCGGTCTCGGCTGGCAGCGCGGGCAGGTGAACGACGAGCGGTTCATGAACGGGTCGCGGCGGATCGGGGTACCGCAGCGCGCGCACGGGCGCCCCTCCTGCCCGTACGCGTCCAGCGACCGGTCGAAGTAGCCGCTGCGCCCGTTCACGTCGACGTACAGCGAGTCGAACGACGTGCCGCCGTCGGCGAGCGCCTCGTCCAGCACCGCGCGGACGTGGCCCAGCAGCCGGTCGATCTCGGGACGGCGCAAGGTGTCCGTGGCCCTGGCGTAGTGCAGCCGGGAGCGCCACAGCGCCTCGTCGGCGTAGATGTTGCCGACCCCGGAGACCAGCGACTGGTCCAGCAGCGCGCGCTTGACGCCGGTGCGCCGGTGCCGCACCGCGACCGCGAACGCGGCGTCGTCGAACTGCGGGTCGAGCGGGTCCCTGGCGATGTGCGCGACCGGAGCGGGCACACCGCCGCCGTCCGTGCGCTCGACGGAGAGGCCGCCGAAGGTGCGCTGGTCGACGAACCTCAGGTCGTGGCCGTCGTCCAGCGTGAGCCGGACCCGCAGGTGCACCTCGTCCGGCGCCCCGGACGGCTGCACGAGCAGCTGGCCCGACATCCCCAGGTGGGCGAGCAGCGCCTCACCGGAGTCCAGCGGCAGCCACAGGTACTTCCCGCGCCGGTCGGTGCCCAGCACGCGGCGGCCGGCCAGCCGGCCGGCGAAGTCCGCGGCGCCCGGGACGTGCCGGCGGACCGCGCGCGGGTGCCTTACCTGGACGTCCCGGACGGTGCGACCGACGACCCAGCGCTGCAGACCGCGGCGCACCACCTCGACCTCGGGCAGCTCGGGCATGACGTCAGACGCCGCGTCAGCCGCGGGCGGCGCGCAGCGTGTGCCACGCGGCCGACGCGGCCTCCTGCTCGGCTTCCTTCTTGCTGCGCCCCGTGCCGGAGCCCCGGTCCTCGCCGGCCACGCGGACGATGGCGGTGAAGAACTTCTCGTGGTCGGGACCCTCGTCCCAGATCTGGTACTCGGGGACGCCGAGCCCGTCGTTGGCCGTCAGCTCCTGGAGAGACGTCTTCCAGTCCAGCCCGGCCCCCAGCCCGGCCGCGGAGTCGATGACCGGGTCGAACAACCGGTGCACCAGCACCTCGCTCGCGGACAGGCCCAGGTCGACGTACACCGCGCCGAGCACGGCCTCCACGGTGTCGGCCAGGATCGACCCCTTGTTGCGCCCGCCGGTGGACTCCTCCCCCCGGCCCAGCCGCAGGAACTCCCCGAGCCCGAGGTCGCGACCGACGTCGGCCAGCGCCTTGGCGTTGACCACGGCCGAGCGCAGCTTCGCCAGCTGCCCCTCGGGCAGGTCGGGGTGGAGTCGGTACAGCGTGTCGGTCACCACCAGGCCCAGCACCGCGTCGCCGAGGAACTCGAGGCGTTCGTTGGTCGGCAGGCCGCCGTTCTCGTACGCGTAGGACCGGTGCGTCAGAGCCCGTTGCAGCAGCCCGGGCTCGACGTTGCACCCCAGCCGCTCGGACAGCGTGGCGTACGGATGTTCGTCGATCACTGGTGAACCTCCACGGCAGGCGGCCCGCCGGCAGCACCGGTCGGGCGGGCACGTGTGCGGTCCCACAGGAACGAGGTGGACGCCACCCCCAGCGGGTGCGGCGTCGACCACGACCCCAGGGGGCCGGTCAGACGGAGAGGACCTGCCTCTTGTTGTACGTGCCGCAGGTCGGGCAGGCGATGTGCTGGAGCTTCGGCTGCTTGCAACGGTCGCAGGTCGACAGCGCGGGCGCGGTGGTCTTCCACGCCGACCGGCGGTGCCGGGTGTTGCTGCGCGAGGTCTTCCGTTTGGGGACGGCCACCGGTCAGCTCTCTTCCTCGTCGTCGGGTACGCCAGGTGCGTCGATCGTCAGTGCCTGCAGCGCGGCCCAGCGCGGGTCGCCCTGCTCGTGCACGTGACCCGGGTGGTCGGCCAGCCTGGCCCCGCACTCCGAGCACAGCCCCGGGCAGTCGTCCCGGCACACGGGCCGGAACGGGAGCCCGAGGACCACCGCGTCACGCAGCAACGGCTCCAGGTCGAGGTAGTCGCCCTCGAGCCGCCCGGCCTCGTCGTCGTCGATGTTCTGGTCGGGGTAGTAGTACAGCTCCTGGACCCGGACCTCCTGCTCGGAGGACACCGGGTCGAGGCAGCGCACGCACTCGCCCTCGACGTGCACCCGTGCCGTTCCCGTCACGAGCACCCCCTCGACGACCGACTCGAGCCGCAGCTCGAGCTCGACGTCGGACCCCTGGGGGACACCGACCACATCCGTACCGAGCTCCGCAGGAGCCGGGACGACCCGGCTGACCGAACGCATCGACCCTGGACGGCGGCCGAGGTCGCGGGTGTCCACGACGAACGGCGCGCGCGGGTCGAGCCTGGACAGCCTGGCCTCCGCGGGGCACCACGAACCACGGTCCCGGACGAGACCGAGCGCTCAGGGTACCCGAGCGCCGGCACCCCCGGGAAACGCCGGCGCCGGGCCGGCCGGTCCAGCTGCGCGGTCAGTCCCGGACGGCCGGGATCTCGCCGGTCTCGGTGCCCAGGGTGCCCAGGGCCTCGAGCTCACCACGGCCGCGCAGCTTGTCCCGGCCCCGGGAGACCGCCGCCAGCGTCTTGTTCAGCGTGATCTCGAACGTGGCGAGCTTCGCGTCGACGTACTCGTCCACCTGCTTGCGCATCGACTCCGCGTCACCGTGCGCCTCGGCCACCACTCGGGCCGCCTCCTGCTGCGCCTGGGCGTAGACCTCCGTCTCGGACACCAGCCGCATGCGCTCCTCTTGCGCGGCGGCGATGATGCGGTCGGACTCGGCCCGGCCCTCGTCGACGACCCGGTCCCGCCCGGCGAGCAGCTGCTCGGCCAGGTCGAGCTCCTCGGGCAGCAGCGCGCGCAGCTCCTCGAGCAGGGCCAGCAGCTCGGGCCGGTTGACGATGCACGACGCCGACATCGGCATCGCCCTGGCCTGCTCGACCAGCCCGGTGATCTCGTCCAGCTTCTCGTGCACGTCCACGGGCGGTCTCTTCCTCCGGCTCGGCCGGACCGGCGCTGAGCCGGACCCGGGTGGTTCAGCGTCCCGCGAGCCGCTCGCGCAGCCGCGTGGCCACCGCGTCGGGGACCAGACCGGCCACGTCGCCGCCGAGGGCCGCAACCTCCTTGAGGAGGCTGGACGAGAGGTAACTGTAGGTGGCGCTGGTCGGCACGAACAAAGTCTCCAGCCCGCCCAGGTGACGGTTCATCTGGGCCATCTGGAGCTCGTAGTCGAAGTCGGAGACGGCGCGCAGCCCTTTGACGACCGCCGGGATGCCCCGGTCGCGGCAGAAGTCGACCAGGAGCCCGCTGTAGCTGTCCACCACGACGTTCGACCAGGCGCCGGTGACCTCGTGCAGCATCTCGATCCGCTCGTCCACGCTGAACAGGCCCGCCTTGTTCCCGTTGAACGCGATCATGACGATGACCTCGTCGAACAGGGCGGCGGCCCGGCCGATGATGTCGAGGTGCCCGTTCGTCACCGGGTCGAACGATCCCGGGCAGACGGCTCTGCGCACGGCGAGGCTCCCGGCTACTCGGGGTCCCGGCGTAGCTCGCCGGACCAGGCGGCGCGACCGTACCAAAGCGTGCCCTCCCCGTACCGGCGGTCCCGGATCGCGGTGAAACCGGTGGGCCACACCCACGGGTCGGCGCGGCTGGCCCGCTCGACCACCACGAGCGCTGTCGGGCCCAGCCAGCCGTGCTCGGCGAGCGCCGTGAGCACCGCCGTCACGGAGTCGGCCGGGGTCGGGTACGGAGGGTCCAGGAACGCCAGGTCGTACGGTTCGCCCGGGTTGGGGCCGGCCGCGAGCCGCGCCACGTCGTCGCGCACGACCTGCGCCCCGGGAAGCCCCAGTGCGGCCACGTTGGCCCGGACGGTGTCCGCGGCCCGTCGGTCGCTGTCCACCAGGAGCACCTCCCGGGCACCGCGGGACAGCGCCTCCAGCCCGACGGCACCGGATCCGGCGTACAGGTCCAGCAGCCGGGTGCCGCGCAGTCCCCCGGGCGCCAGCATCGAGGTCAACGCCGAGAACAGGGCCTCCCGGGCCCGGTCGGACGTCGGTCTGGTGGCGGTCCCGGACGGCACCGTCAGCCGGCGGCCGCCGGCGGTCCCCCCGATGACGCGGGTCATCACAGACCCGGCAGCCCGTCGATGCTGGTCGCGTTGCGCTCCTCGCGGTAGGCAGCGAGCCCGTCGACGCCGCGGCGCCCATGCCAACGCTCCAGCACGTCCCGCTCGGCGACCAGCTCGAGGAGCGGGACCGCGTAGCCGCACGAGTCGGCGATGCGTTCCACCTCCACCACGACCACCGCGCGCCGGCCACTGCGCGCCGGGAAGCGCTCGGCCAGCTCGTCCCACTCCTCGTCGCCGGCGAGCACCACCCGTCCCGTCCCGTACAGGCGCACGATCTTGGGCGGCCCGGCGAACGCGCAGAACATCAGCGTGATGCGGCCGTTCTCGCGCACGTGCGCGATCGTCTCCACGCCGCTGCCGGTCAGGTCCAGGTAGGCCACGGTATGCGGCCCGAGCACGGCGAACGTGTCGGCGTAGCCCTTCGGCGAGAGGTTCACGTGCCCTCCGGAGTCGGGCGCGGTGGCCACGAAGAACACCGGCTGCGCGGCGAGGAAGGCGGTCATCCGGTCGTCCAGCGCGTCGAACGTCTGCCCCATCGCCCCACTGTGGCACGGCGGCCCGCAGTGCCGCCGCAGCGGTCACGCCTTCTCGAGGTACTCCGACTGCTCGTCGTCGGCGTACACCGCCAGGGCCGCGCGCAACGCCGCGTGGTCGGCCAGGTCGGGGTCGCGCTCGACCAGCGCCGAGGCCTCTTCGCGGGCCTGCTCGATCACGTCCTCGTCGCGCAGCACGCGCAGGTGCCGCAGCGACGATCGCCGCCCGGACTGCGTGGCCCCCAGCACGTCGCCCTCGCGACGCGACTCCAGGTCCACCCGGGCGAGCTCGAACCCGTCGTTGGTACCGGCGACCGCGTCCAGCCGGGCGCGGCCGGGCGTGCCCGGCTCGAGGTCGGTGACGAGCAGGCACAGTCCCGGCGCACCGCCACGGCCGACCCGGCCGCGGAGCTGGTGCAGCTGGGACACCCCGAACCGGTCCGCGTCCATCACGACCATCCCGGTCGCGTTGGCGACGTCGACCCCGACCTCGACCACCGTGGTCGCGACCAGGACGTCCACGGTGCCGGCGGCGAACCGCTGCATCACGTCGTCCTTGGCCTCGGACGGCATCCGGCCGTGCAGGACCTCCAGCCGCAACCCGGCGAGCGGTCCGGCCGCCAGCTGCGGGGCGACGTCGAGCACGGCGACGAGCGGGCGCGTCGCCGCGCCCCCGGCACGCGACCCGGGCCCGTCCCCGGACCCGTCCTCGTCGAAGCCGGCAGAGCCGTCGTCGGAGCCGTTGTCGAAGGACTCGTCGAAGCCCTCGTCCCGCACGTCGCCCTGGTCGTCACCGCCGATCCGCGGGCAGACCACGTACACCTGGTGACCGGCCGCGACCTCCTCTCGCAACCGCTCCCAGGCCCGGTCCAGGTAGTGCGGCTTCTCCCCGGTGGGCACGACATGGGTCGCGATGGGCGACCGGCCGGCCGGCAGCTCGGTGAGCGTGGACACGTCGAGGTCGCCGAACACCGTCATCGCGATCGTGCGCGGGATCGGCGTGGCCGTCATGACCAGCACGTGCGGGGGCGTGACCCCCTTGGCCGCCAGCGCCGAGCGTTGCTCCACCCCGAACCGGTGCTGCTCGTCGACGACCACGAGACCGAGGTCGGCGAACTGGACCCGCTCCTCGAGCAGCGCGTGGGTGCCGACGACAAGACCCGCCTCGCCGCTCGCAGCCTGCAGCAGGGCCTGGCGCCTGGTCGCGGCACCCTGGGAGCCGGTCAGCAGCGTGACGCGGGTCCCCACGTCCTCGCCGCCGAGCATGCCGCGCTCGGCGAGCGGGCCGAGCAGGGCCTGCAACGAGCGGTGGTGCTGCTGGGCGAGCACCTCCGTCGGCGCCAGCAGCGCCGCCTGCCCCCCGGCGTCGACGACGGCCAGCATCGCCCGCAGCGCGACCACGGTCTTTCCCGACCCGACCTCGCCCTGCAGCAACCGGTGCATCGGGTGCTGCCCGGCCAGGTCGGCGGTGAGCTGCGCCCCGACCTCGCGCTGGCCGGCGGTGAGCTGGAACGGCAGGCGGCGGTCGAAAGCGGCGAGCACCCCGTCGTCGGTGGCCAGGCGAGGGATGGCGGGCAGCGCCGCGGCCAGCGCACGCCGGCGGGCCAGCTCGACCTGCAGGACGTACGCCTCCTCGAACCGGAACCGGTCGACGGCACGGCGCCAGTCCAGCTCCGTCCCGGGCCGGTGGATGAGCTCGAGCGCCTCGGACAGGGACGGCAGGCCGCGGCGCTCGCGCAGGTCCGCCGGCAGCGGGTCGGGCAGGTCGCCGATCGTGTCCAGCACCGGCGCCACGGCCTTGGCGATCTTCCACGTCGTGAGCGACTTCGTCGCGGGGTAGACCGGGATCAGGCTGCGGGCGAAGGCGGCCGCGGCGTCAGCGGCGTCCGCTTCGTCGAGGTCGTCGCCCGGGTCGCCGACGAGCAGGTAGTCCGGGTGGGTCAGCTGCCGCGCGCCCTGGAACGAGCCGACCTTGCCGGCGAACAGCCCGTGCCGGCCGACCCGGAGCTGGCGCTCGCGCCACTCGAGCTGCCCCTTCTTCTTCCCGAAGAAGGTCAGCTTGAGCCGGCCGCGGCCGTCGGTCACGACGACCTCGAGCACCCAGCCCGGGCGGTTGCGCATCGGGTAGAGCCGGGTACCGGCGACCTCGGCCATGACGGTGGCCTCCTCGTCCACCCGCAGGGCCGACAGGTCGGTGAGCTCGCCGCGGACCGCGTACCGGCGCGGGAAGTGGCGCAGCAGGTCGCCGACCGTCTCCAGGCCGAGCCCGGTGGACAGGGCCTTCGCCGACGCGCCGCCGACGACGGTGCGCAGCGGGTCCTCGAGCACGCCGGTCCGCCTACTCCACGCCCAGCAGCACGGGGTAGTGCTCCTGGCCCCCGTCGTGCACCTGGGTCTCCACCTCCGGGTGCGCATGCCGCACGTGATCGGCCAGCGCCTCGCCCAGGCCCGTCCCGGCGTCCTGCCCGAGGATGACGGTCACCAGCTCGCCGCCCGCGGACAGCATCCGGTCCAGCACCTGCTCGGCGACCTCGCCCACCGTCACGCCGATGCATGCCACGTCGTCCTCGACCAGGCCGAGGACATCGCCGGGCCGGCACACCCCGGCGGACGTCAGCGCCTCCCGCACCGCGACCGTCACCGCGCCGCGCCTGGTCGCCCGGGCCGCCGCGGTCATCGCCACCACGTCGTCCTCGAACCGCCGGCCGGGGTCGTGCACGGCGAGCGCCGCGAGCACCTGTACCGGTGCCCGGGTGGGGATGACCGCCACTCGCAGACCGCCGGCCCTGGCGTACTCGGCGGCCGCCTCGGCCACCGCCACGGTGTCCCGGTCGTCCGGCAGCACGACGACCTCGTCCGAGTGCGCCTGCTGGACCGCCAGCAGGACATCGCGCGTGGCCGGCCGCCGACCGGGCGAGCCGGACGCTGACTCGACCACCAGCGCACCGCACGCCAGGGCGAGCTCGGCCAGGCCGGGTCCGGGCAGCAGGACGACCACGGCGCGTGTCCCCGGCGCCCGGGCGGCCTGCTGCCGGGCGACCTGTTCCCCGAAGTGGGTGACCTTGATCCGGTAGGGGCGCCCGGCCCGGACCCCGGCCTCGATCGCGGCGCCCACGTCGTCGACGTGGACGTGCACGTTCCACAGTCCGTCGCCACCGACGACCAGCAGCGAGTCGCCGAGCCCGGCGAGGTGCGCCTTGAGACTGTCGGTGGCCTGCTCGTCGGCCTCCAGCAGGAACATCACCTCGAACGCCGGGCCGCCCCGGTGCGCACCTTCGGCCCCGACCACCGGGACGGTGAGCTGGGGCTTCGCCATCCGGGCCGGCGCTGCGGCGGGGCGCTGACCGGTCATGGTCTGGACGAGCGCGTCCAGCACGACGGTCAGCCCACGGCCGCCCGCGTCCACCACGCCTGCCGCGCGGAGCACCTCGAGCAGCTCAGGGGTTCTGTCGAGCGCTTGGTGGGCGCCGTGGGCGGCGGCCCTGACCACCTCGGTGGTGCCGCCTTCGGTCGCGCGGGCGGACTCGGCCGCAACCCGGGCCACGGTCAGGATCGTGCCCTCGACGGGCTGGGCCACGGCGGCGTACCCGGACCGCGCCGCATGCTCCAGCGCCGTCCGCAGGGCCTCCGCCGGATCGGTCCCGGCGCGGGTCCCGACGAGTGCATCGACGGCGCCCCTGAGCAGCTGGCTGAGGATCACGCCGGAGTTGCCGCGCGCGCCGAGCAGGGCCCCGTGCGCGAGCGTGCGCAGGTCGGCGGCCACGTCGCCGTCGTCGGGACGGGTGGCCAGCTCCTCGACCGCGGACTCCACGGTGAGGAACAGGTTGGTGCCGGTGTCTCCGTCGGGCACCGGGTAGACGTTCAGCGCGTCGATCTCCTCGCGGGCCCGGCCGAGCGCCTCGAGGGCGTCCCTGGACCCGCGCCGGACGGTCGGGCCGTCGAGCATCGGCTCCCCTTCCGTCCGGGGCCGCAGTGGCCCAGCCGCGTGCCCGCAGGGTAGCCGCGTTCCGTGTGCGGTTCCTCGCCTCGCCGCTGCGATCCCATGGTCGCGCTCGGGTCGTCGCCTCACACCGGCTCCTCGCCTCGCCGCTGCGATCCCATGGTCGCGCTCGGGTCGTCGCCTCACACCGGCTCCTCGCCTCGCCGCTCCGGTTCCATGGACGCGCTCGGTTGGCGCCGGCCGACGCGCGTCAGGTACCCTCGGCGGGCCGACCGGGTCCCCGGGTCGCGCATCCCGATGCGCCGGCGATCCGTCGTCCCTGCGAATGTGCTGGAGAGTGTCGACCGTGGCTGCCAACTGCGAGGTCTGCGGCAAGGGGCCGGGCTTCGGCAACAGCATCTCCCACTCGCACCGTCGCACGCGCCGCCGCTGGAACCCGAACATCCAGACCGTGCGCGCCGTCGTCGGTGGCGCCCCGAAACGGCTGAACGTCTGCACCTCGTGCATCAAGGCCGGCAAGGTCACCCGCTAGCCCGACGCGCTAGACGCTGAAGTGCCGCCACCCGCCCGGACCCTCGTACGCCCCCGCCGGTAGCCCGGCCACCGTCACCCGGTGCTGCACCGCATCGTCGGCACCGGCGCTACCGGCCCAGGCGAGCACCTCCCCGACCACCGTCCAGCCCTTCGGCACCGCCTTGGCCGAGGGGAACGTCGCGGCCAGGGCGTGGTCCTCGCCGCCGGTCAGCACCCACTCGAGCGGGTCCTTGCCCAGCGCCGCCGCCGCGTCCCGGACCGGCGCCGCGACCTCGAGCGCCGCGATCTCGAGCCGCACCGCCACCCCGGACGCCACCGCGACGTGCGCCAGGTCGCCGAGCAGCCCGTCGCTCACGTCGACCATCGCGGTCGCCCCGGCCAGGGCGGCCTTCGGCCCGGCCTCGTACACCGGCTCCGGCCGCCGGTGCGCAGCCACCAGGACCCGCGGCGACCGGAAGCCCCGGCTCAGCACGGCGAACCCGGCGGCCGACCAGCCCAGCCGGCCGACCACCGCGACGACGTCGCCGGCCCGCGCGCCCGCCCTGGTCACCGGCTCGCGGCCGTCCAGCGAGCCCAGCGCGGTGACCGAGACGACGACATGCTCACCAGCCACCACGTCGCCGCCGACGACCGCGGCCCCGGCCCGGGCCGCCTCGGCGGCCAGACCGTCGGCCAGGCCGAGCGCCCACGCGGTCGGCAGGTCGGCCGGCGCGGCGAGCCCGACCAGCAGCGCGGTCGGCCTGGCCCCCATCGCCGCGATGTCGGCCAGGTTCTGCGCGGCCGCTTTGTGCCCCACGTCCACCGCCTCGGACCAGTCGCGGCGGAAATGGACGCCCTCCACCAGCAGGTCGGTCGTGGCCACCACGCGGCCGTCGGTCGCGGCGACCACGGCCGCGTCGTCACCGGGGCCGAGGAGCACCTCCGGGCTGGACGGGAGCCGCTGCACGATCGCGGCCACGAGCGCGGTCTCCCCGGTCTCGCCGACCGTGCCGCCGCCGGTTCCCGCCATGCCCGTCATGCTGTCATCTCCCGGGCCTGCTGCCTGTGCCGCGGACCCGGTAGCCTCCACGCGTCAGCGCGATGGAGCCGATGGAGCACAGCGGGAGGCAGATCGTGGTGGTCCAGGCGTACATCTTGATCCAGACCGAGGTCGGCAAGGCGGCGGACGTCGCGACCGGGATCGCCCAGATCGCCGGCGTGACCCTCGCCGAGGACGTGACCGGCCCCTACGACGTGATCGTGCGTGCCGAGGCGAAGAGCGTCGACGAGCTGGGCAAGCTGGTGCTCGCCAAGGTCCAGGCGGTCCCCGGCATCACCCGCACCCTCACCTGCCCGGTGGTCCACCTCTGAGTCGATCGTGACTCTGAGTGTTCTCGTGACTCTGGGTGTTCCTCGTGACTCTGAGTCGTCCGGCCCGCGGCCGCGCCGCAGCCTGCTGATCCTTTTCGTCGCCGGCGTGGTCGTGCTCGGCCTCGTCTCCGCCGTGCTGCTGCGGTCCCGGCCGGTGCGGGTCGCCGTCCCCGACGCCCGTGGCGCAGCTGCCGACGCCTGTCGCCGCCTGCACGGGACGTTGCCCGCGACCGTGGCCGGTCAGCCGCGGCTGGGCACCGACCCGGTGTCCGAGCAGACCGCGGCCTGGGGTGGCGCCCCGATCGTCCTGCGCTGCGGGGTCGGCGCCCCCGCAGGTCTGCAGCCGACCAGCGACCTGACCACGATCGACGGGATCGACTGGTTCGCCCAGCAGGTGGACGGCGGCTCGCGCTACACGACAGTCGGTCGGGTGGCCGACATCGAGGTGTCGGTGCCGCGCGACTACAGGCCGGCGGCGGACGTGCTGGTGGAGCTCGGCCCGGCGATCGGGGCTGCCGACCCGGCCCTGGTCGCCCCGTCCTCCTGACCGGCGGCCGCAGGTCGGCGGCGGATCAGCGCAGACCGCGGCGCTTGCGGAGGGCGGAGCGGATCAGCCGGTCCACCAGATCCGGGTACGGGACGCCGCTGGCGGCCCACAGCATCGGGAACATCGACACCGGCGTGAACCCGGGGATCGTGTTCAGCTCGTTGACCGTGACAGCACCGTCCGCCGCGACGAAGAAGTCCACGCGCGCGAAGCCCTCGCAGTCCAGCGCCCGGAAGGCCACCGCGGCCATCGCGCGGACCCGTTCGGACACCTCGTCGGGCAGGTCGGCCGGCACGTCCAGCCTGGTCACGTCGTCCACCTCGAGGTACTTGGCATCGAAGTCGTAGAACTCGTGCCCGCCGAGGACGGTGATCTCGCCGCAGACGCTGGTCTCCAGCGCCCTTCCGTCCGCCGACTCGAGCACGCCGCACTCGATCTCCCGGCCGACCACAGCCTCCTCGACGACCACCTTGGGGTCGTGCCCCCTGGCCGCCTCGACCGCCGTGGCCAGGCCGTCCCAGCTCGCGACCCGGCTGACGCCGACGCTGGACCCGGCCCTGGACGGCTTGACGAACACCGGCAGCCGCAGGCTCGACCTGATCCGCGCCTCGGTCCCGGCTGACGGCCAGTCCCGGTCCGGCACCACGACGTACGGACCGACGGGCAGGCCGGCAGCGGCCAGCAGGACCTTCATCACAGACTTGTCCATCGCGGCGGCGGACGCGAGCACCCCGGACCCGACGTACGGCACGCCGGCGAGCTCCAGCAGCCCCTGCAGCGTGCCGTCCTCGCCGAACGGTCCGTGCAGCAAAGGCAGCACCACGTCGACGTCGCCGAGCACGCGCGGGACGTCGCCGGGCTCGGAGACCATCAGGCCGCCGGAGGTGGGGTCGCCCGCCAGGACGACCTGGGCACCGCTGCCGTCCACGGCCGGCAGCCGGCCGGAGGTGATGGCCAGCCGGTCCGGGTCGTCGGCCTCGAGCACCCAGCGCCCGTCGGTGGTGATGCCGATCGGCACCACGTCGTACGCCGTCCGGTCGATCGCCCGGAGCACGCTGCCGGCGCTGATGCACGAGATCGCATGCTCGCTGGAGCGACCGCCGAAGACCACAGCGACGCGCGGGCGGCCACCGTCGTCCGGCGGCGAGGAGTCGGCCATCGTCGGCGACCTTACCGGGCGCGATACTGCCGGTCATGCCGACCGCGCAGCCCCTCCCGCAGCCCTCGGAGCCCCTTGCTCTCGCCACCCGGGTGGTGACGTCCGGTCGCCCGCCAAGGAGCCCGGACTCCCCGTTGGGCGCCCCCGTCACGTTCGCCTCCACGTACGTCGCCGGTGGCGAGGTGGAGTACGGGCGGTACGGCAACCCGACCTGGACCGCGCTCGAGACGGTGCTCGGAGACCTGGAGGGCGGCTGGGCGCTGGCCTTCGCATCCGGGTTGGCGGCCGCGTCGGCGGCGCTGTCGTTGCTGCCCGAGGGCGGCACCGCGGTCGCGCCGGACAACGCGTACTCCGGGACGCTGTCCCTGATCCGGGAGCGGGTCGACGCCGGCCGGGCCAAGGTACGCCCGGTCGAGGTGTCCGACACCGCGGCGACGGTGGCGGCCGCCGACGGCGCCGACATCGTGTGGCTGGAGTCGCCGACGAACCCGCGGCTGGACGTCGCCGACCTGCCGACGCTGGTGGCGGCCGCACACGCGCACGGGGCCCTGGTCGTGGTCGACAACACGTTCGCCACCCCGATCCTGCAACGCCCGCTGGACGTGGGGGCCGACCTCGTCGTGCACAGCGCCACCAAGCT
The DNA here is from genome assembly GCA_963711005.1 of uncultured Actinomycetota bacterium. Classification (GTDB taxonomy): domain Bacteria; phylum Actinomycetota; class Actinomycetes; order Prado026; family Prado026; genus CAVQCJ01. Next base: position 465,675 of record CAVQCJ010000004.1, on the reverse strand, counting down.
GCTGGCAGGGCACTCCGACGTGCAGATGGGCATCGTTTGCGGGCGGGACGAGCGTCTGCTGGCCCGGCTGGACGAGCACCGCCGCCTGCACGGCGCCATCCCCGGTCCCATGGAGGCGTGGCTCACGCTGCGCGGGATCCGGACCCTGGCGTTGCGGGTGGCCCGCGCCCAGGAGACAGCGCGGACCCTGGTGCCGCGGCTGGCCGGGCACCCGGCCGTGTCGCTGGTCCGCTACCCCGGGTCGGGGACGATCGTGTCGATCGAGATGGCCGGCGGCCGCAGTGCTGCCGACGCCCTCGCCGCGGGCGTACGGCTGTGGGTGCACGCGACGAGCCTGGGCGGGGTTGAGTCCACCCTCGAGCGGCGCCGCCGCTGGGAGTCCGAGAGCGAGGCGGTGAGCGAGGCGCTGGTACGGATGTCGGTCGGCATCGAGGATGCCGCGGACCTCTGGTCGGACCTCGCGGCCGCCCTCGACCGGGTGTGACCGTCGAGCCGGGTGTGACCCGCTAGGCCGGCGCCTGCTCGGCCTTCGCGTCCCTGGTCATCAGCGAGTGGGCCATCTCGCGCGGAGCGAGTCCCTCGTGCACGGCCTGGACGACGGCCTCGGTGATCGGCATGTCGACGCCGTGGGCGTCCGCCAGCTCGAGGATCGGACGGCAGGACTTGACCCCCTCGCAGGTCTGCCGCATCGCCGCGGTCGCCTCGTCGGCGGTCATCCCGCTCCCGAGGTTCACCCCGAAGGTGCGGTTGCGCGACAGCGGCGACGTGCACGTCGCGATCAGGTCCCCCAGTCCGGCCAGCCCGGCGAACGTCATCGGGTCCGCGCCCAGAGCCACGCCCAGGCGGGCCATCTCGGCCAGCCCGCGGGTGATCAACGACGCCTGCGCGTTCTCGCCGAAGCCCAGCCCCACCGCCACCCCGTTCGCGATCGCGATCACGTTCTTGACCGACCCGCCCAGCTCGGTTCCCACCACGTCCGGGTTGGTGTACGGCCGGAAGTACGGCGTCATGCAGGCCTGCTGGACCCGCCGGGCGGTGTCCGCGTCGGTGCACGCCACCACCGTCGCCGCGGGCTGCCGCTGCATGATCTCCCGAGCCAGGTTCGGCCCGGACACCACCGCGACCCGGCTGTCCGGTACCTGGGCGACCTCGGCGACTACTTCGCTCATGCGACGCATGGTGCCCAGCTCGATGCCCTTCATGAGGCTGACCAGCACCGCGTCGGGCGGCAGCAGCTCGCGCCAGCCGGCCAGCGCCGTACGCAGCGCCTGCGCGGGTACGGCCAGCACGACGAGGTCGGCACCGGACAGCGCCGCCGCGGGGTCGGCGGTCGCGTGCAGGCCGTCGGGGAGCCGGATCCCCGGGTGGTACCCGGAGTTCTCTCGGCTGGACTCGATGGCCGCGGCCAGGGCCGGGTCCTTTCCCCAGAGCACGACCTGTCCCCCGGCGTCCGCCAGCACCATGCCGAACGCGGTCCCCCACGACCCGCTGCCCATCACCGCGGACCGGGTCACGACCGGCGCTCCGCGTCCGGCTCGGGTCCGGGCACCGCGGGCGGGCGGGCCCGCCGGCGTGGGTGCCGGTCCAGGTGGTAGACCACGTGCGCGTCGCCGGTCGTGGCCAGCTCCGCGTCCCGGGGGTTCAGCCTGGTCGGCGGAGCGGGTTCGCCGCGCAGCTCGGCGACCAGGTCGGTGACCGCGGCCATGATGCGGTCGGTGGCGACCCGGAGCGTCGCCGGGTCGGCGGTCGTGCCGCGCAGGTCGGACAGGTCGACCGGCGGGCCGACCGTGACCTGCATCAACGGACGCGGGAACAGGTGCGGGCGCTTGGAGTACGGGGCGAGCAGGTCCTGCGGGCCCCAGGCGGCCATCGGCACCACCGGGCAGCCGGTCGCCAGCGCGATCCGGGCGGCACCGGTCTTGCCGGCCATCGGCCACAGGTCCGGGTCCCTGGTCAGCGTCCCCTCGGCGTACACCACCACGCACTCCCCGCGCTGCACCGCGTCGACCGCGTCGCGGAAGGCGTCCCCGGCGTCGCGGGACTCGCGGTAGACCGGGATCTGCCGCGCGCCGCGGAACACCCGGCGCACGAAGAAGACGTCGAAGAGGGACGCCTTCGCCAGGAACCGGGGCAGCCGGCCGTTGTCGTACAGGAAGTGGGCCACGATCAGCGGGTCGATGTGCGAGAGGTGGTTCGGGACGACCACGACGCCACCGGTGGCCGGAAGCCGCTCCGTGTGCGTCCACGAGCGCCGCGTGAAGACGGTCAGCAGCGGACGGATGACCAGGACCGCGAAGGCGTACCACGGTTCGGGTCTGCGGCGCGTCACCCGGCGGGACCTCCTCGCTCGCTTGGCTCCCGCCATCTTGCTGCCGGCCGAGTCCCGCCGCAAACACCCCCGCGACCACGGGCGAGGATGGGCGCATGAGCGGGTGGACGGTCGTGGTGCCGGTCAAGGGCCTGGCCGTGGGCAAGACCCGGCTGACGCGGTTCGCCGGTCCGGCGCGGCAGGACCTCGCGCTGGCGTTCGCGGTCGACACTGTCGGTGCGGCGCTGGCCGCCGAGGGGGTGGGCGTCGTCCTGGTCGTCACCGACGACTCGCGTGTGGCCGAGCAGGCGCTGGGGGCCGGCGCGCAGGTCGTCGCAGACGCCCCGCGGGCAGGGCTCAACCCGGCGATCATGCACGGGGCGCGGGTCGCGGCCGCTCGCTGGCCCGGCCGCCCGCTCGCGGCCCTGTCGGCCGACCTACCGGCGCTGCGCCCCGGAGAGCTCGCCTACGCCCTGCTGACGGCAGCGGACCTGCCCGCGGCCTTCGTCGCGGACACCGAGGGCACCGGGACCACACTGCTGACGGCGGCCACCGGGCACGAGCTCGACCCCCGGTTCGGGCACCGCAGCCGCGCCCGGCACAGCGCAGCGGGCGCGGTCGAGCTGGTGACCGGACCGCTGGCCTCGCTCCGGCGGGACGTGGACACCGAGGTCGACCTGTACGACGCCGGCCGCCTGGGCCTCGGCGCGCGCACGCTCGCAGTCCTCGCCGTCCTGGCGGGCCCGGACGGCGCACCGGGTCCGCGGCCGCGCCGATAGCCTGCGACGGTGCAGGCGACCGTGCGGACCTTCGACCCTGCGAGCCGAAGCGGTTCCGTCCTCCTGGACGACGGGGTCGAGCTGCCGTACGACCGGAATGCGTTCGACGCCGGTGAGCTGCGGCTCGCGCGGGTCGGCCAGCGGGTCCGCATCCTGGTGGACGACGCCGGCCAGCGCGTGACGTTCCTGACCCTGGCCACACTTGCGGCCACACCTCCGGCAGAGCCCGACCCGTCCTGACGGGCGGACGCCGACGGCCCGGCACCCCTGTACGGGGGCCGGGCCGTCGGACCGTTCGCCGGGCGACCGGCGTCGGAGGGCCTAGCGGGTGCGACGGGCCGGGGCCTTCTTGGCCGGGGCCCTCTTGGCCGGAGCCTTCTTCGCCGGGGCGCGCCTGACCACGGCCTTCTTGGCGGGCGCGGCCTTGCGGACCGCGGCCTTGCGGACCGGGGCCTTGCGGGCCGGAGCCCTCTTGGCCGGAGCCTTCTTGACCACCGCGCGCTTGGCGGGAGCCGCCTTCCTGGCGGTCGCACGCTTGGCCGGAGCGCGCTTCGCGGGAGCCTTCTTCGCCGGGGCCCGGCGAGCGGGCGCCGCCTTCTTCGCGGCAGCCCTTGCCGGTGCCGCGGCCTTCGCCGGAGCGGCGGGAGCCGCCTTGGCGAGCTTCTTGGCACCGCTGACGAACGCCTTCAGCTCCGCGCCGGGGCGGAACTTGGGAACCGAGGTCTTGCGGACCTTGACCGTGGCTCCGGTGCGCGGGTTGCGGGCAGTGCGCGCGCCACGCTCCACTTTCTCGAAGATGCCGAAGCCCGTGATCGCCACCTTCTCCCCGGCCACGACGGTGCGCGTGATGGTGTCCAGAACCGCGTCGATCGCGACCTGGGCCTCCCTCTTGCCGACGCCGAGCCGGTCGGCGAGAGCGTCGATGAGCTCGCTCTTGTTCACTACTTCTCCTAGGGAATGTCCACGTCGAGCCGATGCCCGACCGGGGGAACGCTATGACCAAACACGCTCCGGAGACAAACACCGGCGCGGCGGAACGTCCTTGTGTCGCAAGGGGTTTGCGGTCCACGGGTCTGCTGCCGACAGTCCTGCACGCCGGTCAGTCGGCAGCCGGGACCGGTGACGTCGTGGGCAGCCAGCCCGGGCGGGCGCCCTCGAAGGCGGTCACCTCGTCGACGTGCCGGAGCGTGAGACCGATGTCGTCCAGCCCTTCCATCAGCCGCCAGCGGGTGTAGTCGTCGATGTCGAACGGCTCCGTGCCGCCGGCCCATCGCACCTCGCGCGAGCGCAGGTCGACGGTCAGCTCGGTGCCGGGATCGGCTTCGACGGCCGACCAGATGCGTTCGATGACGTCCTGCCCGAGCTCGACGGTGAGCAACCCGCCCTTGGCGCTGTTCCCCTTGAAGATGTCGCCGAACCTGGGCGACAGCACCACGCGGAAGCCGTAGTCCAGCAGCGCCCACACCGCGTGCTCGCGGGACGAGCCGGTGCCGAAGTCGGCGCCGGCGACCAGGACGGTCGCGCCCGCCCTGGCGGGATCGTTGAGCACGAAGCCGGGATCCTGGCGCCAGGCCGCGAACAGGCCGTCCTCGAAGCCGGTGCGGGTGACTCGCTTGAGGTAGACCGCGGGGATGATCTGGTCGGTGTCGACGTTGGACCGCCGCAGCGGCAGCCCGCGACCGGTGTGCACGACGATGGGTTCCATCAGCTCGCCTTCCGCTGCGACCCGGCAACCGGTGGCAGGTCCGTGGGGGCGGCCAGCCGGCCGACCACCGCCGTCGCGGCCGCCACCGGCGGTGACACCAGATGGGTGCGGCCGCCCTTGCCCTGCCGACCCTCGAAGTTGCGGTTGGACGTGGAGGCGCTGCGCTCGCCCGGCGCGAGCTGGTCGGGGTTCATGCCGAGGCACATGGAGCAGCCGGCCCCCCGCCACTGGGCGCCCGCGGCGATGAACACCTGGTCCAGACCCTCGGCCTCGGCCGCGAGCCGGACGCGCACCGACCCCGGCACCACGAGCATCCGCACCCCGTCGGCCACCCGGCGTCCGGTCAGGACGGCGGCGGCTGCGCGCAGGTCCTCGATGCGGCCGTTGGTGCAGGAGCCGAGGAACACGGTGTCCACCGCGATCTCGCGCAGCGGCGTGCCCGCGGTGAGCCCCATGTACGCGAGCGCGCCCTCGGCCGAGTTTCGCTCGGACTCGTCCTCGAACGACGCCGGGTCGGGCACCGACGCCGACAGCGGCAGCCCCTGCCCGGGGTTGGTCCCCCAGGTGACGAACGGCGCCAGGTCAGCGGCTTCGATGACGACCTCGCGGTCGAACAGCGCGTCGTCGTCGGTGGCGAGCGTGCTCCAGTACTGGACGGCCTCGCTCCACTCGGCCCCCTGCGGGGCGTGCGGGCGGCCGCGCAGGAACTCGAACGTCGTCTCGTCCGGGGCGATCATGCCGGCCCGGGCCCCGGCCTCGATCGACATGTTGCACACGGTCATCCGCGCTTCCATCGACAGCGCCCGCACGGCCTCGCCGCGGTACTCGATCACGTGCCCCTGCCCGCCGCCGGTACCGATCCTGGCGATGACCGCAAGGATCAGGTCCTTGGCCGTGACACCGTCGGGAAGCCGGCCGTCGACTGTCACCGCCATGGTCCGGAACGGCCGCAGCGGCAGGGTCTGGGTGGCGAGCACGTGCTCGACCTCGCTCGTGCCGATGCCGAACGCCAGCGCGCCGAACGCGCCGTGGGTGCTCGTGTGCGAGTCGCCGCAGACCACCGTCATCCCGGGCTGGGTGAGACCGAGCTGCGGGCCCACGACATGCACGATGCCCTGCTCGACGTCGCCGAGCGGGTGCAGCCGTACGCCGAACTCCGCGCAGTTGCGGCGCAACGTCTCGATCTGCTCACGGCTGACCGGGTCGGCGATGGGCTTGTCCAGGTCCGTGGTCGGGATGTTGTGGTCCTCGGTGGCCAGCGTGAGATCCGTGCGCCGTACCCGGCGGCCGGCGGCGCGCAGACCGTCGAACGCCTGCGGGCTGGTGACCTCGTGCAGGAGATGCAGGTCGATGTAGAGCAGGTCGGGTTCGCCGTCGGCCCGTCGCACGACGTGCGCGTCCCACACCTTCTCCGCCAACGTGCGTCCCATCCGGGGCCTCCTGCTTGTGCCGCCGCGTGCGCCGCGGCAAGTGCCCGAGCATGTCGGGATTGCTGGGAAGACTCTCCGCGCTGCACCGTATCTTCGCACTAGCGTCTCGTATTTCGAGACGCTAGTATCGCCACATGGACCACTCCACCAGTGGCGTCGGCGTCCTGGACAAGGCAGCGCTGGTGCTCGGGGCATTGGAACCGGGCCCGCAGACCCTTGCCGGGCTGGTCCAGGCGACCGGGCTCGCGAGACCCACCGCGCACCGGTTGGCGGTCGCGCTCGAGTACCACCGCCTGGTCGGCCGCGACCTGCAGGGCCGGTTCGTCCTTGGCCCACGGCTGGCCGAGCTCGCCGCCGCGGCCGGCGAGGACCGGCTGCTCGCGGCCGCGGGGCCGGTGCTGGCATGGCTGCTCGAGACGACCGGCGAGAGCGCTCAGCTGTACCGTCGGCAGGGCGACGAGCGTATCTGCGTGGCAGCGGCCGAACGCCTGCACGGTCTGCGCGACAGCGTGCCGATCGGCAGCGTGCTGTCGATGCACGCCGGGTCCGCGGCCCAGATCCTGCTCGCCTGGGAGGAGCCCGACCGGCTGCACCGCGGCCTGATGGGCGCGCGCTTCACGGCGACCATGCTCGCGGGCGTTCGGAGGCGGGGCTGGGCGCAGAGCGTCGGCGAGCGCGAGCCCGGCGTGGCCTCGGTGTCCGCGCCGGTGCGCGGCCCGTCAGGACGGGTGGTGGCGGCCGTTTCGGTGTCCGGCCCGCTCGAGCGCCTGACGCGCTCCCCCGGACGCATGCACGCCCCCGCGGTGATCGCGGCCGGTCAGCGGCTGACCGAAGGACTGCAGAAGGCGACGTGACCGCTCGGCTCGCGCCGCTCAGGCGTACAGGTGGCGGATCCGCACCGACAGGCAGGTGACGCAGCCCTCGAGCTTCTCGAACTCGCCGATGTCGACCGGCACCGGCGTGTAGCCGAGGTCTGCGAGCAGGTCGGCGGTCCGCGGGGCGGCGGACGACAGCAGCAGGCGGTCGCCGCCGAGCAGGACGACGTGCGAGCCGGGCTCCTCGGGCACCGGCACGAAGCGCGGGTAGACGGCTGCGTCGTCCACGAGCGGTGGGTACCCGATGACCGAGCCGTCCGGCAGCGCGGTCACCGCACTCTTGAGGTGCAGCACCTTGGTCACCGGGACCGCGACGACGGTCGCCCCCAACGGCTCGAGGATCGCGCGCAGCTGGCGAACGCCCTCGGCGTTGGTCCGGCCACCGCGTCCGACGTAGACGGTCTCGCCGACCTTGAGCACGTCCCCGCCGTCCAGCGTTCCGGGCGCGCGGATCGTGTTGACCGAGCAGCCCAGGGCGGCGACCACCTTCTCGACCTCGACGGTCTCGGGCTTGCGCTGGTCCGCGCCGGGCCGGCACACCACGGCGACGTTGCGGAACATGACGACCGCGTCCTCGACGAACGCCGAGTCCGGGCAGTCGTCGGCCGGCGGCACCTCGACGGTCGCCCAGCCGTGCTCACGCAGCGCCCGGACGTAGCCTTCCCACTGCTCGAGAGCCGCGCCGAAGTCCACCGGCCGGCGCTCGAGGTGCGTGAGCAGGCCCTCGGCGAGCCGAGAGCTGGGGCGGCGGACGAGCGCCTGCATGCTGGGCATGCACCGGATCGTTGCACCCGCACGGTCCTGTCGTCGCATCGGTCCTGGCGTCGGACGGCCGGGCCGATCAGCCTGCCGAGTCCAGGTGCTCGCGGGCCCAGAGCGCGGCGCTGGTGCGGTCGCCCACCCCGATCTGTCGGAACACCCGGCCCAGGTGCGCCTTCACGGTCCGCTCGCTGATGCCCAGCGCCCGGCCGATCTGCTTGTTCGCCAGTCCTTGCGCGACCAGCTCGAGGACCTCCCGCTCGCGCCCGCTCAGCCCGTCCGACACGGACGGGCCGGCCGTGGACGGCAGCAGGGCGCGGGCGACGCGGGGGTCGAGCGGGGCGTGCCCGTCCGCTGCGGCCCGGACCGAGGCCACCAGGTCGCGGGGGTCGCAGTCCTTGAGCAGGTAGCCGACCGCGCCGGCCGCGAGCGCCTCGGCCACCCGTGGCTGGTCCGAGAACGACGTCAGCACGACCACGGCACAGCCCGGGTGCAGCAGCAGCAGCTCCCTGGTCGCCGCGACGCCGTCCATGACGGGCATGGACAGGTCCATCAGCACCACGTCGGGCTGCAGCTCGACGGCCAGCTCGACGGCCCGCCGTCCGTCGGCCGCCTGCCCGACGACGTGCAGGTCGTCCGTCCCGTCCAGCAGCGCCGCAAGACCGGCGCGGACCAGCTGGTGGTCGTCGGCCAGGAGCACGTCGATCACGGCCGCGTCACCACCAGCCGCCAGCGGGTGCCCGCGTCGGGAGCGGACGCGACCTGGAGCACGGCCCCGGCGCGGTCGGCGAGGTCTCGTACGACGCGCAGGCCGAGGTGGCCCTCGCGCGGGCTCGCCAGCGTCGTGGGTACGTCGAAGCCCACGCCGTCGTCCTGCACCGACAACGTGACCGTTTCGTCGGTCACGGCCAGCGAGACGTCGACGTGCTCGGCGGACGAGTGCCGCGCGGCGTTGCGCAGCGTCTCCTGGGCCACCCGGTACACCAGGCGCTCGCCGTCCTCGTCCAGCCAGGTGCGGCCGTCCTCGGGCAGGTCCAGCCGCACCACGATGTCGCGGGTCCGCATGGTGCCGGCCAGGTCGGTCAGCGCCGCGACCAGCCCGGACGAGCGCAGGCTCGGCGGGTAGATGTCGACCAGGAGGGAGCGCAGCCCGCCGATGCACCCCCGGACGGCGGCTGCAGCCGTGCCCAGGGTCCTGGCCAGCTCGCCGCGGCCGTCGGCCTCGGCCCGGTCGGCCGCTCCCGTGACCGCGAACGACGCGGCGGCGAGCTCTTGGACCACGCCGTCGTGCAGGGTCGCGGCGATCCGGCGCCGCTCGTCGGACGAGGCGTCGACCGCGTGCTCGAGCAGCGCGACCCGCTGGGCCTGGGCGGTCTGCACACGGTCCAGCAACCGCCACAGGATCGGCAGCATCAGCGCGACGAGCAGCAGCAGGCTGGTCACCGTGATGCCGGCGAAGCCACGCCAGAGCTGGCTGGTGCGGGTGGTCACGGTGTCGTACGGCAGATAGGTCTCGAACAGCAGCGGCCGGCCGCTCGGAGTCCAGACCGGACGGTAGACCTCGAGCAGCTTGCCGCGGCCTTGCTCGTACTTGTTCTCCGGGCGGTCGAGGTCGCTCACCTCGGCGTGCGTGGTCGGGTGCTCGAGCACCTGACGCTCCTCCGCGCCCAGGGCGAACGTCGAGCCGACGATGCGCGGCTCGTCGGAGTACAGGATCCGCCCGTCCGGCATCCAGATCTTGACCCGGACGACGGCGTCGCCGAGCACGCGGGTGCGGACCGCGTCGTCCAGCCGGGCGAGAGCCGCGGGCGACCCGGTCAGCAGGGCATCCTCGAGAGCGGGCTGCACGGCCGAGGAGGCGAGCAGATCGGTGGTCTGCGCAGCGTCGTGCACGGCCTCCCGCTCGGCGACCTTGCGGCTGGCGACGGCGCCGGCGACGGCTACCACGACGAGCACCACGGCGATGGCCGCGACCACCTGCGCGAAGATCCGCCGCATCCGGACCGGGCGGTCGGCCGGCCCGGGACGCCGGCCGACCCCCGACACGGTCACCCAGGGCGGCACGCCGTCATGCGGCGGCACCGCGGAGACCGGTCCGGTCCGCGCGGTGCCGCCGCCGGAGGTTTCCGCTGTCACCGGTGCCCGGCGCCGTCGTCCCCGCCGTGCCTGCCGCTCTGGCCGCTCTGACCGCCCTTGTCGTCGCCCGGCTCGGCGTGCGTGCCCTGTCCGCCCTTGTCGTCCCCGGGCTCGACGTGCGTGGTCGCACCACCCTTGTCGTCGCCCGGCTCGGCGTGCGTGCCCTGTCCGCCGTTGTCGTCCCCGGGCTCGGCGTGGGTGGTCGCGCCGCCCCGGTCGTCCCCGGGCTCGACGTGCTTGGTCTGGCCGCCCTTGTCGTCGGCGGCCTGGGCAGCGGCCACCTGGGCGGGCACGCGCACCGGGACGCTCTGGGCGAAGGATGCGTTCCCGGCCAGGCCGGTGATCGCCGGGACGGCGGCGGCTAGGGCCGCCGCGGTGAAGATGAGCAGTCGCTTCATGGGGTGCTCCTCGATCGATGGGTTCGACTGCTCTCCATTGGCGGGGACGGCCGGTCTCGTCCGCCATCGGACCTTGGCACTAGTACCACGTACCCGGACCGGGCGGCGTTCACCGCGTCCGGCGCGCGACGGCTCAGCGCCGCACCCGGTGGCGGTGCGTCAGCCGCAGCGGACCGGGGTGCCCAGACGCCGGTAGCGCACCTGGTGCCCGTCCGGCCAGGTCAGGACGAACGAAGCGACGGCCCGGACCCGGGTCCCTGGCCGACAGGCGTGCAGGCTCGAACGCTGGGCGTCGGCCCGGTTGCGCTGCGGTGCGGAGGGCTTGGCCGGGGTGACGTACACCCATCGACCCCGGCCGCGGTACTCGGCGAGCTTGACCACCGCACGCACCCAGTACGCCCGGCCCGCGGGACAGGCCAGGCTCGGGCCGGTCGCGTAGACCGTCGCGCCGACGACGTGCGCCCGGGTGGCCCCGATCGTCGCGCAACCCGACGGCAGCGGCCCGCGCCGGACCTTGTCCCAGCGGACGGCCGGCAGCTTCGGCCCTTCCGGCGTCTCGGGTCCGATGGCCGTGGGGCTCGGCAAGGCGGTCGTGGGGACCGGCAGGGCCGACGAGACGGCGGGGGACGGAGCCTGCCTGGGTGGATCGCCGGTGCATCCGGTCAGTCCCAGGAGCGACCCGAGGACGACAACAGCACCCAGCGCACGGACGCGTAGCAAGATCTTCCCCCGTCGACCTGGCCGGCCAGTTAGCCGGCGACGGGGATCGTGCCCGCTGCGTGCGACGTTGTCCAACGACACGTCGCCGGCACAGGACGAAGGCCCAGGTCGCGGAGATGACCCGGGCCTTCGCTGCCGTAGCCCCGACGGGATTCGAACCCGCGCTACCGCCTTGAGAGGGCGGCGTGCTAGGCCGCTACACAACGGGGCCGGACAGGCTCGGTACGCACCGGAGTCCCGGTACCCACCGAACGCGCTGGGGTACCAGGACTCGAACCTAGACTAACGGAGCCAGAATCCGTCGGGCTGCCAATTACCCCATACCCCATGGGATGCACGCGGGTGGCCGAAGCTCCCGAGCACTGAAGAGCAAGAGGCGAGGCTACCCGATCGGCGCGGGCCGGGCCAAAGCGGTCAGCCGGCGAGCCGCGACAGCAGCGCCCGGACTCGCGCGACGGACTGATCCGCCCCCAGCAGCTCCATCGACTCGAACAGCGGCGGCGACACGCGCCGGCCGGTGACGGCCACCCGGACCGGCGTGAAGGCGTTCTTCGGCTTCAGCCCGAGGCCGTCCACGAGCGCGGCCCGCAGCGCCGCCTCGATCCCGTCGTGGGTCCAGCCGGAGTCCCGGGCGAGGCCCTCGAGTGACGCCACCGTGGCGGCCAGCACCCGCTCCGCGTCCTCGCCCAGCCCGGCGACCGCCTCGTCGTCGACGGCGAACGCCGCCGGGTCGACCACCAGGAAGCCGAGCATCCCGGGGGCCTCCTCCAGCACGGTCATCCGCTCCTGCACCAGCGGCGCCGCGGCGAGCAGCAACGCACGCTGCTGCTCGCTGGGAGCGGCCGGTGCCGGCGGCAGCGCACCGGACCGCTGCAGGAACGGGACGACCCGCGCGGCCAGGTCGGCCGGGTCCAGGGCGCGCAGGTGCACGGCGTTGATCGCCTCGGCCTTCTTCACGTCGAACCGCGCCGGGTTCGCGCTGACCCGGCCGAGGTCGAACGCCGCAGCCATCTGCGTCATCGTGAAGATCTCCCGGTCCTCGCCCATGGACCAGCCCAGCAGTGCCAGGTAGTTGAGCAGCCCTTCGGGCAGGAAGCCGCGCTCGCGGTAGAGCCCCAGCGAGGACGCCGGGTCGCGCTTGCTCAGCTTCTTGTTCCCCTCGCCCATGACGTAGGGGAGGTGGCCGAACCGCGGCATCCCGTCGGCGACACCGATCGCCTGCAACGCCTCGTACATCGCCAGCTGGCGCGGGGTGGAGGAGAGCAGGTCCTCGCCGCGCAGGACATGCGTGATGCGCATCAGCGCGTCGTCGACGGGGTTGACCAGCGTGTACAGCGGCTCGCCGTTGCCGCGCACGATCACGAAGTCGGGGACGTGCTCGTGCGCGAACCCGATCGGCCCGCGCACCAGGTCGTCCCAGTGCCAGTCGCGGTCCGGCATCCGTACCCGCAGCACCGGGAGCCGGCCGTCGGCACGCAGCTTCGCCTTCTCGTCGTCGGTCAGGTGCCGGTCGGCGTTGTCGTACCCCAGCTTCGGGTCCTGCCCGGCGGCGGTGCGCCGCGCGGCAGTCTCCTCCGGGGTGGAGAACGACTCGTACGCGAACCCGGCCTCGACCAGCCGGGCGGCGACGTCGGCGTAGACGTCGAGCCGCTCGGACTGCCGGTACGGCGCGTACGGGCCGCCTACCTCCGGCCCCTCGTCCCAGTCCAGCCCCAGCCACCGCATCGCCTCGAGCAGCTGGCCGTAGCTGTCCTCGCTGTCCCGGGCGGAGTCCGTGTCCTCGATCCGGAACACGAAGGTGCCACCGGTGCGCCGGGCGTACGCCCAGTTGAACAGGGCGGTCCGGATCATGCCGACGTGCGGGTTACCGGTCGGCGACGGGCAGAACCGCACCCGCACCGTGCCGGGCGACGCTTCGACGCTCATGCCACCACCGCGTTCCGCAGCGTGCCGATGCCCTCGATGCGGACCTCGACCGTGTCGCCGTCGACGATCGGACCGACCCCGGCTGGCGTGCCGGTCAGCAGGATGTCACCGGGGAGCAGGGTCATCACCGCGCTGGCGTACGAGACGAGCTCGGCGACGGAGTGCAGCATGTCGCGGGTCCGCCCCTGCTGGCGCAGCCCGCCGTTCACCCGGCACTCGACGGCGAGGTCGCCGGGGTCCAGCTCGGTCTCGATCCACGGTCCGAGCGGGCAGAAGGTGTCGAAACCCTTGGCTCTGGCCCACTGACCGTCCGAACGCTGCAGGTCGCGCGCGGTCACGTCGTTCCCGCAGGTGTAGCCGAGCACCGCCTCCATCGCCCGCTCGATCGGCAGCTCCCGGACGAGCCGGCCGATGACGACGGCGAGCTCGGCCTCGTGGTGGACCTCCGCGCTGAGCCCGGGCAGCCGGACGTTGTCGTCCGGCCCGACCACCGACGTAGACGGCTTGAGGAACACCACCGGGTCGGCCGGCGCCTCGCCGCCCATCTCCCGCGCGTGGTCCGCGTAGTTCTTGCCGATGCCGAGGACCTTGCTCGGTACGACCGGGGCGAGCAGGCGGACCTCGCCGAGCGGGAACCGCGCGGCGGACAGCTCGAACGGACCGAACGGGTGCCCGTCGATCGCGGTGACGTACGCGGCGTCGGCACTGCCGGGCGCGGCGGCGGGGTCGCCCTCCACGACCCCGAAGGCGATCTGGTCGGCGACCGAGAAGCGGGCGATGCGCACGGGCGTCAGGCTACCCGGCGCCGTCCGACGCCCCGGCGTCCCGTCCGGCGCGCAGCAGCCCGTACGCGACCGCGTCCTCCAGTGCCATCCAGGAGGCGGCGATGACGTTCTCATGGACGCCGACGGTGTCCCACTCGCTCTCCCCGTCTGAGGTCTCGACCAGCACCCGCGTGATCGCGCTCGTGCCCTGCGACCCCTCCAGGATCCGGACCTTGTAGTCGACCAGCTCGAGCCGGTCCAGCTCGGGGAAGCTGTTCTTCAGCGCCTGCCGCAGCGCCTGGTCCAGCGCGTTGACCGGACCGTTCCCCTCGCCGGTCGCGACGATCCGCTGCCCGCCGGCGTGCACCTTCACGGTGGCCTCGCTGCGTACCTCGCCGTCGGGCCCCTGCTCGACGATCGCCCGCCACGACTCCACCGTGAAGTGGCGAAGCCGGTGGCCGGTGACCTCGTCGCGCAGCAGCAGCTCGAACGAGGCGTCAGCGGCCTCGAAGGTGAACCCCCGGGCCTCCATCTCCTTCACCCGGTCGACGACCCTGGACAGCACCTCGCGGTCGTCCCCCAGCTCGTAGCCGAGCTCGCGGCCCTTGAGCTCGATGCTGGCCCGGCCGGCCATGTCGGACACCAGCATCCGGGTGTCGTTGCCGACCCGGGCCGGGTCGACGTGCTGGTACAGCATCGGGTCGACCTTGACCGCGCTGGCGTGCAGGCCGGCCTTGTGGGCGAAGGCCGACAGGCCGACGTACGGCTGGTGCTGGTTCGGCGACACGTTGGTGACCTCGGAGACCGCGTGCGCGATCCGGGTCAGCTCGCCGAGGGCGCCCTCCGGGACCACTGTGCGTCCCTTCTTGAGCTGCAGGTTCGCGACCACGCTGAACAGGTTCGCGTTGCCGGACCGCTCGCCGTAGCCGTTGGCCGTGCCCTGGACGTGCGTGACGCCGGCGTCCACCGCGGCGAGCGTGTTGGCCACGGCGCACGCGGTGTCGTCGTGGCAGTGGATGCCGAGCCGGGCGGACGTGGCGGCGAGCACCTCGGCGACGACCTCGGCCAGCTCCGGCGGCAGCATGCCGCCGTTGGTGTCGCACAGCGCGACGACGTCGGCGCCAGCCGCAGCGGCGGTGCGGACGACCTCCAGCGCGTACGCGGGGTCGGAGCGGTACCCGTCGAAGAAGTGCTCCGCGTCGAGGAAGACCCGCTGCCCGGCGCCGGACAGGTGCTCGACCGTGTCGCGGATCATCGCGAGGTTCTCCTCGAGCGTGGTCCGCAGCGCCAGGTCCACGTGCCGGTCGTACGCCTTCGCGACCAGCGTCACCACGGACGCGCCGCTGTCGCGCAGCGCGGCCACCCTCGGGTCGTCCGCCGCCTTCCCGCCCGGCCGGCGGGTGGAGCCGAAGGCGGCCAGCGTCGCGTGCTTGAGGTCCAGCTCGGTGCGCGCCCTGGCGAAGAACTCGGTGTCCTTGGGGTTCGCCCCCGGCCAGCCGCCCTCGATGAAGCCGACCCCGAGCTCGTCCAGATGCCGGGCGATCGTCAGCTTGTCGGCGACCGTCAGGTTGAGACCCTCCTGCTGCGCACCGTCGCGCAGGGTGGTGTCGTAGACGTGGAAGGCGTCGTCCACGGCCGGCATGGCTGCTCCCTGGAATGCCTGGGAATGACGAAGGCCCCCCACGGTCGTGGGAGGCCTGCGCGTCGGGACCGGGTCCCGGCGCGCGCTAGGTAATGACGCTGCTGTACGCGGTGCGGTGCACGCGCCGAGTGTCGCACACGTCCAGCGGTCGGGACAGCCCGTCCATGATCCGGACCAGCCGGACTCAGCCGGACCCAGCCCCCCAGCCGGACTCAGCCACCCAGCGGGTGCAGCCAGCCGTGCCGGTCGGGGGCCACGCCGGTCTGGATGTCCAGCAGGGCCTGGCGCAGCCGCGCGGTGACCGGCCCGGTCCCGCCGTCCCCGACCGTCCACTCGTGCTCGGTGCAGCGGACCGCGCCGACCGGGGTGATCACGGCAGCGGTCCCGCAGGCGAAGACCTCGGTGAGCTCGCCGCTGGCGTTGCCCTCCCGCCACTCGTCCGTGGACACCCGACCGGCCCCGGAGACGTACCCCAGGTCGCCGGCGAGCGTGAGCAGCGAGTCGCGGGTCACGCCGGCCAGCAGGCTGCCGGTCAGCTCGGGGGTGACCAGGCGGGCGTCCGCGCCGGACCCGTAGACGAAGTAGAGGTTCATGCCCCCCATCTCCTCCACGTACCGGTGCTCGACGGCGTCGAGCCACACGACCTGGTCGCACCCGCGCTCGGCGGCCTGCGCCTGGGCCACCAGCGAGGCCGCGTAGTTTCCGGCGCACTTGGCCTCGCCGGTCCCGCCCGGCGCGGCCCGGGTGTAGTCCTCGGACAGCCACACGGTCACCGGCTTCAACCCGCGCGGGAAGTACGCGCCCGCCGGCGAGGCGATCAGCACGAACAGGTAGGACGAGGACGGACGCACGCCGAGGCCGACCTCGGTGGAGAACATCAACGGGCGCAGGTACAGCGAGCGCTCGGCGCCGGACGGCACCCAGTCCGCGTCCTGCGCGACCAGCGCCTGGATCGAGGCCAGGAACAGCTCTTCGGGAAGCTCGGGCATCGCCAGGCGCCGGGCGGAGCGCTGGAAGCGCAGCGCGTTCTGCTCCGGACGGAAGGTCGCGATGGACCCGTCCGGCTGGCGGTAGGCCTTGAGTCCTTCGAAGATCGCCTGCCCGTAGTGCAGCACCATGACGGCCGGGTCCAGCGAGACCGCGGCGTACGGCACCAGCTGGGCGTCGTGCCAGCCGCGGCCGGTCTCCCAGGCGATCGTGACCATGTGGTCGGTGAAGAACCGGCCGAACCCGGGGTCGGCCAGCCGGGCCTCGCGCTCGGCCGCGGCCAGCGGGGTGCTGGTGGGCTTGAGCGCGATCAGCGTGGTCGCGTCGGTACGCCGGTCGGTTGCGATCTGCTCGGTCATCGGTGCTCGGTCCTCGCCTCGTCGTGTGACACCACGGTAGCCAGCCGGTCGGGCAGGCGTCAGCCCGCCCCGCGCTCGGTCAGCCCGGTACGCGGGCTGCGAGCGCGTCGCCTACCTGGGCGGTGCTGCGGGCGCCGGTGCCGGCCCGCTCCGCCAGGTCGGCGGCGACGGCCGCGTCCACCTGCGCGGCGGCCCCCGGCAGGCCCAGGTGGTCCAGCAGCATCGCGACCGAGAGCACCGTGGCCGTGGGGTCCGCCTTGCCCTGGCCGGCGATGTCCGGCGCCGAGCCGTGCACCGGCTCGAACATGCCCGGGTTGGTCCCGCTCACGTCCAGGTTGCCGCTGGCGGCCAGCCCGAGGCCGCCGGCGATGGCCGCGCCCAGGTCGGTGAGGATGTCGCCGAAGAGGTTGTCGGTGACCACGACGTCGAACCGCTGCGGCTGGGTGACGAAGAACATCGACGCCGCGTCGACGTGCAGGTACTCGGTCCGAACATCCGGGAACTCGGCGCCGACCTCGGCGAACGCCCTGGTCCACAGGTCGCCGGCGTGCGTGAGGACGTTGTTCTTGTGCACGAGGGTCAGCAGTCGGCGGGGGCGGGCCGCGGCGCGGCCGAACGCGTCCCGGACCACGCGCTCCACGCCGTACCGGGTGTTCAGGCTCTCCTCGGTCGCGATCTCGTGCGGCGTGCCGCGGCGCAGGAAGCCACCGGAGCCGGCGTACGGACCCTCGGTGCCCTCGCGGACCACGACCATGTCGACATCGCCCGGCTTGACCCCAGCCAGCGGGGTCACCACCCCGGGCAGCAGCCGCACCGGCCGCAGGTTGACGTGGTGGTCGAGCGCGAACCGCAGCCGCAGCAGCAGGCCCCGCTCCAGCACACCGCTGGGGACCGACGGGTCGCCGACCGCGCCGAGCAGGATTGCGTCGTGCCCACGCAGCTCGGCGAGCACGGAGTCGGGGAGCGTCTCGCCGGTCGCGTGCCAGCGGCGCGCGCCGAGGTCGAACTCGGTGGTCTCGATCGTGAGGCCCTGCGACGGAGCAACGGCGCGCAGGACCTTGAGGCCCTCGGCCACCACCTCGGGGCCGATGCCGTCGCCGCCGACGACGGCGATCCGCAGGGTTCGGCTCATGCCTGCCAGGGTACGACGGCGTCTCGCGGGTCGGAACCCACGTCTCACGATCCGGAATGGACGTGTGGGCGGCCGGTGACCGCCGCTGCTAGTCCGCGAGGTCGACGGCCCGGCCGGACTCGGCGCCGATCGCCTCGACGATCGCCGCGAGGGTCCCGGGGCTCACCGCAGAGTCCACCGTCAGCGCCATCAGCGCGTGGCCGCCGCGCTCGTCCCGGCTCACCTGCATGCCGCCGATGTTGACCCCGGCGTCGCCGAGCAGCTGACCCACGGCGCCGACGACGCCGGGCCGGTCGTGGTACCGGAAGAACGCCATGTGCTCGGCCGGCACCAGGTCGACGTCGAAGCCGTCCACCTCGACCAGCTTCTCGATCCGGCGCGGGCCGATCAACGTGCCGGATACCGACACCACCGCGCCGCCGGGCATCGTGCCGCGCACCGTCAGCAGGTTGCGGTGGTCCGGGCTCTCGTCGCTGGTCGTCAGCGCGACCTCGACGCCGCGCTCCTTGGCCAGCAGAGGCGCGTTGACGTACGTCACCGACTCCTCGACGACGTCGGTGAACACACCCTTGACCGCGGCCAGCTCGAGCACCGAGACGTCGTGCGCGGTGATCTCGCCGCGGATCTCGACGTCGATGCGGGTGGCGATCCCGCCGGCGAGCGCGGTGAAGATCCGGCCGAGCCGCTCGGCCAGCGGCAGCCCGGGGCGGACGTCCTCGGCGATGACCCCGCCCTGCACGTTCACGGCGTCCGGGACGAGCTCGCCAGCCAGCGCCAGCCGGACCGAGCGTGCCACCGCGATGCCGGCCTTCTCCTGCGCCTCGTCGGTGCTGGCGCCCAGGTGCGGGGTGGCGACCACACTGTCCAAGGCGAACAGCGGGCTGTCGGTGCAGGGCTCGCTCGCGTAGACGTCCAGCCCGGCGCCGGCGACCCGGCCGTCCTGCAGGGCGCGCAGCAGCGCCTCCTCGTCCACGATCCCGCCACGGGCCGCGTTGACGATGCGGACCGTGGGCTTGACCTTGTGCAGCGCGTCATCGCCGATGAGCCCGACGGTCTCCGCGGTCCTGGGAAGGTGCACGGTGATGAAGTCCGACTGGGCCAGCAGCTCGTCGAGGCCGACCAGCCGCACCCCGATCTGCGCGGCGCGCGCAGGCTGCACGTACGGGTCGTACGCGAGCACGCGCATGCCGAACGCGGACAGCCGCTGCGCGACCAGGACCCCGATCCGCCCGAGGCCGACCACACCGAGCACCTTGTCCTGCAGCTCCACGCCGCTGTACTTGGAACGCTTCCACTGGCCGGCGCGCAGCGAGGCGTGCGCCGGGGCGATGTTCCGGGCCGACGCGATCAGCAACCCGACGGCCAGCTCGGCTGCGCTGACGATGTTCGACTGCGGGGCGTTGACGACCATGACCCCGGCCTGGGTGGCGGCCGCGACGTCGACGTTGTCCAGGCCGACGCCTGCCCTGGCCACGACCTTGAGCCGGCGCCCGGCTGCGAGTGCCTCGGCGTCGATCCTGGTGGCGCTACGGATGAGCACCGCGTCGGCCTCGGCCAGCGCGGCCAGCAGCTCGGCCCGGTCGGCGCCGTCGCAGGTGCGGATGTCGAAGTCGGGGCCGAGGGCCTCGATGGTCGCCGGCGAGAGCTCCTCGGCGATCAGCACGACGGGCCGGGTGGGCTGGGTCACGGCTGCATCCTCCGGGCGGGGGCAGTCGGGGCGGTCGGACGCCCCGAACTGTACCGGCGGCCTTGTGAACGGTTTCACGACGTCCGCGATCCGGACCAGGGGCAAGCGACGCTGGGTTGATCGACAGTCACGCTGTGTGTCGGAGCACCCTTCCGCGGGTCATCCGAACGGATCGAATCCGGCGCCGGCCCGGATCGAACCACTCCCACCGGTGTGTCCGGGGTCGGCCCAGGAACCTACGATCCGGGGGTCTCGCGCGCCTGCGTCGCAGACAACGGGATCCGGCTGGGGCGGTCGGAGCGAGGGGAAACGCGATGCTGCACAGGTCGAAGACGGTCGCCGGCGTGGTCATTGCGGGGCTGACCGGGGCGATGCTGGTCGCGACCGCAGTCGCCGCACCGCTGGCGACGGCCTCCGTGGACGTCCAGCACGGCACCGTGTCGGCGCGCCCGAGCGACCAGACCGTCTCCTTCGCCGACGGCGTCGTCTACAGCATCGCCCAGGTCGGCTCCAAGGTCTTCGTCGGTGGCTCGTTCACACAGGTCGGCCCCGGCGTGCGCGGGGCGGCAGGCCTCGTCAACGTCGCCGGGAGCACGTTCGGCAGCTCGTTCCCGGACATCAACGGCGCCGTCTACGCGGCCGTGCCCGACGGCAACGGTGGCTACTACTTCGGCGGCGACTTCACCAGCGTCGGCGGGCAGGCCCGCACCAACCTCGCCCAGGTCGACTCGACCGGCGCCGTCACCGCCTGGGCCCCCGTGACGGACGCCCCGGTCCGCGCGCTCGCGGCCGGCCCCGACGGCGTCTACGTGGGCGGCGACTTCACCACCGTCAACGGCTCTGCGGCCGTGTCGCTCGGCAAGGTCGACTCCACCGGAGCCCTGCTCTGGAACGGCAACGCCGTCGCCGGGTCGGTGCGCTCGCTCGCGCTCAGCGGCGACTCGGCCACCCTGTACGTCGGCGGCGCGTTCACCAGCCTTGGCGGCAGCAGCACGCAGAAGCGATTCGGCGCCGTCGCTGCGGCTACGGGGCTGGCCGCGGCCGGGTTCGCGCCGGGGACCACCAACCAGCCGGTGTACGCGCTCGCCGTTCAGGGCTCGTCGGTCTGGCTCGGCGGCGACTTCACCATGGTGAACGGCATGGCCCGCCAGCACCTGGCGCAGGTCGACGGCGCCACTGGCGCGGTGACCGCGATGAGCGTCGCCGTCAACGGTCACATCAACCAGCTGCTGCTGGACGGCACTGGAGCCAACCTCTACCTCGCCGGCTCGTTCGCCACCGTGGGCGCACTGGCCCGCCCGCACGTCGCCTCGATCAGCACCTCGACGAACGCCGTCGGCGCGCTGACCTTCCCGACCCTGACCGGAGACGTGTCCGCGATCGCCCTCGACGGGACCACCGGCCTGGACGTGACCGGCAGCTTCACGCTGAACCCGGAGAAGACCTCACCGGCCATCCTCGCCCGCGTCGACCTCGGGACCCTGGCGGTCACCTCGGTGGTCCCCTACTGGCAGACCCCGAAGTCGCTCGCCCGGGCGCCGAAGTCCGGGGTCAGCGGTGGCCGGGTCCTCCTGCGCACCGGCGGCTCGCTGCTGGTCGCCGGTGACTTCTCGGACTACGGCGTCGTGGGCCGCAGCTACATCGCGGCGTACGACCTCGCCACCGGCGCGCTCGACCTCGGCTTCAACCCTGGCGTCACCGGTGACCACGTCCAGAGCATCAAGGCCAGCGCCGACGGGAACTCGATCTTCGTCGGCGGCCAGTACAACGCCATCGGCGGCGTGGCCCGCAACAACCTGGCCAAGCTGTCGGTGACCGACGGCACGGTCGACCCGACCTTCAACCCGTCGCCGGACTCGTACATCAAGGACATGGCGGTCAAGACCGACGGAACCGCGTTGTACGTCGGCGGCAACTTCCAGAACGTCGCGGGCCAGCAGAGCCAGTTCCTCGCCGGACTCGACCCGGTGACCGGCGCCATGCTCCCCGACTTCACCATGCCGTTGTCCGGGCCGACCAACGACAACTCCGAGGGCGGCACGCGGGCGATCGCGATCTCGCCGGACCAGACGCGGCTCATGGTGATCGGCAACTTCACCCAGATCGCCGGGCAGGACCGGCCGCTGGTCGCGCAGATCGACATCTCCCAGCACCCGGCCGTGGTCACCGCCTGGCGCACCGAGGTCTACAACCAGCCCTGCGCCCGCGGCCGGGTCGGCTGGATGCGCGACGTCGACATCTCCCCCGACGGCACGACCGCGTTCATCGTGTCGTCCGGGCACATCTACTACCCGGCCTGCGACTCGGTGAACTCGTTCCCGATGAACGCCGCTGGGCCGGACGTCCGGCCGAACTGGACCGTCCGCATCGGCGACACGATCGAGTCGGTGGCCGACACCGGCGACGCCCTCTACATCGGCGGCCACTTCCGGTACATGGACACCGAGACGCTCAGCCAGCAGCGATTCCACCTGGCCGCGCTCGACCCGACCACCGGTCACGCGCTCAACTGGAACCCGGGCGGTGGCGGCTTCCTCGGTGTCAAGGTGATCGAGGACCAGCCGGCCGGGCTGTTCGTCGGCGGTGACATGGACGCCATCGGCGGGGTCGCGCACGGGCGCTTCGGCTTCTTCCCGGCGCCGGCCCCGGGCCTTGTCGTCCGCAAGCTGACCAGCACCCCCTGGGTGGTCGCGCCCGGGCAGCCGGTGACGTTCGACATCCGGGTGGAGAACGGCTACGGCGACCGCTCGGTCACGCTGAACGCGCTCACCGACACGCGCCTGGGCGACCTCAACGGCCAGGGCACCTGCTCGGTGCCGCAGACGATCGCCGCCGGCGCCAGCTACACGTGCTCGGTCAACGACCAGACCAACGGCGCCGCTCTCACCGACATCATCGCGACGACGACAGCCACCGCCGACAACGGCAGCGGCAACGTCACGGCGTCGGACACCTCGGACATCGGGTCGTTCTCGAGCGAGCCGAGCTTCCGGCTTCGGCTGGCGTCCGGGCCGTGGACGGTCACCTACCCCCAGGGGACGGTCGAGTACGGCGCGAGCTTCCTCAACATCGACACGCGCAACCCGATCACCGTGACCTCGCTGACCAGCCCGCAGTACGGCGACCTGTCGTCCAGCTGCAGCCTTCCGGTGACCATCCAGCCCAGCCGCCTGGTGTCCTGCCACCTCTACCTGCCGGTGGGCGGCGCCGTCGGTTCCGCGCCCTCGTTCTCCTTCACCGCGACGGCCACGACCGCCGTCGGGACGGTGAAGTCGAACGGCTCGGCGAGCATCACCATCGAGCCGCCGCCCAGTGGCACCCCGCTGCTGTACATCGTCGGGAACGCCGCGAAGCTCACCAACTCCGAGGCGTCCCAGCGGACCCGGCTGACCGCCGGATACAACGTCACCACGATCGACGACGACGCGGTCACTCCCGCGGACACCGTGAACCAGGGCCTCGTCGTGGTGGC
This sequence comes from uncultured Actinomycetota bacterium, assembly GCA_963711005.1. GTDB lineage: Bacteria > Actinomycetota > Actinomycetes > Prado026 > Prado026 > CAVQCJ01. The sequence goes on along the minus strand of CAVQCJ010000004.1, from coordinate 442,596 downwards.
CGGGTCGGTGGTGCCCACCAAGATCACGGCCCTCAAGAACATCGCCAGCCCGGTCCTGGTCGAGCGCAACAACGCGCTGACGACCATGGGCATGGCCGACACCGTCGGGCAGGGCAACGGCAACGTGACGACGGCGAGCATGGTGACGCCGATGCATCCGCTCGCGGTGGCCCTGAACGGCACGCAGACGGTCAACAAGACGGCCAAGGTGGGGTACTGGGCCGTTCCCGGCGCCAGCTCCACCTCGATCCAGGAGATCGCCGCCGGCCAGTCGCTGGAGTTCGTCTACCAGCAGGGCGCGACGATGTGGGACGGGACTCCCGCTGCCGACTGCCGGATCTACTTCAGCGCCACGAACTCCAGCGGGTTCTCCAAGCAGGAGCTGTCGCTGTTCGACCGTGCCATCGCCTACGGCTCCACCGGCTGCGGCGGCAACATGCTGTGGACCGCGATCGGCTCCAGCGCGACCGCGTACCCCGGTGACGGCCGGGTCTCGACGGCCATCGGCCTCAACCAGCCGTGGGGCATCGCGGTCAACCCGGTCACCAACGAGGTGTACGTCGCCGACCAGAGCAACCAGCGGGTGCTCAAGGTGAGCGCTGCCGGCATCGTCAGCACGGTCGCCGGCACCGGGACGGCGGGCTACAACGGCGACAACATCGCCGCCACCACGGCGCGGCTGTCCGCGCCGGCCCGGATCGCCTTCGACGCCGCCGGCAACCTGTACATCGCGGACTCCGGGAACAACCGGGTCCGCAAGGTGAGCACGGCCGGCATCATCACCACCGTCGTCGGCTCCGGCACGTCCGGCTTCTCCGGGGACGGCGCACAGGCCACGCTGGCCAAGCTGAAGACGCCGTACGACGTCTTCCCGGCGCCGGACGGGACGCTGTACATCGCGGACAAGGGCAACCAGCGGATCCGCAAGGTCGCGCCGAACGGGATCATCACCACGATCGCCGGGACGGGCACCGCCGGTTACAACGGCGACCAGATCGCCGCCACCTCAGCCCGGCTGAACAACCCGTACAGCGTGACGGTCGACTCCTCCGGCAACGTGTACATCGCCGACTACGACAACGAGCGGGTACGGATCATCGACCCGACCGGCGTGATCGACACGTTCGCCGGGATCGGGATCCCCACCGCGAACGGCGACGGCGGTCCGGCCGACCAGGCCGGCCTGCACAAGCCGTGCTACGTCGACCTGATGCCCAACGGCGCCCTGCTGATCAGCGAGGTCAACAACGACCGGGTCCGGCTGGTCCAGGACGGCCTGATCAGCACGCTCGCCGGGACCGGGCAGTTCGGCTACGTCGGGGACGGCGGCCCGCCGGTCTTCTCGACCTGGCAGCGGCCGGCCTCGACCGCTGTCGACGCGCAGGGCAACATCTGGGTCGTCGACCGCAACAACCACCGCGTCCGCGTCATCAACGCAGGCTGACCGGCAGCACACGGACGGACCGGCCCCGAGGGGCCGGTCCGTCCGGCTGTCGTCGGTGTCCGCGGCTCAGCGGGCCGCGGTGCCCTCGACGTAGTCGTCGTCGCTGTCCACCCAGGCCATGAGCTTGCGCAGCTCGCGACCCGTCGCCTCGATCGGGTGCGCCTCGCCCTTGGCCCGCAGCGCCTTGAACTCCGGTGCGCCGGCGTCCTGGTCGTCGATGAACCGCTGGGCGAAGGCCCCGCTGCGGATGTCGGCGAGCACCGCCTTCATGCTCTCCTTGACGTGGTCGTCGATGATGCGCGGACCGGAGACGTAGTCGCCGTACTCGGCCGTGTCGGACACCGACCAGCGCTGCTTGGCGATGCCGCCCTCGTACATGAGGTCCACGATCAGCTTGAGCTCGTGCAGGCACTCGAAGTAGGCCACCTCCGGCTGGTAGCCGGCGTCCACGAGCGTCTCGAAGCCGGCCTGCACCAGCGCGGACGCGCCGCCGCAGAGCACCGCCTGCTCGCCGAAGAGGTCGGTCTCGGTCTCCTCCGTGAACGTCGACCGGATGCCGCCGGCGCGCAGGCCCCCGATCCCCTTCGCGTACGACAGGGCGAGCGGCCAGGCACCACCGGTCGGGTCCTGCTCGACCGCCACGATCACCGGCACCCCGCGCCCGGCGACGTACTCGCGCCGGACCAGGTGACCGGGACCCTTCGGCGCGACCATCGCGACGTCGACGCCGGCGGGCGGCTTGATGTAGCCGAACCGGATGTTGAAGCCGTGCCCGAAGAACAGCGCGTCGCCGTCCACGAGGTTGGGCTCGACCGCCTGCGCGTACAGGTGCCGCTGGACCGGGTCCGGCGCGAGCACCATGACCACGTCGGCCTCCTCGCACGCCTCGAACGGCGTCACCACGCGCAGGCCGTCCGCCTCCGCCTTGGCCCGGCTCTTGGAGTCCGCCTTGAGCCCGACCCGGACGTCGACGCCGGAGTCGCGCAGGGACTGCGCGTGGGCGTGGCCCTGGCTCCCGTAGCCCAGGACCGCCACGCTCCGGTTCTGGATCACCGACAGGTCGGCGTCTGCGTCGTAGAACATCTCGGCCACGAGCGTGGTCTCCTTCGTGTGGTTGCTGGCGGGTCGGGCTGGCGGGTCGGGCGGCTCAGGCAGGCTTGTCGATGGCGCGCAGTGACCGGTCCGTGATCGAGCGACCGCCGCGCCCCAGGGCGACCATCCCGGACTGCACGAGCTCGCGCACCCCGAACGGCTCGAGCACGCGCAGCAGCGCCTCGAGCTTGTCGGCGTTCCCGGTGGCCTCGACGGTGACGGCGTCGGCGGACACGTCCACCACCTTGGCCCGGAACAGCTGCACCGTCTCCAGCACGTGCGAACGGGTCTCCAGGTCGGCCCGGACCTTCACGAGCATCAGCTCGCGCTGCACGGAGTGCGCGGGCTCCAGCTCGACGATCTTGATCACGTTGACGAGCTTGTTGAGCTGCTTGGTGACCTGCTCGAGCGGGTGCTCGTCCACGTTCACGACGATCGTGATCCGCGAGATGCCTGGGTGCTCGGTCGGCCCGACCGCGAGCGACTCGATGTTGAAGCTGCGCCGGGAGAACAGCCCCGCGATGCGGGCCAGGACCCCCGGCTGGTCCTCGACCAGCACCGACAACGTGTGCCTGCTCATCACTCGGCCCCCCTGTCCCACACGGGCGCCATGTCGCGGGCGACCATGATGTCGTCGTTGCTCGTCCCGGCGGCGACCATCGGCCACACCATCGCGTCCTGGTGCACGGTGAAGTCCACGACCACCGGGCGGTCGTCGACCGCCATCGCCTTCTCGATCGTCGCGTCCACGTCGGCGGCGTTCTCGCAGCGCAGCCCCACGCACCCGTACGCGTCCGCGAGCTTCACGAAGTCGGGGATGCGCCGCGAGTGCAGGTCCGTGTTCGAGTAGCGGCTGCCGTAGAAGAGCGTCTGCCACTGCCGGACCATCCCGAGCGTCCCGTTGTTGATCACCGCGACCTTGATCGGGATGTCGTTGATCGCGCAGGTGGCCAGCTCCTGGTTCGTCATCTGGAAGCACCCGTCGCCGTCGACGGCCCAGACGGTCGTGTCCGGCCGCCCGACCTTCGCCCCCATCGCCGCCGGCACCGCGAAGCCCATCGTGCCGAGCCCCCCGGAGTTGATCCAGCTGCGCGGCTTCTCGTACCGGATGAACTGCGCCGCCCACATCTGGTGCTGCCCGACGCCGGCGCAGTAGATCGCCTCCGGCCCGACGATCGCGCCGAGCCTTTCGATGACGTACTGCGGGGCGGTCTCGCCGCCGGGCGGGTCGGCGTCGTAGCCCAGCGGGTACGTCGTGCGCATCGCGTCGAGCTGGCGCCACCAGGCGGCGTAGTCGACCGACCGACCGGCCTCGAGCTCGGCCTGCAGCGCGACCACGAGGTCGGCGATCACCTCCCGGCAGTCGCCGACGATGGGCACGTCGGCCAGCCTGTTCTTGGAGATCTCCGCCGGGTCGATGTCCGCGTGCACGACCTTGGCGCCGGGCGCGAACGTCGAAAGCTTGCCGGTCACGCGGTCGTCGAACCGCGCGCCGAGCGTGATCAGCAGGTCGCTCTTCTGCAGCGCGCCCACCGCCGCGACCGAGCCGTGCATTCCGGGCATGCCCAGGTGCAACGGGTGGCTGTCCGGGAACGCGCCGCGGGCCATCAGCGTGGTGACCACCGGCATGCCGGTGAGCTCGGCCAGCACCTTCAGCTCGGCGGAGGCCTGCGCGCGGATCACCCCGCCGCCCACGTACAGGACGGGTCGGCGCGCCTCCAGGATCATCCGCGCCGCCTCGCGCACCTGCTTGCCGTGCGGGCGGGTCACCGGCCGGTAGCCGGGCAGGTCCAGCGTCTGCGGCCACAGGTACGTGGTGGCCGCCTGCAGCGCGTCCTTGGAGATGTCGACGAGCACCGGCCCCGGGCGGCCGGTGGCGGCGATGTGGAACGCCTCGGCGATCCGGCGCGGGATCTCGGCCGCGTCGGTGACCAGGAAGTTGTGCTTGGTGACCGGGAACGTGATCCCCCGGATGTCCGCCTCCTGGAAGGCGTCGGTCCCGATCGACGCGCTGGGCACCTGCCCGGTGACCGCGACCATCGGCACCGAGTCCATGTACGCGTCCGCCAGCGGCGTCACCAGGTTCGTCGCCCCGGGTCCCGATGTCGCCATGCACACGCCGACCCGTCCGGTCGCCGCCGCGTACCCCTCGGCCGCATGCCCGGCGCCCTGCTCGTGGCGGACCAGGATGTGGCGCAGCCGCGAGTCGAACAGCGGGTCGTACGCCGGCAGGATCGCCCCGCCGGGGATGCCGAAGACGACCTCGGCACCGGCCTGCTCCAGGGCGGCGACCAGGGCCTGGGCTCCGGTGATCTGCTCGCTCATCGGCGGTTCTTCCTCGGGTCAGGTTGGGTGCACTGCGAAGGACCTGCTACGGGTACACAAAAGCCCCTCGGCCCACGAAGGGCTCGGAGGGGCTGCGCGCTGGCTGGGACGTCAGCCGGCGCGCTCCACGAGTACGACGATGCCTGGGCGCATGGACGTACGGTCGCACCGGGCTGCGGCCCCGTCAAGCAGGCGAGACGCGTGTCTCGCCATTCGAGATCACCGGCTGGACGCGCGGTGCTCACCCGCAGACGGCACCGCCCGCCGCCGACCCCACGAGCTTGGCGTACTTGGCGAGCACGCCACGGGTGTAGCGCGGCGGCGGCGGCACGTACCCCTGCGCGCGGGCCGCGAGCTCGCCGTCGTCGACCAGCAGGTCGATGGTGCGGGCGGCGATGTCCACCCGCACCCGGTCGCCGTCGCGGACGAAGGCGATCGTCCCGGCGTCCGCCGCCTCCGGCGCGACATGCCCGATGCACAGCCCGGTGGTGCCGCCGGAGAAGCGGCCGTCGGTGATCAGCAGCACGTCCTTGCCCAGCCCGGCGCCCTTGATCGCCGCGGTGATGGCCAGCATCTCGCGCATGCCCGGGCCGCCCTTGGGGCCTTCGTAGCGGATGACCACGACGTCGCCCGGTTCGATGGCGCCCGCCTCGACGGCGGCCATCGCCGGCTGCTCGCGGTCGAACACGCGGGCCGGTCCCTCGAACACGTCCGCGTCGAAGCCGGCCGTCTTGACCACCGCACCGTCCGGAGCCATCGACCCGCGGAGAACGGTCAGCCCGCCGGTGCGGTGCAGGGGTGCGGACATCGCCCGGATGATCTCGCCGTCCGGGTCGGGCGGGTCGAGCTCCGCGAGGTTCTCGGCCACCGTCCGGCCGGTCACGGTGAGCGCGTCGCCGTGCAGCAGGCCGGCGTCCAGCAGCGCCTTCATGACGACCGGGATGCCGCCCACCCGGTCGATGTCGGTCATCACGAACCGTCCGAACGGCTTGACGTCGGCCAGGTGCGGCACCCGGTCGCCGATCCGGTTGAAGTCGTCCAGGCGGAGGTCAACCCGCGCCTCGTCGGCGATGGCCAGCAGGTGAAGCACGGCGTTGGTCGAGCCGCCGAGGGCCATCACCACTGCGATCGCGTTCTCGAACGCCGCCCTGGTCATGATCTGCCGGGCGGTGATCCCGTGCGCGAGCATCTCGATCACGGCCTGGCCGGAACGCCGGGCGAAGCCGTCCCGGCGCCGGTCCACGGCCGGCGGCGCGGCCGACCCGGGCAGGGACATGCCCAGCGCCTCGGCGGCGGACGCCATGGTGTTCGCGGTGAACATCCCGCCGCAGGCTCCCTCGCCCGGGCAGATGACCCGCTCGATCGCGTCGACCTCCGCGCGCGTGATCAGCCCGCGGGCGCACGCCCCGACCGCCTCGAACGCGTCGATGATCGTGACGTCCCGGTCGCCGAGCCGGCCGGGCATCGTCGAGCCGGCGTACAGGAACGCCGCTGCCAGGTCGAGCCGGGCGGCGGCCATGAGCATGCCGGGCAGGGACTTGTCGCAACCGGCCAGCAGCACCGCACCGTCCAGCCGTTCGGCTTGCAGCACGGTCTCGACGCTGTCCGCGATGACCTCGCGCGAGACGAGGGAGAAATGCATCCCCTCGTGGCCCATCGAGATCCCGTCCGAGACCGAGATCGTGCCGAACTCCAAGGGGTACCCACCGGCTGCGAACACGCCCTCCTTGGCGCTCTTGGCCAGCCGGTCGAGACTGAGGTTGCAGGGGGTGATCTCGTTCCACGACGACGCGATACCGACCTGCGGCTTGTCGAAGTCCTCGTCGCCCATGCCGACGGCGCGCAGCATGCCGCGCGCGGCCGCCCGCTCCATCCCCTCGGTGACGTCCACGCTGCGGGGCTTCATCGCGCGGGCCGCGTCGGTCAGGGTCGAGCCGGTGCCGTCCGTGTCGCTCATGCGCGCAGCCTACGAGAGCGGACCACGAAGGAGGTCAGCCGCCGGCGATGGAGGGCAGCACGAGGACTTCGGCACCCGGGTGGAGCGGGTACGCCTGCCCGAGGCCGGCCCGGACGTCGTCGCCGTCGACGTAGAGGTTCACGTGCCGACGCAGCTCGCCCTGCTCGTCCCGGAGCCGTCGCTCCAGCGCCGGCCACCGCAGGGCGAGGTCGTTCAGCAACGCGCCGAGCGTCCCGGGCTCGGTCACCTCGAGCGTCAGCCGGCGACCACCGCCCGGGACCAGCTCGGCCAGCGCGCCGGGCAGCACCAGGTCGACGCTCACGCCGCCGACAGCACCGTCGCGCGCACGGTGAGGACGTCGGGCAGGTGCGCCACCGCCTGCGACCAGGTGTCCCCAGCGTCGCCGCTGGCCCAGACCTCGCCCGAGCGGGTGCCCAGGTACAGGCCCAGCGGCTCGCCGGAGTCGCTGCTGAACGCGTCGCGCAGCGGCAGCGACCAGAACCCCTCGGCCGGCAGCCCGACGCCGGACGGCTGCCACGACTCACCCGCGTCGGTGGTCCGGAAGACCCGGCCGGACCCGTCCGGCGGCATCCGGAAGGCGTCGGCCACGACCGGGAAGACGTACGCGGTGCCGGGCCGGTTGGGGTGCGCCACGACCGGGAAGCCGAAGGTGGCCGGCAACCCGTTCTCCACCGGGTGCCAGCTCGTCCCCGAGTCGTCGCTGCGGTAGACCCCGCCGTGGTTCTGCAGGAACAGCTGCTCGGGCCGACCGGGGCTGCGGTCGACCTTGTGCACGCACTGGCCGAACGACGGGTACTCGTCGGGCCCGAAGCTGACCCGGATGCCGGTGTTGCTCGAGCTCCAGCTGTCCCCGCCGTCCTCGGTGACGTACACGCCGCCGGCCGACACGGCTACCAGCACCCGGTCGCCGTCGTCGGGGTTCACCAGCACGGTGTGCACGGCCTGCCCGCCGAAACCGGCCTGCCAGCGGGGGCGTTCGGGGTGGTCCCACAGCGCCCGCACCAGCGAGTAGGTCTCGCCGCCGTCCGCCGACCGGAACAGCGCCCCCGGCTCGGTGCCGGCCCAGACCACGCCGGGCTCGTCGACGCCGGCCGGCTGCAGCTGCCACACCCGGACCAGCGCCGCGCCGGTGTCCGCAGGGAAGGCCAGCGGGGCACGGTCGGGCTCGTCCCACGTGCGGCCGAGGTCGTCGGACCAGGTCACCGACGGGCCCCAGTGCTCGCTGTTCGTCCCGGCCAGGATCCGCGGGGCCGCGCCGCGGGTGTCGATGCCCACGCCGTAGACGGAGCCGGCGCCGAGCAACGGGCCGTCGACGTCCCAGCGACCGCTGCCCGGGTCGCCCCGGAGCACGAACAGGCCCTTCTTGGTACCGACGACGACCAATGACTCCCTGGACATGTCCTCACCCTTTCGCTCGGGGCCTGCCGCCAGTCTCGTACCCCGCACCGACAGCGCCCACCCCCGGCCGGTCAGGGATCGCCGGCGACGACCCCGACCAGCGGCTCCCCCGCGGCGAACCGGCCCAGCTGGTCCACGACGAACCGTTCGGCCCGCGGCTCGAACGCGCTGGTGTTGCCGCCGACGTGAGGGCTGAGCAGCAGCCCGGGCACGTCCCACAGCGGGTGCTCCGGAGGCAGCGGCTCGGGGTCGGTGACATCCAGCGCGGCGGTGATCCGCCCGGTCCGCAGCTCGGCCAGCAACGCGTCCGTGCCGACCACCGGGCCGCGGGACACGTTGACGAGCAGCGCACCGTCTTTCATCGCAGCCAGGAACCGGGCGTCGGCCAGCCCGCGGGTCGCGTCGGTGAGCGGGACGCAGAGCACGACGACATCCGCCGCGGGAAGCAGGACCGGCAGCTCCTCGATCCCGTGCACCGGTCCGGCCGGGGTGTCCCTGGCCGTTGCGGCGACCGGGACCACCTCGACCTCGAACGGCTCGAGCCGGCGCGCCACCGCACGACCGACGCCGCCGAAGCCGACGACGAGCGCCCGCCGGTCGGCCAGTGCCGGCCGCCGCAACGGTGCCCACCGGTGCTCCCCGGCCGCCCGGACGAATCCGGGGACGCCGCGCAGGGCGGCCAGCGTCAGGGTGACCGCGAGCTCGGCGGTCGAGGCGTCGTGCACGCCGGGGGCGTTGCACAGCAGCACACCCGGCGGCCGAGCGCCGAGGACGTCGTCGTACCCGGCCGTCAGGGTCTGCATGACCCGCAGCGAACGCAGCGCCGGGAGCGGCTCGAGCGCCGTCCGACCGGTCATGTACGGGAGCACGTACAGCTCCACCTCGTCGACCGATCCCGGCCAGGGACCGGTGCCGTCCCAGCGGTCGGCGCGAAGACCGGCCGGCAGCCGGTCCGGGTCGAGGTGGAACGGCAGCCAGACCACGGTCACGGCCCCACCCCACCACAAGCGGGTCGTGCCCGGGCCGGCCGACCGCTCCCGCCGCCTGCGTATCCTGGCCGCACGGACGACGGCGTCCGCATCCGTCCCCGACCGGAAGCGCCGACCGTGCCCGATCCAGACCCGTCCTTCGACGACTCCCTCGACAGCCACGACCTGCGCGCCGACATCCGCAGGCTGAGCACGCTGCTCGGCGACACCCTCGCCCGCCAGGAGGGCTCGGCCCTGCTCGAGCTGGTCGAGTCCGTGCGCACGCTCAGCCGCGACGACCCCCAGGCCGCCGAGAAGCTGCTCGCAGGGGTGGACGTGGCCACCGCGGGCCGGCTGGTCCGGGCGTTCGCCACGTACTTCCACCTCGCGAACGTCACCGAGCAGGTGCACCGCGGCCGCGAGCTGGCCAGGCAGCGGCGCGAGCGGGGCGGCTGGCTCGCCCGCGTCGGCGTGACGCTGCAGCAGGCGCTGGACGACGGCGCGATCGACCGGGCCGATCTCGTCGGGGCGGTCGAGCGGCTTGACGTGCGGCCGGTGTTCACCGCGCACCCCACCGAGGCGGCCCGCCGCACGACGCTGGCCAAGCTGCGACGGGTCGCCGAGCTCCTGGACGACGAGCCGGGACCGCGCACCGACCGACGGCTGGCCGAGGTGGTGGAGCTGCTGTGGCAGTCCGACGACCTGCGGGTGGCCAGGCCGGACGTGCTGGACGAGGCGCGCAACGCCGTCTACTACCTCGAGGAGCTCGCCCGCAGCGCGGTGCCGGACGTGCTCGAGGAGCTCGCCGACATCCTGGCCCGCCTCGACGTCGGGCTGGCGCCCACCGCCCGGCCGCTGTCCTTCGGCACCTGGATCGGCGGCGACCGGGACGGCAACCCCAACGTCACCGCGGACGCGTCGCTGCGGGTCCTCGAGCTGCAGCACGAGCACGCGCTGCGGGTGGCCCTCGACGCGGTCGGCGAGCTCCGGCAGGAGCTGTCGTCATCGACCCGGCTGGTCGGGGTGTCGACCGCCCTCGAGCAGTCGCTGGCCGCCGACCTGGCCGCGCTCCCGGAGATCGACCCGCGCTACCTGCGCCTCAACGCCGAGGAGCCCTACCGGCTCAAGACCACCTGCATCCAGGCCAAGCTGGTGAACACCCGGTCGCGGCTGGCCTCGGGTGGCCCGCACCGGCCGGACCGCGACTACGCCGGGACGGAAGGGCTGCTCGCCGACCTCATGCTGCTGCGCGAGTCCCTGCTCGAGCACCGCGGCGGGTTCGCCGCGCACGGCACCCTCGAGCGGGTCGTCCGGGTGGTGGCGGCGACCGGGCTGCAGCTGGCCGCGATGGACATCCGCGAGCACGCCGACGCGCACCACGCGGCGGTGGGCGTGCTGGTCGACCGCCTAGGCGAGCAGGGCTGGCGGTACCTGGACCTGCCCCGCGAGCACCGGCTCGCGCTGCTGCGCCGAGAGCTGGCCAGCCGGCGCCCGCTCGCCGGTACGCCGGTGCCGCTCAGCGGCGACGACGCGCGCACCTTCGAGGTGTTCGGCGCGGTCCGCGCGGCCCAGGACCGGTTCGGTCCCGCGTCCGTGCCGACGTACATCGTCTCGATGACCCGTGGCGCGGACGACGTGCTGGCCGCGGTGGTACTCGCCCGCGAGGCCGGGCTGGTGGACCTGCACGGCGGTGTGGCCCGGCTCGGGTTCGTCCCGTTGCTGGAGACGGTCGAGGAGCTGCGCGGCGCCGACGGGGTGCTCGAGGACCTGCTCGCCGACCCGTCCTACCGCGAGCTCGTCCGGCTGCGCGGCGACGAGCAGGAGGTGATGCTCGGCTACAGCGACTCGAACAAGGCGGCCGGCATCACCACCGCCCAGTGGGAGATCCACCTGGCGCAGCGCCGGCTGCGGACCGTCGCGGCCCGGCACGGTGTGCGGCTGGTGTTCTTCCACGGCCGCGGCGGGACCGTCGGACGCGGCGGTGGCCCGACCCGCGACGCGCTGCTCGCCCTGCCGTGGGGCACGCTCGACGGCGCGGTCAAGCTGACCGAGCAGGGCGAGGTCATCTCCGACAAGTACGCGTTGCCCGCGCTGGCCAGGGAGAACCTGGAGCTCACCGTCGCGGGCGCGCTGGAGGCGACCGTCCTGCACCGGAGCGCACGCAGCGACCCGGCAACCCTGGCCCGCTTCGACGCCGCGATGGACGTGATGTCCGGGGCCGCGTACGCGGCCTACCGGCGTCTGGTCGAGCACCCGGACCTGACCGAGTACTTCTTCGCGGCGACCCCCACCGACCAGCTCGGCTCGCTGCAGCTGGGGTCGCGGCCGTCCCGCCGCCCGGACAGCGGCGCGGGCCTGGACGGCCTTCGGGCCATCCCCTGGGTGTTCGGGTGGACGCAGTCCCGCCAGGTGGTGCCCGGCTGGTACGGGGTCGGCAGCGGACTGGCGGCCGCGCACGAGGCGGGCCTGGGCGACGTGCTCGAGCAGATGCAGGCGGACTGGCACTTCTTCCGCACGTTCCTGTCGAACGTGGAGATGACGCTGGTCAAGACCGACCTGGACGTCGCCCGCGGCTACGTCGAAGCCCTGGTGCCCGCCCACCTGCGCGACCCGTTCGACCTCGTCGTGGCCGAGCACGCGCGCACGGTGGACGAGGTGCTCCGGCTCACCGGGGAGGACCGGCTGCTCGGCGCGATGCCCGGGCTGCGCCGGACGCTGCAGGTGCGCGACGCCTACCTCCAGCCGCTGCACCTGCTGCAGGTGTCCTTGCTGCAACGGCTGCGCGCGGACGACGACCCGGACGCCGACCTGCGCCGCGCCCTCCTGCTCAGCGTCAACGGGATCGCCGCCGGACTGCGCAACACCGGCTAGCGACGGCCTCTCCTGACGGCACCCTCCGCCGCCGCGAGCAGCAGCAGACCGGCCGCGAGCAGGCCGAGCCCGAGCAGGGCCGGGCCGGCCACGGAGGCCCCGGTGTCCGACAGCATCGGCGGCGCGGTCGTCGTGGTCGTCGCGGACGCGGAGTTGTTCGACGGGTCGGGGTCCGAGGTCGGCGACGACACGGCGGCCGAGTCGGTGAGCGTCGAGTCCGCCGGCGGTGTCTGCACCACGACGGTGACGACAGGGGCGGTCCCGACGGCGAGCGCCGCCCGCCTGCACGTCACGGAGACGTCGCCGGAGTGCGTGCAGGTCCAGCCCGAACCCTTGGCCGACACGAACGTCACACCCACGGCGAGGGTGTCGGTCACCGTCACCGGGGCGGCTGTCACGTTGCCGAGGTTGCGGACGGTCAGCCGGTACGCCACCTGGGTGCCACCGACCGCGGTCGCGGCCCCGGCCTTCGCGATCGACAGGTCCGCGCAGGCGGCCGCGGCGGGGATGCCGACGGACCCGGCCAGGCCCACGTGCCCCGGCTGCCCCGCGGTCGAGCCGTACGTCAGAGCGGCCGTCGTGGTCGTTCCGTGCGCGCCGCCGGCCACCGTCACCGCGCCCGCCGCGGACGAGGTCAGCACCGTGCCGCCGCCACCGCCACCGCCGGGGCCGTGCGCCGCGATGTCGCCGGCTCCCGGTGGCTGCGTCGCCCACGCGTCGCCGCCCGCCCCACCGTTGGCGTGCAGCGTGGCGGCGGCCAGCCCACCGCTGACCGCCGAGAGCACGATCGTGCCGCCGGCGCCACCACCGCCCCCGCCGTCGTTCGGCGTCAGCTGGTAGGCGTCGGACCCGTTCGCCGTGAAGGTGCCGACGCCGGCGACCCGGCCGGAACGGACCAGCACGGCACCACCGCCGGCCGCACCGGCCGCCGCCGGGTCGGGGAAGTTGTTCGCGGTCCCGGCACCACCGCCGCCACCCAGCACGGCCCGGTCACCGGCTGCCGGCACCGGGGCACCGCCCCAGCCACCGGTCGCCTGGTCGGAGTTCCAGGAGTTGCCACCCATCCCGCCGCGGCCGCCGTTGCCACCGCCACCACCGCCGGAGTTCTCGTCGTTCGCGGCCGGGTCCGCGTCCGTGCCGCCACCGCCCGCGTTCCCCGGCGCCCCGCGCGCGGCGTCACCGCCCGGGTACGCGTCACCGGCGGTGGTCCCCAGTGGCGTCCCGGCGATGCCCTCGGCCTTGTTGCCGTGCACGCCGGCGGTGGCGCTCACCGCGGTGTCCGCCGCGCTGTGCCCCGGGGCGCCGCCGCGCTGGATACCGGGAGCGCCGCGGAAGCCGAGCCCGTCGACGCTCACCGTCCCCGCCAGCGTCAGCGTGGCCGACACGTCGAGGGCCAGCACGCCACCGACCGAACCGTTCCACGGCAACGCGGTCAGGCCCGGGCTGGTGGTCGCCGTCGTGTAGGACGGCACCCGCACCACCTCGAACGTGCGCCGGCCCCGGGCACCCGTCGCGGCCGCCTCCGTGTACGTGTGCAGCAGGCCGCCGCCGGGACCGGCGCCCTTGACCTGTACCGCGCCCGCCGTCACGGCCGACGTCGCCGTGACGTACTCGTACGAACCGGTCGCGCCGAGGGCGGTGAAGCCGGCGGCCGGGTCGGCGGGCGCGCCGCCGTGACCGTAGGAGCCGGTGTTCGACGAGTCGAACTGCGCGTCCTGCACCTGGAGCACGAGCAGCACGTCGCCGGCGGCAACCGGGGTCGCCGCGCCCGCCCCGGCGCCCACGTCGATCGACGTCGCTCCTGCGGCCGAGGTGCCGACGCCCGGGTAGTAGCGGTCGACCACCCCGCTGAGCGTGCCGCCCGGTCCGCCCGGTGCCGGGCACACCACGGGTGCGGCCGCGACCGCGGCGGGCCCCACTGCCACCAAGGCCGCGCCGGCCAGCAGCAGGGCCGCCGACGCCACTGCGGTGCGGGGCATGTGCCGAGCCGTCATGGCCGGTCACCGTAAGGGCTCCGGCGGTGGCGATCCACCATCGGGGTCGGTCGCCTACCAGGCGTAGTCCTCCGGCGCCGTACGGTGACCGGGGAAGATCTCGTCGAGCCGCGTCAGCACCTTCTCGGCCAGCTGCAGCTCGACCGCCCGCAGCGACCCGTCGAGCTGCTCCGCGGTGCGCGGACCGATGATCGGGCCCGTCACCGCGGGACGCGTCAGCAGCCACGCCAGCCCCACGTGCGCCGGCTCCTCGCCCATCTCGGCACACAGGTCCTCGTACTGCTCGATCTGCGGTCGCAAGGTCTCCAGTGCGTCGTGCGCACGGCCCGAGTTGCGCCGGCTGGTGTCCTTCTCCTTGCGGATCACGCCGCCGAGCAGGCCGCCGTTCAACGGCGACCACGGGATCACGCCGAGCCCGTAGTGCTCGGCGACCGGGAGCACCTCGAGCTCGACCGCGCGGTTGACCAGGTTGTAGATGGACTGCTCGCTGACCAGCCCGAGGAAGTGGCGGTTCCGCGCCGCCTCCTGCGCCTGCGCGATGTGCCACCCGGCGAAGTTCGACGACCCGACGTAGAGGATCTTGCCCTGCGCGCGCAGGACCTCCATCGCCTCCCAGATCTCGTCCCACGGCGTGGCCCGGTCGACGTGGTGCATCTGGTACAGGTCGATGTAGTCCGTCTGCAGCCGTCGCAGCGAGGCGTCGCAGGCACGGCGGATGTTCAGCGCCGAGAGCCGGCCGTCGTTGGGCCAGTCGCCCATGTCGCCGTACAGCTTGGTGGCCAGCACTGTGCGCTCGCGCCGTCCGCCGCCGGTCGCGAACCAGTTCCCGATGATCTGCTCGGTCCAGCCCTCGCCGCGACGCCAGCCGTACACGTTCGCCGTGTCGAAGAAGTTGATGCCGTGCTCGTGAGCGCGGTCCATGATCGCGTGCGAGTCCGGCTCGGTCGTCTCCGGGCCGAAGTTCATGGTGCCCAGGCACAGGCGGCTGACGGACAGGCCGGTGCGGCCGAGGTGGGTGTACTCCATGGTGACGTCCTACCTCGCAGGTGGTTGAAGAGCAAATCAACGTCGCCCGCGCCGATGGGGCATGCTTCGAGGCGTGGACCAGCCGCCGGCACCGCAACGTCCGGACCCGGACGACGTCGTCGGCGCGGGCAAGAGCCTGCAGCACAACGGGATCTTCACGATGTTCATGGGAGCGGCCGCGGCGTTCGGCGGCGGGTCGCTGGCCGGGCAGCGCGGCCCGCGCCTGTCCAGCCGGGTCAAGGACACGCCCTGGTGGGTGCAGGTCGCGTTCGGGCTGATCCTGTGGCAGCCGATCGTGACCATCCCGCTCTTCTACCTGGTCACCGGCAGCTGGGGGCGAGCCTTCGTCGTCGGCGCCCTGCTCTGGGTCGGCTGCACCCTGGTCGGCAGCCTGCTGATCTCAGTCTTCGCGATCCGCCCGTCCAAGCACGACCCGCCGGACGGCGGATGAGGGTCAGCGGCGCCGGCGCGACCCGGCCCTGGGCAGCGACAGCTCCAGCACCGCGCCACCGGCCGCGGCAGCGTCCGCCGACCGGTCAAGGTTGCGGGCCGTGACCGTGCCCCCGTGCCCCGCGGCGACCTCGCTCACCAGGGCCAGGCCCAGCCCGTAGCCGGTTCTGGCCGCGCCGGGCGCCGGTGAGGACTCGAACCGCTCGAACAGCCGGGGCAGCAGGTCGGGCTCGATCCCGTGCCCGTCGTCGCGCACCTGGACCACGACCTGCGTCCCGGTTCCCTGCACGCCGACAGCCACCTGTCCAGCCGCGTGCCGGACCGCGTTGTCGACCAGTGCCGTCAGCGCCCGGCGCAGCGCAGTCGTCGATGCGTCCTGCACCACGGTGTCCCCGTCCACCTCGCAGACGACCTGCACGCCCTGGGCACGCGCCGAGGCCGCTGCGGCCGCGGCCACGTCCACGGCGAGCCGGCCCACGTCCACCCGCTCGAGCCGCCTGCTGCTGCGCGGGTCGGCCGCGACGAGCAGGTCCTCGAGGACGCTCGCCAGGTTCCGTGCGTCGGCGACCAGGCCGTCGACCTCGCCCGCCACGACGGCGGCGTCGGCCCCGGCGCGGACGTCCCGACGGACCAGCTGCGCCCGGGTGCTGAGCAGGGTCAGCGGCGTGCGCAGCTCGTGGCTCGCGTCGGCCACGAACCGCCGCTGCAGGGCCAGCGCCTGAGCAGTCGGCCGCATGGCCCGGACAGCCAGGAAGACTCCGGCCGCCGCGGCCAGCGCGAGGCCGAGCACGCCGCTGACGCCGAGGGCCAGCGCCAGCCGGTCGCGCTCGGCCCGGTCCGCGGACAGGTCGAGCACACCCTGCACCACCGACGACCCGCGCGCAGCGGTCACCACGAGGTACTCGCGGCCGTCCACCTCGGTCGTGCCGGTCTGCTCCGCCCCCGCGGCGGCGGCGACCATCGCCGCCCGGTCGGGGAACCCGCGCGGAAGGCCGCGCGAGCTCAATTCCTTCGTCGGCGTCCTGATCGTCAGCCACGCCCCCGCCGGCGGGTCGGTGACGTCGTCCGCCCTGGCGACCGTCTGGCGCAGCAGGTCGCGCTCGGCGCCGCTCTGGCTGCGCAGCACCACGACCAGCGCGACCGCCTCGAGCGTGAGCACGACGAGCGCGATCAGGCCGGCGATCTGCACGGCCAGCCGGACCGAGTCACGGCGCAGCGAGCGCGGCGGCGGGCCGAGGGTCATCCCGGTCGTCAAAGGTGGCCCAGCTGGTAGCCGCGGCCGCGGATCGTCCGGACGATGCCGCGCCCGAGCTTGCGACGCAGGTAGTGGACGTACGTGTCGATGACGACCTCGCTCTCGGCGTCCTCGAACACCAGCCCACGCAGCTCGCCCCGGCCGAAGACGCGGTTCGGCCGTCCCGCCAGCGTCGCGAGCAGGCCGCACTCGCGTTCGGACAGCTGGACGGCGGCACGGTGCGCCTGCGCGTCGCCGACCGGCCCGGACAGGACCTGACGGCTGTCCAGGTCAAGGCGGCCGCCGGGCAGCAGCAGGCTCCGCGAGGTGTCCGCGTGGCGGCGGCGCAGGGCGCGCAGCCGGGCCAGGAGCTCCTCGACGTCGAACGGCTTGCTCAGGTAGTCCTCGGCGCCCGCGTCCAGGCCCTCGACCCGGTCGGAGGGGTTGCCGAGGGCAGACAGCACGAGCATGGGCGTGGTCACCCCCCGGCTGCGTAGCCGGGCTATCAGGTCGAGCCCGTCGATCGACGGCAGCCCGCGGTCCATCACCATCACGTCGTAGGAGCGGGTCAGGCCCAGGTGCAGGCCGCGCTGGCCGTCCGGCGCGTGGTCGACGGAGTAGCCCTCACCGCTCAGCAGGTCGGTGAGCAGGCCGGCCAGGGAGCGGTCGTCCTCGACCAGCAGGAGGCGTACGACGCCCGTCATCGCCTCGGCCACGGGCCCATCCTCTCCGATCGCCGGGCGCCCCGGTCGCCACCCGGCTCCCAGAAACCTCCAAGGCTTCTCCCGGACACTCGAACGAGCCGAGGAGGAGGAGTTCGCGTGGATCACCACCAGCGCCATCGCGAGACCGCGCGCGACCAGGCGCACAGCGCCGTCGCGACGGTCACCGCGACGTGCGCCGGCGTCGGAGCCGCCGCGGCGGTCCTGCTCGGCACCCTCCTCGCGCACGCGGACGCCTCCGCCGCAGCGGCCAGCTCCACCCCGGCGGCCCCGCAGCCCAGCGGCGTGGCCGCGCCGGCATCGACCACCGCGCCGCTCGCCCCCGCTCCGTCGGCCTCGGCCCCGTCGCTGCGACCCCCCAAGACCACGCCGACCTCGGCCCGCCCCACCCGAACCAGGACGACCGCACCGAAGCCGACCCATACCGTCGCGCCCCAGCCACGGCCGACGTACACCCCCGCGCCGGCCCCGACCCCCACCAGCGGGTCATGAACCAGGCGCTGTGGTACGCGAGCCGCGCGACCGGCCTGGTGTCGCTCGTGCTGCTGACGTCGACGATGGTCCTCGGACTGCTCGGTGCCGGCCGGCTCACGCTCGCCGGCTGGCCCCGTTTCGCGATGACGTCGCTGCACCGCAACCTGTCGCTGCTCGGCGTGTGCTTCATCGCCGTGCACGTCGCCACAGCGGTCATCGACCCGTACGCCGGACTGCGCTGGGTGGACGCGGTGCTGCCGTTCGCGTCGCCGTACCGCGCGTTCTGGGTCGGACTCGGCGCCGTCGCGCTGGACCTGGTGATCGCGATGATCGTCACCAGCCTGCTGCGCGCCCGGATCGGGCTGCGGACCTGGCGCGTCGTGCACCTGACCGCGTACGCGTGCTGGCCGGTCGCGTTCGTCCACGGTCTCGGTGTCGGTGGCGCCGACAGTCGCCGGGTCTGGGTGCTCGCGATCGACCTGGTGTGCCTGCTCGCGGTGGCCGTGGCAGTCACCGTGCGGACCGCGACCAGCCACCCCGACACGCTCGCCCGCCAGTCACCCTCCCCCGTCGCCCGATGAGCCGGACGTCACCCGTGCAGAGCCGGCACCTCGTCGAGTCCGGGCCGCCGCCTCCCACCGGCGACTGGCGGCTGCTCGCGGGGTGGGCGGGCACGGGACGGGCCCAGGACCACGCCGAGCACCAGACCGTGTTCGGACCGCTGCCGCTCCGGGACTACCGCGGCGGGGCCGGCCGACAGCGGCTCGTGGACGAGATCGACCGCGCCGGGCTGCGCGGCCGTGGCGGCGCCGGGTTCCCCACCGCTCGCAAGCTGGCTGTCGTGGCGTCCGGACGCCGCCACCCGGTCGTCGTCGGCAACGGCTGCGAGGGCGAGCCGGCCAGCAAGAAGGACCGGCTGCTGACCGAGCTGGCCCCGCACCTGGTCATCGACGGCGCCCTGCTGGCCGCGCACGCGACCGGCGCCCACGACGTGTACCTGTGCGTCGACGCGAACGCCACCGCGTTCACCCAGCTCGGTCGCGCGGCCAGGGAGCGCAGCACCCGGCGCAAGCTGAGCGTCGTCGGCGTGCCGGGGCACTTCGTGGCCAGCGAGGAGTCGGCTCTCGTCGCGTACCTGAACGGCGGGGCGGCGAAGCCGACCGGGCGGCGGCAGCGGGTCTTCGACAGCGGCGTCGGCAAGCGGCCCACGTACGTCGGGAACTTCGAGACGCTCGCGCAGCTCGCCCTGGTCGCACGGTTCGGTGCCGACTGGTTCCGGTCCGCCGGGACGCGCGAGTCGCCGGGCACCGCGCTGGTGACGATCGACGGCGCGGTCCGCAGCCCCGGCGTGGCCGAGGTGCCGTACGGCGTCAGCCTGACCGAGGTCGTCGACGCCGGCGGTGGCGAGACCGAGCCGCTGCAGGCCGTGCTCGTCGGTGGCTACTCGGGCGGCTGGCTGGCGATGCCGGCCGCCGGTCTCGTCCCGTTCAGCCACGAAGGGCTGGGCACGCTGGGCCTGTCGGTCGGGGTCAGCGCGGTGATCGCGCTGCCGGCGCGGGCCTGCGGCATCGCGGAGACGGCCCACGTGCTGCGCTACCTCGCCGAGGAGTCCGCCCGTCAGTGCGGACCGTGCATGTTCGGCCTGCCGGCGATCGCCGCCGACTTCGCCGCGCTCACCGCAGGCAGCACGATCAGCGACAGCGCGGCAGTCCGCCGCCTGGAGCGGCGGCTCGCCACCATTCCCGGCCGCGGCGCGTGCGCCCACCCGGACGGTGCGGTGCGGCTCGCCAGGAGCGCGCTCAGCGCGTTCGGCAACGACGTGCGGATGCACCTGGCGGGCCGGCCGTGCGCGTACGCCTCGGCGCCGCCGCGGCTGCCGCTGCTGCAGCCGGGCCGGGGAGTGCTGGTGTCCCGATGACGCTGCAACCGGGGTTCGTGCCGCCGAGCTGGACCCTCGACGTCGACCCGATCCTGTGCCGCGCGCACGGTCTGTGCGCAGAGCTGGTCCCGGAGGTCGTGGACCTGGACGAGTGGGGGTACCCCATCGTGCGGCGTCCGGTGCCCGGCCTCGCCTACGGGCATGCGCGGGCCGCGGTCAGCGCGTGCCCGACCCTGGCGCTGCGGCTGATGCGCGGTGACCGCGCGTGAGCGCCGGCCGGAAGGGGCCGCCGCCCGACTCGCTCTTCGAGCGGATCCGGACCTCACCACGCCTGCGCGACCCGGGCTGGGTGCTGCTGCCGCTGCGCCTGTTCCTCGGCGTCACGTTCGTCTACGCCGGCGTGCTCAAGCTGACCGACCCCACGTACTTCGACGCGTCCTCGCCGAACTCTGTCCAGGCGCAGATGGAGCGGGCCGCGCAGACCAGCCCGATCGGGCCGCTGGTCTCGCTGTCGGCCCACGCATCGCTCGTGACCGGGCTGGCGATTGCGTTCGGGGAGCTCGCGGTCGGGCTCGGCGTCCTGCTCGGTCTGTGGACGCGGCTGGCGGCGCTGGGCGGCCTGCTGCTGTCGCTGTCGTTCTTCCTCACCGTCAGCTGGAGCACCCGGCCGTACTTCTTCGGCTCGGACATCGTCTTCGTCTTCGCATGGACGCCGATCCTGCTCGCGGGCGACGGCGGCCGGTTCTCCGTGGTCTCCCTGCTGCGGGCCCAGGCGGCCGAGCAGCTCGGGGTGCGCCCCGGTCGGCCCGTCCCGGCGGCGCAGGCCCAGGCCGTCGAGCGGCGGACGGTCGTCCGGACCGGCATTCTGGCGGCCACGCTGGGCGGGCTCGCGGCGGTCCTCGGCGGTGCCGCCGCCGCCGACGCGCACCGCCGCGCCGTCGCCGCGCCGGGCCTGGCGCCCACCGGCGGCTCGTCCGGACCTTCGGGCGGGACGGCCACGCCCAGCCCGTCCGGGTCGTCGACGGCCGGCACCGCGATCGGCCCGACCTCGCAGGTCCCCGTCGGCGGGGCCGCGCAGTTCACCGACCCCGCGAACGGCCAGCCCGCGTTCGTCGTCCAGCCCTCGCAGGGGACGTTCAAGGCGTTCAGCGCCGTGTGCACGCACGCGGGGTGCCAGGTCGAGTTCCAGCAGGGCCAGTTCTTCTGCCCGTGCCACGCCTCGTCGTTCGACGGGTCGACCGGCGCGGTGCTGTCCGGCCCGGCCCCGTCGCCGCTGCCCAGCATCCCGATCCACGTGACCGACGGCACCATCTACGAGGCCTAGGGCGCCAGGCGCCCGCCGATCGGCTACCGGGTGTCCGCGCCGGGTTGCAGCCACCGGCCCGGATCCCACAGCGTGTGCGCATGACACGAACCGACCGCCCGCGTCTCGTCGACCTCACCCATGTGCTCGAGGACGGCATGGTCACCTACCCGGGGCTGCCGGTCCCGCGCATCTCGGACTATCTGTCGTGGGAGGACTCCACGAGCCGGTACGCGCCCGGCACCGAGTTCCAGATCGGGCGCATCGACATGATCGCCAACACCGGGACGTACCTGGACGCGCCCTCGCACCGGCATCGCGGTGCGGCCGACCTGGCCGACGTCCCGCTGGAGCGGGTCGCCGGGTTGCCGGGTGTGGTCGTCGACGCGACCGGCGCCGGCCCGGCGATCGACCGTACGGCGTTCGGTCCCGTCGACGTCGCGGGCTGCGCCGTGCTGGTGCGGACCGGGTGGGACCGCAAGTGGCGCAAGGACTCGTACGGCGGCCCGGACGCGCCGCACCTGACCCGGGACGCGGCGCAGTGGTTGGTCGACCACGGCGCCGGGCTCGTCGGGATCGACTCGCTGAACGTCGACAGCGGGAAGGACGGCGAGCGGCCGGTGCACACGCTGCTGCTCGGGCTGGGCATCCCGGTGCTCGAGCACCTGACCCGGCTCGACCAGCTCCCGGCCGACGGGTTCGAGCTGCACGCGGCTCCGGTCCCGGTCCGCGGCATGGGCACGTTCCCGGTCCGCGCCTACGCCGTGCTGCGGCCCTGACCCGGCGGGCCGGCCTTACTCGGGGATGCCGAGGCGCTCGAGCAGAAGCGTGCGGACGCGGGCGGCGTCTGCCTGACCGCGGGTCGCCTTCATGACGGCGCCGACGATCGCGCCGGCCGCGGCGACCTTGCCGGACCGGATCTTCTCGGCGACGTCCGGGTTCGCCGCGAGCGCCTCGTCGATGGCCGCCAGCAGCGGGCCGTCGTCGCTGACCACTTGCAGCCCGCGCGCGGCGACGACGTCGTCAGGGCCGCCCTCTCCGGCCAGCACCCCGTCCACGACCTGGCGGGCCAGCGTCGCGGTGAGCGCCTTGGACTCGACCAGCTCGATCACCCGGGCCACGTGCGCGGGCGTGACCGGCAGATCGCCGACCTCGACGCCGCGCTCGTTCGCGATCCGGGCCAGCTCTCCGAGCCACCAGTTGCGGGCGGCGGCGGGGTCGGCGCCGGCGGCGACGGTCGCCTCGATCGCGTCGAGCGCCCCCGCGTTGACCACGGACTGCATCTCGAAGTCGCTGATCCCCCAGGCCTCCTGCAGCCTTCGGCGGTGCACGGACGGCATCTCCGGGAGCGTGCCGCGCAGCTCCTCGACCCAGGCTGCAGCTGGCGCGACCGGGACCAGGTCGGGCTCGGGGAAGTACCGGTAGTCCTCGGCCTCCTCCTTGCTGCGGCCCGAGGTCGTGACGCCGGTGTCCTCGTGCCAGTGCCGGGTCTCCTGCACGATCCGGCCACCGGCGTCCAGCACGGCCGCCTGCCGGCTCATCTCGTACCGCACCGCCGACGCGACCGACCGCAGCGAGTTGACGTTCTTGGTCTCCGTCCGGGTGCCGAGCGGTGCGTCCGGCGACGCGCGCAGCGACAGGTTGACGTCGCACCGCAGCGAGCCCTGATGCATGAGCGCGTCGGAGACCCCGAGCGCCACGAACAGCGAACGCAGCTCCGCGACGTACGCGCGGGCGACCTCGGGGGCCAGCCCGCCGGCGCCGGTGACCGGCCTGGTGACGACCTCGATCAGCGGGATGCCGGCCCGGTTGTAGTCGACGAGGGAGTAGTCGGCACCGTGGATGCGACCGGTGTCACCGCCCTGGTGGCTGGTCTTGCCGGTGTCCTCCTCCATGTGCGCGCGCTCGATCTCGACCCGGAACGTGCGCGGCCCGTCGCCGGTGGGCACCTCGACGTCGATCCAGCCGTCGTGGGCGATCGGCTCGTCGTACTGCGAGATCTGGTAGTTCTTCGGCATGTCCGGGTAGAAGTAGTTCTTCCGGGCGAACCGTGACCACGGTGCGATCGTGCAGTTGAGGGCGAGCCCGATCCGGATCGCCGACTCGATGGCGACCGCGTTCACCACCGGCAGCGAGCCGGGCAGCCCGAGACACGTCGGGCAGGTCTGCGTGTTCGGCTCGGCGCCGAACGTCGTCGCGCACCCGCAGAACATCTTGGTCGCGGTGCCCAGCTCGACGTGCACCTCCAGCCCGAGCACGGGGTCGTAGCGGGCCACGACGTCCTCGAAGTCGACGAGGGGCACGTCGTGCACGGCGGTCACCGGGCCACCTCGACCAGCGCCGGGGCGGAGTCGAGCAGCGGGGCGCCCCAGCGGTCCAGCAGCGCCGCCTCGAGCGCCGCCCCGACCCGGTACAACCGGTCGTCGGCCAGCGCCGGTGCCATTACCTGGATCCCCACCGGCAAGCCGTCCTCGGGCGCCAGCCCGGCCGGCAGCGACAGCCCCGGGGTGCCGGCCAGGTTGGCCGGGATGGTGGCGACGTCGTTGAGGTACATCGCCAACGGGTCGTCCAGCTTCTCGCCGAACCGGAACGCCGTTGTGGGCGCTGTCGGCGAGACCAGCACGTCGACCGTCTCGAAAGCCGCCGCGAAGTCGCGCTGGATGAGCGTTCGCACCTTCTGCGCCGAGCCGTAGTACGCGTCGTAGTAGCCGGCCGACAACGCGTACGTGCCGAGGATGATCCGGCGGATCACCTCGTCGCCGAACCCGGCGGCCCGGGTGCGGGCCATGACCTGTTCGGTCGACGCGGAGCCGTCGTCCCCGGCCCGCAGCCCGAACCGCATCCCGTCGAACTTGGCCAGGTTGCTGGACGCCTCGCTCGGCAGGATCAGGTAGTAGGCCCCGAGCGCGTACGGGAAGTGCGGGCACGACACCTCGACGACCTCCGCACCCAGGTCGCCGAGCAGGGCGACGGCCTCGTCGAAGCGCTGCTGCACGCCGGCCTGGTAGCCGTCGCCGGTGAGCTCGCGCACCACGCCCACGCGCATCCCGCGCACGTCCGCGCGACGCGCCGCGTCGACCACCGCCGGCACCGGCTGGTCGACCGACGTCGAGTCGAGCGGGTCGTGCCCGGCGACCACTTCGTGCAGCAGCGCGGCGTCCAGCACCGTGCGCGCGCACGGCCCGGCCTGGTCGAGCGAGGACGCCAGCGCCACCAGCCCGTACCGCGACACCGCGCCGTAAGTGGGCTTGACGCCGACCGTCCCGGTGACGGCGGCCGGCTGCCGGATCGAACCCCCGGTGTCGGTGCCGATCGCCAGCGGCGCCTGGTGCGACGCGACCGCCGCGGCCGAGCCGCCGCCGGACCCGCCCGGGATCCGCCCGAGGTCCCACGGGTTGTGCGTCGGACCGAACGCCGAGTGCTCGGTGGACGAGCCCATCGCGAACTCGTCCATGTTCGTCTTGCCGAGGATGACCACGCCCCCGGCCTTGAGCCGGCTGACCACCGTCGCGTCGTACGCCGGCCTCCAGCCGTCCAGGATCCGCGACCCGCAGGTGGTCGGGACGCCGCGCATGGTCAGCACGTCCTTGAGGGCGAGGGGTACGCCGGCCAGCGGGGACAGCGGACGGCCCGCCGCGCGGTCGGCGTCGACCGCGGCGGCCGCAGCGAGCGCGCCCCCGGTGTCGACGTGCAGGAAGGCGTGCACGGCACCGTCGACGGCGCCGATGCGGTCCAGGTGCGCCTGCGCCACTTCGACCGCGGACGCCTCTCCGGACGCCACCAGAGCGGCAGTGGCCGCTGCCGTCAACCGGGTCAGGTCGGTCATGCCCGCATCGCCGCTCACGCTTCTTCGTCGAGGATGCGCGGGACCCTGAAGCGCCCGGCCTCGACGGCGGGGGCGGCGGCCAGCGCGTCTGCGGCGGACAGGCTCGGGCGTACCTGGTCGGCCCGGAACACGTTGGTCAGCGGCAACGGGTGCGAGGTCGGCGGGACGTCCGCGCCGGCGACCTCGGCGACCTGCGCGACCGAGTGCAGGATGACGTCGAGCTGCCCGGCCAGGCGGGCCAGGTGCTCGTCGTCGAGCTCGATCCGGGCCAGTGCAGCCAGGTGACGCACCTCGTCGAGGCCCAAGGACGGCGACTCCGCAGACATGCTGCGCATCCTAGGCGCAGGCCCAGCGCCGCCCACCCCCGGCGTTTCACACCCGGTGTCGGGGCGAAACGCACCGTAGACCGGGTCGGTGACCCCGACGCGGGGTGTGGAACCGGTGGGGAGTCAGGCGCCGGGGCCGACGAGGCGCAGGGTGTGGTCGCTGCGGGCCAGCGCGGTCGGGTCGGCGTGCTCGTGCAGCCACGCGGTCGCGGCGTCGGCCGGCATCGGCCGTGCGACGTACCAGCCCTGGGCGGTGTCGCAGCCCAGGTCCTGTAGCTGCTCCCAGACCTCGACCGTCTCGACACCCTCGGCGACCGCCTGCAGCCCGAGCGCGTGCGCGAGGTCGATGATCGAGCGCACGATCGAGGCGTCCTCGCCCTGGTCGGCCAGCTTGCTCACGAACGAGCGGTCCACCTTGATCTCGCTCACCGGCAACCGTTTGAGCATGAACATCGACGAGTACCCGGTGCCGAAGTCGTCGAGGCTGAGCTCGACGTCGAGCGCCTCCAGCGCGATCAGCGTGTCCAGCACCCGGCTGTGCTCGGCCATCAAGGTCCGCTCCGTGAGCTCGAGCTTGAGCAGCGGGGCGGGTACGCGGTGCCGGGCGAGACCTTCGGAGACGGTGCGGGCCAGCTCGGTGCCGTGCAGGTCGCGCGCCGACACGTTGACGGCGACCGCGACCGGCAGCCCCTCGGATCGCCACAGCGCGACCTGCGCGAGCGCGGTGTCGATGACGAAGTCGGTGAGCCGGTGCATCAGCCCGGACGTCTCGGCCAGCGGGATGAACTCGTCCGGCGGGATGAAGCCGCGGCTCGGGTGGTTCCAGCGCACCAGCGCCTCGACGCCGACCACCTGCGAGCCGACGTCGACCCGGTCCCCCAGCGTGACCTTGGGCTGGTAGTGCAGCTCGAGCTCGTCGGCGTCCAGGGCGCGGCGCAGCGCGGCCAGCAGCCCGAGCCGGTCGGTCGAGTTGCGGTCCCGGGCCGGGTCGTACACCTCGACGCCGGTGTGCTGCTCCTTGGCCAGGTACATCGCGACGTCGGCCCGGCGCATCAGCTGCTCGACGTCGGTGCCGTGGTCGGGGTAGACGGCGACCCCGATGCTCGCCTCCAGCTCGAGGAGCACCTCCTCGAGGTTGAACGGCTCGACCAGCGCGTCGCGAACCCGCCGCGACACCTCGGCGACGTGGTCGCCCGACCCGACCTCGGGCATCACCACGGCGAACTCGTCGCCGCCGAGCCGGGCCACCAGGTCCTCCGGCCGCAGCACGGCCTGGATCCGCTGCGCCACCAGCTCGAGCAGCCGGTCGCCGACGTGGTGGCCGAGGGTGTCGTTGACCTCCTTGAACCTGTCCAGGTCCAGCAGCGCGACCGAGAACCGCTCGATGTCCGGACGCTCGACCGCCTCGCCGAGCCGTTGCAGCAGCAGCTTGCGGTTGGGCAGCCCGGTCAGCGGGTCGTGCAGGGCGGCGTGCTGCTCGACGACCGACATCCGGGCGGTCTTGTGGACCGCGAACATCGGGATCAGGAGCAACGGCACGTACCACGGGCTGCTCACGGCGGCGAGCACGACCAGCGGCGACAGCGCCAGCACCGCCGCGGTCGTCACCACGTAGTACGAGAAGTCCTCGGTGAACGCCTCGCGGAACGACTGCCCTGTGTCGGCGCCGACACCGGACACCAGGATGTTGTTGACCAGGAACCAGACGACCCAGGTCGGGACGATCCAGAGCAGGTCCGAGCCGGTCAGCGCACGACCGGCCGGCGCCAGCCCGTGCGGCAGACCGGCGATGACCATCGGGACCGAGGCCGCGGCGGCCGAGATCACGTACTGCCCGACGTTGAAGAACAGCTTCCACGGCGGCTTGCGCTTGACCAGCTCGGAGGTGACGGTGACGCCCGCCTGCAGCAGCAGTGCGGGCCACAGCCCCCACATGTACATGATCGCGAACACGAAGGCGGTGGAGGTGACGGTGCCCTGCGAGTCGTACGCGCCCGCGGTGCGCACCGGACGGAGCTCGCCGAGCAGGACCAGGGCGGCGACCACCCAGAAGGCCGCGGGCATCTCGCCCATGATCGGCTGCACCTTCACGGCGGCGACGACGACCAGGGCCCAGCCGACCCACACGGCGAAGTGCCAGGTCAGGGAGAACAGCGACCAGCGGGCCAGCGAAGGCCGGGTGGACAGTTCCCCCATGACACCTCCCTCGGACCCGGACCGGCCCATGGGCGGACAGACCCTCATCCTCTCCTCGACTCCCGCGAGGCCCGTCTTGAGCCGTTCGAGTGAGGACCGGGCCGGATGCGGTGCCCCGCGCCGACGCGGCGTTGCGGACGGAGCTCGCCGCCTCGACCGGCCGCGTCACAGCGCCCAGGGCGGCGTGAACGGCTCGTCGCCGGGGATGTGGGCGCGCCCGCCGACCGGCAGCACGGCCAGCGCCTCGAACACCGGCTCGCTCCCGTCGTCCGGCTCGGCACAGCGCAGGGCGAACGAGGCGCCGGCCGGCACCACGATCGCGTCGCCGGCCGAGACGGCGTGCTCGGTGCCGTCGAGGGTGGCGACGGCCCGCCCGCTCAGCGCGACCAGCACCTCCTCGCGGTCGAGGCTGTGGAGCGGGCCCGGCGCCGCGGAGCTGAGCCGGACCCGCCACACGGCGTTCTCCCGGCTGCCCCGGCTCGGCGCCGCGAGGCCGGTGAACTCGACGTCGTCCAGGACGAAGGTCGGCGCGGCGGCGGAGCTGATGATCGGCATGGTGGCCCTTCCAGATTAGTAACCAAAGTTCTATAATCTAAGTTCTATAACTGAGGTTTGCTAATGTCAAGCCATGCATCACGACGACCTGGGGATCCAGCTGGGCCTGGCCTACGCCGCCTTCGTCGACTGGCTGAACGCCGAGATGGCCGCTGCGGGCTTCGACGACCTGGGGGCCCGGTTCGGCTACCTGTTCCGCGCGCTCGCGGACGGTCCGGCGACGCTCACCGGCCTGGCAGACGGGCTGCGCATGAGCACCCAGGGCGCGGCGAAGATCCTCGCCGAGATGCAGGCCCGCGGGTACGTGCGACGGGTCGCGCACCCGACCGACGCGCGGGCCCGGCTGATCGAGCTCACCGATCGCGGCCGGCTGGCACTGGAGACCGCGCACGGACTGCACCTGCGGTACGAACAGACGCTGGCCGACCGGGTCGGGGCACGAGCGGTGTCGACGCTGCGGCGGGCGCTCGCCGACATCCTGGAGATCGGCGACGTGGACCCGGCCAGCCGGCTGCTCCGTCCCCTCTGATCGCTCAGCGGGAGGGAATCGGGCTCTCGCTCTGCAGGATCCGCAGCGCGCGGGACCGGCTGGGGTGCCGGAGCAGCCACTCGGTCGCCCGCTCGGCCGGCAGGGGCCGGCTGACATACCAGCCCTGCGCGCTGTCGCAGCCGAGGTCCTCGAGCAGGTCCCAGACCTCCTCGGTCTCCACACCCTCGGCCACCGCCTCGATGCCCAGGGCGTGCGCGAGGTCGACGATCGAGCGGACGATCTTGGCGTCGTCCGGCGAGGTCGTCAGGCGCTTCACGAACGAGCGGTCGACCTTGATCTCCGACACCGGCAGGCGCTGGAGCAGCACCAGCGAGGAGTACCCGGTCCCGAAGTCGTCCAGGCTGAGCCGGACGCCCAGCCGCTCCATCGCCTCGAGGGTCTCACCCACCCGGTTCGGGTCGGACATCAGCACCCGCTCGGTCAGCTCCAGCCGCAGCGCCGCGGCCGGCAGACCGTGCCGGGCCAGGCCGTTGGCGATGGTCTCGGCCAGCGCGGCGGCGTGCAGGTCGCGCGCGGAGACGTTCACTGCGACCGGGATCTCCAGCCCGACCGACCACCAGCGCGCAGCCTGCTCGAGCGCGGTGTCCATGATGTGCGCGGTGAGCCTGTGCATGAGCCCGGAGTGCTCGGCCAGGGGCACGAACTCGTCGGGGAAGATCAGGCCGCGGTGCGGGTGCCGCCAGCGCACCAGCGCCTCGACGCCGACGACGGCGCCGGACGCGAGCGCCACCTTGGGCTGGTAGTGCAGCTCCAGCTGACCGCCGTCGATCCCCTGCCGCAACGAGCCGAGCAGGCCGAGTCGGGTGGTGGAGTTGCGGTCCTTGTTGGCGCTGTAGACCTCGACGCCGGAGCGCTCCTCCTTGGCCAGGTACATGGCCACGTCGGCCGAGCGCTGCAGCTGCTGCACGTCGGCGCCGTGGTCGGGGAACAGCGCGATCCCGACGCTGGCCTCCAGCTCGAGCAGCACGCCCTCGAACCGGTACGGCTCGGCCAGCGCAGCCTGGATCCGCAGCGCCACCTCGGTCGCCGCGTCCGCGTCCGGGACGTTCGGCAGCAGCACCGCGAACTCGTCCCCGCCGAGGCGGGCGACCACGTCCTCGGGTCGCAGCGCGCCCTTGATCCGCTCGGCCACGTGCTCGAGCAGGTGGTCGCCGGTCTGGTGGCCCAGGGTGTCGTTGACCTCCTTGAACCGGTCCAGGTCGAGCAGGAACAGCCCGACCCGCCGCCCGGGCGGCACCTCGCCGAGCGCGCGGTCCAGCGCCTCGAGCAGGTACTTGCGGTTCGGCAGCCCGGTGAGCGCGTCGTGGTTGGCCTGGTGCTCCTTCTCCAGGGACATGGCCGAGGTCCGGTAGACGGCGAACAGTGGCGGCAGCAGCAGCGGGAGCCACCAGACACTGGTCTGCACGGCGACGGCGACCAGCGGGGAGATGACCAGGACGGAGAAGTTCGAGAACAGCAGGTAGCCGAAGTCCTCGAGGAACACCGCTCTGAACGGCTCGCCGGCGTACGCGGCGAGCACGCCCGAGACGATCAGGTTGTTCGCCAGGAAGTAGACCGCCCAGGCCAGCGCCATCGGGGCCAGGTCGCCGGCGGTCACGGTGTGGATGGCGTCCGGCGCGGCCTGGTAGCCGTACAGGTGCAGCGCGCCCCAGGCGAGGGCGAACGACAGGGCGTACTGGGCGGGGTTGACCAGCGTCCGCCACCACACCTTGCGGGTGGTCACGTCAGCGACGACCGACGCCAGCCCCTGGGCCAGGATCGCCGGCCAGGGACCCCACAGGAACATGATCGCGAACGTGAACGCGATCGACGGGGTGGTGCCCTCGCCGTACGAGCGGGAGGTGACGACGGGCCGGAGCTCGCCGAACACCACGAGGGCGGCCAGCGCGGCCAGCGCGACCGGCTTCGCGACGCCCCCGGCCCTGGCCATGCCCACGGCCGAGGCCACCAGCACCAGCCCGCCGGCGGCTGCGGTGGTCCAGAGCAGGAGCGCGAAGACGGTGCGGGAGAACGGGCCGGGAGGCGCCGGCGCGGACCCGTCCGTGCCGCTGTCCGGCATGCATCCCCCTCTCCGCCGGCTGAGACGCCTGATCCGACACGCCGGAGGTGACGCTCGGAACTGAGACGCTCTGTAAGCCTTTGATATCGATCTGTAGCGAAGACGGTAGCCCGAACGGGTCGAAAGCGGGACCATACGTCCGTCCGAGGCGTGCCGTCACCCGTACGGCCGACCCCGGCACCGCCAGGCGGAGCTCGGCACCCCCCTCCGGCTCGACCGGCCGGGCCCGCCTACCCCCCCGGCGGTGCCGCAACGGCGACGGCAGCGGCCGCCTCGGACCCTTGCTCGAGCAGGACGGCGAAGCCGTGGTCGTCCAGGACGGGCACGCCGAGCGCGACCGCCTTGTCGAACTTGCTGCCGGGGTTGTCGCCGGCGACCACGAACGAGGTCTTCTTGGAGACCGATCCGGAGACCTTGCCGCCGCGCTCCTGCACTGCCTCGGTGGCGCCGTCGCGGCTCCAGCCCTCGAGGCTGCCGGTGATGACGACGGTCAGACCGTCGAGCGGACGCGGACCGTCGGCCTCGCCCACCTCGGCGGTGCGCACCCCATCGGCCTTCCACTTGTCCACCACCGCGCGGTGCCAGTCGACCGTGAACCAGTCGACGAGCGCGTCGGCGATGACCGGGCCTACTCCTTCGACCGACCCGAGCTCCTCGGCCGAGGCGGTCGCGATGCGGTCCAGGTCACGCAGCTCCCGGGCCAGCGCCTGCGCGGCGGTCGGGCCGACGTGCCGGATCGACAGCGCCACCAGCACCCGCCACAACGGCTGCTGCTTGGCCCGGTCGAGGTTGTCGAGCAGCTTGACGGCGTTCGCCGCGAGGGTGCCGTCCTTCTTGGTGAAGAACGCGCACGTGAGCAGCCGCTCGGGGGTGAGCGCGAACAGGTCACCCTCGTCGGCCACGAGGCCGCAGTCGAGCAGGGCGATCGAGGCCTCGTAGCCGAGCACCTCGATGTCGAACGCCCCCCGGCCGGCCAGGTGGAACAGCCGCTCCCGCAGCTGGGCCGGGCACGATCGGGCGTTCGGGCAGCGCAGGTCCGCGTCGCCCTCCTTCTCCGGTCGCAGCGTCGACCCGCACTCGCGGCAGGTCGTGGGCATCACGAACGGCTCCGACGCCGGGTCGCGCAGCTCGATCACCGGGCCGACGATCTCCGGGATCACGTCACCGGCCTTGCGCAGCACCACCGTGTCCCCGGCGCGCACGTCCTTGCGGGCCACCTCTTGGGCGTTGTGCAGGGTCGCCATGCCCACGGTCGAGCCGGAGACCTGCACCGGCTCCATGACGCCGTACGGGGTGGCCCGGCCGGTGCGCCCGATGTTCACCTCGATCCGCAGCAGCTTGGTGGTGACCTCCTCGGGCGGGTACTTGAACGCGATCGCCCAGCGCGGCGCCCGCGACGTCGAACCGAGGCGCCGCTGCGTGGCGATGTCGTCGACCTTGACGACCACGCCGTCGATCTCGTGGTCGAGGGAGTGCCGGTGCTCGCCGTAGTACGCGATGAACTCCCGCACCGCCGCCAGGTCCTCGAGCACCTTGTACTGCGCGCTGGTGGGCAGCCCCCAGGCGGTCAGCGCGGCGTACGCCTGCGACTGCGTGGCCGGCTCGAAGCCGCGCCGCGCGCCGAGCCCGTGCACGACCAGCCGCAACGGCCGGGACGCGGTGACCCGGGGGTCCTTCTGCCGCAGCGACCCGGCGGCGGTGTTGCGGGGGTTGGCGAACGGCGCCTTGCCCGCCGCCACGAGGGACGCGTTGAGGTCCGCGAAGCCGGCGACCGGGAAGTACACCTCGCCACGCACCTCGATGAGTTCGGGCACCGGGAAGGCCGGGTCGGCGGCCGACAGGGCGCCGGGCACGTTGTGCAGGGTGCGCACGTTCGGCGTGACGTCCTCGCCGGTGCGGCCGTCGCCGCGGGTCGCCGCGCGGACCAGCCGGCCCTGCTCGTACACCAGGTCCACGGCGAGGCCGTCGTGCTTGACCTCCGTCAGCCAGCGCACGGGGGCCCGCGCGTCCCGCTCGACCCGGTCGGCCCAGGCCTGCAGCTCCTCGTCGGAGAACACGTTGTCCAGGCTGAGCAGCCGCTCCAGGTGCTCGACCGGCGCGAACTGCGTCGAGTAGCTGCCGCCCACGCGCTGCGTGGGCGAGTCGGGCGTACGCAGGCTCGGCTGCCGTTCCTCGAGCGCCTCGAGCTCGCGCAGCAGCGCGTCGTACTCGCCGTCGCCGACCGTCGGCTGGTCGAGGACGTAGTAGCGGTACTGGTGCTCGTCGATCACCTTGGCCAGCTCGACGGCACGCTCCCGGTCGGCGACCGGGACCCCCTCGACGACCGGCCCGGCCGCGTCCGCGGTGGACCGCCTGCGGTCAGCCACGCGAGTCCTCCCTCCCGACGTCCTCCGGGTCCGTCACCAACGTCCGCGCCGCGGCCCGGCCCAGCTGCAGCGCGGCCCGGGCGAAGTCGGGCGACGCGCCGGCCAGCCCGCAGGTCGGCGTGACCGCGACGCTACCGAGCCGGTCCGACTCCAGTCCGGTGCGGTTCCACAAGGCGCGCGCGGCCGCGGCCACGTCGCGACCGGCGTCCGGGCCGTCGGGCAGCGGCCCGCTCGTCGGCACCAGCCCGAGCAGGAGGGCGGTCCCGGCCTCGACCGCCTCGGCGACGGGGTCGTCCTCGGCCCTGGTCAGCAGCGTGGCGTCCAGCGACAGCCCGCGGAAGCCGGAGCGCACGAGCAGGTCCACCGGCGGCGCCGCGACGCACAGGTGCACGAGCGGTACGGCACCGGCGGCGGCCACCGCCGCGACCACGGCCCGCAGCGCCTGCTCGACGACCGGCTCGTCGACGGCCGCGATCGTCGTCAGTCCGCTCGGCGACGGAAGCTCGCCGCGCAGCACGGCCGTCAGCGCGGGCTCGTCGATCTGCAGCAGAAGGCGCGCGCCCGGTACCCGGTGGGCCAGGTCCGCCACGTGCGCCGCCGCTGCCTCCGCCAGTGCCTGGCCCAGGTCCCGCACCGCACCCGGATCGGCGAGTGCACGCCGGCCGCTGCGCAGCTCGACCATCGCCGCCAACGTCCAGGGACCGCACAGCTGCGCCTTCAGCGGTCCGTCCCAGCCGCTCAGCATCTCCTCGGTCACGTCGAGGTCCTCGTCGAGGTGGCTGCGCGCCCGGCGCACGTCCCGGCCGGCGTTGTCGGCGACCGTCCAGCCGCTCGGCCCCCACTGCGCCCCGATGCCCGGCAGCAGCGCGATCGTCCGGCCGACCATCTCGGCACCGGGCCCGCGGGCCGGCAGCTCCGGCACGAACGGAAGGTCGGGCGCGGCGTCGAGCACCACCCCGAGAGTGGTCCGAGGATCCGTGCCGGGCATCGAGCCGACCCCGGTCGCGACGCCGTCCGGCCACAGCGGCGCGGCCGGGTCGACGGGGTCAGGCACCGGTGCGATCCACGGTCGCGGACCCCAGGACGCGGGTCCCGGCGTACAGCACCACGGACTGGCCGGGCGCGACACCGAACGCGGGCTCGGAGAGCGCGACCCGCAGCCGGCCGTCGGCTCCCGTCTCGGCGACCGCCGGCAGCTCCTCGCCGTGCGCCCGCAGCTGCGCCCCGCACGGGAACGGACCGGACACCGGGCCGGCGGACCAGCGCAGGCCGGACCCCTCGATCGACGACACGGCGAGCTGCTGGCGCGACCCGACGGTCACCGTCGACGTCACCGGTGAGATGTCCAGGACATACCGCGGCCGGCCGTCCGGCGCCGGCCGGTCCAGCCGCAGGCCCTTGCGCTGGCCGACGGTGAACGCGAACGCGCCCTCGTGCTCCCCCAGCACCGCGCCGTCGCTGTCGACCACCGAACCGGGCCGGTCGCCGAGCGAGCGGCGCAGGAACCCGGCCGTGTCGCCGTCGGCGACGAAACAGATGTCGTGGCTGTCCGGCTTCTGCGCGACCGCAAGGCCGCGCGCGGCCGCCTCGACCCGGACCTGCGCCTTCACGGTGTCGCCGAGCGGGAACATCGCCCCCGAGATCTGCTGCGCGGTCAGCACCCCGAGCACGTACGACTGGTCCTTCGCCGGGTCGGCCGCGCGGTGCAGCTCCCGGCCCGTCGGCCCGTCGACAAGGCGCGCGTAGTGGCCCGTGCAGACCGCGTCGAAGCCGAGCGCGCGGCCGCGGTCCAGCACGGCGCTGAACTTGATCCGCTCGTTGCAGCGCACGCACGGGTTCGGCGTGCGTCCGGCGGCGTACTCGGCGACGAAGTCGTCGACGACGTCCTGCGCGAACCGCTCGGCCAGGTCCCACACGTAGAAAGGGACCCCGAGCACGTCGGCGGCCCGGCGTGCGTCGCGGGCGTCCTCGAGCGTGCAGCACCCGCGCGCCCCGGACCGGAACGAGACCGGGTTGCGGGACAGCGCGAGGTGCACGGCCGTGACGTCGTGCCCGGCCTCGACCGCGCGGGCGGCGGCGACGGCCGAGTCCACGCCGCCGGAGAGTGCGGCCAGGACCCTCACGGTCGGCGGGCGGCGGCCAGCCGGGCACCGCGGGCCCGCTCGACGACTGGGCCGATGGCTTCGGCCAGCACGTCGACGTCGGCCTGGACCGACGTGTGCCCGAGCGAGAACCGCAGGCTGCCGCGCGCCATCTCGTCGTCGGCTCCCAGAGCCAGCAGCACGTGCGAGGGCTGCGCGACGCCGGCGCTGCACGCCGAGCCGGTCGAGCACTCGATCCCGCGCGCGTCCAGCAGGAGCAGCAGCGAGTCGCCCTCGCAGCCGGGGAAGGAGAAGTGCGCGTTGCCGGGCAGCCGTCCGCCCGGGTCGGGGTCGCCGTTGAGGCGGGCGTCCGGCACGGCCGCGAGCACTGCGGCGACGAGCTCGTCGCGCAGCGCACCGATCCGCGCAGAGCGCTCGCGCACCTGCGCCGACGCCGCGTCGGCGGCCGCGGCGAACCCGGCGATGGCGGCGACGTCGAGCGTGCCCGAGCGCACGTCCCGTTCCTGGCCGCCGCCGTGCAGCAGCGGCGTGACCTCGACCCCGCGGCCGAGCACCAGCGCGCCGACACCGATCGGGCCGCCGATCTTGTGCGCGCTCACCGTCAGCGCGTCGGCCCCGCAGGCGGCGAAGTCCAGCGGCAGCTGCCCGGCCGCCTGGACGGCGTCGGTGTGGAACGGCACGTCGTGGCCGCCGCAGACGGCGGACAGGGCGCCCACCGGCTGCACCGTTCCGACCTCGTTGTTGGCCCACATGACCGTGGCGAACGCGACCTCGTCAGCGCGCGCGGCCAGCACGGCGTCCAGCTCGGCCGGGTCGACGCGGCCGCGCCGGTCGACCCCGAGCCAGATGATCTCGGCTCCTTCGTGCGTCCCGAGCCACTGCAACGGGTCCAGCACTGCGTGGTGCTCGACGGGGCTCGCGACGACCACCCGGCGCGCGGGGTCCGCACCTCGGCGCGCCCAGTACAGACCCTTGACCGCGAGGTTGTCGGCCTCGGTCCCACCGCCGGTGAAGACCACCTCACCGGGCCTGGCCCCGAACGCGGCCGCGACCTGCTCACGGGACTCCTCGACGACCCGGCGGGCCCGCCGCCCCGCGGCGTGCAACGACGAGGCGTTGCCCACCAGTCCGAGCTCGTCGGTCATGGCGGCCAGCGCCTGGGGCAGCAGCGGCGTCGTCGCCGCGTGGTCGAGGTACGCCATCGCCAGATGATTCTAGGTTGAAATACCCACTGAACCCACTGGGGCTGAACGTCGGTTCAGCCCGGGCCCCACGATCAGCCCTTGCGCTTGCGGATCTCCTCGGTGGCCTGCGGCAGCACCGCGTGCAGGTCGCCGACGACGCCGAAGTCCGCGATCTCGAAGATCGGCGCCTCCGGGTCCTTGTTGACGACCACGATCGTCTTGGACGTCTGCATGCCGGCCCGGTGCTGGATGGCGCCGGAGATGCCGTTGGCGATGTACAGCTGCGGGGACACGGTCTTCCCGGTCTGGCCGACCTGGAACTGGTGCGGGTACCAGCCGGCATCGGTGGCGGCCCGCGAGGCGCCGACCGCCGCGCCCAGGACGTCCGCCAGCGCCTCGACCGGGCCGAATCCCTCCGGGCTGCCCACCCCACGTCCGCCGGAGACGACGATGGACGCCTCGGACAGCTCGGGTCGGCCGGTGCGCTCGGCCGCCGTCCGGCCGGTGACGCGGGCACCCTTGGCTGCGTCGGAGAGCGTGAGCGGCACGTCGGTGCGGGCGGCGGCCGACGGGGCCGGGTCGGGGGCGGTGGAGTTCGGTCGGACCGTGATGACCGGGACGCCGTGGGTCACCCTCGACTGCACCACGCTGGAACCGCCGAACACCGACTGGGTGGCGAGCGGGCCGGCACCGTCGGCGCGCACGTCGACGGCATCGGTGACCAGGCCGGAACCGAGCCGTACGGCCAGCCGGCCCGCGGCCTCCTTGCCCTCCGGCGTGGACGGCACCAGCACCGCGGCCGGAGCGCCGCCCGCCGCACGCACCGCCGCCTCGAGCGCCTCGGTCAGCGGCGCGACCACGTAGTCGGCGGACCCGGTGGTGGCGTCCCCGTCCACCACGTACACCTTGGCCGCACCGTACTCGGCGAGCCGGTCGCGGGCCGCGTCGAAGCCCGCCCCGACCAGGACGGCGGACGGCTCACCCAGCCGCCGGGCCAGGGTGAGCAGCTCGGTGGTGACCTTCTTGACCGTGCCGTTGTCGTGGTCGACCAGGACCAGGACCTCTGCCATGAGTGCAGCCCTTCAGCGTGGACGGAGCATGGACCGAGCGCAGACGGGAGCTCAGATGAACTTCTGCGACGCGAGGAACTCCGCGAGCTTCAGGCCGCCGTCCCCCTCGTCCTTGACGACGGTCCCCGCCTGCTTGGGGGGCCGCGCGGCGAACTCCGACACCGCGCTCCACGAGCCACCGAGCCCGACCTCGTCGGCGCCGATGCCCAGGTCGGCCAGCGCCAGCGTGGTCACCGGCTTCTTCTTCGCGGCCATGATCCCCTTGAACGACGGGTACCTCGGCTCGTTGATCTTCTCGACGACGGACACGACCGCGGGCAGCGCCGCCTCGACGGTGTCGAACCCGTAGTCGGTCTGTCGTTGCACCGTCGCTCGGCCGCCGGCCGCGTCGACGTCGACCTTGCCGGCGAAGGTCAGCTGCGGTACGCCGAGACGCTCGGCCAGCATCGCCGGCACCACGGCCATCCGCGCATCGGTGGACTCGGTGCCGAGGATCACCAGGTCCCACGGCAGCGTGCCGAGCGCCTTGGCCAGCACCAGTGACGTGCCCAGCGCATCGGTGCCGTGCAACCCGTCGTCGAGCACATGCACGCCGGCGTCGGCGCCCATGCTCAGGGCCTTGCGGATGGTCTCGCCCGCCTTCTCCGGACCCATCGTGAGGATCGTCACCGGGGTGGACTCGGGGCCGCCGTTGGCCTCCTGGATCCGCAGCGCCTCCTCGACGGCGTACTCGTCGAGCTCGTTCATCACGGCGTCGGCGGAGTCACGGTCCAGGGTCCTGTCGGTCGGGCTGAGCTTCTTCTCCGCCCAGGAGTCGGGCACCTGCTTCACGCACACGACGATGTTCATCCGCGCGAGCGACCTCCCACTCGTGGGGCGCCCTCGCGCCCGCCGGCTGAAGTGTGTCAGCGGCTGCACCGCCAGATCGAACCGGGGCGGCCGCGCCGACCTCGGCGATGTTACCGGCCAGTAGCCTACGGGTCGAACCGGACCGGGTCCGCGTCGCCACCCCCCCGTGACCTGTCCCGGGTACGGTGCCCGGCAGGGGCGCACCGCCGGGTGCCCGAGGGGTCGCGAGAAGGGGCTCGGGCGTTGCCGTCAGGGTGGCCGTCAGCGTGGCCGCGGCTGGGCCTCATGTTCCGCGGGCTGTGGTGGCGCCGGGGCTCCGCGCTGACCCTGCTCGCGGTGGCCACCGTCACCATCGCCGCCGCGGCGCTGGGGCCGGTGTACGCAAGGGCCGCCGGCGAGTCGACGCTGCGCGACCGGCTCACGTCGTCCCCGGTCACCGACACCGGGCTGGTGTACAGCGACATCGTGGACGCCTCCCAGGACGGCGCCCCGTCCGGCGGCGTCTCCTCGCCGCCGGCGCCCGGCGAGCTGTTCGCCTACCCGACCCGGATCCCCGCGCTGGCCGCGCCGGTCGGGACGGCCGTCGTCGGCGGCAGCGGGTCCCAGCAGTCGTCCGTCGTGTGGAGGGACGGCTTCTGCGCGCACGTCGTGGTGGTGCGGGGACGCTGCCCGACCGCCGCCGGGGAGGCGATGGCCAGCGCCCGGACGCTCGCCGGCGGCTACGGCTGGAAGCTCGGCTCGAGGATCCGGGTCGACGGGCTGCAGGTAGATGTCGTCGGTGGCCCGTTCGGCGGTGGCCAGGCCCCACTGCAGCTGCGGGTCGTCGGGGTCTACCGGCCGGCCGACGCCGCCGCCGGCTACTGGTTCGGACACCCTTACTTCGACGCGCAGCAGCACAGCGGCGACCAGCCGGACTCGATCGACTCGGTGTTCGTCGACCGGTCGACGTTCCTGAGCCTGAGCGCGTTCAGCCAGGTGCCGCTGACGGTGGACTACCCGGTCGACCCGACCCGGGTCCGGCTCGCCGACGAGCCGCTGCTGCGCCAGCAGGTGCAGGCGGTGCAGGCCCGGTTCGCCGCCGGCGACACTCCCGGTCTGCGCACCGGCGTGCTCAGGGTGCTCGACGACGCCGACCACGAGCGCGGGCTGCTGCAGATCTCGACCGCGCTGGTGGCCGCCCAGCTCGCGCTGCTGGCCTGGCTCGTGCTGTACCAGGTCGTCACCGACGCGGCCGAGGCCCGCGGCAACGAGGTGGCGCTGGCCAAGCTGCGCGGCTTCCGGGCCCGCTCGACAGTCGCGTTCGGGCTCGGGCAGCCGGTGGCGGTGCTCCTGCTCGCCCTGCCGGCCGGGCTGCTCGTCGCCTGGGGTGCGGTCGTGCTGATGAGCAGCCGGGTGCTCGTCCCGGGCACGCCGGTCACGCTCACCTGGGGAGCGGTCCTGGGCGCCATAGCCGGGTTCACCGGGGCGTTGGTCGGCGCAGCGCTGGCCGCCCGGCGGGTGCTCACCCGGCCGGTGCTCGAGCAGTGGCGGCGGGTGCCCGACGTGCAGCACGGGGCCGCGTCGCTGGTGCTCGACCTGGTCCTGGTGGTCGGCGCGGTCGCCGGCCTGCTCGCACTGCGCGCGAACGGCGTGGCCGGCACCGCCCCCCGGCCGGTCAGCCTCGTCGCCCCCGGGCTGTTCGTGCTGGCCGTCGCCCTGCTCGGCGTGCGCCTGCTGCCGTACTTCGGCCGGGCCGCCCTGCGTCCGACCCGGGCCTCGCCGCGGGTGGGGTCGTTCCTCGCGGTCCGCCAGGTGCTGCGCCGTCCGGCCGGCCTGCGCCTCGCGGCCCTGCTCGCGGTGGCGGTCGGGCTGGCGACGTTCGCGATCGACGGCGAGGCGGTCGCGGCGGCCAACCGCGCCACGAGAGCCGGCCTGGAGGTCGGCGCGCCGCAGGTGCTGACGGCGCAGTACGACGCGGCGCACAACCCGGTGACGATCACGCACAAGGTCGACCCGCAGGGCCGGTGGGCGATGGCCGCGGCCACCTGGGTGGGCAACGGCGGCGCGGTCACCGGCAGCGTCCTGGGCGTCGACACCTCGCGGCTGGCCGCGGTCGCGCACTGGTCGTCGACGGCGGCGGTCCCCGTCGACGCGGCCGCGACCGAGCTGGGCCCGGCGGTGCCGACCCCGATCACGTTCACCGGCACCGCGATCCGGGTGCGGGTCACCGAGGTCTCCCGCGGACCCGGACCGGCACCGAACGTGACGATCGAGGTGCGGCCCGGGATCAAGCACGAGGTGCTCCAGCGGATGGGAGCGCTGCGAGCGGGCACCGCGACGTACACCGCCGCGGTGCCGTGCACCGGCGGCTGCACGCTCACCCGGCTGGTGTGGGACCGCCCCATCGACTTCGGCGACGAGATGAAGGGCTCGGTGCTCGTCAGTGCCTTCGAGGTACGGTCCGGCGACGCCTGGCGACCGCTGGAAGCGCGCCTCGCCACATCCGGCGAGTGGCGCGGCGCCGGCACCGGCGGTGTGACGCAGGACATCATCACGACGTCGCCGCAGGGGCTGCGGGACGACTTCACCAGCACTTTCGGGGCCTCGCCGGCGATGGGCCACGTGGACTCGCCGACCCCACTGCCGCTGCTGGCCACCCCTTCCGCGATCCGCACCGACGCCGGCGCGGTCGCGGTCCTGATGGACGCCAGCGGCCGGTCGGCGCCGTACCAGCAGACCGGCACGGTGGCCCTCCTGCCCGTCGCCCTCGACGACGGGGTGCTCGTCGACGTGCGCTACATCGGGGCCGAGCTGCCGGACTTCGCCGACGAGGCCGACTGGCAGGTGTGGCTCGGGCCGCAGGCGCCGGCCGACGGGGTGCAGCAGCTGAAGGCGGCCGGGCTGCTCGTGCAGAGCGTGCGCACCGAAGGGCAGCGCGCGGACGAGCTGGCCCGGCAGGGCCCCGCGCTGGCCCTGGAGCTGCTCGTCGCCTGCGCGGTCGTCGGGGCCGCGCTCGCGGCCGGCGCCACCGCGCTGGCAGTGGCCGTGACCGGGCGGCGGCGGGCGTTCGAGCTCGCCGCGCTCGCCGCGGTCGGCGTCCGTCGGCGGTCCCTGCTGCGCTCGTGCATCGGCGAGCAGCTGATCCTGCTCGGGACCGGCTGCCTGCTCGGTCTGCCGGCCGGCGTGATCGCCGCCCGACTGGCGCTGCCGGCCATCCCGGAGTACTCCGACTCGACTCCGGTCCCGATGGACTACACCCCGCACGCAGCGGTGCTCGTGGCGTTCACCCTCGCGGTCGCGCTCCTGCTGCTGGTGACGGCGTGGGTGGCCGGCAACGCGCTCATGCGCTCGGCCGTCCCCACCCGGCTGCGGGAGGCGGCCCAGTGACCGCCACCGACCGGGTCGGGCTGCAGACCGGACTGGCCGTCAGCTGCCGCGCGCTGCACCACGTCTACCACCTCGACGGCGAGGAGGTCGTCGCGCTGGACAGCGTCGACCTGACCGTGCGGGCCGGCGAGAGCGTGGCGCTGCTCGGACCGTCCGGGTCCGGCAAGTCCACCCTGCTGACGCTGCTGGCCGGCCTGCTGCGGCCGACCTCCGGGCAGCTGTACATCGGCGGCGACGACATCGCGCGGATGACCGAGCGCGAGCTGCTCGGGCTGCGTTCCCAGCGCGTCGGCGTCGTCGTGCAGGGCCCGTCGCGCAACCTGCTCCCGTACGGGACGGCGGAGGACAACATCGCGTTCGCCCAACGTGCGGTGCGCGGCTCACGCCGCTCCGACCTGCCGCCGCCCGCGGAGCTGCTCGACCAGCTCGGCCTGCAGGACCTGTCCGGTCAGGTCGTCGGCCGGATGTCCGGCGGTGAGGCGCAGCGGCTGGCGGTCGCCGTCGCGCTGGCGGGCGCCCCCGGCCTGCTGCTCGCCGACGAGCCGACCAGCCAGCTGGACCGGCCCAACCGGGACCGGGTCGTCGAGATGCTGCGTACGGTCACGCGCAGGTTCGGCACCACGCTGGTGGCGGTCACGCACGACGCCGACGTCGCGCAGGCGCTCGGCCGCACCGTCACGATCGTCGGCGGGCGGGCCGACGACCACGGCCAGCGGCGCGAGCAGTTCGTCCAGGTGTCGGTGGGGGGTGGGGTCCAGCTCCCCGACGACGTGCTGGACGCGCTGCCGCCGGGGTCCACCGCGCGGCTGGTCCGCAAGCCGGACGGCGTCGAGCTGGTCCGCCACGACGGCGACCCGGCGGCCGCAGAGCCGGCGCCGGCCGGAGCCAAGCCCGAGGCCGAGGTCGAGGCCGAGGTCGAGGCCGAGGTCGAGGCCGAGGTCGAGGAGGACGGGCCGTGAGCTGGGAGAAGTGGCTCGAGGACGACGAGATCCTGCCCGCGCAGGACGCCGCACCGGGTGCGGCGCAGCGCCCACGAGAGAAGACCCGCCGGCCGAGCTACCAGCCGGGTTCGCACCGCTTCGGCGAGCCGCTGCCCGGGCGCCAGCCGGTGCGCGAGCTGGTCGGGACCGGCCTGGCGTTCGCGCGCGGCGGGCGCACGATCCTCGACGACGTGACGGTCGCCGCGTTCGCCGGCGAGCCGGTCGCCGTCACCGGCCCGTCCGGCAGCGGCAAGTCCAGCCTGCTCGCGCTGCTGGCGGGACTGGAGCGCCCCGACGCAGGCAGCGTCCGCGTGGACGGGCGGCCGTTGCCCGACCTGGTGCCGGACGGGTTCGGTCTGATTCTCCAGGGGTACGGGCTGGTGTCGGTCCTCACTGCGGCGGAGAACGTCGAGGTGGCGCTGCAGGGGCGCGGCCTGCCGCGCGAGGAGGTCCGCGACCGGGCCACCGCGGCGCTGGAGGCGGTCGGGCTGGAACCCGTGGCCGACCACCTCGTCGAGCAGCTCTCCGGCGGACAGCAGCAGCGGGTCGCCGTCGCACGCGCCCTGGCCGTCGACCCGGCGGTCCTGCTCGCCGACGAGTTCACCGCCGAGCTGGACGCCGACTCGCGGTCGCGCATCCTCGCGCTGGTGCTGGGCGTGGCTCGGCGCGGCGCGGTCGTCGTCATCGCCACCCACGACCCCGAGGTGGCGC
This sequence comes from uncultured Actinomycetota bacterium, assembly GCA_963711005.1. GTDB lineage: Bacteria > Actinomycetota > Actinomycetes > Prado026 > Prado026 > CAVQCJ01. The sequence continues at coordinate 399,298 of CAVQCJ010000004.1, read as the reverse complement.
AGGCCTGCGCCGCCGAGCTGCGACTCGTCGACGGCCGCATCGCCTAGCTTGTCCGGACAGGCCTCGGGAGGTGCGGTGTCGGACGGTGCAGGCTCGGCCGGCGCGCGGTCGGACAGACCCCTGGTGCTGGCACTGACCGGCGAGCGGACACTGCCCGGGATCTGGCACGAGCGCTACTGGTTCGCGCGCCACGAGGTGACCTACCGCTACGTGGCCGATGCGTGCGGCGCCACCGCGGCGGCGCGGGGCGGACGAGCACGTGTGCTCGACGCCGGCAGCGGCGAAGGGTACGGCGCCGACCACCTCCGTGCGGCTACCGGAGCCCGGGTCGTCGGCGTCGACTGCGACCCGACCAGCGTCGCGCACGCCGGCCGGACGTACCCGTCGGTCGACACGGTCCGCGCGAACCTGGTGGCGCTGCCGCTGCGCAACGCCTGCGTCGACGCCGTCGTCAGCCTGCAGACCGTCGAGCACGTGCGGGACCAGGCGGGTCTCGTCGCCGAGTGCGCGCGGGTGCTGCGGCCCGGTGGCCTGCTGGCGGTCTCCACCCCCAACCGCCGCACCTTCCCGGCCGGGAACCCGTTCCACGTGCGCGAGCTCGACGCCGCCGAGCTGTCCCGGCTGCTGGCCCCGTTCGCCGGCGACCTGCGCCTGCTCGGCGTCCACCACGGAGCCCGGATCCAGGAGTTCGAGACCAGACGACCGGACCTGGTCCGGGCCCAGCTCGACCGCCCGTACGACGAGTGGGACACGGACCTGGCGGCGTTCGTCGCGGGGCTGTCGGCGGCCGACTTCGTCATCGCCGCGGACGTTCCGGAGCACCCGCTCGAGCTGTCCCTGGACCTGATCGCCGTCGGGTCGGCCCGGTGACCGCGCCGGTCGGCACCTGCTGCGTCGTCCTGCACACGCACCTGCCCTGGCTGGCGCACCACGGTTCGTGGCCGGTGGGCGAGGAGTGGCTGTACCAGGCCTGGTCCGGGTCCTACCTGCCGGTGCTCGGGCTGCTCGAGCGGCTGGCCGCAGAGGGTCGCGAGCAGCTGCTCACGCTGGCCGTGACCCCGGTCCTCGCGGCGCAGCTCGACGACCCGTACTGCCTGCGCGGCATGCACACCTGGCTCGGCTTCTGGCAGACCAGGGCCGAGTCGCTGGCCACCTCGCCGGACGCGAACCTGCGGGCCGCCGGCGCCCGCGAGTTCCGTGCGGCCCGGGCGGCGCTGACGACGTTCGAGAGCCGGTGGCGGCACGGCGCCTCGCCGGTCCTGCGTGGCCTGGCCGAGGCAGGCGCCGTCGAGATCCTGGGCGGGCCGGCCACCCACCCGTTCCTGCCGCTGCTGGACGAGCGCGTAGCGAACTTCTCGGTCCGCGCCGGACTCGACGACGCGCAGCTGCGCTGGGGGGCACGGCCGACCGGCGCATGGGCGCCAGAGTGCGGTTACCGACCCGGGCTCGAGCGGCTGTACGCAGCCGCGGGCGTGCAGCGGTTCCTCGTCGACGGCCCGACGCTGCTCGGAGCCGGGCGGTCGACCGCGGACGCGTGGACCGTGGGCGACAGCGACGTGGTGGCGTTCGGTCGGGACCTCGACGTGACGTACCGGGTCTGGTCGCCCCGGCGCGGCTATCCGGGCGGTCCCTGGTACCGCGACTTCCACACCTTCGACCACGGCTCGGGCTTCCACCCGTCACGGGTCACCTCGTCCAGGACCCAACCCGAGGACAAGGCGCCGTACGACCCGCACCATGCCGCCGCCGCAGTCGACGCGGACGCCGACGACTTCGTGGCGGTGGTCCGTCGCCGGCTGCTCGACCTCACCGCGCAGCGCGACGGACGGCCGGCCCTGGTCACCGTCGCGTACGACACCGAGCTGTTCGGTCACTGGTGGTACGAGGGCCCCGCGTTCCTGGAGGCCGTGCTCCGCCGCCTGCCGGCGGCGGGGGTACGGGTGACGACGCTGGCCGGCGCAGTCGAGGCCGGGCACGTCGCGGGGGCGGTGCGACCCGGTGCCGGCTCGTGGGGTTCGGGCAAGGACTGGCGGGTGTGGGACGGCGAGCAGGTCGCCGATCTGGTCGCGTCGAACGCCCTCGTCGCCAAACGCCTTCTCGACGTGGTCGACAGCACGCTGGCCGCGGACCGGGTGCGGGTTCCGGGCGCGCTGACCCGTCGCCCGGACCTCGACCAGCTCGTCCGCGACGCGCTGCTCGCACTGGCCAGCGACTGGGCGTTCATGGTCTCCAAGGACTCCGCCGCGCAGTACGCGCGGGGCCGCGTCGCCGGGCACCTGCGCGATTTCGAGACGCTGTCCAGGGCACTCGAAGGAGGCCGTTCGAACGCCGGATCGGCACTGCCAGTCGCCGAGCGGCAGCGCAGCGTCGACGGACCCTTCGCCCACATGGACGCACGCCTTATGGCGCGGGCGAAGGACGGATAGCCTCCGCGGATGCGCATCCTGCACCTGTCCTGGGAGTACCCCCCACAGGTGTACGGCGGGCTCGGGCGGCACGTGCACGGACTGGCCCGGGCGCAGGCCGCGGCCGGCCACGAGGTGACGGTGATGACCTCGGCCGTCGACGGGGCCCACCGCGAGGAGGTCGCCGCCGGGGTGCGCGTCGTCCGGGTGCCCGCCGACCCGCCGCTGGTGCCGCGCGAGGACCTGCTGGCCTCGGTGCTGGCGGACGGGCACGCGTGGGTACGGGCCGGCCGGCGCGCCGCCGACGAGCTCGAGCCCGAGATCCTGCACGCGCACGACTGGATGACCTGCCACGCGGCGACCGCACTGAAGGAGGCGATGCGCCTGCCCCTGGTAGCCACCATGCACGCCACCGAGGCCGGCCGGCACCAAGGCTGGCTGCCCACCGGGCTGAGCCGGGCCGTGCACACCACCGAGTGGTGGCTGACGTACGAGGCGCGCCGGGTGCTCACGTGCTCGGAGTCGATGCGCGACGAGGTCGTGCGGCTGTTCCAGCTGCCCGTCGACAAGGTCGACGTCGTGCCCAACGGCGTGGACGTCGCGCAGTGGACCGTCCCGCCCGCACGCGCGGCGGCAGCCCGCCGGGCGTACCTCGGCGCCGGCGCGACCGGTCGGTCCGGTCCGGCGCCGCTGCTCGTGTACGCGGGGCGGCTGGAGTGGGAGAAGGGCGTGCACACCCTGCTCGACGCCCTCCCCCGGTTGCGCCGCCGGTTCCCCGGCGCGGGGCTCGTCCTCGCGGGTCGGGGGACCTACGAGCCCGAGCTGCGCGAGCGGGTACGCCGGCTGCGGCTGACCGGCGCGGTGACCTTCGCCGGCTTCCTGCCCGAGCCGGAGCTGGCCGCGCTCCTGGCCGGTGCCGACGTCGTGGTGGTGCCGTCGCTGTACGAGCCGTTCGGGATCGTGGCCCTGGAGGCCGCCGCGGCGCGCACCCCGTTGGTGGTGGCCGACACCGGCGGCCTGCGCGAGATCGTCGAGCCCGGCGTGTCGGGCGCGACGTTCCCGGCCGGCGACGTCATCGGCCTCGTCGACGCGGTCGCCGAGGTGCTCACCGACCGGGTGCTGGCGCAGCGCACCGTCCGCGCCGCCCACCTGCGGGTCGCCCGCGACCTGCGTTGGTCGTCCGTCGCGGAGCGGGTCGTGCACACGTACGAACGGGCGGTGCGGGAGGAGCGGGCGCTGCAGGCCGGGCTCGCGGGCCGGCTGCAACGGCCGCTGCGGGTGGTGGTGCGCGACGGCAACCTGCTCGCCGAGGCACCCTGAGCAGGCGGGGGTCGCGGCGGACGGGTCCGAGCGGTATGTCGGGTCAGAGAGGGGGCCGCAGCGCATGGTGAGCTGGGACGGCACCGTCGTCATGACCACACCGCGGCTCGTGCTGCGCACGTTCCGGGAGTCCGACCTGCCGGCGTACGCGGCCCTGAACGCCGACCCCCGGGTCTACGCGACCCTCGGCGGCGAGCCGTTGTCCCGGCAGCACAGCGACGAGATCGCCGAGTGGGCGCAGGAGTGCTACGAGACCGAGGGGATCGGGCTGCTCGCGGTCGAGCGCCGCTCCGACGGTGCGTTCCTCGGCCAGTGCGGCGTGCACCACCAGGAGTCGTACCCGGACGAGCTCGAGGTGGCCTGGCGGTTCGCGTTCGAGCACTGGGGGCACGGCTACGCGACGGAGGCGGCGTCCGCGTGGCTGGCACGGGCGTTCACCCCGCGCGACCAGGACCGGGTCATCTCGATCACGGACGAGCCGAACACCCGCAGCCTGGCGGTGATGCGCCGCCTGGGTATGACGTACGACCACGCGGGGCACATCGTCGACGACGGGCTCGAGTTCGACGTCGTCGTCTACTCGATCACCCGCGCCCAGTGGTCCGCGGCACGGCCGCCGTCGTGACGGTGGCGCCGTGAAGGTCGTCCTCGCCGGGGGGTCGGGGACGCTGGGGCGCCGCCTCGCACCCGCGCTGGTCGCGGCCGGGCACGACCCGGTCGTCCTGACCAGGACCCAGCGGGCGGGCGGCGCCACCCGGCAGGTGCCGTGGGACGGTCACAGCCTCGGCGACTGGGTGCGCGAGCTCGAGGGAGCCGCCGTGGTCAACCTCGCCGGCGAGCTCGTCGACCGGCGCCCGACGCCGGCCGGCATCCGGCTGCTGACGGACTCGCGGGTGGAGCCGACCCGGGCGCTGGTGGCCGCCTCCGGTGCGGTGACGGCCACGCCGCCGGTCTGGCTGCAGCTGAGCACGCTCGCCATCTACGGCGACGCCGGCGACACCGTGCTCGACGAGTCGGCGCCGCTGGCGGACGGACCGCCGCAGATGGCCGGCGTCGCCCGCGCCTGGGAGGACGCGACGCAGGGAGCCAGCGCCGGCCGGCTGGTGACCCTGCGCACCGCGCTGGTCCTCGACCGCGGGACTCCGGCCCTGGACCGGCTCACCGGCCTGGCCCGATGGGGCCTCGGCGGCCGGGTGTCGGGCGGGCGGCAGTGGATCAGCTGGCTGCACGTGCAGGACTTCGTCGCGGCGACGCTGTGGCTGCTCGACCGGTCGACGCTCGAGGGCGTGGTGCACGTGACATCGCCGGAGCCGCTGACGAACGCCGAGATGATGGCTCACCTGCGCCACGCCATGCACCGCCCGCCGGCGCCGCCGACACCGGCGTTCGCGGTCCGGCTCGGGGCGCGGCTGCTGCGCAGCGACCCGGCGCTGGCGCTGACCGGACGCCGGTGCGTGCCATCGCGGTTGACCGCCGACGGCTTCGCGTTCCGGCACCCGCGCTTCGCGGCAGCGCTGGCCGACCTGCTGTCAGGACGCTGACCAAGTCAAGGCTGGTGCGCCGACGGACGACGCCCGGAGGGGGCGACTCGCGCGTACCGGTGGACGTGGCGCCTCGGGCGGTACATCGGTTGGACTCATCAGCACAGTGGTACTCGCCTCGTTCTGGTTGGCCTATCGGCACAAGACGGACTTCCACGGAGTGCACACCAGATGTCCAGAAGTTGTTGTGGATACACAACTCTTGGCGGTTCGGCGTCGGTACGGTCGGGTAAGATTCTGGTCATGCCGATCAGCCCGAGTGTCCGCGCAGGCCTGCGTGAGCTCGCCGACCAACCCGGGGTCTCGTCCGGGGACTCGGACCTGATCGCCACCACCCAAGACCTGTACAGACTCCTGACCGAGGTCAACGCGCAGGCCCTGCGCCTGCTCGCCGAGATCGACGCCCGGGGGTTGGCCCCCGACGCCGGCGCGCCGACCACCGCGGCGTGGCTCACCGCCCGGCTGAAGATGAACCACGGTCCGGCCCGCCGCCAGGTCAAACTTGCCAACGCCTTGGCCGGCCACCCGGTCACCGCGGTAGCGCTGGCCCAGGCGGCGATCACCGTCGAGCACGCGCAGCTGATCACGACCGCGGTCGACACCCTGCCCGCCGGCGTGGACGGCGAGACGGTGCAGGCGGCCGAGGACACCCTGGTCGCCGAGGCCGGCCGGTTCACCCCGACCCGGTTGACCCGCCTGGGCCAGCGGCTGCACACCGCGCTGGACCCCGACGGCCCCCGACCCGACGACACCGACACCCCCGACCCGGGCTACTTCCTGGACCTGCGGACCCGCCACGACGGGTCGGTGGACAGGGTGTTCTGGCTGGACCCGGCCCTGGGCGCCTAGCTGCGGGCCCTGATCGACGCCGGCGCCGCCCCCCGACCCAGCACCGATACCGGCCCGGACCAGCGCACCGCCGGGCGGCGCCGCCACGACGCCCTGGGCGACCTGCTGCGCCAGGCGGTGGGCCACCCCGAGCCGGTGCCCTGGCGGGCCGGCCCACCGTGGCCGTCACCATCGGTCTCGAGGACCTGCGGGCCGGGCTGCCCGGCCACGGTGACGACGGCGCGGTGATCGACGCGGCGGTGCTACGGCGGATGGCCTGCGACGCCGGGATCATCCCGATCGTGCTCGGGTCGGGTTCGCAGGTGCTGGACATCGGCCGCCGCTCGCGGACCGTGCCGGCCGGCATCCGCACCGCGTTGACCCACCGCGACCAAGGCTGCGCATTCCCCGGCTGCGACCGGCCGCCCACCTGGACCGATGCGCACCACATCCAACACTGGTCCCAAGGCGGCGCGACCAGACTTTCAAACCTTGTGCTCTTATGCGGGCATCACCACGACACCGTCCACCACCGCGGCTGGTCGGTACGCATCGACCAACACGGCCAACCCCAGTTCACCCCACCCCCCTGGCTACGCCAGGCCTACCAACGCGCGGCGTGACCAAGGCACAGCCCTGACCCTACGAACTGCGCTCGGCAGCTGCGTGCGCGGCCCGCGCAGTCTTGCGAGCGATGTCCTCGAGCGCAGCGCGGCGCGCGGCGGCGGCCTCGTACATCGCCACCCGGTCCTTGACCACGCGACCGGGCACGCCGGCGACGACAGACATCGGCGGGACGTCGCGGTTCACGACGGTGTGCGCCGCGAGGACGCTGCCACGGCCGACGGTGACGCCGCGCAGCACCGTGACCTTGGTGCCAACCCAGCAGTCCGGGCCGATTCGGACCGGCGACTTGACGATGCCCTGGTCCTTGATCGGTACGTGGATGTCGTCGTAGACGTGGTCGAAGTCGCACACGTACACCCAGTCGGCGACGATCGTCGCCGCGCCGACCTCGATGTCGAGGTAGGCGTTGAAGGTGTTGTCCTTGCCGAAGACGCACTTGTCTCCGATGCGGAAGTTGCCCTCGTGGCAGCGCAGCGAGTTGCCGTCACCGATGTGCACCCAGCGGCCGACCACGAGCCGGCCGTACCCCTTGCGGGCGGAGAGCTCGACCCGGCGCCCCAGGAACACGAACCCCTCGGTCACGACGTGCCGGTTGCGCAGCCGCCACCGGAAGAACCGCCAGTACCGGACGAGGTACCACCACGACCACGCCCGGTTCCGGACGACCCAGCGCAGGCTGGCCACAGTGAGGAAGCGGGTCTGTCTCGGGTCGCGGGGCTGACGTCCGGGCACGGCGAGAACCTACAGAAGTAACCGCTCCGCTGACCGACCGAAACGTGCCGGCAACGTGCCGGGGGCAGCCTGGACGGCATGACAGCACCCGGCGGTCCGGCGCGGCCGCTGCGCGACGCGGCGCTGGAGTGGGTGGGGCGGCCGCGCCGGCTGGTACTGCCTCCCGGCCCGCCCGCGAGCGCCCGGCCGTGGACGGCGGCCGAGCCGATCCTGGTCGAGATCCGCGGCGCACGGCCGGACGACGGACCCGGGCTGGCCGCCATGCACGCCCGCTGCACGATGGACACGATCTTCCGGCGCTACCTGTCCGTGGTCCCGGCCCTGTCGCCGGCGTGGCAGGCGCGGCTGCTCGCGACGACGGTGGCGCTGGTGGCCGTCGACGAGCGGCGCCGGGTCCGCGCGCTCGGGAACGTGGTGCAGCTGGACCTGGCGGGCACAGCCGAGCTCGCAGTGCTGGTCGAGGACTCGCACCAGGGACTCGGGCTCGGCACGGTGCTGGCCAGGCACCTGGCCGCGGCCGCACGGCTCGCGCGCTTCCGCGCGCTGCGGATGGACCTGCTGCCCTCCTCGACCGCCGCGGCCCGGACGGCCGCGCACCTGGGACCGGCGGTCGCCGTCGTCGGCCCGGGCGTGGTGACCCTGACGGTGCCGCTGCGGGTGGAGACGCTCAACGGGCTGGCTGCGGCCTGACCCCGGTGAGACACACGTTGTAGAACAGCTCGTCCGGGACCACCCGGGCGAGCACGTGCTGGTCCAGCGCGGACAACCGCTGCCAGCCGCGGTAGGCGAACACCGCCCAGCCCCAGCCGAGCCGGTCGGGGTTGACGGCGTACTCGAAGGTCCGCACCGGCCAGCCGAACCACGACGCGGTGAGCTCCTCGGTCACCGTCCGCGCGTCGACGGCCCCGGCGCGCAGGGCGGTCCGGGCGAGCGCGTCCGGGTCGAACGTGTGCAGGTCGACGACCGACTCCAGACCGGCCGCCTCGGACGACGCGGCGAGCTCGGCCCGCGGCCGGGCCCAGCGCTCCCGCAGCGGCGCCCACTGAGTGGCCCGGGTGGCCGTGTACCAGGTGAGCCGCGACAGCCGCCTGGCGACGAAGTCCCCGTGCTGCGTCGGCTCACCGGCGAACACGAACCGGCCGCCGGGCCGAAGTACCCGCAGCACCTCGCGCAGCGCCTGCTCGACGTCGGGGATGTGGTGCAGCACCGCGTGGCCGACGACCAGGTCGAACGAAGCGTCCTCGTACGGCAGGCGCTCGGCGTCGGCGACCCGGCCGGCGACGGTGAACCCGAGGTGCTCCGCGTTGCGCTCGGCCGCCGCGACCATGCCGGGCGAGATATCCGTGACGTGACCGCGTTCGAGGACGCCGGCCTGGACCAGGTTGAGCAGGAAGAAGCCGGTCCCGCAGCCCACCTCGAGCGCGTCGCCGTACGGCCAGCCGTCCCGGCCGGCGACGTGGACGAACCGGTCCCGGGCGTAGTCGATGCAGCGCTGGTCGTACGAGATCGACCACTTGGAGTCGTAGGTCGACGCCTCCCAGTCGTGGTACTCGACGTTCGCCCGGCGCTGGAGGCTGGCGTCGCCGGCGGCCAGGGCGTCGCGGACCATCTGCGGGGTCAGCCGTTCGCCAGTGGCGGTCATGCTGCGGTCAGCGGCCGGTGAACTCGGCCTGACCCGGACCGTGCTCGACGAACGAGGTCAGCCCGGTCTGCCCGTCCTCGGTGGCGAAGAGCGCGGCGAACAGGTGCCGCTCCAGCGCCAGCCCGCCGTCCAGGTCGACCGACAGGCCGGCGTCGATCGCCTCCTTCGCGGCGCGCAGCGCCTGCGCGGGGCCGCGGACGTACTGCTCGACCATCGCCCGCGCCTGGGCGTACACCTCGTCCGGGGCGACGACCCGGTCGACCAGCCCGATGGCCAGCGCCTCCTCGGCGCCCACGAACCGACCGGTGAACACGATGTCCTTGGCCCGGGCCGGACCGACCAGCCTGGGCAGTCGCTGGGTGCCGCCTGCACCGGGGATGAGGCCCAGCTGGATCTCCGGCTGACCGAGCTTCGCGTTGTCGCCGGCCACCCGGAAGTCGCAGCACAGGGCCAGCTCGAGCCCGCCACCGAGGGCGTACCCGGTGATCGCCGCGACCGTGGGCTTCGGCAAGCGGGCCACCGCGGTGAACGCCGACTGCAGCCGCGTCCCCACCTGCACGATGTCGGCGTACGACCAGCCGGCCATCTCCTTGACGTCGGCGCCGGCCGCGAACACCTTGGGGCCTCCGTGGACGACCACGGCCCGGACGTCGGTTCGGTCGGCGGCCTCGGCCGCTGCGTCGCGCAGCTCCTCCTGCACCTGCCGGGACAGGGCGTTCATCGGCGGCCGGTCCAGCACGATCGTGCCGATGCCGCCGTCGACCTCGAACCGGACGAGCTCTCCCACCCGCATCACCCTAGTCGGGCAGGATGGCGCCGTGACCGAGGACGTGACCGGGGAAGCGACCGTGCCGTGGCCGGGAACGTGGGCACCGCTGGGTGCCACCCCGGATGACGAGGGCACGAACTTCGCCCTGTGGGCCGACCACGCCGAGTCGGTCGAGGTGTGCCTGGTCGACGACGACGGCCACGAGACCAGGTACCCGCTGCCCGAACGGACGTTCCACGTCTGGCACGGATACCTGCCGGGAGTGGGCCCCGGCCAGCGGTACGGCTTCCGCGCGCACGGGCCCTGGGACCCGGCGCACGGTCTGCGCTTCAACCCGGCCAAGCTGCTGCTCGACCCGTACGCGCGCGCGATCGACGCCGAGCTGCGGTACGAGCCGCCGATCTTCGGGCACGCCGCTCGGGACGGGTTCGGCGCCTGGGCCGACCCGGCCGGGCAGGACCTCGTCCGGGACGACCGCGACTCGCTGGGGTGCGTGCCGCTGTCGGTCGTCGTACGGGACGGGTTCGACTGGGGCGACGACCGGCCGCCGGCGACGCCCTGGTCGGACACCACGATCTACGAGCTGCACGTGCGCGGCTTCACCCGCACCCACCCTGGCATCCCCGAGCCGCTGCGCGGGACCTACTCCGGGCTCGCCCACCCGGCCGCGATCGAGCACCTGGTGTCCCTCGGCGTGAGCGCGGTCGAGCTGCTGCCCGTGCACCACTTCGTCACCGAGCCCGGCGTCCGCTCGCGCGGGCTGACCAACTACTGGGGCTACAACTCCGTCGGCTACTTCGCCCCGCACGCGGCCTACGCGGCCTGCGGGACCGAAGGCCGCGGCGAGCAGGTGACCGAGTTCAAGGCCATGGTGAAGGCGCTGCACGCAGCCGGGCTCGAGGTGATCCTCGACGTGGTCTACAACCACACGGCCGAGGGCGCGCAGGACGGGCCGACGCTGGCCTTCCGCGGGCTGGACAACGCGGCGTACTACCGCCTGCGCGACAACGGTCGCCGCTACACCGACTACACCGGCTGCGGGAACACCCTGGACGTGAGCCACCCGCACGTCCTCCAGCTGGTCATGGACTCGCTGCGCTACTGGGTCCTGGAGATGCACGTGGACGGGTTCCGGTTCGACCTGGCCGCGGCGCTGGCACGGTCGATGCACGACGTGGACATGCTGGGCGGGTTCCTGACCACGATCGGCCAGGACCCGGTGCTGTCCCGGGTCAAGCTGATCGCCGAGCCGTGGGACGTCGGGCAGGGCGGCTACCAGGTCGGCGAGTTCCCGCCGCTGTGGAGCGAGTGGAACGACAAGTACCGCAACTCCCTTCGCGACTTCTGGCGCGGCGCCGGCGCCGGGGTGCGCGACCTCGGCTACCGGTTGTCAGGGTCGTCGGACCTGTACGGGGACGACGGCCGCCGGCCGTTCGCGTCGGTCAACTTCGTCACGGCGCACGACGGGTTCACGCTGCGGGACCTGGTGACCTACGACCGCAAGCACAACAAGGCCAACAGGGAGAACGACGGCGACGGAACGGACGACAACCGCAGCTGGAACCACGGCGTCGAGGGTGAGACCGACGACGCCGCGGTGCTCGCCGACCGCCGTCGCTCGATCCGGAACCTGCTGACCACGCTGCTGCTGTCGACCGGCGTGCCCATGCTGATGGCCGGCGACGAGATGGGCCGCACCCAGCGCGGCAACAACAACGCGTACTGCCAGGACGACGAGACGTCATGGGTCGACTGGGACCTGCAGCCTTGGCAGCGCGAGCTGCTGGACTGGACCCGCGCGCTGCTCGCCGTTCGGCGCGCGCACGCGGTGTTCCGGCACAAGCACTTCCTGGAGGGCCGGCCGGCCTATCCCGGCGGGCTCAAGGACCTGGCCTGGTTCGGAGCCGGCGGCGCCGAGCTCACCGACCCGGACTGGTTCAGCACCGACCTGTCCACCGTGGGCATGGCGCTGTCCGGCGACGGGTTGCGGGCCCGGACCCGGACGGGCCGGCGGCGCCACGACGACACGTTCCTGCTCGTGCTGCACGGCGGCGCCGACGAGACCCGGTTCGTGCTGCCGGACGGGCCGTGGGGCCAGGCCTGGAGCGTGGTCCTGGACACCCGCGACGACCGTCCGCTGGACGCGCCGTCGGCCCAGCTGGCGGCCGGCGCGTCCCTGGACCTCAGCCCGCGCTGCGCCGTGCTCCTGCGCGCGACCCCAGTCGCAGGCTGAGCCCGCCGCCGGCAGAACGCGGACCGGCTAGCGCAGGTCGCCCTCGGTCATGGCACCGGGCGTCTGCGGCAGCGCGACGAGGTTCATCTCGGCCGGGGATGCCAGGTGCGACTCGCTCGGCAGCACCCGGACCGTGTACCCGAACGAACCGGCCCGGGCCAGCGGCAGCAGGCCGTCGTACCGCCACCGGCCGCCCTCGTACTCGACCGCGGCCGCCAGCTCGAGGGCCGCCGGGGCGGTGAGGCGGTCGTCGCTGTCGACCTGGCCGTAGAGCACCTGCACCTGGACGTCGGAGGGTGCCAGCGCGCCGAGGGACACGAACACCCGCAGCTGGAGGGTGTCCCCGAGCGCGGGCGCGTCGCCCACGCCACCGGCCTCGAGGTGGTCGACCCGGACACCGCCCCACTCCTTGGCCACCCGGTGCTTCCACTCGGCGAGCCGCTGCGCGGCTACGTGCAGCGGCGTCCCGTCCAGCGCCCGCCCGGACGCGGCCGCGGGCATGTAGAGGTGGTGCACGTAGTCCGAGACCATCCGGCTGGCCAGCACCTTGGGCCCGACAGAGCGCAGCGTGTGCCGCACCATCGCGATCCACCGCTCCGGCAGCCCGTCGTGGCCGCGGTCGTAGAACCGGGTCGCGACCGAGCCCTCGATGAGGTCGTAGAGCGCAGCCGCCTCGATGTCGTCGCGCCGGTCCGGGTCGTCGACGCCGTCGGCGGTCGGGATCGCCCAGCCGTTCTCGCCGTCGTACATCTCGTCCCACCAGCCGTCCAGCACGGACAGGTTCAGGCAGCCGTTGAGCGCCGCCTTCATCCCGGACGTCCCGCACGCCTCCAGCGGGCGCAGCGGGTTGTTCAGCCAGACGTCGCAGCCGGGGTACAGGTCCTCGGCCATCGCCATGTCGTAGTCGGGCAGGAACACGATCCGGTGCCGGACCGCCGGGTCGTCGGCGAACTCGACGAGCTGACGGATCAGCTTCTTGCCGCTGTCGTCGGCCGGGTGCGACTTGCCGGCGACCACGAACTGGACCGGCCGTTGCGGGTCGAGCAGCAGCGCCCGGAGCCGGTCCGGGTCGCGGAGCATGAGGGTGAGGCGCTTGTACGACGGCACCCGGCGGGCGAAGCCGATCGTGAGCACGCCGGGGTCGAGGACGTCGTCCACCCAGCCGAGCTCGGCGGCGCTGGCGCCGCGCTGGAGCCAGGCGGCGCGCAGCCGCTGCCGGGCCACCTGCACCAGCCGGGCGCGCAGGACGTTGCGCACCGTCCAGATGTCGTAGTCGCCGACGTGCTCGATCGACTCCCACCCGCGGCCCTCGTCGACCAGCTCCGGGCCCACGGTGCGCCGGGCCAGGTCGATGACCTCCTCCGCGACCCAGGTGGGCGCGTGCACCCCGTTGGTCACCGACGTGATCGGCACCTCGTCGGCGTCGAACGCCGGCCACAGTCCGTTGAACATCCGCCGGCTGACCGCGCCGTGCAGCCGCGCCACGCCGTTGGCGCGCTGGGCCAGGCGCAGCCCCATCACGGCCATGTTGAAGACGCCGGGGTCGCCGCCCTCGTACGTCTCCGCGCCCAGGCCGAGGATCGCGTCCACCGGGACGGTGGGGACCGCGTTGTCGCCGCCGAAGTACTGCTCGACGAGCTCGCGCGGGAACCGGTCGATGCCGGCCGGGACCGGCGTGTGCGTGGTGAAGACCGTGCCGGCGCGGACCATCTCGACCGCCCCGTCGAAGTTCAGCCCGGCGAGGGTCAGCTCGCGGATCCGCTCCAGCCCGAGGAAGCCGGCGTGCCCCTCGTTGGTGTGGAAGACCTCCGGGTGCGGGTGCCCGGTGAGTGCGCAGAACGCCCGGATCGCGCGCACCCCGCCGATCCCCAGCAGCATCTCCTGCAGCAGCCGGTGCTCGCTGCCCCCGCCGTACAGCCGGTCGGTGACCTCGCGCTCGGCCGGGGCGTTCTCCTCGACGTCGGAGTCCAGCAGCAGCAGCGGCACGCGGCCGACCTGCGCCTTCCAGATGTGCGCGGCGAGCCGGCGCTGCCCGGGCAGCATGACCTCGACCCGCAACGGGGTCCCGTCCTCGGCGTGCAGCTGGGTCAGGGGCAGGCCGTGCGGGTCGATCACCGGGTAGGTCTCCAGCTGCCACCCGTCCCGCGAGAGGGACTGCCGGAAGTACCCGCTCCGGTAGAGCAGGCCGACGCCGACGATCGGGACGCCCAGGTCGCTGGCGGCCTTGAGGTGGTCGCCGGCCAGGATGCCCAGACCGCCGGAGTACTGCGGGAGCACGGCGGTGATGCCGTACTCCGGCGAGAAGTAGCCGATGGCGACCGGCGGCGCATCCGTGCGGCCGGCCTGCTCGGCCTGCAGGTTCTGGTACCACCGCGGCGCGGTCAGGTAGTGCTGCAGGTCCTCGTGGGCGGACCGCACCCGGGCCACGAAGTCCCCCTCGGCCGCGAGGTGGTCGAGCCGCTCGGGGGCCACTGCGCCGAGCAGCCGGACCGGGTCGTGCTCCACCTGGGCCCACACCTGCGGGTCGACCGCCGCGAACAGGTCCCGTGTCGGCGGGTGCCACGACCAGCGCAGGTTGGTGGCGAGCTCGGCGAGCGGGGCGAGTGGATCGGGCAGGGTCGTACGCACGGTGAACCGGCGGATGGCGCGCATGGTCGCAGAGCCTAAATGACCGGCGCCGAGCTGACGTTACGGCGGCGTTTCGGATCCGAGCCGATAGGTTCGGTCGCGATGCCCACTCCACGGCCCACCACCCGTACCGGACGCATCCCCGTCGTCGATGTCGAGCCGACGGTCGACTGCGGTCGGTTCCCGGCGAAGGCGGTGGTCGGGGAGTCGTTCCCGGTGACCGCCACGGTGTTCCGGGAGGGGCACGACGCGGTCGGCGCCAACGTGGTCCTGCGCGGCCCCAAAGGCGCCCCGGCGGTCCCGTGGACGCCCATGGACGATCTGGTGCCGGGCACCGACCGGTTCGGTGCCCAGGTGGCCCCGACCGCCGTCGGTGACTGGACGTTCTGGGTCGAGGCCTGGGACCACCCGCTGGCCACCTGGTGGCACGACGCCGCGATCAAGGTCCCGGCCGGCCAGGACGTGGAGCTGGTGCTGAGCGAGGGTGCGCTGCTGTTCGACGAGGCCGTCGCCGGCGCCAAGGGGGCTGAGCGCGACATCTTCGGGGACGTCGCGGTGGCGCTGCGCGACGAGCGGCTCCCCGCGCAGGTCCGGCTGGCTGCGGCGCTGGCCCCGCAGGTGCTGGCGGCCGGCCGGCGCTTCCCCGTCCGTCGGCTGGTGAGCCGCTCCGACAAGGTCGTCCTGCGGGTGGAACGGCAGCGGGCGTTGTACGGCGCCTGGTACGAGCTCTTCCCGCGCTCGGAGGGCGCGGTCGTCGTCGAAGGCAGGCCGCCGCGCAGCGGGACGTTCGCGACGGCCGCCGCCCGGCTGCCGGCGGTGGCCGCGATGGGCTTCGACGTCGTCTACCTGCCGCCGATCCACCCCATCGGGCGCTCCTACCGCAAGGGGCCGAACAACACCCTGGACGCCGGGCCCGACGACCCGGGCGTGCCGTGGGCGATCGGCGCCGCCGAGGGCGGCCACCTGGCGATCCACCCCGACCTGGGCACGATGGCGGACTTCGACGCGTTCGTCGCGGCGGCCGGCGCGGTGGGGCTGGAGGTCGCGCTCGACCTGGCCCTGCAGTGCTCCCCCGACCACCCGTGGGTCACCGAGCACCCGGAGTGGTTCCGGCACCGCGCCGACGGCACGATCGCCTACGCCGAGAACCCGCCCAAGAAGTACCAGGACATCTACCCGATGTACTTCGACACCGACCCGGACGGGCTGTTCGCGGCGGTGGTGGAGATCATCGAGCAGTGGCTCGCGCACGGGGTCCGGATCTTCCGGGTGGACAACCCGCACACCAAGCCGCTGGCGTTCTGGGAGCGGCTGTTCGCGCACTTCCGAGTCACCGCCCCGGACGCCATCTTCCTGGCCGAGGCGTTCACCCGCCCGGCGATGATGCGCCAGCTCGCCAAGGTGGGGTTCCAGCAGTCGTACACCTACTTCACCTGGCGGACGGCGAAGTGGGAGCTCGAGCAGTACCTCACCGAGCTGTCCACGACGACGGCGCCGTACATGCGCCCGAACTTCTTCGTGAACACCCCGGACATCCTGCACGCGTCGTTGCAGTACGGCGGCCCGCCGGCGTTCAAGATCCGCGCGGTGCTCGCGTCGATGCTGTCGCCGACGTGGGGCGTCTACGCGGGGTACGAGCTGTACGAGCACGTCGCGGTCCGGCCCGGGTCCGAGGAGTACCTCGACTCGGAGAAGTACCAGCTGCGCCCGCGGGACTGGGCCGGCGCCGAGGCGTCCGGCCGCACCCTCGCCCCGTACCTGACCCGGCTGAACCAGATCCGCCGCGACCACCCGGCGACCCACCAGCTGCGCAACCTGCGGTTCCACCGGACCGAGAGCGACGAGGTCATCGCGTTCAGCAAGACCGAGGGCGAGGACACGCTGATCGTGGTCGTGAACCTCGACCCGCACGGCGCTCGCGAGACCGTGGTCGAGCTGGACCTGCCCGGGCTGGGCCTGGACTGGGACGAGACGTTGTCCGTGCACGACCTGCTGTCCGGCAACAGCTGGCTGTGGGGTGCTCGCAACTACGTGCGGCTGGACCCGTTCGTGGAGCCGGCGCACGTGCTGGCCGTGCGCAGGAACGCCCAGTGACCCGCGCGCTGCCGGACCCGTACGACGACCGGACGCCCGGCGACCCCGACTGGTTCAAGCGCGCGGTGTTCTACGAGGCGCTGGTCCGCTCGTTCTTCGACTCGAACGAGGACGGCATCGGCGACCTCAGCGGGCTCACCGAGAAGCTGGACTACCTGCAGTGGCTCGGCATCGACTGCCTGTGGCTGCCGCCGTTCTTCCGGTCGCCGATGCGCGACGGCGGGTACGACGTGGCCGACCACATCGACGTGCACCCGGACCTGGGCACGATCGGCGACTTCGTCGAGCTGGTGGACGAGGCGCACGAGCGCGGCATCCGGGTGATCATCGACTTCGTCATGAACCACACCTCGGACCAGCACCCGTGGTTCCAGGCCAGCCGGGCTGACCCGGGCGGGCCGTACGGCGACTTCTACGTCTGGTCCGACGACGACATGCGCTACAGCGGCGCGCGCATCATCTTCGTCGACACCGAGACGTCGAACTGGACCTTCGACCCGGTGCGGCGGCAGTACTACTGGCACCGGTTCTTCGCGCACCAGCCGGACCTGAACTACGAGAACCCCAAGGTGCAGGATTCGATCCTCGAGGCGCTGCGCTTCTGGCTCGACCTGGGCATCGACGGCTTCCGGCTCGACGCGGTGCCCTACCTGTACGAGGCCGACGGCACCAACTGCGAGAACCTCCCGGCCACGCACGAGTTCCTGCGGCGGGTCCGGGCCGAGGTCGACCGCCTCTACCCCGACCGGGTGCTGCTCGCCGAGGCCAACCAGTGGCCGGCCGACGTGGTCGACTACCTGGGCGACGGCGACGAGTGCCACATGGCCTTCCACTTCCCGGTCATGCCGCGGCTGTTCATGGCCGTCCGGCGCGAGTCGCGCTACCCGATCTCCGACGTCATCGCCGCGACCCCGCCGATCCCCGAGCGCTGCCAGTGGGGCATCTTCCTGCGCAACCACGACGAGCTGACCCTGGAGATGGTCACCGACGAAGAGCGCGACTACATGTACTCCGAGTACGCCAAGGATCCCCGGATGCGGGCCAACATCGGGATCCGGCGGCGGCTGGCGCCGCTGCTCGAGAACGACCGGCGGCAGATCGAGCTGTTCACGGCCCTGCTGTTCTCGCTGCCCGGCTCGCCCGTCCTGTACTACGGGGACGAGATCGGCATGGGCGACAACATCTGGCTGGGCGACCGGGACGGGGTCCGGACCCCGATGCAGTGGACCCCCGACCGGAACGCGGGCTTCTCGGCCTGCGACCCCGGCCGGATGGTCTTCCCGCCGGTCCAGGACGCCGTCTACGGCTACCAGGTGACCAACGTCGAGGCGGCCCTGAAGAACTCCACCTCGCTGCTGCACTGGAGCAGGCGGATGATCGAGGTGCGCAAGCAGAACCCCGCCTTCGGGCTGGGCACCCTCACCGACCTGGGCGGGAGCAACCCGTCGGTGTTCGCTTTCGTCCGACGGTGGGAAGGACCGGAGGGCGTGGACACAGTCCTGTGCGTCAACAACCTGTCCCGCTCGGCCCAGGCGGTCGAGCTGGACCTCCGAGCGTACGAGGGGGTGCAGCCGGTGGAGGTGCTAGGCGGCGCCCACTTCCCGCGGATCGGCGAGCTGCCCTACCTGCTGACGATGGCCGGGCACGGGTTCTACTGGTTCCGGCTCGACGGCGGCGCGCCGTGAGCCGGCACGCCGGGCGGCCCAGCAGCTCCGAGGAGCACCTGCCGTCGGCCGACGAGCTGGCCGAGTTCCTGTCGGCCCAGCGCTGGTTCTCCGGGCGCGGCAGCCAGGTCGAGGTGGTCGAGGTGCGCCGGCTCGCCCGGCTGGTGGACGACCCGGTGGTCGAGCTGCTCGTGGTCACCGCCCGTCCGGTCGACGGTGCCGCCGCCCGCTACCAGATCGCCGTCGAGTGCCCGGCGGAGCCGGTCCAGCGGCTCGAGCACGCGCGGATCGGTGCGGGGCCGTGCTACGACGCCCTGCACGACCGGGACGTCACCGGCGTCTGGCCCCGGCTGATGGACGAGGAGGCCACCGTCGGCGCGGTCCGGTTCCACCGGACCGGCCCGCCCATCGAGGCGGACCGCCGCCCCAGCCTGGTGCTGACCGGCGAGCAGTCCAACACGACGTTGGTGTACGGCGACGCCATGGCGCTCAAGATCTACCGGCAGGTCGCACCCGGGGTGAACCCCGACGTCGAGGTGCACCTCGCGCTCGACTCCGTCGGGTGCCCGCACATCGCGACCCCGCTGGGCTGGGCGGACAGCGACGACGGCGCGCTGGCGTTCCTGCAGGAGTTCCTGATCGGCGGAACCGAGGGCTGGGAGTCCGCGCAGGCCAGCGTGCGCGACCTGTTCGTCGAGGCCGACCTGCACCCCTCCGACGTCGGCTCCGACTTCGCCGGCGAGGCCGAGCGGCTGGGCCGGGTGACCGCCGAGGTGCATGCCTCCCTGCGAGAGGCGCTGCCCACCTCCGTGCTGGACTCCGAGCAGGTCGCGGCGCGGGTCGCCGGCATGCACTCCGACCTGGACGAGGCGGTGGCCGAGGTGCCCGTGCTGGGGCGGTACGCGGCCGGGCTGCGGCGTGCCTACGACGGCCTGCTCGCGCTGGCCCGCTCGGGCCAGAAGGTCGACGTCCAGCGCGTGCACGGCGACTTCCACCTCGGCCAGACCCTGCGGACCCCGGCCGGCTGGAAGGTCCTCGACTTCGAGGGCGAGCCGGCCCGCCCGGCCGACGAGCGGCGGGCCCTGGACACCCCGCTGCGCGACGTCGCCGGGATGCTGCGATCGCTCGACTACGCCGCCCGCCTCGTCCTGCTCGACCACCCCGGCGACACCCAGCGTGCGTACCGTGCCGCCGAGTGGGTCGAGCACAACACCGACGCCTTCTGCGCCGGCTACGCCGAGACGTCCGGGCGGGACCCCCGCGACGACGACGTGCTGCTGCGTGCCTTGCTCACCCAGAAAGTCGTGTACGAGGTCGTGTACGAGGCCCGGATGCGGCCAGGCTGGCTCGTCCTGCCCCTGACCGCCGCGGAGAGGCTGGCGGCATGAGCCGCGACCCGGCGCCGGTCGACACCGTCCCCGTCGAGGAGCTCGACCGGCTCGTCGCCGGGGCGCACCACGAGCCGCACGCCGTCCTCGGACCGCACCCCGGCCCCGACGGGATGACCTTCCGGGTGCTGCGGCCGTGGGCCAGGTCGGTGACCGTCCTCGTCGGCCCCGAGCGCTACCCGCTCGAGCACCGGCACGAGGGTGTCTGGGCATCCGTGCTCCCGCTGCCCGAGGTGCCCGACTACCGGATCGAGGTCGACTACGGCGACGGCCCGACCGTCGCCGACGACCCTTACCGTTTCCTGCCCACCCTCGGCGAGCTCGACCAGCACCTGATCGCGGAGGGCCGGCACGAGCAGCTGTGGGCGGTGCTCGGGGCGCGCGTGCACGACTACCCCGGCTTCGCCGGCCCGGTGCACGGCACGGCGTTCGCGGTGTGGGCGCCCAACGCTCAGGGCGTGCGGGTCGTCGGCGACTTCAACTACTGGGACGGGCGCGGCTTCCCCATGCGCTCCCTCGGCTCCACCGGCGTGTGGGAGCTGTTCGTGCCCGGCCCCGGCGCCGGCACCCGGTACAAGTTCGAGATCCTCGGCCGCGACGGCGTCTGGCGGCAGAAGGCCGACCCGATGGCCAGGGCCACCGAGGCGCCGCCGGCCACCGCGTCGGTCGTCGAGCAGTCCGCGTACCTCTGGGACGACCGGGACTGGATGGCCGCGCGCGCCGCGGCCGACCCGCACACCGGCCCGATGAGCATCTACGAGGTCCACCTCGGGTCCTGGCGGAAAGGGCTCGGCTACCGCGAGCTGGCCGAGCAGCTCGTCGACTACCTGCGCGACACCGGGTTCACCCACGTGGAGCTCATGCCCGTCGCCGAGCACCCCTTCGGCGGCTCGTGGGGCTACCAGGTCACCTCCTACTACGCGCCGACGGCGCGCTTCGGGCGCCCGGACGACCTGCGGTACCTCGTCGACCGCCTGCACCAGGCCGGCATCGGCGTCCTCGTCGACTGGGTGCCCGCGCACTTCCCCAAGGACGCGTGGGCGCTCGCCCGTTTCGACGGCACCCCGTTGTACGAGCACGCCGACCCGCGCCGGGGCGAGCAGCCCGACTGGGGCACGCTCGTCTTCGACTTCGGCCGCCGGGAGGTCCGCAACTTTCTGGTCGCCAACGCCGTGTACTGGCTCGAGGAGTTCCACGTCGACGGCCTGCGGGTCGACGCCGTCGCCTCGATGCTCTATCTCGACTACTCCCGCAAGCCGGGCCAGTGGACCCCGAACGCCCTCGGCGGCCGGGAGAACCTCGAGGCCGTGTCGTTCCTGCAGGAGGTCAACGCCACCGTCTACAAGCGCGCACCCGGCGCGGTCATGGTCGCCGAGGAGTCCACCGCCTGGCCGGGCGTCACCCAGCCGACAGACTCCGGCGGCCTCGGCTTCGGGCTGAAGTGGAACATGGGCTGGATGCACGACACCCTCGGGTACATCGCGCACGACCCGATCCACCGCGCCTACCACCACAACGACATGACCTTCCCGCTGATGTACGCGTGGAGCGAGCAGTACGTGCTGCCGCTCTCCCACGACGAGGTCGTCCACGGCAAGGGCTCGTTGCTTCGCAAGATCCCCGGCGACCGCTGGCGCCAGCTCGCCACCCTGCGCGCCTACTTCGGCTACCTGTGGGCGCATCCCGGCAAGCAGCTGCTGTTCATGGGCGGCGAGCTCGCGCAGGAGGCCGAGTGGTCCGAGCAGCGCAGCCTCGACTGGTGGCTGCTCGACAACGCCGACCACCGCGGCGTCCAGTCCGTCGTCCGGGACCTGAACAGCGCCTACCGCGAGACCCCCGCCCTGTGGCAGCGCGACCACGACCCGGGCGGCTTCGAGTGGATCGACGCGGACGACTCGGTCGGGAACGTGTTCGCGTTCCTGCGCTGGGGGTACGACGGCCGCGCGCTCGCCTGCGTCGCCAACTTCGCCGCCGTGCCGCACGACGGCTACCGGCTTGCGCTGCCCCTCGGGGGCCGGTGGGACGAAGTCATCAACACCGACTCGGTGCTGTACTCCGGCAGTGGCATCGGCAACCTCGGCGGTGTCGACGCCGATGCCGGCCGGCACCGCGGCCGCCCCGCCTCGGCGCGCGTCGTCCTTCCGCCGCTGGCCACGATCTGGTTGCGGCCTGCCGACTGATCCGCTCACCACGGCGGCTGGGTACGCGCCGGCCTCGGAGCGGATGAGCTCCTCGTTCTCCGTTCGTGGAATCGGTGTGCCGGGATCGGTCTAACGACAAGAACGTCGACCGCTTCGGCCGTTCTCCGCGCCGCACGCGTCGTCATACGTTCGCGCCTGCCGGTCGACACGTCGGAGGCCGCACCCGACAAGAGCTCGAGGAGTACTCCATGCAGCACCGCCATACGGGCCCGCGAACGTTCGCCGCCGTCAGGCTGACAGCGGCGGCGACCTCGCTGGCGCTGGTAGCGATGGCAGGTGTTGCCGGGGTCGCGTCGGCCGCGGGGCAACCCGCTGCCGCCCTCGCGAAGCCGGTGTCACTGGTGTCAGCCGTGCCAGCGACCGGCACCCCGGACATCCGGGACGGTGCGGTCCTCGACCTCGCCGAGGTGGGCAGCCGGATCATCGCCGGCGGCACCTTCACGTCGGCCGCGACCAGCGCCAAGGCAACCGCCGTGCCCCGGCAGCGACTGCTCGCGTTCGACGCCGTGACCGGAACGCTCGACCCCGGCTTCGCTCCGCTGGCCGACGGCGAGGTCGACGCGGTCGCGCCCGGACCGTCGGACGGCACGGTTCTCGTGGGTGGGAAGTTCACGCACATCGACGGTGCGCCGATGCCACACATCGCCCTGCTCGACACCGCGACCGGCGCACCCGTCGCCGGGTTCGTCCCGCCGGCGCTGAACGGCCCGGTCGCCGATATCGTGGTCACGCACGGACACATCCTGGTCGCCGGCGGCTTCTCCAAGGCCGGCGTTGCCGGCCGCCACGGTCTGGTGAGCCTGGACCCCGCGACCGGGGCGGTCGACGGCTACGCGAACCTCGCCTTCTCCGGGCACCACAACTGGACCGGGCTGCCCGGCGAGGGCAAGGCCTGGGTGGGCCCCACCCGGCTCGGCGCGTCCCCCGACGGCACCCACCTGGTAGCCATCGGCAACTTCACCACGGTCGGCACGCAGCCGCGCGACCAGGTCGCGATGCTGCTCCTCGGCGCTACCTCGGTGACCGTCGACACCACCTGGGCGACCTCGCTGTACGTGCCGCCGTGCATGAAGTACTGGGACACCTATGTCCGGGACGTCGCCTTCTCCCCGGACGGCCGCTACTTCGTCGTGGTCACGACCGGTGGGTACGGCATGAACGGTGAGCGCTGGGCCTGTGACGCGGCCGCTCGCTGGGACGTCGGCCGCACCGGCTCCGACGTGCCGCCGACCTGGGTGGCCGAGACCGGGGGCGACACGCTGCTGTCGGTCGCCATCACCGCGACGAGCGTGTACGTCGGTGGCCACATGCGCTGGATGAACAACACGACCGCGACCTGGTCGGCGCTGCCCGGCGCCGTCCCCCGGCCGGGCATCGCGGCGCTGGACCCGTTGACCGGCCTGCCGCAGGCGTGGAACCCGGGCCGCAACCCGCGTGGCGTTGGCACGACCGCGCTGCTGGCGACGGACAACGGCCTGTACGTCGGCAGCGACACCGCCTACATCGGCGACCGGAGGTACCGGCGTGGCCGGGTGGCGTTCTTCCCGTACGACGGCACGTCGCCCGCGGCGGACGCCGTGGCACCGACCCTGCCGGTGCGCGTGTGCCGGCTGACTACGGTCGGCGCCCCGGACGGCGGCGCGACCTGCCGCGGGTTCGACGGGTCGACGGTGGGCCCGCAGACGACCCAGCCGGCTGCAGGCTGGCCCGACGGCGGGTTCGCGTTCACGGTCGGGAGCACAGTGTTCGCCGCGCCCGGCGACGGCACGCTGCGCGCCCGAGTGGTCAGCCCGGACGGCCCGGGCGCGGAGACCGTGCTCGACCCGTACGACGACCCGGTCTGGGCCGCGGTGAAGACCGGCTTCCCCACCGGCCAGACCTACCGCGGGATGCCCGCGGCGCTGCTCACCAACGAGCGGTACTGGGTCACCGCCGCCTTCGTCGACGCGGGCCGCCTCTACTACACCCTGGCCCCCTCGGCCTCGCTGTACTGGCGGGCGTTCGATCCGGACTCGGGCATCGTCGGCGCCGAGGAGCACGTGGTGTCGGGCGGCGCGGACGCGGCCGACATGACCGGCACGAACGGCGCGTTCGTCGCCGGCGGGACGCTGTACCGGGTCGACGCCGCGGGTTCGCTGCACGCGGCGGACTGGGCCGGCGGTGCTCCGACCGCGAGCTCGGACCGGGTGGTCAGCGGGCCGGCGCTCGACGGTGTCGACTGGCTCGGTTCCGGGGCGGCCCTCGTCGTGCTCCCCGGTGCCGGCGGCTGAGCAGGAGGGCTAGAACAGCGCGTTCGCCAGCGCTGTGCGGCCCTTCGGCACGCGCGGGTCGTCGTCGCCCAGCAGGTCGAACAGCCCGATCAGGTGGGTGCGGGCGACGTCGCGGTCGGCGCCGTCGGTGCGCCGCACCGTCTCGACCAGGCGGGCGATGGCCTCGTCGACCCGTCCGTCCGCGACGTCGAAGTCCGCGGCGAGCGTCTGCGCGCCCACGTCGTCGGGGGCGGCTTCCGCGGCCGTCCGCGCGGCGACCGCGTCGGCGTCTCGGGTACGGAGCAGCAGCTCGACCCTGGCCCGCCCGACCCGCGCCTCGGCGTTGCCCGGCTGCGCCTCCACCAGCCGCCCGAACGCCTCCGCGGCCGCGTCCAGGTCGCCCGCGTCCAGGGCGTCCAGCGCCGCCTCCTCCAGCGGGTCGAGCGGTTCCCCGGGGGGTGGCACGCCCGGGGCCGCGTCGTCGCCGGTGGCCGCGGTGCGGTTCGGCAGCGCAGCGACCTGCTCGGCGAACGAGCGCAGC
Organism: uncultured Actinomycetota bacterium; assembly: GCA_963711005.1. Lineage (GTDB taxonomy): Bacteria > Actinomycetota > Actinomycetes > Prado026 > Prado026 > CAVQCJ01. The sequence goes on along the minus strand of CAVQCJ010000004.1, from coordinate 374,436 downwards.
TCGGCCTCCGGCAGCGCCCCGGTGAACCCCGGGATCAGCTGGCCCTGCCACACGACGAAGACCGTCGGGATGCTCTGGATCTGGAAGGCCTGGGACAGCCGCGGGTTCGCGTCGGTGTCGACGGTGACCAGCACCCACGCGCCGGCCGCCTCGACGGCCAGCTTCTCCAGGATCGGGGAGAGCTGCTTGCAAGGCCCGCACCACGTCGCCCAGAAGTCGATGACGACCGGGACCGCGAACGAGCGGTCCACCACGTCCGCCTGGAACGTCTCCTCGGTCACCACCGTCACCGCCGCAGCGGGCGGCACCTCGCCGGCGGCCGCGGCGCGCTCGGCCTCGGCCATCGCCGCCTCGGCGCGCTCCTGGGCGGCCCGTTGCGCGGCGAGCGCTCCGAGGTCGACCGCGCCGTACGCGCTGAACTGGGGTCCGGGTCCCGCAGGCGTGCTCATGCCCCCATCTTCCCTGACCGCCCGGCGCGGGCGCGACCGGCCGGTGGCGACGAGCCGACCGGTGGCCAGGCATGCTGTCCGCCGTGGACTGGAACCTGCGCGGCTGCGCCCGGCACGGGCACGCGACCTATGCGCCCGACGAGCCGGCGCTGGCGGAGCGCATGCGTACCGGCACGCCGGCCGGCGAGGCCTGGCGCTGCCTGCGCTGCGGGGACTTCGTGCCGGGCGACCCGGCCGGGGGCGGCCCGGCCGACCAGGCCCCCGTCGTGCTGCGCGGGCGCGCCCTGCGGGACGCGACCGTGCTGCGGCTGTTCGCCGTCGAGCGGTGGCTGCGGGCACTGGTGCTCGCCCTGCTGGGCGTGGCCGTGCTGCGGTTCGAGAACGCCCAGACCTCGCTCCAGCAGCTGTTCGCGCAGATCCTGCCTGCGGCCAAGCCGCTGGCGGACGTGCTCAACGTGGACCTGGCGCGCAGCCCCACCGTGGCGCGCATCCAGAGCCTGCTCGGCGCCTCCCACGGCACGCTGACCTGGGTGGCCGTGGCGCTGTTCACGTACGCAGCGGTCCAGGTGGCCGAGGGGGTGGGCCTGTGGTCGCTGCAGCGCTGGGGCGAGTACCTCGCGGTGATCGCCACCGGGGCTTTCCTGCCGCTGGAGGTGTACGAGCTGACGGAGAAGATCACCTGGCTGCGGGTGACCGCCTTCGTGGTCAACCTGGGCCTGGTCGCGTACCTCGTCGTGTCGAAGCGCCTCTTCGGGGTCCGCGGCGGCGTGGCGGCACACGAGCGCGAACGCGCGAGCACGTCGCTGCTCGAGGTGGAGGCGGCAGCCGCAGGGTGAGGCGGAGGCGGCAGCGGGACCGGCCTGATTTGATGGGCGGGTGCACATCTCCGCGAAGGCCGACTACGCGGTTCGGGCGCTCGCCGAGCTCACGGCCACCGGCGGCACCGGGTACGTGACGGTCGACACCCTGGCGGCCCGGCAGGGCCTGCCCTCGAAGTTCCTCGAGACGATCTTCACCGAGCTGCGCAAGGACGGCGTGGTGATCAGCCGCCGCGGCGTGGACGGCGGCTACCGGCTGGCCCGGCCGGCGAGCGACATCGCCGTGGCGGACGTGATCCGGGCGGTAGACGGCCCGCTGGCCGCGGTGCGCGGGCTGCGCCCCGAGGACACCGAGTACGAGGGCGCGGCGACCGCGCTCCCGCACGTGTGGATCGCCCTGAGAGCGGCCGTCCGGGAGGTGCTGGAGGGCGTGTCGTTGCAAGACCTGGTCGAAGGGCACCTGCCGGCCAAGGTCGAGGCGCTGACTACGGCGCCGCAGGCATGGCAGCGCCGCTGACGGCCAGCAGCTCGTCCGCAGCCCGGTAAGGATCGGTCTCGCCGCTGCGGACCCGCTCCGCCAGCGACTCGAGCAGCCCGCCGTCGTCGAAGGACCCGGCGCCGGCCCGCAGCCTCGCCAGTGCCAGCGCGGCGATCTCGTCGGCGGCCCGCCGGCGACGGCGCACCACCAACGCACCGCTGGGGCCGGCCCAGGCCAGGTGCGCGTCCAGGGCGGCGACGAGCTCGGCCACGCCGGTGGCCTCTGACTGGTCCGCGCCGGCGGCGCCGCCGTTGGCGCTGGTGGCCACGGTGCGCAGGACGGGCCGCTCCCAGCCGGACCCGTCGGCGGTGCCCAGCTGCCGCCCGAGCCGCACCATGTGCCGCAGCTCCCGGGCGGTGGCCTCGGCGCCGTCCCGGTCGGCCTTGTTCACGACGTAGACGTCGCCGATCTCGAGGATTCCCGCCTTGGCGGCCTGGACGCCGTCGCCCATGCCCGGCGCCAGGACCAGCACCACCGTGTCCGCGGCGGCCGCGACCTCCACCTCGGACTGCCCGACGCCGACCGTCTCCACCAGCACGACGTCGAACCCCACCCCGGACAGGACCCGGATGGCCTGCGGCGTCGCGGCCGCCAGGCCGCCGAGCTGCCCGCGGGCGGCCATCGACCGGATGAAGACCCCTGGGTCCGTGGCGTGCTCCTGCATGCGGACCCGGTCGCCGAGCAGGGCCCCGCCGGAGAACGGCGACGAGGGGTCGACCGCGATCACGGCGACCCGCTCGTCCCGGGCCCGGAATGCGGTCACCAGGGCGCTGGTCAGCGTGGACTTCCCGACCCCGGGCGGCCCGGTGAGGCCGACCACCCGGGCACCGCCTGCTGCTCGGCCCGATGCTCGGCCCGATGCGCTGCCCCCGGGCGCGGCTACGGCGGCGCACAGCAGCACGGCCAGCTCCGGCAGCAGCGGTGAGCCGTCCTCGACCAGCGTGACCAGCCGGGCGGTGGCCCGCGGGTCACCCCGGCGGGCCCGGTCGAGGAGGTCCGGGACGCGGTCGGCGCGAGGCACCGGACGGGTCAGCTCCTGGGCACGTGGACGACGAGGGCGTCGCCCTGGCCGCCGCCGCCGCACAGCGCCGCGGCCCCCACGCCGCCACCGCGCCGCCGCAGCTCCAGCGCCAGGTGCAGGACCAGCCGGGCGCCGGACATGCCGACCGGGTGGCCGAGCGCGATGGCGCCGCCGTTCACGTTCACCTTGTCGTCCGGCAGCCTGAGCGCGCGCTGGGAGACCAGCCCGACCGCCGCGAACGCCTCGTTGATCTCGACGAGGTCGAGGTCGGCCGGCTCCAGGCCCTCGCGCGCGAGCGCGGCCCTGATCGCGTTGGCCGGCTGTTCGTGCAGCGACGCGTCGGGGCCGGCCACCACGCCGTGCGCACCGATCTCGGCGAGCCAGGTCAGGCCCAGCTCCTCGGCCTTGGCGCGGCTCATGACCACGACCGCGGCCGCCCCGTCGGAGATCTGCGACGACGTGCCGGCAGTGATGGTGCCGTCCGGTCGGAACGCGGGCCGCAGCCGGCCGAGGGTCTCGGCGGTCGTGTCGCCGCGGATGCCCTCGTCGGTGCTGACCACGACCGGGTCGCCCTTGCGCTGGGGGATCTGCACCGGCGCAATCTCCGCGTCGAAGATCCCGTCCTTGGCCGCCGCGGCCGCCCGCTGGTGCGAGCGGGCCGCGAACGCGTCCTGGTCCTCGCGGCTCACCGAGTACCGGTCGTTGTACGTGTCGGTCGCCAGCCCCATCGCCTTCTGGTCGAACGCGCAGAAGAGCGCGTCGTACGCCATCGAGTCGACCAGGGTGACGTCGCCGTACTTGTAGCCCTCCCGCGAGCCGGGCAGCAGGTGCGGGGCCTGCGTCATCGACTCCATGCCGCCGGCGACCACGATCTCGAACTCGCCGGCCCTGATCAGCTGGTCCGCGAGCGCGATGGCGTCCAGGCCGGAGAGGCAGACCTTGTTGATCGTCAGAGCCGGGACGGTCATCGGGATGCCGGCGGCGACCGCGGCCTGCCGCGCCGTGATCTGGCCGGTCCCGGCCTGGATGACCTGGCCCATGATCACGTACTCGACCTGGTCGGGGGCGACGCCGGAGCGCTGCAGCGCGGCCTCGATGGCCACCCCGCCGAGCTGCGCGCCCGACCTGTCCTTGAGCGAGCCGAGAAGGCGCCCCATCGGTGTGCGGGCCCCCGCGACGATCACCGAGCGGGTCGCTGCAGAGTTCGGAGCCCCGGTCATGGCACCCCTCCTGGGGACTGTGGACGGCTGACCTGCAACGATACCGGCGGCGAGGGCGACCACGACGACGGAGGGCTCCTGTGTTCAGCCGCGTGGATCACGTGGGGGTGGCCGTCGCCGACCTGGACGCGGCCGTCGCCTTCTACGAGCGGACCTTCGGGATGCAATGCGTCCACGTCGAGACCAACCAGGACCAGGGCCTCCGCGAGGCCATGCTGGCCACCGACGACGGGCGGACCAGGCTGCAGCTGCTGGCTCCGACCAGCCCGGAGTCGGCGCTCGCCCGGTTCCTGGACCGGAACGGGCCCGGCATCCAGCACATGGCCTACACCGTCGACGACATCGAGGCGGCCTGCGCCGACCTCCGCGCGAAGGGCCTGCGACTGGTGTACGACGAGCCGCGGCACGGGACCTCCGGCAGCCTGATCAACTTCGTGCACCCGAAGGACGCCGGCGGGGTCCTCGTGGAGCTGGTCGAGCATCCCGGGAGCGCGGGGTGAAGGAGATCCTGGAGGCGATCCTGGCCGGGGACGCCACCGCCGAGACGTTCGCGGCGCTGCCGGTGCCGGCGGAGTACACCGCGGTGACCGTGCACCAGGACGAGCAGGAGATGTTCAAGGGCATGGCCTCGCGGGACAAGGACCCGCGCAGCTCGCTGCACGTCGAGCAGGTCCCGACGCCCGAGCTCGGCCCTGGCGAGGCGCTGGTAGCCGTGATGGCCAGCTCGATCAACTACAACACGGTGTGGACGTCGATCTTCGAACCCGTCTCGACGTTCGGGTTCCTGCAGCGGTACGGGCGGACCTCGCCGCTGGCCAAGCGGCACGACCTGCCGTACCACGTCATCGGCTCGGACCTGTCCGGCGTCGTGCTGCGCACCGGGCCCGGCGTGCACGTGTGGAAGCCGGGCGACGAGGTGGTCGCGCACTGCCTGTCCGTCGAGCTGGAGAGCCCGCAGGGGCACAACGACACGATGCTCGACCCCGAGCAGCGCATCTGGGGGTTCGAGACGAACTTCGGCGGGCTCGCGCAGCTCGCCCTGGTCAAGGCCAACCAGCTGCTCCCCAAGTCCGCGCACCTGACCTGGGAGGAGGCGGCCGTCCCGGGGCTGGTGAACTCGACCGCGTACCGCCAGCTGGTGTCACGCAACGGCGCCGGGATGAAGCAGGGCGACATCGTGCTGATCTGGGGCGCGTCCGGGGGGCTCGGGTCGTACGCCACGCAGCTGGCCCTGGGCGGTGGCGCCACGCCGGTCTGCGTGGTGTCCAGCGAGGAGAAGGCCGCGATCTGCCGCTCGCTGGGCGCGGAGCTCATCATCGACCGCGACGCCGAGGGCTACCGGTTCTGGAAGGACGAGCACACCCAGGACCCCAAGGAGTGGCAGCGGCTGGGCAAGCGGATCCGCGAGCTCACCGGCGGCGACGACGTCGACATCGTCTTCGAGCACCCGGGCCGGGAGACGTTCGGCGCGTCGGTGTACGTCGCCCGCAAGGGTGGAACCATCGTGACCTGCGCGTCGACCAGCGGGTACATGCACGAGTACGACAACCGCTACCTGTGGATGAACCTCAAGCGCATCGTCGGCTCGCACTTCGCGAACTACCGCGAGGCGTGGGAGGCCAACCGGCTGATCCAGCGGGCCCGGATCCACCCGACGCTGTCCCGGGCGTACGCGCTGGCGGACACCGGCCAGGCGGCGTACGACGTCCAGCACAACCGGCACCAAGGCAAGATCGGCGTGCTCGCACTGGCCCCGTCGACAGGGCTGGGCGTGCGTGACCACGAGCTGCGCGCGAGGCACCTGGCCGAGATCAACCGCTTCGCCGAGGTCTGAGCCGCCCGTCCCGGTCAGGTGACGGACAGGCCGCCGTCCACGACGAGCTCCTGGCCGGTCATGAAGCTGGACGCGTCGCTGGCCAGGAACACCGCGGGGCCGGCGATCTCCTCGGGGGTGGCCCACCGCTTCATGGGCACCCGGCCCAGCAGCCCCTCCTCGATCGACGGCTCGGCCCGGGCGAACTCGGTGAGGTCGGTGGCCACCCAGCCAGGGACCAGGGCGTTCACCCGGACGCCCGCGTACGCCCACTCGACCGCCAGCGACCGGGTCAACGACAGCACCGCCGCCTTCGCCGCCCCGTAGTGGGACATGAACGGCACCGCCGCCAGCCCCGCCACCGACGCCACGTTGATCACCGACCCGGACCTGCGCTCGAGCAGGTGCGGTCCGACCGCCTGGCAGACGTGCACCGTGGAGTCAAGGTTCAGCGCGATCGTCTTCTGCCACCCGGCGAACCGGATGCCCACGAACGGCGTCGAGAACGAGTTCCCGCCCGCGTTGTTGACGACGATGTCGAGGTGGCCGAGCCGCTCGATCGCCGACGACACGGCCAGCTGGACGGCGTCCGGCTGCGTCACGTCCGCGACCAGCACCACGACGCGGCCGCCGGCGGACTCCACCGCCGCGGCGACCTCGGCGAGCCGCTCGGCGTCGCGCGCCAGGATCGCGACGTCGGCGCCGGCCCCGGCGTACGCGACCGCGATCGCCCGCCCGATCCCGCGCGACGCTCCGGTCACCAGTGCCGTCTTGCCCGACAGATCGATGCTCACGTACCCGCCCTCGCCGTCCCGGTCAGGTCGTTCCAGGTCACGTACGGACCCTCCCACGTGGTCGGCAGGGGCGCAGCACCCGGGACCACCTGCTGCACGATCTCGTTCAGCACGCGTCCTACGTACGCCTCGCCGACCCACAGGTGGCGGGCGCCGTCCACCCCGACGACGCGGGCCTGCGGCACCCGCGCGAACCGGCGCCCGGCCTCGTCCGGCTGCAGGTAGTCGTCGAGCTCGGGCACCAGAGCCAGCAACGGCTTGCCCGACGCGGCCCACCGGTCCAGGTCGGCGTCGGTGGCCGACTTCAGCGGCGGGCTGAGCAGGATCGCGCCCTCGACGCCGTCCAGGCAGCCCCAGCGCAGCGCGAGCTCGGTGCCGAACGACCAGCCCAGCAGCCACGGGTGCGGCAGGACACGCCGTACGGCTTCGTGGACCGCCGCGACGACATCCGCCCGCTCGGCCTCGCCGTCGCCGAACGCGCCGTCGGAGCGTCCGGCCGCCGACTCCGTGCCGCGGGTGTTGAAGCGCAGCACGGCGAGGCCGGCCAGCGCCGGCAGCCGCCAGGAGGCCTTGCGAAGCAGGTGGCTGTCCATCATCCCGCCGGCGGTCGGCAGCGGGTGCAGGCAGACCAGGGTCGCCACCGGCTCCCGGTCCGGCGGCAGCGCGAGCTCACCGAGCAGGGTCAGGCCGTCCTCCGTCGCGAGGCGCACGGGCTCGCGCAGCGCAGGCAGCACCGTGTTGGACCGGATCTGCACGCTCATCCGCTCTCACCACCGGGCGCACCCGTGCTCGGCTGCCCGGTGCTCGGCTGCCCGGTGCTCGGCTGCCCGGTGCTCGCGTCGTACGCCGCCTCGGCTTCGCGCTCGGCCCGACGGCCGAGCCGGACGACGAACACCACGCCCACGGTGAGGACGACGAGCGCACCGATGCCCCAGTACTTCAGGCCGGCCTCGAGCCGCTCCAACGAGTGCGCGAAGGCGTACCCGAGCAGGACCACGCCGCCGCCCCAGACCAGCGCCCCGAGCGCGTTCCACGGCAGGAACGTCCGGTACGGGAGCCCGCTGCTGCCGGCCAGCGCGGGCACCAGCGCCCGCAGCAGGGCCTGCGCCCGGCCGAGGAACACCGCCTTGCCGCCGTGCTGGGCGAAGAACCACTCGGCGGTCCCCCAGCGCCTGTCGCCGATGCGCCGCCCGAGCCTGGACAGCCGGATCCGCGGCCCGAAGTGCCGCCCGACCTCGTACCCCACCGAGTCGCCGGCGATGGCCGCGACCACGGCGGCCGGCAGGAAGGCAGCGAGCGGGAAGACTCCGGTCGCGCACAGCGCGCCGCCCAGCACGAGCGCGGTCTCGCCGGGGATCACGAACCCGAGGAAGAACGCCGCCTCGGCGAACGCCAGGAACAGCAGCAGCGCGAACAGCCACGGCGCCCAGCCGTTGTCGACCAGCCAGGTCGACGTCCGGTCCAGCCAGGCCGCCATCCGGCCAGGCTAGCCGCCGGGTCGGGCCGCCCGCCCGGTCAGCGCGGTCGGCGCCGCTCGCGCGCCGACCAGCAGGCAGTGTGCCAGTGCCGTCGGTCCTCCAGCCCGCGGCCGGACTGCGCCGGCCACGCGACGACGTGCGGGGTCGCCGGCCGGATCTGCTGGTCGCAGCCGGGGCAGCGGTAGGGCTTCGTGGACGCCGAACCGGTGACGCGGCGGGCCACCCACTCCTCGCCGTCCCACTCGACCAGCTCTTCGGGACTGCTGTACGCACCGGCCCCGACGGGCTGCTCGTCGTCGCCGGGCACGGGACCGACGGCTGACGCCGGACGTCCGCCCCGGCGCGGGCGGTTGGTGCGCGGGCTCACGGAGGCGCCACTGCTCGTCGTCGCTACTGCTCGTCGTCGGTACTGGTGGTCATCGCTACTGCTCGTAGACGCGGAAACCGCGACCCGCCTTGCGGCCGACGTACCCGGCGGTCACCAGGTGCTCGAGCATCGGCGCGGGCGCGAAGCCTGGCTCGCGGAACTCCCGGTACAGCGTCGTCTGGATGGCCAGCGCCACGTCGAGCCCCACCACGTCCAGCAGCTCGAACGGCCCCATCGGGTAGCCGCAGCCGACCTTCATCGCCGCATCGATCGCGTCCGCGGTCGCATAGTGGGCCTCCAGCATGCGTACCGCGTCGTTGAGGTAGGGGAAGAGCAGCGCGTTGACGATGAAGCCGGCGCGGTCCGGACAGGTCACCGCGTGCTTGCCCAGGTTCTCGCACACCGACAGCGCCGTCGCCTCGGTCTGCGCCGACGTGTTCACCGTCGACACCACCTCGACCAGCTGCATGACCTGTGCCGGGTTGAAGAAGTGCAGCCCGACCACGTCGCCCGGCCGCGCGGTGGCCGCGGCGAGCTCGATGACCGGCAGGCTGGACGTCGTCGTGGCCAGCACGGCGCCCGGCGGCAGGATCTCGTCCAGGGTGGCGAACAGCGCCTGCTTCACCGACAGCTCTTCCACGACCGCCTCGACGACGAGGTCGCGGTCGGCCAGGTCGTCCATCCGTGCCGTCCCGCGCACCCTGGCGAGCGCGGCGTCGCGGTCGGCCTCGTCCAGCTTGCCGCGCAAGACGGCCTTGTCCAGCGAGCGCTCCAGCGCGGCCCGCACCCGGGTGACCTTCTCCTCGCCTCTGGCCACGTACACCGTGTCGTAGCCGGCCTTGGCGAACACCTCCACGATGCCGGTGGCCATCGTCCCGGAGCCGACCACGCCGACCCGGCGCACAGCGCGCGCACCGTCCGCGCCGCCCCCCGCGTGCGCGCCCGGCTGGTGCGGCTGCGGGGTGTGCACGTCGGGCACCACGACCGGCGAGTCCGGCGCGTCGTAGGTGTAGAAGCCGCGCCCGGTCTTGCGACCCCGCAGCCCGGCGGTGACCATCTGCTTGAGCACCGGTGCAGGCGCGTGCAGACGGTCGCGCGACTGCCGGTACATCGTGTCGAGGATCTCGTACGCCGTGTCCAGCCCGATGAGGTCGAGCAGCGCGAGCGGACCCATCGGCAGCCCGCAGCCCAGCTTCATCGCCGCGTCGATGTCCTCGCGGCTGGCGTACCGCGTCTCGAACATCGATGCGGCGTGGTTGAGGTAGCCGAACAGCAGGGCGTTCGCGATGAAGCCGGCCTTGTCCCCGACGACGACCGGGATCTTGCCGAGCCGGACGGCGAACGCCTCGACCTCGGCCAGCACGTGGGCGTCGGTGACGACGGTGCCGATCACCTCCACCAGCCGCTGCACCGGCGCCGGGTTGAAGAAGTGCATCCCGACCACCCGGGACGGCCGGCCGCTGGCGACCGAGATCTCGGTCACCGACAGCGACGAGGTGTTCGTCGCCAGCAGGGTGTCCGGCTGGGTGATCGCCTCAAGCCGGGCGAAGATCTCCCGCTTGAGCTCCAGCTTCTCCGGGACCGCCTCGACGACCAGCTCGACGTCCTTGAGGTCCTCCAACGACGTGGTGAACCGGATCCGGTCGAAGATCTCGGCCTGCTCGACCTCGGTCAGCTTGCCGCGTCGGACCGCCCGGTCGGTGGACGCCTGCAGGTGGCCGCGCCCGCGCTGCACGGACTCCTCGTCGCGGTCCACGCCGACGACCGAGAGCCCGTTCCGGGCGAAGACCTCGACGATCCCGGCCCCCATCGTCCCCAGCCCGACCACCCCGACGCCGCCGTGGCCGCCCAGCTCCCGCGCTGCCGACACCGCGGCGGGGTCCGTGCTGCTGTCCGACATGTCCGTCCCTTCGAGCCGTGCCCGCGATGGCGGTCGGACCGTAGGCCGGTCCGACGGCATGGTGATCCGACGGCGGAAGTGTCGCAGACTGTCCCCGACGGTCCGCGCAGCCGGGCCCGTCCCGGACCGCGCAAGACCTCGGCAGACTCGGCAAGACCTCGGCAAGACCTCGAAGGAAGGCGCCGCGATGACGCTCGCGCACGACCGGCAGGCTCTGGACCGGTTCGGGTCCCTGGACCCGGCGACCGGCGAGGTGATCGCCACCTGGCCGGTGGACGACGAGGCCACCGTCCGCGAGAGCGTGGACCGGGCCAGGGTGGCCGCCCAGTGGTGGGCCGACCTCGGCTACGCAGGGCGCCGGGAGCGGCTGCTGGCCTGGAAGGGCGTGCTGACCCGGCGGATGCGCCAGCTCGCCCAGCTCGTGCACCGGGAGAACGGCAAGCCGGTCGACGACGCCCTCCTCGAGATCATCCTGACCATCGAGCACGTGAACTGGTCGGCGCGACACGCAGCCAAGGTGCTCGGGCCGCGCACGGTCCGGCCGGGCCTGCTCTCGCTGAACCAGCAGGCCTGGCTGGAGTACCAGCCGGTCGGGGTCGTCGGCGTGATCGGGCCGTGGAACTACCCGGTGCTGACGCCCATGGGGTCGATCGCCTACGCCCTGGCGGCCGGCAACGCGGTCGTGTTCAAGCCCTCCGAGCTGACCCCAGGGATCGGCGGCTGGCTGGTGGACGCGTTCGCCCAGGTGGTGCCCGAACAGCCGGTGCTGCAGCTGGTCACCGGGTTCGCCGCGACCGGGGAGGCGCTGTGCCGGGCCGGGGTGGGCAAGCTCGCGTTCACCGGCTCGTCCGAGACGGCCAGGAAGGTGATGGCCGCCTGCGCGCCCACGCTGACCCCAGTGCTGATCGAGTGCGGCGGCAAGGACGCCCTGATCGTCGACGAGGACGCTGACCTGGACGCCGCAGCCGACGCGGCCACCTGGGGCGGTCTCGGCAACGCCGGCCAGACCTGCGTCGGGGTCGAGCGGGTCTACGCGGTCGACTCGGTGTACGACGAGTTCCTGCGCCGCCTCGCCGACCGGATGCGGGTCCTGCGCCCCGGCAGCGACTCGGCCGCCTCGTACGGGCCCATCACCATGCCCCGCCAGCTCGAGGTGATCCGCGAGCACGTCGCCGACGCGCTGTCCCGGGGCGGCCGGGCGGTCGTCGGCGGGACCGGGTCGGTCGGCGACCCGTACGTCGACCCGGTGCTGCTCGTGGACGTCCCCGAGGACTCCCCGGCGATGACCCGGGAGACCTTCGGGCCCACCCTGGCCGTGGCCCGGGTGCGCGACGCGGACGAGGCGGTTGACCGGGCGAACGCGTCCGCGTACGGGCTCGGGTCCGCAGTCTTCTCCCGGCGGCGCGGCATGGAGCTCGCCCGGCGGATGCGCTCGGGAATGACCTCGGTGAACGCTGCCGTGGCGTTCGCGACGGTGCCGGCGCTGCCGTTCGGCGGGGTCGGGGAGTCGGGCTTCGGCCGGATCCACGGCGCCGACGGCCTGCGCGAGTTCAGCCGCCCCAAGGCGATCACCCGGCAGCGGTTCCGGCCGCCGGTCGCGCTGACGACGTTCGACCGCAAGCCCGCGTCTGTCGACCTGCTGGTGAAGGCGATGACGGCGATCCACGGCCGCCGGCGCGGCTGGCGGCAGGACTGACGGCCCGCACCGCCGGCCAGCCGGTCCAGCCGTCAGCAGGGCTACCCGCTGGCGGACAGCGCAGCCGACTCCTCTGCGCGCACGGCGGCTGAGCACTGCGGGCAGACATCGACACGGCGCCGAGTGAAGTCGTCCTCCGGCCACAGGGCCATCCGCTCGGTCAGCAGGCCGCACGCGGCCCTGGCGGGGCTCCAGCGGGGCACCGCGTGGCACTGGCCGGTGGGCACCCGCCTGCGGCCCTCCCTCGCGACGGTGCCGCCGGGCAGCGCGGGAACGAGCTTGGAGCCGTCGGCCGCGGTCGAGTACCTGAGCGCGCCGACCGTGCGGGGTGCGTACGAGGGCTGGGCAGAGTCGCTTGCGGGAACTGTCATCCGAGTGCCGTCCCTCTCCGGTCAGCGGGAGTGCTCAGCCTCGAGATGAGGATGTCTTCCACAGTACCGCTGCCCCGACGAGCCCCCGACCAGCCCGACCCTCGCGCGACCGCTCGCTAGGTTGCATGCATGGCCGAGCTCCGGGTGGCGCACACCGCGGACCTCGATCCGCGGACGCTGCTGGCCGCGCGGGCGCTGCTGGACGAGGTGTTCGCACCGGAGATGACCGACGAGGACTGGGAGCACGCGCTCGGCGGGGTGCACGCCGTCGTCCTCGACGACGACGAGGTCGTCGGGCACGCTTCGGTCGTCCAGCGCCGGCTGCTGCACGGCGGGCGGGCGCTGCGCACCGGCTACGTCGAGGGCGTCGGCGTCCGCGCGGACCGCCGCCGCCGCGGGCACGGGACGGCCATGATGACTGCCCTCGAACGGGTCGTGCGGGGGGCCTACGACCTGGGGGCCCTGGGCGCGACCGACGAGGCGGTCGACTTCTACCTCTCCCGCGGCTGGCTGCGCTGGCAGGGCCCGGCGTTCGCGCTCACCCCGGCCGGGGTCGTCCGCACCCAAAGCGAGGAGGGCTGGATCTTCGTGCTGCCGGGTCTGGTACCGCTGGACCCGTCCGGCGACCTCACCTGCGACTGGCGCGACGGGGACGTCTGGTGAACCGCCCGGCGTCATCCGTTCGACCGGTGTCCGACCTGGGCCGTTCGGACGAGCATGACGCCCGACAGCGGATCGGGGCGGCGCAGGATCGCGGTGAGGTTCGTGCGAAGGATCATGCTCGTGACGGCGGTGGTGCTGGGCCTGCTGCTGCCGACCACCCCGGGGTGGGCCGCCACCCCGTCGCCGAAACCGCCGGCGGACTGCGTCCTGGCCCCCGGCCGCGTCGGCGTGCTGCCGATCGTCGGCGCGCACCACGCGGTCATGATCACGTCGCTGAACTTCACCTGCACGACCAAGTACGGGATCCGGGAGGGCGTGACCCTGAACCGGTACTGGGTGTCGTCGAACATCTGGACGCCGGAGCGCAAGCGCAAGGTCCCCGCGGACGGGGTCGTCGTCTACGACGGCACCATCGTCGGTTGGGACGCGGCGTTCTACTGCAACGTCGCCGGCGCGCTCATGTCCGTGACCGTGACGTACAAGTTCTTCGACCCGGTGACCACGAAGCTGGTCTCCAACGTCACGTACTACGGCCGGACGAAGGCGCTCTGCCCGCTCTGAGAGCCCCGCCCGCGCTGAGGCTAGGCGGGGGCATGAGCAGGTAGCGGTCGGCGACCGAGGATCAGGTCGCTGGCCCGCTCGGCGATCGCGATCGTGGGTGCGTTGGTGTTCCCGCGCGGCACCGCCGGCATCACCGAGGCGTCCACGACGCGCAGCCCCTCGACGCCGCGGACCCGGCACTCCAGGTCGACCACCGACTGGTCGCCGACGCCCATCGCGCACGTCCCCACCGGGTGGTACAGGGTCTGGCTGTGCCGGCGTACCGCCTCGCGCAGCTCGTCCGGGCTGACCGCGCCGGGGCCCGGCAGCCACTCTTGGGCCAGCCACTTCGGCAGCACACCTTCGCGCGCGATCGCCCGCGAGATCCCGATCCCCGTGACCAGCGCCTCGAGGTCCTCGTCGGCCGACAGGTAGCCGGCGTCGATGACCGGGCGCCAGGTCGGGTCGGCCGAACCCAGCCGCAGCGTGCCGCTGCTCGCGACGGACACCAGCACCGGCGCCATCGTGAACCCCGGTCCCGGCGGCTCGGCGAGGCCGTTCTCGGCGAACGCCGCCGCGGCGACGTGGTACTGCAGGTCGGGCGCCGGCAGCGCGGGGTCGGAGCGGACGAACGCGCACGCCTCGGCCACCGTCGAGGCGAGCGGGCCGTCGTGGCGCAGCTGCCAGCGCAGCAGCGAGGCGAGGTTCTCGTGGTCGTGCAGGCTCGTCGTGCCCTGGGTGATCCAGATCGCCGGCGCCGCCAGGTGGTCCTGCAGGTTGCCGCCGACCCCGGGCAGGTCCGAGACGACATCGATGCCCAGCTCGCGCAGGTGCGGGGCCGGCCCGATCCCGGACAGCATGAGCAGCTGCGGGGAGTTGACCGCTCCCCCGCTCAGCACCACCTCGGCGGTGGCCCGCGCCTGGTGCTCGCGGCCCTCGCTGCGCCAGCGGACGCCCACCGCGCGGCCGCCGGCGACCACCACGCCGGTCACCAGCGCGTGCGTGACCACGTGCACCCCGGCGATCTCGGTCGCGGGCCGCAGGTACGCGTCGGCAGCGGACCAGCGCCGGCCGCCGCGCTGGGTCACCTGGAAGAGCCCGGCCCCGTCCTGCCGGGCGCCGTTGAAGTCCTCGTTCCGCTCGATCCCGTACATCGCGGCGGACTCGACGAAGGCGTGGCACAGCTCGTGGGTGAACCGGGCGTCCTCGACTCGTAGCGGGCCGCCGACGGCGTGGTAGTCGGAGGCGCCCCTGGAGTTGTCCTCGGCCCGCAGGAAGTACGGCAGGAGGTCGGAGTAGCCCCAGCCGACGCACCCGTGCCCGTCCCGCCAGGTGTCGTAGTCGAGCCGGTTGCCACGCACGTACAGCTGGGCGTTGATCGACGACGACCCGCCGAGGAGCTTGCCCCGCGGCCAGTACATCCGCCGGCCCAGCGCGTGCTTCTGCTCGACGGTCTCGAAGTCCCAGTCGTGCTCGGTCTTGAACAGGTTCGGGAAGGCGGCCGGGATGGTCACCTCGTCGATGCCGCGGTCGTCGCCGCCGGCCTCCAGGACCAGGACCGAGTGCCCGGCCCGGGCCAGCCGGTAGGTGACCACGCACCCGGCGCTGCCGGCGCCGACGACGATGTAGTCGTACGGCCCGGAGTCGGTCGGCTGCTCCACGCGACGCAGGCTAGCGTGCCCCGCATGCGCCTGGTGATAGCCCGCTGCAGCGTCGACTACGTCGGCCGGCTCAGCGCCCACCTGCCGACCGCGCTGCGGCTCGTCCTGGTCAAGGCCGACGGCTCGGTCTCGGTGCACGCCGACGACCGGGCGTACAAGCCGCTGAACTGGATGAGCCCGCCCTGCACGCTGCGGACGGAGCCGGACGTCGAGGGGGCCGGCCAGCTCTGGACGGTCACCAACAAGTCGGGCGAGCAGCTGCTGATCCGGATCGAGGAGGTCCTGCACGACTCGACCCACCCGCTCGGCACCGACCCGGGGCTGGTCAAGGACGGCGTCGAGTCGCACCTGCAGGAGCTGCTCGCCGAGCAGGTCGACCGCCTGGGCGCCGGATGGCGGCTGGTGCGGCGCGAGTACCCCACGGCGATCGGCCCGGTGGACCTGCTGTGCCGGGACGCCGACGGCGTGGCGGTCGCGGTCGAGATCAAGCGCCGCGGGGAGATCGACGGGGTCGAGCAGCTCACCCGGTACCTGGAGCTGCTGAACCGGGACCCGCTGCTGGCCCCGGTCCGCGGGGTGTTCGCCGCCCAGGAGATCAGGCCGCAGGCCAGGGTTCTGGCCGGGGATCGGGGCATCGACTGCGTGACGCTCGACTACGAGGCGCTGCGCGGGGTGGACGACTCCGGCTCCCGGCTGTTCTGAGACCGGTCGGAGACCGGGCGGTCCCGCCACGGCGTGTGGAAGGCTTGATCCGTGCCCGGAGCCGACGGACCCGCCGACGCGATCACGGTGCGAGGTCTGCACAAGCGGTACGGCCCGGTCGAGGCGGTCGCCGGGATCGACCTGGAGGTCCACCGCGGCGAGATCTTCGCCCTGCTCGGGCCCAACGGTGCGGGGAAGACGACCACGGTCGAGATCCTCGAGGGCTACCGCGACCGCACCGCCGGCGACGTGCTCGTGCTCGGCGAGGACCCGGCCCACCGCCGGCCCGAGTGGAAGGCGCGGATCGGTATCGTCCTGCAGTCCACCCAGGACAACGCCGACCTGTCCGTCGACGAGGTGATCGCGCACTTCCGTACCTACTACCCGGCTCCGCGGGACGCGGACGCCGTCATCGAGGCCGTGGGCCTGACCGCCAAGCGGGGAGCCCGGGCCCGCGAGCTGTCCGGTGGCCAGCGGCGCCGCCTGGACGTCGCGCTGGGCATCCTCGGCGACCCCGAGCTGGTGTTCCTGGACGAGCCGACCACGGGCTTCGACCCGGAGGCGAGACGGCAGTTCTGGGACCTGATCGAGAGCCTGCGCGCGGACGGCACCACGATCCTGCTGACCACGCACTACCTGGAGGAGGCGGAGCGGTTGGCGGACCGGGTCGGGGTGATCGCCGGCGGCCGCATCATCGAGATCGGCGCGCCGGAGACCCTCGGCGGCCGCCAGCAGGCGCCGACCACGGTCGCGTGGCTGGAGGACGGCGAGCGCCGCAGCCTGCTGACGTCCGAGCCGACCAAGGTGGTCACCGAGATGGCCGGGCGGTTCGGCGGCGAGGTGCCCGAGCTGTCCGTGCTGCGGCCCAGCCTCGAGGACATCTACCTGCGCATGATCGGGGCCACCGAGGAGGCCGACGCGTGAGCACCACCGACGTCCGCCTGCCCCCGCTAAGCCGGGTGGTCCGCGCCCGGGCCGTGGTCGAGGTCAAGGAGTTCGTGCGCGACCGCGAGGCGCTGATCTTCACGTTCGCACTGCCGGTGCTGCTGCTGCTGATCTTCGGGTCGGTCTTCAACACCGACATCGCGCCGGGCGTTACCTTCAGCCAGTACTTCGTCGCCGGGATGATCGCGTCCGGCCTGGTCTACACGGGCTTCCAGAACCTGGCGATCTCGATCCCGCAGGAGCGCGACGACGGGACGCTCAAGCGGCTCGCGGGGACGCCGTTGCCGCCGGCGGCGTTCTTCATCGGCAAGGTCGTGCTCGTGTTCGTCTCGCTGGTCGCGCAGGTGTTCCTGCTGCTGCTGATCGGCGTGCTGCTGTTCGGGGTCAAGCTGCCGGACTCCACCGCGAAGTGGGCGACGTTCGTCGGGCTGCTCCTGGTCGGCCTGTTCTGCTGCACGCTGCTGGGGGTCGCCTTCTCGTCGCTGCCGAAGAACGGGCGCAGCGCACCGGCGCTGGTCTCCCCCGTCGTGCTCGTCCTGCAGTTCATCTCCGGCGTCTTCTTCGTCTACGCGAACCTGCCGCACTGGATGCAGCAGATCGCCGCGCTGTTCCCGCTCAAGTGGCTGTGCCAGGGGATGCGGTCGGTGTTCCTGCCGGACTCCTTCCAGATCAAGGAGCCGGCCGCGCACTGGGAGCTCGGCAAGGTCTGGCTGGTGCTGCTGGCCTGGACGGTCGCAGCGGCCGTGCTGTGCGTCACGACGTTCCGCTGGCAGCGACGCGGCGACCGCTGACCTCAGCCGGACAGGTCAGTCCGCCGCCCGGCGGCGCCGGGCCCGCTGGGGTAGCCCATCAACGTGCGCGCACGGGTTCGAGCGCAGGCAGTCCGTGCGCTGCGCGGATCGCGGCGACGATCCGGAGCATGACAGCACCCAGGTCGTAGTCGGCGGGCGTGAACACGTCCGCCACCCCCAGCGCGCGCAGCGTGGCCGCGTCCGACGTCGGGATGATCCCGCCGACGACGACCGGCACGTCGCGGACGCCGGCGGCCTCGAGGCCGGTCAGCACCTCGGGGACCACCGACAGGTGCGAACCGGACAGCACCGACAGGCCCACGCAGTGCACGTCCTCCTCGACCGCCGCGGCCACGAGCTCGGCCGGGGTCAGCCGGATCCCCTGGTACACGACCTCGAAGCCGGCGTCGCGGGCCCGGACGGCCACCTGCTCGGCGCCGTTGGAGTGCCCGTCCAGGCCGGGCTTGCCGACCAGCAGCCGCAACCGCCCGCCGAGCGCGGCACCGGTGTCCCGGACCGCCGCCCGCACCGCGGCCGGGTCGACGCCCGAGACACTCGGCGCGTCGCCGCCGTGCACCGTGACGCCGGCCACCCCGGTGGGCGCGCGGTACTCGCCGAACACCTCCCGCAGCGCGCCGGCCCACTCCCCCGTGGTGACCCCGGCGCGCGCGCACTCCAGCGTCGCCGGCACCAGGTTCGACGGACCGACCGCGGCCGCCCGCAGCGCGTCGAGCGCGCGCCGCACCCGGTCGCCGTCCCGGGCCGCACGCCAGGCGAGCAGCTCGGCGACGGCCCGCTCCTCGACCGCGGGGTCGACCGTCTCGACCGAGCCGGCGACATCGGCGAGCAGCGGGTTGGGCTCGGTCGAGGTGAACGCGTTCACGCCGACGACGAGCTCGGCGCCAGACTCGATCCTGGCCCGCCGCTCGGCGTGCGCGGCGACGAGACGGGACTTCAGGTAGCCGCTCTCGACCGCCGCGACAGCGCCGCCCATCGCGAGCACCCGCTCGATCTCGGCGCGGGCCGCGTCGACGAGCTCGTCCGTCAGCGCGCCGACGACGACGGAGCCTTCGAACAGGTCGTCGTGCTCGAGCAGGTCGGACTCGAAGGCGAGCACCTGCTGCATCCGCAGGGACCACTGCTGGTCCCACGGCCGCGGCAGCCCGAGCGCCTCGTTCCAGGCCGGGAGCTGGATCGCCCTGGCGCGGGCGTCCCGCGACAGGGTGACGCCGAGCATCTCCAGCACGATCCGCGGCACGTTGTTCTCCGGCTGGACCTGGGTCAGGCCGAGGGAGTTGACCTGCACGCCGTACCGGAACCGCGACTGCCTCTCGTCGGTGATGCCGTACCGCTGCCCGAGCAGCTCGGCCCAGAGCCGCCCGAACGCCCGCATCTTGCACAGCTCCTCGACGAACCGGACGCCGGCGTTGACGAAGAACGAGATCCGCTCGACCACACCGCCGAAGTCGGCCGGCTCGACCTGGCCGGAGTCGCGGACGGCGTCGAGCACCGCGACGGCGGTGCACAGCGCGTAGGCCAGCTCCTGGACCGGGGTGGCGCCCGCCTCCTGCAGGTGGTAGCTGCACACGTTGATCGGGTTCCACCGCGGCATCTGCGTGACGGTGTACGCGATCAGGTCCGTCGTCAGCCGCATCGACGGGGCGGGCGGGAAGACGTACGTACCCCGGGACAGGTACTCCTTGACGATGTCGTTCTGGGTGGTGCCGGCGAGCAGCTCGGCCACCGTCCGGCCGGCCGGCACCTCCGCCTCGCCGGCCGCCGCCTGCTCCTCGGCCACCACCTGGTAGAGCGCGAGGAGCCACATCGCCGTCGCGTTGATCGTCATGGACGTGTTCATCGCGGTCAGCGGGATGCCCTCGAAGAGCCGCCGCATGTCGCCCACGTGCGCGACCGGCACGCCCACCTTGCCCACCTCGCCGCGGGCCAGCGGGTGGTCGGCGTCGTAGCCGGTCTGGGTCGGGAGGTCGAACGCCACAGAGAGCCCGGTCTGCCCCTTGGCCAGGTTCAGCCGGTACAGGGCGTTGGACGCGGCCGCGGACGAGTGCCCCGCGTACGTACGCATGACCCAGGGCCGGTCCCGCCCGCCGTCCCGTTCGCGCTCGCCCGCCACCGGACGAGGGTACTGGCCCGGGTCAGGCGCCCCGCGCCACCGCGGCCGCCGGCGGGACGCCGGCCCGCTCGACGTGCAGCACCCGGTGCAGCCGGGTGACGGCGAGCAGGCGCAGCAGGCGTGGCGGCGGGTCCACGAGCAGCAGGCGACGGCCGGACGACCGGCACGCCCGGTGCGCGGCCAGCAGCAGGCCGAGGCCGACGCTGTCCACCACGAGCACGCCCGAGACATCGACGGCCACGTCGGGACCCGACCCCGCGTCCAGCGCCAGCCACAGCGCCGCGCGCAGCTCGGGGGCGGTGGTGGCGTCCAGGCGTTCGGGCATCACCAGGTCTGCTCGCATCAACCGCCTCCGCTCCGGGCGCGGCCACAGGCCGGGTCCCGCGGCAGGGACCCGGAGGGGGGAGGAGCCGCGCCGACGTGGTCGGAGCCGGTCCCGCAGGGCGGGACCCGGCTCGTCCGACGAACGCTAGGGAGCCGGACCGGCAATGTCGCCGCGACACGCCCAAAGGCCCCGGATCGGGGCACACTTGATGGCATGCCCTACGGCCTGGACTGGCCGGCCGGCTCGGCAGGCTCCGCCGGCGCCGCTGGCGCGGCCGGCACAGCCAGCTCGTTCTCGTACGCGTTCACCCCGCTGGTCGCGTTCGGGGCCGTCGGCGTGCTCGTGGTCGTGCTGCGCTGGGCCTACCGGCGCGGCGGGTCCCTGGTGCCGCCGCCGCCGCGGCCGGGCCGGCCGGACGAGTACGGCCTGCTGGTGTCGATCGCCGCACCGCAGACGGCGACCCAGGCCGTGGAGGCGATGGAACGGCTGGAGCAGGGCGGGGTCCGGGTCACCCTCGCCGGGACCAGCTCCGGTCCGAGGCTGCTGGTGTTCGCCGACGACGAGTTCCGGGCACGGGCCCTGCTGGCTCAGCCGCCGGTGTAGTACTCGACGTCCGGTTCCCGGACGATGTCCGCGCCCAGGGAGCGCAGCTGCTCGTCGAACCCGGGGTAGCCGCGGTCGATGTGCGCGATGTCGCTGACCGTGGTGACCCCGTCGGCGACCAGGGCCGCGACGACCAGCCCGGCGCCGGCCCGGATGTCGGTGGCCCGGACCGGCGCGGCCGACAGCCGCGGCCGCCCACGCACCACGGCGTGGTGGCCGTCGGTGCGGATGTCGGCGCCGAGTCGGGCCAGCTCGTCGACGAACATGAACCGGGCCTCGAACAGGTTCTCGGTCACCATCGCCGCGCCGTCGGCGATGGAGTTCATGGCCAGCACCATCGGTTGCAGGTCGGTCGGGAAGCCCGGGTACGGCAGCGTCACCACGTCCACCGCGGTCGGCCGGCGGTCGCAGGTCACCCGGAAGCCGTCCACCGTCCGCTGGACGGTCGCCCCGGCCGTGACCAGCTTGTCGAGGGCGATCTCCAGGTGCTCGGCCTGCGCGCCGTGCACGGTCACGTCGCCCCTGGTCATGGCCGCGGCGAACGCCCAGGTGCCGGCCACGATCCGGTCGGAGACCACGTCGTGGGTGACCGGCCGGAGCGCGTCGACCCCCTCGACCTCGAGCGTCGACGACCCGACGCCGCCGATCCGGGCGCCCATCTGCGTGAGCATCGCGCAGATGTCGACGATCTCGGGCTCGCGGGCCACGTTGTCGATCACCGTGGTCCCCTTGGCCAGGACCGCGGCGGCCAGGACGTTCTCGGTGGCTCCGACGCTCGGGAAGTCCAGCCACACGCCGGCTCCGACCAGGCCGCCGGGGGGCGCCGTCGCTACCAGGAACCCGTGCTCGTTCTGGACCGTCGCGCCCATCCGTACCAGCGCGTCGACGTGCAGGTCCAGCGGGCGGGAGCCGATCGCGTCGCCGCCTGGCAGCGCCACGTGCGCCTCGCCCTGCCGGGCGAGCAGCGGTCCGAGCACGTTGATGCTGGCCCGCATCCGGCGTACGAGGTCGTAGTCGGCCTGGTGGCCCAGGCGCTCCGGCACGTCGATGGTGACGGTGGACGCCGCGTGGTTGTGCGTGACGGTGCACCCGAGCCGGCGCAGCAGGTCGGACATGATCTCGACGTCGAGGATGTCGGGCACCCGGCCCAGCGTGGTGACGCCCGGGGCCAGCAGCGCGACGGCCATCAGCTTGAGCGCGGAGTTCTTGGCCCCGGTGACCGCGACCTCTCCGGCCAGGCGCGCCCCACCCGTCACCCGGAACCGTTCCACCGCGCCAGGGTACGCGGCGGGCCGCCCCCTAGGCTGGCCCGATGGTGAACCTGACGCGCATCTACACCAGGACCGGGGACGACGGCACGACCACGCTCGGGGACATGAGCCGGACCCGCAAGACGGACCCACGGCTGGCCGCGTTCGCGGACGTCGACGAGACCAACTCGTCGATCGGCGTCGCCGTCGCGCTCGGCGCGCTCCCGGCGGGCGTCGCGGACCTGCTGCGCACGGTGCAGAACGACCTGTTCGACGTGGGCGCCGACCTGTGCACCCCCGTCGTCGCCGACCCCGCGCACCCGCCGTTGCGGATCACCGAGGAGTACGTCACCCGGCTGGAGTCCGCATGCGACGAGTACAACGAGCGGCTCGACAACCTGCGCTCGTTCATCCTGCCCGGCGGGACCGCGGGGGCGGCACTGCTGCACGTGTCGCGGACCACCGCCCGCCGGGCCGAGCGGGCCACCTGGGCGGCGCTGGACGTGCACGGCGACACGATGAACCCGCTCGCGGCGCGGTACCTCAACCGCCTCTCCGACCTGCTGTTCATCCTCGCCCGGGTCGCGAACACCGCCGACGCAGGTGGCACGGGCGACATCCTGTGGGAGCCCGGCGGCAGTCGCTGACCACGGCCCCACGGGTCGGACGGCCCCGTCCGGTCAGGACTGCGTGGGTCGGCCCAGGTGCCGGACGACCTGGTCGGCGACGGTCTCGGCGTCGCGCGGGAAGCCGTAAAGGATCGAGGACGCGCGGTGGGTCAGCCAGCGAAGACCCAGGAACCACAGGCCCGGTACCGTGCCGGCGAGGCCGTCGTGCGCGGGTTGCCCTGTCGCGTCCCGCAGGGCGTCGGGCAACCACGAGAAGTCCCCGCCGAAACCGGTGCACCACACCATGCTGCCGACGTCCGCAGCGCGTAGGTCGAGCTGGACCACCGGTTCGAGCCGCACAGGTTCGTCGTCCTGGTCGGCCTCGGCTGCCGGGACGTCGAGGGCGCCGCGCTCGATCATCTCGTCGACCATCGTGCGGACCCGGGCGGCGAACGCCTCGCCCGCCGCGACGTTGGCCTCGGCACTGCCGTCCAGCAGGATGCGGTCGCCGACCACCTTCGTCGGCCGCCCGACCAGGACCGCTCCGGCCCGCGCCAGCGTGGGCAGGCCGAGCGGGCGGCCGCCCGGTGCCAGCAGCGGGTTCGGGGCGAGCCTGGCGGCCGGGTCCGGGACGTCCCGCGTCCGCTGGTCGTAGAAGCCGCTGGAGACGAGCCACCACAGCGTCTCGCGGCCGCGGTAGGGCGTGGGCACCCGCCCGACAGCGCTGGTCGCGACGTACACGCGTCGGCCGGCCGACAGCAGGTCCTCGGCGATCTGGCAGCCCGACTGCCCGGAACCGACCACCAGGACCGCGCCGGCCGGCATCGCGTCCGGGCTGCGGTAGCCGGCCGCATGCACCTGTGCCACCCCGGCGGGCACGTCGGTGGCCAGCGCGGGCGTCCGCGCGACGTTCTGGTCACCGGTCGCCACGACCAGCGCACGGCTCCGCACCGGCCCTTGGCTGGTCCGCAGCACGAAGCCGCCGCCGTCCGGCTCCACGCCTTCGACCGCGACGCCCGAACGCAGCGGACCACCGGCGGCGAGCGCTTCGAGTCGCTGCACCACCTCGCTGCGGACCAGGTAAACGTCATCGTCCACGGGCTCGAGCAGGCGGCTCATCCAGCCCGGGGTGTTCAGCCGGAAGGAGTCCCACCGCTGCGACCGCCAGGTCTGCCCCGGCTGCCCGCGGTCGAGGACGAGATGGTCCACGCCGCGGCTGCGCAGCGCCTGCCCGGCGGCCAGACCGGCCGGTCCGGCGCCGACCACGACGCAGTCCGCTCTCGCCTCCATCCGGCCTCCTCGCGCGTCGGCTCAGCCGGTCGTGACCCCCGCGACCTCGATGCGTACTTCGGCCCGCCGCAGGGACGCCTCCGCCTGGGCCAGCTCGGCCGACCCCTGCGCGTCCTCGGCCGACGAGCCCGACCGCAGCTGGTCCACGCGCTGCTGCGCGGCGGCCAACGCCTCCTGGGCTCGCGGCAGGTCGATCTCCTCGGCCCGCTCGGCGACGCCGACCAGCAACGTCACCCGCGTGGTCAGGCCGGCCAGCGGCCCCTGGTCACCGCCTTCGACGCCGTCAGCAGCGTTCGGGCTGGTGTCCACCTGGACGAACCCGCCGTGCACCGCCACGTGCAGGGTGGGCTCCTCGTCTCGCTCGATCTTCACCTCGCCCGGCACGACGTCGCCGACGAACGGAGCGTGACCGGCGAGCACGGTGAGGCTGCCGATGGTGGTGCGCAGCACGACCGCCGTGGCCGGACCCGCGTAGAGGTTGACCTCGGGCGTGACGAGCTCGACGGCGAAAGAGTCGGCCATCAGGCGCCCTCGCCCTCCAGCGTGCGCGCCTTCGCGAGCACCGACTCGACGCCGCCGACGTTGAGGAACGCCTGCTCCGGCACGTTGTCCAGGTCGCCGTTGACAAGCGCCTCGAAGGACTCGATGGTCTCGTCGATCGGCACGAAGATGCCTGGCACGCCGGTGAACACCTCGGCGACGAAGAACGGCTGGGACAGGAACCGCTGCACCTTGCGAGCCCGGTTGACGGTGACCCGGTCTTCCTCGGAGAGCTCGTCCAGGCCGAGGATCGCGATGATGTCCTGGAGCTCCTTGTACCGCTGCAGCACCTGCTGCACCCGACGGGCGACCGCGTAGTGCCGCTCGCCGACGACGTCGGGCGCGAGGATGTTCGACGTGGACGCCAACGGGTCCACCGCGGGGTAGATGCCCAGGGCCGCGGTCTGCCGGGACAGCTCGGTGGTCGCGTCCAGGTGCGTGAACGTGGTGAACGGTGCGGGGTCGGTGTAGTCGTCGGCGGGGACGTACACCGCCTGCAGCGAGGTGATGGACTTGCCCCGGGTCGACGTGATTCGCTCCTGCAGCTCGCCCATCTCGTCGGCCAGCGTGGGCTGGTAGCCCACCGCGGACGGCATCCGTCCGAGCAGCGTCGACACCTCGGAGCCGGCCTGCACGAACCGGAAGATGTTGTCGACGAACAGCAGCACGTCCTGGTTCTGCACGTCGCGGAAGTACTCCGCCATGGTGACCGCGGCCAGCGCCACCCGAAGCCGGACGCCGGGCGGCTCGTCCATCTGGCCGTAGACGAGCGCGGCCTTGTCGATGACGCCGGACTCCTTCATCTCGAGCAGGAGGTCGGTGCCCTCACGGGTGCGCTCGCCGACGCCGGCGAACACGGACACACCGCCGTGGTGCGTCGCGACGCGGTTGATCATCTCCTGGATGAGCACGGTCTTGCCGACGCCGGCGCCGCCGAACAGGCCGATCTTGCCGCCCTGCACGTACGGCTCCAGCAGGTCGATGACCTTGATGCCGGTCTCGAACATCGTCGCGCGCGGCTCGAGCTGGTCGAAGGCGGGCGCGGCCCGGTGGATCTCCCAGCGTTCCGCGACCGGGCCGATGTCGTCGGTGTCCAGCGGGCGGCCCAGGACGTTGAACACGTGCCCGAGCGTCGCGTCGCCGACCGGCACGCTGATCCCACGGCCGGTGTTGCGCACCGCGGTGCCGCGGACCAGACCGTCGGTGGGCTGCATGCACACGCACCGCACGCGTCCCTCGCCGATCTGCTGGGCGACCTCGGCGGTCACGGTGACCGTGCGGCCCTCCAGCTCGAGGTCCATCTCCACGGCGAAGTTGATCTCGGGGAGGGCGTGCGGCGGGAACTCCACGTCGACGACGGGCCCGGCGATCGCCACGACCCGGCCGTTCTCGAGGGCAGTGCCCGCAGAGCCCCTCGGGCCCCCGGAGGTCTCGGGTGCGGTGGTGGTCATGAGCGTCAGGCTCCCTTCGGTCGTCGGAGCGCCTCGGCGCCACCGACGATCTCCATGATCTCGGTCGTGATCGAGTCCTGCCGGGCTCGGTTCATGATGCGGCTGAGGGTGCGGATCAGCTCGTCGGCGTTGTCGGTCGCCGCGGCCATCGCGCGCTGCTGAGCGGTGAAGAACGACGCGGTGGCCTCCAGCAGCGCGGAGAAGATCTCCGACTCGACCGCGCGCGGGGCGAGCTCGGCGAGCAGCTTGGCAGCGTCCGGCTCGAACTCGGTGTAGCCGTCCAGGCGGCTGCTCTCGGCGTCGTCGTCGGCGGCCCCGGCTCGAGCCGACGGGTCGGGCAGCGGCAGCAGCTGGACGGTCTGCACGTTCTGCTGGCCGGCCGAGACGTAGCGCGTCGAGACCATCAGCAGCTGGTCGAGCTCGCCCGCGACGAACGGCCCGGCCACCGTCGCAGCGACCTCGCGCGCGTCGGCGAAGGTCGGCCGCTGGCCCATCCCCGCGAACGCGCGCTGCACCGGGATCCCGCGGAACCGGAAGTACGCGGGCGCCTTCTTCCCGACGGTGAACATGGCGACCTGCGCACCCTGGCCGCGCAGCTCGGTCGCCAGCCGCTCGCTGGCCCGGAAAACCGAGGTGTTGTACGCGCCGGACAGTCCACGGTCGCCGACGATCGCCAGGATCGCGACGCGCTCGGGCGACTCGGGGGTGCCGAGCAGCCTGCGCGCCGCCGCGGGGTCGCCCTTGGCCGCGGCCAGCACGATGCGGGCCATCCCGTCGCGGTAGCGGCGGTTGGCCGCGATCCGCTGCTGGGAGCGCACGATCTGGGACGCGGCGATGAGCTCCATCGCCTTGGTGATCTTCTTCGTCGCCTGGACGCTGCGGATCCGCCTGCGCAGCACCCGTTCCTGGCCGCCTGCCATAGGTCAGTCGACCTTCCCGGTGTCGAAGCCCTCGAGGAAGGTCTTCAGCCCACCGTCGAGCGCGTCGGCGTCCGGCATGGTCCCGGTGGTCCGGACATGCGTGAGCAGGTCGGCGTGGTGCGCACGGAAGTGCTCGCGCAGCTCGACCTCGAACCGCCGCACCTCCCCGACCGGCACGGTGTCGGCCCAGCCGCGGGTACCGGCGTAGACCACCAGCACCTGCTCCTCGACGGGGACCGGTGCGTTCTGCGGCTGCTTGAGCAGCTCGGTGAGCCGGTAGCCACGGTCGAGCTGAGCCTGCGAGACCTTGTCGAGCTCCGAGCCGAACGTCGCGAACGACTCCAGCTCGCGGAACTGGGCCAGGTCCAGCTTCAGCGTGCCGGATACCGTCTTCATCGCCTTCACCTGCGCGGCACCGCCGACCCGGCTCACCGAGTTGCCGACGTTGATGGCCGGGCGCACACCGGAGTAGAAGAGGTCGGACTCCAGGAACACCTGGCCGTCGGTGATCGAGATGACGTTGGTCGGGATGTACGCCGAGATGTCCCCGGCCTTGGTCTCGATGATCGGCAGCGCGGTCAGCGAACCTCCGCCGAGGGCGTCGGAGAGCTTGGCGGCGCGCTCGAGCAGGCGGCTGTGCAGGTAGAAGACGTCGCCCGGGTACGCCTCGCGGCCGGGCGGGCGGCGCAGCAGGAGCGACACCTGGCGGTACGCCTCGGCCTGCTTGGACAGGTCGTCGTAGACGACGAGCGCGTGCTCGCCGTTCTCCATCCAGTGCTGGCCCATCGCGCAGCCGGCGTAGGGCGCGAGGTACTTGAACGGCGCCGGGTCGCCGGCGGACGCGACGACGACCACGGTGTACTCGAGCGCGTCGTGCTCGGCGAGCAGGCTCACCGTCTGCGCGACCGACGAGTTCTTCTGACCGATCGCGACGTAGATGCACTTCACGCCCAGCCCGCGCTGGTTGATGATCGTGTCGATCGCGACCGTGGTCTTGCCGGTCTTGCGGTCGCCGATGATGAGCTCGCGCTGGCCACGGCCGATCGGGGTCATCGCGTCGATGGCCTTGATCCCGGTCTGCAGCGGCTCGGAGACGGGCTGGCGACCCATGATGCCCGGCGCCTGCACCTCCATCCGGCGGGTCTGGTCGGTGCTGATCGGGCCCTTGCCGTCGATCGGCTCGCCGAGCGCGTTCACGACGCGGCCCAGCAGCGCGTCCCCGACCGGTACCGTCTGGATGCGGCCGGTCGCCTTGACGACCTGCTCCTCCTCGATCTGGTCGACGTCGCCGAGCACGACGGCGCCGATCGTCTCCTCGTCGAGGTTGAGCGCGAGGCCGAGCGTGCCGTCCTCGAACTCGAGCAGCTCGTTGACCCGGGCGCCGGGCAGCCCGGACACGCGGGCGATGCCGTCACCGACCTCGACCACCCGGCCGACCTGCTCGGAGCCGACCGCCGGGGTGTACTCGGCGACGTGCCGGCGCAGCGCCTCGGTGATCTCGGCGGCGTCGATCGTCAGCTCTGCCATCAACGTGCTCCCTCTGCGTCGGACGGGTCGTTCGGGTGGTCCTCGTGGCTGTGGTCGTCGGGGTCCGGCCGACCGTACGAGGCCTGGTCCCAGGTGCCGGTCAGCAGATGCTCGCGCAACGCGTCCAGGCGGCCCCGCGCGGTCGAGTCGACCTGCAGGTCGCCGACGCGCACGAGCACGCCGCTGAGCAGGTGCGGGTCGACCGTGACCTGCAGCTCGACGGGTGAGCCGGCCAGCCGGGTCAGCGCGGCCGAGAGCTCGCGGCGCTCGTCGTCGTCGACGGGCTGCCCGGCGAGAACCCGGGCGACCCGCCAGCCGCGCGCGGCAGCGGTCTGCTCGACGAGGAAGTCCAGGGTCCCGACGATGTCGCGGGCCCGGCCGCCCTCGATCGCGTAGTGCACCAGCGCCAGCGTCGCCGGCCGCACCTTGGCGCCGATGAGGTCGTCCACGATGCCGTGCCGAGCGTCGAGCGGGAGGTCACGGTCGCCGAGCGCGTGCCGCAGCGCCGGCATCCCCTCGACCGTCCGGGTCAGCCGGAAGAGCTCGTCCTCGACGTCTTCGAGCTCGTCGGTGGGCAGCTCTTCGAAGACGGCCGTCGCGAAGCCGGCCACCCGGCGCCGGGCGGCCATCAGGCCAAGCGGCGGCTCCGGACGGACGTCGCCGACGGCGAGCTGCGCGGCGCGCACGCAGAGCCACCCGATGGCGACCGGCACCTCGGGCGCCGAGACGGCGCCGCCGGCGAACACCGACACCCGGCGAACGGCGTCGGAGACCTTGCCCTGCAACAGCTCGGCCAGCACCCCGCGCCGGGCCGGCGCGGGCACGGCGGTGTCGGTCAGCGCGGTGAACAGCTCGCCGCTGTCGGAGATCAGAGCGTCCACCGCGCGCAGCTCGGCAGCGACCTGCTCCCTGGACCCGGCCGGGACCGCGCCGAGGACGGCGGCGGCATACCCCTGCAGGCTCGGGTTCACGGGCGCGACCCGGCGCCGGCGGTGGCGCCGTCGGCGCCCGCGTCGGCGGTGAGGGCGGCCACGGCCTGGTCGATCAGGTCGCGGTGCATGCTCAGGTCGACCTCGCGGCCGATGACCAGCTCGACGGTCTCCAGGACGATCTCGCCCATCCGGCTCGCGGCCTCCTCGACCGCGCGCTGCCTGGCCAGCGCCACCTCGGCGTCGGCCTGGGCCAGGATCCGGTCGTACTCGGCCTGACCGCGGCCCTGCGCCTCCGAGCGGACCTGGTCGGCCGTGCGGTTCGCCTGCGCCACGATCTCGCGCGCCTGCTGCCGGGCCTGCTCCAGCGCGGCTCGGCGCTCGTCGTCGGCGACCGCGGCGTCGGCCCTGGCGGCGTCCGCCGCCTCGAGGGAGTTGCGGATGTGCGCCTGGCGCGACTCCATCGCCTTGTTCAGCGGCGGCAGGATGTACTTCCCGACGAGGAAGACGAGGACCACGAAGACGGCCAGCTCGACGAAGAACGTCCCGTTCGGGAGCAGGAAGATTCCGGCTGTCTGCATCGCGTCAGCGCTCTCTCGCTCGTGTCCAGGTCCTGGCTGCGGTGGTTACTTCGCCGAGAACACGTAGACGAAGACGACCATGAACAGCAGGTTGATGAAGTAGGCCGCCTCGACCAGACCGACGGTCAGGAAGAAGTACTGACGGGCCTTGGCCTCGATCTCCGGCTGCCGGGCGATGGCCTGGATGGTCGAGCTGCCCACGAGGCCGTCACCGATGGCCGCACCCGCGGCACCGCCGGCCAGGGCGAGGCCGCCGCCGATGAGCGCGCCGGCGATGCGGATCGCCGAGTCGAGACCGGCATCTGCTGCCATGGTGTTCCTCCACTGAGTTGATCGGCTGTCGTTGACTGGTTCGACTTGCTCTGAGTTGTTCGACGTGCTCTGAGCTGTTCGACTTGCTCGTGCTGCCGCTAGTGCTCTTCGGTGCTCGTCGCGATGCTGAGGTAGATGATCGTCAGCAGGGCGAAGATGAACGCCTGGATCGCGCCGACGAACAACGCGAACGGCTTCCAGACGAGCTCTCCGACCGGAACCAGGTAGATCGGCAGCAGCGCCGTGATCACCGAGATCATCAGCACGCTGGCGAACATGTTGCCGAAGAGCCGGAACGTCAGCGTGATCGGCTTGGTGATCTCCTCGATGATGTTGATCGGGAGCATCACCGGGTAAGGCGTCAGGTAGTGGTGGAAGTACCCGCGCCAGCCGCGCGCCTTCACCGAGTTGTAATGCACGATGAAGATCACCGTGAGCGCCATCGCCAGCGGCAGGTTCACGTCGGCCGTGGGCGCCGGGAACCACTCCGGGTTGTGGCCGCTGGGGATGACCTCGATCCAGTTGCACGTCAGCAGGAAGATGAAGATCGTCACGGCCAGCGGCACGAACCGGCGACCCGCCGGGCCCAGCGCCGAGTCGGTCAGGTCCTGCACCTGCTCGACCAGCACCTCCCAGAACAGCTGGAGCTTGCCGGGCACGCCGTCGGTGGCCCTGGCCCGCATGAAGAGGCCGAGCGCGAGCACGAGCCCGGCCGCGAACAGCGTCACCCAGACGATGTCCAGGTTGACGTCGAGACCGAAGATCTTGGTGGTGACGGCATGACCGCCGACCTCGATCTCGGTGTCCGCGTGGACCGCCGCCAGGATCCCCGTGCCGATCATGACCGTCCCGCCCTACACGATCCCGGCCGACAGGACCGCCCGGCCGGCGTTGAGGACGAACGCGATCTGGAAGATGACCAGGCCGACCACCATGCCGATGCCCAGCGGCGGGTCGATCAGCACGAGCCCGATCGCGACCACGGTCACGACCAGTAGCCGGACGGCGCTGCCGCGGCGCAGGAGCTTGCGCACGACCTTGTTGTCGTCGGTGCCGTCGGTCTCCACCTTGGTCACGCGCGCGCCGAGCATGCGCACGTTGAGGATCGCCACCCCGATGCCGATCACGATGCCGACGGCCGCCGGCGTGGAGGACAGCAGCAGCGCGACGCCCACGGCGATCACGCCGGCGATGACGGCAAACAGGATGGTCGGGCGCATGATGCGGGACAGCGCCCCCACCTCGAGGTCGGCGAACATGGTCTAACCCTCTCGCCCTAGAGGAACCGGCGCACCTGGGCGACCACCGTGGCGACCGCCGCCGCCAGCCCGAGCACCAGCCCGATCACCAGGAACAGCGGCGAGGTCCCCAGCCGGGCGTCCAGCGCGATCCCGCCGCCGACGCCGACCGCCACACAGCCGGCCACCGTCGTGCCCAGTCCCACGAACGCCATCGCACCGGGCAGCGGCTTGACCGGCTCGTCCGGCCCTTCCGGAGGTTCCGCGGGCTCGGAGGTCATCGCGAGGACCTGTGGGGACGGGGACCGGCGATGAGGTCGTCGACACCTACGTCCCCTCTCGTCCTGCGGCTCGTCGTGGTCGTCCTGGCGGTGCAGTCCGGGCAGGCAGGAGGCCGATGGCCCCCAGCTGGGCCGCCGGTCCGGGCAGCCCGTGGTGGAGGACTGTACACACAAAGCATCGTCCCATCCCAACGGGGGCGAGGCACTGGCGGGGTCTCAGTGCTGGGCCTCAGACGAGGGCCCCCGGGCGCAGCCTGGGCCACTCGACCAGCAGGATCAGGGCGACCAGGCCGGCCGCGATCGCGGCCACCGCGAGGGGCGCCGGGAGCACTGCCAGGCCGACCGCGCCGTAGGCGATCAGGGCCGTCCAGCCGTACAGGATCAGCACCGCGCGCCGGTGCGTGTGGCCGATCTCGAGCAGGCGGTGGTGCAGGTGCTGCTTGTCCGGCGCGAACGGCGATCGCCGGGCCCTCGTCCGCCGCAGGACCGCGAGCAGCAGGTCGGCCACCGGCACGGCCAGCACGGCCAGCGGGAGCAGCAGCGGCACCCACACCGGCAGCGCCAGGTTGAGGTTGCCCAGCGAGCCGTAGTTGACCCGCCCGGTCAGCGTGATCGAGCAGGACGCCAGCAGCAGCCCGATCAGCATCGAACCCGAGTCGCCCATGAACACCCGGGCCGGGTTGAAGTTGTGCACCAGGAAGCCCGCGCACACCCCGACGAGCACCGCCGAGATCAGCAGCGGCGTGGCCGCGTGGTCGGCGTCGTGCTGCACCGCGAGGATGTACGAGAAGAGGAAGAACGCGCCGGCGGCGATGCCGACCACCCCGGCCGCCAGGCCGTCCAGCCCGTCGACGAAGTTGACCGCGTTGACCGTGACGACCACCGCGAGCACGGTGATGAGCGTCCCCGACGTGGCGTCGAGCACGATGAGCCGGCCCGGCCACGGCAGCCAGAACAGCTGCACCCCCTGCAGGGCCATCAGCCCCGCCGCGAGGACCTGGCCGGCGAGCTTGGTGACGGCGTCCAGCCCCCAGATGTCGTCCGCCACCCCGACCAGGCAGATCACGACGGCGCCGGTGAGCACCCCGCGGATCTCGTCGCCGGAGGTGAAGATGCGGTGCAGCAGCGGCAGCTTGGCCGCCACCGCAAGGGCGGCGAGCACGCCGACCAGCATCCCCACCCCGCCCAGCCGAGGGATCGGGACGTCGTGCACGTCGCGGTCGCGGATCTCGGCCAGGATGCCGGCCCGGATGGCGCCCGCCCTGACCAGGCCGACGGCGAGGTAGGTGAAGGTCGCCGCGACCAGGAGGGTGAGGAGGTACTCGCGCACCTGCCGGCTTACCCGCGCGGGTAAGCCGGGTGGGCCGCGACCAGCGCGCCCACGGCCTGCCCGATCCCGGCGGCCGCGGAGCCGTCGGCGTCGCGCACGGCCCGGCCGATGAGGCCGGCGATCTCCTTCATGTCGGTTTCAGTCATGCCCTGGGTGGTGACCGCGGGGCTGCCGACGCGGATGCCCGACCCGACGGCCGGCGGCTGCGGGTCGTACGGGATCGCGTTCTTGTTCAGCGTGATCCGGGCCGCGTCGCAACGGGTCTCGGCGTCGGTGCCGGTCACGCCGACACCTTGCAGGTCGATGAGGGCGAGATGGGTGTCGGTGCCACCGGAGACCGGGCGCATCCCCTCCTCGGCGAGCCCGGCGGCCAGCGCCTGCGCGTTGGCGATGACCTGGCGCGCGTACTCCTGGTACTGCGGAGTCGCCGCCTCGAGCAGCGCGACCGCCTTGCCCGCCACGCAGTGCATGAGGGGGCCGCCCTGCATCATCGGGAAGACCGCCTTGTCGATCGCGGCCGCGTGCTCGGCCTTGCACAGGATCATGCCGCCGCGCGGCCCGCGCAGCACCTTGTGCGTCGTGAACGAGACCACGTCCGCGTACGGCACCGGGCTCGGGATCGCCTTGCCGGCCACCAGCCCGATGAAGTGGGCGGCGTCGACCATGAGGATGGCGCCGGCCTCGTCCGCGATGGACCGGAAGGCCGCGAAGTCGATCAGCCGCGGGTACGCCGTGGCACCACAGATGATCATCTTCGGCCGGTGCTCCAGCGCCAGCGAGCGGACCTCGTCGTAGTCGATGAGCTCGGTGTCCTTCCGGACGCCGTACGAGACGATGTCGAACCACTTGCCGGAGAAGTTCACCTTCGAGCCGTGGGTCAGGTGCCCGCCGTGCGGCAGGCTCATGGCGAGAACCTTCTCGCCCGGCTTCACGAACGCCCCGTACACCGCGATGTTCGCGCTGGCCCCGGAGTGCGGCTGCAGGTTCGCGTGGTCGGCGCCGAAGAGCTCCTTGGCCCGGTCGATCCCGATGAGCTCGGCCTTGTCCACCTCGGAGCAGCCGCCGTAGTAGCGCCGGCCCGGGTAGCCCTCGGCGTACTTGTTGCTGAGCGTCGAGCCGATGGCGGCCAGCACGGCCGGAGAGGTGAAGTTCTCGCTGGCGATCAGCTGGAGGCCGCCACGCAGGCGCGCCAGCTCGCCGAGGACGACGTCCGCGATCTGCGGGTCCTCGGCCTGCAGAGCGGCGAAGTCGGGACCCCAGAAGGGAACGTCGGTCATCGGGCCTCCCGGTCGGGCGGTGCCGCGCGGCGGCGACCTGGTGCCGGGCGGGGTGGACTGTCCGGGCGGAGTCTACGACCTGCTCAGGTGGCGGCGAGGATGGCCCGTACCGCGGTCTCGATCTGTGTCGCCGTGGCGGTGAACAGGTCGGGCGGACCACCGAACGGGTCCTCGATGTCGTCGGCCGTCCGGCTCGCCGCCGGGTGCACGCCGCGCAGCTCGGCGGCGGCCGCTGCCAGCGCCCGCAGCCGCGTCCCGGGCGTCCCGGCCGGCAGCGCGTCCGGCGGCACGTGCCCGGCGAGCCTGGCCAGCTCGCGCAACGTGAACGTGCGGCGCAGCGCCCTCGGCTCGAGCTCGAGCACCAGCGCCCGCTGCTCCGCGGTCGCGGTGATCAGCAGGTCCGCCCAGTCCGCCTGCGGCTCGCGCAGCCAGGTGGCCGTGAAGTCGTCGGTGTCCAGGCCGCGGGAGGCCAGCTCGGCCGCGGCCGCTGCGTTCATCGGGCCGCCGGCGTGGCCGCCGTACGTCCCTGCGCTGTGCACGAGCAGGTCGGTCACCGGACCGAACCGGGCCTGCACCTCCGCCCGCATGATCCGCTCGGCCATGGGTGAGCGGCAGATGTTGCCGGTGCAGACGTGCAGCACGTGCAGCGAGCGGGTGGGGCCGGTCACGGGGCCACCCGCAGGTCGGGGCAGACCGTGCGCAGGTCGTCCAGCCCGACGGCGCCGGTGCGCAGCACCGTCGGGACCTCACCGGTGAGGTCGACGATCGTCGAAGGCACCGGGGCGCCGCTGGGCCCACCGTCCAGGTACACGGCCACCGCGTCGCCGAGCCCGGCCTGCGCCTCGTCGGCGGTGGCGGCCGGCGGCTCCCCCGAGCGGTTGGCCGAGCTGACCGCCATCGGCCCCACCTCGGTGAGCAGCTCGATGGCCACCGGGTGCAGCGGCATCCGGAGGGCGACCGAGCCGTCGGTGTCGCCCAGGTCCCAGACCAGCGACGGCGCCTGCCGGACGACCAGGGTCAGGCCACCGGGCCAGAACGCCTCGACCAGGGCGTGCGCGACCGAGGGCACCCCGAACGTGAGCCCGGCGATGGTGCGCGGGGAGCCGACCAGGACCGGCACCGGCATGTCCCGGCCGCGGCCCTTGGCGGCCAGCAGCGCGGCGACCCCGTCCGCCGCGAACGCGTCCGTGCCGAGGCCGTAGACAGTGTCGGTCGGCAGGACCACCAGTGCGCCGCGCCGGGCCGCCTGCGCGGCCTGCTCGAGCCCGCGACGCCGCTCGTCCGGGTCGTCGCAGTCGAACCGGCGGCTCATCGGCCCTCCGTCCCTGGTCCGGCGCCCTGCGCGGTCCCGTCCGCGACCCGGCGGGCGGTCGTGAACCGGTCGCGACCGGCCAGGTCGCGATGGTCGACGACCTGTTCCCATCCTCCCTGCTGCAGCAGCGCCGCGGGGACCGCCGCGCCCTGCACGTCCGCGTGCTCGACGACGAACCAGCCGCCGGGACGCAGCAGCGCGGCCGCACGCACGGCGACCGCGCGGAGCACGTCGAGCCCGTCCGGCCCGTGTCCCCACAACGCCGCGGGCGGGTCGTGCTCGAGCACCTCCGGGTCGCGGACCACGCCGTCGTCGGGGATGTACGGGGGGTTGCTGACGACCACGTCGACGGTGCCGTCCAGGTCCGGCAGAGCGGTGGCCGCGTCGCCGGCGTGCAGCGTCACTACGGTGCCGTCGAGGTTGCGCGCCGCCCACACGAGCGCGCCCGGGTCGAGCTCCACGGCGTGCACCCGCGCACCCGGCACCTCGTCGGCGACCGACAGGGCGATGGCACCCGAGCCGGTGCACAGGTCGACGACCAGCGGGACCCGGCCGGAGCCGGCTACCGCACGGGCGCGGTCGACGGCCCACCCGGCCACGACCTCGGTCTCCGGTCGGGGCACGAACACCCCCGGGCCGACGGCGACCTCGACGTGCCGGAAGGCGGTGGTCCCGACGATGTGCTGAAGGGGGACGCGCCGCTCGCGGCTGCGTACCGCCGACTCGAACCGGGCCAGCGAGTCGTCGTCGAGCCGGTCCACCGAGCGCAGCCGCCCCCGGCGCACCCCGAGGGCGAAGGCGGCGAGCTGCTCGGCGTCGAAGCGGGGCGACGGGACGCCCGCCACGTCCAGCCGCCGGGCCGCGGCACCGACCAGGTCCCACAGCCGAGCCTGCACCGGGGCGCTCGGGTCAGGCATCGCCGGACAGGCGGGCCGCGAGGTCTGCGTCCATGGCCGACTGGACGACCGGGTCCAGGTCGCCGTCCAGGACCTGGTCGAGGTTGTACGCCTTGTAGCCGGTGCGGTGGTCGGCGATGCGGTTCTCCGGGTAGTTGTACGTCCGGATCCGCTCGGAACGGTCCACCGTCCGCACCTGGCTGCGCCGCGCGTCCGAGGCCGCGGCATCCGCGCTCTCCTGGGCAGCCGCCAGCAACCGCGCGCGCAGGATGCGCAGGGCCGACTCCTTGTTCTGCAGCTGGGACTTCTCGTTCTGGCAGGACACGACGATCCCGGTCGGCAGGTGCGTGATGCGCACCGCCGAGTCGGTGGTGTTCACGCTCTGCCCGCCCGGGCCGCTGGACCGGTAGACGTCGATCCGCAGGTCGTTCGGGTCGACGGTGACCTCGACGTCCTCGGCCTCGGCCAGGACCAGGACGCCGGCCGCGGAGGTGTGGATGCGGCCCTGCGACTCGGTCGCCGGCACCCGCTGCACGCGGTGCACCCCGCCCTCGTACTTCAGCCGGGCCCACGGCGCCTCGCCGGGTTCGGGGTTGCCCCTGGCCTTGACCGCCACCGAGACGTCCTTGTAACCGCCCAGGTCGGACTCCTGGGCGTCCAGGATCTCGGCCTTCCACCCGCGTCGCTCGGCGTAGCGCAGGTACATCCGCAGCAGGTCGCCGACGAAGAGCGCGGACTCGTCGCCGCCCTCCCCCGCCTTGACCTCCAGGATCACGTCCCGGTCGTCGTCGGGGTCGCGCGGCACGAGCAGGAGGGTGAGCCGGTCGGACAGCCCCGCTCGCTCCGTCTCGAGACGCTCCAGCTCGGTCGCGAACGAGGGGTCCTCGGCGGCGAGCTCCGTGGCCGCCCCGACGTCGCCGTCGGCCTGCTTCCAGGCCCGGTACGCGGCCACCACCGGGCCGAGCTGGGAGTAGCGGCGCCCCAGGGCTCGTGCGGCGCCCTGGTCGGCGTGCAGGGACGGGTCGGCGAGCCGGCGCTCGAGGTCGGCGTGCTCGGCCACGAGCTCCTCGACGTTGTCGAACATGCTCACCCTCCCTCGGCACGGTGCTGGCCCGCAAGACGGACGGCGCCGCCCCCGGGCGTGAACCCTGGGGCGGCGCCGTCTGCACAGCTACTTGGCGGCGTCCGACTTCTTGCCGAACCGCTGCTCGAACTTGGCGACGCGACCGCCGGTGTCGAGGATCTTCTGCTTGCCCGTGTAGAACGGGTGGCAGGCCGAGCACACGTCGGCGTGGATGACGCCGTTCGCCGCGGTGCTCCTGGTCACGAAGGTGTTGCCGCAGGTGCAGGTGACCTGCGTCTGGCGGTACTCAGGGTGGATGTCGGGCTTCACGGTCTTGCTCCTGTCAGTCGGTCGGCGCCGGGTCGTCCGCCCCGGTGGGGTGGACGTGAACCGGACCTGTCGAGCGCGAGCCAGTCTGGCAGTCGCGTCCGTGTCGCCCAAACGCGGGCGGCGGGACGGTCATTCCGGCTCGTCGTGCCGTGCCGGGTGTCGCTAGTCGTCCGACCCGCCGGACATCGGCGTGGTCTTCTGGACCTGCAGAAGGAACTCGTAGTTGCTGCCCGTCTCGCGCAGCTTGTTGATCAGCAGCTCGATCGCCTGCTGGCTGTCGAGCGCGTGCAGCACGCGGCGCAGCTTCCAGACGATCTTCAGCTCGTCGGGGGCGAGCAGGATCTCCTCCTTGCGGGTGCCGGACGGGTCGACGTCCACCGCGGGGAAGATCCGCTTGTCCGCGAGCTTGCGGTCGAGCTTGAGCTCCATGTTGCCGGTGCCCTTGAACTCCTCGAAGATCACGTCGTCCATCTTCGAGCCGGTCTCGACCAGGGCCGTCGCCAGGACGGTGAGCGAGCCGCCGTCCTCGATGTTCCGGGCGGCCCCGAAGAAGCGCTTCGGCGGGTAGAGCGCGCTCGAGTCGACACCACCGGACAGGATCCGGCCGGACGCCGGCGCGGCCAGGTTGTAGGCGCGGCCGAGCCGGGTCATCGAGTCGAGCAGGACGACCACGTCGTGGCCGAGCTCCACCAGCCGCTTGGCCCGCTCGATCGCGAGCTCGGCGATGACCGTGTGGTCCTCGGCCGGCCGGTCGAAGGTCGAGGCGATGACCTCACCCTTCACGGAGCGCTGCATGTCGGTGACCTCTTCGGGCCGCTCGTCGACGAGCACGACCATGAGGTGCACCTCGGGGTTGTTGGTGCTGATCGCGTTGGCGATCGCCTGCAGCACCATGGTCTTGCCCGCCTTGGGCGGGGAGACGATCAGCCCGCGCTGCCCCTTGCCGATGGGCGCGACGATGTCGATCACCCGTGCGGTGAGGTTGGACGGCTCGTTCTCCAGCCGGAGCCGGTCCTGCGGGTACAGCGGGGTCAGCTTGTTGAACTCCGGACGGTTGCGCGCGGTCTCGGGGTCCAGCCCGTTGACCGTGTCGAGCCGGACCAGCGCGTTGAACTTGTCCCGGCGCTCGCCGTCCTTGGGCTGCCGCACCGCACCGGTGACCGCGTCGCCCTTGCGCAGGCCGTGCTTGCGGACCTGCGCCAGCGTGACGTACACGTCGTTCGGGCCGGGCAGGTAACCGGTGGTGCGGACGAAGCCGTAGTTGTCGAGCACGTCGAGGATGCCGGCGACCGGGAGCAGGACGTCGTCCTCGCCGATGACGGGCTCGGCCTCGCCGCCGAAGCGGTCCGGACGCTCGCGACCCCGGGTGCGGTCGCGGCCGCGGCCGCGCCGCCGGCGCCGGCCGCCGCGCTCGTCGTCCTCGTCGAAGTACCGGTTCTGACCCCCCTGCTGGTTCTGACCGCCCTGCTGGTTCTGACCGCCCTGCTGGTTCTGACCGCCCTGCTGGTTCTGACCGCCCTGCTGGTTCTGACCGCCCTGCTGGTTCTGACCGCCCTGCTGGTTCTGACCGCCCTGCTGGTTCTGCTGGCCGCGCTGGCGCTGGTCGCGCCCGCCGCGGTCGCGGTCGCGGGTCCGCGGGCCGGTCTCGCCGGCCGCGGGCTGGCCGCCGTCGTCGGTCCTGGCGTCCGAGGTCGGCGCACTCTTGCCCTCGGCGCCCTCGGCGCCTTCGCCGCCGTCGGCCGGGGCCGCGGTGCTCGCGTCGGTTGCGCGGGCCGTCGAGGCTGCCGAGCGGGCTGAGCCGGTCGAGCCGGTCGAGCTGCCGGAGCCGCCCGACTGGGCGGCGGTGATGGCCTCGATGAGCTGGCCCTTGCGCATGCGGCCGGTGCCGGTGATGCCCAGGCCCGAGGCGACCTGTTGCAGCTCCGCGAGCACCATACCGTTCAGGCCGGCGCCGGGCTTGCGGCGGGCCGTACCCGTGGGGGAGCCGTTGGTCTGGGCCTGGTCCGAGCCGTTCGAGGAGCCGGACTCTGCCGGCCTCGCGTCGACGACGTCGGTGGTCGTGTCGCTCACAGATGCATTCCTTAAGGAAGCGGGATTGAGACGTGCACCCAGGTGGAGTGGTGGCGGGCTCTCACGTCGCTGGACCACCCGGGTATGCCAGACCGGCTGGCGTACAGAGGGGGTTCGGTGGAGCACCGGCCCGTCGGGCGCCTGGTGCGATGCACACAGTAACACCTCGGCGAGCCGATCCCTTCCCCGGCCGGGCGTGTTGCCCGGTCGTGACCTGCCGACCCGGCGGAACGGCCCGAGGCAACAGCTCACCTACTCCATCGGCAGGATGCTGGCGCCACCGGAGTCGATAGCCAGCTCGTGCACCTCCCAGCCCCTGGGCGCGGCCGCCACGGCCTTCGCGGCCGTGCCCGGCGAGGCGAGCACGAGCACGGTCGGACCGGCGCCGGAGACGACCGCCGGCAGCCCGGCCGCGCGCAGCCTGTCCACCAGCGCCGCCGAGCGCGGCATGGCCTCGGCACGGTACTGCTGGTGCAGCCGGTCCTCGGTGGCCGGCAACAGCAGGTCCGGGCGGGTGGTCAGCGCGACGCTGAGCAGGGCGGCCCGGCCGGCCGAGTGGGCGGCGTCCGCGAACGGGACCGACTCGGGGAGCATCCGGCGGGCCTTGGCGGTGGAGACGGCGGTGGTCGGGACCAGCGCCACCGGCACGACGCCGTCGGGGACGCGGCTGGACACCGCCCGCACCCCACCGGGCTCGGTCCAGGCCACGCTGAAGCCGCCGAGCAGGCAGGCGGCCACGTTGTCGGGATGGCCCTCCAGGCTCACCGCGAGGCGCAGGAGGGCCAGGTCGTCCAGCCGGTCGGCGCCGCCGACGACCAGGGAGCGGGCGGCGACCACTCCGGAGACGATCGCCGCGGCGCTGGACCCCAGGCCTCGCCCGTGCGGCACCCGGTTGGCGCACCGCAGCGCGAGGCCTCGCGGCTGGCCGCCGAGCACCTTGAAGGCCGCCCGCATCGCCTTGACCACGAGGTGCCGCTCCCCCGCGGGCACTTTGTCGGACCCCTCACCGGCGACCTGCACGTCGAGCCCGGACTCGGTGACCTGCACGACGATGTCGTCGTACAGGGCCAGGGACAGCCCGCAGGCGTCGAAGCCGGGCCCGAGGTTCGCCGCGGTCGCCGGGACCCGCACCCGGACCGGGGCGGCGCGGAACATCGCCCCGGCCATCAGCCGTCCAGGCCGAGCAGCTCGGCGGCCGCGTGCGCGTCGACGGGGACCGTCCGTGGCACCGGGGCACCGTCGATCGCCCACTGCGGGTCCTTGAGACCGTGGCCGGTGACGGTGCAGACCACCCGTTGGCCCGGCGCCAGCAGACCCGCCTCGTGCGCCTGCAGCAGCCCGGCGACCGACGCGGCGGAGGCCGGCTCGACGAAGACCCCCTCCCGGGCGGCCAACCAGCGGTACGCCCGCAGGATCTGCCGGTCGGTCACCGCCTGGATGAAGCCGCCCGACTCGTCCCTGGCCGCGATCGCGAACCCCCACGACGCGGGGTTGCCGATCCGGATCGCGCTCGCGATGGTGGACGGACGGGCGACCGGCTCGCCGCTGACGAGCGGCGCCGCTCCGGCCGCCTGGAAGCCCCACATCCGGGGCCGCCTGGACGCGGTGCCGTCGGATGCGTACTCCCGGTAGCCCCGCCAGTACGCGGTGATGTTGCCGGCGTTCCCGACCGGCAGGCAGTGCACGTCGGGCGCGTCGCCGAGCGCGTCGACGATCTCGAACGCCGCCGTCTTCTGCCCCTCGATCCGGTCCGGGTTGACGCTGTTGACCAGCGCGACCGGGTAGTGCTCGGCCAGGTCCCTGGCCAGGCTGAGGCAGTCGTCGAAGTTCCCCTGCACCTGCAGGATCGCGGCCCCGTGCGCCAGCGCCTGCGACATCTTCCCGAGGGCGATCTTGCCCGCCGGCACGAGCACCGCGCAGACCATCCCGCCGCGGACCGCGTACGCGGCGGCCGACGCGCTGGTGTTGCCGGTCGAGGCGCAGATCACCGCGCGCGCCCCGGCCTCGGCCGCCTTCGAGATGGCCAGCGTCATCCCACGGTCCTTGAACGACCCGGTCGGGTTCGCACCCTCGACCTTCAGGTGCACCTCGCAGCCGGTGACCTCGGCCAGCGTGGGTGCGGGCACCAGCGGGGTGCCCCCCTCGCGCAGCGTGATGACCGGGGTGGCGGCGCCGACGGGCAGCCGGTCCCGGTACTCCTCGATCACCCCGCGCCACTGGTGGGTGCCGGTCGCCATCGTGCTCACTCGCCCTCCACCCGCATCACCGAGTCGACCGCCCGCACGACATCCAGCCCGCGCAGGTCGGCCACGACCGCGGACAGCGCCGCGTCGGACGCCTTGTGCGTGACCACGACGAGGGCCGCCTGGTCCCCGTGCATGTCCTGGCGCAGTGTCTCGATCGACACCCCGTGCGCGGCGAACGTCTGCGCGACCGTCGCCAGCACACCGGTGCGGTCGGCAACGTCGATGCCGATGTAGTAGCGGGTCTGCGCCTCGCCGATCGGTCGCACCTCGAGGGCTGCGTACGCGCTCTCGCGCGGGCCGCGCCCGCCGGACAGCCGGTTCCGGCCGACGGCGACCAGGTCGCCCAGCACGGCCGACGCGGTCGGCGCGCCGCCGGCCCCGCGGCCGTAGAACATCAGCTGGCCCGCCGAGTCGGACTCGACGAACACCGCGTTGTACACGTCGCGCACGCCGGCCAGCGGGTGCGTGGTCGCCACCATCGCGGGATGCACGCGCACGGAGACGCCGCGTCCGTCCGGCGACCGCTCGCAGATCGCCAGCAGCTTGACCACGTGACCCATCGCCTGCGCGATCGCGACGTCCTGCGCCCGCACCCCGGTGATGCCCTCGCGGTGGACGTCGGACATCGTGACCTGGGTGTGGAAGGCGAGGCTGGCCAGGATCGCGGCCTTCGCTGCGGCGTCGTAGCCGTCGACGTCGGCGCTCGGGTCGGCCTCGGCGTACCCCAGCGCCTGCGCCTCGGCGAGGGCGTCGGCGAAGGTCGCGCCGCTCTCGCCCATCCTGGTCAGGATGTAGTTCGTCGTGCCGTTGACGATCCCCAGCACGCGGTTGACGTTGTCGCCGGCCAGCGACTCGCGCAGCGGGCGCAGCAGCGGGATCGCGCCGGCGACGGCGGCCTCGAAGTACAGGTCGACCCCGGCGTCGTCGGTGGCGCCGTACAACTCGGGGCCGTGCTCGGCGAGCAGGGCCTTGTTGGCGGTGACGACGCTGGCGCCGCGGTGCAGCGCCTGCAGGAGCAGCGTCCGCGCCGGCTCGATGCCGCCGATGGTCTCCACCACCACGTCGACGTCCGGCCGGCCGACCAGCGCGGCCGGGTCGTCGGTGAGGAGCTCGCGCGGAACGAACGGCCCGCGGTCCTGGGCGAGGTCGCGCACACCGATCCCGACCAGCTCGATCGGCGCCCCGATGCGGGCGGCGAGATCGTCGGACTGGGACCGTAGGAGCCGGACGACCTCGGTCCCGACGACCCCGCAGCCCAGCAGGGCGACCCGGAGCGGCTGCGCGCCCATGACCGGCTTCTCCTCGCGTCGGCTTGTGCGGGCGACCCTACCGCGAGGGCGCCCACGGCACGGCCGCGGGTCAGGCGCCGGGGTCGAGCGCGAGCAGGTCCTCGATCCCCTCCCGGCGCAGCAGCACCGTGGTCGCGCCGGACCGGACGGCGACCACCGGCGGGCGGCCGACGACGTTGTAGCTGGACGCCATCGCGCGGCAGTACGCACCGGTGGCGGCGACGGCGAGCAGGTCGCCGGGAGCCAGGTCGGACGGCAGCCAGGCGTCCTTCACCACGACGTCGCCCGTCTCGCAGTGCCGGCCGACGACGCGCGCGAGCATCGGCGGCGCGTCCGACCCGCGCGAGGCCAGCGTCACCGTGTACTCCGCGTCGTAGAGCGCGGTCCGGATGTTGTCGCTCATCCCGCCGTCGACGCTGACGTACGCGCGGTGGTGGCCACCGTCCAGCTCGACGTCCTTGACCGTGCCCACCTCGTACAGCGTCAAGGTGGTCGGGCCGACCAGCGCGCGGCCGGGTTCGACGCCGATCCGCGGGGTGTCGAGCCCGAACGCCGCCGACTCGCGCGCGACGATCGCTGTCAGCGACGCGGCGAACTCGAGCAGGTCGGGCGGGTCGTCGCCGGGGACGTAAGCGATGCCGAGCCCACCACCGAGGTTGATCTCGGCCGGCTGGACGCCGTGCTCGTCGCGCACCTGCGCCGCCAGCCCGACGACGCGGTGCGCGGCGACCTCGAAGCCGGACGTGTCGAAGATCTGCGACCCGATGTGCGAGTGCAGGCCGGCCAGGTGCAGCTGGGGCAGCGCCAGGACGCGGCGCACCGCCTCGGCCGCCTCCCCGGTCGCCAGCGAGAAGCCGAACTTCTGGTCCTCGTGCGCGGTGGCGATGAACTCGTGCGTGTGCGCCTCCACGCCGACCGTGACGCGCACCAGCACCTCGGCCCGCACCCCGCGCTCCTCGGCCAGGAAGCCCAGCCGCGCGATCTCGGTGAACGAGTCCAGGACGATCCGGCCGACGCCCGCGTCCAGCGCCGCCGCCAGCTCGGCCACCGACTTGTTGTTCCCGTGCACGACGATCCGGCCCGCCGGGAAGCCGGCCCGCAGCGCCACCTCGAGCTCGCCGCCGGTGGCGACATCCAGCCCGAGCCCTTCCTCGGCCACCCAGCGCGCGAGCGTCGTGGTGAGGAACGCCTTGGCTGCGTAGTGCACGTCCGCGTCGGCGAACGCGGTACGGAACGCCCGGCAGCGGGACCGGAAGTCGTCCTCGTCGAGCACCAGCAGCGGGGTGCCGTGCTCGGCCGCGAGGTCGCGAACGTCGTGCCCGCGCACGGTCA
Organism: uncultured Actinomycetota bacterium; assembly: GCA_963711005.1. Taxonomy (GTDB): domain Bacteria; phylum Actinomycetota; class Actinomycetes; order Prado026; family Prado026; genus CAVQCJ01. Next base: position 329,538 of record CAVQCJ010000004.1, on the reverse strand, counting down.
GCACCGCGTCGTCGTCCCGGGCGACGCCCGCTGCCCACACCGCCGGGTCCAGCCGGGCCTGCGCCTCGGCGTCGGTCGGCGGCGGGGTGGGCGCGTGCGGGTGCATCTGGTCCCCGTGCAGCGGTCCCGCGGGGTGTGCGCGCACGGGCTACATCCGCTCGGGCGCGCTGACGCCCAGCAGGTCCAGCCCGTTCTCGATGACCTGCCGGGTCGCGGCGTTCAGCCACAGCCTGGCCCGGTTCAGCGGCGTCGGCTCCGCGCCGCCGTACGGCAGGATCCGGCTCGAGTCGTAGAAGCGGTGGTAGGTGCCGGCCAGCTCCTCGAGGTACCTGGCGACGCGGTGCGGCTCGAGCAGCTCGGCCGCCGTCGCGACCACCCGAGGGAACTCGGCGAGCAGCCCGAGCAGGTCGCCGTCCGCGGCCCCGTCGAGCAGGGCCGGGTCGAACTCGTCCTCGGTCCCCAGCGTGAGACCGAGGTCGGCGGCGTTGCGGGTGACCGAGGCTGTCCGGGCCGCGACGTACTGGACGTAGTAGACGGGGTTCTCGTTCTTGTTCGCGGTCAGGATCTCGATGTCCAGGGTCAGCGGCGAGTCGACCGGGTACCGGCACAGCGAGTAGCGGGCCGCGTCGACGCCGACCTCCTCGACGAACTCCGCCAGCGTCACGATCATCCCGGCCCGCTTGGAGAGCTTGACCTCCTGACCGCCGCGCATGATCTTCACCAGCTGCCCGATCAGCACCTTGATGGTGAGGTCGGGGTCGTCGCCGGCGCAGGCCGCGACGGCCCGCAGCCGCTGCACGTACCCGTGGTGGTCGGCGCCGAGCAGGTAGATGCACACGTCGAAACCGCGCGCCCGCTTGTCGACGTAGTACGCGGTGTCCGACGCGAAGTAGGTGAGCTCGCCGTCGGCCTTGACCAGCACCCGGTCCTTGTCGTCGCCGAAGTCGGTCGTGCGCAGCCACACCGCGCCGTCGTGCTCGAAGACGTGGCCCTGCTCGCGCAGCTTCGCCAGGCCGCGCTCCACCGCACCGGAGTCGTGCATGGCCCTCTCGGAGGACCACACGTCGAAGTGCGTGCGGAAACCGTCGAGCACGGCCTGGTGCTCGGCCCTCTGCAGCTCGTAGCCGGCCTCGCGGAACGCCTGGGTCCGCTCGTCGTCGGGCAGGGCCGAGAACTGCGGGTGCTCGGCCGCGATCAGGGCGGCCATCTCGACGATGTAGTCGCCCTGGTACCCGTCAGACGGCACCGGGAGCCCGGCGGCCGCAGCCGCGAGCGAGGCGCCGAACCGGTCCATCTGCACGCCGCGGTCGTTGATGTAGAACTCCCGGGTCACCGCGGCGCCGGCCGCCGCGAGCACCCGAGCCATCGCGTCGCCCACCGCCGCCCAGCGGGTGTGCCCCAGGTGCAGCGGTCCGGTCGGGTTGGCCGAGATGAACTCGAGGTCGACCGTCGTCCCGTGCAGCGGGTCCGACCGCCCGTACGCGCTTCCTGCCCGCAGCACCGCCGCGGCCACTGCGCCGGCGGAGGCGGCTTCGAGAGTGATGTTGAGGAACCCCGGCCCCGCGACGTCCACCGAGGCGACGCCCGGTGTCTTGGCCAGGTACGCCGCGACGGCGGCTGCGACATCACGTGGCGGCCGGCCGGCCTTCTTGGCCAGCTGCAGCGCCACGTTGGTCGCGTAGTCGCCGTGCTCGCGGACCTTAGGGCGCTCGACGGTGGTGCCGGTGGGCACATCGACCGGGTCGAGCACGAGGTCACCGGCGGCCACGGCGGCCCGCACCGCAGCCAGGACTGACTCGGCGAGCTCCTCGGGGGTCACGCGCACAGGTTAACGGCGGACCTACGGGGCCGGCGGACGCACCTGCGCCGGGAGCAGGTCGAGCACCGTCGACACCAGCTCTTCCGGGTCGAACGGCTTGGTCAGGTACGCGTCCGCGCCCGCCTCGTGCCCGGCCCGGCGGTCCGAGGCCTGCGCCCGCGCGGTGACCATGACGATCGGGATCCCGGCCGTGGCCGGGCTGGCCTTGAGTCGTGCGGCCGCGGTCAGGCCGTCCATGCCCGGCATCATCACGTCCATCGTGATCAGGTCGGGCGCGACCGTGTCCACCATGTTCAACGCCTCGTGCCCGTCGCAGGCCACGTGGACCTCGATCCCCTCGAGCTCGAGGTTCACCCGGATCAGCGCGCGGACGTTCGCCGTGTCGTCCACCACGAGCACGCGCGCGGGCCTGTCCACCACTCCAGCGTAGGCACGTGGACGACCGGCCGCGGGGTGTTGGGCTGATACCGTCTGTCGTCCCGAGCCCCCGTAGCTCAGGGGATAGAGCACCGCCCTCCGGAGGCGGGTGCGTAGGTTCGAATCCTACCGGGGGCACCGAAATCGACCCGCCGGCCGGCGCGCCCGATGCGCCCGGACCTATGTCCCATCCAGGGTTTGCGCGACATCCGCACCGGCGGTGACGAAGCAGGTGCCGGCGCCGTCCACGACGACCGGCGACCCGAAGGGGACGTACGCCGACCGCCCCGGTGCCAGTGCGACGCCGCCGAGCACGACCGCCCCGGCGACGCACACCGCGATGCAGGAGCCCGCGACGGGCACCTGCACCCCGAGACCGTCGGGCCGCGCGCGCCACACCGCGAAGTCGCCGACCGGCACGTCGTAGGTGTCGAGTCCGGGCCCGCACGGAACGGGTGCGACCCGGTGGCCGGTCGCGACCTCGAAACGCACGACGCTCAGCAGCGCCGGCACGTCTACGTGCTTGCCGGTGAGCCCGCCGCGCAGCACGTTGTCGCTGGAGGCCTGCACCTCGACCCCTGCGCCGTGCAGGTACGCGTGCAGCACGCCGGCGTCGACGAACAGTGCGTCGCCCGGCTCGAGGACGACGTGGTCGAGCAGCAGCGGCGCGAGCGCGCCCGCGTCGCCGGGGTACCGGGCGGCGAGCCGGACCACCCACCGCGCCGCAGCCACGTCGTCCGGGACCGCGTCGGCGTCTGCGTCGGCGGCCAGCCGGGCGCAGGCCCGGGTCACGTCGTCCAGCAGCGCGGTTCGCGACCCGCCGCGGAGCCCGAGCAGCCGGCTGAAGATCGCGCGCAGGGCCTCGCGCTGGTCGCCGCCGGCGCTCGCCGGGCCGACCAGCTCGGACAGCGCCGCCGACCCCAGCCGCTGTGCGGTCGCGGCGATGTCCGCCGGCGGACGGAAGCCGCACAGCGTCTCGGTGGGCTCCAGCGCGACGAACAGCTCGGGCTTGTGGTTGGCGTCCTTGTACGTGCGATGGCCGGCAGCCAGCGGGACGCCGCGGGCCTCCTCGGCGGCGAACCCGGTCCGGGCCTGAACGCGGTCCGGGTGGGCCTGGACGGAAAGCGGCTCCTCGGCGGCGAGCAGCTTGACCAGGAACGGCAGCCCGGGGGCGACCTCGGCCAGGCTCCGTCCGTCCGGCAGATGGGAAGGCTCCAGCGGGTGGGCCCCCATCCAGATCTCGGCCCAGGGCTCGTCGGCCGGGACGGGTTCGCCCAGCAGTGCCGGCAGCACGGTCCGCGACCCCCACGAGTAGTGCCGGACCGCGTTCGACAGCAGCACGGCCGGGGCGTCGGACATGCGCGCAGCGTACGGGGAACCACGTCGCCGGCACCCCTGCACGGAGGGTCAGTCGCCGAGCGCAGGGCGGCCGTTCGCGTCGTCGGCCAGCGCGGTCCGTGCGGCCAGCCAGCCGCACATGCCGTGCACGCCTGGACCCGGCGGCGTGGACGCCGAGCACAGGTAGACGCCCGGCACCGGAGTCCGCCACGGCCGCACGCCGGGCACGGGTCGCGCGAGCAGCTGGCGCAGCCCGACCGCTCCGGCACTGATGTCGCCGCCCACGTTGTTGCGGTCGTGTGCCTGCACGGCCGCGGTGTCCATGGTGTGCCGGGCCAGCACGAGGTCGCGGAACCCCGGCGCGAACCGCTCCACCTGCCGCTCGATGACGTCGGTCCGGTCCAGGCGGCTGCCGTTCGGGACGTGGCAGTACGCCCACGCGGTCCGCTTGCCGGCCGGCGCGCGGCCGCGGTCGGCGGCCCCGGCCTGCACCAGCAGGACGTACGGCCGGCCCGGGTGACCGCCGCGGGCGACCTCGCGCTCGGCCGCGGCGATCTCCTCGAAGGTCCCGCCCAGGTGCACGGTCGGCGCGGCGGCTGTCCGCGGGTCGCGCCACGGGATGGGACCGTCCAGAGCCCAGTCCACCTTGAACACACCCGCGCCGTACCGGAACCCGGCCAGGGCCCGGCGGTACCGGGCCGGCGCGGCCGGCCCAAGGATCCCGAGCAGGTCGGCAGCCGAGACGTCCAGCAGCACCCGGCGCGACGGCGGCAGATCGGCGAGCGCGCCGACGGTCCACCCGGTCACCACCTCCCCGCCGAGGCCGCGCAGCCGGGTGGCGAGGGCGTCGGACAGCTGCTGCGAGCCACCGGCGACGACCGGCCAGCCGCCGAGGTGCGCCAGCGCGCCCAGGACCACCGCGAGCCCGCCCGTCACCGGCGCGCGGAGGTCGAGCATCGAGTGCGCGGCGAGCCCGGCCAGCATCGCGCGCGCTCGGGCGGAGCCGAGCAGGCGGGCCGTGGCGGCCGCCGGCAGCGCCGCGGTCGCGCCGAACCGGGCGGCGGCGATCGGCGCCCGGGGCCAGGAGAACGGGTCCAGCACGGTCGAGACGAGGTCCAGCCCGCCGGTGCGGAACGGCTGGGTCAGCCGGCGCCACCCGGGTCCCCCGCCGCCCAGCCGCTCGACGGTCAGGTCCAGCGAGCGGGAGACCAGCACGTCCGGCTCGCCCTCGAGCGGGTGGGCGAACTCCTCGGCGCCGTGCAGGAACGTGACCCCGAGCTGGTCCAGACCCATCGCGCGCAGCGCCGGCGACACCACGGCGAGCGGGTGCGCGGCCGAGCAGACGTCGTGATGGAAACCCGGCAGCGTGAGCTCCTGGGTGCGAGCACCCCCGCCCACGCGGTCGGCCGCCTCGACCAGCAGCACCGACCGGCCGGCGTCGGCGAGGACGTTCGCGGCCACCAGGCCGTTCGGTCCCGCCCCGACCACGACCGCGTCGTACCGCTGCCGCGAACCTGGCCCGGTCACGACCTAGGGATGGGCGGCCATGTACGCACGCAGGCCCTCGGCGGCCTGGGCCCGGACGGCCCTGCGGACGTACGGCGTCCAGCCCAGCAGCCGTCCTTTGGGTCCGAGCGCCATCGCCGACCAGCCGTGGAAGTCGAACACGTCCCGCTCGGCCTCGATCAGCCCGTCCGAGAACTCGAACGTGGAGGTGACGAGGTTGGCGACGGGCCGCCGGTCCGGCCCGAACAGGTACCGCGCCATCCAGGTCGCGTGGCCCTTCTCGCTGTCGGCCTGCAGCGCTCGAACCTCGATGGTCAGCTCCTGGGCGCGGCCGGTCAGCATCCGCCACATGGCCCCGACCTCCGGGCCGGTCAGCTCGGGGTAGACCGGGTCGGAGAACCGGGCGTTGGGCGTGTAGCAGGCCGCCATCGCGTCGCCGTCGGCGCGGCCGAACGCGGCGTAGAACCGCTCCAGGGTGTCGCGGGTCGCGGACATCAGGCGACCTGCATGGTCGCCGGCTCGACCGGCGCCGCGACCGGCGGTCCGGTGGCGGCCCGGACGTCGTCGACGCTCACCCCGGGTGCGGTCTCGCGCAGCACCAGCCCGTCCGCCGTCACGTCCAGCACCGCGAGGTCGGTGATGATCCGCTGCACCACGCCGCGTCCGGTGTACGGCAGGGTGCACTCGGTCACGACCTTGTGCGAGCCGTCCCTGGCGACGTGCTCCATCATCACGATGACGCGCTTGGCCCCGTGGACGAGGTCCATCGCGCCGCCCATCCCCTTGACCATCTTCCCGGGGATCATCCAGTTGGCCAGGTCACCGGTGCCGGAGACCTGCATCGCGCCCAGGATCGCCGCGTCCACGTGCCCGCCGCGGATCATCGCGAAGCTCGTCGCCGAGTCGAAGTAGCTCGACCCGGGCAGCACCGTGACGGTCTCCTTGCCGGCGTTGATCAGGTCGGCGTCGACGTCGTCCTCGTAGGGGTACGGCCCCACCCCGAGGATCCCGTTCTCGGACTGCAGCACCACCTCGACGCCGGGCGGCAGGTAGTTCGGCACCAGCGTCGGAAGGCCGATGCCCAGGTTGACGTACTGGCCGTCGCGCAGCTCGAGCGCCACCCGCGCGGCCAGCTGCTCCCGAGTCAGCGCCATCACACGCCTCCTTCTGTGCCGGCGGTGGCGGGGCGCGGACGCACGGTCCGGCGCTCGATCCGCTTGTCGGCGGCCTGGTGCGCCGCCAGCGGCACGACCCGCTGCACGAAGATGCCGGGGGTGTGCACGAGATCGGGGTCGAGCTGCCCGGGTTCGAGCAGCTCCTCGACCTCGGCGATGGTCACCCGGCCGGCCATCGCGGCCAGCGGGTTGAAGTTGCGCGCGGTCTCGTGGAACACCAGGTTGCCGTGCCGGTCGCCGCGGGCGGCCCGCACCAGCGCGAAGTCGGTGCGGATGGCCTCCTCGAGCACGTACTGGCGGCCGTCGAACTCGCGGGTGTCCTTGGCCGGCGACGCGAGCGCTACCGAGCCGTCCGGGTGGTAGCGCCACGGCAGCCCGCCGTCGGCGACCTGCGTCCCCACGCCGGTCGCCGTGTAGAAGGCCGGGATCCCGGCGCCGCCCGCTCGCAGCCGCTCGGCGAGCGTCCCCTGCGGGGTCAGCTCGACCTCGAGCTCGCCGTGCAGGAACTGCCGCTCGAACTCCTTGTTCTCCCCCACGTACGAGCTGGTGGTCCGGGCGATCCGCCGGGCCGACAGCAGCACGCCCAGGCCCCACTCGTCGACGCCGCAGTTGTTGGACACGACCCGCAGCCCGTCCGTGCCCTGCTCGTACAGCGCCCGGATCAGCACGGACGGGATGCCGCACAGACCGAAGCCGCCCACAGCGATCGAGGCCCCGGCGCCGATGTCGGCGACGGCCTCGGCCGCCGAGCCGACGGTCTTGTCCAAGCTCATCTCGCAGGCCTCCCGGCTGTCGGTCGGGCGAATCTACCGCGCGGCTAGGTTGGCTCCCATGAGCGCACCGGCCGGGTACTCCGGGACCCCGTTGCCGCGCAAGCTGGGCATCGCGGCCGGGGATGCCGTGCTGCTGTCCGGGGCGCCCGCCGGCTTCGACCTCGGTCCGCTGCCGGACGCGGTGACCGTGCACCGGCGCCGGTCCAGGCAGCGGTACGACGTCGTCCTCGCCTTCTGCCCGGACCGCGCCGCGCTGCAGGCCGGGTTCGGCCCCTGGAAGGCCCTGCTGGGGCCGGCCGGCGCGCTGTGGGTGGCGTGGCCGAAGCGGGCCTCCGGAGTGGTCACCGACCTCGGCGACAACGCCGTGCGCGAGCACGGCCTGGCCGGCGGCCTGGTCGACGTGAAGGTCTGCGCCGTGGACGAGGTGTGGAGCGCGATCAAGCTGGTCTACCGGTTGTCGGACCGCTCGAAGGTGTCCAGCACCCAGGCGTAGACCTCGGCCTCGTAGCCGAGGTGGCCGAACCGTCCGGACGGCCCGACGTGCGCCCCGGCACCCAGCTCCATCCGCAGCAGCAGCCGGTCGTCGGTCGACCCGCCGGCCCGCAGCCGGGCCACCCACTTGGCCGGCTCCCAGTACATGACCCGCGGGTCGTGCACGGCGCCGGTGACGAGCAGCCGCGGCCGGTCCGCCAGCGGTGGGACATTGTCGTACGGGCTGTAGGCGCGCATCCAGGCGAAGTCCTCCGGCCGGCGCGGGTCGCCCCACTCGTCCCACTCCTGGGCCGTGAGCGGGACGGACTCGTCCAGCATCGTGTTCACGACGTCGACGAACGGCACCTCGGCCAGCACCCCGCGCCACCGGCGCGGCGCCTGCGAGAAGACCGCGCCCATGAGCAGCCCGCCGGCCGACAGCCCGCGCGCGACGATCCGCTCCCCGTCCACGAGCCCGTCGATGCCGTCCGCGGCCGCGACGAAGTCGCTGAAGGTGTTCTGCTTGTGCCGCAACGAACCGTCCAGCCACCACCGGCGCCCGCACTCGCCGCCACCGCGGACGTGCGCGTGGGCGAACACCACGCCGCGGTCGAGCAGCGAGGCCAGCGCCGGGTCGAACCCGGGCTCGAAGCAGTACTCGTACGCGCCGTAGCCGTACAGCAGGCACGGCGCACTGCCGTCCAGCGGAGTGTCCGCCCGGCGCGCGACCGTGACCGGGACCAGCTCGCCGTCGGGCGCCTCCACGGCGTACCGGTCGGACACGTAGCCGGACCGCTCGTAGCCGGGCACCTCGAGCCGCTTGAGCAGCGTCCGCCGCCCGGTGTCCAGGTCGACCGAGTACCAGGCGGTCGGCTCGGTGTAGCTCTCCACCACGACGGTGACCGTGGTCGCGTCGTACTCCTCGTTGGTCCCGAGCCGGATGGTCCCGGCCGGCACCCCCGGGTGCAGGTCCAGCGCGTCGGCCGATCCGTCCCGGCGGACGACCCGCAGCAACGGGCTGCCGTCGCGGCGCAGGACCAGGACGACGTGCCCGGCGAAGACCTCGGCGTTCTCGAGCCGCTCGTCCGGGTCCTCGCCGATCAGCTCGGTCCAGCCGGCGCGGCCGGGGTCCGCCACCGGGGCCCGCATGAGCCGGAACTCGGTGGCCGCGTCGTCGGTCACCACCAGCAGGACGTCGCCGTCCGGTCTGGGCGCGTGCGCGACGGAGTACAGCAGCCCCGGGACCCTGGGCTGGACCACCCGCGCCGGCGTACCGGGGCGGTCGGTCGGGACCAGCCAGACCTCGCTGGTGTCCTTGGACTGGATGCGGATGACCACGTAGGCGCCCGAGCGGGAGCCCTCGCAGTAGACCTCGAACCGGTCGTCGTCCTCCTGCAGGACGAGCGCGTCGTCGGCCGGGTCGGTGCCCAGCTCGTGCCGCCAGACCTGGTGCGGGCGGTACGCCTGGTCGTGGACCACATAGAAGAAGGTCCGCGAGTCGGCCGACCAGGCCCCGCCGTAGTAGCTCCGGGCCACTGTCTCCGGAAGATCCTTTCCGGTGACGGTGTCCCGGAACCGCAGCTCGAAGACCTCGTCCCCGGCCAGGTCGACCGAGTAGGCGAGGGTGCCGCCGTCCGGGCTCGGCTCCCGCAGCCCGAGGGCGAAGTAGGGCGACCCGTCGGCGAGATCGTTCTCGTCCAGGACCAGCTCCGCCGGAGAATCTTCCGCCCCAAGCCGGAACAACTGCTGGTATTCCTTCCCTGCGGCGGTACTCGTGTAGTAGACAAGGCCCCCACGCGACCAACTGACTGACCGGTCAGACGGCACAGTGCGGCTGGCCATCTCCTCGAACATCGTCTGCTGGAGGGATCGGGTATGGGCCGTCCGGGCCTCGTAGAACGCCCGCTCGTCCCCCAGATAACGCTGCGTGAGCGGGTCTTCCACGTCGCGCAGCCAGGCGTAGTCGTCCTCCCATGGCTGCCCGTGCAGGCTCCCGACCGCCGCCGGCCGGGCCGGCGCGAGGGGGGCGGGCAGGTCGGCGCTGTTCGGCGAGTCAGCCGCGGAGTGATGCACGTCACGGAACCTAGCGCCCGGCGGTCCCGTCTCCACAACAGTTCGGCCACGACCTCAGCCCTGAGCGGCGCCGGGGTCCCCCACCCAGGGACTATCGACCCAAGACGCTCGACTGCGCGTACCGGCCACAGCCGCAGCGCTCGACCAGACCCCTGACCCTTACCGCCCGACCCCGAGCACTCGACCCCGAGCCAGCTCCCCCGACCCGGAGGCTTTGATGAACCGCACCATGTGGCGACGGACCGCGGCACTGGCCGCGGCCGGCGCGGTGGCGATCCTGCCGTCGGCGGCGTTCGCCGACAGCGCCTCCCCCGCCGCCAGCGCCGCCGCCTCGGCCTCCAAGCCCGCGACGACGACGTTCACCGTCGGCTTCCTCCAGGACGTCGACTCGCTGAACCCGTTCGTCGGCATCCTGTCCTCGTCGTACGAGGTCTGGAGCGCGACCTACGACCAGCTGATCGGCTACAGCCAGAAGGACTTCTCCCCGGTCCCCGAGCTGGCCGAGTCCTGGAAGGAGTCCGCCGACCACACGACGTGGACGTACAAGATCCGGTCCGGCGTCAAGTGGTCGGACGGGCAGCCGCTGACGGCTGCCGACGCGGCCTACACCTTCAACCGGATCATCAACGGCAGCGACGAGCAGACGAACTACGGCAGCTACGTCGCCAACATGACCAAGGCCGACGCCCCGGACGCGACCACGCTGGTCCTGACCGTGAGCAAGCCCACACCGATCATGACCCGGCTCGCGGTGCCGATCCTGCCCGAGCACATCTGGAAGAACATCGACGCGAAGTCGGTGTCGACGTTCAAGAACGAGCCGATCGTCGGCTCCGGCCCGTTCATCTTCGACCAGCACGTGACCGGCCAGTACATCTCGTTCCACGCCAACCCGAACTACTGGGCGGGCGCACCGCACATCAAGAACCTCGTCTTCCGGATCTTCCAGAGCGAAGACACGATGGTCGCTGCGCTGAAGAAGGGCGAGATCGACTTCGCCGACAGCCTCGGCGCCACCTCGTTCAACTCGCTGAAGAACGTCAAGGGCATCACCACGGTCCCGGCCGAGTACTCAGGCTTCGACGAGCTCGCGTTCAACACCGGCGCCGCGACCGACAAGGGCGAACCGATCGGCGACGGCAGCCCGATCCTCAAGGACAAGAGGGTCCGGCAGGCCATCAACTACGCGATCGACAACAAGACCCTGGTCTCGAAGGTCCTCGGCGGCTACGGCGAGGTCGGCAGCTCGATCATCCCGGACATCTACGCCGACACCCACTACGACCCGGCCGACAAGACCCGCAACTTCGACCCGGCCAAGGCGAACCAGATGCTCGACGACGCCGGCTACACCAAGGGATCGGACGGGATCCGGGTCGACCCCGCGTCCGGCAAGAAGCTGTCGTTCCGGCTGTTCGGCCGCGACGACAGCCCGACGTCGAAGGACTCGGTGCAGTACATCGCCGGCTGGCTCAAGGACATCGGTATCGAGGCCAAGATCCAGATCGTGTCCGAGGACAAGCTGACCGAGATCATCGGGAACGGCGAGTACGACCTGTTCGAGTGGGGCTGGGTGGTCGAGCCCGACCCGGACTACCAGCTGTCCACGTTCCTGTGCTCCTCCCGGAGCACCAAGGACGGCAGCTCGATCAGCGCCGGCCTCTCCGACAGCTTCTACTGCAACCCGGCCTACGACACGCTGTACCAGCAGCAGTCGACGACCACCGACGCCTCGGCCCGCGCCGACATCGTCAAGCAGATGGAGGCGATGCTGTACGACGACGCCCCGTACGTCGTCACGTACTACTACGCGAACCTCGAGGCGTACCGCAGCGACCGGTTCACCAACTTCAAGCCGCAGCCGGACCCGAAGGGATCGCTGCTCTTCCAGTACGGCACCTACAGCTACCGGGAGATCACCCCGGTCACCCAGGCCACCGCCTCGACGTCCAGCAGCACCGGCCTGTGGGTCGGGCTGGCGGCTGGCGCCCTGGTGGTGCTCGGGCTCGGCGGCTTCCTGGTGACCCGCTCGCGGCGTACGGCCGACGACCGGGAGTAGCGGCAGGTGGCACCGATCAACCCCGTCGAGACGCTGCCTTCGGCTCCTTCGCCGGCGGCAGCGTCCGGCGGTTCCGGCGGGGCCACCACGGCCCGGTTCGTGGTCACGAAGATCCTGGCCTCGCTGGCCAGCCTGCTCTTCGTCGCGATCTTCAACTTCTTCCTGTTCCGGGTCCTGCCCGGCGACCCGGCGAAGATCCTCACCCGCAACCACGCGGTGCCGCCCGAGCGCATCGCCCAGCTCCGGCACGAGTTCGGGCTCGACCAGCCGCTGCCGCAACAGTTCGTGACCTACCTGAAGAACCTGTTCCGCGGCGACCTGGGCATCTCGTTCAAGTTCCGCCAGCCAGTGACGACGGTCATCGCAGACCGGATCTGGCCGACGCTCCTGCTGGTCGGCATCTCGACCATCCTCTGCACGATCATCGGGCTCTGGATCGGCATCCGGGCGGCCTGGAACCGCGACGGAGCGTTCGACCGGGTGAGCACCGGCACCACCCTCACGCTGTACTCCATGCCCGAGTTCTGGCTCGGCATGATCCTCATCCTGGTGTTCGCCACCGGCTTCGGCCCGATCCCGGGTCTGTTCCCGACCAGCGGCCTGGTCACCCCGGGCGTCGAGATGGGCTCGGTGAAGGGCGTCATCGACGTCGCGTACCACCTCACGCTGCCGGTCATCACCCTCACGCTCGCCTACCTGGCGGAGTACTCCCTCGTCATGCGCTCCTCCCTGCTGGACGAGATGGGTGAGGACTACCTGACGACAGCGCGGGCCAAGGGACTGCGCGACCAGGACGTGCGCCGCAAGCACGCGGTGCCGAACGCGCTCCTGCCGTCGTTCACCCTGCTCGTGCTGTACCTCGGGTTCGTGGTCTCGGGCGCGATCACGATCGAGACCGTGTTCTCCATCCCGGGTCTGGGCCTGCTGTCGTACGAGGCACTGAAGGTGCCGGACTTCCCCGTGCTGCAGGGGGTCTTCCTGCTGTTCTCGGCCGGCGTGATCATCGCCAACCTCGTCGCCGACCTGTGCTACCCGCTGCTGGACCCCCGGGTGCGGCCGGCATGAGCGCGCCCACGACCGACCAGGCGCCGGCCGACCCGGGCGCGCCGCCGGACCCGTCGGTCCGCAGGCTGCGCTCGCCCCGAGCCCTGGCCTGGGCGCGGCGCCGGGCGTCGGCAGGGCGGATCTGGAACGAGTTCCGCAAGGACCGGGCCGGACTGTTCGGGCTCGCGGTCCTCCTCTTCTTCATCCTCATGGCACTGCTCGCGCCGTTCATCACCGACGACGCGACGCTGAACGTCACCACCGCCCCGGGCGAGCCGATGCACCCGCCGTACGCCGGGTTCCCGCTGGGGACCGACGAGTACGGCCGCTCGATCCTGACGCTGATCATCTGGGGGGCCCGGATATCGCTGCTCGTCGGCTTCGCTGCCGCCCTCATGGCGATGGTCATCGGCACCCTGATGGGGATCGCGTCCGGGCACTACACGGGCTTCGTCGGAGGTTCGCTCAGCCGGATCACCGAGTGGTTCCTGGTGATCCCGTTCCTGCCGCTGGCCATCGTGCTGGACACGGTGATCGCGACCCGGTTCCCGGCGTTCCCGACGATCGGCACGCTGATCATCGTCATCGGCATCACGAGCTGGGCCGCGACGGCCCGGCTGATCCGGGCGCAGACGCTGTCGATCGAGGCACGGCCCTACCTGGAGCGGGCCAGGGCGCTGGGCGCGAGCCACTGGCGGCAGATGAACCGGTACGTGCTGCCGAACGTGATGCCGCTGGTGTTCGCGAACACCACGCTCACCGTGGCGGCGGCGATCCTCACCGAGACGACGCTGTCGTTCCTCGGGCTCGGCGACCCGTTCCACATCTCCTGGGGGCAGATCCTGGAGAGCGCGTTCGACCATGGCGCGATCTCGGCCGGCGCCTGGTGGTACCTGTTCCCGCCCGGCGTCGCGATCATCGCGGTGGTGCTCGCGTTCACCCTTGTCGGCCGCGCCCTGGAGACCGTGCTCAACCCCCGGCTGCGGGAGCGCTGAGCCCGCCATGTCCCTGCTGGAGATGCGCGACCTGTCGGTCACGTACCGGACCGCAGCCGGCCCGGTCGCCGCCGTGCGCGGGGTGGACCTGTCCGTGGACAGCGGCGAGATCCTCGGCGTCGCCGGCGAGTCCGGCTGCGGCAAGTCGACGCTGGCCGCGACCGTTCTGCGCCTGTCGCCGGCCAACGCCGAGGTCACGGGCCAGGTACTGCTCGAGGGCGAGGACGTCCTCACGATGAAGTGGGGTGCGCTGCGCGCGGTGCGATGGGCGCACGCGTCGATCGTGTTCCAGGGCGCCCTGCACTCGCTCAACGCGGTGCGCACCATCGGCGAGCAGATCGCCGAGCCGATCCTCCTGCACGAGAAGGTGTCCCAGCGCGAGGCGGACGCCCGGGTGAAGGACCTGCTCGAGCAGGTCGGCCTGCCGCAGCGGCGGGCCAAGGCGTACCCGCACCAGGTGTCGGGCGGCCAGAAGCAGCGCGTGATGATCGCGATGGCCCTGGCCTGCCGCCCCCGGCTGGTGATCGCGGACGAGCCCACCACGGCACTGGACGTGATGGTGCAGGCCCAGGTGCTCGACCTGATCAGCTCGCTCGTCCGCGACCTCGGCGTCGGCATGATGATGATCAGCCACGACCTGTCGGTGCTCGGCGCCACCTGCGACCGGGTCGCGGTGATGTACGCGGGCCGGGTGGTCGAGGAAGGGCCGGCCAAGGAGCTGTTCGGCGACCCGAAGCACCCGTACAGCGAGGCGCTGGGGGCGGCCTTCCCGACCATCGGCGACCCTGCGTCGCGGCGGGCCCCGCGCGGCCTGCCCGGCGACCCACCGGACCCGCAGCAGCTGCCCCCGGGCTGCACCTTCCACCTGCGCTGCCCGGTCGCGCTGCCGAGCTGCTCCAGCGGCGACGAGCCGCTGCTGCGGGACGCCGGTCCGCAGCGAGCCGCGGCATGCGTGCTGGTCGGACGGGACCCATGAGCCCGGCGAGCCCGGCGAGCCCGGCGGCGGGCGGACCGGTCGTCGGCGCGGACGTGCCGGCGCTGGAGGTCCAGGGCCTGGGGGTCACCTTCCGTGGCCGCGGCCAGGCCCCGGCGCGTGCGGTGGACGGCGTGGACCTGGTCGTCCGGCAGGGCGAGATCCTGGCCCTGGTCGGCGAGTCGGGCTGCGGCAAGACCTCGCTCGCCCGCGCGATCCTCGGGCTCGTCCCGCCGACCACGGGCACCGTGGTGCATCTGGGCAAGCCGCTGGGCTACGGCGCGGGCGCGCTGCGGGCGTACCGGCGACGGGTCCAGCTGGTCCTGCAGGACCCGTCCGGCGCGCTGAACCCGCGGCACACCGTGTACGAGGCCGTGGCCGAAGGGCTTCGCATCCACAAGGTGCGCGGGGACGAGCGCGAGCTGGTATCGCGCGCGCTGTCGCGCGCCGGGCTGCGGCCGCCGGAGCGGTTCTTCCTGCAGTACCCGCACGAGCTCAGCGGCGGCCAGCGTCAGCGCGTCGTCATCGCGGGTGCGCTGGTGCTGGAGCCCACGCTGATCGTCGCGGACGAACCGGTCTCGTCGCTGGACGCCTCGGTGCGCGGGGAGATCCTCGCTTTGCTGCTTCGGCTGCGCGACGAGCTCGGGCTGACCGTCATCGTGGTGACGCACGACCTGGGGCTGGCCTGGAACATCGCCGACCGGATCGCGGTGATGTACCTGGGCCGGGTGGTCGAGCTCGGCGCCACCGAGGACGTCCTGGAGCGCCCGCAGCACCCGTACACCAAAGCCCTGCTGTCAGTGGTACCCGAGATCAAGCATGCGGAGCCGATGGTGCTCGCCGGCGAGCCGCCGGACCCGTCCCGGATCCCGCCCGGCTGCCGCTTCCACCCGCGCTGCCCGGCGCTGGCCTCCGGCGAGGCCGGCCGAGCCGGCGTGGACGAGCGCTGCCGCACGGCCGCGCTGCCCATCCTTGCTCCGGTCGAAGGACATCACGCCGCCTGCTGGCTTACCGACCTCGGGTAGTGTCATGCTTACTGACGCGCGAGTCAGTAAGCCTGACGCCAGCAAGCCAGAGGGTCGGTAGGTACGGCGGGGCGCGGACACCGAGGAGCACGAGTGGGCAACGGCTACGACGTCATCGTGGTGGGCGGCGGGCACAACGGGCTGGTCACGGCCGGCCTGCTGGCTCGCCAGGGCCTGCGCACGGTGGTGCTGGAGCGCCGGGGGATCGTCGGTGGCGCGGCGGTCAGCGAGCACCCGTTCGGGCCCGACTACACCGTCACGTCGCTGTCGTACGTCGTGTCGCTGTTCCCGCCGTCGCTGGTACGCGACCTGCAGCTGGACCGGCACGGCTACCACGTGTACCCGCAGGGGCCGTACTTCTCCCCCCAGCGCGACGGGCGCTGCCTGCGGCTGCCGTCCGACCCCGCCGCCCGGCGCGAGCAGATCGAGAAGTTCTCCTCCAAGGACGCCGACGCGATCGAGGTCTGGGACCGCCGGTTGGACGAGATCGGCCGCGTGCTCGGGCCGATGCTCAACGACATCCCGCCGAAGGTGGGGTCGCACCGTCCCGCGGACCTGGCCCGGCAGGCGATGCTGCTGCGCCGGCTGCGCGGCGTCGACGAGCGCAAGGCCGTCGCCATCACCCGGCTGATGACCTCGAGCGTCGCCGACCTGGTCGAAGACCAGTTCGAGTCCGACGCCATGCGCGGTGTGCTCGCCGTCTCCGGGGTCATCGGCACCTGGGCCGGACCGCGGTCGGCCGGCACCGCGTACGTCATGCTGCATCACCACATCGGCGACATCGGCGACGGGCAGACCGGTGCGTGGGGCTTCCCGCGCGGCGGCATGGGTGCGGTCACCGGAGCCCTCGCGAGCGCGGCCCGGTCCTTCGGTGCCGAGATCCGGACCGACGCCCCGGTGGCCAGCATCACTACCAAGACCGGCGCGGTGACCGGCGTCGTGCTCGAGTCCGGCGAGGAGCTCACCGCGCCGACCGTCGTCACCACCGCTCACCCGCAGATCTCGTTCCTGCGGCTGCTGGACCGCCGGGACCTGCCGGCCGACTTCGTCGAGGAGATCGAGACCTGGAAGAGCCGCAGCGGCACGGTCAAGGTGAACGTCGCGGTCGACCGGCTGCCCGAGTTCACCAGCCACCCCGGGTTCGACCCGCAGGTGCACGGCGGAACGATCGTGCTGGCCGAGTCGCTGGACGACATCGAGGGCGCGTTCCAGGAAGCGGTCGCGGGCCGGCCGGCGACGCTCCCGTTCGCCGACGTGTGCATCCCCAGCGTGTTCGACGACAGCCTCGCGCCGCCCGGGCAGCACATCGTGTCGATGTTCACGCAGTGGGTGCCGCACACCTGGAGCGCGCAGCCGCACACGGCCGAGCTCGAGGCGTACGCGGACCGGGTCGTGGCGCGGATGGACGCCGTGGCGCCCGGCTTCGCCGACTCGGTGCTGCACCGCCAGGTGATCGGCCCGCACGAGATGGAGCACGAGTACGGCCTGGTGGGCGGCAACATCTTCCACGGCGAGCTCACGGTCGGGCAGATGTTCCACGCGCGCCCGGCCGCCGGCTACGCGGACCTGCGCACACCGGTGCGCGGGCTGTACCAGGCGGGCTCGGCCACGCACGGCGGCGGCGGCGTCACCGGGGTCCCCGGCCGCAACGTCGTCCGCCAGGTGCTCGCCGACCGCCGGCGGTCCGCCGTCCGCAACCGCCTGCGACTGGGAGGTTGAGGTGGGTCGGCTGCAGGCCGCGCTCCCGCGCGAGCAGTACGTCTGCCCGGAGGCGTACGGAGTCGAGCGCGAGCGGGTGCTGTGCCGGTCGTGGACCTGCGCCGGCCGCCTGACCGAGCTCGGGCTGCGCGAGCCGGGACGGCTCGCCGTGGTCGACGTGCTCGGCGAGTCGGTGCTGCTCACGGTGGACAAGGCCGGCGCCCTGCACGGGCACTACAACGTGTGCCGGCACCGCGGCTCGCAGGTCGTCCCGGTCGACCCGAGCCGTCCGCCGCCGGCGCCGTGCCGGGCGTTCGCGCTGCGCTGCCCGTACCACTCGTGGACCTACGACCTGGACGGCTCGCTGCGGTTCGCGCCGCACACCGAGGACGTCGACGACTTCGAGCCGGCTGCCTTCGGGCTGCACCCGGTGCTGGTGGACAGCTGGGCCGGGTTCGTCTGGGTGAACCTGGACGCGGCCGCACCGCGGACGCTCGCCGACGAGCTGGGACCGGTGCCGGAGCGGATCCGTCGCTACCCGCTGGACGCGCTCGTCGTCGGGCGGCAGATGGTGTACGACGTCGCCGCCAACTGGAAGCTGGTCGCGGAGAACTACAACGAGTGCTACCACTGCGGTCCCGTGCACCCCGAGCTGGTGCAGCTCGTGCCGGCGTTCGGCCGCGGCGGGTCCGACCTGGACTGGGACGGCGGCGTGCCGCACCGCGAGGGCGCCTGGACGTTCACGTTCTCCGGCACGTCGGACCGCACCTGCTTCCCGGACCTGGACGCCGACGAGCAGGTGCGCCACAAAGGTGAGCTGGTCTACCCGAACCTGCTGCTTTCGCTGTCCGCCGAGCACGTGGCCGCGTTCCGGCTCGAGCCGCTGGCCGTCGACCGCACCCGGATCGTCTGTGACGTGCTGTTCGCGCCGGACGAGGTGGCGCAGGAGACGTTCGACCCGGCCGACGCCGCCGACTTCTGGGACCTGGTGAACCGGCAGGACTGGGCGATCTGCGAGTCGGTGCAGCGCGGCATGTCCTCGCGGGCGTACCGGCAGGGCTGGTACGCCCCGATGGAGGACGCTTCGCTGGACATCCGCCGATGGCTGCTGCCGAGGCTGGGCGGGACGGTCGACGCCACCTCCGGTGGCGACAGAGCCGGTGGCGGCGCGTGATGGCCGAGACATTCGAGTACGCCGTCGTCGGGCTCGGCGGCCTGGGCAGCGCCACCGCCTGGCAGCTGGCGCGGCGCGGCGAGCGCGTGCTCGGGCTGGAGCGGTTCGAGCTGGGGCACGAGCGGGGCGCCTCGCACGACTCGTCGCGGATCATCCGGCACAGCTACCACCGGCCGGACTACGTACGGCTGACCTTCGAGACCTACCGCGACTGGGCCGCCCTCGAGGCGGAGACCGGCGAGCGGTTCGTCACCGTCACCGGTGGAATCGACCTGTTCCCGCCCGGCGCGGCGATCCCGGCCGTCGAATACACCGCGTCGATGGACGAGGTCGGCGTGCCGTACGAAGTCCTGGACAGCGCCGCGGTCGCCGACCGCTGGCCGCAGATCGTGCTGCCCGACGGCACCGTGACCGTCTACCAGGAGGGCACCGGCATCGTGCCGGCCGCGCGGGGGACGGCGGCGATGCAGCGACAGGCGCAGGTGCACGGCGCCGTCCTGCGGGACCACTCGCCGGTCACCGCGGTGCGCGACCTCGGCGGCGCCGGGCTCGAGGTCCAGGCCGGCGGGACGACCTACCGGGTCCGGCGGCTCGTCGTCACCGCTGACGCCTGGGCCAACGACGTGCTGGCCCACCTGGGACGGACCGTGCCGCTGACCGTGACCCAGGAGCAGGTCACGTACTTCCGGCCGCCGGACCCGCAGCGGTTCGCCGACGACAGGTTCCCGGTGTGGATCTGGATGGACGACCCGTCGTTCTACGGCTTCCCGCTGTTCGGCGAGCCCACGGTCAAGGCCGCGCAGGACTGCGGCGGCCCGCAGGTGACCGGCGACGGACGCTCGTTCGACCCGGACCCGGCGCGAGTCGCGCTGCTGGCCGAGTTCATGGCCAGGACCTTCCCCGGCTCCGGGCCGGTGGACCGGTCCAAGACCTGCCTGTACACGCTGACCCCGGACCGCGACTTCGTGCTCGGCGTGTTGCCCGAGCACCCGTCGGTGGTCGTCGGGCTGGGCGCCGCCCACGGGTTCAAGTTCGCCCCGATGTTCGGCCGGCTGCTCGCCGACCTCGCCGCCACCGGCGCCGCCGGGACCACGGTCGACCTGACCCCGTTCCGGCTGGACCGCCCCGCGCTGACCGACGCCGACCACCCGGTCAGCTGGCTGGTGTAGCCCATGACCACGTTGCCCATGACGACGAAGCCACGCGAGACCGGCTCAGCCGAGCGTTCCCGCCGCCAGCCCGAGCTCGCTCTCGGCCAGCTGCGCGACCCAGCCGGCCATCTGCCCGCGGGTCAGCACGCCGCGATGCACCGTCACCTGGATCGCCAGCCCGTCGATGAGCGCGGTGATGCGCCAGGCCGCACCCTGTGGGTCGGCGCAGGTGAACTCCCCGGTCCCGACCCCGTCGTCGATGACGCCGGCGACCGTCTCTTTCCAGCGCAGGTCCAGCTTGCGCGACACCGTGCGCAGCTCGGGGCTGCGCAGGGCCGCGGCCCAGGCGTCCACCCACAACGTCCAGCCCGGCGGCGTGGACCCGCTCGGCGAGTACAGCTTGAGCACCGCGCGCAGCCGCTGCGTGGCCGAGCCGTGCCCGTGCACGGCCTTGTCCAGCCGGACCAGGTCGCGTTCGGCGGCGTACGCGAAAGCCTCCGCGAGCAGCCGGTCCTTGGTCTCGAAGTGGTAGAAGACCAGCGCCGGCGAGATGCCCAGCGCAGCGGCGACGTCGGCGACCCTGGTCTGGGCCAGGCCGCTGCGCTGCACTTCGACGACGGTCGCCGCGAGGATCTCCTCCCGGCGCACCTCCACGCTCCTGCGGGCCACGCCCGGACCCTACTGTCCCGCCGCCCGGTGAGGGGAAACCTGTGACCACGAGCCCGACGACCGAACTCCCGTCGACGTTCCCGGCCGAGTCCGCGCCGCTGGACCCGGCCGAGCTGGACCGCGCCCTGCGTCCGTTCGGCCAGTCCACGATGCTGCCGGCCGCCGCGTACACCGACCCCGCGGTGCTGGCCTGGGAGCGGCGGCACTTCTTCGCGGACAGCTGGCCGTGCCTGGGCCGGGTCGACGACCTGGCGAAGGACGCGGCCGGAAGTCCGCTGAGCCAGCGCGCTCTCAACCTCGGCGACATCCCGGTGCTGCTGACGTTCGAGGCGGAGGCGCAGGCCGCCGGCGCCACCACCGTCCGGGCGTTCGCCAACACCTGCCGGCACCGGGGGCACGAGCTGCTGCCCGAGGGCGGCACCGGCAGCCGGCGCGCGCTGACCTGCCCGTACCACGCCTGGTCGTACGACCTCGCCGGTCACGCCATCGCGTCCCCGGGTTTCGACGCGGTGCCGACGTTCGACAGGTCCGAGTACGGGCTCGTCGAGCTGCCGTCCCGGGTCTGGCACGGGTGGGTGTTCGTCAACGCCACCGCGCGGGCCGGCTCGTTCGAGCAGCACATCGGCGAGCTGGACGGGCTGGTCGCGCCGTACGCGCCGGAACGGCTCGTCCTCGGCGCCCGGCACGCTTACGAGATCGCGGCCAACTGGAAGATCGTCTGCGAGAACTACCACGAGTGCTACCACTGCCCGATGATCCACCCCGAGCTGTGCCAGGTCTCGCCGCCGACTTCGGGCGCGAACTACGACCTGCCGGGCGCGTGGGTCGGCGGGGCGATGGACCTCGCCGACGACGCGGTCACGATGTCGCTGACCGGGGCGTCCGGCGGGCTGTTCCTCGAAGGTGTGGACCCGCGCAAGGTCCTGTACCTCGGGCTGTTCCCGAACCTGCTGCTGTCGCTGCACCCGGACTACGTGATGACGCACCGGATGCTCCCGCTGGCTCCGGACCGTACCTGGATCGAGTGCTCGTGGTTCTTCCCGTCGGAGTCCGTCGACCCGTCGTACGCCGTCGACTTCTGGGACCTGACGAACAAGCAGGACTTCGGCGCCTGCGAGTCGGTGCAGCGCGGGCTCACCTCGCCGCACTTCAAGCCGGGCCCGTTCGCACCCAACGAGGACGCGGTGCACCGGTGGGTCAGCCTGGTCGGCCGCGCCTACCGCGGCGTCCCGCCGCACCAGCCGGCCTGACCGGGCTGACCGCTCACAGCCGGCCGTGACGACGGAGCAGGCGGACGACCTCGTCGGCCGGCAGCCCCTCGCGGGTGTTGCCCGCCCGCCCGTGGACAGTCGGTGAGCCGAGCAGCGCGTTGAGGACCGACTCCTCGCTCGCGTCGACGACGGCCTCGAAGAACGGGTCCAGGTCCCAGGCCGTCAGCGGGGTCGGCCCGTGCGGCCGGCCGCGCCGGTCGGCCCTGATCCCGGTCGCGGAGGCCAGGAAGATCTCGCCGCTGCCGTGGTGCGCGGTCGACCCCGTCCTGGCCAGCCCGAGCCCGACACGGCGCGCCAGCCGGGCGCACGCGGCGGCGTCCAGCGGGGCGTCGGTGACGACGACACCGATGCACGACCCGGCCGGTCCGGGCGCCGCGGCGTACGGGTCGGGTGGCAGCAGCCGGCCGACCGGCACGCCGTCGACGGTGAGGCGCTCCCGCTCGCCGAAGTTGGCCATCAGCAGCACCCCGAGCGTGTGCCCGGAGGGCAGCACCCGCGAAGCCGTCCCGATCCCGCCCTTGAACCCCAGGCAGGACATCCCGGCGCCGCTGCCGACCGAGCCCTCCGCGGGGGCCAGCAACGACCCCACCGAGTCGCGCGCGGCCTGCCATGCGGCGCCGACGTCGGCGGCCTCCACCTGCATGCGGCGCACGTCCGACAGGAACGAGTCGTCGCACTCCGCCACGACCGGGATCGCGACGTCCTCGCCGATCAGCGGCTGGGTCTCCTGCAGCAGCTCGCAGGCGGCGTCGTACACCCGGCCGAGCTGCATCGTGGAGGTCAGGAAGACCGGCGTCTCGAGCAGCCCCCACTCGGCCGCCGCGAGGAACCCGGTGCACTCCCCCGCGCCGTTGAGGACCGCGCCCCCGGCCGGGACGGGCCGCTCGAACGCGTCGTCGGCCGCCAGCAGGACGGTCACCCCGGTCCTGGCCACGCCGCGTCCTTGCGGCGGGTCCGGCTCGTCCCGCCAGACCGTCGCGTGCCCGAGGCCGACCCCCGGCACGTCGAGGACGGAGTTCGTGGCACCGGTCGGCAGGGTCCCGATCCTGATGCCAAGGTCAGCAGCGCGTGGCATGGGTGGCATCCTGCCGTACATGTCCGCGCTGTCCGGTGTCCCGCTGGTGTGGTCGCCGGACTGCGTCCGGCACGACCCGGCCGCCGAGATCTGGGTGGGGGTGCGGACCGTGGGCACCGAGGTGGCCGCCAGGGCGACCACCATCCGCGAGGCGCTGCTGGCCTCCGGGGCCCCGCTGGTGCTCGCGACGCCGCACGACGACGCGGTCCTGGACCAGGTCCACGACCGTGCGCTGCTCGAGCACCTGCGCACCGTGTACGACGAGTGGGTGGTGGCCGGCTACCCGCAGGACCCCGGGCAGGACCGCGTGGTCCCGTACGTCTTCCCGACCGAGGGCCTGCTCGCCGGCCTGCCAATGCGCTCCCCCACCGCCGTGCACGCCAGGGCCGGCCGATTCTGCTACGACACGATGACGCTCGTCGGCCCGGGCACCTGGGATGCCGCCCGAGGCTCGGTCGACGCGGCGCTGACCGCGGTCGACCAGGTGACGGCCGGAACTCACCGCACCGCGTACGCCCTGTGCCGGCCGCCCGGGCACCACGCCGGCCGGGACTCCTTCGGCGGCTCCTGCTACCTGAACAACGCCGCGGTGGCTGCCCGGGCGCTCGGCGCCGCCGGGCACGAGCGGGTCGCGGTGGTGGACCTGGACGCGCACCACGGCAACGGCACCCAGGCACTGTTCTACGACCGCGCGGACGTCTTCTACGGGTCGACGCACGTCGACCCCGGCGCCGGCTGGTTCCCGCACTACGTGGGGTTCGCCGACGAGACCGGCACGGGTGCCGGCGCCGGCACGAACCTCAACGTGCCGCTCGCGCCGGGCACCGGCGACGCCGGGTGGCTGGACGGCCTGGACCGGATCGCATCCGCAGTGACCGCGCACGGCGCCACCGGGCTGGTCGTCTCCCTCGGGGTGGACGCGGCCGCGGACGACCCGGAGAGCCCGCTGCAGGTGACCGCGGACGGGTACCGGCGGGCCGGCCGGATGCTCGCGGACCTCGGGCTGCCGACCGTGGCCGTCCAGGAGGGCGGCTACCACCTGCCCACCCTCGGCGCGCTCGTCGTGGCCACCTTGACGGGGTTGGCCGGATAGCCGCGCACCCCCGCGCCCCCCGGGCGGCGCAACGGACCGACCAGCACGGCGCCGAGTGCATCAGCGGAGCCGGGATCATCAGGTACCGTCTCATCGCCCAGAGCCGTGAGTGGGGGATTACAGCTGTGAGGACCGGACCGATGGCCGACAGGTCTGCACGCCGCGCCACCGCAGTCCTGGGGAGCCTGTCGCTGGTCGCCGCGGGGCTCGTCGCGACAGCACTGCCTGCGACGGCGTCGGCGCCCGCGTCATCGGCCACGCTTCCGAAGGCACCTCGTCAGCTGCCCCGGCCGAGCACCCACGCGACGCGGAGCGCGCACGCCACCGACCACGTGCTGGTCCGGTTCCGGTCGGGCATGACCTCCGCCCGCGAGTCCGCGGGTGTGCGTTCCGCCGGAGGCACGGCCCTGCGTGCAGTCAGCTCGACCGGGTACGCCCGGGTCGTGACCACCGACGTCGCCGGCAGCCTGCGCGCCCTGAAGGCCGACCCCGCCGTCGCCTGGGCCGGTTACGACTACGTCCGGCACGCGACCACAGTCCCGAACGACCCCGGCTACTCCGCCAGCTTCCAGAAGCCCTACCTAGACCTGGTGCGGCTGCCGCAGGCGTGGAGCGTCACGACCGGCTCGCTCAGCCAGGTCGTCGCCGTCGTGGACAGCGGCGTCGACAGCACCGCCCCGGACCTGGCCGGCCGCGTCCTGCCCGGTCACCATTTCTTCGACGCCGGACTCGACGACAGCAACGCCGCACCGGCCCCCATGGACAACACCTGCGCCGACCCGTACGCGACAGGTCACGGCACGTTCGTCTCCAGCGTCGCCGCCGCCGACACCAACAACGGGTACGGCCTCGCAGGAGCGGCCTGGAACGCCAAGGTCCTGCCCGTGCGGGTGCTCGACCAGTGCGGCGAGGGTTTCGACTCCGACGTGAGCGCCGGGATCGTGTGGGCCGCCGACCACGGCGCGACGGTCGTCAACCTGTCGCTCGGGGGTCCGGACCCCTCGCCGCCGTTGCAGGCAGCGCTGCAGTACGCCGTCGGCAAAGGCATCCCGGTCGTCGTGGCCGCCGGCAACGACGGCAGTGCCGTGCCGCAGTACCCGGCGGCCTACCCCGAGGCCATCTCGATCGGCGCGACCGACGCCACCGGGCAGCTGACCTCGTTCAGCTCGTTCGGTGACTGGGTCGACCTGGCGGCCCCCGGATGGGACATCCTCGGCGAGGAGCCGCGCGCGCTCTGCGCCGACCCGAGCGATCCGCATCCCACCGACTGTTACTTCGTCGGCGCCGGCACGTCGTTCGCAGCCCCGCTGGTCAGCGGCGTGACGGCGCTGTTGAGGACGAAGTTCCCCTCCTGGACGCCGGCTCAGATTCGTAGCCGCCTGGAGTGGACGGCGCGGGACAGCGGTCCGACCGGGTTCGACCCGTTCTACGGCTACGGCGTCCTCGACGCCTACGCAGCCGTCGGCGGCCCGCGCACCATCGGCCGGACCGACCCGGTGATCCCGGCTGTCCCGCCCGACTTCCCCGCGGGTGCCCAGAGCATTTCCAGCAACACGTGGAGGGTCGGGTTCGGTTACACCGGACGTCCGGTCTGGTACCGGTTCTCACCTGGCTCGGACGCCTCGGCGACCATCAGCATCGTGCCCGACCCGGTCGGCGTCGACCGGACCACTCTGCCGGCCCAGCTCAAGCTCGTGGTCTCCGCCTACGACTCGCAGCTGAGGCTGCTCGGCTCTTCGTCGGCCGACGCCGACGGGAGCCCGGTCACGCTGAACGTCACGCTGCCGAACGGGGTGGACTACATCGCCGTGAGCAACGGCAACGGCTCGGTTCCCGGCGACACCCAGCCGGCCACTGCCACAGTGACTCTGCACGGGCCGGGCACCCTCACCACGCCCGGCCCGGCGGCATGGGTCGACACGGCCTGGCCGCAGGACCTCGTCGACAATCCGCAGCCCCCGCTGACGGCCCGACCGACCGTGACGTTCGTCCGGGACATGGACCCGAGCACTTTGACGAGTCAGTCCGTGCAGCTGCGCGACGGCACGACCGGCGCCGTCGTCCCCGCCACCGTGTCCTACGACGCTCCGACCCGGGTGCTCACCCTCATACCGACCGCGGCGCTGCTGGAGGGGACCCCCTATGTCGTGTCGGTCAACGCCGGGGCACAGGGCGCGCCCGCCACGGACGCCGGGGCCGTCGTCATGCCCGAGTTCCTCAACTGGTTCAAGACCTACCCGGAGCAGCCCCCGCCGCCCGTCACGAACCTGCACGCCGGCGGGTCTCCCTGGGGGGCCGCGCTGTCGTGGGACCACCCACAGAACGGCGACTTCGGGAATGTGGTCGTCCGGTACTCGACCGGATCGACGCCGCCCACAGCGACCACCGGCACGCTCGGGTACTCCGGCAGCCTCGACAGTGCCACGATCAGCGGGCTGGTCGCCGGTCAGGACTACGCGTTCTCGGTGTTCACGTACGGCACGTACGGGTTCAACACTCCGGACGTCAGCACGGCCGGAACCCTCGTCCTCCCCGGGTCGAGGACCACGCTGACCTCGACGCTCGGCGCTCCGGCCTACGGACAGACCACCACCGTCACGGCGACCGTCCGGTCGCTGGCCGGCTCGCCGGCCGCAGGGCGGACGGTTCTGGTGTACTGGCGGCGTACCGGCACGACCGCATGGACCCTGGTCGGCAGCCCCACGACGAACCCGTCCGGACAGGTCTCGTTCCCGTCGACGCCGCCGTGGAACGCGACCTACTACGCCGTCGACACCGGCGGCGCCGGGACGATGGGCTCCACCGCGATGCTGGCGCTACCGGTGCACTTCGCGATCACGTCCGCGACGATCCCGGCCACCGCGTCCGTCGGTCAGACCATACGGTTCAGCGGGACGGTGGCGCCGGGGCGTCCCGGTGGTCGGGTCTGGCTCGAGGGCCTGTGGAGCAACACATGGCACCTGGTCGGGTCCGCGACTCTGACCAGCCACAGCAGCTACTCGCTCACGGTCGTGCCGACCAAGCGGTCCACGTACGTGTACCGCGTCTACGAACCCGCTGACACGCTGCTCACCTCAGGAGTGACGGCCAGCTACCGGATCGTCGTCTCCTGACCCAGGGCTCGCGCTGCCGCTGTTGGTGCTGCCGCTGCTAGTACAGTCCGGGCACGTGATCGGCGTCGAGCACCTGTCGAAGTCGTTCGGCAGCCTGCGCGCGGTGGACGACCTGTCGTTCACGGTGGCCGCCGGGACGGTCACCGGGTTCCTCGGGCCCAACGGCGCCGGCAAGACCACGACGTTGCGGATGGTCCTCGGCCTGGTCACGCCGACGGAGGGGACCGCGACGATCGACGGCCGGCCGTACGCCGACCTCGCCGATCCGGTCCGCACGGTAGGTGCCGCGCTGGAGGCGTCGAGCTTCCACCCTGGCCGGACCGGACGCGACCACCTGAGGGTGATGGCCCGCGCCGGCGGCCTGCCGGACCGGCGCGCCGACGAGGTGCTCGAGCTGGTCGGCCTGACCGATCCCGGCGCGCGCCGCGTCGGCACCTACTCCAGCGGCATGCGGCAGCGGCTCGGCCTCGCTGGCGCGCTGCTCGGCGACCCGGCGGTCCTGGTCCTGGACGAGCCGGCCAACGGGCTGGACCCGGAGGGGATCGCCTGGCTGCGCGGCTTCCTGCGCCACCGCGCGTCCCAGGGTGGGACGGTCCTGGTGTCCAGCCACGTCCTGGCCGAGGTCGAGCAGACCGTCGACGACGTGGTGATCCTGGCCCGCGGCCGGCTGGTCCGGGCCTGCCCGCTGGCCGAGCTCGTCGCCGGACGCGGTGCGCACGTCGTGGTCCGGACCCCGCAGTCGGCCGCGTTGCGCGCGGCGCTGGCGGCCGGGGTCGACGGGGTCGTCCCGTCCGGCATGCGGGACCGGCCGGACGGCGCGCTGGACGTCCTCGGTGTGGACGCGGCGCTGGTGGGCCGGGCGGCGCTGCGGTCCGGCGCCGAGCTGCACGAGCTGCGCGAGGAGCACACCGACCTGGAGGACATCTTCCTCGCGCTGACCCGCGACGACCCGGGCGGTGCGCCGTGACGCGAGGTCTGCTGCGGTCCGAGCTGCTGAAGATCACCAGTGTCCGCGCCACCTACGCCCTCGCGGCCGGCTGCCTGGCGTACGTAGCGCTCGACGTCGTCGCACTGGTCTTCGCCGCCGGGCAGCCCGGGGTGCCTGCCCTGTCCGACCCGGCCACGGTGCGCACGGTCTTCGCGGCGTCCGGGACGGCGTCCGCGCTGGTCCTCGTGATCGGCATCCTCGGTATGACCACCGAGTACCGGCACCAGACGGTCACCCCGACGTTCCTGGTCACGCCCCGGCGCGGGCGGGTGCTGACGGCCAAGCTGGTCGTGCACGCGCTGGTCGGCCTGCTGATCGGCGTGCTCTGCGCGCTGGTCGCCACCGGACTGGGGATGGCGGCGCTCGCCCTGCGAGACCACGCCACGGTCCCGGCGTCCACCGTCGCGCAGATCCAGGCCGGCGCGGTGCTCGGCTACGCGATCTACGCGGCCGTGGGGGTCTGCGTGGGCGCCCTGGTCCGAAACCAGATCGCCGCCGTCGTGGGGGCCCTGCTGTGGACGGTGCTGGCGGAGTCGCTGACCGTGGCCCTGCTCCCCCAGGTCGGGCGCTGGCTGCCCGGGGGTGCGGTGGACGGAGTGCTGCAGAGCACCCCGGTGCGCGGTGGGACGTACCTGCCGGTCTGGGCGGCGGCCCTGCTGCTCACGGCGTACGGCGTGGCCTTCGCGATGCTGGCGGCCGCGACCACGCTGCGCCGCGACGTGACGTGATCCACGGAGCGGGCCACCTGGTCGGCCCGCGCCCGGGGATACGCTGACCGGGTTCGGCTCGCACCCTCCGGAAGCAGGCGGTCGCCCGTGTCCTCCCAGGCACCTTCGAGCAACCCGATGGCCGGTTTCGGCCCCAACGAGTGGCTCGTCGACGAGATCTACCAGCAGTACCTGGCCGACAAGAGCTCCGTGGACCCCGCGTGGTGGGACTTCTTCGAGGACTACCAGCCCGCGGACGCGACGCTGCCGCGGGCCGAGCGCGCGACCGGCAACGGACACCCGAACGGCGCCGTCGACACCCTCGACACTCTCGACGCCGTCGACGCCCTCGACGCCGTCTCGCCGTCGCCGGTCGCACCCGCCGCCGCGGTCGCCCCGCCGCCTGTTGCGGCGCCGGCCCCCGTCGCGGTCCCGGCCGCCGCGGAGGCCGCACGGGTCGTCGAGGAGACCGAGACCATCCCGCTGCGGGGCGCCGCAGCCCGCGTCGTCGACAACATGGAGACCAGCCTCACCGTCCCGACGGCGACCTCCGTGCGGGCCGTCCCGGCCAAGCTGCTCATCGACAACCGCACCGTGGTCAACAACCACCTGGCCAGGGCGCGCGGCGGCAAGATCTCGTTCACGCACCTCATCGGCTGGGCCGTCGTGCAGGCCGTGAAGCTCATGCCCGAGATGAACGCCGGCTTCGCCGAGGTCGACGGCAAACCGGTCCTGCAGCGCCCCGCGCACGTCAACCTCGGCCTGGCCATCGACCTCACCAAGCCCGACGGCACCCGTCAGCTGGTCGTCCCGAACATCAAGCACGCCGACGCCATGGACTTCGCCAAGTTCGTCGCGACGTACGAGGACCTGGTCCGCAAGGCCCGCCAGAACAAGCTGACCGTCGAGGACTTCCAGGGCACCACGATCAGCCTGACCAACCCCGGCACGCTGGGCACCGTCCACTCCGTCCCGCGGCTGATGTCCGGGCAGGGCACCATCGTCGGCGTCGGCGCGATGGAGTACCCGGCGGAGTACCAGGGCGCCTCCCCCGAGACCCTGGCCCGGCTCGCGATCAGCAAGACCGTGACGCTGACCTCGACGTACGACCACCGAATCATCCAGGGCGCGCAGTCCGGCCAGTTCCTCGGGCACGTGCACGAGCTCCTGCTCGGCGACTGGTTCTACGACGGCGTCTTCGCCGCGCTGCGCATCCCGTACGAGCCGATCCGCTGGGCCCAGGACGTCCAGGAGTCGCACGACGACGACATCAACAAGGTCGCGCGCGTCCAGGAGCTGATCCACGCCTACCGGGTCCGCGGCCACCTGATGGCCGACACCGACCCGCTGGAGTACCACCAGCGCAAGCACCCCGACCTCGACGTGACCCGGCACGGCCTGACGCTGTGGGACCTGGACCGGGAGTTCCCGACCGGCGGGTTCGGCGGCAAGCCGTTCGCGAAGCTGCGCACGATCCTGGGGGTCCTGCGCGACTCGTACTGCCGGACCGTCGGCATCGAGTACATGCACATCCAGGACCCCGAGCAGCGGGAGTGGATCCAGGCCAGGGTGGAGCGCCCGCACGCACGGACCGAGGCGGCCGAGCACCTGCGGATCCTGCGCAGGCTGAACGCCGCCGAGGCGTTCGAGACCTTCCTGCAGACCAAGTACGTGGGCCAGAAGCGGTTCTCGCTGGAGGGCGGCGAGACGGTCGTCGCGCTGCTCGACGCGGTCCTGGAGTCGGCCGCGCACGACGACCTCGACGAGGTCGCGATCGGGATGCCGCACCGGGGCCGGCTGAACGTGCTGGCGAACATCGTCGGCAAGAGCTACGGCCAGATCTTCCGCGAGTTCGAGGGGAACATCGACCCGGGCAGCGCGCACGGCTCCGGCGACGTCAAGTACCACCTCGGCGCCGACGGCGAGTTCACCGCCGACGACGGCAGCACCATCAAGGTGTCGCTGGTCTCCAACCCCTCGCACCTGGAGGCCGTCGACCCGGTGCTCGAGGGCTTCGTGCGGGCCAAGCAGGACCTGCTCAACCGCGGCGAGCAGTTCCCCGTGCTGCCGGTGCTCATGCACGGGGACGCGGCGTTCGCGGGTCAGGGCGTCGTCGCGGAGACCCTCGAGCTGAGCCAGCTCAAGGGCTACCGCACCGGTGGGACCGTCCACATCATCGTGAACAACCAGGTCGGCTTCACCACGTCGCCGGCCGCGAGCCGCTCGTCCACG
The DNA here is from genome assembly GCA_963711005.1 of uncultured Actinomycetota bacterium. Lineage (GTDB taxonomy): Bacteria > Actinomycetota > Actinomycetes > Prado026 > Prado026 > CAVQCJ01. The sequence goes on along the minus strand of CAVQCJ010000004.1, from coordinate 298,699 downwards.
TACGCGACCGACGTCGCGCGCACGATCCAGGCGCCGATCTTCCACGTCAACGGCGACGACCCCGAGGCCTGCGTGCGGGTCGCCCGGCTGGCGTACGACTTCCGGCAGGCGTTCAAGAAGGACGTCGTCATCGACATGATCTGCTACCGCCGCCGCGGCCACAACGAGGCCGACGACCCGTCGCTGACGCAGCCGCTCATGTACCAGCTGATCGACAACAAGCGCTCGGTGCGCAAGCTGTACACCGAGGCCCTCATCGGCCGCGGCGACATCTCGGTCGAGGAGGCCGAGCAGACGCTTCGCGACTACCAGTCCCAGCTCGAGAAGGTCTTCCAGGAGACCCGCAACGCCGCCGAGGACACCCACTCGCTCAGCGACGTCTCCGGCGAGGTGGAGCGCGAGGGGCAGGCCGTGCTCAGGCCGCAACGACCGTCCGCCGACGTGCCGACCGCCGTGACCCGTGAGGTCGTCGACCGCGTGGTCGCCTCGCAGCTGACCATGCCCGACGGCTTCACCGTGCACCCGCGGCTGGCGCCGCAGCTCAAGCGCCGGGCCGAGATGGTGGAGACCGACAGCATCGACTTCGGCATGGGCGAGGCGCTCGCCATCGGCTCGCTGCTCAACGAGGGCGCGGCGGTGCGCATCGCCGGCCAGGACACCCGGCGCGGCACGTTCGGCCACCGCCACATCGTCATCGTCGACGCCAGGACCGGTTGGCAGTACAAGCCGCTCAAGCAGCTGTACGCCGACGGCGGCAAGCTCTACGTCTACGACTCCCCGCTGTCGGAGTTCGCCGCGATGGGCTTCGAGTACGGCTACTCCGTTGCGCGGCCGACGGCGCTGGTCATGTGGGAGGCGCAGTTCGGCGACTTCGTGAACGGCGCGCAGACCATCGTCGACGAGTTCATCGCCTCCGGTGAGCAGAAGTGGGGACAGGAGTCGCTCTGTGGTGCTGCTGCTCCCGCACGGCTACGAAGGCCAGGGGCCGGACCACTCCTCGGCGCGGGTCGAGCGCTTCCTGCAGCTGTGCGCGCAGGACAACATGACCGTCGCCATGCCGTCCTCGCCGGCCTCGTACTTCCACCTGCTGCGCTGGCAGGTGCACTCCGACCTGCACCGGCCGATGGTCGTGTTCACGCCCAAGTCGCTGCTGCGCTCCAAGCTCGCGGCGTCGGCCACGTCCGACTTCACCACCGGACACTTCCGCGCCGTCATCGGTGACGCGGACGCCGAACCGGCCGCCGTGCGACGCGTCCTGCTGTGCAGCGGCAAGGTCTACTACGACCTGCTGGCGGAACGGACCGCGCGCGGGGCGCCGGACACCGCGATCGTGCGGGTCGAGCGGCTCTACCCGTTGCCGGTCAAGACGCTCCCGGCCGAGCTCGACCGCTACCCGCACCTCGAGGAGGTCCGCTGGGTGCAGGAGGAGCCGGCCAACCAGGGCGCCTGGCCGTTCATGGCGCTGCACCTGCCCGAACGCATCGGCCGCCCGCTGGTCCGGGTGTCGCGCGCGGAGTCGTCGTCGCCGGCCGTCGGGTCGCACCACAGGCACGACACCGAGCAGCGCGCACTGGTCGAGCAGGCCTTCGCCTAGCCCCGACGATGTACTTCACAGACCGCGGCATCGAAGAGCTCGCGCAACGCCGCGGGGACGACGACGTCACGCTGGCATGGGTGGCCGAGCGCCTGCGCGAGTTCGTGGACCTGAACCCCGAGCTCGAGACGTCCGTCGAGCGGCTGGCCACCTGGCTGGCCCGCCTCGACGACGAGGAAGACTGACCCCGCAGCCCGCGACGCGCGTCAGCGGCGGTTCTTGACGGCCCACTCCAGCGACTCGTCGGCGACCTCTTCCCAACCCGGTACGCCCATCGTGAAGTGCGGTCGGCCGGGGTAGTTCTTGTACTCGGTGACCGCGGTCGACCGGTGGTAGCGCATCAGCGTCTCCCGGACCAGCGACACCGGGACCGTGTTGTCCTCGCTCCCGGAGACCAGCAGCAGCGGCGCCCGGTCGTTGTTGCGCAGGTCCACCTTGGTCGCCGCGTTCGGGTTGACGTTCGCCGACGCGGCCTGGAACAGCGGCCGGCCAGGACCGGGCACCTGGTAGCGGTCGTACAGGTCCTGCGACTCCTCGTCGCTGACGGTGTTGGTGAAGCCGAAGTGGAACTGCTGCGGCGTGAGCATCACGGTGCGGTTGCGGTTGAGCGGGTTGCTGAGCACCGGGAACGTGGCCTTGAGGCTGGAGAACGGCAGCCGGAGAACACCCTTGATCGGGCCGGGGTGCAGCGCCACGCCTGCGGAACCCACGCCGCGGTCGAGCAGGATCTGCGTGACCAGGCCACCGAACGAGTGCCCGATGATGATCGGCTCCTCCGGCAGGGTCCGGATGATCGCCTCGTAGTGGTCGGCGACCTCGACGACGCCCAGGCCGTTCATCACCGACGGGTCGCGGCGCAGCTCCTCGACCTCGACCTCCATCCCCGGCCAGGCGGGCGCGAGCACCTCGTACCCGAGCTTGCTGTAGCGGTCGACCCAGTGCTCCCACCCCCGCGGAGTGAGCCACAGACCGTGGATGAGCACGATGGTGCCGACGGGACGGGTGGGGTCCTGCGGGTCGTCCGGCATGGCGTTCTCCCGTGGGGTGGGACGCAGGCGGTCCCCACGAACCTATGCGCCGCACCCGGCCGCTTCAACCCGCGGGACCAACGCCTCTACGCCGGCCCGAGCCGCTGCGGCACGGTCGGGACAGGACGAGAGGAGTTCAGCTCATGAACCAGATGCACTACTTCCCCATCGCCACGATCGCCGAGCAGAGCGCCGACTTCCGGAGGGTTCTCTGGACCGGCAAGCACACCCAGCTCGTGATCATGACCATCCCCCCCGGTGGCGAGATCGGGTCGGAGACCCACGCCGACACGGACCAGATCCTGACCTTCGTGAGCGGCATCGGCGAGGCGGATGTCGCGGCCGCGACGATGAAGGTCGCCCAGGGCGATCTGGTCGCCGTTCCTGCGGGCACCCGGCACAACTTCCGCAACACCGGGGTCAACCCGCTGGTCCTCTACACGGTGTACGGCCCGCCGGAGCACGCCGACGGAGTCGTGCACGCCACCAAGCAGGAGGCCGACGCGGACGAGGCCTCGACCCATTAGCCGGCACCGGCCGCACTAGCCGGTGCCCGCCTCGGCTGCAGCAGGACCGTCGGCCACGAGCGGGTTCTCGTCTGTGCTCACGTCGACGTCTCCGCACGGGTCACCGGGCGGCCGCAGCGTACTCGTCCAGCCCGCCGAGCGGGCCAGTGTCGCGTACACCAGGACCGCGGCGACCAGGCCCGCGCCGAACCCGGTCGCGAGGCTGAACGTCGACCAGCTCGACGCAGCCTCACTCTTGGCCACCGCACCCAGACCCGCGCACGCCAGGACCAGGACCGTCACGACCACGAGCCGCACGAGGTCCGGTGCGCCCGCTGTACCCGCCCGCATCGTCCGGGCATGACGGCGCACGGCCAGCACCACGATCGCGCCGCCGACGACCGTGCTGCCCCATTGCATCCACTGGTACAGCGGGTTGCCGGCCACCACGTCGCTCAGCGCGGGCACCCGCGTGACCACCTGCCCGTCCGGGTGCGTGAACGCGTCCCACGCCACGTGGGTGAGCGCGCCGAGCACCAACGCCGCGTACCAGAGCCCGACCGCCGGCCACGCGACCCGCGACGGCCACGCGTGCGCGGTCCAGCCGCCGACCAGCTCCCGCCGGCGGGCAGGCAGCAGGGCCGCGACCGGGCCGGCGACGAACACGCCGACGGCGAGCAGCGCGACCGCCAGCACGACGTCGATCGTGAACGCCCCGGCGACGCTGTGCGTCCAGCCGCGCAGCGAACCGGGCAGGGGCGTGTAGTACGGGACGTCCGGCGCCATGCTGCCCGCGACGAGCGGTGGCAGCGCGAGCGCCCACCGGCCGCCCGCCCGCCCCCCGAACGGCAGGACGGCCGCCGGGTGGCTCAGCGTGAAGGGCACGGCGACCGCTAGCCGGCGACGGTGAGGACGATCTTGCCGAACGCGTCCCCGGACGCGAGCCGCTCGAACGCCGACCGGGCGTCGCGCAGGTCGAACGTCGAGTCGACCAGCGGGCGGATCCCCGCATCCGCCAGCAGTGCCGCGAGCGACTCGAGCTCCTCGCGGGTGCCCATCGTCGAGCCGACGACGGACAGCTGCAGGAAGAAGACCCGGTTGAGCTGAGCGGGTGGGTTCGCGCCGGACGTCGCACCGCACACCACCAGCCGCCCGCCCGGCTTGAGCGCCTTGAGCGAGTGGTCCCACGTCGCCTCGCCGACGGTCTCGATGACGGCGTCGACGCGTTCGGGCAGGCGGGCGCCGGCCTCGAAGACGGCGTCGGCCCCGAGCTCCAGCGCGCGGTCGCGCCTGGTCCCGTCCCGGCTGGTGGCGTACACACGGAAGCCCCCGGCCTTGGCCAGCACGATCGCGGCAGTCGCCACCCCGCCGCCCGCCCCCTGCACCAGCACGCTGTCGCCGCGGCGCAGCCCGGAGCGGGTGAACAGCATGCGGTAGGCGGTCAACCAGGCCGTCGGCAGGCACGCGGCCTCGGCCCAGGACAGCTCGGCCGGCTTGGCGACGAGGTTGCGGCGCGGCACGCGCACGAGCTCGGCCAGTGTCCCGTCGTGCACCTCGGACAGCAGCGACCGCTTGGGGTCGAGCGTCTCGTCGCCGCCGCCGGCGGCCGGGTCGCCGATCACGGCGTGCACGATGACCTCGCGGCCGTCCTCGTCGACGCCGGCGGCGTCGCAGCCGAGGACGATCGGCAGCCGGTCCGGCGCGATGCCGACGCCCTTGAGCGTCCACAGGTCGTGATGGTTCAGGGCAGCCGCCCGGACGCGTACCGTCGTCCAGCCCTCTGACGGCTCGGGGTCGGGCCGCTCCCCGAGGCCGAGTCCGGCCAGCGGGTCGGCGACGTCGATGTGGTCGGCGGTGACGGCGAACATGGCGGTCAACCTACCCGCCGCACGGCGGGCGGCCGCGCCGTCCCTGACCGCCCGGTCAGCGCCGGGCCACGCCGTCGGCCCGGGCCGCCGCGGCGACCGCCTTCGCGACCGACGTGGCCACCAGCGGCTCGAAAACGCTCGGGATCACGTGGTCCTCGTCGAGCCGGTCGCCGACGACGTCGGCGATCGCCTCCGACGCCGCCAGCGTCATGCCCACGGTGATCCGGGTGGCGCCGACCGACAGTGCGCCCTTGAAGACGCCGGGAAAGGCCAGCACGTTGTTGATCTGGTTCGGGAAGTCGCTACGGCCGGTGGCCACCACCCTGGCGTACTTGCGGGCGATGGTCGGGTGCACCTCCGGGTCCGGGTTGGCCAACGCGAAGACACAGCAGTCCGGAGCCATCGAGGCGATCGCCTCCTCGGGAACGGTCCCTGCCGAGACGCCGATGAACACGTCCGCCCCGGCCAGCGCGTCGACGAGCGAGCCGGTGCGCCCCTGCCGGTTCGTGTTCGCGGCGAGCCGCTGCTTCACCTCGGTCAGGTCGTCGCGGTCCACGTGCACGATGCCCTTGCTGTCCGCTACCGCGATCTCGCCGACGCCCGCGCCGACGAGCATCTCGGTCACCGCGACCCCGGCCGCGCCCGCGCCGGACACGACCACCCGCATGTCCGCTAGCTTCCGGCCGGTCACCCGCGCGGCGTTGCGCAACGCGGCCAGCACCACGATCGCGGTGCCGTGCTGGTCGTCGTGGAAGACCGGGATGTCCAGGAGCTCCTGCAGACGCCGCTCGATCTCGAAGCACCGCGGCGCGCTGATGTCCTCCAGGTTGATGCCGCCGAACGACGGCGCCAGCCGTTGCACGATGAGGACGATCTCGTCGGTGTCGCGGGTGTCCAGGCACAGCGGGACGGCGTCCACGCCGCCGAACTCCTTGAACAGCAGGGCCTTGCCCTCCATCACCGGCAGCGCAGCCGCCGGCCCGAGGTCGCCGAGGCCGAGCACCGCGGTGCCGTCGGTGACGACCGCGACGAGGTTGGACCGCCAGGTGAACTGGTCGACGAGCGTGGGGTCCGCGGCGAGCGCCGCGCTGACCCGTCCGACGCCCGGGGTGTAGGCGAGCGCGAGACCCTCGTCGTCGCGGATGCGGACGGTCGGACGGATCTCGATCTTGCCGCCGCGGTGCAGCGGGAAGGCAGGGTCGAGATCTCGCTCGGGCACTCGTTCAGTCTGGCACAGCGCGAGGTGCGCCGACCGGCCGTGGCGGCCATACCCGGGCCACCACCACCGCCACGATGTCGTGGTCCGGGATCGCGCCGACGAGCCAGGAGTCGACGCCCTCGTCGGGGCTGTCGCGCTCGACCCACCAGCCGGCGCTCTCCCGCCAGGCGATGCGTTTGACCGCCAGCGAACGTACGACGCCGTCGGCTCGGGGTGGCAGCCGTACCAGCGCAAGGTCGTCCGGCCACGGGACGTCGTCGTAGCGGACGAGCAGCAGGTCGCCGTCGGCCAGTGTGGGCAGCATCGAGCGGCCCTGCACCCGCGCCAGCCCCAGCCTGCGCATCCGCTCCCCACCTCCCGGGGGTAGTGTCCCGAACACGGCCGCCCGAGACACCGATGTGCCTCGAACCGGCGCCCGGATCCGACTCGGACAGAAGGGACAGCGCATGCGTATCGGCCTGTTCGCCCCCACGGTCGCGGTGAGCGCGCACTGCGACCTGCCGTGCGGCGTCTACGACCCGGCCCAGGCCCGGATCGAGGCGCAGTCGGTCAAGGCGGTCATCGAGAAGTACGCCGCCAACGAGGACCCGGCGTTCCGGGCCCGCGCGATCCAGATCAAGGAAGAGCGTTCCGAGCTCGTCAAGCACCACCTGTGGGTGCTGTGGACCGACTACTTCAAGGCGCCCCACTTCGAGAAGTACCCCCAGCTGCACGGTCTGTTCAACGAGGCGACCAAGCTCGCCGGCGCCGGCGGAACCAAGGGCTCGCTGGACGTGGCCGTGGCCGACCAGCTGCTCGCGAAGATCGACGAGATCGCCGAGATCTTCTGGGAGACCAAGAAGGGTTAGGCGCACGCGGCACGCCCAGCGCAGAACCGCTGCGGCGAGGTCGTCGGGACCGGGCGGCGGCTGGGTGGTCCCGGATGCCACGGAGACGGCGTCGACGTCCGGGCGCTCATCGCGGTCGGCCTTCACGTCGACGAAGCGCCGGTTCATCAGCGCGGCGGTCGCGTGGCCTCGGCGAACGCCTCGTCGCCCGCCCGCCGGGACCGCCGAGGCTCAGCCGCCGTCAGTGAGGGCGGCTGAGCCGGGCTTCTCGGCCTCGTGGACCCGCCACAGCACCTTCGCCACGACGGCAAGCTCCTCGTCCGTGGCGTGGCGGCCGAAGTGCTCCCGGATCCCGCTCAGGTACACCGGCGCCGCACGGCGCAGCGAGCGACGACCAGCCTCCGTGATGACTGCGTAGGCCGAACGACGGTCGGTGGGGTGCGCCTCACGGTGCACGAGCCCCGACGCAGCCATCTCGTCGACCAGACGGCTGACACGGGTCCGGGAGAGAACGACCTTGCCTCCGAGCTCGCTCATCCTCAGCCGTCGATCGGGTGCTTCGTTGAGCTCGAGCAGCACGTCGTACCAGGCCAGCGGCAGGCCCGCGGCCGACTGCAGCTCACGGTCCAGGACCGGGACGAGCCCGGCGTGAACCTGGAGCACGCCACCCCATGCTGCCGTGGCCACGGCGCCTGCTGGACCTCTGGACGTGGCTTGCCCCGGACTCGGTGGACGGGAGGTGGTCGTCATGCCGCCAGCCTAGCGACTTGCGCGTGTGCACGCACATATATGAGTATGTGCGTCTGCACACACCTTTGGAGGAGCCATGACCAGCCCGACGCCAACCCCCGCGGAGGGACGCCTGCTGCACATCTCGGCCTCGCCTCGCGGCGCCGCATCGGAGTCCCTCGCGATCGCGGAGACGTTCCTGGAGGCGTTCGCGGACACCCACCCGGACGTCGAGGTCGAGGTCTTCGACCTGTGGGACGGTTCGCTGCCGGCGTTCGGCCCACCCGCCGCCGCCGCCAAGATGGCGGTCTTCGCCGGCGCCGAGCCGGAGGGCGAGGCGGCGCAGGCCTGGAAGGCCGCCCATGACGCGTTCCGTCGCTTCGACTCGGCCGACAGGTACCTGTTCAGCGTCCCGATGTGGAACGCCGGGGTGCCCTACATCCTCAAGCAGTTCATCGACGTCGTCTCGCAGCCCGGGATGCTGTTCGGGTTCGATCCCGTCGAGGGCTACAGCGGCCTGCTGCGCGGCAAGAAGGCTGCCGTCGTCTACACGAGCGCCGTGTACGGGGTGGGGCGCGGACCGACCTTCGGCGCGGACTTCCAGCGTCCGTTCTTCGAGGACTGGCTGCGGTGGGCGGGAGTCGACGACATCACCGCGATCACGTTCGGGCCCAACCTCGCCACCAGTGATCCCGAGGCGGGCAGGCAAGCCGCGCACGCGGCCGCGCGCGACGCAGGCAAGACCTTCTGACGCCCGGCGAGCGCGCCGGGTCCACTCCCAGAGGACGAGCTCTCCGCGTGAGCTCAGGCGGCGTCCGGCTCACGGCCGGGAGCCAGGAGGTTCGAGACCGGGATGGCGAGCTCGCAAGTCCGCTGGTCGCGCGTTCGCGAGTCGCACCCTCTGGGGGCTACCGCTCGTCCGCGCGAACCCCCGGCCGCCGGGGGGGGACCGCGGCCAGGGGTCCGCGGAATTGACGCTAGCCCCGGTCAGCACAAACCCCCGGCAACGAGGGCTGCCGGCGGTTCGTGTGTCGCGCGGAGGTCAGCCCTGGTCGGCGAGGTCCGCGGCCCGGACGAGCTGCTCCCCGATCGCCGTGCCCGGACCGGGGTGAAGACCTGGTCAAGGGCGAGGACCTCGGGCTCCACGAGAAGGCCTAGCGGGGCACCGGGCCCGAACCGCTCCGACCGCCCGGGGGCCTCGGGTCCGGCGGGACGGCTCGCCGGACCAGGCCGGCGTCGTGCCAGCCGAACCTGTTCTCGCCCACGCCGCTGCGCCACTGCACGTAGACCCGCTCCCCGCGCCAGCCGAGGGCGAAGCCGGGAAACGCGCCGGAAACCGGGTACCGCGGGCTGCTCACCGCGACCGTGACCTCCACCGGCTCGGCGAACGTCCGGTACGGGGCCATCCCGCGATTGTCCGTCAGGTGGCGGCGGGCGTTCGCCGTTCCCGGCATGCTGTGCGGTGTGAGTGTGCGCACCGTCGTCCTGGTCCGGCACGGGAGCACGCAGTGGTCCCGGGGCGGGCAGCACACCGGCCGCACGGACGTCCCGCTGGACTCCGACGGGAAACGGCAGGCCCGGGCGCTGGCTGCTCCGTTGGAACGGTTGACCCGGCTTACATCCGGCGCCCGGCTGGTCCTGGTCAGCCCGCTGGTGCGGGCGGTGCGGTCGGCCGAGCTGGCCCGCCTGGGCCCGTTCGAGCTCGACGCCGACCTCATGGAGTGGGACTACGGGGTGTACGAGGGCCTCACCACGGCGCAGATCCGGGAGGCGGCGCCGGGGTGGTCGGTGTTCACCCAGCCGTGCCCGGGCGGCGAGACGCAAGACGACGTCGCGGTCCGGTGCGACCGGGTGCTCGCCCGCCTGGAGTCCGCCGACGCGGAGCTCGCCGTCCTGGTCGCGCACGGTCACCTGCTGCGTGCCCTGGCGGCCCGCTGGCTGGGCCGACCCGTCGTAGACGGCTCGATGCTGCGGCTCGGCACGGCGGCGCTGTGCGTGCTCGGCTACGAGCACGGCAACCGCTGCGTGCACCGCTGGAACATCGCCAACCCGACCGAGGAGCCCCTCCCGTGAGCCCAGGTGTCATCCGGCCGATCCGGTTCGACGAGGTCGACGAGCTCCACGCGATGATCCGCGAGCTCGCCGACTACGAGCGGTCGCTGCACGAGGTCCGGTCCAGCGCCGAGGACTTCCGGGTCGCGCTCTTCGGGCCCGAGCCCAAGCTCTTCGGCCACGTCGTCGAGCACGACGGCGCTCTGGGCGGCTTCGCCGTCTGGTACGTGAACTTCTCCACTTGGAGCGGCCGCCACGGCATCTACCTCGAGGACCTGTACGTCCGCCCGCACCTGCGCGGGCTCGGCTACGGGAAGGAGCTGCTGCGGACGCTGGCGCGCATCTGCCTCGAGCGCGGCTACGCGCGGCTGGAGTGGTGGGTACTCGACTGGAACGAGCCGGCGATCAGCTTCTACCGCTCGATCGGCGCCCTCTCGATGGACGAGTGGACCGTCAACCGCCTCACCGACGAGCCGCTGCGCAGCATGGGTGGCGGCTGACCGGCGACGGTCGGGAGCACCTGCGCGGGCCGCTAGGCTCGAACCGTCACGGGGACCGAGGCGGAGGGGCTAGGGAGTGCAGAAGGGCGCGAGCGGGTCCGGGGAGCCGTCCACCGCCGATGTCGTCGAGCTGAGGCTTCCGGCCGAGTCCGCCTACCTGTCGGTCCTGCGCACGGCCACCGCCGGACTCGCCGCCCGCCTCGACTTCACCCTCGACGAGATCGAGGACCTGCGGATCGCGGTCGACGAGGCCTGCGCGATGCTGCTCCCCGACGTCGTGACCGGCACGCCGCTCACCTGCCGGTTCCTGCTCGAGTGGGACTGTCTGGAGGTCTCGGTCATGGCCAGCAGCGTCAGCGGACGCCCCCCGGCCCGGGACTCCTTCGCCTGGACGGTGCTCACCGCCCTGGCCGGCGAGGTCGAGGCGTCCGCCGACCACGGAACAGTCACGGTCACGTTGCGCAAGCGGCGGGGTTGGTCGGAGTCCGCGTGAGCGACGGAGTCGACCCGACCTCCGACCCACGAGCCGCCGCCAGAGCCCGATCCCGCCATCTGTTCGAGTTCCTCGCCGCCACCGCGCCTGGCAGCGCCGACCACCAGTCGGCGCGCGACGAGCTCGTCGAGCTGCACCTTCCCCTGGTCGAGCACCTGGCCCGGCGCTTCGCCGGCCGCGGCGAGCCGTTGGACGACCTGGTCCAGGTGGGCACGATCGGCCTGATCAAGTCGGTCGACCGCTTCGACCTCGACCGTGGCGTCGAGTTCTCGACGTACGCGACGCCGACCGTGGTGGGCGAGATCAAGCGGCACTTCCGGGACAAGGGCTGGGCGGTCCGGGTGCCCCGGCGGCTCCAGGAGCTCCGGCTCGCGCTGGGTGCGGCGACCGAGGAGCTCGCGCACTCGCTGGGCCGGTCTCCGACCGTGGCCGAGATCTCCGCCCGCCTCGGCGTGTCCGAGGAGGAGGTGCTCGAGGGCCTGGAGTCCGCGAACGCCTACAGCACGGTGTCCCTGGACGCGGGCAGCGACTCCGAGGAGGGCGGCGCCGCCATGCTCGCCGTCATCGGGACCGACGACGACGCCCTCGAAGGCGTCGAGTACCGCGAGTCGCTGCGCCCGCTGCTCGCGCAGCTGGCCCCGCGGGAGCGGCAGATCCTGATGCTGCGGTTCTTCCGGAACATGACGCAGTCCCAGATCGCCGACGAGGTCGGCATCTCCCAGATGCATGTGTCCCGGCTGCTCGCGCGCACGCTGGCGCAGCTGCGCACCGGGCTGCTCGACGACGAGTGACGTCTCGGCCGCGGCCGGGTGGTCAGCCCTCGAGCTCGGTCGTCACAGCCGGGCTGAGCACCGACAGCAGCCCGACGACCGCCCCCACCACGAGCAGCACACCGGCCCAGCGCGCCCCCGCCCCCTGCACCAGGGGGATCCCGACCGCGAGCAGCAGCAGCTCGGACATCACGAGCGGCGCGCGGGACCAGCGCCGGCGCCGCAGCAGACCGCGGGCGCAGAGCGCGAGCGTCGCGGCCCAGGCGAGCAGCAGCGCCGCGAGCAGCAGCGCGTTGGCCATCGACGACCGGTCCCCGCGCAAGGCCTCGACGACCACCACGAGGGCGAAGACCCCCAGGCCCAGCGCCTGCAGGAACGCGACCCCGGCCGCGATCCGCATCGCCCTCGGCGCGAGCGGACGATGCTCCGCGTTCGGGTCGCCTGGCTCGAGCACGCGAAGACCCTACTGGCCGGCTGCCTTACGCTGACCGCCATGCGCGGGCTCCTGGTGGTCAACCCCAAGGCCACGACGACCACCTCCCGGAGCCGGGACGTCCTCGTGCACGCCCTGCGCGCCGACCTGGACGTACAGGTGGTGACGACCACGCACCGCGGCCACGCCACCGAGGTCGGCCGCCGCGCCGCCAAGGAGAGGGTCGACCTGCTGATCGCCCTCGGCGGCGACGGCACCGTCAACGAGGCGGTCAACGGCCTGCTCGAGGACGGCCCCGACCCGGACGGCCCGGCGCTCGCCGTCGTCCCGGGTGGCTCGACGAACGTGTTCGCCCGTGCGCTCGGGCTGCCCAACGACCCGGTGGAGGCGACCGGCCAGATCCTGGACGCCCTGCGGGAGGGGCGGCGGCGCCGGGTCGGCCTGGCCACGGCCGACGGGCGTTGGTTCACCTTCTGCGCCGGCCTCGGCCTGGACGCCGAGGTGGTCGACGCCGTCGAGCAGCGCCGTGAGCGCGGGCGGCGGCCGACCGGCACCATGTTCGTGCGGTCCGCGCTCAACCAGTTCTACCGCGAGACCGAGCGCGAACAGCCCGGGCTGACCGTGCAGGCCGACGACGAGGACGCGGTCGAGGGGGTGTTTCTCGTCATCGTCCAGAACACCGCCCCGTGGACGTACCTGGGCAACCTCGCGGTGGACCCCCTGCCGGAAGCCTCGTTCGACACCGGCCTGGACGTGCTCGGGCTGACCCGGCTGCGGACCCTGTCGACCCTGCGGCACGCCCGGCAGTTCGTCCAGCCCGGCGCCCGGGTGCACGGCCGCGACGTCTACACCCGCCACGACCTGGGCCGGTTCACCGTCTGGGCCGACCGACCGACCGCCCTCCAGCTGGACGGGGAGGCGGTCGGGGACCGGGTGAGCGTGCACTTCCGGGCCCACCCGGAGGCCCTCTCCGTCGTCGTCTGAGCTGCGCGACGCCCGGGCCGGCGACCCGGTTCCCGGAAGTGCGTGTGACGAAATGCACCCGGGGACGCGGGACTTGTGTTTCCAAAACTCTTGTGTGGGCGGTCGGGCTTTGCGAGGGTTGGCGGGCGAGGGGAACACGGGCTGCTGCGCGGTCGTTGTTCCCGAAGTCAGCCCTGAGTCCACGAGCCGGGAAACCGGCCTCGTGCTCGGGGACACTTAGTGAAGTCGTTCACAAGCACCACAACGATCCACCCAGCGAACACGAGGAGTTGGCGCAAGCCATGGACTGGCGTCACCGTTCCGCCTGCCGCGACGAGGACCCCGAGCTGTTCTTCCCGATCGGGAACACCGGCCCGGCGCTCCTGCAGATCGAGGAGGCCAGGGCCGTCTGCATGCGCTGCGAGGTCCGCGAGGAGTGCCTGCGCTGGGCCCTGGAGTCCGGACAGGACCACGGGGTCTGGGGGGGCCTGTCGGAGGACGAGCGTCGCGCCCTCAAGCGTCGCACCGCTCGCGCCCGAGCCCGGATGGCCTGAGCAGCCCTACCTGAACCGGCCGACGCCCGGTCTGCGCCCACCGCGCAGCCGGGCGTCGCGCGTTGTACGCCGCGGTCAGGCGGCGAGCGGGATGTCGACCGCGGCCCTGGTGCCGCCGCCCTCGCGGCGGTCCAGCAGCAGGGTCCCGCCCAGCTCGCCCTCGACCAGGGTCCGGACGATCTGGAGGCCGAGCCGGTCCGACGCCGCCAGGTCGAAGCCCACCGGCAGCCCGACCCCGTCGTCCAGCACCTCGACGCGCAAGGTGCCCTCCGCCCGCTCGGCCCGCACCTCGAGCAGGCCGGGCCCGCCGTCCAGACCGTGCTCGACCGCGTTCTGCACGAGCTCGGAGAGCACCACCGCCAGCGGGGTGGCCACCTCCGCCCGGACGTCGCCGAAGGAGCCGGTCCGCACCGGACGTACGACCGACGCCGGACCCCCGCCCGGCCCGGCCCCGGCCCGCGCCGGGCCCTGGCTGGACAGCTCCGCCACCATCGACAGCACCCGGTCCGCCACCTCGTCGAACGGCACCGACTCGTCCGGCGCCGTCGACAGCAGCTCGTGCACGAGCGCGATGGAGCCCACCCGCCGCACGGCCTCCTCCAGCGCGCTGCGGCCCTCGGGGACGTCCAGCCGCCGCGCCTGAAGGCGCAGCAGCGCGGCCACGGTCTGCAGGTTGTTCTTCACCCGGTGGTGGATCTCCCGGATGGTCGCGTCCTTGGTCAGCAGCTCTCGTTCCCGTCGCCGCAGCTCGGTCACGTCCCGAACCAGCACGAGGCCGCCGACGCGGGCCCCGCGCTGCAGCAGCGGGATCGCGCGCAGCTGAACGGTCGTGCCCTTGCCCTCGACCTCGACGCCGCGCGCCGTCCGGCCGCCCGCGACAGCGGCGAGGTCCTCGTCGACCGGGCCCCGGCGCGGCACCAGCTGCCGGGTGACGGTGTCGAGACGGTTGCCGACCAGGTCCGCGGCCAGCCCGAGCCGGCGGTACGCGGAGAGCGCGTTGGGGCTGGCGTACAACGCCGTCCCGTCGGTGTCGAGCCGCACCAGTCCGTCCCCGACCCGGGGCGAGGAGTCCAGCCCTTCCAGGCCGCCGGGGAACGGGAACGACCCCTCGGCGACCATCTCCCCGAGCCGCTCGGCCAGCTCCAGGTACGCCGCCTCCAGCCGTCCGCTGGTGCGCGTCGTCGCTGGGTCGGCGTGCCGGGCGACGACGGCGACCACGCGTCCGTCCGGACCGCGCACCGGCAGCGCCTCGGCGGGGGCCAGGGCCAGCTCGGTCCGGCTGCGCATCACCCGGCCGAGCTCTAGCGCCTCGTCCAGAAGCGGGCGGCGCCCCTTGGGCAGGAAGGTCCCGACCAGGTCGTCGCCGAACACTGTCGAGCCGGTGGTCGGGCGCATCTGGGCGCCGGCCACGTAGCCGGAGCCGTTCCAGGTGGGCAGCCAGAGGACAAGGTCGGAGAAGGCGAGGTCCGCGAGCAGCTGCCAGTCCGACAGCAGCAGGTGCAGCCGCTCCAGGTCCGCCTCGGTCAGCTCGGTGTGCCGTTGGGCGACGTCGTTGAGACTGGGCACCGCCGAAGGCTACGCGCGAGCTTGGACCCCGGCGTGCCAGGATCGCGGGCGTGACCGCGCCGGACCCGTTCGCCTGGCTGGCCGAGCGCGCGGCCCAGCGCCGCCGCGACGGCCTGCACCGCGCCCCGGCGCCTCGACCGCCCGGCCCCGGGCCGCTGGACCTGGCGTCCAACGACTACCTCGGCCTGGCCCGCGACCCGCGCGTCGTCGAGGCGGCGGTGGCCGCGACCCGTACGTGGGGCGCGGGCGCGACCGGGTCGCGGCTGGTGACCGGCTCCACCGACCTGCACGCCGAGCTGGAGGACGCGCTGGCCGCCCTGGCCGGGGCGCCGGCGGGGTTGGTGCTGTCGTCGGGCTACCTGGCGAACCTCGCGGCGGTGGTCTCGCTCACCGGTCCCGGCTCCCTCGTCGTCTCGGACGCGCACAACCACGCGTCGCTGGTGGACGCATGCCGGCTGTCCCGGGCTCGCGTCGTGGTCGTCGCGCACCTGGACGTGGACGCTGTCGCGGCCGTGCTGGCGTCCCGCGCCGAGGAGCGCGCCCTCGTGGTCACCGATGGGGTGTTCTCCGTCGACGGGGAACGGGCTCCGGTCAGCCGGCTGCTGGCGGTGGCCACGGCCGCCGGGGCCGGGCTCCTCGTCGACGAGGCGCACGCCCTCGGCGTGCTCGGGGCGGGCGGTGCCGGTGTCTGCGCCGACGAGGCGGTCGGTGGGCACCCGGCGCTGGTGCGCACCGCGACGTTGTCGAAGGCGCTCGGGGCCCAGGGCGGCGCCGTGCTCGGGTCCCGGGCGGTCGTCGACCACCTGGCCGACAGCGCCCGCAGCTTCGTGTACGACACCGCGCTCGCGCCCGGCAGCGCCGGTGCCGCGCTGGCGGCCGTCCGGCTGCTCGCGGCCGACCCCGACCTCCCGCTCAGGGCGCGACGGGCCGCCCACTCGCTGCACGGGATCGCCGTGGCCGCCGGCTTCGAGGCGCTCCCGCCGGACGCCGCCGTGACCGCAGCCATCGTCGGGGCTCCGGACGCGGCGCTGCAGGCGACCGCCGCCGCCGCCCGGTGCGGCGTGCGGGTCGGCTGCTTCCGGCCGCCCACCGTGCCCGACGGCGTCTCCCGGCTCCGGCTGACCGCGCGGGCCGACCTGTCCGGGCCGGATCTCGAGCTGGCCGCCGCGGCGCTCGACGCAGCGGCAGCCACCGTGCGCTCGGGGGCGGCCGTCCGTTGACGGTCGTCTCGGCGCCGCGGCTCCTGGTCGGCGGCAGGCTTTCCGGCCCTGGTGCGGTCATCGTGACCGACGGCTTCGTCACCGAGGTGCGCGACCGCCGCCCGGACCCCGGCGCCGGCCATGTGCGGCTCGACGGCGGGCTGCTCACCGCCGGGCTCGTCGACCTCCAGGTGAACGGCGCCTTCGGCGTGGACCTGGCCACCGCCTCGCCGCCGGGCTGGGAGCTGGTGGCGCGGCGGCTCGCGTCCACCGGGGTCACGGCGTTCCTGCCCACGTTCGTCACCGCCGCCGTGCCGGAGCTGGTGGCGGCGCTGGACCGGACCGCGGCGGCCAGGAGCCGGACCGGGGACGGCGCCGCCCGCATCCTCGGTGCGCACCTGGAGGGACCGTTCCTGAGCCCGCTGCACGCCGGCGCGCACGACGCGTCGCTCATGGTCGACCCGGCCGACGCGCTGCTCGACGAGCTGCTCGCCGGGGAGCCGGCCCGGGACGTCCTGCGCATGGTGACCCTCGCGCCGGAGCGCAACGGCGGGCTCGCGGCGACCCGCCGCCTGGCTGCGGCCGGGGTCGTCGTCAGCCTCGGGCACTCGGACGCGACCGCAGCCCAGACCGCCGCCGCGGCCGACGCCGGCGCCCGGATGGTCACCCACCTGTTCAACGCCCAGCGCGCACTGCACCACCGCGAGCCGGGCCTGCCCGGACTCGCACTGTCCGACGACCGGTTCACGCTCGGGTTGATCGCCGACCTGCAGCACGTCGCCGCACCCGTCGTCCGCCTGGTGTTCCGCGCCGCCGGCCGGCGGGTCGCCCTGGTCACCGACGCGACGGCCGCGGCCGGAATGCCGCCGGGTCGCTACGAGCTGGGCGGCATGCCCGTGCTGGTCGAGCCGGACGCCCACGTACCGAGGCGGTCGGACGGCACGATCGCCGGATCGTCGCTGCGGCTGGACGCCGCGGTGCGCCACGTCGTGTCGGTCGGGGTGGACCCGGTGACCGCTCTGCTGTCGGCCACCCAGGTGCCGGCCGACCTCATCGGCCGCGACGACCTCGGCCGGCTCGCGCCCGGCGCCTGCGCCGACCTGGTGTGGTGGGACGACGACCTCGTCCCCCGCCGGACCTGGGTGGGCGGCGTCGAGGCCGGCTAGACCACGGTGCGCAGGACGTGGATGCGTCCGTCGTGGTCGATGAGCGCGAGCGTCGCGCCGATCCGGTCGAACGGCCCCCGACCGCGGTACGCGACGACGTCCACGAGGTAACCGCCGTCGGTCTCGCTCACCTCGAGCTCGACCCGTACGTCCGGCTCCGCGCAGGCTGCCCACCGGCGCGCCAGCACGAGAGCACGCTCCCGGCTGACGAACCCGTCCACCCCCTCAGAGTGGCCCACCGCGGCGCCAGCACCAAGACCCGGCAACCGTTGCTACCAGGTGCGGGTGACCTTCGAGAGGCCGCGCGGGGTGTCCGGGTCCAGCCCTCGCGCCAGCGCCATCTCCAGCGCGAGCCACTGCAGCGGCACGATGTCCACCACCGGGTGCACCCGCTCGGACAGCCCTCCCGGCAGCCGGAGCCCGAGCGCGCCCGGCGGCGGGTCCTGCGTCCCCAGGACCAGCAGGTCTGCACCCGCCTCGAGCAGGCGGTCCAGGACCGGGCTCATCGCGTCCGCGCCGACGCCGCCCGGCACGACCGCGACCACCGGGTACTGCGGGTCCACCATCGCCAGCGGTCCGTGCAGCAGGTCCGCACCGGAGAACGCGTGCGCGGCGACATAGCTGGTCTCCATGAGCTTGAGCGCGGCCTCGCGGGCGGTCGGGTACGCGTAGCCGCGGCCGGTCATGACCAGCCGCGAGGCGAACCGGTAGCGCTGCGCCACCGCGGCGACCTCCGCCCGCCGCGACACCAGGTCCGCCGCGGCGTCCGGCAGCCCGGCGGTCTCCGTACCGTTCCCGCCCGCCCACGCGTCGACCACGAGGAACAACGTGAGCAGCTCGGCGGTGTACGACTTCGTGGCGGCGACGGCGAGCTCGGCTCCGGCGCGCACGTCCAGGTGCAGCTCCGCCGCGTCGGCGAGCGCGGAGCCGGGCGCGTTGGTCACCGCCAGCGTCGCGGCCCCGCAGGAACGGGCGACCTCGAGAGTGCCTACCAGGTCGGGCGACCCGCCGGACTGGCTGACCGCGACCACCAGCACGTCCCGCAGGTCGGGCCGGGCGCCGTACGCGGTGAGGGTGGACGGCGAAGCCAGCCCGCAGGGCAGCCCCAGCCCGATCTCGACCAGGTACTTGGCGTACAGAGCCGCGTGGTCGCTGGTGCCACGGGCCGCCAGCAGCACGAACCGGGGCGCCCGGCGGGCCAGCAGACCGGCGACGCCCCGCACGTCGGCGGTGCCCTCGTCCAGCACTCGCTGCAGCACCGCCGGCTGCTCGGCGATCTCCGCCGCCATCCGTGCGCCTGGGCCGCTCACCGCGTCACCGCCTCGTCACATATTGGTTTAGACCACTGGTCCCAGTAGACCACAGCGAACGGGGGCGGGCGAAGGGTCCGGCGAGTCCTGCGCGCCCCGAGTCGTCTGCCACGATGGGCCCGGCCGGGAGGAGGACCATGACGCGGCAGGCCGCGGCGGCGCAGACGGCAACGGGCGGGGCGCGCGCGGGGCGCGATCGGCACAGCCCGCGCGAACCCAAGTACTACGGGCTCAAGCGGCACCTGACCGAGCTGTCCCGCACTCTCCCGCCGGGCAGCCCGCTGCCCCCCGAGCGCACGCTGGCCGTGGAGTTCGGCACGTCTAGAACAACGGTCCGGCAGGCCCTGTCCGAGCTCGTCGTCGAAGGCAGGCTGGAACGCCAGCAGGGCCGCGGCACCTTCGTCGCGAAGCCGAAGCTGGCCCAGCCGCTGCACCTGACCTCGTACACCGAGGACACGCTGGCACAGGGTATGCAGCCCACGTCACGGGTGCTCGTCCTCGACCAGGTGCGCGCCGACGACGTCCTCGCCGAACGGCTCGGGGTGCGGCGCGGCGAACGGCTCGTTCACCTGGAGCGGCTGCGGCTCGCGGACGGCGAGCCGATGGCGATCGAACGGACCTACCTGCCGGCAGCGCGCTTCCCCCGGCTGCGCCAGCACCTGCTCAGGCTGGGCTCGCTGTACGCGGCGCTGGACGCGGAGTTCGGGGTGCGCCCGGTGCAGGCCGAGGAGACCATCGAGACGGCGCTGGCCACCCCGGAGGAGGCGGCGCTGCTCGGTGTCGACACCGGGCTCCCGCTGCTGCTGCTGTCCCAGCGCAGCCTGGACGTGGACGGGGTCCCGGTCGAGTGGGTGCGCTCGGTGTACCGCGGCGACCGGTACAAGTTCGTCACCCGCCTCAGCCGTCCGGAGCCCGCCGAGTGACCGTCCTGGTCGTCACCGGGACCGGGACCGGGGTGGGCAAGACCGTCGTGACCGCGGCCCTGGCCGCCGTCGCTCGCCGCGGCGGACGTTCCGTCGCCGTGGTCAAGCCGGCCCAGACCGGGCTGGCTCCCGGCGAGCCCGGCGACCTCGCCGAGATCGCCCGACTGGCCGGGGTGGGCGCCGCCGACCTGCACGAGCCCGCGCGGTTCCCGGCGGCGCTGTCCCCCGCCGCCGCCGCCCGGCACGCCGGACGCCGCGGACCGGCGCTCGCCGACCTCCAGGCACTGGTGCCGCGGCTGGCGGCTCAGCGCGACGTCGTTCTGGTCGAGGGCGCCGGCGGGCTGCTGGTCCACTTCGACGACACGGGGTGGACCATCGCCGACCTGGCCGCAGCGGTGGGCGCCGCCACGGTTCTGGTGACCGGTCCGGGGCTCGGCACGCTGAACCACACCCAGCTGTGCGTGGAGGCTCTCGCCCATCGGAACGTGGGGTGCGCCGGGATCGTGCTGGGGTGCTGGCCGGTGCCACCGGACGAGCCGGACCTCGCCATGCGCAGCAACCTCGAGGACCTCGAGCAGATCGTCGGCGCTCCACTCGCGGGCGTCCTGCCGGCCGGCGCGGCGGCACTCGAGCCGGAGCCGTTCGCCGCCGCGGCGGTCGCCGGCCTGGGTCCGTCGTTCGGCGGGCAGTTCGATGCCGCAGACTTCCGGCGTACGCAGGGCGGGTGACGACCGGAGCAAGCCCTTGGAGCGCCATGCTCCACCCTCGGGGAGCGAGTACCGTTTCACGCGTGAGCAGCGACACGCACTCCCGCACCATGGTGGCCCTGCGGCACTTCGCTCATTGGTTCGCACACCTGCTGGACGATCGGGAGCCTTCGCGCAGGTCGGACCTGGTCATCCGTGGACCCGACGGCGAAGTGAAGGTGATCCTCTCCAACCACGACGGAAGCGCCGGGCACTGAGGACAGCACAAGAAGACGGAACGTCCATGACCCCTGGTACGCCCGGTTCGTTGACCTTCGACCACGTCGACGTCTTCGCTGACGAGCCGATGAGCGGCAACGGCCTGACGGTGGTGCACTGTCCTTCGTCGCTCGACACCCTCCTCATGCAACGGGTCACCCAGGAGTTCCGACAGTTCGAAACCATCTTCCTGTTCGAGGAAGATGCCGACGGAGCCACAGCGCGGATCTTCACTGAGCAGGAGGAGCTCCTGTTCGCGGGGCATCCCGTTCTCGGAGCCGCAGCGGTGCTGCATCGCCGTCGTGGACTGCAGGACAGGGCCGCCACCTGGGTCATCCGGGTCGGCGGCAGACCTCTGACTGTTCGCACCCGGCAGACAGACCGACCTACCGTGCTCGACGCCACCATGGACCAGGGTGCGGCCGACACATCCGTCACGCTCAACGAGAGTCAGCGGTTGGACATCGCCGCTTGCTTGGGTGTGCAGCCTGCGGACATGCACGAGACCCTTCCGGCGCAGGTCGTTTCGACCGGCCTGCCCTATCTCGTCTTCCCTGTCACGGCGAGCGGGCTTGCCAGCGGCAACGTGACAGTGTCCGATCTACAGGAGCGACTCGACGCTGTCGGGGCCAAGTTCGTCTACCTGCTGGAGCCCGACACACCAGAAGGCAGAACGTGGGACAACCTCGGCCGGGTCGAAGATGTGGCGACGGGGAGCGCGGCCGGCCCAGCTGCGGCCTATCTGATCTCGCACGGTCTGCGGCCGGCAGACAAGCCATTCCGGATCAGGCAGGGTCGCTTCACGGGTCGCTCGAGCTCCATCCACGTCCATCAGGACCCGGCTGGTCGCCTCTGGGTCGGCGGGTCGGTCACGCCGTTCAGCGCAGGTGTGTTGCGACTCGAGTTGTAGACGCGGACCCCGCCTGTGGTCGGCGCACTTCGGCACAGGTGCCCCCAGGGTCGAATGGGAGACCGACGGGTCGCACGCCCTCGCTCGCCGGGCCGCCTACCCTAGGGCGCCCGACCGACCGGTCCTCGTGGTTGCTCACCAACCGCGCGCTACTCCCGCTCGATCCTCTGCAGGCCCCGTGACGGCGTCCACCACTCGACGACAAGCCGGGTGGCCGTCTCGTTGAGGTGGGTGTGCACGACCTCGGCGATGTCGGCTCGGAACCGCTCACCGTCCGCACCCCCCGCCGACGGTTCGTCGAGGATCGCCCGGCCGGCGATCTTCGCCTCCCCCGGCCACTGCGCCTCGGCCCCCTCGACAGGGTCCACCGTGGCGCTGTGGAGAGCGCATCGAGGGTCGCGACGCAGATCTGCACCCTTGCGAGCGTCCGGCATCGAACCAAAGATCAGCTCGCCGTTCTCGAATCGTGTCTCGATCCCGGAGGTCCGCGGCGAGCCATCGGCTCGCAGCGTGGCGATCGTCTTGTGTCGATGAGCGTCGAACAGTGCACGTACCCGACGAGCGAAGACGGGCTCCGCCTGTTCCACGTCTTGCCATGTTGCCATCTACGCATCATCCCGAAGACCCGGCGATTCCCTCGCACCCGCACGGTGCTCAGGGGCGGCGAAACTCGCCTCGCCCAGCCAGCCCGATCGGCTCACGGCGGCGGGAGCCGCTGGCCCGCCCACTACATCGGTCATGACCTCACCCCCGGCAACTTGCTGCGTACCGTGCTCGACACGGTCCGTGGCCGTACTGAGTGCGACCGGGGGTCGGCTGTAGCCTCGCTGTCAATCGCCGACACGTGCCCGGGTGAGTACGTTCGGCGTACCCAGGGGTTGAGCGGCGACGCCTGAGGCGGACGCACGAGAGGGGTGGGCGTGGCCGACGTCCTGGACACCGCGCGCGAGCAGGTCCTCGAGCACGGTCGCGGACTGGACGCAGACCAGGTCCTCGCCGTCCTGCATCTGCCGGACGAACGCACCGCCGAGGCACTGGACCTCGCGCACCGGGTTCGCACCCGCTGGTGCGGGCCCGAGGTCGAGGTCGAGGGGATCGTCTCGGTCAAGACCGGCGGCTGCCCGGAGGACTGCCACTTCTGCTCGCAGTCCGGGCTGTTCAGCTCGCCGGTGCGGGCCGCCTGGCTGGACATCCCGTCGCTGGTGGCCGCCGCGGTCGAGACGGCGGCGACCGGCGCCACCGAGTTCTGCATCGTCGCGGCCGTCCGCGGCCCGGACGAGCGGCTGATGGCCCAGATGCGCGACGGCGTCGCGGCGATCCGTGCGGCCGTCGACATCAACGTCGCCGCCTCGCTCGGCATGCTGACCCAGGACCAGGTGGACGACCTCGCGGCGATGGGCGTGCACCGCTACAACCACAACCTCGAGACGGCGCGCTCGTACTTCCCGAACGTCGTGTCGACGCACACCTGGCAGGAGCGCTGGGACACCCTGAGCATGGTCCGCGACGCCGGGATGGAGGTCTGCTGCGGCGGCATCGTCGGTATGGGCGAGAGTCTCGAGCAGCGGGCCGAGTTCGCCGCCCAGCTCGCCGAGCTGGCGCCGGACGAGGTGCCGCTGAACTTCCTCAACCCGCGGCCGGGCACGCCGTTCGGCGACCTGCCGGTGCTGGCGCCCGACGACGCGCTGCGCACGGTCGCCGCGTTCCGGCTGGCTCTGCCGCACACGATCCTGCGGTTCGCCGGCGGCCGGGAGATCACGCTCGGCGACCTCGGGACCCGCGACGGCCTGCTGGGCGGCGTCAACGCGGTCATCGTCGGCAACTACCTGACGACGCTGGGGCGACCGGCCGCCGACGACCTGGCGCTGCTGGCCGAGCTGCGGATGCCGGTCAAGGCTCTCAACGCCGCCCTGTAGCGCGCGCTGTAGGTTGCACCGCATGGCCGAAGCGGACGCAGAGCGGATCGAGGGCCACGGCGGTGAGCTCGCGGTGGCGGCGGCCCGCACGTACGGGGTGCAGACGATGTTCACGCTCTCCGGCGCCCACGTGTTCCCGCTCTACGACGGCGCGGTCAAGGCCGACCCGCCGATGCCCATCGTGGACGTGCGGCACGAGGCGACCGCGGTGTTCGCCGCCGAGGCGACAGCGAAGCTGACCCGCCGGCCCGGGCTCGCCGTGCTCACCGCCGGACCAGGGGTCACCAACGGGGTCTCCGCGGTGACCAGCGCCTGGTTCAACGGCGCTCCAGTCGTGGTGCTCGGCGGCCGCGCGCCGGCGTTCCGTTGGGGCAGTGGGGCGCTCCAGGAGCTGGACCACCCGCCGCTGCTGGCCCCGGTGACCAAGCACGCGGCGACCGTCCGCTCGGCGGCCCAGGTGACCGAGCGCGTCGCCGAGGCGTTCCGGGTGGCGACGATGCCGCACCGCGGCCCGGTGTTCCTCGACGTCCCCATGGACGAGCTGTTCAGCCGGGCCGAGACCGACGCCCCGCCCCGGGCGGTCCGGGTGCGGCTGGAACCGGACCCGGACGACCTCGCCGAGGTCGCGGCGCTGCTGGGCGAGGCCCGGCGCCCGGTGCTCGTGCTCGGCTCCGACGTGTGGGCGGACGGCGCCGAGGACGCCGCCCTGCGGCTGGCCGAGACGCTGCAGGTCCCGGTGGTACCCAACGGGATGGGGCGCGGCATCCTCCCGGCCGGCCACCCGCTGCTCGTGCCGCGGGCGCGCGGCAAGGCCTTCGGCGGCGCCGACCTCGTCGTCGTGGCGGGAACGCCGCTGGACTTCCGGCTGGGGTTCGGGAGCTTCGGCCAGGGCGCGGAGACCGCCAAGGTCGTCCACCTGGCGGACTCGGCCGGGCAGGTGGCCACCCACCTGGACCTCGCGGCGTCCGCGGCCGGCGACCTGACCGCTGTGCTCGACGGCGTCGGGACCGCCTGGGAGCAGCTCATCCGCCGACCGTCGTACGCAGACTGGCTCGGGCAGCTCGCGCAGGCCGCCGCCGCAGCGGTTGCCGGCGACGTCGAGATGCTGGGCGCCGACACCGACCCGGTCCATCCGGCCCGCATCTACGGCGAGCTGCTCCCCCGCCTGGCCGAGGACTGCGTGCTCATCGGCGACGGCGGCGACTTCGTCTCGTTCGCCGGGCGGTTCGCCGAGCCCGCGCGGCCCGGCGGCTGGCTCGACCCGGGTCCGTACGGCTGCCTGGGCACCGGCCCCGGGTACGCGATCGCGGCGCGCCTGGCCCGCCCCTCGGCCCAGGTCGTGCTGCTGCTGGGCGACGGGGCCGCCGGCTTCTCGCTGATGGACGTCGACACGCTGGTGCGGCACCGGCTGCCGGTCGTGATGGTGGTCGGCAACAACGGCATGTGGGGCCTGGAGAAGCACCCCATGCAGTTCCTGTACGGCTACGACGTCGCGGCCGAGCTGCGGCAGGAGACGGAGTACGACGGGGTGGTCCGTGCGCTCGGCGGCGCGGGCGAGACGGTGTCCCGCCCGCAGGACGTCGGGCCGGCGCTGGACCGGGCGTTCGCATCCGGCGTGCCCTACCTCGTGAACGTCCTGACCGACCCGAAGGTGGCGTACCCCCGCACGACCACTGGCGTATGACCGGCACCGTCGTCGACATCCGTCCGGTTCGGCCCGAGGAGCACTCGGCGGTCGCCGACCTGGTCCTGCGTGCGTACCGCACGGCCGGGGTGCTGGGGCCGGACGACACCTACGCCGCGGTCGTCGAGGACGTCACCGGCCGCGCGGCGGTCGCCGACGTGCACGTCGCCACCGGTGCCGACGGGCAGCTGCTCGGGACGGTGACCACGGCGCGGGCCGGGCAGCCGTACGCGGACGTCGCCAGGGCCGGCGAGCTGGAGATGCGCATGCTGGCGGTCGAGCCGGCGGCGTCCGGTCGAGGCATCGGCCGCACGCTCGTCGACTTCTGCGACTCGCTGGCGGTCGCCGGCGGCGAGCACGCCCTCGTCGCCAGCGTGATCGAGTCGAACGCGGGCGCGCTGGCCATGTACGACCGGCTCGGCTTCCGGCGCCGACCCGCGCGCGACGTGCGACCTGTGCCCGGCGTCCTGCTGCTGGTGCTGACCCGCGACACGGGAGCCTAGAGACGGTCGATGAACCGTTGCCGGTCCACGGCGACCCTGGTCACCGTACCGCTGGCGAGGAGCCGGCCTGCGGCGTCGTGCGCGGCCACCGCGAAGCGCAGCAGCCACCCGTCACGATGGGCGAGGTCGGCAGTCACGGTGACGGCCGTGCCGACGCCGCACGGAGCCAGGTGCTCGAGCTCGACCCGGGTGCCGACCGTGGTCCGGCCCGGCTCCAGCTCCGGCGCCGCGGCCGCGACGGTCGCCGCCTCGAGCCAGGCCAGCAGCCTCGGCGTCGCGAGCACCGGCACGTCCCCGCTGCCCAGGGCGACCGCGGTGTCCGGCTCGCCCACGACGAACTCCAGCTCAGGCACCACGTCAGCGTACGGCGGCGGGTGCCTACGCTGGAGCGGTGTACTGCGACCGGTGCGGCTGCGACCTGGGTGCCGCGGCTGCCGGCGCCGGCACCGCGGTCGACAGGACGCACGCCGGCTGCGTGCGCGGGCCCGATCTCGAGCCGCCGCGGTTCTGCCCGTACTGCCGGCGGCGGATGGTCGTGCAGGTGACACCGGCTGGCTGGTCTGCCCGGTGCTCCGAGCACGGGACGACGAGGGGGTGAGCCGGTCCGCAGGAGCGGTCAGGCCACCAGGCCGAGCCGGCGGAGCTCGACGGTGAGGTCGTGCGGGCTGGTGGACGCGCCCATGGCCGCCTCCAGCGTGATGATGCCGTCCCGGATCAGCGCGACCAGGTGCGCGTCGAACGTCTGCATCCCGTAGTACGCGCCCTCGCCGATCAGCTGACCGATCGTCGAGGTCTTGTCCGGGTCGGTGATGGCGTCGGCGACGCGGCCGGTGTTGATGGCGATCTCCATCGCCACGCAACGCCCCAGCCCGTCCGCGCGCTGCACGAGCCGCTGGCAGATGATGCCGCGCAGCGCACCCGCGAGGGACAGCCGGACCTGCTTCTGCTCGTGCGGCGGGAAGAAGTCGATGACCCGGTTGATGGTCTCGGCCGCGTCCGTCGTGTGCAGCGTCGACATGACGAAGTGGCCGGTCTCGGCCGCGGCCAGCGCCGCCTTCACCGTCTCGGTGTCGCGCATCTCGCCGACCAGGATGACGTCGGGGTCCTGCCGCATCGCGGCGCGCAGCGCGGTGGAGAAGTCGCTGGTGTCGACGCGCACCTCGCGCTGGTTGATCATCGAGAGCTTGTCGAAGTGCAGCACCTCGATCGGGTCCTCGATCGTGACGACGTGCACCTCGCGGTTGTTGTTGATGTGGTCGATCATGCCGGCGAGGGTCGTCGTCTTGCCGGAGCCGGTGGGGCCGGTGACGAGCACCAGGCCGCGCGGCTCCAGGGCCATCGGCGCGAGCACGGGCGGCAGGCCGAGGTCCTCGAGCGGGATCGCGCCGACCGACACCCGCCGCAGCACCAGACCGCACGAGCCACGGGACCGGAAGACGTTGACCCGGAACCGCCCGACGCCGGGCGAGGAGTGGGCGAAGTCGGCTTCGTTGGTCTTGTGGAACTCCTCGACCAGGTCCGGGCGCAGGATCTCGTTGACGAAGGCCTCGGTGTCCGCCGGGGTCAGCACCGGGGCCTGCAGCTTGCGCAGGCGACCGTCGATGCGCACCCGCGGCGGGGAGCCCACCTTGCAGTGCAGGTCGGACCCGCCGCACTCCAGGAGGGCGCGCAGGTACGGCTCGATGGAAGGGTGGGCCTCGGAGGTCACGGACAGGTCATCGTCGCCGGGGGCCCGGACCTTTACCCTCGCGGCTCAGGTGTCCCTGGTCAGATCTCCAGGATGACGAGGATGTCCCCCTCCTGGACCACGTCACCCTCCGTGACCGCGACCTCGGTGACGGTCCCGGCCCGCTCCGCAAGCACCGGGATCTCCATCTTCATCGACTCCAGGATGAGCAGGGTGTCGCCGTCGGCCACCGAGTCGCCGGCGGCGACGACGATCTTCCAGACGTTCGCGACCATCTCGGCCTGGACCTCGTGCGGCACCTCGGCTCCTCACCCTGCTCCCGACCGGTCGGCTCCGGCCCGACAGCCGTCGCAAGCGGACCCTACTCCGCGAGGGCGCCCCGGTCCGGACGTGTCGCGCGCATGGCGTCGACCAGCCCCGTGTCGTACCGGCCGGAGACGAAGCGGGGGTCGGACAGCAGCTCGGCGAAGAACGGGAGGTTGCACTTCGGCCCGGCCACCTCGAAGTCCTCGACCGCCGCACGGGCGCGGGCCAGCGCCTGCCCCCGGTCCTCGCCGTGCACGACCAGCTTGGCCAGCAACGGGTCGTAGTGCGGCGTGACCAGGTCGCCGGCCTGGTAGCCGGAGTCGACCCGGATCCCGAGGCCGTGCGGCTCGTGCCAGGTGGTGATCAGCCCCGGCCCGGGCAGGAAGCGAACCGGGTCCTCCGCGTAGACGCGCAGCTCGATCGCGTGCCCCGACGCCGCCAGCGTGTCCGGGTCGAACGTGACGGCCTCGCCCGCGGCGATGCGCAGCTGCTGCTCGACGAGGTCGACACCGGTGACCATCTCGGTGACCGGGTGCTCGACCTGCAGGCGGGTGTTCATCTCGAGGAAGACGAAGTCGCCGGCCACCGGGTCGACGAGACACTCGACGGTCCCCGCGCCGCGGTAGCCGACCGCTTCGCCGGCGCGGACCGCAGCCGCGAGCATCCGGGCCCGCAGCGCGTCGCCGACCCCCGGGGACGGGGTCTCCTCGGCCACCTTCTGGTGCCGCCGCTGGACCGAGCACTCGCGCTCCCCGAGCGTGACGACCCGGCCGTCGGCCAGCCCCAGCACCTGGACCTCGACGTGCCTGGCGCCGGCGATGTACCGCTCGAGCAGCACGTCGGGGTCGCCGAAGAACCGCTCCGCCCGCGACCGCGCCGTCTCGAACGCGGCCCGCAGGGCGGCCTCGTCGGTGGCCATCGACATCCCGATCCCGCCGCCGCCGGCAGACGCCTTCACCATCACCGGGTAGCCGATCGCCGACGCCGCCAGGACCGCCGAACCGACGTCGGAGAGCGGCTCGGTCGAACCCGGAGCGACCGGGACGCCCGCCGCGCTCATCAGGTTGCGGGCGCTGACCTTGTCGCCCATCAGCTCGATCGACTCCGGGTCCGGCCCGACCCAGACGAGCCCGGCCGCGCGCACCGCCCGGGCGAACGACGCGCTCTCGGACAGGAACCCGTAGCCGGGGTGCACGGCGTCGACCCTCATCTCGCGGGCGGCGCGCAGGACGGCGTCGGAGTCGAGGTAGCTCTGGGCGGGCGGGGCCGGTCCGAGCCGTACTGCGTGGTCGGCGTCGGCGACGTGCAGGGCGTCGGCGTCGGCGTCGCTGTACACCGCGACCGTGCGGATCCCCAGGTGCCGGGCCGTGCGCAGCACCCGGCGCGCGATCTCTCCGCGGTTGGCGACCAGCAGGGACCCGATCACGCCGGCGACCCTAGCGGCCTACAGCCCCAGGCGCTGCTGCCGCTCGACCACGCGGGCGAGGCTGCTCACGACCCGCGGGTCGTAGTCGTACGCCATCGACAGCCGCAGCCGCTCCAGCGCCTCGAGGCGACGGACGCTCTCCCGCGAGTCGCCGACGAGGTCGTCGTACGCGTTGGCCGCCTTGATGATTCGGCTGGCCAGCGGAAGCGTGCCGTCGACGGTCTCGTGCGGGCGCCGGTACGGGTCCGCCTGGCGCTCGACGATGTCGGCGACGCGCTCGAGCACGCCGGTCTGCCGGATCACCTGGGCGCCCATCTCGGCGATGTACCGCTGCTCGCTGACACCGGCCATCACGGTGGCACCGCCAGGGATCGGCTCGGTGAGCGACAGCTGGCCGAGGTCGTGCATCAGCGCCGCGTACTCCAGGTCGACCAGCTCGGAGTCGGTCATGCCGAGCTCGCGACCCACCGCGAGCGAGAGCTCGCTGACGCGGCGCGAGTGCCCCGTCTCGGTGTAGCCACCGACCTCGGTCACCCGCGACAGCGAGCGGATGGTCTGCGCGTACGTCTGCTTGATGCCCGCGTAGCGGCGCACCGAGAACTGCGTGAGCAGCAGCGGGACCACGAAGACCGGGATCGCCCACATCTTCATCACCTGGGCAGCGAGCGCGATGAGCACGCCGGTCGCGCCGATCGCCGACCCCAGTCCCACCAGGGAGCGCAGCTCGCTGCGCAGGGACGACACGTACGGAGCGCGGTCGCGGTCGGCTCGTACCAGCGCGGCCACCCCGGCCTCGAACAACCCGGCCAGCACCGCGATGAGCACCATGACCATCGCGAGCTCGGCCTGACCGTGGTCCTTGACCTGCTCGAGCCGCCCCAGGACCCCCTGCCCGTCGTCGTACAGGGGGCGGAAGAGCACGGCAGCGAAGGCGACGGCGAGCACCCGCCTGGCGAGCACGTCCAGGCCGATCTGGCGACCGGCCACGACGTGCGGCACCGCGCCGACCATGCCGGCCAACGCGGTCACCACGACCACGTCGGCGACGGTGTGTGTCGTCGGCGTGCCGCCCCACTCGCCGAGCAGCGCGTACGCCAGCGCGGCCGCCGCCGCGATCGGCGCAGCCTCGCCGTCGCCGGGCAGGCTGATGCGGACGACCTCCCCCAGCGCGATGAAGACGCCGAACGCGATCGCGATCCCGACGCCGCGCTGGTCCAGGTGCTGGTTCATGGCCGAGACGATGGCGATGACCGTGACCAGAAGGGCAGCTCCGACGACCAGCACCGTCCCGCGGGCGTCGTCGATGCGGCGCAGCGCCTGGGTCACGGCCGGTCCTCGCCGCTCATCACGACGAACGCCGGGTCGTCGTGGTCGACGAACGCGTCGGCCGTGGCGCCGTCCGCCTCGTCGCCGTCCTGCGACGGGACCTCGGTGCGGGTCCAGCTCTCGCGCGCCAGAGCCTGCACGAGCGCGTCGACCATCCGCGGGTCGAACTGCGTGCCCTTGCATCGCTGCAGCTCCTCGACGGCCTCGTCCACCTCGCGGGCGCCGCGGTACGAACGCGTCGACGTCATCGAGTCGAACGCGTCGGCCACCGCGATGACGCGGGCGAACTCCGGGATCTGCGTGCCCCTGAGCCCCATCGGGTAGCCGGTGCCGTCCATCCGCTCGTGGTGGTGCAGGATCCCCTTGAACGCCTCGTCGAGGAACTCGATGTCGCTGAGCATCTCCAGGCCGCGCACCGGGTGCAGCTTGATCGCCGCGTACTCGTCCTCGGTGAGACCGCCGGTCTTCTGCAGCAGCTTGGTCGGCACGCCGAGCTTGCCCACGTCGTGCAGGACCCCCGCGTGACGCAACGTCTTGACCCGGTCCTCGCGCATCCCGATGACCCTGGCGACCATGACCGAGGCTGTGGCCACCCGCTCACTGTGCCCGCGGGTGTAGCGGTCCTTGGTCTCCACAGCCTGGACCAGCGCCGAGATCGTGGACTGGTAGGCGACCTCCTCCGCGGAGAACTGCGAGAAAGCCCAGCGCGCGACAAGCAGCGGAAGTAGGAGCAGCAGAGCGGACAGCGGCCCGATTCCGACACCGACCCACAGCACCGCCATCAGCAGACCGAAGATCCCGTAGCCGAGGTACGACACGACGGATTTCTGGATCGCGCCGGCCAGCACCTCGCTGGGGCGCAGCCGGGCCGTCAGGCAGATCACGGCGGTCACGAGGACGGCGTTGGCGACGCAGTGCGTGACGTCGGCCACCAGCACCGGCCAGAGGACGCGCGGGAAGTCGCCGGCGACGAGATGACCGACGGGGCCGCCGAGAGCCACGTAGACGCCGCCGGCGACGAACGCGCACAGCGCTGTCTGGGCCCCGTTGAAGAGACGCTTGACGGGTTGCTCGTGCGGGAGGCTGAACAGCCTGCACGCGCCCACGAGCGTCGCACCCCACGGGCCCACGATCATCAACGACGCGAGCGCGAACGAGCTGCCCATCCCCAGCACGACAGCGTTCGGCGTCGCCCCGTTCGACCGTGAGTCGAGCGCGACGTACATGACCGCGAGCACGAGCACCGACAGGATCTGGAACTGCGAGTGGTGCCGGACCGCTCCGACGACGGCCACGAGGGCCGCGACGATGACTGCGCCGACGTAGAGCCTGGCTGGGACGCCGAGTCCCTTCATCCGCCCCCCTCCAGGTGGCGCGAAGAGCGGGACAGGGATCGGCAGCGGCGATACTGCTTGGGGCTGGTGCTATTAGGACCAGTACCAACCGGCCGTCTCGGTAAGGAAGCGCTCGACAGCGGCCGCAATCTTGTTCATAGGGTTTATCACCTCGACGTTTCACGTCACGGGCGCCGCTAAGGCCCGTGCGAGATCCGCTCCGCTTCAGGTGATCTGTCGTGCAGTGTGCTGTCGAAGGACCTTGAAAAGGCCCTCCAGAGAGTCGCGCTGCCGATCCCTGTCCCGCTCTTCAGTTGTCGCTGACCCCTCGCGCGAGGCGTGTCGCCCCGCACCAAACCAGACGAACGGGCCATCAGCGCCCAATTCGTGTACCCGAGTGAAGGGTGTGGCGAAAGTTCGCGTCAAGTGTCTGGACCGTAACTGCGGGTGAACGGGCGACATTCAGGACCTACGGGCCATACCGGCCTAGTCATTTCGGACCAGATGATGCACCGTCCGAGGGAGCCCTCACACCGATGCATCGCCCCGTGGCCGGGGATGTCCTAGCCTGCGCTTAACCCGGGGGCGGGGTGGATCGAGCAGAGGACGTGGGGGATGGCCACGAGGCGGTCGCGTGAGGCGGCCTTGTCCGACCTTGTCGCAGGGCTGCTGGACGCCCGCCTCGACCCGGCCACCGAGCGGTTCGACGCCGAGCTCGCCGCGGCCGAGGAAGACGGCCGGATCGACCCGCAGACGGCCAAGGTGCTGCGCTGGTGGCAGCGCGAGGCCCTGCGCGCCCTGGTCGAGCACGCCCGCGTCGTCCTGCCACCGACCTTGCTCGCACTCGAGCAGGCCGCGGCCGGAGCCGACCGCGAGGCCGAGGCCTCGGCCGCGTCCTGGGCCAGGGCGGTCGCCGAAGAGAGCGACCCCGGCGGCGGCACGCCGCCGGGCGGTGGCCGGCGCTCGACCGAGCGCGACCACGGGGTCCCCACCGGATGGCGGCCGTCCGAGGTCGACGTGCGGGACTCCGCCGGGTACGTGCCGGACGCTCAGGACGCTCAGGACGCCGACGAGCCCGCGGACGCCGACGACGACTCGCCGGAGCCACCGTTGACCCCGCCCGCGGATCTGTCCGAGCATCGGCGCAGACTGTTGGTCGCCGGGCTGACCAGGGTCCGCAGCACCCAGCACTAGGCAGCAGCACCGAACCACCGGGACCATCGAAGATCCGCTCGACCGACCAGCCAGCACCGCCCGAGAGGACCCGCCGCGCCGTGCCAACCCTCCGCCTGCTCCCGGAGTTCGAGGACGAGCTCAAGCGCCTGCCCGGGATCATCGCCGCGAGCGTGGTCACCGGACCTGACGCCGTCCCCAACGAGATCCACGTCCTCGCCGAGCCCGGCAAGCCGCCCAAGCAGGTCGTCCGCGACGTGCAGTCGTTCGCCATGCTCAAGCTCGGGCTCGACATCGACCACCGCATCGTCAGCGTCGTGCAGATCGGCAACGACGACTTCGGCGTGCTCGTCCAGCACGACGACGACGCCGACCAGCTGGAGCTCGACCCCAACCTGCCCCGGCCGGCGATCGGGTCGATCATGGTCCGGACCGCGGGCAACGAGGCCGAGGCGCTGGTCACCGTGGCCGCCACCGGCGGTCACCTCTTCGACGGCCGGGCGGTCGGCCCGAGCGGTGCGGCGCACCGCTGCCGGCTGGTGGCGCAGGCCACGCTCAACGCGCTCGAGGAGCTGCTCGGCAGTACGGCGAGCGTGGAGT
Organism: uncultured Actinomycetota bacterium; assembly: GCA_963711005.1. Classification (GTDB taxonomy): domain Bacteria; phylum Actinomycetota; class Actinomycetes; order Prado026; family Prado026; genus CAVQCJ01. Next base: position 265,169 of record CAVQCJ010000004.1, on the reverse strand, counting down.
CGGCCCAGGTGGTCGCCGCCGGCGACCGGGACGTGGCGATGACCGTACTCACCGTGCTGGTCCCGCGGCTCGGCGAGCAGCTGCTCACCGGCAGCGCGCTGGTGCGCGGCGACGAGAGCGAGGCCGTGGCCCGCTCGGTCCTGGACGCGCTCAACCGCCGGCTGACCGGCTGAGGCCGCCCGCGCGGCGTGGGACACTGGTCCGCCATCCGACAGCGAGGGAGTCCCGAGCATGAGCAAGCGCGCCCGCAAACGTCGCGACCGCAAGAAGAGCGGCGCCAACCACGGCAACCGCCCCAACGCCTGACCGCCCAGCCCCGACCGCCCAGCCCCGACCGCCCAGCCCCGACCGCCAGCACTCGGTCAGCGCCCCAGCAGCCGTCCGGCTCAGTCGGAGCGGTACTCCACGTAGCCGAGCTCGACCTGGACCTGCTGGATCCGCGTCACGATCTTCAGCCGCAGCGACTCAGGGGCCCGGTCGGACCCGCAGCACCGCGCGACGAGCTGCTTGACCTCCTGCTCGATGCCGAACTGGCGCAGGCACGGCGAGCACTCGTCGAGGTGCTCACGGATCTTGTGCTTGCCGTCCTCGTCGAGCTCACCGTCGAGGAAGCTGTAGACGACCTCCAGTACCTCCGAGCAGTCGGTCTCGTGCGGCTGGCCGCAGCTCATGAGCCCTCCCCGGACGGTGATCCGGAGCCGGCGGGGATCAGGCCCCGCTCGGCCGCGTACTCCTCCAGCAGGTCGCGCAGCTGGCGCCGACCGCGGTGCAGGCGAGACATCACGGTGCCGATCGGCGTCCCCATGATGTCCGCAATCTCTTTGTATGCGAAGCCCTCGACATCGGCGAGGTAGACAGCGATCCGGAAGTCCTCCGGGATCGACTGCAGGGCTTCCTTGACGTCGGAGTCCGGGAGCCGGTCGAGCGCCTCCGCCTCGGCCGAGCGCAGGCCGGTCGAGGTGTGCGACTCGGCCCGTGCGAGCTGCCAGTCCTCGATGTCCTCGGAGGCGCTCTGCTGCGGCTCGCGCTGCCGCTTGCGGTAGGAGTTGATGAACGTGTTGGTGAGGATGCGGTAGAGCCAGGCCTTGAGGTTCGTGCCCTCGGTGAACTGGTGGAAGGCGGCGAACGCCTTCACGAACGTCTCCTGGACGAGGTCCTCGGCGTCGGCCGGGTTGCGGGTCATCCGCAGCGCCGCGGCGTATAGCTGGTCGAGGAAAGGCAGCGCGTCCCGCTCGAACCGTGCGGACCGCTGATCCGGGGTCTCCTCGACCGGACCCACCTCCTCGGAAGACGTGCGTGTCGGGGACACTGCCGAGGATACCGGCCACTCGGGCCAGTCGAGCGGGGACGGTCGCGTCCCGGGATGTACCAGCACGCCGGGAGAACGCGGCGGTCCGCGGAGTTCTTCCCGCGGTCACCCGGCCCGGCCGGGCCGCCGCAGCAGGAACCCGGCGACCGCGTCCGCGACGATCTCGAGCGCCTTACCCTGCGTGAGCACGGCGCGGGCCGGGACGGCGAAGCCATGGTCGGCCTGCGGGACCGGCACCACCTCGGGCCGGACGCGCTCGGCGACGCCGGCAGCCAGCACCGCCGCGGCGATCTCTGCCGGGCCGCCGAACGGGTCGCGCTCGCCCTGGACGACCAGCGTGGGCAGCCCGGCGCCGGCCAGCTCGTCGACCCGGCTGCGTTCGGGCCGCCCCGGCGGGTGCAGCGGGAACGCCAGGCACACGACCAGGTCGGCGCCGACGGCTGCGGCCGTCCGGCAGGCGACCCTGGCCCCGGCGCTGCGCCCGCCGACACCGAGCCGGCCATCCTCGACGTGCAGCAGGTCGGCCAGCTCAGGGGCGGCGAGCACCGCTGCCCAGGCCCGGTCCAGCCGGGTCGGAGCCGCGGCCACCCGACCGCCGGCCACCCGCCACGGCTGCTCGACGAGCACCGTGGTCACCCCGCGGGCCGGGAGCCGCGCGGCCACGGCGGCCAGGTCTCGGGCCTGCACCCCGCCGCCGGCACCGTGACCCAGGACCAGCACCACCGGGGCGGACCCGCGCGGGCGTCGGCCGACGGCATCGTGCACGAACACCCTGGCAAGGCCGACCGGCGTCCAGATCTCGTACGTACGCACGGCTCAGCACAACCACTCGGAACCGTCAGGGCCGCCGGACGAGTCGGGCAGCGGCGCGATCAGCTCGGGTCCGTTGTGGGCGACACTGTTGACGGCGGTGGAGACCGGGTAGGCGTCCAGCCGGCCAGGGGCCGCCGGCACGAGCAGCCCGCGCAGCAGGTCCGGGTCGTCCACGGCCGGGTCCAGCCAGGCGCCGTAGCGCTCGCGCTCCACCAGCAACGGCATCCGGTCGTGGATCATCCCCACGGCGTCCTCGGCCTGGGTCGTCAGGACCGTGCAGGTCACGAGCCAGGCCTGCGGGTCGTCGTCGGGCAGCTCCTGCCGGCGCCAGAACTCGTACAGCCCGGCCATCGCCAGCACGCCGCCGTCCTTGGGGTGGATGAAGAACGGCTGCTTGGTCGTCCGCCCCGGTCCGGTCCGCCGGCCCGGGTACCACTCGTAGTAGCCGTCGGCCGGCAGCAGGCAGCGCCGCCGGGCGAACGCGCGACGGAACGCCGGCTTCTCGGCGACGGTCTCCATCCGCGCGTTGATGAGCCGCGAGCCGATGGACGGGTCCTTGGCCCAGGACGGCACCAGGCCCCAGCGGAGCACCCGCAGCTGGCGGACCGGCGCTGCCGGCGCTGCCGCCGGTGCCGCGTCGGCCCGAGGGGCGCGGGTCAGGACCGCGTACACGTCCTTGGTCGGGGCCACGTTGAAGTCCGGCGCCAGGCGGGCGGGCACCTCCGCCCGGTCGACCTCGAACTCCTCGACGAGGTCTTCGGGGTCCCGGCTGGCCGCGTAGCGTCCGCACACACCGCCAGCCTGCCACTCCGGCCGACCCCGGCCGACGGGGCCGTCGCAGCGGTGGCCGCTGCGATGATGGGGCCGTGCCGGACCCGACCCGTACCGCCACCGAGCTCTGGGACGCCCCCACGGCGACCGGGCCGGTGCTGGCGACCGTACGCATCCCGGGCTCGAAGTCCATCACCAACCGGGCTCTCGTCCTGGCCGCCCTCGCGGACGGCCCGACGACCCTGCTGCACCCGCTGGTAGCCCGCGACACCCGGTTGATGGCGGCCGCGCTGCGCGCGCTCGGGACCGATGTCGACGAGGCGGCGCCGTCGTGGACGGTCCGCCCGGGTGCCCTGCGCGCGCCCGCTTCCGTCGACTGCGGGCTGGCTGGGACGGTCATGCGCTTCGTGCCGCCGGTGGCGGCGCTCGCCGACGGACCCGTCGACTTCGACGGCGACGAACGGGCCAGAGCCCGGCCGATGGGCCCGTTGCTCGATGCCCTGCGCCGCCTCGACGTGCGCATCGACGCCGGGCCGGACCAGCTCCCGTTCACCGTCCGCGGCAACGGTCGGGTCCGGGGCGGCCAGGTCGCGATCGACGCGAGCGGGTCCAGCCAGTTCGTCAGCGCGCTGCTGCTGGCCGGGTGCCGGTTCGACGACGGCCTGCGCGTCGTCGACGTCGGCCCGGTCCTGCCATCGGAGCCGCACATCGCGATGACGTTGGCGATGCTGTCCGACCGCGGGGTGCCCACGGGCCACGAAGCGGGCCGCAGGATCTGGTGGGTCGGACCGGCCCGGCCGCACGGCGGCGACGTGACCATCGAGCCGGACCTGTCCAACGCCCTGCCGTTCGCGGCGGCCGCACTCGTCACCCGCGGCCGGGTGGTGGTCGGCGGCTTCCCGGTCGGATCGGCGCTGCAGCCGGTCGACGCGGTCGGCGCCCTGTTGGAGGCGCTGGGCGCACGGCTGGTGGCCGACCGGCTCGATGGCGCCCTCGTCGTCGACGGGTCCGGCGGACTGACCGGCGCCGGCGAGCTGGACATGTCCGCGATCGGCGAGCTGGTCCCGGTGACCGCGGCCCTGGCGGCGCTGGCTCCGGGTTCCACGACGATCCGCGGCGTGGCCCACCTGCGCGGGCACGAGACGGACCGGTTGGCCGCCCTGGCCGCCCAGATCAACGGCCTCGGAGGCGACGTCACCGAGCTGGACGACGGGCTCTCGATCCGCCCGGCGGTCCTGCACGGCGGCGTGTTCGAGACGTACGACGACCACCGGATCGCCACCGCCGCCGCCGTTCTCGGGCTGGCCGTACGGGGCGTGCGCGTCGTCGACGTGGCGACCACCGGCAAGACGCTGCCCGACTTCGTGGACCGCTGGACCGGGATGCTCCCGCGGTGAGCCAGGGCCGCGGCCGTGATCTGGACGAGGACGACGTCCGGGTCCGTCCCGGGCGGGGCAAGTCCCGTCCGCGGACCAAGGACCGCCCGGCGTACGACGAGGCGGTGATCGGCTGGGTCGTGACCGTCGACCGCGGCCGCTTCGGCTGCCTGGTCGGCGACGGGAGCCGGCGGCAGTCCGTGACAGCGATGCGGGCGCGCGAGCTCGGCCGCAAGGCGGTCGTGGTCGGCGACCAGGTCGCCCTGGTCGGCGCACTGGACGGGGCGGACGGGTCGCTCGCCCGCATCATCCGGGTGCAGCCCCGCCGCTCGGTGCTGCGGCGGACCGCGGACGACACCGACCCGGTCGAGCGGGTGGTGGTGGCGAACGCCGACCAGCTGGCCGTCGTCACCTCCGTGGCCAACCCCGAGCCGCGGCCGCGGCTGATCGACCGGTGCCTGGTCGCCGCGTACGACGCGGGCCTGCGGCCGTTGCTCGTCGTCACGAAGACCGACCTCGCCGTGCCGGACGGGCTGCTCGCGACCTACCGCGCGCTGGACGTCCCGCATGTGGCCCTGCAGCGCGGCGCCGACCTGGCCCAGCTGCTGACCCGGCTGCAGGACCGCCGGACGGTCTTCGTCGGCCACTCAGGCGTCGGGAAGTCGACTCTGGTCAACGCCCTGGTCCCGGGCGCCGACCGGGCGACCGGTGCGGTCAACCTGGTCACCGGCCGCGGTCGGCACGTATCGACGTCCGCCGTCGTGCTCGAGCTGCCCGCCGGCGGCTGGGTCATCGACACCCCGGGGATCCGGTCGTTCGGGCTCGCGCACGTGGACCCGTCCCGGGTCGTCGCGGCCTTCCCGGACCTGGCCTCGGGGACCGCCCAGTGCCCGCGCTCGTGCAGCCACGACGAGCCGGACTGCGGGCTGGACGCCTGGGTCGCCGCCGGCCACGCCGACGCGGCTCGGCTGGACTCGTTGCGCCGCCTGCTGCGCGCCCGCGAGCTCCCCGACAACGAGTGAGGCTCGGCCGGTCCGGCTAGCGCGCGTTCGTGGACTTCACGATCTGGCTCCAGACCGCGCGCGAGCCGGCGTCACCGGTGACCACGATCCAGGACGTCGCGCCGACAGCGGCGATCAGCGTCAGCACGCCGAGCAGCCGCAACCTTCCGGGGCTGGGACTGGCGGCCGACTCCCGGCGGCCGTCCAGGACCAGCCACGCCACCGCAAGCATCCAGAACACCAGGACGATCCACGGCGCCTTCCCGCCGAGCAGGACGTGGCGGTTGAGGTCCGGGTTGGTGGTGATGGCCAGCCGGGCGTCCAGCGCCTCACCGCTCTTCTTGGCAACGAACGCCGACCCGACCGCGATCGTCAGCAGGACCAGGAGCGGCCAGCGCAGCCGGTCGCGCCACGTCGTCGAGAACAGCGTCAGCACCGCCATGGCCGCGCACAGCGGGACCAGCACCACCACGGCATGGATGACCAGGATGTGCAACGGCAGCCCGAAGATGGTGTCGAACACGCGACCTCCCGTAGCCGACCCGGCGTGCGAGCCGTCGATGTGCCGTCCCGAAGTCTGGTACGTAGGACCGGCTGCGCCGGTTCATCCGGCCAGGGCGGTCCGCTCAGCCTGTCGGATCGTCCGCGGACACACTGCCGCCGACGCGCCAGTACCAGCCGTTCTCGCGGTCCAGGAAGCCCTCGTCGACCAGCGAGCGGCGGAGCATCGCGTAGTCGGGGTGCGCCTGGACCAGCAGCTCGTTGACGTGCGCCTCGAGGTAGGCGCGCCCTGGCTCGAACCGCTGCGCGAGCCGGTCCAGCACGAGCAGCCGCTTGGCGCGCTTCGCGGGCATGCGCACCAGCCGGTCGTGGTCCCAGAAGGCCCGGTCGACCTTCTCAGCCAGGTCGCGCACGCCTTCGAGCGTACGCGGGCCGATACTGTGTGGCCTTGTGGAGGACGGTGTCGCGGGGCCGTACGCCGGCGACCTGGAGCTGGCGCTGCGGATGGCCGACCGGGCCGACGTGCTGACGCTGGACCGCTTCCAGTCGCTGGACCTCGTCGTGGAGACCAAGCCCGACCTGACCCCGGTGACGGACGCCGACCGGGCGACCGAGCAGCTGCTGCGCGCACACCTCGCCGAGCACCGCCCGCAGGACCGGATCGTCGGCGAGGAGGAGGGCGGCGACCGCCCCGACCTGGCCTGGCAGGGCCGCCGGTGGATCGTGGACCCGATCGACGGCACCAAGAACTATGTCCGCGGCGTGCCGGTCTGGGCCACGCTCGTCGCGCTGGTCGACGGGACCGACATCGTCGTCGGCGTGGTGTCGGCGCCGGCCCTGGGCCGGCGCTGGTGGGCCGCCCGCGGGGCCGGCGCGTGGACCTCCGCCCGGGGCCAGGCTGTGCCCCGCCCGGTGCGGGTCTCGTCGGTACGCTCGCTGGGCGACGCCTCGCTGTCGTACTCCGATGTGGTCGGCTGGCCGGACGGTGGCGGCGCGTTCGGCCGGCTGGCCCGCCGGTGCTGGCGGACTCGCGCGTACGGGGACTTCTGGTCGCACGTCCTGGTTGCCGAGGGGTCGGTCGACGTCGCCGTCGAGCCTGAGCTGTCGGTCTGGGACGTGGCCGCGCTGGTACCCGTCGTGCAGGAGGCAGGCGGTCGGATTACCGGGCGCGACGGCGGTCCCGTGCTGCTCGGCGGCGGTGCGGTGACGACCAACGGCGTGCTGCACGACGAGGTGCTGGGGACGCTCGCGCCCGGACTGTCCGGCTAGGTGCGGCTACGCGCTCTCGGGCACCGGGTCGACCCGTGGCCGCCCCGCGGTCGTGCTGCGCCAGCGCGAGCCGACCCGCGACACCCAGACCAGCAGGACCGGGGCAGCGGCCACCGCCACCAGGTCGAACCACCCGTAGCCGCCGGCCGCGCCGGACGGCGGGTTGCCCATCGCGACGATCCCGGTCGGGTCCTTCGGCGCCCAGGTCCAGATCCGCATCGACGTCCCGAGCAGCTCCAGGTACGTGACGACGACGAACGCGCCCACGTACAGCAGCCGGGCCCGTCCGAACAGCAGGAACCCGAGCAGACAGGCGAACCAGAACGCGCCCAGCATGTCCGGCCGCGGCGCCCAGGGGCTCAGCCCCCACAGCGCGTACAGACCGCCGGCCACCACGGTGGCGACGACGGCCGGGCGGGCGTGCCGGCGCAGCAGCTCGGTCCCCCCGATCGACAGCGCCGCCAGGTACACCAGCCCGTGCCCCGGCGGCACGAACGGCGGGACGTCGTGCAGCCGGTAGACGTACACGTGCAGCCAGCCGGAGAAGGTGTACTCGATCGCGCTCGCGAACAGCACGACGACGGCCGTCTGGGCGCGCACCAGCGGCTGCTGCCGGACCAGCAGGGCCAGCAGGAGCACCCAGGTGCCGAGCCCGAGCAGGTCCTGGCGCCCGGGCGTCGCGGTGCGCTGGGCGAGCAGGACCAGCGGGACCCAGACCAGCACCACCGCGGCGACCCACCACCGGGGTGCGGCGGTCACCTGGCGCAGGCTCGGCAGGCTCATGGCGCCAGTTTGCCGGACCGCGCCGCCCGGCTCACGTCCCGCGTCGGCCGTGGACACGGCGGGCGCTGGGCCCAAAGATGTCCGGCACGGGTCCACCGACACCCGGGACCGGCTGCCACGGGAGGACGCATGACCGTACGAGAGGCGATGAGCCGCGAGGTCCTGACCGTGGGGCCCGGGCACACGCTGCGCGAGGTCAGCGTGGCGATGCGGTCGCGGCACGTCGGCGCGGTGGTGGTGGTCGACCCGGACGGCGAGGGCGCGGGGATCCTCACCGAACGGGATGTGCTCGTCGCTCTCGCCGAGGGCGCCGACCCCGACGTGGAGACCGTCTCCTCGCACCTGACGACCGAGATCGTGTACGCCTCGCCGGACTGGTCGCTGGAGCAGGCGGCCGAGGCCATGCTTCGCGGCGGCTTCCGGCACCTGGTCGTCCTCGACGGGGGCGACGTCGCCGGCATCCTGTCCGTGCGCGACATCGTGCGCCTGTGGCACACCGAGCGGATCAGCTGACCGCGGCCGGTTCCGTCGGCCCGTCCGGTCCGGGGTCGTGCGTGCGGCCGCGCCGGCCGTAGTAGCCGAACACCGTCGTCAGCACCGCGGCCAGCGGCACCGCGACGACCGCACCGACCAGGCCGGCGAGAACGCTGCCGGCCGTGACCGCCGCCACGACGCCGAGCGGGTGCAGCCGGACCAGCCGACCCATGACCAGCGGCTGCAGCAGATGCCCCTCGACCTGCTGGATCACGATGATCGCGACCAGCACGACCACCGCGGCCACGACGCCCCGCGTCGCCAGAGCGACGACGACGGCGACGAAGCCGCTGACGAACGCGCCGATGATGGGGACGAACGCGCCGAAGAACACCAGCGCGGCCAGCGGCACGGCGAGCGGTACCCGGATCACCGCCAGGACCAGGCCGATCGATACCGCGTCGACGAACGCGATCAGCACGGTCCCGCGGACGTACGCCGTCAGCACCAGCCAGCTGCGCTGCCCGACCTCGCGCACGCCGTCCTGGCTGCGGGTCGGGAACAGCGACACGCACCAGGACCAGATCCGGTCGCCGTCGAGCAGCATGAACACGGTTGCGAACAGCGCGATCGCGGCCCCGGACAGCACTTCCAGCGCGATGCGGGTGCCGGACAGCGCGCCGGACAGCAGGCCGTTGCGGTTCGCCTTGATGGCGTTCCAGGCCCGCTGCACGTAGTCCTGCAGGGTCGCGTCGTCGATGCCGAACGTGTCCCGCAGCCACGACCGGATCTGCGTGAGGCCGTCGGTGAACTTGTCGCTGAGGTCCGCGAAGGATCCGCTGATCTGCACGGTGAGTGCCGCCAGCAAGGTGGCCAGGAGGCCGATCGCGAGCACCAGCACCACCGTGGTCGCGAACCCGCGCGACCCCCGGGCGAGCCGCTGCACGCTGCGCACGGCCGGGTCGAGCAGGGCCGTCAGCAGGGTCGCGACGAACAGGGCGAGGATCAGGAGCTTGAGCCGGTCCGCCAGCAGCAGCAGCGCGAGCACCGCGGCCGCGATGACCAGCAGACGCCAGGACCAGTCGGCCGCCACCCGGACCGGTCGCGGCACCTCCAGGTGCGACGGCTGGCCCCCGCCGTCGAGGTCCCGGTGGTCGTTGGTCTGCATGGCACGAGCCTGGGGGCTGCCGGGCCCTGCGGCCAGCCAGGCGCGCCGGACGCGGCTACCCGGACTGGGCCGGATCGTCGGACAGGTCTCCGGCGACGGCCCCGATCACGAACACCGCCGGCGAGCCGACCTCGCGCAGGTCCGCACCGTTCGCGACCCCGGCGAGCGTCCCGCGCAGAGCCGGCCGGCCGTCCTGCAGCCCGGCCACTGGGGTCGCGCCGGGCAGCCCACCGGCCAGCAGCGCCTCGGCGATGGATCCGATGGTGCGCACGCCCATCAGCACCACGAGGGTGCCGCCGACCGCCGCCAGCGCCTTCCAGTCGATCGTCGACGCGGGGTCGCCGGGTGGCACGTGCCCGGACACCACGGTGAACGCCTGCACGACACCGCGGTGGGTGAGCGGGATCCCGGCGGCGCCCGGCACCGCGACCGCGCTGGTCACGCCGGGGACCACCTCGACCGCGACCCCGGCCCGCGCGCAGTCCTGCAGCTCCTCCATGCCCCGGCCGAACACGTACGGGTCGCCGCCCTTGAGCCGGACCACCACCCGCCCCGCCCTGGCGTGCTCCACCAGCAGCCGGGTGATCTCCTCCTGCGGCATCGAACGGCCGCCCGGCACCTTGGCGGCGTCCACCACGACCACGTCGGCCGCCAGCTCGTCCAGCACCGCCAGCGGGGCCAGCCGGTCGGTGACCACGACGTCGGCCTCGGCCAGCGCGGCCCGGCCACGGACGGTCAGCAGCCCGGGGTCGCCCGGACCGCCACCCACCAGCACCACCCGGCCCGGCCGCGGGCGCCCTCCTGGCACGGCCGCGCCTGGCTCACCGGCGGCGGAGCTCTGGGCCTGCGCGAGCAGCCGGTCGCGCATCGCGACGGCCCGGCGCGGGTCCCGGTCGGCATGCACGGCCACGGTGTACGGACCGGTCCGGCCCGACGCCGGCACCCAAGCCGTGGCCGCCGACGCGTCGTCGGCGCGGACGCACAGGATCCGGTCCAGCTCGGCGTCGGCGGCGACCGCCCGGTTCACGTCGGGCACGTCGGTGCACGCCAGCACCAGCCACGCCCCGGCCAGGTCGCCGGAGCGGTACGGGCGCTCGAGCCAGCGAACCCGGGCGGCGGCGGCCAGGTCGGCCAGCGCGGGCGTCGCGACCGGGGCGACCACGGTCACGTCGGCGCCCGCGGCCAGCAGGCCGGCCACCCGGCGCAGGGCCACCGCGCCGGCGCCCACGACCACGACGGCACGACCCTCCAGCCGCAGACCCAGCGGGTACAGCGGGTGCAGCGGGGACAGCGGCGCGGGGCCGGAGCCGGACTCGTCCATGACAGCCCCATCGTCCCACCCGCAGTCGCCGTCGGACGCTCTCGCGGGCCGCGGTCACAGCGTCTGGCCGAGCCACCAGCCCGCGTACGCCGCGCCGAGGCCGAGCAGCACGCTGGCGGTCACGTTCAGCAGTGCCGCTGCGTACTCGCCGTCCTCGGCCAGCCGCACCGTCTCGAAGCCGAACGAGCTGAACGTGGTGAAGCCCCCGCAGAAACCGGTCCCCAGCAGGGCGACCAGCACCGTGCCGCCGTGCCCGGCGGAGACCCCGAGCAGGACTCCCAGCACGACAGACCCGAGGACGTTGATGCCGAACGTCCCCCACGGAAAGACACCGCCGACGCGACCGCGGACGTACTGGTCCAGCAGCCACCGGCTGGGCGCGCCGAACCCCGCGCCGACCATGACCAGAAATGCGGTCACGCAGCCTCCCCGGCCGGGTCCGGCTGCAGGCGCCGGCCGGTGGCGGCCCGCGCCACCGCGATCCCGGCGACTGTCGCGACCAGCCCGGCGACCAGGCTCAGGACCAGGTATGCGCCGGCGGTGCCGGCCCGGCCGTCGGCCAGCAGCGCGCGGATCTCGGCCGTGTACGTCGAGAACGTCGTGAACCCGCCGAGCATCCCGACCCCGAGGAACGGGCGGGCGTACCGGCTCGGCCCGCGCACCTCCACGAGGACCACCATCAGCGCGCCGAGGAGCAGGCAGCCCAGGACGTTCTCCGCGAACGTCGCCCACGGGAACCCGGCCGACCCGGGAACCAGCTGGTTGAGGCCGTACCGGGCCAGACCGCCCAGCGCCCCGCCCGCGGCCACCACGGCCACCACGTCCCAGTGCTCCAGCGAGGGCTTGCCCGGGACCACCTCGTCGGCGCCGTCCAGGTCCGGGTCGACCGGCAGGTGGTGCGCCGGGTGCTGGACCGGGTGCTGGACCGGGTGCTGAACCGGGTGCTGAACCGGGTCGCCGGACGCGTCCGGCTCGTCGGGCAAGTCGTCGTCCCTGTGCAAGCGCGCCTCCGCAGACCCGCCGATGCTAACCGGCCCCGACCAGGCGGCAGGGCAGGCGCGAGCGGGTTGACACCGAACCATTACCGATATATCGTCGACACATCATCGACAGAACGGAGATACAACGATGAGTACCGACTTTCCTTTCGAGGCTGCGTGGGTCTGGCGCGGACGGCAGCACCGGCACCAGCACGGAGCCGGTCGCGCCGAGCAGCGCGACGACCGTCCCGACGACGCCGGCGGGCGACCCCGCGGGCGCGGCCGGGGGCGTAGGCACGGCGGCCCGTTCGGGCCGTTCAACCCGGGGTTCGGCCCCGGCGGCTTCGGGCCGGGCGGGTTCGGCCCGCGCGGCGGGCGCGCCCGTCGTGGCGACGTCCGGGCGGCGATCCTGGCGCTGCTCAACGAGGAGCCCATGCACGGGTACCAGCTGATCCAGGAGATCGCCTCCCGCAGCGACGGGGTCTGGCGCCCGAGCGCCGGCTCGGTCTACCCGGCGCTGTCCCAGCTCGAGGACGAGGGACTCGTCCGGCCGGACGTGCGCGCCGACGAGGAGGGCAGCCGCAAGGTCTTCACCCTGACCGACGCCGGGCGCACGTACGTCGCGGAGCACGCGAGCGAGCTGGCAGAGCCGTGGGACACCGTGACCGGCGGGGTGAGCGAGGGGATGGCCGACCTGATGGGCCTGATCAAGGAGGTCCACTTCGCGGCCGTCCAGGTCATGCGCAGCGGCGACGCCCAGCGGGTGCAGAAGGCGCAGGCCGTGCTCGCCGAGACGCGCCGCTCGCTCTACCTGGTCCTGGCCGGCGAGCCGGGCGACGAGCCCGCGCAGGACTGAGTCAGGACAGCTCGACGGCGAGGGCGACCGCGAACGCCCCGTAGAAGAAGGCCGTGCCCGCCACCCAGGCAGGGCGGAGGCGGTTCGCGGCCGCCAGCGTACGCAGGTAGGCGACGGCCGCGAGCGTCGCCAGCGACGCGGACAGCAGGATCGCGTCGAACTTCCACGGCGTGAACAGCAGGCCGATCCCGGCCGGCACGGTGGCCTGCACCATCATCGAGCCGGCGATGTTCGCCATGGCCAGTCGCGTCTTGCCCTGCCGGGCCCAGATCACCGCGTTGAGCACCTCGGGCAGCTCGGTGGCGATCGGCGCCAGCAGCAGCGCGACGGCCGCCGGCGGCAGGCCGAGCTCGGGACCGGCCCACTCGAGCTGCTGGACGAACACCTGCGAGGCGACCACCACGACGAGCAGCGCGGCGAGGGTCTGCGCGACCACCGCCCACCGTGGCGGCGCGCCCTCGCGCCGCCACAGCCGCAGCGAGGCCAGGTCGTCGGCGGAGTGGGCCGGTTCGTCGCCGGACAGCTCGCGCCGGACGTAGAACCCGTAGCCGGCGAAGAAGAGCAGGCCGAGCCACTGCTTTCCGGTGAAGGCGACCAGCCCGAGCACCATTGCGGTGCCTGCGATGACGAGGAACCAGGTCTGGTCCATCACGAGCCGGGGCCGGTCCACGTCGGCGAAGGGGTCCACGGCGACCTCCGCGGCCGCCCGGCTCCTGCGACGGCGCACCAGCAGCAGCACCCCCACGACCGCGTACGCGAGCGTGGACAGGACCAACGGGCCGCCGAGCGCCGCGCCGACGCCGATGTCCTTGCCGCCTCGGCTGCTGCCGGACAGCACCGCGACGAGCGTGACCACGCTCTCCGGCAGAGCGGTGCCGATCGCGGCCAGCACGGTCCCCACGGCCAGGGTGGCGACACCTAGCTCGACACCCAGCCACTCGATGGCGTTCACGAAGAACTCGCACGCCACGTAGATCGCCGCCGCGCAGCCGATGAGCAGAAGGACGTGGACGGCGGTCACGCGGCGCCACTGTACTGACGGATCAGCAAGTGCTGACGGAGCACCGACCGGGCCGCTCGGTGCCAGGATGCGCGGATGACCTCGACGCTGGACTTCCGCCCGGCGGCCGACCATCCCGAGCTGCTGGCTCCTGCGGTGGCGCAGGCGCTGCAGGCGCTGCCTGCGCAGCTCGCGACCACCGTTCGGGTGGCGGCCATCGACCCCGACCTCGCGGACACGGCCGCGTTCTGCGCCGCCTATGGGTTCGCGCCCGAGTCCTCCGCCAACTGCGTCGTGGTCGCGGGGCGACGGGACGGGGTCGCGCGGTACGCCGCCTGCGTCGTCCTGGCCACGACCCGGACCGATGTGAACGGGCTGGTCCGCCGCCACCTCGACGTCCGCAAGCTGTCCTTCGCTCGGCTGGACGACGCCGTCCGGCTCACCGGGATGGAGTTCGGCGGCATCACGGCCCTCGGGCTGCCGGCGGACTGGCCGGTGCTGGTCGACGCCGCCGTCATGACCGTGGACGAGGTGCTCATGGGGAGCGGGATCCGCCGCTCCAAGCTGCTGCTGGGGTCCCGGGTGCTGGCCGCGCTGCCGGCGGCGCAGGTCCTCGCCGACCTGGGCCGTCCGCTCGGGTGAACCGCCGCCGGGTCACGCGCCACTCGCGACCCGGCGGCCGGTCACACCCCCGTGGAACGCATCCGGCCCAGGGCCCTGGGCTGGATTTGGGAGCGCTCCCGGTTCCCCACCGTGGACTGGATCCGGCCGGCTGTCAAGGCTCCCGATACCGGTCGGGTGCGTCGCGTGCGCACCCGGGCACGGCGCGTCGACGGGCCGGGCGGTGATCGGTCGGGGCGGCTCGGGCGACTGAGCGCTCGGGCATACTCACGCCATGACCTCGCCCGGCCCGCGTCGTCCGCCCACCCTCGAGGAGGTGGCGAAGCACGCCGGCGTCGGCCGTGGCACCGCGTCCCGCGTGGTGAACGGCGCGAACCACGTCGGCGCGGCGACGAGGGCCAAGGTGCTGCTGGCCGTGGACGAGCTGGGGTACGTGCCGAACCGTGCGGCCCGGGCGCTGGTCACGCGGCAGACAGAGTCGGTCGCGCTGGTGGTGTCGGAGTCGGACGAGCGGTTCTTCGCCGAGCCGTTCTTCGCGGCCATCGTGCGCGGGGTCAGCACCGGGCTGGCCGGGACTCGCTACCGGCTCCTGCTGTCGATCCAGCAGAGCCCGCAGGACCGCAGCCGGATCGAGAGCTACCTGACCCCGCACCACGTCGACGGCGTCCTGCTGATGTCGCTGCACGGCGACGACCCGCTGCCCCGCGTGCTCGAGGACCGCGGCCTGCCCGCGGTGCTCGGTGGCCGGCCGGCCGGCGTCGAACCCGCCTGCTACGTCGACGTCGACAACGAGGCCGGGGCGGTGCTCGCCGTCGAGCACCTGCTGCGCGGCGGGCGGCGACTGGTGGCCACCGTGGCCGGTCCGCAGGACATGTCCGCCGGGGTCGGCCGACTGGCCGGTTACCGGAAGGCCCTGGCGGCCGCGGGCATCGACGTCGACGACGAGCTGGTCGGCTACGGCGACTTCGGCGAGGACAGCGGTGCAGCCGCCGCGGCCGACCTGCTCGACCGGCGCCCGGACCTGGACGCGGTGTTCGCTGCGTCCGACCCGATGGCGCTCGGCGTGCTGCGCACCCTGGCGGCCCGCGGCCGGGAGGTCCCCGGCGACGTCGCCGTCGTCGGCTTCGACGACTCGCCGAGCGCCCGGCACTCCTCCCCCGCGCTGACCACGGTGCACCAGCCGGTCGAGGCGATGGGCCGCGAGATGGTGCGGCTGCTGACCGCACGGATGGCCGGAGAGCCGGTCGAGTCCTGCGTCGTGCTCGACCCGTACCTGGTGGTGCGCGAGTCCGGCTAGAGACCCGCGCAGAGAGCGTCCGGTCAGAGCGTCGGGCCCGTCGCCGGCTCGAGCACGAGCGCGTCCGGCTCCGCGACCAGCCACACACCCGCGTCGGCACCGACCACGCGCAGCGGCCCGGCCAGGACGGCGAGCAGGCGGGCCTCGGCTGCCATCGCCGCCGGCGGCCCGGCCATCAGGGTCGTGACCAGCGGGCCGACGAGGAGGGTGCCGTCGCGGACCTCGTAACCGCCGTGCAGCCGGTTCACCCCGGTGCTGCCGCTCACGGTGCCGTCGGCGGCGAAGTCGAGCTCGACCCGCTGGACCGGCGCCGCCCCGATCCGTACCACCTGCCAGCTGCCGACCAGCTCGACCTCTGCTGTCCCGGCCGGGGCCAGGCCGAGACGACGGTCGCCGCGCCGGTACAGGAACGCCACGCCGAACATCAGCGCGGTCACGAGCACGGCGTTGCCCAGGACGCTCGCGTACCCGTGCACCAAGACGTTCAGGAACGGGTAGGGGTACCAGCCGGCGACGGCACCGTGCACGAGCGTGTACGCGAAGTACAGGACCGGCCAGACCAGCGCCAGCCAGGTCGTCCGCCGGTCGATGCGGCGCCGGGGTCCGTAGCCGAACCACGCGAGGACGGCGAGCGCAGGACTCGCGTAGTGCAGGCCGATGTCCGCGACAGCGGGCGCGCCGCTCAGGTCCTGCAGCGGCGCAAGCACCGTGACGTACACGACGCCGGTGACCGTGATGCCCAGCAGCGCGTCCAGCCGGACCACCCGCCACACCGGGCCGTCGCGGTCCGGGCGCAGCGCGAGCGCGACCGCGCTCACCGCCACGAGCACGTTCGACTGGATCGTGAAGTAGCTCGCGAGGTCGAGCAGGCGTACGCCCATCGGCCCGACCCCGTTGCGGACGACCAGCGCGACCTGCAGGACCAGCGCGGCGATCACCACGGCCGCTGTCGCGCCGTGCGCCAGGCGGGCGGCGGCCGGGCCCCGCCAGCCGCCCATCCGGCCGCCCGGTGTCGTGCTCACCGTGCGCAGGCTAGTGGCCGTACCCGGGGCCGCGCGGACTTTCGAATCGAAAGCGACATCCCCTTGACAGGTTGCGGATCGGCGGCCAAGGTCCGGACATGACCACGATCGACCGTCCCCTCCTGCACGCCCTCATCGAGCGCGAGCGCGCCTACTACGCGGACGCGCACCCCCGCTCGCGCGAGCTCTTCGACGCCGCCGGTCACCTGTTCGGGCGGGTGCCGATGACGTGGATGGCCAAGTGGAGCGGCGGTTTCCCGCTCTACCTGGACACCGCGTCCGGCAACCGCATCACCGACGTCGACGGGCTCGAGTACGTCGACTTCGCGCTCGGCGACACCGGCGCGATGGCCGGCCACAGCCCGAAGGCCACCGTGCAGGCGGTGGTCGAGCGCATGGGCGAGCAGGGCGGCATCACCACGATGCTGCCCACGGCCGAGGCCGAGTGGGTCGGGGCCGAGCTCACCCGCAGGTTCGGGCTTCCGCTGTGGTCGTTCACGCTCACCGCGACCGACGCGAACCGCTGGGCGCTCAGGCTGGCGCGCCTGGCCACCGGCCGGCCGAAGATCCTGACGTTCGCGTACTGCTACCACGGCTCCGTCGACGAGGCGTTCGCGGTTCCCGGCCCGGACGGGGAGGCCGTCGAACGCCCCGGCAACGCGGGCGCACCCGTCCCGGTCGCGTTGACCTCGCGCGTCGCCGAGTTCAACGACCTGGCCGGCGTCGAGCGCCAGCTCGCGCACGGCGACGTCGCCGCGATCCTCACCGAGCCGGCGCTGACGAACATCGGCATCGTGCTGCCCGAGCCCGGCTTCATGGCCGGGCTGCGCGAGCTGGCGACGAAGTACGGCGCGCTGCTGATCATCGACGAGACGCACACGATCTCGGCCGGGGCGGGCGGCGCCACCCGCGAGTGGGGGCTGCGGCCGGACATCTTCGTCATCGGCAAGAGCATCGGCGGCGGCATCCCCAGCGGTGCGTACGGCATCACCGAGAAGCTCGCGCACGACATCGGCGCGCACCCGGAGGCCGACCTCGTCGACGTCGGCGGCGTCGGCGGCACGCTCGCCGGCAACGCGCTGTCCGTCGCGGCCATGCGCGCCACGCTCGAGCACGTCCTCACCGACGAGGCGTTCGCCGGCATGACCGACCTGGCCACGTCGTTCACCCGTGGGGTTCAGGACGCGATCGACGCGCACCACCTGCACTGGTCGGTCAGCCAGCTCGGTGCCCGCTCCGAGTACCGGTTCGCGTCACCCGCTCCGCGCAACGGCACCGAGGCGGCGGCCGCGACCGACGACGCGCTCGACGAGTACCTGCACCTGTACCTGGTCAACCGCGGCGTGCTCATCACTCCGTTCCACAACATGGCGCTGATGAGCCCGGACACCCGGCAGGAGGACGTCGACCGGCACACCCGGCTGTTCGCCGGAGCCGTCGCCGACCTGGTCGGCGACGCCGCCGCGGCCGAGGGCTGAGCCGTGCTCCCGGCCGCCCTCGACCTGTCCGGCCGGGTCGCTCTGGTGACCGGGGCGGGCTCGGCCGACGGCATCGGGTTCGCCTGCGCGCGGATGCTGGCCGCGCTGGGCGCGGACGTCACGGTCACCTCGACCACGGACCGGGTGTACGCGCGCGCGGCGGAGCTCGGCGCGGCCTCCGGGCGGCGGACCCACGGCGCGGTCGCCGACCTCACCGACCCCGACCAGGCCCTGGCCGTGGTCGACGGGACCCGCGCGGCGCTCGGCCCGGTCGCCGTGCTCGTGAACAACGCGGGCATGACCGGCGTCGGGGTCCCCGCGGCGGCGCTGGGCAACGGCGCCATCGGCGACGTGTCGGTGCAGGGCTGGGAGGACTCGTTGCGCCGCAACCTCGGCACGGCCTTCCTGACCACCCGCGCCGCCCTGCCGGACATGCGCGCCGGCGGCTGGGGACGCGTTGTCATGGTCGCCTCCGTCACCGGACCGGTCATGGCGATGCGCGACAACGTGGCGTACGCATCGGCGAAGGCCGCGATGGTCGGGCTGGCCCGCGCGGTCGCGCTCGACGCGGCGGCCGACGGCGTCACGGTCAACGCGGTCGCGCCCGGCTGGATCGCCACCGCCAGCCAGGAGGACGACGAGGTCCTCCAGGGCCGCGCGTCGCCGCTGCGCCGCAGCGGGCAGCCGGACGAGGTGGCGGCGCTGGTGGCCTTCCTGTGCAGCCCGGGCGCGGCCTACGTCACCGGTCAGTGCATCGCCGTGGACGGCGGCAACAGCATCGCCGAGGAACGTGGGTGACCCGGTGGTGAGCGCGACGACCGGCGCACCGCTCGACCACGTCGACCGCCAGCTGCTGCGCATGCTGCAGGTCGACGGCCGCGTCTCGTACGCCGCGATGGCCGGCGCGGTCGGGCTGTCGGCGCCGGCCGTACGGCTGCGCGTGCAGCGCCTCGCCGATGCGGGCGTGCTGCAGGTCGTCGCCGTCACCGACCCGATCGCCCTCGGGTACCCCGTGATGGCCATGGTCGCGATCACCACCAGCGGCGACGTGCGCCAGGTCGCCGACGCCGTCGCCGCGATCGACAACGTCATCTACCTCGTCCTGACGACCGGCGTGCAGGACCTGCTCGCCGAGCTCGTCTGCCGGTCCAACGACGAGCTCTTCGACGTCGTCAACGAGCAGATCCGGCACGTGCCGGGCGTCATCGGCACCTCGGTGTCGCCGTACTTCGGCATCCACACGCAGCGGTTCACCTGGGGGGTTCCCGACCCCGGCACGGAAGGGCTTTCCGCGCCGGGGCCGGTCGGCCGCTAGGGCGTCGAGGTCGAGGCCCGCTGGCCAGTGGCGGGGTCGCCCTGACCCATGCCGGACTCGACCTTGGTGACGGCGAAGTCCGCGTTCAGCTTCACCGTGACCGGCGTCCCGTCGGCCTTCTTCATGTGCGCCTCGTACACCCCGTCACCGGCGTCGGTCTCGACGCGGTAGACCGCTCCGCCCGGGACGGCCTTCAGCGCGGCCGCCGTCACCTTCGCCGCATCGTCGGTCGACAGCGCCTTCTCGTCGCTGCGGACCGGCTTCGCGGACATGGCGTTCGGCGCACCCGACCCAGCGCCCGCGGGAGCACCGGCCGGCGCACCCGACGGTGCTCCGGACGGAGCGGCGGACGGACTGCTGCCCGCGGCCGACGCGCTCACGGTCCCGGCGAGGATGCCGCCGGCCAGCGTCCCGGCCGCGAGCAGCCCGCCGACGTACAGCATCCGTCGCCGACGGGAGCCCGGTGGGGCAGGCCCGGTGGTGGTCTGTCGTGGGGAGTCGTCCATGACGGTGCCTCCTGGTCCTTCAGTGGCACGGTGCCGCGGTTGCGACCCGCACCACGAACCTTTCGGGCCAACCTTGGGGCAACCTGCGCCGCGACCACCGGTGGCCTGCGAGCGTTGACGTAGCGTCGGTGCCATGTCGGCCAGCGACCTCGTCGGCCGGACGATCGTCGTGACCGGCGCCAGCTCGGGCATCGGCGCGACGGCCGCCCTGTCGTTGGCCGCGCGCGGGGCGACCGTGCTCGCGATGGGTCGTTCGCCGGAGCGTACGGCTCAGGTGGCGACGCGGCTGGGCACCGAACCCGTGGTCGCCGACTTCGCTCGCCTGCGCGAGGTCCGTACGGCTGCTGAGTATCTGCTGTCCACCTGCCCGCGGATCGACGTGCTGATGCTGAACGCCGGTGCCATCTTTCCGCGCCGCCGCACGACCGACGACGGTCACGAGACCACGTTCCAGGTGAACCACCTGGCCGGGTTCGCGCTGACGACTCTGCTGATGGAACGGCTGGTCGAGTCGGCGCGCACGAGGCCGGTCCGGGTGGTCGTCACGTCGAGCGGCGCGAACCTGTGGGGCGACATCCGGATCGACGACCTCGACTGGGAACGACGACGCTGGAGCTCGATGCGTGCGTACGGGACGACGAAGCTGGAGAACATCCTGTTCGCGGAAGAGCTCGCGCGACGGACCGACGGTACGGGGATCAGCGCGTACGCCGTGCACCCGGGTGCGGTCGCGACGAGATTCGGCCGGGACAGCGGCTCGATGGTCGGGCTGGTCTACCGGACACCGATGAGCCGCATGCTCGTGAGCCAGGCGGAGGGTGCGGCGCCGCTGGAGTTCCTGGCTTCGGTCGCGGAGGTCCCGGCACCGAGCGGAACGTACTTCGACAGGTTGTCGGCTGGTGGCCGGACGCATCGGCAGGCCGGCGATGTGGGGCTCGCCACGGCGTTGTGGGATCAGTCCGCGGCTTGGTGCTGAGTGCACACCAGATCGCGAGAAGTTGTTGTGGATACACAACTTTCGGCGGTTCGGCGTCGGCGGGGTCGGGTAAGGTTCTGGTCATGCCGACCAGCCCCTGGTCGGCGTCCTGGCCGGGGACCTGATCGCCGACACCGAGAACCTGTACATACTCATCACCCAGCTCAACGCGCAGGCGCTGCGCCGGCTCGCGGAGATCGACGTCCGGGGGCTGGCCCCCGACGCCGGTGCACCCACCACCCGGGGGTGGCTCAAGGCCCGGCTGAAGATGAACCACGGGCCGGCTCGCCGCCAGGTCCACCTGGCCCGGGCGTTGGACGCCCACTCAGTCACCGCATCGGCCCTGGCGGAGGCGGCGATCACCGTGGACCACGCTCACGTCATCACCGCCGCCATCGCGCTGTTCGATCCGAAGGGCCGTGACCCAACGCGACCACCGCTGCGCCTTCCCCGGCTGCGACCGGCCGGAGTCCTGGACCGACGCCCACCACGTCCCGACACTGGTCCCAAGGCGGCCCAACCGCCTTGTCCAACCTCGTTCATCGGTAGTCAGACCCCTCCGAACCGCGATCCTCGGAGCGCGATAACCGGGCAATCTCGGGCGGGTCGTGGCGGACCGAACCGGCTTTATCCGACAGTCGGATCGGACTGGCTGCGGACGCGGAAGCGGAGGATGGTGGCGTCGCCCGACCGCGTGCTGCTGATCGGTTCTAGGTCTGTCCTCGCGACGTCCGGGGACGAGAAGCGAATCCCGTCACCGAGCAGCACCGGCAGTACATACACCAGAATCTCGTCGACGAGCCCCCGCTGGAGGCACTGGCCGGCCACGTCGGCGCCGAGGACTTCGAGGTTCTTGCCGCCCGCAGCGTCGCGTGCCGTGGCGACCGCTTCCCCGATGTCGCCGGAGAGGATCCGGACCTCCGGGTCCGGCCGCTCCAGCGGCCTATGGGTGAGAACGAACATGGGTCCGGAGAAGGGGTAGTCGACGCTGCCCGGCTCCTCGGCCTCCATTCGTTCGCCTACCTCCCAAGTCCGCCGGCCGACGAGCATGGCGCCCGTGGCCGCCGCGATCTCCGCGAAATCGTCCGGTGCCACGAAGTCGGCGAGAGCGCGACCATCCCCCCAGTCCATCGAATGGCCGGGACCGGCGATGAAGCCGTCAAGCGACATGCACCTGTTCACGACCACCTTGCCGCTCATTTCACGACCACCATCCTTGGGTCCTCACCTCACGTATGGCCTTCCTGAGCCGACCTCAGCGAGATCTCACCGCGCGCCCGACACGGTTCAGATCCTGCCGCCGATCTGGGCACTCGGGAAAGTACCGATAGCGGGCTACCGAGCGAGCTCTCTACGTTCCAGCTCCGCCTCAGCCCGGGCTGCCTTCTCTCGCCACATCCGAGCGGCCTTGGGGTTCCGTCCACGGCCGCCCAGCGAGTCGGCGGCGTTCTTGGTCGCCAGCGCCAGCCGGTCTCGGACGCCCTGATCGGTGAGGCCCCGCAGGTCGGACTCCCACTGGTCGATGAGGCGGCTCCGGGACACGGCGACGAGTGTGCCGGGGGCGCGACTGTCCCGCGAGCACATAATGTGCGGATCGGTGCGGTGAACGAGCTCCGGCTTTCGCCCTCGGACAATCGTGGCTCGGCATTCTGACCAACCTCGTCCGTCCGGAGTACGGCGTCTCGATCCCGCCGGCCACGCAACTTGTCATTGCCAGCAGAAGCCAGAGGGCCGCTCACTCTCACCAGCCGAGCCCAGGCACTGGACTCGGCAGCTCACCGGCGTCGAGCAACCTGGTCCTGTAATGCGGACATCACCACGACACCGTCCACCACCGCGGCTGGTCGGTGCGTATCGACGACCACGGCCTACCCGACTTCACCCCACCACCCTGGCTCAGACACGCCCACAGCACAGCCGCATGACCGACATCGCCCTGGTCACCGGGGAGCGTCCTCGCCGACCAGCCCGTCGACCGACTCGCGGATGAGGTCGGCGTGACCGACGTGACGGGCGTACTCCTCGATCATGTCGACGATGATCCGGCGCAGGCTCGGGGTCCGGCCGTCGGGCCAGGAGAAGCGCGCGGGCTGGTCGAGCCCTCCCTCGGCACAGGCCTCGGCCACGACTCGGCGCGACCGCACCACGGCAGCGTTCCAGAGCTCGTAGAGCTGCTCCGGGGTGTCGTCGGCCGCCGACCTCCACTCCCAGTCGGCGTCCGCGTCCCAGTCCACCGCGTCCCACGGCTCACCCAGCGGCTCACCCCGCAGCTTCACCGCGAACCAGTCGTCCTCCACCAGCGCAAGGTGCTTCAGCAACCCGCCCAGCGTCATCGTCGACGCTCCGGTCGTCGCCCGCAGGCCGTCCGCGTCGAGGCCGCCGGTCTTCCACGCGAACGTCCGGCGGTTGCGCTCGAGGGTGCCCAGAAGGGTGGCGAGCTCGTCGCCCGCCACGGGAGGCTCGGTCGGCACCTCGATGTCAGCCACGACCGGCACGCTACCCAGCCGGGTCCTCAGCGGGCCATATGGGTCAGGAGGTCGTAGACGACGAACGCCGGCCACAGGATGGCCTCGATGACGGCCCAGATGTGCGGCCAGAAACCGCTAGCGTGCTGCCAGTAGTAGACGAGGGCGCCGATCGTCCCGAGGCCGTAGACGGCCTCGGCGCTCGGTGTCCGTACCGCGCCCTTCGAAGAGTTGGTCATGCGCCCCATCCTGTCCCGTCGACCGGCAAGATGTCTCGGGTGGCGGAGGCGGACGTTCAGGCCGCGGGCGAGTGCGCGGCGGCGGCCTGGGCCTGGGTGCTGGAGCAGGTGGCATGGGACGCGGACGGACCGTGGATCCCGCTGACCGTGCCGACCTCCGGGGACTTTCCGTCTGCACCGCCGCCTGACCGCGACTGCCTGTACGACGGGATCGCCGGACTCGCGCCGGCGCTGGGCGAGATCAGGCTCATGCGGGGATGGACCGCCGACGAGCAGCGGCTGGCAGACGCGATCGTTGCGCGGCTGAGCGTCGCGGAGACCGGCGGTGACTGCAGCCTGTACGTCGGTCAGGCGGGCAGCCTGGCCGCCGTCGCGGTCCTCGACCGGTCGGCCGCGAGCAGCGTGCTGGACCGCCTCGAAGACCGCATGACCGAGAGCGGGTGGCCGTCGCCGATCTTCGACGACCTGACCAGCCCGGTGAACGACCTGGTCCTCGGCGACGCCGGTGTGGTGCTGGCCTGCGCCTGGTTCGGTGGCGCACGGGTGGACGAGCTGGTCGCCGTGGGGGCCGACGCGCTGGTCGGCAGAGCCAGACCGGCCGCGCACGGGCTGGCCTGGAAGATGGACGAGCGCGACCGGGAGCGGGTGATGCCGAACTACTCGCACGGGACCGCCGGCGTCGCGACGGCGCTCGCGGTGGCCGGCCACCAGCTCGGCCGCCCCGACCTGGTGGAGGTGGCCCGGCTGGGCGCCGAGCACCTGGTCGGCATGGCCGACACCGCGGACGGGGGGTTCCGGCTCCCCCTGCAGGTGCCGCCAGTCGATGGCGACACGGAGCCGTACACGTACGGCTGGTGCCACGGTCCCACCGGCACCGCCAACCTGTTCGGCGCGCTGCGCGTCGCCGGTGTCGACTCCGTCGCGGGCCGTTCGTGCACGGAGTGGATCGACCGTGCCGCCCGCAGCGTCCGCACGAGTGGTCTGCCCGCGCGGCTGCGCCCAGGCTTCTGGGACAACGACGGACGGTGCTGCGGAACCGCGGGAGTCCTCAGCTCGACGCTGGACCACGCCCAAGGCACCGGGGACGCCACGCACCTGGCGTTCGCGGACGAGCTGGCCGCCGCCCTGGTCGAGCACTCGGTGCCGAGCCCGGCCGACAGCAGCCTGCGCCAGTGGCGGTTCCGCGAGCACCGAGCGGACCCGCCGGACCAGGACCCGGGCGTCGGATGGATGCAGGGAGCGGCCGGGATCGTCGCTGCACTGACTCGGTACGCGCGCGTCCGGGAGGATGGCTTCGCCGCTGCCCGACTGGGCATGCCGGACGATGGGTGGATGGTGGCATGACGGACCAGACGGCAGGCGTGACGCTGTGCGAGATCACGCCGCAGAACCGGTCGACCATCGAGGCGCTGTCGGTCACCGACGACCAGAGCGACTACGTCGCCGGAGTCGCCGACTCGCTGGTCGAGGCGGCGCAGACGCCGGACGCGCGTCCGTGGTACCGGGCGGTGTACGCGGGCGACGAGCCGGTCGGCTTCGTGATGATCAGCGACGGCATCACCGTGGTGAACCCCGACTACCTCGGCCCGTACTACCTCTGGCGCCTGCTCGTCGACCGGCGCCACCAGGGCCGGGGGTACGGCAGCGCGGCGCTGCGACTGGTGGTCGAGCACGTGTGCACCCGGCCGGACGCTCGGGTGCTGATCACCTCGGCGGTGCCGGGTCCGGCCTCGCCCGTGGGCTTCTACGTCGAGCAGGGCTTCCGGATCACCGGCGAGGTGCACCAGGGCGAGGTGGTGCTCGAGCTGGACCTTGCGGCGGCGCGGTCCGGTGTCGGGTCAGGCTCCTAGCCTGGGCCTGCGGAGCCGGACCGACCGGGATGGGAGCTCGATGGCAGACGCCGACGACGTACGCCGCCTGGCGCTGGCCTTGCCGCACGTGGTCGAGATCGACAGCGACGGCTTCGACTTCCGGGTGGCGGACAAGGGCTTCGTCTGGTCCTACCCCGAGCGCACGCCGGGCCGGGCGCGCGTCATCCGGGTCGACATCGCGGTGCTGTACGTCGGCGACGAGGCCGAGAAGCAGGCGCTCCTGCTCGGCGAGCCCGCCGTCTTCTTCACCACGCCGGGGTACGACGGCTGGCCGCTGGTGATGGTCCGGCTGGCAGAAGTGGACG
This sequence comes from uncultured Actinomycetota bacterium, assembly GCA_963711005.1. GTDB lineage: Bacteria > Actinomycetota > Actinomycetes > Prado026 > Prado026 > CAVQCJ01. Next base: position 239,452 of record CAVQCJ010000004.1, on the reverse strand, counting down.
TCGAACGCCTCGCCGAGCTGGTGACCGACGCGTGGCGGATGCGGGCCCCGGCCGACCTGACCGGCTAGCTCGTCAGCCGCGGACGCGCTCGTTCTTCGGGTCGTAGAGCGGCCGCAACGAAGCCGTCGCGGGGTAGCGGGTCGCGGCGATGTCGACCTCCCACGTCCCGGCGTCGACCCAGCCCTGGTCGAGCGGCTCGCCCGCGTCGACCATGGCCAGTCCGATCGCACCGCCGAGCGTGAAGCCGTAGGACGCGGCCCGGACGTAGCCGACCGGGCGGCCGTCGCGGAGCACGACCTCGGCATGGAACAGCTGCGGCTGCGGGTCGAGCACCTGGACCTGGAGCAGCCGCCGGGTCAACGGACCGGCCGCCTTGCGGGCCACCACCGCGTCCCGGCCGACGAACCCGCCGGGCTTGTCCAGGTCGACGACGAAGCCGAGCCCGGCTTCGAGCACGGAGTCGGTGTTGTCGATGTCGTGGCCGTAGTCGCGGTAGCCCTTCTCCATCCGCAGGCTCGACAGCGCCTTGAGCCCGGCGTGCCGCAGGCCGACCGCCGCGCCGGCGGACACGACCCGGTCGTACACGTGCACCGCCTGCTCGGTCGGCACGTACAGCTCGTAGCCGAGCTCGCCGAGGTAGGTGATCCGCACGCACAGCACCCGGGCGAAGCCGAGGTCGATCTCGCGGGCGGCGCGGTACGGGAACGCCGCGTCGGACAGGTCCGCCGTCGTCAGCGACTGGACCAGCTCGCGCGAGCGCGGTCCCTGGACGTTGAGCTGCGCGAACCCGGACGTGTGGTCCGCGACGTGCACCTGCAAGTCGTCGGTGATGTGCCGCCGGATCCTGGTCAGCACGTGCCGGTGCGCGGTGTCCGAGGCGACCACCCAGAACTGCCCGTCGTCCAGCTTGGTGACCGTCAGGTCGGCCTCGAGCGTGCCGGCCTCGTTCAGCCAGGGCGTGTACGTGATCAGGCCCGGCTCGGCGTCGACGCGGTTGGCCGAGAGCTGGTCGAGCAGGTGTCCGGCGTCGCGGCCCTCGACCGCGAACTTGGACATGAACGACATGTCCATGAGGATCACGCCGTCGCGGGCCGCGTGGTGCTCGGCCTCCCAGTACGGCCACCAGTCCTGCCGTCCCCACGAGAGCGGGCCGGCCACCGGCTCGACGCCCTCCGGGGCGTACCAGTCCGGGCTCTCCCAGCCGCTGACGTCCTTGAAGTACGCGCGGGCGTCCACGAGCCGGTCGTGCACCGCCGAACGCTTGGCACCCCGCGCGGTCTTCATCGAGCGACCCGGGTAGTGGCACTGGTAGACCATGCCGAGCGACTCGACCGTGCGGGTCGCCCGGTACTCGGGGTTGGTCTGGTACGCGTGCAGCCGGTCGATGTTCATCCCGGTGACGTCGATGTCCGGACGGCCCTCGACGATCCAGTGTGCCACTGCCCGGCCCAGGCCGCCGCCGGTGAGGATGCCGATCGAGTTGAGCCCGGCCGCGACGAAGTAGTGCCGCAGCTCGGGCGCCTCGCCGACGACCGGGGCTAGGTCGGGGGTGAAGCTCTCCGGCCCGCAGAAGAACTTGCGGACGCCGGCCTCCATCGAGATCGGGATCCGCGACATCGCCGCCTCGAGGTACGGCGTCATCCGGTCCCAGTCCGGCGCCAGCTCGCCGAAAGAGAAGTCGTCGGGGATGCCGCCGACGTTCCACGGCGCGCACACGGTCTCGAAGAGACCGAGCATCAGCCCGCCGCCCTCCTCGCGGAAGTACCCGAAGTTCGCCGGGTCCTCGAGCACCGGCAGCGAACCGTCGACGCCGTCCAGCGGCTCGGTGATCAGGTAGTAGTGCTCGGCCGCCTGCAGCGGGATGCTCACGCCGGACTTGGCGCCGAGCTGTCGAGCCCACATCCCGGCGCAGTTGACGACGTACTCGGCCTCGATGTCGCCGTACGGGGTGCGCACGCCGGCCACGGCTCCGCGCACCGTGAGCACGTCGAGCACCGGCACGCCCTCGAAGACCTTGGCACCAGCCATCCGGGCGCCCTTGGCCAGGGCCATCGTCGCGTCGACCGGGTTGGCCCGGCCGTCGTCGGGGACATAGAAACCGGCGAGCACGTCGTCGGTGCGGGCCAGTGGGAACAGGTCCTCGACCTCGCGGGCCGAGATCTCGTGCACGTCGACCCCGCACAACCGGTTGAACGCGGACACCCGGCGGTACTCCTCGAGCCGGTCCGGGTCGGTCGCCAGCTCGATGAACCCGACCGGCTTGAAGCCGCTCGACTGACCGGTCTCCGCCTCCAGCCGGGTGTACAGGTCCCGGGTGTACTTGCGCAGCTCGGTGGACGTCTCCGACGTCGAGCCGAAGCAAACCATGAGCCCGGCCGCGTGCCAGGTCGTCCCGGAGGTGAGCCGGTCGCGCTCGAGCAGCACGACGTCCTGACCGAGATGGGCGAGGTGGTAGGCCACGGAGCTGCCGATCACCCCGCCCCCGATGACGACGATCCGGGCGCGGGCGGGCAGGACGGGCGCTGGCATGCCCGACACCCTACGGCCGACCGGTCGCGCCGCGCACCCCTCTACTGTTCCGCGAGTCAGGAGTCGCCGGGTGCCGCGGTCAGCCTGCGGCCATCTCCTCGCGGATGGCCGCGGCGAACGCGTCCACGTCGGCCTCGGTGGTGTCGAAGGTCGTCATCCAGCGGACCTCACCGGTCGCCTCGTCCCACGTGTAGAACCTGAACCGCTTCTGCAGCCGGGCGGTGACCGGTTTGGGCAGCACGGCGAAGACGGCGTTGGCCTGCACCGGCCGCTGCACGGCCACGCCTTCGATGCCGCGGACGGCGGCCTCGAGCCGCTGCGCCATCGCGTTGGCGTGCGTCGCGTTGCGCAGCCACAGGTCCGTCCCGAGCAAGGCCTCGAACTGGGCCGAGACGAACCGCATCTTCGACGCCAGCTGCATCGACGACTTGCGGACGTACTCGACGCCGGACGCGGCCGCCGGGTTCAGCACCACGACGACCTCGCCGAGCATGAGGCCGTTCTTGGTACCGCCGAACGAGAGCACGTCCACGCCGACGTCGGTCGTGAACGCGCGCAGCGGCACCCCCAGCGAGGCGGCGGCGTTGGAGATCCGCGCCCCGTCCAGGTGCACGCGCATCCCCAGCCCGTGCGCGTGCTCGCACAGCGCGGCGAGCTCGTCGACGGAGTACGCGGTGCCCAGCTCGGTCGTCTGGGTGATGCTCACGACCTGCGGCTGGGCGCGGTGCACGTCGTCGAAGCCGCGCGCCTCCTGGTCGACCAGGGCCGGCGTCAGCTTGCCGTCCGGGCTACGGACCGGCAGCAGCTTCAGCCCGCCGACCTTCTCGGGGGCACCGCACTCGTCCACGTGGATGTGTGCGGTCGACGTGCACACCACCGAGGCCCACCGCGACGTCATGGACTGCAGCGACACGACGTTGGCGCCGGTCCCGTTGAAGACCGGGTACGCCGCCGCGGTCGGGCCGAAGTGCCGCTGGAACAGCTCCTGCAGGTGCTCGGTGTACTCGTCGTCGCCGTAGCTCGTCTGGTGCCCGCCGTTGGCCGCGGTCATCGCCTCGAGCACCTCGGGGTGGACGCCGGAGTAGTTGTCGCTCGCGAAGCCGCGCACCGAGCGGTCGTGCCGGGTCACGGCGCCAGCACCAGACGCCGGCCGTTGACGTCGGCGGCGTCGGCGCCCCACAGACCCGCGATGGCGTCGGCGAGGTCCTTGACATCGGTGTACCCGGGGAACGTGGCCTCGGGCTTGGCGGCCCGCAGGCCGTCGTGGACGAGCGCCTTCACGACCAGCACCGTAGCGGCGGCCGTCTGCGGCTGCGGGTCTTCCGCGCGGCCGGACTGCAGCCGGCGGAACGAGTCAGCGAGCGCCAGTGTCCAGACCTCGGCGGCGGCCTTGGCGGCCGCGTAGCCGGCCGCGCCGGCGCTCGGGGCGGCGGCCGCGGTCGCCGAGACCAGCGCGAACCGACCCTGCGGCGAGCCGACCAGCTGGTCGTGGAAGGCGAGCGTGACGTTCTGCACGGTGCGGATCAGCAGGTCGTGCAGGACCAGCCAGTCCGCCAGCGTGTTGTCGGCGAACACCGACCCGCCGCGGTAGCCGCCCACCAGGTGCACGACGCCGTCGACCGGTCCGAGACCGGCCGCCCAGGCCCGGGTCGCGGCTTCGTCGACGAGGTCCACGACGTGTCCGGTGAACCGGTCGGCATCGTCGCCCAGCGACGCGCCGACCTCGGCCAGCCGTTCCTCGTGCGCGTCGGCGCCGACCACCCGGGCGCCGCCGGTCACCAGCCGGCGGACGACGGCCTGACCGGCCGGACCCCCGGCGCCGGTGACGACGACAGCGCTTGGGGGGAGGCTCATGGGCGGATCCCTCGGGTCGACTCGATGACGGCACCGATCTTCTTGTTCAGTGTCTCGAAGAACATGCTCAGCGGGAACTCGTCCGGGCGGACCGCGTCGGTGAGCTCCTTGGGAGCACCCTCCCACGGCAGCGCGCCGGCGCCCTGGGCCCACAACGAGGCCGGGTGCGGCTCGACGTACGTGGTCACGAGGTCGTAGGCCGCCAGCCAGTGCGAGACCTTGGGGCGGTCGATGCTGCGCCAGTACAGCTCCTCGATCTCGGCGAGCAGGGCGAGCACGACCTCGGGCAGCCGCGCCCAGTCGACGTGCAGGGCGTTGTCGGTCCAGCTGACTGCGCCGTTCTGCCGCAGGTACGCGAAGAGCAGCTGGCCGCCGAGCCCGTCGTAATTGCGCACCCTGGTCCCGGACAGCGGGAAGCGCAGCGCCCGGTCGAACACCACGGCGTACTGCACCAGCCGGGCCCTGGCGACACCTGCGCGCTCGAGGTCCACGGCGGCCCGGAAGGCGGTGAGGTCGCAGCGCAGCTCCTCGAGCGCGTACAGCCAGAACGGCATCCGCTGCTTGATCATGAACGGGTCGAACGGCAGATCGCCGCGGCTGTGCGCCCGGTCGTGCACGAGGTCCCACAGGACGAACGTCTCCTGCGCCAGCTCCTGGTGGGACAGCAGCAGCGCGGCGTCCGCCGGGAGGTCTACCCGCAGCGCGTCGACCGCGGCGGAGACGACGCGGCGGAAGCGAGCCGCCTCGCGGTCGCAGAAGATCGCGCCCCAGGTGAACACCGGGACCTCGCGCACCGCGACCGTCTCGGGGAACAGCACGGCCGAGAAGGTGTCGTACCCACTGGTGAAGTCGGTGAAGGCGACCGGGACGAACATCGGGTTCCGGAACTGCTCGGCCTCGATCCGGGCGACCCACTCCGGCCAGACCACGCGCAGCAGGACCGCCTCGAGGTTGCGGTCGGGGTTCCCGTTCTGGGTGTACATGGGGAACACCACGAGGTGCTCGAGCCCGTCGACACGGTGCCGCTCGGGGTGGAACTCCAGCAGCGAGTCCAGGAAGTCCGGCACCGCGAAGCCTTCGGCCACCCAGCGGCGCAGGTCGGTGACCACGGCCCGCAGGTACGCGGCGTCGTGCGGCAGCGAGGGCGCGAGCTCGCCGACGCCGGCCGCGACCTCGTCGACCAGTGCGGCCGCACGGGACAGGTCGTGGGCACTGCCGTCGACGGAGCCGTCCGCCGACTGCATCGTCCGCACGGCCTCGACGGCGCCTTTGAGGCGGACCCAGCCGGGATGCCCGGCCAGCGCCGCCCTCGGGTCGGACGACGCGGCCGTCTCGAGAGGAAGATCTGCAAGATCGGTCATCGTCGCCGCCTTCTGCCGAAAGAATCGCTGCCTAAGTGGGATTGGACAGCAAATATATCGGTAACAGGTGACCGACAGCCAATCGCCGAGGTTCGGCGCCGCTCAGCCGCCCTGGCGTTGGGCGGCCTCGCAGCGGCGCAGTCGCGCCGTCATCACCCGGAGCATCGAAACCGCCACCTCGGGGTGGTCCCGGAGCAGGTCCTCGAACGTCCACTTGGTCAGGGCGAACGTCTCCAGGCCGTCCGCCCCGGCGACCACGTCCGCCGTCCGCGGACCGCCGTCGATGAGCGACAGCTCCCCGAAGTAGTCGCCCGGGCCGACCCGGCCGATGACGGCGCCGTCTTGCCGCACGTCGCCGGATCCGGCCAGCACCACGTGGAAGAGAACGCCCTCCTGCGAGAACGGGACGAACCCGCTGACCTTGTCCCCCTCGTGGGTGACCTCGTCACCGGCCGGGTACGAGTGCCGGGCGCCGTCCTGCTGGAACCGGCCGAAGACCTTGGGCGGCAGGCCGGCGAACAGGTCGACCTTGCCGAGCGTCGCCGCCAGGTCGTCGGTCGGTTTCATGTGCGCAGCCCCTCTCGTGCCGTGCGGTCGATCATGGACCCGATCACCAGCAGCGACAAGACCGCCCGCCGTCCCCCCGGCACCGCGTCAGGGCACCAGCGCCTCGCACTCCGCCACGCGCAGGCGCATCCCGAGGCGGTCGAACAGGTCGCGAGCGCCGAGCAGGGCTGCCGTTGGGTCGCCGCGGTCCCCGGCCGTCCCGGTCCGGCCCGCACCGAGCAGTGCGAAGGCCTCCTCCCGGAGGGACGACCACCTCACCGGTCGCGACACCGACCCGGACACGGACCCGTTCGGTGCTGTTGCCGGTGCCCGGCTGGCTACCGCGGCGACGATGGCCAGCCCCGCGCGCACGGCCCGCTCCGCGTCGTCCTCGTGTGCGACCGGGGCACCGAACACCGCCAGCACGGCGTCACCGGCGAACTTCTCCACCGTGCCGCCGAACGCCTCGATCTGCCGCCGCAGGATGTCGTGGAACGCCCGGATGCGCGCCTGGACGTCCTCCGGGTCGGCCGCCTCGGCGGCCGCCGTCGAGCCGACCATGTCGGCGAAGACTAGGGGGCGGTGGCGGCGACGGCCCCGACAAGATCGGAGAGGACCGACCCGAGCGGTGCGTCGACGACCATCTCGGCGTGCCCGTCACCGCGGGTAGGTCCCTGGTTCACGATGGCCACCGGGATGCCGAGGGCCGCGGCGCGCAGCACGAACCGGCGGCCCGACATCACCGTCAGGGACGAGCCCAGCACCAGCAGCGCCCGCGACCGCTCGACGCACGCGAAGGCCGCGGCGACCCGGGCCGGCGGGACGCTCTCGCCGAAGAAGACGACGTCCGGCTTGAGCGTCCCGCCGCAGGAACGGCAGCCCACGACGACGAACGACGCGGTGACCTCGTCGGACAGCTCCTGGTCGCCATCGGGGTTGGCAGCATCGGCGTTGGCCGCACCCGAGCCCGGCGACCAGCCGCCGTTCACCGCGCGCAGCCGGGCATCCAGGTCCTGCCGGTCCGACCGACCGCCGCAGTCCAGGCAGACCACCCGGGACAGCGCGCCGTGCAGCTCGAGCACCGGCCGGCCACCGGCCCGCTGCTGCAGGCCGTCCACGTTCTGCGTGACGATCCCGGTGAGCAGCCCGGCCTGCTGGAGCGCGGCGACGGCGCGGTGGCCGTCGTTCGGCTCGGCCGCGGCGATCCGTGTCCAGCCGAGGTGGCTGCGGGCCCAGTACCGCCGGCGTGCCGCCGCGTCCCGGGTGAAGGTCTGGTAGGTCATCGGGGTGACCCGGCGTCCGGCACCGGACGGGCCGCGGTAGTCCGGGATGCCGGACTCGGTCGAGAGCCCGGCGCCGCACAGCACCGCGACCTCTCCCGGCCCGACCAGCCGCGCCAGGTCCTCGACCCCACCCCGCCGCTCGTCCACCCACCCATTCTCGGCCTCACCTCGCCGGGTGTCGCTCGGAAGCATCTCCGCAGCCCGATCTGCGTCGATCTCCAAGGTGAAGCGCAGCCGTGGTTGCGGGGTTTGGGACTTCTCAGGTCCGCAGGTGCGGTTAGAGTCGACGGGTGCCCGAGTACCGGATCAAGGAAGCGGCGGAGCTGCTGGGGGTCAGCGACGACACCCTGCGGCGGTGGGCGGACAGCGGCCGGGTCGTCACCGGCACGGACACCGCCGGCCGGCAGGTGGTCGAGGGGGTCGCGCTGGCCCGCCTCGCCGAGGAGCTCGCCGCCGGGTCCGAGCACGCCGACCGTCAGGTGGTGGTCGCGCACTCGGTCCGCAACCGGTTCACCGGCCTGGTGACCAAGGTGGTCCGGGACACCGTGATGGCCCAGGTGGAGATCCAGGCCGGCCCGCACCGCTTCGTGTCGCTGCTCAGCCGGGAGGCCGCCGACGAGCTGGGTCTGGAGCCCGGCGTGCTGGCCGTCGCCGCCGTGAAGTCCACCAACGTGTCCGTCGAGATCCCGCGACCCTGAGGAGCCCGCTGTGCGACGAACCGCTGTGCGACCAACCTCCGTGCGACCAACCTCCGTGCGCCGAACCGCTTTCATCCTCGTCTCGGCCGGCCTGTCCGTCGCACTTCTCGCCGGCTGCGGTTCGAGCAGCAGCGGGGGCGCCGGGTCCAGCGCGCCCGCGAGCTCGTCGGCCCCGGCGGTCACCGGGTCGATCACGGTGCTCGCCGCGTCGTCGCTCAAGGAGGCGTTCACCACGATCGGGCAGCAGTTCGAGGCCGCGAACCCGGGCGTGAAGGTGACCTTCAGCTTCGCCGCGAGCTCGGCGCTCGCGACCCAGATCACCTCCGGGTCGCCGGCCGACGTGTTCGCGTCCGCGAGCACGAGCACCATGCAGCAGGTGGTGGACAAGGGTGGGGCGAGCGGCCCGACGAACTTCGTCAAGAACGTCATGGAGATCGCCACCCCGCCGTCGAACCCGGCTGGCGTGACCAGCGTGAACGACCTGGCCAAGACCTCGGTCAAGGTGGCGCTGTGCCAGTCGCAGGTGCCCTGCGGCTCGACCGCGCAGAAGGTGTTCACCAACGCCGGCATCACCGTCACGCCGGTCACCCAGGAGCCGGACGTGAAGTCGGTGCTGGCCAAGGTGACGCTCGGCGAGGTCGACGCCGGCGTCGTCTACGTCACCGACGTGAAGGCGGCCGGGGCCTCGGTGCGCGGCGTCCAGATCGCCGACAGCGTGAACGCGTCGACGACGTACCCCATCGCCGCGCTGACCAAGGCGCCCAACGCGGCCGGGGCGGCGGCGTTCGTCGCGTACGTCCTGTCCCCGGCCGGCCAGAGCGTGCTGACCGCGGACGGGTTCCAGGCGCCATGACCTCGCGACGGTAGCGTCCGGCCGTGGACAACCTGGCCGCACCCGTCCGGCTGTCGCCGGACGAGCGGGAGCACCGGGCCGAACGGGGCGGGTCGGCCCGCGGCACCCCGGTGCCGCTGCTCGTCCCTGCCCTGATCGGGCTGGCGTTCCTGCTGCTCCCGCTGGTCGGGCTCGTGGTCCGCGCCCCCTGGGGCCGGCTCGGCTCGATCCTGCGCACCGACGACGTCACGCAGGCGCTGTGGCTGTCGCTGTGGACAGCGAGCGTGGCCACGGCGACGGCCTTCGTGATCGGCGTGCCGCTGGCCTGGGTGCTGGCCCGCGGGCGGTTCCCCGGCCGGCGGTACCTGCGCGCCCTGGTCACGCTGCCGCTGGTGCTGCCGCCGGTGGTCGGCGGCGTCGCGCTGCTGCTGGCGTTCGGCCGCGAGGGCTTCGTCGGCCGGTACCTGGACCAGTGGTTCGGGCTGACGATCCCGTTCTCCCCGCTCGCCGTCGTGATGGCCGAGACGTTCGTCGCGATGCCGTTCCTGGTCATCACGGTCGAGGGGGCGCTGCGCTCGTCCGACCAGGGGTACGAGGAGGCCGCCGCCACGCTCGGCGCGTCCAGGCTCGGGGTGTTCCGGCGGGTGACGCTGCCGCTGGTCGCGCCCTCGCTGGTCGCCGGCGGCGTCCTGTGCTGGGCCCGGGCCCTGGGCGAGTTCGGCGCGACGATCACGTTCGCGGGCAGCTTCCCCGGTCGGACGCAGACCATGCCGATCCAGGTGTACTACGCGCTGGAGACGGACCCGGACGCGGCGATCGCGCTCAGCCTGGTGCTGCTGGTGGCGTCCGTAGTCGTCCTGGTCGGGCTGCGCGACTACTGGCTGCGCGGGAGCCCGACCCAGTGAGCGAGCCACCGCACGGGCTGCGGGTCGACGCGCTGGTCCGGCGCGGGTCGTTCGCGCTGGCGGTCGCGTTCGACGCGCCGCCCGGTGAGGTCCTCGGAGTGCTCGGACCCAACGGCGCTGGCAAGTCGACGCTGCTGCGCGCACTGGCCGGGCTGACTCCGGTGAGTGCCGGCACCGTGCTCCTCGGCGACCGGGTGCTCGACGACGCCGGCAGCGGCGCGTTCGTCGAGCCCAACGCCCGTCCCGTGGGGTTCGTCTTCCAGGACTACCGGCTGTTCCCGCACCTGAGCGTCCAGGACAACGTGGCGTTCCCACTGCGCTCCGCCGGGCTGGGCCGCGAGGGGGCCAGGGCCGCAGCCGGCCGGTGGCTCAGCCGGCTGGGGCTGGCCGACCTGGCCGACCGGCGCCCCGGCGCGCTGTCCGGCGGCCAGGCGCAACGGGTAGCGCTGGCCAGGGCGCTGGCCGGCGAGCCCGCGCTGCTGCTGCTGGACGAGCCGCTGTCCGCGCTCGACGCGCGCACCCGCCTGGACGTCCAGGACGAGCTGCGCCGGCATCTGTCCGCCTTCGCCGGACCGAGCCTGCTCGTCACCCACGACCCGCTTGAGGCGCTGGTCCTGGCCGACCGCCTGCTGGTCCTCGAGGACGGGCGCATCGTGCAGGACGGGCCGCCCGGTGAGGTCGCGCGGCGCCCGGCGACCGACTACGTGGCCCGGCTGGTCGGGCTCAACCTCTACCCGGGCCGCGCCGACGGCGCCGAGGTCGCGCTGGACCGCGGCGGCCGGTTCGTCGTCCCGGACCACGGCGCGCACGGGCAGGTGCTCGTCGCGGTGCGGCCGTCCGCGGTCCTGGTCGCGACCACCCGGCCGGAGGGCACCAGCGCGCGCAACACGTGGCCGGGCACCGTCGCCGGGCTGACGCTGCTGGCCGACCGCGTCCGGATCGAGGTGGACGGCCCGCCGTACGCGCTCGTCGACGTGACACCGGCCGCCGTCGCCGACCTGCAGCTGCGCGCGGGTGCGCCGGTCTGGCTGTCGGTCAAGGCGACCGACCTCGAGGTGTACGAGCGGTCGCCGGCTATCCCGTCACGGTGAACCGCGCCGACACCGCGATCGACTTGTAGCCGTCGTCGGTGAGCAGCCGAACCACGTACGTGCCCGGTGGCAGCGGCCAGGAGATCGCACCGGGGAAGGTGTCCGCGCCGGGTCCGATCACCCCGCTGCCGCGGATGGCCGTGTGCGTGTACCAGTACAGGAGGTAGCCGCCGTTGCCGGCGCAGCCGGCCGGGTAGCAGCGGAACACCCCGACCCAGTCCAGCGCCATCCCCGGCGCGTGGTCCCAGGAGACGCCGATCGGCTGGCCCACCGTGTACGTGCTGCTGTCGGTGCTGATGCTCGCGTGCGTGCCGGGCGGGTAGAGCCAGAACGGGCTGCGCGAGAGAACCTCGGACTGCGGCGAGAGCAGCAGCACGTCGTACGCCCCGGGGGCCAGCGTCGCGGTCAGCGCCCCGCCGAAGAACAGCGTCCCGTCGGTGCGGCCTCGGGTGTCCAGGCTGAACACCATCGACGCCGGGCCGGTGCCGGCCCGGACCACGCCCACCCGCTCGCCCGGCTGGCCCGGCGCGTGGAACGTGACGCCGAGCGACTGGCCGGTGCTGAGCCGTCGGGTCATCGGTGCGACCAGGACCGGCGAGACCGCCGGACGGACGGCGAACGTGGAGACCACGCCGCGGTGGTCGCTGGGGTACGGGCTGAACTGCACCCCGGCGTCCACGTCGCCGACCTCGCCGACCACCGTGCTGGCGAGCGTCCTGACCGGACCGGCGTGCAGCACCCAGTCGATGCGGTCGAACACCTCGTGCGGGTCGGCCTCGGGGCTGCCCGGGGTCCAGGTGAAGCCAGGCACCGCCACCGGGTCCGGGTGCGCCTCACGGTAGGAGTCCCTGAGCCCCACGTCGGCCAGCGCCTTGCTCACCGGCCACACGACCGGGTACTTCACGTCGGGGCGCACCCTCGCGACCGCGGCCGTCCAGTCGAGGGAGGACGGGCTGTTGAAGTCGCCGGTGAGGAAGACCGGGATGCCCTGCGCGGCCAGCGCCGGCAGCACCGTGAGCTGCGTCTGGATCGCCGGCAGCCGGACGGTCCGCTCCAGCTCGAGGACCTGCGCCCTGGTCGCGCCGTCGCGGACCGCGTACGGCCCGTACGGGTCGGACGGCATGTGCACGTTGGCCACCGCTACCACCCGGCCGGGGGACGGCTCGACGAACACGTACACGCCGTCGCCGTCCGGCGGGTCGACGATCGGGAAGCGGGAGATGACGTGGTCGCGCGCGCTGGAGTACCAGCCCAACGCCTTCGCGATGACGTCGGTGTTGCGCTCGGCCTCCTGCAGGCCGACGACGTCCGCGCCGGACATCCGGATGACCCGCTCGATCCGCAGCAGGTTCTCCGGGCACCCGTCGGCCACCGGGCAGAACGTCTCCGTGCTCGGGACCAGGTCGTCGCCACCGTAGAAGATGTTCTGCGACATCACCTTGAGCGTGACCGCCGCGTCCGGGCCACTCGCGGTCGCCGCCGGAGCCGGGCTCGCCGCCGACGCGGAAGGGGCGAGCGAGGTGGCGAGCAGGACGACGGTGGCGGCCACGCCGAGGAAGGCCGCCGGACGGTGCTGGACGGTGCGCACGGCTGCTCCCCGCTGGTCGTGACGGCCGGCCTGCCGGGCCGGCTGACTGCTCGGACAGTAGCCGTCCCGGACAGCGGCGTCAGCCGCTCGGGACAAGCACCAGCCATGCGCGGGCACAGCCGAACACGCTGTGTGCTGCCGCGCTCCCGGCGCGTGCAGCGGCTGCCCCGGCCGGCGCAGCGTCCGACCCCTCGTTGTCGGCGCGGGTCAGCAGAATGGGCGGGTGCTGCTCGCCGATGTCGCCGCCGCCTCGGCCGCCGTCGCGGCCACGCCCGCCCGGTCCCGGAAGGTCGCGCTGCTGGCGGCCTGCCTGCGCGCGGCCGACCCCGGCGAGGTGGCGGTCGTGGTGGCGTACCTGTCCGGTGAGCTGCTGCAACGCAGGACCGGCGTGGGCTGGGCGTCCCTGCGCGACCTGCCGGAGCCGGCCGCCGAGCCGTCGCTCACCGCGCTCGAGGTCGACTCAGCCTTCGAGACGATCGCGACGCTCAGCGGACCAGGCTCGCACAGTCGCAGGCGTGAGCTGCTGTCGGCACTGATGGTGCGCGCCACCGAGCAGGAGCAGCGTTTCCTCGGCGGCCTGGTTGCCGGTGAGCTCCGGCAGGGCGCGCTGGCCTCGCTGGTCACCGACGCGGTCGCCAGGGCTGCCGACCTGCCCGCCGATGACGTACGTCAGGCGGTGATGCTGCGCGGCGACGTCGGTCCGGTCGCGGCCGCCGCGTTCGCCGACGGCGCCGCCGGTCTGGCCCGGTTCCAGCTCGAGGTCGGACGGCCGGTGCAGCCGATGCTGGCGCAGACCGCCGCGTCCGTCCCCGCCGCGCTGGCGCGGGTCGGCCGTGCGGCGGTCGAGTGGAAGCTCGACGGGGTACGGGTCCAGATCCACCGCACCGGCGCCGACCCGGCCGACGTCCGCGTCTTCACCCGCACGCTGGACGACATCACCGGCCGGGTGCCCGAGCTCGTCGAGGCGGCGCTCACGCTGCCGGTCCGGTCCGTCGTGCTCGACGGTGAGGCGATCGCCCTGCGCCCGGACGGCCGGCCCCGGCCGTTCCAGCAGACCGGGAGCCGGATCGGTTCCCGTGTCGACGTGGGGAAGGCCCGGGCGCAGACACCGCTGACGCTGTTCGTGTTCGACGTCCTGCACCTGGACGGCGCTGACCTGCTGGGCGTCGCCGCCGCCGGGCGCGCCGAGGTGCTCGAGCGGGTGGTCCCGGCCGGGCTGCGGGTGCCGAGGCTGGTCACCGCGGAGCCGGACGAGGCGAGCGCGTTCCTGGCCGACGCGATCGCCCGGGGGCACGAGGGCGTCGTGGTGAAGTCGCTCGACACCCCGTACGCCGCCGGCCGCCGGGGCGTCGGCTGGCTGAAGGTCAAGCCGGTGCACACCCTCGACCTGGTGGTGCTGGCCGCCGAGTGGGGGCACGGGCGCAGGCAGGGCTGGCTGTCGAACCTGCACCTGGGGGCCCGCGACCCGGACCACGGCGGGTTCGTGATGCTGGGCAAGACGTTCAAAGGGCTCACCGACGCGATGCTGCGCGAGCAGACCGCCCGGCTGCTCGCGGTCGAGGAGTCGCGCAACCAGTGGCAGGTCTTCGTCCGGCCCGAGCTGGTCGTCGAGATCGCGTTCGACGGCGTGCAGGCCTCGCCCCGCTACCCGGGCGGCGTCGCGCTGCGGTTCGCCCGGGTGGTGCGCTACCGCCCCGACAAGCGCGCCGACGAGGCGGACACCATCGAGGACGTCCGCGCGCTGCACATCGGCTAGGTACGGCTAGGCGGCCGGCACCTGCTTGCCAGGGTCGAGGAAGGGGATCGCGGCCGTGGTCGCGTCCACCAGCCGGCCGTCGGCGCCCTCCACCTGCAACGGCGTCCCGGGCTTGGAGAGCTCGGTCGGCAGCCACACGTAGCCGATGTTCCGCTCCATCCGCGGCGACCAGATCAGGTCCGTGACGCGGCCGACCTCGCGGCCCTCGTGCAGCGCCGGCCGCACCTCGGCGATCTCCAGCGCCAGCGGCTCCCCGGGCATCTCGATGCCCACCAGCCGGCGGCTGACGCCCTCGTCCCGGATCCGCTCCAGCGCCGCCTTGCCGATGTAGTCCGCGTCCTGCTCCTCGACCAGCCGCTCCAGCCCCATGACCTGGAACGGGTTGTCGGAGAGGGTGATGTCGGAGTTGTAGTTGAAGATTCCGGCCTCGATCCGGCGCGCCTCGCACGGGGCGATCGGCCGGATGTCGTGCTCGGCCCCCGCGGTCATGATCGCGTCCCACAGCGCCGCGCCCTTGCTGGAGTCGGTGAGGTAGACCTCGTACCCGACCTCGCCGGTCCAGCCGGTGCGGCTGATCACGACGGGGGCACCCGCGATCTCGGCGTCCATGGTCCAGTAGTACTTGACGTCCAGGACCGCGTCGCCGACGAGCGCGCGCATGACGTCCTTGGCCTTGGGCCCCTGCACCTGGACGGGGTGCACGTCCGGCAGCGACACCTCGACGTCCATGCCCCGCCCGGTCGCGATCCCGAGCGCGTACAGGTGGACGTCGCTGTCGGCCAGGCACAGCCAGAACGAGTCCTCGGCCCGGCGCAGCAGCACCGGGTCGTTGACGATGCCGCCGTCCGGCGCGGTGATCAGCACGTACTTGCCCTGGCCGACGGCGCACTTGGTCAGGTCGCGGCACGTCAGCATGTTGGTGAGCTCGAAGGCGTCCGGCCCGCTGATCTGGACGACCCGCTCGACCCCGACGTCCCACAGCGTCACGCCGTTGAGCAGGGCCCAGTACTCGGTCACCGGGTCGTCGTAGTAGCCGGGCAGGTACATGTGGTTGTAGATGTCGTACGCCGAGCAGCCGGCCCGCAGCGTCGACTCGAACATCGGCGACTTGCGGTACCAGGGGCCGAAGTACAGCGTGCTGGACGTCGGCAGGAGCTCGGTTGACGTGCTGGCGACCATGGCGGGGCCCTCTCTGAATGGGCGTTCAGGTGGGCCAAGGATCGTCCCGGCCGGGCCGGCGCGCAAGAGGCGCCCGGCCCTGGCCGGGTGGGTCGCCCGTCAGTAGCGGTAGTAGTCCGGCTTGTACGGACCCTCCACGTGCACCCCGATGTACTCGGCCTGCGCCTTGCTCAGCTGGGTGAGGCGGACCCCGAGCGCGTCCAGGTGCAGGCGGGCGACCTTCTCGTCCAGGTGCTTGGGCAGGACGTAGACCTGCCTGTCGTACGTCTCCCGGTTCCCGAACAGCTCCATCTGCGCGATCACCTGGTTGGTGAAGGAGTTCGACATGACGAAGCTCGGGTGCCCGGTGGCGTTGCCGAGGTTCAGCAGCCGGCCCTCGCTGAGCACGATGATCGAGTGCGCCGGCCGGTCCCCCTCGGCCGGGAAGACCCACTCGTCCACCTGCGCCTTGATCGGGTTGCGCACGACGCCGGGCGTGCCCTCGAGACCGGCCATGTCGATCTCGTTGTCGAAGTGGCCGATGTTCCCGACGACCGCCTGGTGCTTCATGGCCTTCATGTCCGCAACCGTGATGATGTCCTTGTTCCCGGTGCAGGTGATGAAGAAGTCGGCGGTGCCCACCACCTCTTCGAGCGTGGTCACCTGGTAGCCGTCCATCGCGGCCTGCAGCGCGCAGATCGGGTCGACCTCGGTGACGATCACGCGGGCGCCCTGTCCCCGCAACGACTCGGCGCAGCCCTTGCCCACGTCGCCGTAACCGAAGACCACGACGACCTTCCCCCCGATCAGCATGTCGGTGGCCCGGTTGATGCCGTCGATCAGCGAGTGCCGGCAGCCGTACTTGTTGTCGAACTTGCTCTTGGTCACCGAGTCGTTGACGTTGATGGCGGGGAAGAGCAGCTCGCCGGTGCGCGCGAACTCGTAGAGCCGGTGCACACCCGTGGTCGTCTCCTCGGTGACGCCGACGATGTCGGCGGCGATGCGGGTGAAGCGGTTCGCGTCGGTGGCCAGGCTCCGCCGAAGCACGTCGAGGATGACGTGGTACTCGTGCGGGTCCTCCGGGCCGGGCTGCGGCACCGCGCCGGCCCGCTCGAACTCCACGCCCCGGTGCACGAGCAGCGTGGCGTCCCCGCCGTCGTCGAGGATCATGTTCGGCCCGACCGGCCCGCCGCTCTCGTCGGTGAACTCGAAGAGACGCTCGGTGCACCACCAGTACTCCTCGAGCGTCTCGCCCTTCCAGGCGAAGACCGGGACGCCGGCCGGAGCGTCCGAGGTGCCGTCCGGGCCCACCACGACCGCGGCCGCAGCGTGGTCCTGCGTCGAGAAGATGTTGCAGCTGACCCAGCGGACGTCGGCCCCGAGCGAGACCAGCGTCTCGATCAGCACGGCGGTCTGGATCGTCATGTGCAGCGAACCGGCGATGCGGGCGCCGCGCAGCGGCTGCGTCTGCGCGAACTCCTCGCGGGTGGACATCAGGCCCGGCATCTCGTGCTCGGCAAGCCGGATCTCCTTGCGGCCGAAGTCGGCGAGGGTGAGGTCGCTGACTCGGTAGTCGCCGGGCTTCATGCGGTCTCCTTTATGGGCGGGACGGAGTGCGGGACGCACAGGGTCGAGGGTCACCGGGCTTGCACGCCGTGGCTGCGCAGCAGCAGCACGCCGATCTCGCGGGCCCGGGCGGCGGCGGCGATGTCGCCCTCGTGGGCAGCCATGATCGAGCCCTTCATGAGGATGTGCCACTGCCGGGCGAACGGGTCCGGGTCGCCGATCCCGGACTCCGCCGCGAGGCCGGCGACGAACGTCCGGATGTTGGCGAGGTGCTCGACGCAGGCCCGCCGGACCGGGCTGTCCAGGTCCTTGACCTCGATCATCGTGGTCAGGAAGGCGCACCCGTCGAAGTCCTCGCTGCCGAACCACTCGCCGAACACGTCGAAGATGCCGAGCAGGTGGTCGGCCGGGGTCGTGCCACGGCGCAGCGCCTCGGTCTGCAGCCACTCGCGCGTCCAGATCCGCTCGCGTCGCTGCAGGAAGTCGAGGATCAGCTCGTCCTTGGAGTGGAAGTTGCGGTAGAGCGTCATCTTCGCCGCGCCGGCCCTGGTGATCACGGCGTCCACGCCGACGCTCTGGGTGCCGTCCCGGCTGAAGAGCTCGTACGCGGCACGGGAGACCCGCTCGCGTCCGCTCAGCCGGTCGGTCGGCTGGCCCTGCACCGTCATCGAGTCTCCGCCATCCCCGGACGCCGTCGTCGCCGGCCCTGCTCGCCTGTGGGGCGGAGTGTATCGACCGGGTAGCGTCCGGCCATGGCGCTGGCCGCGGGCAGGTACCTGATCGGGCCGGACACCGGATCCCTGCACCTGACGACCACCCGCGAGGGCGTCGCGGCGAAGGTGGGCCACGACCTGCTGATCGCGATGCAGAGCTGGTCGGGTCACCTCGGGCTGGGCGGCTCGGGGCCGGCCGGCGCGACCGTCCGGGTCGAGGTCGAGCTGGACTCCCTGCACATCGTGTCCGGCTCCGGCGGGATCGCCCCGCTCGGAGCCGACGACCGCGCGGAGATCACGCGGACGGCGCTGCGACTCCTGGACGCCGCGGCGCACCCGCGAGCGACCTTCGAGTCCACCCGGGTGGTGGCAGCGGACGGGGCCGGGACGCTGCAGGGCGATCTCACCGTCCGCGGCACGACCAGGCCGCTGGTGCTCGAGGTCGCGCAGACTGGACCCTCCGCGTGGCGCGGGACCGCGACGGTGCTCCAGTCCGACTTCGGCATCAAGCCTTACCGGGCGCTGTTCGGCGCCCTCAAGCTCGCCGACGCGGTCGGCATCGAGGTCGTCGTCGAGCTGCCCGGTACCTGAGCTCGGCCGTCGTGTCAGGGTCAGCCCGCGGACTCCGGCTCGTCGTCGGAGGACCGGATCCCCCACTCCGCGCGCCACGAGGCGCCCGGCTCCAGCACGACCAGGTCGGTACCGCTGCGCAACGCGTCGGGGGGGCAGGTCATCGGCTCGACCGCGATCGCCCGGCGCCGCCGAGCCAGAGCGGTGACCCCGTCCGCGGTGTAGACCATGAGATAGCGGAAGTTCTCGTCCACCCACAACCCGACGGATCGTCCCGATCCGTCCGAGACTGTGGCGACGGCTCGTCCGTCGGCTCCTCGCTCCAGGTCGGCGTACGCCGTGTCCAGCACACTGGCGCCGACCACTCTGCCGAGCAGGAAGTCCTCGGCCGTGCCGGCCACCGGCTCCACGGTGGGCTCGGCGTCCGGGTCGCCCGCCTGGACGACGCCGCGCGCCGGCAGCCGCAGCCGCAGCTCGTCGACCGGGACCCCGAGCGTGAGGTACGGGTGGAAGCCGATCCCGAACGGCGCCGCGGAGCGGTCGACGTTCGTGCATTCGCAGGTCACCGTCAGCCCGTCGTCGTCGAGCCGGTAGCCGACCTGCAGCTCCAGCCGCCACTCGTACCCGGGCTGCGGGTGCAGCACGCAGCCGAGGGTGACCGCCGAGGAGCCGCGCTCGAGCTCGGTCCACGGCAGCCACCGGACCAGGCCGTGGATCGCCCCGGACCGGGCCGGCTCGGACAGCGGGGCCTGGACGACCTCGCCGCCGAATACGTAGCGGCCGGCGGCGAGCCGGTTCGGCCACGGCGCCAGCACCTGTCCGCGGCCGTCGGTGGCCCGCTCGTCCACCCCGAACCCGTCCAGCAGCGCGCGGCCGCCGACCGTGTACTCGCGCAGTGTCGCGCCGACCTGCGTGACCACCGCCCGCCGGTCCCCGTGCTCGAGCACGTGCTGCGTCCCGGACGGTGGCAGCGCAGGGGTCGACGATGTGCGGCCGACCGAGGGCGCCCCGGCGACGGTCACATCGACATCTCGTCGAGCCGGTCGGCCAGGATGAGCCGGCTGGCCGCCTCGATCAGCGCGAGGTGCGAGAACGCCTGCGGGACGTTGCCCAGGTGCCGCGCGGTGTCGACCTCGAACTCCTCGGCGTACAGGCCCAGCGGCGACGCGATCCGCAGCAGCCGTTCCATCAGGTCGCGGGCGCGCTGCATCTCACCGACGATCGTCAGCGCGGACACCAGCCAGAACGAGCAGATCAGGAACGTGCCCTCCTTGCCGGACAGGCCGTCGTCGGTCTCGTCGGTCCGGTAGCGCAGCACGAACCCGTGCTCGGACAGCTCGTCCGCGATCGCGAGCACGCTCGCGTGCAGCCGCTCGTCGGTCCCGGGCAGGAACCCGAAGTGCGCCGCGAGCAGGACCGACGCGTCCAGCGCATCGGTCTCGTAGTGCTGGCGCAGCACGCCGCGCTCGCTGACGCCGTGCTCGAGGATGTCGGCGTGGATCTCCTCGGCGATCCCGGCCCAGGTCTTCTCGAGGTCGGGCTCGCCGCGGATCGCCGCCAGCTTGGCGGCGCGGTCCATCGCCACCCAGCACAGGATCTTCGAGGAGACGTAGTGCTGCGGCTTGCCGCGCGCCTCCCAGATGCCCTGGTCCGGCTCGGTCCAGACCCGGGCCGCCCCCGCCGCCTGCGCCTGGACGATCGGCCACAGCCGTCCCGGCAGTCGTTGCGCCCGCCGGGTGTGCAGGAGGATCGAGTCCAGCACCGCGCCGTAGACGTCGTTCTGCCGCTGGTCGAAGGCGCCGTTGCCGACCCGGACCGGGCGCGCGCCGTCGTACCCGGACAGGTCGTCCCGGGTCGACTCGGTGAGGTCGCGCCGGCCGTCGATGCCGTACATGATCTGCAGCCCGCCGTCTTCGTTCGGCTCGACGTCGGCCACGAACTGCATGAACTCGTCGGCCTCCCAGTCCAGCAGCAGGTAGTGCAGCGCCTGCAAGGTGAACGTCGAGTCGCGCATCCAGGTGAAGCGGTAGTCCCAGTTGCGTTCGCCGCCGGGCGTCTCGGGCAACGACGTGGTCAGGGCGGCCACGGTGGCCCCGGTCGGCATGTACGTGAGGCCTTTGATGACCAGCGCGGAACGTTCGACGTAGTGACGCAGCGGGTGGTCCGGGATCCGGGCCCGGCCCAGCCAGCGCCGCCAGAAGTCCCGGGTCGCGTCCAGCCGACCGGTGGCGTCGACGTGGTCGGCCGGTCCGTCCAGGACGCTGGACCAGGACAGCGCGCCGAAGACCGTCTCGCCGGCCTGCAGCACGTGCCGGCCGCGCACGGCGTTCCCCTCGGCGCCGAGGGTGAGGTCGGTGTGCAGCCGGATGGTCTGGCCGGCACCGGTCGCGTCCGCGGTGTGCCCGTCCTGGTCGGCGAGGGCCCAGCTCGCCGGGGTGCGGCCGTAGTCGAACGCCGGCTCGCACACCAGCTCGACCTCGACGCTGCCGGCCATGCACCGCGCGGTGCGGACGAACAGATGCTCGGCGTCGTCGTCGGCCGGTGGTCGCGTGTGCGGGGTGGTCGCGTCCGGACCGGTCCGCGGGGCCATCACGAGCGCGTCGCGCACCTCGAGCCACCCGCCGGGGGTGTGCCAGGTGGTCACCAGGACGTGGGTCCCGGGCTCGTAGCTGCGCGCGGTCGGCACGTTGATCCCGTACGGCGCGAACCGGAAGTACCCGGCGCCGCGATCGAGCAGGCTGCCGAACACGCTGGGGCTGTCGAACCGCGGCACGCACAACCAGTCGACCGAGCCGTCCGGAGCCACCAGGGCTCCGGTGTGGCAGTCGGACAGGAACCCGTACTCGGCGATGGGCGGGAACGGCGAGGTCGAGCTCGCACGGGTCACGGGGGCCTCCTCAGCCGAGCCGCTGCAGGATGTGGTCGCCGACGCGCAGGGCGTTGGCCATGGCGGTGAGCGCCGGGTTCACCGCACCGATGCTCGGGAAGAAGCTCGTGTCCACGACGTAGAGGTTGTCGACCTCGTGCGCCTTGCAATCGCGGTCCAGCACCGACGTGGCAGGGTCGTCGCCGAACCGGACGGTGCCCGCCTGGTGCGCGCAGCCGGCGACGGGGATGTCGTTCTTCATGTACACGTCGCGCGGGACCAGGTGGTGCGGGTGCATGCCCAGGTGGCTCAGGTGCTTCTTCACCCGGTGGTACAGCTGCTCCATCGGCTCGCGGTTGTTCGGCGTGTACGACAGCACGATGTTCCCGTCGTCGCCGAGCGTCACCCGGTTCCCCGGCTCGGGCAGGTCCTCGACGGAGAGCCAGAAGTCGACGGCTCTCTCGGCGATGTCAGTCAGGGAGAAGGTCGGTGCGAGCTTGGTCTCGATCGGCTTCTCGCCCCGGTACATCGGCGCCGAGGACTTGCCGACCATCTGCACGTTGCCCATCGGGAACTCGAAGTCCGCGTCGCCGAAGTAGTAGTCGTTCACCCCCAGGGTCTTCTGGAACCGGGTGTCGTTCTTCTCCGTCGAGATCGCCAGGAACGCGCGGCTGTTGTGGAACACGTAGTTGCGCCCGACCTGGTCCGAGCCGTTGGCCAGCCCGGCCGGGTGCCGGTCGTCGGCGCTCGCCAGCAGCAGCTTCGCCGAGTTCGCCGCGCCGGCTGACACCACGACGATCGACCCGCTGAACCGTTGCTCGACCCCGTCCACGTCGGCGACCACGGTGGTGACCGTGGTCCCGGCGGCGTCGGTCTCCAGCCGCCGGACGGTCGCGTTCCGCACCAGCGTCACGTTGGGGTTCTTCAGTGCCGGCCGCATCGCGACCACGTCGGCGTCGGACTTGGCGTGCACCAGGCAGGGGAAACCGTCGCAGGTGGCGCACCGGATGCAGGCGCTGAACGCCGGGTTCGCCTCGTCCAGCATCACTCCGGACGGGGAGTGGAACGGGTGCAGGCCGACCTTCGCGAGGTCGTCGAACAGCTGCTGGATGCGCGGCTCGTGCGACACCGGCGGGAACGGGTACGCAGCAGCGGACGGCGGGTCGGTCGGGTCCTCGCCGCGTGCGCCGTGCACCTGGTAGAGAACCTCGGCCTGCGTGTAGTACGGCTCGAACTCGTCGTACCCGACCGGCCAGGCCGGCGACAGGCCGCCGTGGTGGCGGAGCTCGCCGAAGTCCTTCTGCCGCAGCCGGTACAGCGCCGCACCGTAGAACTTCGTCGCGCCGCCGACGAAGTAGTGCACCTGCGGCTGGAAGGCCTTCCCCTCGTGGTCGTACCAGGTGTCGGGCGAGACGTAACGGTTGTCCACGAAGACCGCGGTGGCGTCCCAGTTCTCGATCTCCCGCGGCAGCCAGTCACCGCGCTCGAGCACGAGGATGCGCTTGCCCGACGGCGCGAGCCGGTGCGCCAGAGTGCCGCCGCCCGCTCCGGAACCGATGATCACGACGTCGTACTGGTCGGGCATGGCGCTCTCCTTGGTCGAACGGTCACTGGTCGAACGGTCACTGGTCGGACGGTCGTGGCTGGTCGAGCACGATGTGCGGGACGTCGCCGGTGTCGTCGCCCCAGGCGATGCGCTGCGGCGACGTCCGGCTCTCGACGGTCGCGGCGTGGTCACGGTCGAAGTAGTCCCAGGCCCAGGACAGGAAGGCGTCGGTCCGACTGTGCACTCCCGACAGTAGGACGGCGTGCACCCCGAGCCAGGCCGCGAAGGCGACCGGGCCCTCGAGCTCGTGCCGGCGGCGGCCCACCTCGGCGACGGCGGCGTTGCGCCCGATCATCGCCATGATGCCTTTGTCCTTGTAGCGGAAGGGTTCCGGGGCCTTGCCGTCGATCTCGCGACGGATGTTGGCGGCCGCCCACGCGCCCCCCTGCTGGGCGACCGAGCCCAGCTGGGGCAGCACGCCGTCGCGCCCGTCCGGGATGTTCGCGACGTCACCGGCGGCGTACACCCCGGCCATCTCCGGCACCCGCAGATCGGGCTGCACGTCGATGCGTCCCCCCGGCCCCGGCGGCACGCCCGCCGCCTGGACGAAGCCGGCGGCGGTCTCCCCGCCGGCCCACACGACGGTCCCGGTTCGGATGGACGTCCCGTCGTCCAGGTCCACGGCGTCCGCGCGCACGGCAGCCACACCGACGCCGAGCCGCAGCCGGACGCCGGCCTCGGTCAGCCGGTCAGCCGCGTACGTGTGCGCCTTGGTCGAGAACTGCGGCAGCAGCGCGCCGCCGCGGTCGACGAGCACGACCTCCGGCGGGTTGGGCAGGTGGCCCTCGTGGGCCAGCGCCCCGAGCAGCTCGGCGATGGCCCCCGCGGTCTCGACCCCGGTCGCCCCCGCCCCCACGACGACCACCGCGTCCGGCTCGGCCGACTGCAGCTGGTCGTGCAGGTGCAGGCGCAGCCGCTCGGCGTCGGCGACGCTGTAGAGCGGGTGGGCGTGCTGCGCCGCGCCGGGGATCCCGAAGAAGTTCGGCCGGGCCCCGGCCGCCACCACGAGGTAGTCGCCGGAGATGGTCCGGCCGTCCTCGAGGGCCAGGCTGTGGTCGGACAGCTTGGCCGTGTCCACCGACGCGGTCACCACCTCGACGCTCGGCTGCTCGGCGAACACCGACCGCAGCGGGCGGGCGACGTCCTCGGCCGGCAGCTGCGAGGTCGCGACCTGGTACAGCAACGGCTGGAACTGGTGGTAGTCGTTGCGGTCGACCAGGACGACCCGCAGCCCATGGCTGCCCAGCTCCTGGGCCGCCGCCACCCCGGCCAGCCCTCCGCCCAGCACGACGACATCCGATCCGCTCATCGCGGGCGTCCTCTCCCCAGGTGCGGCCCGGTCACAACCCCGGGCTGCCGTGCATGATCCCGCCGTCGGCGAACACCGTCGTGGCGGTCAGGTAGCCGGCGCCCTCGTCGGCCAGGAACGCGACGAGGCTGGCGATCTCCTCGGGCTGGGCCATCCGGCCGAGCGGGATCGCGGCGTCGAGCGTCTTCATCTTCTGCGGGTCGTTCATGGTCGAGGTGTTGATCGGCGTCGCGACCGCGCCCGGTCCGACGCCGACGACCTGGATCCCGTACTCGCCCAGCTCGACGCCGGCGGTGCGGGTGAGCATCCGCATCCCGCCCTTGGACAGGCAGTAGACCGTGTTGCCCGGCATCGGCCAGTCCTCGTGCACGGACGTCATGTTGATGATCCGCCCGCCGGAGCCCTGCGAGATCATCTGCTTCGCCGCGATCTGGGTCCCGAAGAAGGCGCTCTTCAGGTTGATCTCCATCACGCGCTCGTACTGCTGCTCGGTCGTGGTCAGGATCGACGTGCGGGTCTCGATGCCGGCGTTGTTGACCATGATGTCGAGCCGCCCGAACGCCTCGACCGTCTTGGCGACGAGCATCTCCAGGTCGGCGACCTTGCTGACGTCGGCCTCCACCCCGAGCGCCCGGTCGCCGAGCGCATGGACCTGCTTCTCCAGCTGCTCGGTCGCGTCCGGGTCGACCACGTAGTCGATGACGATGGTGGCGCCCTGCTCGGCGAGCGCGATCACGACCGCCTTGCCGATGCCGCTGTTGCCTCCGGTGACGATGGCCACCTTTCCGTGCAGGCTCATGCCAGGACTCCTTCGCCGGCTGGAGCGGACGGGTCCGGGACCGGACCCGCTGGTGCGTCGGGCTGCGGCGGACCGCTGACCCGACGGCGGAACACCACGTACGTCCAGCCCTGGTAGGCCAGGACGACCGGGACGAGCACGAGCGCGACGACCGTCATGACCTTGAGCGCGTACTCGCCCGAGGCTGTGCCGGCGACGGTGAGGTTGTCGGCCGCACCGGTGCTGGAGACCATCACGTCCGGGTACAGGTTGCTGAAGATCGACACGACGGTCAGCCCGATGGTCACCGCGGTGGCGGTGAAGGACCAGCCCTCGCGGCGGCGCAGCAGCGCCACGCCGGCGGCGACGACGGCGAGCACGGCCAGCACCGGCGGGAGCACACCGCGCACGAAGCCCGCGTCCGACAGCGACGGGGTCCACACGGCGAACCCGAGCACCAGCACCGCGGCCGGCCACACCACCCGGGTGGCGACGGCGTGCGCCCGCTCGCGCACCGGGCCGTCGGTCCGCAGCGAGAGGAACGTCGCGCCGTGCAGCACGCACAGCACGAGCAGGGTCACGCCGACCAGCAGCCCGTACGGGGTCAGGACGTCCCAGGTGGAGCCGGTGAACTCCTCGCTGGAGTCGATCGGCAGCCCGGCGAGAAGGTCGCCCAGGGCCACCCCGATGAGCAGCGGTGCGAGGGCGCTGCCGATGGTCAGGCTCCACGACCAGGTGCCGCGCCAGCGGCCGCTGTCGAGACGACCGCGGAACTCGAACGACACACCCCGTCCGATCAGCGCGACCAGCAGCAGCACCAGCGCCAGGTACAGGGCGGAGAACCAGGTCGCGTACCAGCTCGGGAAGGCCGCGAAGATCCCCGCGCCACCGACGATCAGCCACACCTCGTTGCCGTCCCAGAACGGCCCGATCGCGTTGATGGCCACGCGTTGTTCGGTATCGGTGCGGCCGACGACCTGGTGCAGCATCCCGACGCCGAAGTCGAACCCCTCCAGCACGAAGAACCCGGTCCACAGGAAGGCGATCACGACGAACCAGAACACGGGCAGGGACATCGCACCTCCTCCGGTCGGTGGTCAGTAGGTCAGGGCCGGGACGCGCGGCCCCGAGCCGTCGTCGAGGTCGGACCCGACCGGCTCCGGCTCGAGCTCGAGCCCGCGCCGCGCGTAGCGCAGCATCAGGACGATGTTGACGGCGCCCAGCGCGAGGTAGACGCCGTAGAACGCGACCAGGCTGATCACGATCTGGGTGACCCCGACCGACGGCGACACCCCGTCCTGGGT
The DNA here is from genome assembly GCA_963711005.1 of uncultured Actinomycetota bacterium. GTDB lineage: Bacteria > Actinomycetota > Actinomycetes > Prado026 > Prado026 > CAVQCJ01. Next base: position 213,139 of record CAVQCJ010000004.1, on the reverse strand, counting down.
CTTCATCAGACCCTGGACGAGCCACGGCTGCCGGCCGTTCTCGGTGAGCATCCAGCCCGCCGTGTTCATCAGGAACGGGGCGACGACGGCCCACGTCGCGACCCACAGGAACACCCGCGACGTGCCCAGCCGGCGTCGCCAGAGCAGCCACCCGGCCCACAGCGCCAGCAGCGCCCCGAGCGAGCCGAGGTAAGCCATCACCCGCATCGACCAGTACTGGATGAACACGTTCGGGACGTAGTTCCCGGGGCCGTACTCCTGCTGGTACTGCGCGTTGACCTCGTTCAGGCCCTCGACCGCACCGTTCCAGGTACCGGTGGCCAGCAGCGACAACAGGTGCGGGATCTCGATGATCTGCGTCGGCGTCTCGTCGTTCCTGCCGCCGCCGACCTGGAACACCGAGAACGAGCAGGGCTGGCAGTCGGTCCACTGCGCCTCGGCCGCAGCGATCTTCATCGGCTGGTACGTGGCCTCGATGATGCCCAGGTGGCTGCCGACCATGAGGACCAGCAACGAGGACGGCAGCAGCACCGCCACGGACACCTTGGCGGACCGCTCGAACAGCTCCACCTCATGGCCCCGCCGCAGGTACCACGCCGACACCGCGAGCATCACGAACGCACCCGTCACCAGCGACGCGAGCAGCACGTGCGCGAACCCCCACACGAAGACCGGGTTCGTCATCAGCGCGCTGATCGACGACAGCTGCGGACGCCCGGTGGTGGGGTTCGTGGTGTAGCCGACCGGGTGCTGCATCCAGGAGTTCGCGGCCATGATGAACGCCGCGGAGCCGGCCGAGCCGAGCGCGACCAGCCACGCGGACGCCAGGTGCGCGCGCCGGGGCAGCACGTTCCAGCCGAACACCCACAGCGCGATGAACGTCGACTCCAGGAAGAACGCCGCCAGCCCCTCCATCGCCAGCGGCGCCCCGAACACGTCGCCGACGAAGCGGGAGTAGGCCGACCAGTTCATGCCGAACTCGAACTCCTGCACCAGGCCGGTGACCACCCCGACCGCCACGTTGATCAGGAACAGCGTCCCGAAGAACTTCGTCAGCCGCAGGTGCTGGGCGTTCCCGGACCGGTACCAGAGCGTGTGCAGGATCGCGACCAGGAAGCCGAGGCCGATGGTCACCGGCACGAAGAAGAAGTGGTAGATGCTGGTCGAGGCGAACTGGAGCCGGGCGAGGTCGAGCGCGGACATCCTCACCTCCCGGTCGGCCCTCCGAACGTAGTCCGGGGCTGGTGGCGGGGCCAGACCGGGAAGTTGAATTCTGAGCGTCGGAGGATTTCGTCCCACATCCCCGTTTACGTGGCGGCGGTCCGCGGGGACTGAAAGGATCGGGCCGGTCCTTGATCGACTTCCCCTCGGAGTGCGCATGGCGAGCACGGACGGTCCGGGTACGGCGACGCCCTCGGGGCCGCCCGCTCCTGCGTCCACAGCCCCGGCGCGCGCCGGCCTGGTGCTCGCCTCGCTGATCCTGGTCGCCGCGGTCGCGAACCTGAACCTGGCCGTCGCCAACGTGGCCCTCCCGGACATCGGCAAGGCGTTCGACGCGTCGCAGACGTCGCTGAACCTCATCGCGGTCGGGTACTCGCTGGGCCTGGCCGCGTCGGTGCTGTACCTGGGCGCGCTGGGCGACCGGTACGGCCGCAAGCTCATGCTGATCCTCGGCGTCACGCTGTCGATCCCGGCCTGCCTGCTCGCCGCGTACGCGCCCAACGAGTACGTGCTCATCGCGGCCCGCATCCTCGGCGGCGTGTCCGCAGGCATGGCGTACCCGACGACGCTGGCGCTGATCGCCGCGCTGTGGTCGGGGCCGGCCAGGACCCGCTCGATCGCCCTGTGGTCCGCGCTGGGCGGTGCGATCTCCGCGCTCGGGCCGATGCTGTCGGGGTTCCTGCTGCAGTACTACTGGTGGGGATCGGTCTTCCTGATCACGCTGCCGCTGGCCGCCGTCGCTCTGGTCATGGCCGTGCTGTACGTTCCCGCGCACGTGAACGAGGCCACCGACCCGGTCGACAACCTCGGCGGCATCCTGTCGGTGCTGCTCGTCGCCGCGCTGGTCCTGGGCATCAACTTCGCGGCCGTGCCCGACGCCGGCAAGGCGGTGCTCGGGCTGGCTGTCATCGCCGTCGCCGCCGGGGCGGCCTTCGTCCTGCGCCAGCGGGCCGCCCGGAACCCGCTGTACGACCTGCACATCGCCGGGCGACGCATCTTCTGGGTCGCCGCGGTCGCCGGGATCATCGTCTTCGGCACGCTCATGGCGGCGATGTTCATCGGCCAGCAGTACCTGCAGAACGTCCTCGGGTACTCCACGCTCGACGCCGGCATGTCGATCATCCCGGCGGCGCTGTTCATGGTCCTCATCGCGCCCCGGTCGGCGAAGCTGGTCGAGGCCCGCGGCGCCCGGATGACCCTGCTCATCGGGTACTTCTTCTGCCTGCTCGGCTTCCTCGTCATGCTCCTGTTCTGGAAGGAAGGCACCCCGTACTGGCAGGTCGGCCTCGCGTACGCGCTGGTCGGGGCCGGCGTCGGGTTCGCCGGGACGCCGGCGTCGCACTCGCTCACCGGGTCGGTGCCGGTGGCCAAGGCCGGCATGGCCTCCGGGACGGCGGACCTGCAGCGCGACCTCGGCGGGGCCATCATGCAGTCCATCCTGGGCGCGCTGCTCACCGCCGGGTACGCCGCGGCGGTCTCCGCGGCAGTCGCGGCGTCGCCGAACGCCGACCAGGTCACGGCGCAGATGCAGACCGAGCTGGAGAAGTCCTTCTCCAGCGCCGAGGCGATGGCCCAGCAGTACCCGCAGTACGCTGCCCAGATCACGGCCGGGGCCAAGCAGTCGTTCCTGGACGGTGACCAGTGGGCGTACACCGCCGGGATCGTCGCCATCCTGATCGGCGCAGCGGTGGTCGCGACGATGTTCCCGCACAACGACGACGAGCGGCGGCTGCTGGCGCAGTACCACGCCGAGGACACCGGCGCGGGCCCCGCGCCGGCACAGACGGCCGCGCAACCGGCCTGACCTCTCCACCCATCGAAAGGAACAACGGTGACCATCGCCGCAGAGTTCGGTACCGGGCAGATCCTGTGGGACATGCTCTGGTTCTTCATGTTCTTCATCTGGATCTACCTGCTGATCGTCGTGTTCAGCGACATCTTCCGCAGCCCTGACCTCGGTGGCGGCGCGAAGTGCCTGTGGACCATCTTCGTCGTGTTCCTGCCGTACCTCGGCGTGTTCGTCTACCTCATCGCCCGCGGCGGCAAGATGCACGAGCACGCCGCACAGGCGATGCAGGCGCAGGAGACCGCGACCCGCGACTACATCCAGAGCGTCGCCGGCAGCAGCACCAGCTCCGCCGACGAGATCGCCCGGCTCGCGGACCTCAAGGCCAAGGGCGTCATCGACGAGGCCGAGTTCCAGAAGGGCAAGGCCAAGATCCTCGGCTGAGCCCGACCCGGCAGCACCTGGCCGAGCGGATGGTCGCCGCTGCCCCCCGAGGGGGGCTCCCGGGGACCATCCGCTCGGCGTCGTCGTCTTCGGGAGGGTTCTCAGGCGACTCGCAGCGGATGCTCGCGACCCTGTCAGCCGGCCGGCGTCCCATGGTCGTGCAGCCCGGCGCAAGAGCCGGCTGCCAGGACCGGGAGACGAGTCGTGGACGGATACGAGCAGGAACTCCTGTGGACGGAGCCGTCCGCGGCGCCGAGCCCCCGCCGGCACGCGGTCCGGGCCGCGGTCGCTGCGACGGGAGTGGCCGCACTCCTGGTGGGCAGCGCCGGCTACCTGCTCGCGCGCTCGCAGACGACCCTCACGTCGACGGCCCTGCCGGGGATCAACTCCACCGGCTCGGCCAGCCTCGCCGCGTCCGCGTCGTCCAGCGACCCGGTGTCCGCGGTCTCGCCGGCCGTCGTCGACATCGACACCACGCTCGGCGCAAGCGGCGGCGCGGCTGCGGGCACCGGCATCGTGCTCACCTCGGACGGGCTCGTCCTCACCAACAACCACGTGATCAGCGGCGCGACGGCGATCAGCGCGACCGACGTCGGCAACGGGCATACGTACACAGCGACGGTCGTCGGCTACGACCGCGTGCACGACATCGCCGTCATCAGGCTGGTGAACGCCTCCGGGTTGAAGACGGCCTCGATCGGCGACTCCTCGTCGGTCAGCGTCGGCGACCAGGTCGTCGGCGTCGGCAACGCGGGCGGGATCGGCGGCGCGCCCAGCGCGGCGCCGGGGTCGGTCACCGCGCTCGAGCAGTCGATCACCGCCGCGGACGAGGGCGACGGGACCTCCGAGCAGCTCACCGGGCTGATCCAGGTGGACGCCCAGATCCAGCCCGGCGACTCCGGCGGTCCGCTGGTGGACACCGCCGGCCGCGTCGTCGGCGTGGACACGGCGGCGTCCACCGGCAGCTCGTTCTCCGGCCAGGGCGGGGAGGGCTTCGCCGTCCCCATCCGTACCGCGCTGACCATCGCCGGCCAGATCGTCGCCGGCGATGCCTCGGCCGACGTGCACATCGGGGCGACGGCGTTCCTCGGGGTCCAGGGGGCGGCAGCGCAGGGCGCCGCAGGGGTGGCCGTGGCCGGGGTCGTCGACGGGTCGGCGGCCGCCGCTGCGGGCCTGCCGGCCGGCGCGGTGATCACGGCAGTCGACGGCACCCCGGTCGACTCCCCGGAAACGCTGGGGTCCGTCCTGCGGCAGCACCACCCGGGCGACACCGTGACGATCACCTGGTACGACCAGCAGGGCCAGCAGCAGACCACGTCGGCCCTGCTCGGCAGCGGGCCCGCGGCCTGACCCGAGACCCCGAACGGGCGCCCGCCATGGCTCGGGCGCTCGTTCCGGCATATAGGTCTCATCCGGCACAAACCTGTCGATCTCTCTTGTCAAACCTGCCCGAGTAGTCACACTCTGTGTCACGTTGACTACGCTGAGAGGCGGTGTGAGACGTGCCCAGCCGCCGGGTCGCAGTCCGGGTCCCCGTTCGAGTCTCCGCCGCCGGCCGCGCCGCTCCAGTGGGCCGGTGAGCCGCGATGGAGCTCCGCCAGCTGCGCTACTTCGTGACGTTGGCCGAGGACCTGCACTTCGGTCGCGCCGCGGCTCGCGAGCACATCGTGCAGTCCGCGCTCAGCCAGCAGATCCAGCGGCTGGAGCGTGAGCTCGGCACCACGCTGGTCGACCGCAGCACGCACCACGTCCGGCTCACCACAGCGGGTCAGACCCTGCTGGTCGAGGCCCGGCAGATCCTCACCCACGTCGAGCAGGCCTCCGCGGCGACCCGGACGGCCACGGCGGCGAGCTCCATCGTCCGGGTCTGCGTCGGCGACGCGGGCTTCGACTCGATGCCGAGAGTCCTGCGCGCACTGCGCGACGAGCGCCCGGCGCTGGAGATCCACGAGGTCGAGGCGAGCGTCCCGGACCAGTACCGGCTGCTCACCGACGGACGGATCGACGTCGGCATCGGCCGCGCCTCGCAGGCGCCTCTGACCATCACCTCCGAGCTGCTCCGGCTGGACCTGCTCGGCGTGCTCTTCCCCGACGGGCACGCGTTCGCGCGGCGCCGGGCCGTCCCGGTCGGCCTGCTCGCCGAGGAGACGATGCTGCTGGCCGCGCCGGACCGCGCACCTGAGCTCAACCAGCTCGTGGTCGAGCTGTGCCGGACCGTCGGCTTCACGCCCAGGCCGTTCAACGGGACGGTGCAGAGCGTGCGCGCGGCGGCCGACCTGGTCCGCGCCGGGGACTGCGTGCTGTGCGTGCCGCGCTCGTGCGGGCGGGTCCTGCGCGGGGTCCGCTGGGCGCCGCTGGTCGAGCCGGTGACGTACTACCCGTGGTCGCTGCTGTGGCGGGCGGGCGACGCTGCCGAGCCCGTGCAGGCAGCGCTGCGCTGCGCGCGCGAGCTGTCGGCGAAGCTGGGCTGGACCGACGTCACGGACCGCGGGCGCGCGCCCGGCAACGTCGGTGGCCCGCAGCCGCGCGGTCATCACCTGCCGTGATCGTCTCTGCTCGGACTCACTGTTTCCCCCGACCCGTCTTCGGGGCTCTGCTGTGACCTCAGTCGACCAGGACGGGAGCAGCCATGGAGCCAACGGGGAACGCCGTCGTCGTGCCGTGCTGTCCGGTGCTCGAGGAGTGCCCACCGTGCGACGTCATGGACATGCGCCGCCGGCTGGTCTTCCCGACCGGCCAGCGCGGACCGGCCGGGCAGCCCATCGAGGTCGAAGTCACGCTGCACACCCGGTTCACGCGGTGCTCGGGCCCGCTGTCGCTGGGCGACCCCATCTACACGACCACGCTGCTGCCGGGTGAGAAGGTCCGGCTGGCCACCACGGACCGAAGGAGCCGGTTCAGCTTCGACAGCGAGAGCCAGCTGAGCTACCACAGCGAGCAGATGTCCGAGGACCAGTACCGGATGTCCGCCCTGCGCGCGGTGATGTCGGACTCGAGCAGCACCGACAACGGCTCCAGCCGGAACACCGACCAGGGGTCGTGGGACTTCCACGGCGACGCCAGCGGCGGCATCGGGTTCTTCTCGGCCAGCGCGGACGCGAACGCGAAGGGCAGCCACAACGCCTCGTCCACCGCGGACTACCTGCGCGAGCACAAGGCGCACGCGACGATGGCCGACAACATGTCCGTCGAGGCCACCCGCAAGGCGCACTCGATGTCGATCGGCGAGGTGTCGACCCGCGCGCACTCCGAGGGCGAGTCCGAGGACCACTTCGAGTCGTCCTCGCGCGAGTTCACCAACCAGAACCAGTGCCACGCGGTCTCCTTCTACTTCTACCGGATCAACAAGTGCGAGACGATCACGTTCGAGCTCGTCGCCATCGACCGGCGCGTCATCGACCCGGTCGCGCCGACGCCGGTCCTGGCCAACCCGGTCCGCGCCGTCGGCCAGATCGCGACCGTCCCGCAGGAGGTCCCGGCGACCGCCACCGCGCGGCTCGACGTCGAGGCGCGCGGACTGGCGAGCCAGGCCCAGTACGCCGCGGCCGGCCAGTCGCGGCTGGCGTCGCTGTTCGCGGTGGGCGCCTCCTTCGAGCCGGCCGGTGCGCCGCTGCCGGCCGCCGTCCGCACCGCCGCGCTCGCCGAGGTGGACGAGGCGCTGGTCGAGCAGGGCCTGCTCGACAAGAGCACCGGCCTGGTCTCGACGCAGACGCAGGAGGAGATCGGCTTCTCGCGGACCACCTCGCTGCCGACGGCCGGCGTCGTGGTCAAGGGCTGCCTGGACGACTGCGAGGTCTGCGAACCCGCGCTGAAGCGCAAGATCAAGCTCGACCTGGACCGGCAGGAGCTCGAGAACGAGCTGCTCAAGCGGCAGATCGAGCTGCTCGACCAGTCGCAGGAGTACCGGTGCTGCCCGCCGGCTGCTCCGGAGCCCGCGCCCGCCCAACCGTGACGACCCACCCGAGCAGGAGCGTGCACCATGGCAGCTGACCTCGACCCCGCCGAGCTCGTCGACGGCGCGCAGGCGATCGCGGCGCTGGCCCAGGACGAGGACCATTTCCGGGCCGCGTTCGACGCGTTCCGCGCCTCGGACCGGGACTCGTTCCAGCGGTTGCTCGGCGAGCTCGGCCTGACCGAGCGCTGCGAGCTGGTGACCGAGTGGATCTGCAGCAAGGAGTGCGTGCTGCTGTGCCTGGAGCTGTGCGGCCCGCCGGTCGAGGGTGACCTGCCCGACCTGCGCGAGTTCGCCGAGGTCCTGGTCAAGGTCACCAGCGACGAGGAGCTGGTGGAGCGCCTGGCCGAGACCGTCGCCGCCCGCGACGTCGAGGGCTTCCGGTCACTGGTCGCCGAGCTCAAGATCGAGCGGTTCTGCCACCTGCTCTGCCACTGGGTCTGCGCGGTGCGCTGCCGGCTGCTGCGCGAGATCGTCTGCGCGCCGGTGCCGGGCCCGGTCAGGTACCTCGAGGACGAGCTCGCCTCGGCCGGAGCCGTCGTGGCCGCTCTGGTCGCCGACAAGGAGGCGTTCGCGGTCGCCGAGAAGGCCGTGCTCGCCGGCAACTGCGACCTGGTCCGGGAGACGGTCGCGCGCCTGCGGCTCACCGACCACTGCGCGGTCGTCTGCGAGTGGTTCTGCAGCTGGCGCTGCGTGCGCGTGTGCCGGCTGATGTGCCGCGGGTTCGACTTCGGCCAGGTCGACCTGTCGCTGGCGGAGGCCTTCGAGTTCGCGAAGGTCACGGCCCGGCTGGCCGCCGAGCCGGACGTCCTGCAGCGGTTGTCCGCCGCCGTCGAGGCGCAGGACGCGCCCGCGTTCGAGGAGATCGTCACCAAGCTGGAGCTGAGCCGGTTCTGCATCCAGCTGTGCCACTGGATCTGCTCGTGGCAGTGCCACCGCTTCTGCCGCTGCGTGTGCCCGCCGGTGCTGCAGCCGTGGTTCACCCAGGTCGGCCACTTCGACATCTACGCCGACATCGACCCGGGGACCGGGCTGACCAACAAGGGTCTGAGCTACTCGGGCCTGTACTTCAACGGTGGCCCGGACTTCGCGTTCCACGGCTGCCTGGAGCTGCGCGGGTTCTGCCCGGCCGGGTCCCCGATCGACGGGACGCCGATGAAGTACCGCTTCGTGCTCGCCGGCAGCAACCTGCCGCTGACCGGGAGCCGCGTCTGCGCGGTGGACGCGGGCACCCGGCGGATCCTGTGGCCGGTCAACTCCGGCGGGGTCGCCGGGACCACGCAGGTCCTGACGTTCCAGTCGATCAGCATCGAGGGCGCACCGGTCGCGGACACTCCGCCGCCGGCCCCCGGCGACCCGTGGTTCGGACCGGTCAAGCACGTGATCGCCCCGGACTCCGACGGCTGGATCCCGGTGGACCAGGACAGCGTGTCCGGCGGCTTCACCACTCTCGTGGGCTTCAACAGCACCGAGCCGGTCCCCGGCGGGACCCCCCCGTCGCCGCCGCCCGTGGCCGGCTCGCCGGTCGCGACCGGCGACCAGAAGAACGGCGCCGACCTGGGCATCACGTTCGAGGCGACCCGGATCTCGTTGCCGCCGGGCCCGCCGGACTCCACGAACTCGCTCGCGAAGATCCACATCAACAACTGGGCCGAGGTCAACCTGCTGGACATCACCGAGTTCCACTCCGGCGGCGGCACAGCGTGCACCGGGATCACCACCGACCTGCACGTGGAGTACACCACCGACCACGAGCTCATGAAGGAGTGGGACGCGGTCATCACCAGCGCCGCGCTCACCCTCCCGGTGACGGTGGCCAGCGGGCCGACGGTGCCGGCGCCCAGGGGTGACGGCGCGATCGTCGCGGTGTCCACGACCGGGTTCAAGCCTTGCTCGTACGTCGTGACGCTGAGCACGCGAGCCGGGCTGACGGACGGACTCATCGACAACGTCGGCTGGAGCCGGCAGCTCACCTTCTGCGTGAAGTAGTCGCTACCCGTCGAGGAGTCCCTCGACGAGCTCGAGCACGCGAGTCCTGGGCACGCCGGCCAGCGCCGGCGCGGCGTCCGGCGACGACCAGACGCGCTCGTGCAGGAAGCGGGCGAACGACTCGGCCGCGTCGACCGTGTCGAACTCGAGGTCGAGCATCAGGTAGCCGGCGTCGTCGAGGGGCCGCCGGATGGCGTGCGCGCGGACGCCGGCACCGGCCCGGACCTGGGCGAAGCCGTCGAAGGCCCGCTTCCACGTGTCGTAGTCGGTGATCGCGTGCTCGATCCGCAAGGTGCTCATGGCGCGCCACGCTAGGGCGGCCGCGGGCACGGAGGACATCCCAGGTTCCTGGGGGCGGACGGCGCGTACGCTCGCGGCCGTGCCGAGCCCGAGGACGGCGTCCACGACTCTCGACCGGATCGACGCGGTCGCCGGGCGGGCGGGCGGGGCCGCCGAGCTGCGCGCGGGCGTGCTCGACGTGCTGCGCGCGGCGATCGCCTTCGACGGGTACGTGTGGCTGCTGACGGACCCGGTCACCACAGTCGGCGCAGCCCCGCTCGCGGACCTGCCCGGCGTCGACCCGGCCGAGCTGCCGGGTCTGATCCGGGCCAAGTACACCAGCCGGGTCGGCCGCTGGACCGTGCTGGCGCAGCAGCCGGACCCGGTAGCGCTGCTGGACCGCACCGACGGCGTCGGGCACCCGGGTGCGTCGGGGACCGGACCGTCCGCGTGGGAGCAGCTGCTGACGGGGTACGGGGTCGGCGCGGTGGCGTCGACGGTCTTCGCCGACGCGTACGGCTGCTGGGGGTTCCTCGACCTGTGGCGCGACGTGGCCCGCCGTCCCTTCGACCAGACCGAGGCGGGGCTGCTCGCGGCCGCCGCGCCCGCGGTGACCGGCGCCCTGCGCCGGTGCCAGGCCCGGACGTTCGTCGCGCCGGCGCGGCCGCACCGCAGCGACTTCGCCCCGGTCGTGCTGACCCTCGACGACGACCTGCGGATCGTCGGACGGACGGCCGCGGCGCAGGACTGGCTGGACCGGCTGCTGCCCCCCGCGCCGGGCGTCGACGCGGTACCCGCGAGCGTGTTCAACGTGGCTGCGCAGCTGCTCGCCGCCGAGGCCGGCGTCGACGACCACCCGGCCAGCTCGCGGACGCATCTGGGCGACGGGTTCTGGCTGACCCTGCGCGCCGCGCGGATGGAGTCCGCCGACGGCGCCGACCCGATCGTCGTGAGCATCGAGGAGACCTCCGCCGTCGAACGGGTGGAGCTGTTCACCCGGGCGCACGGCCTCAGCGCGCGCGAGCACGAGCTCTTCGGACTGCTCGCCACCGGCGCCGACACCCGCGCGATGGCTCGCCTGATGGGACTGTCGGAGCACACCGTTCAGGACCACCTGAAGTCGATCTTCGCCAAGACCGGGGCACGCGACCGCGTCACGCTGCTGTCGCGGGCGCTGGGCACCCGGCTCGCCCCGGCTCCGCGAGCGCGCGGGACCTAGACTCCACGCGGGCAGACGGGGAGCTGCGCCAAGCCCTGGAGGGAACCGCGTGACGCCGACTCAGCTGCGCGCCTTCGCCGCAGTGGCCCGCCTGGGCTCGGTGAAGCAGGCTGCGGCCGAGCTCGACGTCTCGCAGGCCGCCGTCTCGCTGCACGTCGCGCACCTGCGCCGCGAGCTCGGCGACAAGCTGTTCATCCCTACCGCCGCCGGGCTGTCGTTCACCCCCGGCGGGCTGCGGCTGGCCAGCCGCGCGGCCGAGATCCTCGGCCTGCAGGACCGCACCGTGCTCGAGGTGAGCCAGGCCGGCAGCGACCGGCGGCTGCTGCGGGTGGCCGCGTCGGCCCTGTTCGCCGAGCACGCGGCCCCAGGTCTGATCGAGCTGTTCGCCGACCGGGCGGACGACCTGGATGTCGAGCTCAGCAACCACAACCCGCACGCCTTCGTCCCGCTCCTGCTCGCCCGCACCGTGGACGTGGCCATCGGACCGCAGCCGGCGAGCCTCGACCCGTCGATCGCGAGCACGCACTTCCTCAACTACCAGGTGGTCGCCGTGGCCGGCCCCGACCACCCCCTGGCACGGGTGCAGCCGAGCTCCCACGAGCTCCGCGAGCAGACCTGGCTGCTGGGCCCGTCCGCCGTCGGCGAGGGCGGCGTCATCCCGAACCTGCTGCGGCGGATCAACGTGCCGGAGGACCACCAGCAGATCTTCCAGAGCCATGCTGCTGCGCTCGAGGAGGCCAAACGGGGCAAGGGGATCGCGCTGGCCGTGTCGTTCGCCGTCTCGCAGGACCTGGCCACCGGCGACCTCAAGCGGGTGCCCGGACCGTTGCTGCAGGGCCAGGGCGGCTGGAGCATCCTGACGCTGGCCGCGGGCAACGCGCCGCCGGCGGCGGCGGAGCTGAGCCGGTTCGTCACCACCCCGCGCGCGATCCAGGCGATGCTCCGCGGCACCGGGGTCACCGTCGGGCGGTTCAAGCCGTCCATCCACGTCACGCTCTGGAGCTAGCGACCGTCAGATCGGCGGCCGGGGGCGGCCCTGCATGGCGTCCCACACGCGCGAGGGCGTCAACGGCATGTCGGCGTGCCGGATGCCGAACGGCCTGAGCGCGTCGACGACCGCGTTCACGATCGCCGGCGGCGACCCCACGGTGGCCGCCTCACCCACCCCCTTGGCCCCGATCGGGTGGTGCGGCGACGGGGTGACGGTGAACCCGGTCTCCCAGTCGGGCACCTCGAGCGCCGTCGGGATCAGGTAGTCCATCAACGAGCCGCCCAGGCAGTTCCCGTCGGCGTCGAACGCGATCATCTCCATCAGCGCGATGCCGACGCCGTCGGTCAGGCCGCGGTGCACCTGGCCCTCGATGATCATCGGGTTGATCCGGGTGCCGCAGTCGTCGACGGCGACGAACCGCCGAACCTTGACCTGCGCCGTGCCCGGGTCGACGTCCACCACGCAGATGTACGCGCCGAACGGGTACGTGAGGTTGTCCGGGTTGTAGCAGATCTGCGCCTCGAGGCCGCCCTCGACGCCCTCGGGAAGGTCACCGGCGCCGTGCGCCTTCCTGGCGATCTCCTGGATCGTCACGGACGTCGACCGGTCACCGGTCACGTGGAACGCGCCCTTGTCCCACACCAGGTCGGCCGGCGAGATCTCGAGCATCCCGGCGGCGATGAGCCTGGCCTTGTCCCGCACCTTGCGCGCGACCAGCGCGGCCGCGGCCCCGGACACCGGCGTGGAGCGGCTGCCGTACGTGCCGAGGCCGAACGGGGTCTGGTCGGTGTCGCCGTGGACCACGTCGATGTCCGCCGGCGGGATGCCGATCTCCTGGGCCACGATCTGCGCGAACGTGGTCTCGTGCCCCTGGCCCTGGGACTGCACCGACAGCCGCACGACGGCCTTGCCGGTCGGGTGCACCCGCAGCTCGCAGCCGTCGGCCATGCCCAGCCCCAGGATGTCCATGTCCCGGCGCGGACCGGCGCCGACCGCCTCGGTGAAGAAGGAGACACCGATCCCCATCAGCTCGCCGCGCTCGCGCCGCTGCGCCTGCTCGCGGCGCAGCTCGTCGTAACCGGCGATCCGCATCGCCTCGCGCATGGCCGGCTCGTAGTCGCCGGAGTCGTACACCCACCCGGTCTTGGCCCGGTACGGGAACTGCTCGGGCCGGATGAAGTTCTTGATCCGCAGCTCCACCGGGTCCATGTCCAGCTCGTAGGCCAGACAGTCCACGATGCGCTCGACGAGGTAGACCGCCTCGGTGATCCGGAACGAGCAGGAGTACGCCACGCCGCCGGGCGCCTTGTTCGTGTAGACGGCTGTCATGGTGCAGTGGGCGGCCTGCAGGTCGTAGCTGCCGGTGAACACGCCGAAGAAGCCGGCGGGGTACTTCACCGGCGCGGCCGTGCCGTTGAAGGCGCCGTGGTCAGCGAGGACGTGGGCGCGCACCGCGAGGATGGTGCCGGCCCGGGTCGCCGCGATCTCGCCGCGCATGACGTAGTCGCGGGCGAACACGGTGCTGGTGAGGTTCTCCGAGCGGTCCTCCATCCACTTCACCGGCTTGCCGGTGAGCAGCGAGCCGACGATCGTGCAGACGTATCCCGGGTAGATCGGCACCTTGTTGCCGAAGCCGCCGCCGATGTCCGGCGAGACGACCCTGATCTTGTGCTCTGGCAGTCCGGTCACCATCGCGTACAGCGTGCGGTGCGCGTGCGGGGCCTGGGTGGTCGACCAGAGCGTCAGCCGGCCCTCGACGGCGTCGTAGTCGGCCACCGAGCCGCACGTCTCCATCGGAGCGGGGTGCACCCGCGGGTAGACCAGGTCCTGGCTCACCACGACCTCGGCGGCGGCGAACACCGCGTCCGTGGCGGCTCGGTCCCCGGTCTCCCAGTCGAAGCAGTGGTTGTCGGACTTGCCGGGCAGGTCGTCGCGGATCACCGGGGCGTCCGGGTCCAAGGCCGTGCGCACGTCCACGACCGGCCGCAGCGGCTCGTACTCGACGTCGATGAGCTCCAGCGCGTCGCGCGCCGCGTACCGGTCCTCGGCGACGACGAACGCCACCTCCTGACCCTGGAACCGCACCTTGTCGGTCGCCAGCACCGCCTGCACGTCGTCGGCCAGCGTCGGCATCCAGGCCAGCCCGCGCTCGGCGAGCATGGCCCCGGTCACGACCAGCCGGACCTTCGGGTGCGCCTGCGCGGCGAAGGTGTCGATGCTCAGGATCCGGGCGTGCGCCATCGGCGAGCGCAGGATGGCCAGGTGCAGCATGCCGGGCAGCTGCACGTCGTCGCAGAAGCGGCCGCGGCCGCGGATGAACCGCGGGTCCTCCTTGCGCAGCATCCGGCCGAAGCCGACCGGGTGCTGGTCGTTGTCGACGAACGCGGTCACCGGACCGACCGGGGCCGCGGTCACGGCACGTCCTCGGGCGCGGCCCCGGACGGCTCGGACGTGGTCCGGGTGCCGGCCTCCTCGGCGGCCGCCCACTGCACCGAGCGGACGATGCTGGCGTACCCGGTGCAGCGGCAGATCTGGCCGGAGATCGCCCGCCGGATCTCGGTGGCGGACGGGTTCGGGTTGCGGTCCAGCAGCGCCCGCGCGGTCATCAGCATGCCGGGCGTGCAGAAGCCGCACTGCAGACCGTGGCACTGCATGAACCCGCGCTGGACCGGGTCGAGCACGCCGTCCTGCTCGAGCCCCTCGACGGTGCGCACCTCATGGCCGCCGGCCATCGCGGCCAGCACGGTGCAGGACTTCACCGGCTCGCCGTCGAGCCACACCACGCACATGCCGCAGTTGCTCGTGTCGCAGCCCCAGTGCGTGCCGGTCAGGCCGAGGTCGTCGCGCAGGAAGTGCACGAGCAGCAGCCGGCCCTCGATCTCCCGGGTCACCTCGTCGCCGTTGACCGTCATGCTCACCAGCATCGTCAGCCCTCCGCCTGCTGGATCCGCGCGACCGAGCGGCGAAGCGCGCGGCGGGTCAGCTCACGGGCGAGGTGCCGCTTGTAGGCCTCGCTGCCGCGCGCGTCCGTCACCGGGCTGCAGCCCTGCGCCGCGATGTCGCCGGCCTGGGCGTACAGGTCCTCGGACGGGGTCTGGCCGACCAGCAGCTCGGAGACCGCCGGGAGGCCCGCGGTGTCCGGCCCCACCGCCGCCAGACCCACCCGCGCGTCGGCGATCAGACCGTGGTCCATCCACACCGCTGCGCCGGCCGAGACCACCGCCCAGTCGCCGGCCCGGCGCTCGACCTTCTCGTACGCGCTCGAGCCGCCGGCGCGGACCGGGAAGCGGACCTCGGTGAGCATCTCCGCGGCGCCGACCGCGGTCTCGTACGGGCCGCGGTGGAACTCCTCCATGGAGACGACCCGCTCCCCGGCGATGCCCCGGATCACACAGCTGCCGTTCAGGGTGGTGCAGACCGCGGACAGGTCCTCCGAGGGGTCGGCCTGGCACAGCGAGCCGCCCAGCGTGCCCCGGTTGCGGACCGCCGGGTCGGCGATCACCTGCTCCGCGTCGGCGAAGATCGGGAACGCCTCGGCGAGCTCGGCCGACTCGAGCAGCTCGCGGTGCCGGGTCATGGCGCCGATCCGGATCCAGCGCGGCTCGACCGTGATGTAGCCGAGCTCGCCGTGCAGGTCGTTGATGTCGATGAGGTACTCGAAGTTGGCCAGGCGCAGCTTCATCATCGGCAGCAGGCTCTGCCCGCCGGCGACCAGCCGTGCGGTCTCGCCCAGCCGGTCCAGCAGCCCGATCGCCTGGTCGACACTCGTGGCCCGCTCGTACTCGAACGGCGCCGGCACCTGCATCCCCGGAGGCTAGCCGCCGGGCAGGGGGCTCGCCGAGTGACCTAAGCGATGACTTATTCAGCCGTTGCGGGAGCCGGACCCGCCGGGCAGTATGTGCCCCGCATCACCGGCGGCGGCGCCGAACGGCGCCGTCCCAGCGAAGGGCGTCGCGATGGCGGTCGAGTCGAGCGGGCACAGCCAGGGGAACCCGCGCCTGTACGAGCTGATCGAGAACTCGCCGAAGACCGGCAAGAGCCCGACCGTCTGGGCCTGGCCGCAGCTGATCGACGTCCTCAAGGTCGCCAGCCAGCCGGTCCAGGGGCCCTGGCCGCCGCACCAGCAGCCGCGTCCGGACCCCGAGGACGAGTCGCTCCCGGTCGCCGTGCGCGACCCGCACTCCCCCACCAGGCCTGGACAGGCCTGAACCGCCTGAACCGCAGCCATCCAGAGAGGCGGCTCGGATGTATCCGTCCCGGTTCGCGTACGAAGCCCCGCGGTCGCTCGAAGAGGCGATCGGCCTGCTGCACCAGGGCGCCGGCGAGGCCAAGGTGCTCGCCGGCGGGCAGAGCCTCGTCCCGCTGCTGAAGCTGCGGTTCGCCGCACCGGAGATGCTCGTCGACATCAACAACATCCCCGGGCTGGGCTACCACCGGGTGGACGCCGACGGGTCCATCCACATCGGCGCACTGTGCCGGCACGCCGAGCTGGAGCGCTCGGCCGTCCTCGCCGCCCGGCAGCCGACCATGGCCGCCGCCGCCCCGCTGATCGCCGACCCGGTGGTCCGCAACCGGGGCACCCTGGTCGGCTCGCTGTGCCACGCCGACCCGCAGGGCGACTGGGCCTCGGTGGTGACCGCACTGGGCGGCCACGTGGTGGCTCAGGGGCCCGGCGGCCGCCGCACGATCGCGCTCGCGGACTTCGTCAGCGGCCCCTTCCAGAACGTGCTCGCCCCGGACGAGATCGCCGTCGAGGCCGTCGTCCCCGGAGCGAAGGGCACGCCGGCCGGCGGCTACCTCAAGCTGGAGCGGCGGGTCGGCGACTTCGCCACCGTCGGGGTGGCCGTGGCGATCGAGACCTCGGGCGACCTGGTCACCAGGGCCGGCATCGCCCTGACCGGGGTCGGCGGCTCGACCATCGAGGCGAAGGAGGCCGGGCAGGCGCTGGTGGGTCAGGCGCTGGGCGCCGACGGCATCGGGCGAGCCGCTGACCTGGCGGCGCAGGCGGCCCGGCCCAGGACGGACCATCGCGGCAGCGCGGAGTACAAGCGGCACATCGTGCACACGTTCGTGGTGCGCATCCTGACCCGCATCACCGAGTCGGCGGAGAGGGCGGCCTGACATGAGCAGTCTGTACGAGGAGATCCGGCCCGCCGCGGCCGACGACGTCCCGGTGCGCCGGGTCACGATCACGCTCAACGGCGAGCAGCGGGTGGCCGAGGTCGAGCCGCGGCTGCTGCTCGCGCACCTGATCCGGCAGGGCTTCCGGATGACCGGGACGCACACCGGCTGCGACACCTCGAACTGCGGCGCCTGCACGGTGCTCTTCGACGGCAAGCCGATCAAGAGCTGCACGATGCTGGCCGTCCAGGCCGACGGGCACGAGGTCACCACGGTCGAGGGCCTGGCCACGGCCAGCGAGCTGCACCCGATCCAGGAGGGGTTCAAGGACGAGCACGGCCTGCAGTGCGGGTTCTGCACGCCGGGGATGATGCTGGCGGCCAAGGCGCTGCTGGACGAGAACCCGGACCCGACCGAGGACGAGGTGCGCTGGGCGCTGTCCGGCAACCTGTGCCGCTGCACCGGCTACCAGAACATCGTGAAGTCGGTGCTGTGGGCCGCCGAGAAGCTCCGGTCCTAGCCGACATGCCCGGAACGAGCGAGGAGCGATCGAAGTGACGGCTCTGGACGAGATCAAGATCGGCGGGATGGGCGCGAGCCGCAAACGCGTCGAGGACAACCGCTTCATCCGCGGCCGGGGCAACTACGTCGACGACATCGTGCTGCCCGGCATGCTGCACATGGAGATCCTGCGCAGCCCGCTGGCCCACGCCCGGATCAGGTCGATCGACGCGAGCAAGGCGTGGGACATCCCCGGCGTCCGGCTGGTGCTGACCGGCGAGATGATGGCCACCCGCAACCTGGCCTGGATGCCGACGCTGTCGTACGACACGCAGGCCGTGCTGGCCACCGACAAGGTGCGCTTCCAGGGCCAGGAGGTCGCCGCGGTCATCGCCGACGACCCGTACATCGCCAAGGATGCGTGCGAGGCGATCGTCGTCGACTACGAGCCGCTGCCGGTGATCGTCAACCCGACGCAGGCGATGGCCGCCGGCGCACCGCTGATCCGCGACGACAAGGAGAACCAGCACGACAACGTCGTCTACGACTGGGAGGTCGGCGACAGGGCGGGCACCGACCAGGCGTTCGAGCAGGCGGACCTGATCTCCAAGCTGGAGCTGCACTACCCCCGCTCGCACCCGTCCCCGATCGAGTGCTGCGGCTCGATCGCCGACTACAACCGGGCCACGTCCAAGCTCACGGTCTACATGACGACGCAGGCCCCGCACATCATCCGGGCCGCCGTCGCGCTGGTCGCGGAGCTGCCCGAGCACATGATCCGGATCGTGTCCCCCGACCTGGGCGGCGGGTTCGGCAACAAGGTCCCCGTGTACCCCGGCTACGTCGTGTCGATCCTCGCCTCGATCCTGCTCGAGCGGCCGGTGAAGTGGATCGAGGACAAGTCCGGCAACCTGATCTCGACCGGCTTCGGTCGCGACGTCTACCTGCACGGGGAGATGGCGCTGCGCCGGGACGGCAAGATCCTCGGCGTCCGGATGCACACCGACGCCGACCACGGCGCGTTCTTCAGCGACGCCCAGCCGAGCAAGTTCAAGATCGGCCTGATGCACTCGGCGTTCTCCTGCTACGACATCCCGACCGCGCACCTGACCGCGCGCGGCATGTACACGAACAAGGCGCCAGGCGGGGTTGCCTACCGGTGCTCGTTCCGGGTCACCGAGGCGATGTTCTTCCAGGAACGGATGGTGCACGCGGCGGCGAACGACCTGGGCATGGACCAGGCCGAGTTCAGGCGGATGAACTTCGTCCGCGACGACGACTTCCCGCACCGCACGCCGTTCGGCTTCCTCACCGACTCCGGCCAGTACGGCAAGTGCCTGGACGTCGGGCTTGAGGCGGTCGGCTACCAGGACTTCCTCGCGCAGAAGGAGGAGGCCCGCAAGCGCGGCCGCCTGCTCGGCATCGGCATCTCGACGATGACCGAGCCGCTCGGGGCGGGCAACAGCCGTGAGTACGACATCCTCGCGATCAAGATGTTCGACTCGGCCGAGCTCCGGGTGCACATGACCGGCAAGGCGATCCTGCGCACCGGCGCGAAGAGCCAGGGCCAGGGGCACGAGACCACCTGGGCGCAGATCGTGGCGCACGAGCTGGGCATCCCGGCCGAGGACGTCGTCGTCGAGGAGGGCGACACCGACACGGCGCCGTTCGGGATGGGGACGTACGCCTCGCGCAGCACGCCGGTGGCCGGCGCCGCCGTCGCGATGGTGTCGCGCAAGGTGCGCGCCAAGGCGCGCAAGCTGGCGGCCCACCTGCTCGAGGTGTCCGAAGAGGACGTCGAGTGGGAGCTCGGCCGCTTCTACGTGCGCAGCGCCCCGGACCGTGGCGTCAGCATCCAGGAGTGCGCGATGGCGGCGTACACCAACATGCCCGACGGCATGGAACCGGGCCTGGAGAACGTGGCGTACTACGACCCGCCGAACCTGACGTGGCCGTTCGGCTGCTACATCGTCACCGTCGAGGTGGACCCGCAGACCGGCGTGTGGGACGTGCTGAGCGCGATCGCGGTCGACGACTGCGGCGTGCGCATCAACCCGATGATCGTCGAGGGCCAGATCATGGGCGGGCTCACCGAGGCGTTCGCCATGGCCAGCATGCAGTTCATCACGTTCGACTCCGAGGGGAACTGCGTCGGGGCCAACTACATGGACTACCTGCTGCCGACCGCGTGGGAGACGCCCGGGTTCGAGCTGCACGAGGTCGTGACGCCGTGCCCGCACCACCCGATCGGCGCGAAGGGCATCGGCGAGTGCGCGACGGTCGGCGGCCCGGCGGCGTTCGTCAACGCGGTGCTGGACGCGCTCAAGGACACCGGCGTGCGCAACATCGACATGCCGCTGCTGCCGGACCGGGTGTACGAGGCGATCACCGAGCGGCACGACGTCTCCGGCGCGCCGCCGGTCAGGTCGGACGACTGATGGAGGGGGGCGGCGCGGCGATGGAGGGCTGGGACGTCGTCGAGCGGGCCGGCGAGCTGGCCCGCCGCGGCGAGGAGTTCGCCCTGGCCACCGTGGTGTGGCGGCAGGGTCCCTCCTCCGGCCAGCAGGGCTCCCGGGCGATCGTCACCGCGAGCGGTCAGCTGTACGGCTGGATCGGCGGCGCCTGCGCCGAGCCGGTCGTGGTCCGCGAGGCCCAGCGGGTCATCGCCGAGGGTCAGCCCCGGCTGCTGCTGCTCGGCACCGTCGAGCAGTTCGGCGCCGCCGTGCCGGCCGGGATGCGGGTGATCCCGATCTCCTGCCAGAGCGAGGGAGCCATGGAGGTCTACGTCGAGCCGGTCCTGCCGATGCCGCACCTGCTGATCGTCGGGCGCTCACCGATGGCGCACACGCTCGCCGAGATGTCCGGGGCGCTGGGGTGGCGCACCGACCTCGTCGACGGCGCGGACTTCTCCGCCGCCGCTGTGGACGCCCGCACGATCGTCGTGGTCGCCACCCAGGGGCACGGGGACGAGGAGGCGATCGAGCAGGCGGTGGCCGGCTTCCCCGCCTACCTCGGGCTGGTCGCGTCGCGCCGTCGCGGCGAGTCGGTCCTGGGCTACCTCGCCGACCGTGGGGTGCCGCAGAACCTGCTGGACCGGGTTCGGGTCCCGATCGGCCTCGACCTGGGCCGTACCTCGCACCGCGAGATCGCCGTCGCGATCCTCGCCGAGCTGGTCCAGCTGCGGGCCGCGGGCGAGCTCGTCCCCGACCAGTCCGGCGAACCGGCCGAGCATGGCGGGCACAGCGAGCACGGCGAGACCGCACCCGGGCAGGCCGTCGACCCGGTCTGCGGGATGACGGTGCCGGCCGACCGGTCCAGCCGGCCGTTCGAGCACGACGGGGTCACCTACTACTTCTGCAGCGCCGGCTGCCGCCACGCTTTCGAGAAGGATCCCCCTGCGTACGTCCCCGAGGAGGTCCGATGCTGATCAAGACCGACTTCGAGGTGTCCGAGTCCCCGGACAAGGTGTGGAAGTTCTTCGACGACATCCCCCAGGTGGCCGCCTGCCTGCCCGGCGCGGAGATGACCGAGGACCTCGGCGACGACACGTACCGCGGCACGGTCGCGATCCGGATGGGGCCGGTCAAGATGCAGTTCGCCGGCACCGCCAGGATCAAGGAGCGCGACGAGACCGCCCGGCGCATCGTGGTCGACGCGGCCGGCGCCGAGGAGAAGGGGCGCGGGCAGGCTGCGATGCTGGTCACCGCGCAGCTGGTGCCGGCCGGCCGCGGCACCAAGGTCGCGGTGGTCCAGGACCTGACCCTCTCCGGTGCCGCCGCCCAGTACGGCCGCGGGATGATCTCCGACGTCACCGCCGTGCTGATGCGCGACTTCTCCGCAAACATGCAGCGGCGGATCGGCGCCATCGACCGCGGCCTGTCCCCGGACCAGGCCGGTGCGGCCGCACCGGCCAGCGGCCTGGCCATCGGGCTCCGGGCGATGCGGATGGCGCTGACCCGGGTCTTCAAGCGCTTCTTCGCGCCGTACCAGCCCAACCCGAGCTGAGGAGGACGACCCATGGTGCTGTGGTGGATCGGCAACGCGCTGTTGCTGCTGGCCGTCGTGCCCGTGCTCGTGGCCCTGCTCAACCGGCTGCTGGCCGCCGTGGAGCGCATCCGCGGGGCGTCGGACGACATCCTCGCCGGCGGTGTGGCGCTGATCGGGGAGCTGGACGAGCTGCCCGAGATGCTGGCGACCACCGACCGGACCATCGACGAGGTAGCCGTCGGCGCCGTCCGCTACGCGGGCTCCGTCGCGAAGCTGCTCGGCTGAGCAGGGAGGAGAACCGTCATGCCGGCCGCCGCGTGGGTCACCATCGTCATCTCCGCGCTCATCATCCTGGCCGCAGCCGTCGGGCTGCTGCGGGTCGTCATCCACCTCAACGTGGTGCGCAAGACGCTCGCGAACGTCATCGGCGGGGTGCAGGTCGTCGCGACGCAGACCCGCACCGTCCCCGAGGTCCTGCCGTCCGTCAACGCGAGCCTCAAGCCCGTCCGCGACTTCTGCGAGACGGTGTGACCCGGCGAGAGGAGCCGACGTGCTAGTCGCAACGAGCACCTCGACCACCGGCTGGGTGGTCGGCTACACGATCGGGATCATCGTGGTCCTGGTGGTCGTGGCCCTGGTGGTGCCGATCCTCGTGCTCGCGCACGCGATCGGCAAGGAGGCGAAGGTCATCGACGACTCCCTCACCGAGTCCGTGCACAACACCGCGGCGCTGAAGGAGCTCAACACGACGATCGACTACGCCGGCGTCATCGTGGCCGGGCTCAACCGCGGACGCACCAGGCTGGGAGGCTGACATGGACGCGCTGTCCGCCGCCGAGCTGACCTCCACGCAGAAGAACCTGTGGTGGGGAGCGATCGTCGGCGGTGCCGTCGTCATCGTCGCCGTCGTCGCCCTGCTCACGATCCTGGTCTTCCTGGTCCGGACGATCGACCGCCGGGTCGTGCAGGTCCGGGACACGCTCAAGGCCGCGGCCGCCAACACCGCCGACGCGGCGCTCATCCCCCAGACCGCCGACGGTGTCGAAGCGGTCCTCGCCGAAGGCCTGGAGCACCACCTGTTCCTCGGCCGCGTCCTCGGGAAAGTGAGGTCGTGACGCGATGACCGCGCTGTCCGTGATCGAGATCGTCCTGCTCATCGCCGGGCTGGCGTTCTTCCTGTTCGTCCTGGGGACCCAGCTGGCCCGGATCGCCACGAACCTCGAGGAGTGCGCCGAGCTGGTGCGCACGATCGCCCGCAACGCAGAGGTGATCCGGCCGGGCGTCGAGCACATCAACCGCACCGGCCGGGTCGTGGCCGGCGCCCTCCCCCTGCTGTACGGGATGGCCGAGGGCATCGTCGTCGGCGTCACGCCACGTCCCGAGCCCCCGGTCGAGCGGCCGCCGGCCCGGCCCGCCTCCGGCCGGCGCCGGTCGCGGATGCACGACGGCGTCGGCTACGAGCCGGTGGCCTAGCGGGACGACGCGTCGTCCGGGTCGCGCCCGGTGGTGAGCGGTCCGGTCGTGGGTGCCCCGCGGTACTCGCCGATCCACTCGTCCCGCCACGAGCGCTCGTACTGCTGCTCGTTGCAGCTCGGCTGGTAGACCGCGCCGAGCTCCTGCGCGATCTGCGCGCGGTGCGACGGCAGTCCGCCGGGGACCTCGTACGTGCAGATGTAGACCTTCCAGCGGTCGCCCGCCCGGCTCGCCCAGCAGGCGGCGGCCGGGTGGCCGAACGGGAACCGTTCGCGGGACAGGTCCTCGGAGTGCCCGACGTAGACGACCGCGTACCGGTCGGGCCTGGTCTGCGGGTCGGGCTTGTAGACGATCGCGTAGACCGCAGGCACCGCCGGCGGCGTCCAGCCGCCGAGGACCCGCGGCCCCTCGAACGGGTAGCCGGCGAGCGAGCCGAGCCGGATCATCCGTCCTCGTCCTCGTCCTCGTCCTCGTCCTCGTCCTCGTCCTCGTCCTCGCTCACGGCCACCGCCCGGACGATCGGCCACGGCGGCAGGCCGGCCCTGGCCGCGGCGCCGGCGAAGTCCGCCTTCGCCCGCTCGACGGCCTGCTCCCGGACGTCCGCCTCGACGACGATCTGGGCGCCGTAGCGCGTGGTGCCGACGCCGGAGGCGATCCCCCCGTGCACGGCGACCGCGTCCGCCAGCTCGACCACCTCCTCGAGCAACACCTCGCGGTCACCCTCGGCGACCACCGCCACGCTCCACCTCACCGGATCCTCCTAGCCAAGCCCGGGCAGCAGCACGGCGAACTCTTCCAGGCTTCGCAGGTCGTGGCCGGACAGCAGCAGGTCGACGTGCGGAGCGGCCACCATCATGCCGAGCGTGCTCGGCCGGAACTGCGCGTCGCTCCCCTTGTGCGGGTTCAGCCACACTGTGCGATGGCTCAGCCTCGACAGCCGGTCCATCGCCGTGGCCAGCACGGCCGGGTCGCCGCGGTCGAGACCGTCCGAGCAGATCACCACGATCCCGCCACGGCCCACGCCCCGCCGGCCCCAGTCCCGGACGAACGTGTGCAGCGAGTCGCCGATCCTCGTCCCGCCCTCCCAGTCGAAGACGGCCCCGGCGGCACGTTCCAGGGCGTCGTCGGGTCGGCGGTGCTCCAGCTCCCTGGTGATCCGGGTCAGCCTCGTGCCGAAGCAGAAGACCTCCACCCGGGCCGCTGCCCGGCTGGTGGAGTACGCGAACTGGAGGAGGTTGCGCGAGTAGTCGGCCATCGACCCCGAGACGTCCAGGATCAGCACCAGCGGCCGCGGCCGGAGCCGGCGCCGGCGCCAGTAGAGCTCGGCCGGCTCGCCGTGCATGCGCATCGTCTCGCGCACCGTCCGGCGCAGGTCGGGTGATCGCCCGCGCGAGCGGGCGCCGACCGTGCGGCGGCTGCGGCGGCGCGGCGGCGTCAGCCGGATCCGCGCCATGATCCGGCGCAGCGCAGCCAGCTCCTCGGGGGTGCAGGCCGCGAACGACTTGCTCTTGAGCGCGTCAGCGTCCGAGGCGGTCAGGCCGAGCTCGGCCTCGCGGTCCTGGCGGTCCCGCCCCGGCTCGGTCTCCGGGACCTGCAGGACCGCGGCTGTCTCGGCCCTGGCCCGGATCGTCGGCCGGACCGGCTCGGGGAGCCGGTCCGCCTCGTCCAGGAAGAACCGCCGGAACACGCGGTCGTACACCGCGATCTGGTCGTGCCTGGTCACCATCGTGGTCCGCCCCGCCCAGTAGAGGTCGAGCAGGTCGGTCGGGTCCAGCGGGGCCATCGCCGAGCAGTACGTCAGCACGTCGCCGGAACCGACCGGCAGCCCGGCCGAGCGCAGCTCGCGGGCGAAGTCGACGAGCAGGGCGACGAACGATGCGTCGTCAGGCACCGGAGGCGATCTCTTCCAGGTTGTCCCGCACCAGGTCGAGGTCGTCGCGCTCCTTCACCACGGCCCCGAGGGTGTCGGCGACCGTCCTGGCATCCAGCTCGGTCTCACCGAGCACGTCCAGCGTGCGCACCCAGTCGATCGACTCGGCCACGCCGGGCGGCTTGGCCAGGTCCATGGAGCGCAGCCGGTTCACCGCGGCGACGACTTTCCTGGCCAGCTCCTGCGGCACGCCCGGCGCCCGGATGCCGATGATCTCCACCTCGCGCTCGGCGCTGGGGTAGCCGACCCAGTGGTACAGGCAGCGGCGCTTGAGCGCGTCGTGCAGCTCGCGGGTGCGGTTGGAGGTGAGCACGACGATCGGCGCGCTCTCGGCGGTGATCGTCCCGATCTCGGGGATGCTGATCTGGAAGTCCGAGAGCACCTCGAGCAGGAAGGCCTCGAACTCGTCGTCGGCGCGGTCCACCTCGTCGATGAGCAGCACCGCCCGGTCCCCGGCGCGGACCGCCTCGAGCAGCGGCCGCTCGAGCAGGAACTTCGGGCCGAACAGCTTGTCGACGGCCGCGTCGTCCTCGACGTGCCGCTCGGACAGCGCCCGGATCTGCAGCATCTGCCGCGCGTAGTCCCACTCGTACAGGGCCTGGTTGGTGTCGATCCCCTCGTAGCACTGCAGGCGGATCAGCTTGCGGCCGAACACCGAGGCCAGCACCTTGGCGACCTCGGTCTTGCCGACCCCGACCTCGCCCTCGAGCAGGATCGGCCGGTCCAGCGACAGCGCGACGAACAGGGCCGTGGACAGCCCGCGGTCAGCGAGGTAGCCGCCGTCGCGCAGGATCTCGGTCAGCCCGCCGACGGTCTCCGGACGATCCATCCAGTGCTCTCCTCACCGACGCCGCTGACTGCCAGGCCGGGCAGCGCGGTCAGTCGGCCGGCGAGGAGCCGAGGACCAGGTCGCGGATGCTGCCGCCCGCCGTGCTCAGCTTGCCTTCGCGCGCCAGCTTGTTCCGCCAGGCCTCGCGCAGGTCGCTGCCCGGCTCGGCCATGCCGTCGAAGGTGATCTCTTTCATGTTCTTGCACGACTTCTTCGGCCCGAAGGTCGCGTCGAGGTCCTCGCTTGTCTGGCCCTGGGCCCCCCACACCGCACGGAGCACCTCGACCGGCTCGTCCGCCTCGTGCGCATCCGCGTGCTGGGTCATGGTCGGCGTCCTCTCGGCCGGCTCGTGCGTCCGGCTTCAACTGTACGACGGCCGCTCCATCCGGGCGACCGCGGAATAAGCATTTCCTTACTCCCGCGGACTCCCGCCGACTCCCGCGGCGACCGCGGACGACGACCGCGGACGACGAGAAGACCCGGCACCCTGGGGGTCACCCAGGGCGCCGGGTCGAGACGGTCGGACCGTCGGTTACAGCTTGGCCTCGACCGGGGCCGGGACCCGTGAGCCCAGCTCGACGTCCGCCGCCGTCTTGCGGGCGTGGACCAGACCGAGAATCGACAGGATCAGCAGGATCGCTGCGCCTGCGAAGGCGAAGATGGCGGCGATCCCGGCAATCGCGCCCATCGTGCCGAACGCATAGGCGTTCAGGAGCATCCCGCGCAGTGCGGTGCCCTTGAACAGCGTGTTGGCCTGACCCTGCAGGGTGGCGTTCGTCGGGTCGGCCTGAGCGGCAGAGCTGACCTCGGCGTACGTCTTGCCACCGGCCACCTCGTTCAGGTGCACGGCGATGAAGTGGTTCGCGTAGACCTCGGCCTGCGCACCCGTGGTGAGCTGCTGGCCTGCGTACTGCTGCATGGCCGCGTACTCAGGGCCCTTGATGGCGTCGGAGCCGGCCGGCGGGAAGAAGATCTTCTGCGCGGCGAGCTGGTCGTGGACCTGGCCGTTGATGTACACGGCGCTCCACGTCAGCAGACCTCCTGCGACGACGAGCACGAACGCGATCAGCAGTCCGCCGATCGCCACCATTGTGTCGAACGTCCTACGGCGCATGGCCGCCTCCTGGTTCTCGGCGCTGCCTTCCCGGCTGGCGCACCCTGGATGTTCCTGTCCACCGACGAGACTCGCCTCATCCGCTCGGCACGGTCAGAGCCGCAAGTCCTTGATCATGCGGGACCTTGGTCCCCCCGGCGGGTTCGGGACCTTCGGCCCTGCCCGCGCGCGGTGCAGACGGCTGAACCTGAACGGCATGAGCGATCGTCGAGAGCTGCGGATCCTGTCCTGGGCCGAGTGCCTCGAGCTGCTCGCCGGCGCCTGGATCGGTCGGGTGGTGCTGACCGCGCACGCGCTGCCGACGGCGATGCCGGTGAACTACGCCCTCGACGGCGAGGCCATCGTCTTCCGGTCCGGGAGCGGCATGAAGCTGTCCGCCGCCGAGGCGGGCACCGTCGTCGCCTTCGAGGTCGACCACTTCGACACCAAGCTGCGAATGGGTTGGAGCGTGCTCGCCACCGGGCTGGCCCGGCGGCTCAGCGACCCGGCCGAGGTGCAGCAGGCCCTGGGGCTCGGGGTCCCGACCTGGGTCGAGCCGGGCCCGGCCGACTCGTTCGTGCGCATCGAGATCGGCTCGATGAGCGGACGGCGCCTGGTCCCGGTCGCGCACGGGACCGCGCCGGCGGCGGCGCTGTCCGCCTGAGCGCGACGCCCGGCCCATGACTGCACCGTCAGCTCAGCCTGCGCTGACGGCGGTGAAGGCGGTCCACACGATGGCCTGGTTCTCGGTCGAGTCGTGCGTCGTCTACCTCGTGTACGCCGGGCTGACCGGCCGCTCGGACCGGCGGGCAGCGGCGGCCGCAGCCGTGGTGGCGGGCGAGACGCTGGTCTTCACCGCGAACGGGTTCCGCTGCCCGCTCACCTCCGTGGCCGAGAGGCTGGGCGCGGAGCACGGCTCGGTCACCGACCTCTACCTGCCGCGCTGGTTCGCCCGGAACCTGCCCGCGATCCACGTCCCGGTGCTCGTGCTGACGGCGTACCTGCACGCGCGGAACCTGCGGGCCGCGGCCGGGTCGTCTCAGTCGCGGGTCTCCCGGCGGACCTCGGTGGCCAGCACGGCGGCCTGAGTCCGCCGCTCCATCCCCAGCTTGGCGAGCAGGTTCGACACGTAGTTCTTGATGGTCTTCTCGGCCAGGTGCAGGCGCTCGCCGATCTGCCGGTTGGTCAGGCCCTCGCCGATGAGCTCGAGGATCTCCCGCTCCCGCTCGGTCAGCTCGGCCAACGGGTCCGACTGCGGCCCGGCCGCGCCGCCGCGCAGCCGTTCCATCACCTGGGCCGTGGTGCGGGCGTCCAGCAGCGAGCCGCCGGCCGCCACCGTGCGCACGGCGCCGAGCAGGTCCGACCCGCGGATCTGCTTGAGCACGTACCCGGCGGCGCCGGCCATGATGGCGTCGAACAACGCCTCGTCGTCGGCGAACGAGGTCAGCATCAGGCACGCGAGGTCGGGCAGCTGCGAGCGCAGGTCGCGACAGACCGAGACCCCGTCGCCGTCGGGGAGCCGCACGTCGAGCACGGCGACGTCCGGGCGCAGCGCCGGGACCCTGGCCATCGCCTCGGCGGCCGTCGACGCCTCGCCGACGACGACGATGTCACCGGCCGCCTCGAGCAGCTCCTGGACGCCCCGGCGGACCACCTCGTGGTCGTCGAGCAGGAAGACCCGGATCGGTGCGTCGGGCTGGGTCATGGGTTGCACGGTAGCGGCCGTCAGCCGATCTCGAGCACGTCCGACAGCGGCAGCCGCGGACTCGGCGCCGGCTGCTCGCCATGACCGAAGCGCAGGACGATCTGCGGGTGCCGCCACGCGCTCATGGGATCGCGGACCAACGGCCGCAGGTCGGCCACCTCGGTGGCCTGCGACAGCAGGCCGACGCTCAGACCGCGAGCCGTCGCGGTGAGCAGGACGCTCTCCAGCGCCATCCCGCCGCGCAGCCAGTCCGCCCGCTCGTCCCCGCTGGTCAGCAGGACGGCCATCAGGGACTGCTCCTCGAAGTCGGCGGTCGGCCGGTCGCCGACCGGACGACCGAAGGCCAGGTCGCGGACGAGAGCCTTCGGGTCGTGCGGCGTCGGGCCGAGCGACTCCGGCGGGATGCCCACGCCCTCGCGGCCGGAACGATCGACCGTCCACAGGGTGACCTCGTCGACCAGCGCCTGGTCGTCGCGCTGGGTGCGGTCGGCCTCGTGCAGGGCCCCGGTCACCACCTTGCGGTGCAACCCGGTGGTCACCTCCAGGTGGGCGCCCTCGAGCGCCGCCGCCTCCTGGAGCCGGTCGAACTCCTCGTACGCGACCATGTCGCCGGTGAACGGGAGCCGGCTCGAGCGCCGATGCGGGATCGCCTCGTAGAGCAGCTGCTCGGCCGCAGACAGCGAGGCGGGGCCGGCGATGCGGACGGTGGCGACGAAGCTCGGGTCGAGGGTCGAGGGCACCAGCTCGGCGACCCCGGCCAGGCCGGCGGCGCCCAGGGCCAGTCGGAGGTTGAGCAGGGCTGCGCCGACCGACAGGTGCACCTCGCGCCGGCCGGTGTCCAGCAGGGCCGGAGCACGCTCGGGGACGATGAACACGTCGATGCGGTCCGAGGTCGCGTGGAACCGCCACGGCTGGCTGTTGAGGATGGACGGCGCCGCCGTCGCCGCCGTCACCACCGCCTCCGCGGTGTGCGGGTCGAGCTCGTGCCTGACCTGGTCGCCGCTCATGGGACCCTCCTCGTGGACGTGGCCGACGCACCGTGATCGGACGTCGGCGTCAGACCCAGGTAGCCCGCCTCCTCGCGGAGCTCCTCGCGTACGCGCGGGTCGGCGGCGTGCTCGATCAGCGCGGCCGCCTGCTCGACCTGGTCGCGTCCGACGAGCTCGGCCGTGCCGTGCTCGGTGACGATCGCGGTGTGCTGGAACGACGTCACCGGCTCGCTGAGCAGCGGCACGATGGTGGAGCAGTCCGCTTTGGGGTGCCACGACCGGAGCGCGATGATCGCCTGGCCGTCCTTGGCGTGCAGCGCACCGCCGACGAAGTCGCTCTGCCCGCCGAAGCCGGAGTACACCTGGCCGCGGACGTGCGCCGCGTTGGCCTGGGCGAAGAGGTCGATCTCGAGCGCGGTGTTCACCGAGACCATCCGCGGGTTCGCAGCGATCCGGGCCGGGTCGTTGGCCACCTGGGTGCTGAGCATCCGCAGCCTCGGGTTGCCGTCGGCCCAGGCGTACAGCTCCTGGCTGCCGAACAGGAACGAGGTCGCGATCTGCGCCTGCGGGTCGAGGGCCCCCGCGTGCTCAAGGTCCAGCACCCCGTCGCTGACCATCTCCGACCAGACTCGCAGCCCGCGGCGATCGCCGAGCCCGCGCAGCACTGCGTCCGGCACGGCTCCGATCCCCGCCTGCACGGTGGCGCCGTCCGGGATCCGCGCGGAGACCCACTCACCGATCATCTGCGTCTGCACGTCCGGGACGCCCGCCTGCGCGGCGGGGGACGGCAGCTCCGCCTCGAGCTCCACGACGAAGTCCACGTCGTCGGCGGGCAGCAGGGCGTCGCCGGCGGTGTAGGGCATCCGGGGGTTCACGACCGCGACCACCACGCCGCCGCGCGCGCGGGCGGCCGCGACCGCGGCGGGCAGGATGTTCACCTCGGTGCCCATCGAGAACAGACCCTGGCGCGGCGGCGCGACGTGCACGACCGCCGCGTCCGGGCCCAGCGGGCCGCGCAGCAGCACCGGGACCATCGACAGCCGGCTCGGCACGTACGACAGCGTCGGCTGGCCACGCATCCCCGGGCCGACGAAGCATGTCTCCAGCCGCAGGCCGGTGCGGTGCGGGACCCCGTGCTGGGCGTTCAGCATGTGCAGCGTCCAGTCCGGGATCAGGTGGTCGAGGGCGTCCACGGCCGCCCAGGGCGTGGCGAAGTTGCCGGACACCACCACCCGCGGCCGGCCGGCCGACCCGGCCACCGCCGCCGCCATCTGCTCCATCGAGACCCGGCGCACGGTCACCGACCCGCCCGGACGATGCGCGCCGCCATGGGCGCGATCCTCGTCACCGCGGCACCGCGCCGTTTGACGTGAACAGGGACAAGGTCACCAGCCCGCCGAGCCGTAGGTAGGGGTTGAGCAGCGCGAGCCTCGAAGATGGCACGGTCCCCGCCTGCGCGCCAGCGTGCCCAGTGCCACCGGGCACGTCCAGGGTGTCCATCCGGTCAGCCTCACCGACCCCGCGCAGGCCCCAGCAGGGTCCAAAGTCCTTGATCAGGACCTTCGGCCCTGAGCCGGTGCGCCGGCTGGAGCGAACCTGGGCTCATGGCCGACTGCCGGGTGAGGGCGGCGGCGACCGGGGACCAAGGTCCCTGGTCCGGTCCGGTCGGCGCGGACCACCCTGGGTGAGTCGCGCGACTCCCGGCCGCGCTCGGGGCAGCGACGCCGGACAGGCCGAACATCGACCGAGGGGCCACTGTCATGACGAGCCAGCAGCCGGACGCGACGACTGCGCCGGAGACGACCCGACACCCGTCCCAGGGGGTGATGCTCGCCCTGGCGACGATCGGCTTCGCAGTGAACTTCTGGGCGTGGGCGCTGCTCAGCCCGCTCGGGCCGAAGCTCAAGGACAGCCTGCACCTGACCTCGTTCCAGCAGGCGCTGATCGTCGCCGTGCCGGTGATCGTGGGTGCGCTGGGGCGGATCCCGGTCGGCGCGCTGACCGACCGGCTCGGCGGCCGGGTGATGTTCCCGGCCGTGTCCTTCGCCGCGATCATCCCGGTCCTGTACCTCGGGCTCACCGGCCACGACTCGCTGGCCGGACTGCTCGTCGGCGGCTTCTTCCTGGGTATCGCGGGGACGGCGTTCGCGGTCGGCGTCCCGTTCGTCAACGCGTGGTTCGCGCCGCGTCGGCGCGGCACGGCCATCGGCGTCTTCGGGGCCGGCATGGGGGGCACCGCCATCAGCGCCCTCACGACGGTCAAGCTCGCGGCCGCGCACGGCTTCGCCGCCCCCTTCGTCCTGACCGCGCTCGTGCTCGGGCTGTACGGCGTGGTCGCGATCCTGGTCCTGCGCGACGCCCCTGGCCGGCAGCTGCCCACCGACCGGGTCACCACCCGGCTGGCCGCCGCCCTTCGCGCCCCGATCACCTGGCAGGCCTCGGCCCTGTACGCCCTGTGCTTCGGCGGCTACGTGGCCTTCTCGGTCTACCTGCCCACGTACCTCAAGACCGGCTACGGGCTGGCCCAGGCGGACGCCGCGAACCGGATGGCCGGCTTCGTCCTGGTGGCGGTCGTCATGCGTCCGGTCGGAGGCTGGCTGTCCGACCGCTTCTCCCCGATCTCGGTGCTGGCCGGCGTGCTCGGCGTGGTCGTGCTCGCCGCCGCCGTCCAGGGCGCCACGCCCGCGCTCATGCCGGTCGGGACGGCAGCGTTCCTGTCCATGGCCGCCGCGCTCGGAGCCGGGGCGGGCGCCGTGTTCGCCCTCGTCGCGCAGCGCAGCCCGGCCTCGACGGTCGGCGCGGTCACTGGTGTCGTCGGAGCGGCCGGCGGGCTCGGCGGCTTCATCCCGCCGTTGCTGATGGGCTCGATCTACGGGCGCTCCGGCTCGTACGGCCTGGGCCTGGTGCTGCTGTCCGCCGTCGCGCTCGGCACCCTCGTCTTCGCTGTCACCGTGGTCCGGCGCCCGGCTACGGTGCACGCATGAAGGAGCCGCATCCAGGCTCGACAGTCACGGGACCGGACGGCCCAGGCGCCGACGCCCTGCTGCGGGTGGGCCGGTTCCTGCGCAGGGTCGACCAGGTCTCGCCCGACCTGCGAGCCGTGGAGCGCACCGGCGGGCGCGAGGGCGACGTCTTCTACCGCGACCGGTGGAGCCACGACAAGGTGGTCCGCTCCACCCACGGCGTGAACTGCACGGGCTCCTGCTCGTGGAAGGTGTACGTCAAGGACGGGATCATCACCTGGGAGAGCCAGCAGACCGACTACCCCAGCGTCGGTCCCGACTCCCCCGAGTACGAGCCCCGCGGCTGCCCCCGTGGGGCGGCGTTCTCCTGGTACACGTACTCCCCGACCCGCGTCCGCTTCCCGTACGTGCGCGGTGTCCTCGTCGAGATGTACCGCGAGGCCAAGGCCCGGCTCGGCGACCCGGTGCTGGCGTGGGCCGACGTCGTCGGCGACCCCGACCGCCGCCGCCGCTACCAGCAGGCCAGGGGCAAGGGCGGGCACGTCCGGGTCGGCTGGGACGAGGCCGTCGAGATCATCGCCGCCGCGCACGTGCACACGATCCGGGCGTACGGCCCGGACCGCGTCGTCGGGTTCTCGCCGATCCCGGCGATGTCGATGGTGTCGCACGCGGTGGGCGCGCGGTTCATCGAGCTGCTCGGCGGGGTGATGACGTCGTTCTACGACTGGTACGCCGACCTGCCGGTCGCCTCGCCGCAGGTGTTCGGCGACCAGACCGACGTTCCGGAGTCCGGCGACTGGTGGAACGCCACGTACCTGCTGATGTGGGGCTCGAACGTGCCGGTCACGCGCACCCCGGACGCGCACTGGATGGCCGAGGCCCGGTACAAGGGCCAGAAGGTCGTCACCGTCTCGCCGGACTACGCGGACAACACGAAGTTCGCCGACGAGTGGCTGCCCGCGCAGCCGGGCACCGACGGCGCGCTCGCGATGGCGATGGGCCACGTGATGCTCAAGGAGTTCCTCGTCGACCGGCGCACGCCGTTCTTCACCGACTACCTCGCCCGGTACACCGACATGCCGTTCCTCGTGACGCTCACCGAGCGGGACGGCGCCTACGTCCCCGGCAAGTTCCTCACCGCCGCCGACCTCGGCGACACGGGCGAGGGCGCCGAGTGGAAGACCGTGCTCGTCGACGGCCGAACCGGCGAGCCGGTCGTGCCCAACGGGTCGGTCGGTTTCCGGCACACCGAGTCGGGCCGAGGGCTGTGGAACCTCGACCTCGGCGAGGTGGCGCCGCAGCTCACCTTGGCCGCGGACCCGCTCGGCGAGCCGCCGGTCGAGGTGCTGCTGCCACGGTTCGACACCCCGGACGGGCACGGGGAGGTCCTGCACCGCGGCGTGCCGGCCCGCCGCGTCGGTGGCCGGCTGGTGACGACGGTCTTCGACCTCGTGCTGGCCCAGTACGGCGTCGCACGTCCGGGCCTGCCCGGTCGCTGGCCGACCGGCTACGACGACCCGGACGAGCCGTACACCCCGGCCTGGCAGGAGCCGCTGACGTCGGTGCCCGCCGGCCAGTGCGCGCGGATCGCCCGCGAGATGGCCCGCAACGCCGAGGCGTCCCAGGGCCGCACCATGATCATCATGGGGGCGGGGGTGTGCCAGTGGTTCCACGGCGACGCGACCTACCGCGCGATCCTCTCGCTGCTGCTGTTCACCGGGTCGATGGGTCGCAACGGCGGCGGCTGGGCGCACTACGTCGGCCAGGAGAAGTGCCGGCCGCTGACCGGGCACGCGACGATGGCGATGGCGCTGGACTGGGTGCGCCCGCCGCGGCAGATGATCGGGACGGCCTTCTGGTACACGCACACCGACCAGTGGCGGTACGACGGCTACCGCGCCGACGCCCTCGCCTCACCCCTCGCCGACGGCCACCTGGCCGGGATGCACACCGCGGACACGATCGCCCAGTCGGCCCGGCTGGGCTGGATGCCGTCCTACCCGCAGTTCGACCGCAGCCCGCTGGACCTCGCCGACGAGGCGGAGGCGGCCGGGCAGCAGCCCGGTGCGCACGTCGTCGACCGGCTCCGGGCCGGCGACCTCCGATGGGCCGCGGAAGACCCGGACGCGCCGGAGAACTGGCCGCGCGTCCTGACCCTGTGGCGGGCGAACCTGCTCGGCTCGTCCTCGAAGGGCAACGAGTACTTCCTCAAGCACCTGCTGGGCACCCACTCCTCCGTTCGGGCGCAGGAGACCCCTGCGGACCGCCGGCCGCGCGACGTGCGGTGGCACGACCACGCGCCCGAGGGGAAGCTGGACCTGCTCGTGTCGCTGGACTTCCGGATGACCAGCTCGACCCTGCTCTCCGACGTGGTGCTGCCGGCGGCGACCTGGTACGAGAAGCACGACCTGTCGTCGACGGACATGCACCCGTTCGTGCACGCGTTCACGCCGGCGATCGACCCGCCGTGGGAGACCCGCTCGGACTTCGACGCGTTCCACACGGTCGCGCGCCGGTTCAGCGAGCTCGCCAAGACCCACCTCGGGGTGCGCCGGGACCTGGTCGCCACGCCTCTGCAGCACGACACGCCGGGTGAGACCGCGCAACCGGGTGGGCGCGTCCTCGACTGGCGCGAGGGGACCGTCGACATGGTGCCGGGCCGGACCATGCCGGCGTTCACCGTGGTCGAGCGGGACTACGGCGCCGTCGCCGAGAAGCTGGCGGCGCTGGGACCGCTGGTCGAACGGCTCGGCCTGACCACCAAGGCGGTCACGGTGGTCCCGGACGTCGAGGTCGGCCGGCTCGCCGCGTCCAACGGGGTGATGCTCGGGGGCGCCGGCGACGGCCGGCCGGCGCTCGACACCGACGCGAAGATGGCCGAGGCGATCCTGGCGCTGTCCGGGACCACCAACGGCCGCCTCGCGGTCGAAGGCTTCCGTCGCCTGGAGGAGCGCACCGGCCGGCACCTCGTCGACCTGGCCGAGGGCAGCGAGGAGAAGCGGATCACGTTCGCCGACACCCAGGCCCGGCCGGTGCCGGTGATCACCAGCCCGGAGTGGTCGGGCAGCGAGACCGGCGGGCGTCGGTACGCGCCGTTCACCATCAACGTCGAGCGGCTCAAGCCGTGGCACACGCTCACCGGACGCATGCACCTGTTCCTCGACCACGACTGGATGCACGAGCTCGGCGAGTCCATGCCGACGTACCGCCCGCCGCTGGACATGCACCAGCTCTTCGGCGAGCCGCGCATCGGCCCCGACGGGTCCAAGCAGGTCACCGTCCGCTACCTGACCCCGCACTCGAAGTGGTCGATCCACTCCGAGTACCAGGACAACCTGCTGATGCTGTCGCTCTCGCGCGGCGGTCCGACGCTCTGGATGAGCGTGCAGGACGCGGCCGCGATCGGGGTCCGGGACAACGAGTGGGTCGAGGCGGTCAACCGCAACGGGGTGCTGGTGGCCCGGGCCATCGTCACCCACCGCCTGCCCGAGGGCATGGTCTTCGTCTACCACGCGCAGGAACGGGTGGTGAACGTGCCGCTGAGCGAGACGACCGGCCGGCGCGGCGGCATCCACAACTCCCTCACCCGGGTGCTGGTCAAGCCGACGCACCTCATCGGCGGGTACGCCCAGCTGTCGTTCGCGTTCAACTACCTCGGCCCGACCGGGAACCAGCGCGACGAGGTCACCGTCGTCCGGCGGCGCAGCCAGGAGGTGACCTACTGATGAGGGTCATGGCCCAGCTCGCGATGGTGATGAACCTCGACAAGTGCATCGGGTGCCACACCTGCTCGGTGACCTGCAAGCAGGCATGGACGAACCGCTCGGGCGTCGAGTACGTCTGGTTCAACAACGTCGAGACCAGGCCCGGGCAGGGCTACCCGCGCCGGTACGAGGACCAGGAGCCGCTGGCGGGGCGGCTGGCGGCTCAACCGGCGCGGCCGGCTGGCCCTCACCGCGGGCGGCCGCGGCCGCAAGCTCCTCTCGATCTTCTCCAACCCGCTGCTGCCGAACATCAAGGACTACTACGAACCCTGGACCTACGACTACGAGAACCTCATCTCCGCGCCGCTCGGCGACGACTTCCCGGTGGCCGAGCCCAGGTCGTTGCTGACCGGTCGGCCCACGAAGATCGAGTGGAGCGCCAACTGGGACGACGACCTCGGCGGTGCTCCCGAGCACGGGCACCTCGACCCGATCGTGGAGCAGATGCGTCGCGACGCGGTCGACAAGGTGCGCTTCGAGTACGAGCAGGCGTTCATGTTCTTCCTGCCGCGTATCTGCGAGCACTGCCTGAACCCGGCGTGCGTCGCGTCCTGCCCGTCCGGGGCGATGTACAAGCGCAGCGAGGACGGGATCGTGCTGGTCGACCAGGACCGCTGCCGCGGCTGGCGGATGTGCGTGACCGGCTGCCCGTACAAGAAGGTGTACTTCAACCACCGGACCGGCAAGGCCGAGAAGTGCACGTTCTGCTACCCGCGCGTCGAGGTCGGTCTCCCGACGGTGTGCAGCGAGACATGCGTGGGCCGGCTGCGCTACATCGGGCTGGTGCTCTACGACGCCGACCGGGTCACCGAGGCGGCCTCGACCGCGGACCCGCAGGACCTGTACGAGGCCCAGCTCGGTCTGATGCTCGACCCGAACGACCCCGAGGTGGTCGCCGCGGCCCGGCGCGAGGGGATCAGCGACGACTGGGTCGAGGCGGCCCAGCGCTCACCGGTCTACGCGCTCGCGAAGACGTACCGGGTCGCGCTGCCGCTGCACCCGGAGTTCCGGACGATGCCCATGGTCTGGTACGTGCCGCCGCTGTCCCCGGTGGCGGACGCGCTGCGCGACACCGGGCACGACGCGGAGGACGTCGACAACCTGTTCGGGGCGATCGACACCCTGCGGATCCCGGTCGAGTACCTCGCCGGCCTGTTCACCGCCGGTGCCACGGCCCCGGTCACCTCGGTGCTGCAGCGGCTGGCGGCGATGCGCGGCGTACATGCGACGGGTGACGCTCGGCGAGGAGCTCGACGAGTCGATCGCCGCGGCGGCCGGCATGACCGGCGGCGAGGTCACCGCGATGTACCGGCTGCTGGCGATCGCCAAGTACGACGACCGGTACGTCATCCCGTCGGCGTACGCCGAGCAGGGGCACGCCCTGGAGGAGACGGCGTGCAGCCTCGACTTCGACGGTGGCCCCGGAATGCTCGACAGCGGCCCGTTCGGCGAGGCGTCCGGCCGACCCGTCCCGGTGTCGGTGGAGACCTTCCACGCGCTGCGCGAACGGCAGACCGGCGGCGAGGTGGTCGACGCCGACCAGCCGCGGTCGCGGGTGAACCTGCTGAACTGGGACGGCAAGGGCGCACCGTCGGGACTGTTCCCGCCGCGACGGCGCGACGGCGGGCCGGAGGCCCGGCGATGAGCCGGCCGGACCAGCCCGCCGTAGTCCTGCAGCTGGCGTCGGTGCTCCTGCGCTACCCGGACGAGCGCGTCCTCGCGGCGATGCCGGCGGTGCGGGCGGCCGTCCGCGGGCTCACCGCCGGGCCGGCCCGGCGGGAACTGCAGGGCTTCCTCGACGCGGTCGGCCCGATGGGCGCGCTCGAGCTCCAGCAGCACTACGTCGGCACGCTGGACCTCAAGCGGCGCTGCTGCCTCTACCTGACCTGGTGGACCGAGGGCGAGACCCGTCGGCGGGGGCTGGCCCTCGCGCAGCTCAAGCAGCTCTACCGCGAGCGCGGCTTCGAGCTGGACTCCTCCGAGCTGCCCGACTTCCTGCCGGTCGTCCTCGAGTTCGCCTCGGCCGACGTCGACCTGGGCCTGCGCGTGCTCCAGGACCGGCGGGCCGGAGTCGAGCTGCTCCGGCTCGCCCTGCACGAGGCGTCGTCGCCGTACGCCGGGCCGGTCGAGGCGGTCTGCTCGCTGCTGCCCGGGGCGGTCCCCCCAGGACGAGGCCGCGGCCAGGGCCCTGGCCCGCAACGGGCCGCCGGGCGAGCAGGTGGGCCTCGAGCCGTACGGGGCCGGCCACGACCGCCACGCGGGCGCCGGCCCCGGCCCGGTCGACCTCGACCTCGGACCCACGTCGCTGATCCCCACGGGGGCCCGGCGGTGAGCACCCTGGACATCGTGCTGTGGGGGGTCCTGCCCGTACGTCGTCGTGGCCGTGCTCGTCGGTGGCACCGTCTGGCGGTGGCGGTACGACCAGTTCGGCTGGACCACCCGGTCCTCGCAGCTGTACGAGTCGCGGCTGCTGCGGATCGGCAGCCCGCTGTTCCACTTCGGGATCCTCGTGGTCCTGGTCGGGCACGTGATCGGGCTGGTGGTGCCCAAGTCGCTCACCGACCGCGTCGGCCTGAGCCAGGAGGCGTACCACGTCCAGGCCGCCCTGCTGGGCGGGGTCGCCGGCGTCGCGACGCTGGTCGGCGTCGGAATCCTGGTCTACCGGCGACGAACAACCGGTCCGGTCTTCATGGCCACCACGCGCAACGACAAGACCATGTACGTCGTCCTGGTTGCCGCGATCGTCGCCGGGCTCGCCACCACGCTGCTGGGCGTGCGCGCCACCGGTGACGCGCACAACTACCGGCTCACCGTGTCCCCGTGGTTCCGGTCCCTGTTCGTGCTGCGTCCGGACGTGCAGGCGATGGCGTCGGCCGACGCCGCGTACCACGTGCACGTCCTGATCGGGATGCTGCTGTTCGCGATCTGGCCGTTCACCCGGCTGGTGCACGCGTTCAGCGCGCCGGTCGGTTACCTGTTCCGGCCCTACGTGGTGTACCGGCGGCGGACGATGGCCGGCGCGGCGCCCACGACCCGCGCCGGCCGCCGCGGCTGGGACGCCGGCGGTCCGGGCAGCCGGGGACGATGATGCCGGGGTGCACGACATCGCCGAGTTCCTGCGCAGGCACCCGCCGTTCGACGCGCTCGACGACGCGGCGCTGGAACGGGTGTCGGACTCCGTGCACATCGAGTTCTTCCCTCGTAGCGCGGTAGTCCTCGAGCAGGAGGACGCGGCCGGCTCCGGCTACGTCATCAGGACCGGGTCGGTCGACCTCGTCGAGGACGACCGGGTGGTCGACCACCGCGAGGTGGGTGACGTGTTCGGGGTCGCGTCCACCCTGACCGGCGCGCCCACGAAGCTGCGGGTGAGCGCCCACGACGACCTGCTCGTGTACCGGTTCCCGGCCTCGGCGCTGGGGTCGCCCGTGACCGGCGCACCCGTCGGGACCGGCGCCGTCGGGCCCACGGTCCGGTCGATCCTGCGCCCGGCGGTCGTGCTCGACCCGGACGACCGGGTGCGGGACGCGGTGCTCAGGATGGGAGCGGAGGGGGTGTCCGCCGTCCTCGTCCGGCAACGGGACGGAGGGCTGGGCATCGTCACGGACCGCGACCTGCGCAGTCGGGTGCTGGCGGTGGACGGTCGCGGACCCGAGACGCCCCTGGCCGCGGTGATGAGCGAGGACGCGGTCTCGACCGGGGCCGGGACTCCGGCCGACGAGGCACTGCTGCTCATGCTCGAGCACGCGGTGCGGCACCTGCCGGTCGTCGCCCGTGACGGCACCGTAGTCGGCCTGGTCGAGGACGTGGACCTGCTCGCCGCCGAGGGGCGCGCCCCGTTCCGGCTCCGCCGCGCCATCACGACGGCCGCGGACGTCGGGGACCTGGTCGACCTGGCCCG
Source organism: uncultured Actinomycetota bacterium (assembly GCA_963711005.1). Lineage (GTDB taxonomy): Bacteria > Actinomycetota > Actinomycetes > Prado026 > Prado026 > CAVQCJ01. The sequence goes on along the minus strand of CAVQCJ010000004.1, from coordinate 173,005 downwards.
GCGGCTGCCGCAGTCGCTGGTGTCCGCGGACGCAGCGGGCTTGGCACCCCTGCGGGTGATGGCGGCGCGCTCGATCATCGTCGAGGCGACGATCCGCCGGCTGCTCGAGCTCATCGTGCAGGCCCGCGGCCCTGCGCCCGCGCCGTTCGCCTGGCTGGTCCTGGGCAGCACGGGCCGCCGGGAGTCCTTCCCCGGGTCCGACGCGGACACCGCGCTGGTGTGGGACGACGACGACGCCGACGACCACGACGCCGACGCCGCGACCAGCGCCTGGATGGAGGACCTGGCCGGGCGGGTCGTCGGCGCGCTCGCCGACTGCGACGTGCGCAGCGACGAGCACGGCGTCGTGGCGGCGGACCCGCGCTTCGCCCGGCCGCGCACGCAGTGGCAGCGCTCGGTCGCCGGCTGGCTGGCGGACCCGCTGGCGACCGACGCGCTCACGTACGTGTCGGCCCTGCTCGACGGCCGGGTCGTCGGCGGCGCCGGCGCCGGGCCGGACCGCATGCTCGGCGAGGCCCTGTCGGCCGTCGCCCGGGACGAGGCGATGGTGCGCGCTCTCGGGCGCCATTCCCTCGCCCATCGTCCACCGACGGGGTTCGTCCGCGAGCTCGTCGTCCAGCACACCGGCGAGAACCGCGGCCGGCTGGACCTCAAGCTGCACGGGATGACCCCGGTCGTCGACCTCGCCCGTTACGGCGGTGTGGCCGCGCGGTCGACGGCCGTCGACACCCCGCAACGCCTGCGGGACGCCGCCGACGCCGGGGTCCTGCGCGACGCCGACGCGGCGATGCTCGACGAGGTCTTCACCCTCGTCGCCGGGCTTCGGCTGGAGCGCCAGCTCGAGGCGATCCGGGCCGGTCAGGAGCCGGATGACCTGCTCGACCCCCGGACGCTGAGCCCGTTCGCACGCCGGCACCTGCGCGACGGCTTCCGTGCGGTCACCCAGGTCCAGCACTGGCTGCAGGGCGTCCTGGCGCTGGGCGGCTGAGCCGGTGCCCGACTGGAGCAGCCCGTGGCGCGAGGTGCCGTTCGCGGTCGTCGACGTCGAGACCACGGGCCTGGACGCCGGGCAGGACGAGCTGCTGTCCGTCGGGGTCGTGCCGATCGACGCGGGGCGCATCGTCGCCGGTGCGTGCACGTACGTGGTCGTGCGCCCGGTCCGGCCGCCCGCCGCCGCGAACGTGCTCGTCCACGGCATCACCCCCGGCGAAGCCATGCGGGCGCCGCCGCTGCGGGACGTGGTCCCCTCGATCGTGGCCGCCCTCGACGGGCGGGTCCCGGTGGCACACGTGGCCGCCGTGGAGCGCGCGTTCCTGGCGCCGGTCCTGCGCCGCCACGGGGCCCGTCTCGGGCCGGCCGTCCTGGACACCGACCGGCTGCTGCGGTGGCTGGTCTGGCGCGAAGAGGGGTTGCTGCTGCCGCCGCGCGTGCCGCTCGCAGCAGCGGCGGCGCGGCTGGGCCTGCCGGTCCAGCGTCCCCACCATGCGCTGGGGGACGCCCTGACCACCGCGCAGGTGTTCCTGGCGGTGGCGGGCCGGCTCGAGTTGCGCGGGCCGGTGTCGCCGGGCTCGTTGCGGACCGCGCAGCGACGCCTGTCGCTGGCCCGCGCGATCCGGCCGGCGACCGCCGGTCGCTAGCCGGCCGGGACCGTCCAGCTCAGGTGCGTCCCGCCGCCGTCCGGGGCGGTGACCGAGAAGGACCCACCGAGCAGCAAGGCGCGCTCGGCCAGGTTCGCCAGCCCGCTGCGGGGGACGTCGGTGGGGATCCCGACACCGTCGTCCATCACCTCCAGGGTCACCATCCCGTCCGCCACCGACACGACGACGTCGACCCGCTTGGCCTGGGCGTGCCGCCGCGCGTTGGACACCGCCTCGCGCAGGACGGCCAGCAGGTGCTCGGCGACCTCGACGCCGACGACGGAGTCGACCGGGCCGTCGAAGCGCACCGAAGAGGTCGGCCCGTCCTCGCCCGCCGCCGCCTCGACCGTGGCCAGGAGCCGTGTCCGCAGGCTGTCGACGTCGGCGCGGTCGGTGGCCTGCAGCGAGTAGATCGTCGTGCGGATCTCGCGGATCGTCTCGTCGAGGTCCTCGACGGCGCCGAGCACCCGTTCCCGGGCGTGCGAGTCCTCGACCCGCCCGGCGACGCTGTCCAGCCGCATGCCGGTGGCGAACAGCCGCTGGATCACCAGGTCGTGCAGGTCGCGGGCGATCCGGTCCCGGTCGCCGAACAGCGCGGCCTGCTCGGCCTCGCGCCGCTGCCGACCGAGCTCGAGAGCGATCGCAGCCTGACCGGCGAAGCCGGTCAGCACGTCCTCCGCCTCGTCGGTGAAGCCCGGGCTGCCGACCGTGTTCGACACCATCAGCACGCCGAGCACGTCCTGCCCCGCCTGCAGCGGCACGACCAGGCTCGGCCCGTAGGCCCGCTGCCCGGGAGCCGGCCCGGCCGCCCTCTCGTCGGAGCTGGCGTCGAGCACGCGCAGGGTCTGCCCGGTCAGCATGACCTGCCCGGCCAGCGAACCCTCCAGGCCGAGGCGCCGGCCGAGCACCAGCGGCGCCTCCTCCCCGACGGCCACCTCGGTGACGAGCTGCTTGTCGTCGTAGCGCAGCGCGATCGTCGCGAGATCGGCGCCGACCAGTTCGCGGGCGCGGGCGGCGATCAGGTCGAGCACCTCCCCCGGGTCGTCGCCGGACAGCAGCGCGCGGGTGACCTCGGCCGAACCCGCCGCCCACGCCTCGCGCCGGGAGGCCGCGGCGAACAGACGGGCGTTCTCGATGGCGACCGCGGCCGACGCGGCCATCGCCTCGAGCAGCGCCTGGTCGTCGTCGTCGAACTCGCCGCCGCCGCGTTTCTCGGTGAGGTAGAGGTTGCCGAACGCCTCGCCGCGCACCCGGACCGGGACGCCCAGGAACGTCCGCATCGGCGGGTGGTGCGCCGGGAAGCCAGACGACGCCGGATGAGCGGTCAGGTCGCTCGTCCGCAGCGACTCCTGGTCCCGGATGAGCACGCCCAGGATCCCGCGACCCTGCGGCAGGTCGCCGATGAGCGCGCGGGTCTCGTCGTCGATGCCGACCGCGATGAACTGCGAGAGGCGCTCGTCCGGACCGAGCACGCCCAGCGCGCCGTACTCGGCGTCGACCAGCCGGACCGCGGCCTCCACGATCCGGCGCAGCAGGGTGTGCAGGTCCAGGTCCCCGCTGACGGCGGCCACGGCCTCCAGCAGCCCGTGCAGCCGGTCGCGGGTGGTCACGATCCTGCTCAGCTGGGTCTGCAGCTGCGCGAGCAGCTCGTCCAGGTGCAGCGCAGGCGAGGCGCCGCCCGGCCCCGACCTCTCGACCATCCCGCTCCGTCCGGCCAGTGAGCGCACGCTCCCGAGTCGTGGCGAACGGGGCGAGACTACCGCTGGACCGGACGCACCACGGCGACCGCGCAGCGGGCGTGGTGCACCACGGCATGGCTGACCGAGCCGAGCAGCAGGGCCCGGAACCCGCCCCGTCCGCGGGAACCGACGACGACGAGCTCGGCGCCCGCGCTCGCCTCGGCCACCGCCTGGGCCGGCTCCCCGTGCACGAGCCGCTGGCGCACCTCGACGTCGGGGTACTTCTCGCGCCAGCCCGCGAGTGCCTCGGACAGCAGCCGGAGCTCGGCCTGCTCGACCTCGTCCATGAAGCTGCTCTCCGGGGCCGGGCCCCTGGCCGGCAGCTCGAAGAAGGGCGCCTCCCAGACGTGCAGAGCGGTGAGCCCGACCCCGCGCAGCGACGCCTCCTCGAAGGCGAACCCGACCGCGTCGGACGACGGTGTCGACCCGTCGACGGCCACGACCACTCGGCCCGCCTCCGGGCCCGCCGCCTCGTAGTCCAGCGATCGGACCACGACGACCGGGCACGGGGCGTACGTCACCAGCTGCACGGGCACCGAGCCCACCAGCAGCTCCGTGAACCCCCCGAGACCACGGCTCCCGACCACGCCGAGCTCGGCGCCGGCGAGCTCCTCGAGCAGGGCGGGGACCGTCGGACCCTCGACGACCCGGCTCTCCAGCTCGACCCCCGGGACCTCGCGCCGCGACTCGTGCACGGCCGCCAGAAGCATCCGCTCCGCGGCCGCACGCCGGTCCGCGGAGAACCTCGCGTACGTCCCGAGCCCGGCCAGCGTCCCGGCGACCGGGTTCAGCACATGCACGATGAGGACCGGCAGTGCGCGGCTGCGGGCTTCCCGCAGCGACCAGGTCAGCGCGACGCGGCTCGACTCGGAGCCGTCGTACCCGACGACGATCCGCTTGGTGGTCATGACGACACTCCTTCTGCTCCGGGTCGGCCGGCGCGGGCCGGACGCCCTCCTTCCATGCTCGCGGCGGACGGGGACGCCTCCCAGGGCCTAAGGTCCCCGCCGGCGCTGCCGGTCAGGCGAGCCGGTCCCCGGTCGGGTGCCCGCGCGGGTCGACCACCCGGAGGGGGAGCACGCTGCGCTCGCACAGCGCGAGCCGGCTCATCAGTCGCACGGCCTCGCCCCGGCTGTGCAGCAGCTGCCCCTGCCGGTGGCCGTCGCCGTGGACGACGGCCCAGCCGGGCTCGGCCTCCTCGGCGTCCGTCTCGCACCGGGGCACGAGTGCGGGGACCGGCACGATCCGCACGTTCGAGCCGGGTTCGCCGACCCCTGCCTCGAAGCTCTGTGAGCCGGCCCTCAGGCCGTGCGCCTCGACCACTGCGTCCACGTGGATCACATCCCTTCGACGTGCGGCACCGTCGCGGACAGGTCGACCGTCGCGCCGTGCCGGTGACGGCGCACGGCCCGGACGGTCTCGTCCGCGCCCCAGACCAGGACCGCGAACAGCGGGAGCACCGAGAGCTGGTGGACCGGCGGCAACGCCATGCCCAGCGCGGTGGCCACCCCGGGCAGCAGCACGATCGCCGCGGCGAAGACCAGCTCGAACGCGATCCCGTACAGCAGCAGCCGGTTGGTGAACATGCCGACCGCCCGCAGCGACGCCCGCTCGGTCCGCGCGGCGAAGGCCGTCCCCACCTGGCACGCGACGATGCCCAGGAACGTCATCGTGGTGGCCTGCAGGTACGTGTGGTGCAGCGGGCTGCCGGCGCCGACGTCGGCTCCCGGCACCCAACCGCCGTCGGCGAGCACCCAGAAGAAGCCGGCCAGAACGAGCACGGCGGACACCCCGCCGAGCAGCAGCCAGGCGCGCAGCAGCAGCTCGGTCCGGATGATGCGCTCGCTGCGCGGCCGCGGCGGCCTGGTCATCCCGCCGGGCTCAGCCGGCTCGCGGCCGAGCGCGAGGGCCGGCAGTGTCTCGGTGCCGATGTCGATGGCCAGGATCTGCAGGACGGTGATCGGCAGCGGAATCCGGCCACCGGACAGCGCGAACAGGAGGAAGGGCACCACCTCTGGAGTGGCGTGCGCGAAGATGTACAGGATGAACTTGCGGATGTTGTCGTAGACCCGGCGGCCCTCTTCGACCGCGCGGACGATCGAGCTGAAGTTGTCGTCGGTGAGCACCATGGTGGATGCCTCGCGAGCGACGTCGGTGCCGTTCTCCCCCATCGCGACGCCGATGTCCGCGCGACGCAGGGCCGGAGCGTCGTTGACGCCGTCGCCGGTCATCGCTACCACCTGACCCGCGGCCTGCAGGGCGTCCGTCACCCGCATCTTCATCTCCGCGGAGCTGCGGGCGAGCACCATCTCCTCGCTGCCGGCCAGGACGGCGTCGAACTCCTCCTCGGTGAGCGGGTCGAGGCTGGCCGCGTTGATCGTGACCAGGTCCTGCGTACCGATGCCCACGTCGCGGGCGATCTGGCCTGCGGTGAGACGGTGGTCGCCGGTCACCACGATGATCCGGATGCCGGCGCGGTGACAGGCCTCGACGGCCGACTTCACCTCGGGCCGCGGCGGGTCGTACAGGGCCATCAGACCCAGCAGAGTGAGGTCGCGCTCCGCGTCCTCTCGGGTGGGGACCGGGTCGGCCGCCTCGACCGGGCGCTCGGCCGCCGCGATCATCCGGAGCCCGCGGGCTGCGTAGCGCCCGACCGCGGTGGCCACCTGCTGGCGCATCGGTCCGTCCAGCGGCCGGACGGACCCGTCGACGGCCATGATGCTCACGCAACGGGACAGGACGTCCTCGGGCGCCCCCTTGGTGTGCACCCACGTCCCGTCCGTCCCGACGTCCACTGTCGTCATCAGCCGCAGCTGCGGGTCGAAGTGGAAGATCTGCCGACGCCGGTCCGCCCGGCGCCCGGGGTCGACGTCGGCGCCCATCGACCGCGCGGCGTCCAGCAGGGCCACGTCGGTGGCGTCGCCCGAGCCGCGTCCGGGTCGTGCTCGGTCCAGCTCGGCGGTGTTGCACTGCGCGAGGGTCGAGGACAGGTGCCGCCCGAGCGCCGTCGGCGTCGTCCTTTCGGCCATGCCCTGGTCGCCCTGGGTGTCCTGCTCACCCGCGGCGCTCCAGCTGAGCACCGTGCGCATGCGGTTCTCGGTGAGGGTGCCGGTCTTGTCCGTGCAGATCACGCTGGTGGAACCCAGCGTCTCGACGGCGCTGAGCCGCTTCACGAGCGCGCCCCGGCGGGCCAGCTCGCGCACCGCCACCGCCAGCGCCAGGGTGATCGTGGGCAGCAGGCCTTCCGGCACGTTGGCCACGATCAGGCCCACGGCGAAGTTGATCGAGTTGGTGAACGACAGGCCGGCCACCAGCACACCGAGCGGGATGAATGCCGCGGCCACGACCACGGCGACGAGGGCGATCAGCCAGGCCACCTTGCGGACCTGCAGCTCCAGCGGGCTCGGCTCCCGGACCAGCCGCTGCGTCAGTGCGGCGATCCGGCCGAGCTCGGTCTGCATCCCAGTCCGGACCACGACACCGACGGCTGCCCCGCCGGTGCACGCGGTGCCGCTGAACACCACGTTCGGGGCCTGGAGCAGCGGCACGCCAAGGTCTTCGGCAGTGGCCGAGCGCAGCACGGGCAGGGACTCGCCGGTGAGCGTGGACGCGTCCACCTCGACGGCGCCCTCGAGCAGGCGCGCGTCCGCGCAGACCCGGTCGCCCTCCTCGAGCAGGAGCACGTCGCCGGGGACGAGGTCCGCGGCGGGGACCTGCAGGCGCTGTCCGTCGCGGCGCACGTTGGCGTGCTGCGGCAGGTACTCGCCGAGCGCCTCCACCGCTCGCTCGGTCTGCCGCTCCTGGACGAACGCGAAGACCGCGTTGAGCAGGATCACGAGGATGATCGCGACCGACAGGATCAGCGTGTGCGTGAACGTGGAGAGGACGGCCGCCACCCAGAGCAGCAGCGCCAGCGGGTGCACCAGCTGGTCGCCGAAGTCCCGCAGCGGGTGCCGCCGTCCCTCCGTGCGGAGCCGGTTCGGGCCGTGGGCGACCAGCCGCCGGGCCGCCTCGCGCTCGGTGAGCCCGCGCGGCGTCGTCCGCAGGTCGCGCAGCAGCAGCCGGACCGGCTCGGTGGCGTCGAGCGTCGGGTCCGGTCCCGTGGACTGGACCTGAGGGGGATGCGTCCTGGTCATCCGGGGAGGGTGACGGGCCGGCCCTCGACCGCGGAGATGTCCTCGGCCGCCGTACCCAGCAGCAGGTCGGCCAGCCGTCGCAACGCTCTGGCAGCGGCGATCTCGTCGCCGATCTCGGGCACGTCCTCGTCGCCGCTGCGGCGGTGCGCGGTACCCCGCGCGTCGAGCTGGGTCGGGGCCTCGGTGCTCAGCACCGCGTGCGCCGTCGTCTCGCCCCCCGACTCGAACAGGTCGACCCTGACCTGCCAGGACCGGACGTGGCGCAGCGTGGGCCCCGCTTCGGCGACCCTGGCGGTCGGGTGCTGCGGCTCGCCCCTGACCAGCTGGGCGTCCGGGCCCGGGAAGACCAGGGCCCGGTGGCCGTCGCCCGACCACTCGACCAGGTAGGGCGGAGCGCCGTCCGGGTGGCTGACCTCGACGATGCGCCCGTCGCGCACCGGTCCGTCGAGCCTCGTCGACGCGATGACGATCCTGTCCCCGACCGAAGCCTTCATGGCCTGCCGCCTCCTTCGTACCGCGTTGACCGTCGTGAGCGGGGCGTGCGCTCCCCGGTACTCATCCCATGCCGAGGAGCGGGCGGGCGCCAGGTACGAAGGTCCCGAGCCCGCACGGCCCGTGCATCCGGCAGGACCAACGACCCTGGGCGCACCGGGTCACCGTCCGAGAACGTGGACACAGCCACGTCCCGGTCAAGGTTCCGGTGACGGCGCGACGAAGGCGGAAGGACATGACCACTCTCATCAAGCCACCGGTGGCCGAGGCGACGAAGCCTCGTGCGATCCCGGTGGGCCTCGGACTCACCTCAGCGACCGCTCTCGTGGTCGGCAGCATCATCGGGACCGGTGTCTTCACCATGCCCGCCGTCATGGCGGGTGCGGGCACCGTCTCCATCGTGACCCTCGGCATCATCTCGGTGTGCGCCGTGCTCCTGGGGATGATGTTCGGACAGCTCACGAAGCGGATCCCGTCGAGCGACGGCGGCCTCTACGCCTACGCCCGCCACGAGTTCGGCGACTTCGCCGGCTTCCTGACCGCCTGGTGCTACTGGATCACCTGCTGGGCGGGCAACGCCGCGATCGTCGCGTCCTGGGTGCTCTACGTCGAGTCCCTGTTCGGGATCGAGAACCCCTCGACGGCGACGAACATGCTCATCGCCCTGACCGGCCTGTGGATCCCCGCCGTCGTCAACCTCGGCGGCATCCGCGGCATGGCCTGGTTCCAGAACGTGACGGTGGTGCTCAAGTACGTGCCGTTGCTCCTGGTCGGCGTCCTCGGCTGGTTCTTCGTCAGCACGTCCAACTTCCCGCCGTTCAACGCCTCCGGCGGCAGTCTCTGGGACGCGGTCTCGATCGCTTCCGGCGTCGCCCTGTTCTCGTTCATCGGGGTCGAGTGCGCCTCGATCGCCGCCGGACGGGTCCGGAACCCGCGCCGCAACGTCGGTCGCGCCTCGGTCCTCGGCACCGCGGCCAGTGCCTTCGTCTACATCGCGGTCACCGCGGCCGTCATGGGCCTGGTGCCGCACGACTCACTGGTCAAGGACGGTGCGCCGTTCGTCGCCGCGTTCCAGACGATGTTCGGCTCGGCTGCCTGGGTCGGCAAGGGAGTCGCCCTGGTCGCCGTGATCTCCGGCATCGGTGCGCTCAACGGCTGGACGATGGTGACGGCCGAGATGCCGTTCGCCGCGGCCAAGGACGGCCTGTTCCCGAAGCAGTTCGCCCTGGTCAACCGGCGGCAGGCGCCGTGGTTCGGCATCGTCGTCTCCACGATCGTCGCCTCGCTGCTCATGGCGTACAGCTACGCGGGCGGCACGCTCGGGCTGAAGGTCTTCACGTACCTGGTCTCGCTGTCCGTGGTGACCGTCGCGATCCCGTACTTCTTCTCCGCGGCGGCCCAGCTGGCGTACCTGGTCTCGCGTCGTCGCACCGTGAACGGTGCGCGGCTCGCGCGTGACGTGGCGATCGCCGTGACCAGCCTGCTGTTCTCGCTCTGGGTGACCGCGGCCTCCGGCTACCAGGCCGTCTACCAGGCCGTGATCCTGCTGCTGATCGGACTGCCCCTGTACGCGTTCATGAAGGCAGCGCGCGAGCGGGAGGGACTCGTCCCGGAGCCGGTCGAGTACAAGGCCGACCTGTCGGTCTCGCGGTAGCACGACCAGCACGATGCCCACGATGAGCACGACGCCGATGACCTCGACGCAGCTGGGTGTCCACTCCGAGGTGGGCCGGCTGCGTCAGGTCATCGTGCACCGCCCGGGGCTGGAGCTGTCCCGCCTGACCCCGGGCAACATCCACGAGCTCCTCTTCGACGACGTCCTGTGGAGCGAGCGGGCCCGCGAGGAGCACGACGCGTTCGTGAGTGTGCTCGCCGACCACGGGGCCACCGTCCACCGCTTCGCCGACCTGCTCGCCCAGACCCTGTCGGACCCGGTCGCCAGGGAGTTCGTGCTGGACCGGCTGGTGACCGAGGAACGGTTCGGTCCGGCTCTCGTCCCGGACCTGCGCAGGCTGTTCGACGACGCCGACCCCGAGCTCCTGGTCGAGTACCTCGTCGGCGGGATCACCCGGGCGGACCTGTCACCGATGCGCGTGGGGAGCCTGCGCTGGCAGGACCTCGAGCTGGACGACTTCGTCCTGACGCCGTTGCCCAACAGCCTGTTCACCCGGGACAGCTCGGCGTGGCTCTACGGCGGCGTGAGCGTGCATCCGATGGCCATGGCGGCTCGGCGTCGCGAGGCGCTGCACATGCGGGCCGTCTACCGCTTCCACCCCCTGTTCGCGGACCAGCCCTTCCACCGCTACTACGGCGACGACGACCTGGACCACCAGCCGGCCAGCATCGAAGGCGGCGACGTCGCCCCGCTCGGCCACGGCGTGGTCGCGATCGGCATGGGCGAGCGGACCACCCCGCAGGCCGCCGAGATCCTGGCCAGGGCCCTGTTCGCCACCAGTCAGGCGGACCGGGTGATCGCGATCCGGCTGCCCAAGTCGCACGCGTTCATGCACCTGGACACGATCATGACGATGGTCGACCGGGACACCTTCGTCTTCTACCCGTACCTGGATCCGGCCGGGCTGCGGGTGTGGACCCTGACCCCCGCCGACCCGGGCGACCGCGGCTTCCGCGACACCGCCGGCCTGCACGTGGCCCGCGCGGACGACCTGTTCGCCACCATCGCCGAGGGCCTGGGACTGGACAAGGTCAGGGTCCTGACCGCGGACGACGACCTGCGCGCCGCGCAGCGCGAGCAGTGGAACGACGCGAACAACTACCTCGCGCTCGAACCGGGCGTGGTCGTGGGCTACGACCGGAACGTCGTCACCAACAGCTTGCTGCGCAGGCACGGGATCGAGGTCATCGCCGTCTCCGGCGGCGAGCTGGGACGCGGCCGAGGCGGTTCGCACTGCATGTCCTGCCCGATCCAGCGCGACCCCGTCCAGCCCGCGGGACCGACGGTCGCCTGACGCACCGCTTGACCCCCACGGCCGCGCCATGGTTTCCTAACTTCGTTCGGATATCCTAACGTCCTTAGGAGTTTGCCTGTGGACGCGACACTGGCTCCCCTGGCGCCCCCGGCGTCAGGCCGGGTGCAGGCGCGCCGGGCCCGCACGCGTCGGGCGGTTCTCGACTCCGCGTGGCGCCTGGCGAGCGGATCCGGGCTGGACGCGCTGTCCTTGCGCGAGATCGCTGCGAACGTGGGCATGCGGGCCCCGTCGCTGTACTCCTACTTCCCCAACAAGGCAGCGATCCTGGACGCCTTGTTCGTCGACGGCTACCGCGCTCTCGACGCCCGGATCGTCGAGGTCGCCGCGGCCCTGCCCGAGAAGGCGTCACCACGACAGCGGCTGGCCCAGCTGCTGCGGGCGTGGGTCGGCTTCTGCCAGGCCGACCCGGCGAGGTACCAGCTGCTGTTCACCAGTGCCGTCCCGGGCTGGCAACCGGCTCCGGACGCCTACGCGGCCAGCCTGGCCAGCTACGCGCAGCTGTGCGACTACCTCGCGCTCGCCGGCATCACCGACCCGGACGACGTGGACCTGTGCACGGCACTGTCGGCCGGACTGATCGCGCAGCAGATGGCCAACGACCCGCAGGGCGACCGGTGGCTGCGCCGGGTCGACGACGTCGTCGACATGTTCCTCCAGCACCAGACCTCCCGCCGCAGGCGGGCCGCCCGGCTCCCCGAGAGGGACTCATGATCCAGCAGCCGCTCGACACCACCGCTGTGCCCCGGATCGCAGCCGGTCCCGAGGCCGATGCGCTGGCTCGGGCCGTCTACTCGGCGCTGCTCGACGACCTCGCCGGGTTGACGGTCGACGACTGGTACCGACCGACCGAGTGCACGGGTTGGTCGGTGCACGACATGGTGGCCCACCTGGTCGGTGCAGCTCAGGGACACGCTTCCCTGCCCGTCTTCGTGCGCCAGTACGCGTGGGGCATGCGACACCGCAAGGACTTCGGTGGAAGCAGCCTGGACGCGATGAACCAGCGTCAGATCGACGGGCTTCGCGAGCACTCCGACGTGGAGCTCCTGCGGCTCCTCGTCGACCTCGCCCCGAAGGCGGTGACCGGGCGGGCCCGACGCGCCCGCGTGCTCGGCCGGGCCCCGATCCGCCTCGACGAGGCCGGGTCCTGGTACGAAGGAATGCCCACCTCGACCACGATGGCGGAGCTGTGCGCCGTCGTGCTTACCCGCGACGTGTGGGCCCACCGGCTGGACATCGCGCGGGCCATCGGCACGGCCCCGTCGATGGAGCCGACCGTGGACGGGCGGATCGTGGCCGACATCGTGACCGACTGGGCGGTGCGGCACGGCCGACCCTTCACCCTCACCCTGACCGGCGTCGCGGGTGGGGCGTTCCGGGCCGGCGAGGCGGGCCCCGACCTGACGCTCGACGCGCTGGACTTCGCCCGCCTGATGGCCGGCCGGCACCCCGACGGGCAGGTCCCCGACTCGCCGCTGTGGACGACGCGAGTGCTCTTCTGACCACCGCGGCCCGGGACCGGCCTCCGGGGCCGCACCGGCCGGCCCTTGATAGAAACCAGTCGTGCAGCTGGTCATCGACGCCGACGACCCATGGTCCGACGACGTCCGTCCCCTGCTCCACCAGCATCTCGGGTTCGCCCACGAGGAGAGCCCGCCGGAGCACGTCCACGCGCTCCCGCCCGACCGGCTCACGCATCCCGAGGTCACGTTCTTCAGCGCCCGGCGGGGCGGGACGGTCGTCGGAGTGGGGGCGCTGAAGCAGCTCGACGAGTCGCACGGCGAGGTGAAGTCGATGCACACGAGCGCGGCCCACCGCGGTCAGGGTGTCGCGCGGGCGATGCTGACCCACCTCCTCGAGGTGGCCGCGAGCCGTGGCTACGAGCGCGTGAGTCTGGAGACCGGAAGCACGGACGCCTTCGTGCCGGCCCGCACGCTGTACCGGTCGTTCGGTTTCGAACCTTGCGCCCCGTTCGGCGAGTACACGTCGAACGCTTTCAGCGTGTGCATGACGCTGGAGCTCTGAGGGCGCACCCCGGCTAGAGCCGGAACGCGCTCCTGATCGACGGTGCGCTGCTCGCCTGCCCCAGGTAGGGCAGCCCGAGGACCTGTTCGGTGGCCTGCAGCAAGGAGTACTGGTTGGCGAACGCCGTCCAGCGGGTCCCCGGGCGCACGTAGGGGCTCAGCACCAGGAGGGCGATGTGACATCCCGGGTCGGTGGCGTTCGTCGCGCAGGCTTTGGTGCGTCGCGGCGTTCCCCCTTCGTCCCAGGTCAGGAAGACCACCGTCGAGCCGGCGCGGTAGGCGGGGCTGGCCAGGATCGCGCCGAGGTGCGTGCGCAGCCAGCTGTCGCCGGCGGACACCGAAGACGACCTTTCGTGCATGTCGTTGCGCACGTTCGGGACGATGAGCGAGAAGCTCGGCAGCGCCCCCAGGTTGAGAGCGGTGAGCGGCACATCGTTGGTCGCGCAGTTGGTCACCGAGGTGTAGTACGGGGCCGCCGTGTGGTGCACCACGTAGGACCCCGCGTCGTGGCGCACGCAGTTCCCGGGCATCGACTCCGCGTACACGCGCCACGACTTGGTCTGCGTGAAGATCGACGGCCCGGACACCGGGCAGAACGTCGGGCAGTCCGTCAGTGGGAGCTGCCCCATCGCTCGCCCGGAGGTCATCGCGATGTAGTTGGGCAGGCTCGGGTGGGACACGTTGTGGAAGTTCGTGGCCACGCCGCACTGCGATGCCAGCGAGGAGATGTACGGCGCTCCGATCACCTGGGAGTAGCTGCGGTTCTCCATCACGATCCAGATGACGTGGGAGATGTGCCCCGTCCTGGTCGCCATCGCACCGCAGACCCCGCTCGCAGCGGCGTTGGGCGTCGCAACGGCTGCCGGCTTCGCCGGAGCAGGCCGCTGGTGCAGGTGCGGCTTGTGGGTGCGGTGGTGCCGGACCTGGGCGTGATGCACCCGGGTGGCCTTCTTGTGCGCCCTGTTCGCGGCATTCGCCGTCGCGCCGACACCGGCCGCCGCCAGCGCGCTCACCAGGACCAGGACGGCCGCCGCCGCGAGCACCGGGTGCCGACGGGCACGGCCCGCCGCGCGGGTGGTACGGGTGGTGCGGGTGGTGCGGTGGGCGTTCGTCAAGGGGACTCTCCTGCCGCGATCCGAGAGATGCGCGACCGTCGAGCCCCCTCCACGGCCTGCCTGGTTCCTCCTTCATAACCCTTCCCGGGTCAACGGAGGGCTAACCCGCAGTCAAGCACCGGACTCGCGAGCACGCTCCGGGCCCGGCTGACGACTGCTGCCGAACCTTGCCGGTTCGCTGTGCGTTGTCCAGGCATGACCCAACCGCGATCGCTGGTCGGACTGGCGCTGGCAGCGGCAGCGCTCTCGCTCGCCGCGGGCTGCTCGACAGCGACCTCGGGACCGGGCGTGTCGGCAACAGCGTCAGCCAGCACGACGAGCGCAGGGTCGGGCCCGACCATGACCATCTCCGGGTTCGCGTTCTCCACGCTGACGGTCAAGCCCGGTGCGCTGGTCGCGGTGAGCAACCAGGACAGCGTCGCCCACACGGTGAACGTGAACGGCACGAGCATCGACGTCACTGTGTCAGGCGGTGGCCACGCCACGTTCACGGCGCCCGCCAAGGCCGGCACCTACCCGCTGACCTGCGACTTCCACCACAGCATGCACGGAACCCTCACCGTCGCCCCCTAGCCCGCGATCTTGAGAGATTCAGAGGTCGACACAGCGTGTCGCCCCTGAATCTCTCAAGATCGCTGAAGCCTTGCGGGCTACTCGGCACCCTGACGACGGCCCTCGCCGGCTGCGCGACCAAGCTCGGCCCTGGCCAGCGCCCCGCCCCACTGCTCGGCCCGGTCCCCCTCGCCGGGCTTGAGTCCGGACTCCTTGCCGATCACGAAGCCCTGCGGCCCGTCGACGAGGCGGAACCCGGTCCGCCGCAGCCGCTGGGCGATGCCCTTGGCAGCACGGCCGGACAGCACGACGGGCACGTCCGCACGGGTGTCGAACGCAGCGGCCCCTGCCGACATCGCCGGCAGACCCTCGAACCACTCCCGCAGGCCGATCCCGTCCGCGCCGGGCTCGAGCGGTGCGCCCTTGCCGTACTTGGCCGGGTCGGCCACCGCGGCCTGCCGCGTCTGCGGCCGGGACATCCCGTGCGCGTGCGTCGGACCGCCGACCACCACGAGGTCGGCGTCCGCCACCGTCACGACGTCGGCATCGCCCACCCGGCGGACCTCCACCTTCTCGACCACGGTGCGCAGCCCGACCGCGATGCGCTCAGCGATCTCGCGCGTGCTGCCGAACATCGACTCATAGACGACCAGTGCGTGCATGGCCGCACCTCCTTCTTGGCTTCCTTGCTCACAGCTGGAAGACCACGCGGGCCGGGATGTCGCCGGCGAGGACCTCATCGATGGACTGGTTGACCTCGTCGAGCTTGCGGTCGACGGCGACCACGCGCGTGCGTCCGGCCGCGTGCAGCGCGAACACGTCGTGCAGGTCGTTGCGGGTCCCGACGATCGACCCGATGATCGACTTCCCGTTCAGGACGGTGTCGAAGATCGGGACGGTCATGGTCCCGTCGGCCGGCAGCCCGACGCACACCAGCCGGCCGCCGCGCCGCAGCGACGCGTAGGCCTGCTCGAACGACTTCGCGGACGCGGCCAGCGCGACCGCGACGTCCGCGCCGCCGAGGCGGCGGATCGCCTCGACCGGGTCGTGCAGCCTGGCGTTGACGACGTGGTCGGCGCCGAGCTCGGTGGCCATGCCCAGCTTGACGTCCTCGACGTCCACGCCGATGACGAACGCGCCGGCGATCCGCGCGTACTGCACGGCCAGGTGGCCGAGCCCGCCGACGCCGAACACGGCGACCGTCTCGGCGGGAGCGACCCGCGCGACCTTGATCGCCTTGTACGTCGTCACGCCGGCGCAGGTCAGCGGCGCAGCGTCCCGGGACGGGATGACTTCGGGCACCGGGGTCGCGAAGGCGGCGGGGAGCACGGTGTACTCGGCGAAAGCGCCGTTCACCGAGTAGCCGGAGTTGCGCTGGGCCTCGCACAGCGTCTCCCACCCGCCGATGCAGTACCGGCAGTGCCCGCAGGCGGAGCCGAGCCACGCGATGGCCACCCGGTCGCCGATCGACCGCTCGGTCACCGCGGACCCGATCCGCTCGATGTGGCCGATGCCCTCGTGCCCCGGGATGAACGGCAGCGTGGGCCGTACCGGCCAGTCGCCGTGCGCCGCATGGATGTCGGTGTGGCACAGACCGCTCGCCTCGATCCGGACGAGCACCTCGTCCGGACCCGGCTCCGGGGTCGGTACGTCCGTGACCTGGAGCGGGGAGTGGAAGTCGGTGACGACGGCAGCCTTCATGGCCGGCCCCTCTCGGTGTCTGAGCGGCCGAACTCGCCGCTCGTTCTCTACGACTCTGGTCCGCCCGAGCCCTCGCCCCCAGGGCCGTTGGTCCCGACGGGACGGGTCGATCGCCCCTGCGCGGACGAGGCCCACCGCGGCAGGCTCGAGGTGTCGCCGCGTCAAGCGGGCGCGGCCCGCGATCCGATCGGGGGTCGAGAGCCATGTCGGTGAGTACCCGGACCGACCTCCTCCAGGTCCGGTCCACAGACCTCCCGGATCTTGGTCTCGCGCCGGGTCCGGTCGCCACCGGGCTGTCCGCCGCGCTGGCGACCGTGGCCGCGCTCACCTGCGCGCTGGCGCTGTTCGTCCCGGAGGTCTTGACCGGTCCCCCGGTCATGAACGGGTCCGCGCGGGGGACCGCGTTGGTCGCGCTCGTCGTGGCGGTGCCCGTCCTGGTCACCGCGATAGTGCTTGCCAGCCGCGGCTCGGTGCGCGCCGTACCGGTGTGGATCGGCGCCGTCACCTACCTGCTCTACAACGCGATCCTGTTCGTCCTCGCGACCCCGTTCGACAACCTGTTCCTGCTGGAGGTCGCGACCCTGTCGTTGGCGCTGTGGTCGCTGGTCGCGGTGCTGCTCGGCGTGGACGTCGGGCGGTTCGGGGCCCTCTTCGTCGCCACTGCACCTGTCCGAGCGGTGGCCGTGTACGTCTGGGTGGTCGTCGGGCTGAACACGCTCGCATGGACCGCCCCGGTGCTGCGCGCGATGCTGACCGACGGGCCCCCTGCCTTCCTGGCCGGGACGGGCCTGACCACCAGCCCCACGTACATCCAGGACCTGGCCATCTGGCTGCCGGCGATGGCCCTCGGCGCGGCCTGGCTGTGGCGCCGCGCCGCTTGGGGCTTCCTCGTCGTCGGCTCGGGCCTGGTGATGTGGGTCGTCGAGAGCGTCGGCATCGCGGTCGACCAGTGGCTCGGGCATGCGGCCGACCCCGGCTCGGCGGTGGCGTCCGCGTCGATCAGCCCTGCCTTCGCGGTGCTCGCGGTCGTCGGCATGGTGCCGCTCGTCGCTCTGCTGCGCGGACTGCCGTCCGGAGCCGGCCTCGCGCCGGACGGCGCGCCGGACCGGGTCCGGCGGGGCGGCTGGGCCTGGGCCCTCGTCGGCATCGAGGCCTTCGTCGGCGCGATGGCCGTCCTCGGTGGCGTACGGATGATCGTCGACGGTTTCGGCATGCCCACCAGCTGGCTGGCCGCGGCCGGGGTGGACAGCTGGGTTCTTCCCGGGATCGCGCTGCTCGTTGGCGTCGCGGCACCGCAGCTGCTCGCGGCAGTGCTGGTGACCACCGGCAGCCGGTGGGCCGTTGCGGTCGCGTGGCTGGCGGGCGCGGGGCTGCTGGCCTGGATCGTCGTCGAGATGGCCGTGCTGGAGAAGTACTTCTTCCTGCAGCCGGTGATCGCGGTGCTCGGCCTGGCCGAGGTCTCGCTCCTCGCCGTCATGCAGGCCTCGGGACCAACGACTCTGCCGGTGCCTCCGGCGACGCGCGACGCTCGAGACGTGAGTGGATCG
This sequence comes from uncultured Actinomycetota bacterium, assembly GCA_963711005.1. GTDB lineage: Bacteria > Actinomycetota > Actinomycetes > Prado026 > Prado026 > CAVQCJ01. The sequence goes on along the minus strand of CAVQCJ010000004.1, from coordinate 155,075 downwards.
ATGCAGATGAGGAGGTCGTCATGAACAGCGAGAAGACTGTGCTCGTCGGGTACGACGGATCAGAGTCGAGTCGGCTCGCGCTGCGGTGGGCCCTGGATGAGGCCCGGCGCCGCCACCTCCCGGTCGTGATCCTCCACGCCGACACCCCGGACGTGGTCCTGAACAGCGTGGGCATGGGCTTCTACCAGCCCGTCACCGACCCGCCAGGCCCCGAGGGAACCTCGACCCTGGCCGATGCGACCGCTCTGGCAGCCGAATGGGCACCCGGCGTGACCGTGCGCCAGCGCCTCACGGCTTCGTCACCCGCGGTCGCCGTTCTGGACGCGATGAACGACGCGGCCATCGTCGTCCTCGGCTCGCGCGGGTTGGACGGCTTCGCCGAGCTGCTCGTCGGCTCCACGTCCCTGCACGTCGCGACGCACGCCACCGTCCCCGTGGTGGTGGTCCGTGCCCGCGACAAGATCCTCACCGGGCCGGAGGCCGGTCGCATCGTCGTCGGGGTCGACGGGTCCGACGCCGCCCAGGACGCGCTGGCGTTCGGCTTCGAGGAGGCCGCGCTCCGCGGAGCAGGACTCACCGCGGTCCGCGCCTGGTACTCCGACTACTTCGACACCAGCGGCGCCAAGGGCGGAGCGATCCCGCCGAGCGTGGAGACCGAGGTCATCGTCCCGGCCGAGACCGCGGCCCTGACCGAGGCCGTGGCCGGCTGGCGGAACAAGTTCCCGGACATCGACGTACGCGAGCGCGTGGTGCACGGCATCGCGGCGCCGGTACTCGTCGACGCCGCCCGCGGCGCGGAGCTGCTGGTCGTCGGGTCGCGCGGTCGCGGCGGGTTCCGCTCGCTGCTGCTCGGCTCGGTCAGCCACGCGGTGATGCACCACGCGACGGTGCCGGTCGCCGTGGTCCGACCGTTCTCGACCACCTGACCCGACGATCTCGCCGGCCGTAGGACGACGGAGGTGGGAACCGTGGCCGCGGAGAGGCTCAGCCGCCCTGCCTGGCAGTTGATGCTCGCCGCGGCCACGGCCGCACCGTCGCTGCACAACAGCCAGCCGTGGCGGTTCACCGTGTCCGGCGCACAGATCGACCTGTACGCGGACCCGGGGCGGCAGCTGCGCGAGGTGGACCCCACCGGGCGCCAGCTGCTGATCAGCTGCGGCGCCGCCCTGTTCAACCTGCGGCTGGCCGCCGGCCACCTGGGTCTCGAACCGAAGGTACGGGTCCTGCCCGACCCTACCCAGCCCACGCTGGTGGCCAGGGCCACCATCTCCGGGCACCGGATGGCACCCGGTGTGTCCGAGCTGCTCTACCAGGCCATCCCGTACCGGCACACCAACCGGCACCCGTTCGAGGACGTGCGTGTCCCCGAGGAGACCGTGCTGGCGATGCAGGAGGCCGGGCAGGTCGAGGGCGCCGGGCTGCACGTGCCGCGAGAGCGGGCCGAACGCATGCGGCTGGCGGAGCTGATCCGGGTCGCCGACTTCGAGCACGACCATCGGCCCGCCGTCGCCGTCGAGGCGGTGCAGTGGACGGGCGTGGACCCCGACCGCCGGGACGGTGTCCCCGGCTACGCGCTCGGCCCCGTCGCGGACGACCCCGACGCGACGGTCCGCGACCTGCGCCGCGGGGCCCCGCTCCCCGACCGGCCGCGAGAGCACTTCGAAGCGGTGCCGGTGCTCGCGGTGCTGTTCACCCCGGCCGACGACCGCGGGTCGTGGGTCCGGGCGGGGCAGGCGCTCCAGCGGGTGCTACTGACGGCGACCCTGCACGGCATCTCGGCGTCGTTCGTCAACCAGCCGCTGGAGGTGCCGGCGCTGCGCCGCACGGTGCTCGGGCCGGGCGCCCTGCAGGGCCACCCGCAGATGCTGCTGCGTCTGGGTCGGGGCACTCCGGTCCCGCCGACCCCACGGCGGCCGCTCGACGAGGTGACCCGACAGCGGTTCTGATCCGAAGGCTCTGTACCGTGCCGGTCCGGGCCGGATAATGCGGACGTGGCAGGAGCGGGCTCTCTCCCTGGTACGGAGACGGATCCTGTTCTCGGGTGCGCGCAGGCTCTCGACGAGGCCGCTGCGCTCTCGGCAACGGGCGAGTTCAGGGCCGCCGCCGACGCCGCACTCCGGGCGGGTGAGCTCGCGCGGCTGTCCGGCCGGCCGGATCTGGTCGCCGACGCGGCTCTGCTCGTCCCCGGGGTCCCCGACCCGTCCACCGCCGCTGCCGTCGAGCGGCTGTGCACAGACGCGCTCGCCCTGCTCGACGGTTCCGATGTCGCCCAGCTGGCGCGCCTGCACGGGCAGCTCTCCATCGCCCTGCACCATCGCGAGCGGTTCGGCGAGGCCGAACGGCATGCCCGGGAGGCCGAGGAGCTGGCGGGCGGGACCAGCGACCCGCTGGCGACCGCGGCCGCCGTGCACGCACGGCAGCTGACCATCGCCGGGATGGGCCCGACCTCCGAGCTGGTCGACCTGGGTCGACGCATGCTCGAGGCCGCCGCCGTCGCCGACTCGCTCCAGGCCGAAGTCGTCGGCCGGGGATGGCTGATCGACGCGCTGATGCGCCAGGGGGACGCGGCGTCCGCTGCGCACGAGATCGACTCGCTGGATGTGCTGGCGGCTCGCAGCGGCGACCCGCTGGTGCGATGGAACGCGCTGCTCGCGCGAGCTGGGCTGGACCACACTCTGGGCCGGTTCGACGAGGCCGTCGAGCTGGCCGCAGCCGCCCGGGGCGCGCTGCCCAAGAGCCAGCGCCGGATGACCGAGCCGTTGTTCGTCGCCCAGGTGATGCTGGTGGCGACGGACCGTGGGACCGAGCCGACCGAGATCGCGCTGGCTCGGGACGTCGCCGTCGGAGCACCGCCGCTCGCGATCGCGATGACCGGCCGGTACGACCTCGAGCTGGGCGACGAGACCGGAGCGCGGGTGGCGTACGAGGCGGTGCGGACCCGCGTCGGCGACGTCGCGATGGACCGCCGCGGCCTGCCTACGCTCACCGCGACTCTGGAGCTCGCCGCTCATTTCCAGGACCTCGAGACGGCCGCGGAGCTGACCGCCCGGCTGGAGCCGTTCGACGGCCTCATGATCGCGAGCGCGCTCGGCGCGGTCGGACCGGTCGCCCACTTCCTCGGGAAGGTGCAGACCCTGCTCGGGTCGCACGACGACGCCGTCGCGCACGCCGAGGCCGCCGCCGGGCTGATGGCCAGGGCGGGCTTCGGGCCGTGGCTCGCACGCAGCCGGTTGGCCCTCGCGGAGGCTCTGGTCGCCAGGTCCGGCAACGGCGACCGCGAGAGCGCCGGTCGGTCGGCGACGCTCGCCCTCACCGGGGCCCGGCGGCTCGGCATGAAGGGCGTGGCCTACCGGGCGGACCGGCTCTTGACCGGGCTCACGGGCAGCGCTCGGCTCACGCCTAGGGAACGGGAGATCGCCGCACTGGTGGCCGACGGGTCCAGCAACCGGGAGATCGCTGCGACGCTCGTGCTGTCCGACCGGACCGTGGAGACGCACGTCCAGAACATCCTCACCAAGCTCGGCTTCCACGCCCGGACCCAGATCGCAGGCTGGGCGGTCGCCGAAGGGCTCGCCGGCCCCGGTCGTACGTAGCCGGCGGCTACGTACCCGGATCCGTGGGATCGCCGATGCGGCAGTGAGGTGCGCGCGGCCACAGTCGCGCCATGGCTGCCTCGACAGACGCCGACCGCGAGCTGCACCGGCTGGTGCAGGACCTCTTCACGCCCCGCGAGCACGTGGTCGCCGCCTGCGCGCCGTGGGTCGGGCTCGAGGTCGAGCTGTTGGTGCTCGACCTCGACGCGCCGCTGCGAGCGCCGGTCCCGGTGGCCGACATCCGCTCCGCGCTGTCCGCGCACCCCGAGACCTTGCACGGCGCCCGACTGACGTTCGAGCCGGGTGGACAGCTCGAGCTGAGCCTGCCTCCCCAGCCCACGGTCGCCGCGCTGACTGCCAGGGCCGACGCTGTGCTCGCGCGAGTGACGGAGGCGCTGCGCGGCCGCCGCCTCAGGATCGCGACGCACGGGCTCGACCCGCGCCTGACCGAGGCCGAGCTGGTGATCCAGGAGCCCAACGACCGGTACGAGGTCATGCAGCGCCACTTCGACGCGATCGGGACCGCAGGTCGCCGGATGATGGTCCAGACCGCCGCGCTGCAGGTGTGCCTTGATCTCGACCCGGTCGAGACGGGCCGGCAGTGGCTCGCGTCGAACGTGGTCGGTCCCGCGTTGGCGGCGTTGTTCCGCAACCCGCCCGGCAGTGACAACCGCACCGGCGTGTGGCTGGCTGCGGACCCGAGCCGGACCGGGTTCGACGGGCGCCAGGTCGACCCGGACCAGCCGGTCGACGCGTACGTCCGGTTCGCGCTCGGTGCGGCGGCGATGCCGCTGCCTCGTGCGGGGTCGTCCGCGCAGGTTCCGGACGGAGGGACTCTCGACGACTGGATCGCCGAAGGCCATGGGAGGCCGGATCCCGCCGACCTGCGCCACCACCTGTCCACCCTGTTCCCGCCGGTTCGCCCGCGCGGGTACCTGGAGGTGCGCTACCTCGACACCCAGCCGACCGCCGACCTGGCGAGCGCAGTGCTGATCGTCTCGATCCTGCTCGGCGACCCGCAGGCGCGTGCCGCTGCGATAGAGATCGCCGGGGCCGACGCGACGCGGCTGCTGGACGCGTGGCAGCGCTCTGCCGCCGACGGCCTTGACGATGCACGGCTGAGATCGGTGGCGCAGGACCTGGTGAGCCTGGCCAGGAGCCGAGTGCAGCCGATCGCCGGGCGCTGGCCGGGATGGCTCCCGCACGACGCTGCCGCAGCCCTGTCGAAGTTCGCCGAGTCGGTCACTACCACAGCCGTGGCAGCGACATGAGGATCGCCTTCGTCGTCGATCGCCTGCGGTCGCTCGACACGGACCTCGACACCAGCGTCGGACTGATGTGCGCGGCCCACCACCGTGGCCACGAGCTCTGGGTGACCTCGGCGGTCTCGCTGGAGGCCGTCGGCGGTCGCGCCCGGGCACGTGCACGCCGACTGCACGTCGCACTGTCGGGCACTGGTCGCAGAAATCCGTGGTACACCGTCGGGGCGGCCGAACACCTGTGGCTCGACGAGACCGCGGCTGTCTTCATGCGGACGAACCCGCCGGTCGACCGGACGTACCTGAACGCGACCTTCGTGCTCGACCTCGTCGACCCGGACCGTACCGCCCTGGTCAACGACCCCCGCGGCCTGCGCCGGTGCAACGAGAAGACCTACCCCCTGCAGTTCCCGGACCTCATCCCGCCCACGGTGGTCACCGCCGTCACAGAGACCATCCTGGGGTTCCTGGCCGACCACGGGCGGGCCGTGCTCAAGCCGATCGACGGCTACGCGGGACGCGGCGTCATCGTCCTCGACCCAGCCGACCCGAACCTGCGCTCGCTGCTCGAGCTGTCGACGGACGCCGGCCGGCGCGTCGTGGTCGTCCAGCCGTTCCTCGCCGAGGTTGCCGCCGGCAACAAGCGGATCTTCGTGCTCGACGGTGTTCCCACGGCGGCCGTCTGGCGGTACCCGGTGGACGGCGACTTTCGCATCGGCGACCCGACGGAGGTGGCCCCCGTCACCGACCGGGATCGCGACATCTGCGCCCGGCTGGCGCCCGCGCTCCGGCGGGACGGCCTCCGGATGGTCGGGCTGGACGTCATCGGTCCGCACCTGATCGAGACCAACGTCACCAGTCCCGGAGCGCTGCGCAAGGCTGACGTCCTTCTCGGCACGAGCCTGTGCGCCGACCTCGTCGACACCGTCACCGCACCGCCCCACGCCAAGGAGACCCCATGACCGTCGCCGTGACCTGCACGGCCGTCCTCGCGACCCTGGTTCTCGCACTCGGGATGAACGTCTCCCGGCTGCGCGGCGAGCGTCAGCGGGTCGGGGCCCCGCAGTTTCCGGCGGATCCCGCCGATGGACTGTTCAAGGCCGTGCGCGCGCATGGCAACGCCGCCGAGTACGTGCCGACACTGGCAGTGCTGATGCTGGTCGCGGGTGCGCACTCACCGGCGGCGTGGGTCGTGGTCGCGATGGCCGGTGCCACCGTCTCCCGGCTGGTGCATGCGGCCGGCATCTTCGCGTCCCGCTCGCTAGCGCTCCAGTCGCCGGTGCGTCTCGCCGGCGCAGTAGGGACGTACGTGTTCGGGTTGGCGCTGGTGGCCGCAGCCCTGTTGACCGTCTGACCGTCCGCCGACCACGACGAGGAGACCACGATGACCGGCCCCGGCGCGACGACGCAGGCGAACGAGGCTCTCGTCCGCCGCTACTTCGCCGAGCTGTTCGACCAGCAGCATCCGGAGGTGTGCGACGAGCTGCTCGCACGGGAGTACCACGAGCATGCGGCGGCACCGTTCGAGGACGTCGAGCCGGGCGTCGTCGACGGCCCCGCGGCGGCCCGCGAGACCGTCCGCTGGCTGCTCGCGCAGTTCCCGGACCTGCACTTCACCGTGGAGGCAGTCGTCGCGACCGACGAGCTCGTCGCGGTGCGGGTACTCGGTGAGGGCACGAACCTCGGCTCCATCGGGCCGTTCCCGGCAACCGGGAGACGCTTCTCGGCACGGTCGAGTCACTGGTTCCGGGTCACGGGCGGCCGGCTCGCCGAGCACTGGGCCACCCGGGACGACCTCACGGCGATGCGCCAGCTCGGACTGATCCCGTCGAACCGGTCGTGACCTGGCGCGGACGTGCATCCGCTCGCCCTGACGCCCGAACAGGCTCAGGACCTCCGCCGGTCGTCCGTCGGCACCGCTCATCGGCGCGCCTGCGGCCCGCCGCCTGACAATTTGATCGAGGCCTGACCACCAGGATCGGTGATCAGGCCTCTGACCTGCACTTTGCATCGTAGCGGGGGCAGGATTTGAACCTGCGACCTCTGGGTTATGAGCCCAGCGAGCTACCGAGCTGCTCCACCCCGCGTCGGTGGTCTCACAGTAGGTGAGCGGGAGCCGCCGGGCAAATCCCAGCCGCCCGCAGCGCGCCGCCGCCGATATCCCGATGGGTTGCTACGGGCTGCTGCTCGTCGACGGCGAGGAGGTCGCCGAGGGGGATGGCGACGTCGACGGGTTGGCCGCGAGCTGGGCCGCGAGCGCCACGGCGTCGGCCAGCCGTTGCTGGGCCTGGCCATAGGCCACCCAGTTTCCCGCCCTGAGCGCGGTATCCGAGTCCGCGAGCGCCTTGCTCGCCTGGGCCAGCGCCGCCTGGAGCGCCGTGTTGCCGGTGCCCGTCGTGGGCGGGGTCGGAGTGGTCGGGTTCGTCGGCGTCGTCGTCGGGGTGGTACCGAGCACCTGGCTCAGCGCATCGGTGAGCGTGTTGCCCAGGGCGGTCTTCTGGTTGAAGGACACGAGCACCTTGCCCAGCCGCGGGTAGGTGGTCCCGCTGGACGCGCGGATGTACACCGGCTCCACGTAGATGATGCCGTTGGCGACCGGGAGCGAGAGCAGGTTGCCGAACACGACCGTGGAGCCGCCGTTGCGCAGCAGGGTGAGCTGCGAGGAGATCGTCGGGTCGTTCTCGAACTGGTTCTGCACCTGTCCCGGTCCGAAGACAGTCGTGCTCTTGGGCAGCTCGAGCACCCGCACGGTGCCGTAGTCGGGCCCCGGGTCGGCGTCGGCGGCCATGAAGGCGGCGAGGTTGGGCCGGTTGTTCGGGACGAACGTCGTCGTGAGCGAGAACGACGGGACGGACTGCCCGGGCATCTGCAACGTGAGGTAGTACGGCGGCTGCGCCTCGCCGCTGTCCTTGGTCGGGTCGTCCGGCACGACCCAGAAGTCCTGACCGCTGTAGAAGGCCTTGGGGTCGGTGACGTGGTACTTGGCGTACAGGTCCCGCTGCACCTTGAACATGTCCTGCGGGTACCGGAAGTGCTGCATCAGCTGGGTGGGGATCGAGTCGTACGGCAGCACGGTGCCGGGGAAGGCCTGCTCCCACACCTTGAGCACCGGGTCGCGCTGGTCCCACTCGTACATCTGGACGGTGCCGTCGTACGCGTCGACCACCGCCTTGACCGAGTTGCGGATGTAGTCGACCTGCTCGGCCGGCTGCGAGGTGATCGCGTTGCTCGCCACTGACACCGAGTCCGCCGTCACCTGGCCGAGCTGCGTGCGCTGCGAGTACGGGTAGCCGTTCGTGGTGGTGTAGCCGTCGATGATCCACTTGATCCGGCCGTCGACCACGGCGGGGTAGGCGTCGCCGTCGACGGTGAGCCACGGCGCGACGGCCTGGACGCGGTCGCGCGGGTCCCGGTTCCACAGGATGCGCGAAGCCGAGTTGATCCGGTCGGACAGCAGGATGTTCGTCTCGCCGAACTTCGTCGCGAACAGGACCCGGCCGAACAGAGACCCCATCGCCACCCCGCCGTTGCCGGTGTAGGTGTTGTCGACCTGGTTCCCGTTGGAGTTGTTGTAGTCGAACTCGACCGGCGACTTGCCGGCCGGCGCCCCCACGATCGAGTAGTCCGGCGAGTTCTCGCCGAAGTACACGCGCGACCCGTCGCCCGTCAATGTCAGCAGGCCCGCCGGCGGGATGTTGGACTCGAAGAAGGCGGGGTTGCCGAACTCGTCCGTGACGTTGCCGTACGCCGCCACGAAGCCCTGGCCGTGCGTGTACACGGTGTGGTCGTTGGCGAAGTTGTGCGAGCTGGCCGGGATGCCGTTGAGGTTGAGCTCGCGGACGGCGACCACGGCCTCGCGCTGGGTGGTGCTGCCGTCGGTGCCGACCAGGTCGTACCGGTCCACGTCGAGGGTGTCGGCGAAGCTGTAGAACCCACGCAGCTGCTGCAGGTTGTTGAACGTCGGTGACACCACGGCCGGGTCGATCAGCCGCACGTTCCGCACGGTCGGCAGAGCGCCGGTGACGTCCTTGGGGTTGGAGACGCCGGTGTAGTCCCGGGACTCGATCTGGTCGAGCTGGTAGGCCTTGAGGGTGGCATCGATGTTGCGCTGGATGTACGGCGCCTCCTTGTCCGGCTCGCTGGGCTTGACCTGGAACGACTGGACGAAGAACGGGTAGATGCCGCCGACGACCACGGCGCTGAGCACCAGCAGGCCGAGGCCGAGCGCGGGGGCGAGCCAGTTCCTGGTCAGCACGGTGGCGAAGAACAGCAGCGCGCAGATGATCGCGATGCAGAACAGGATGAGCTTGGCCGGCAGTACCGCGTTGATGTCGGTGTAGGTGCCGCCGCTTATCCGCGGACCGTCCTTGACCACGAGCTCGTACCGGTCGAACCAGTACGCCGCGGCCTTCATGAGCACGAACAGGCCGAGCAGCACGGCGATGTGCGCGCGTGCCCACGGCGTGGTCTTGTCGCCCGGCGTCTGCAGGCGCAGGCCGCCGTACAGGTAGTGCACGAGGAGGGCCGCGATCAGCGACACCAGCACGATGCCGAACCCGAACCCGACCAGGAACCGCCAGAACGGCAGCCGGAACGCGTAGAAGGACAGGTCCAGCCCGAACTGCGTGTCCTTGCTGTAGAACGGCTGCGAGTTGAAGAAGGCGAGCGCGGTCTGCCACTCGGAGGCCGCCGAGCCGCCGGTGATGAGGCCGAGCACGCCGGCGGCGAGGATGACCAGGACCCGGCGGTACGGGTCGATCGCCACCCGGTAGCGGTCCAGCCCCTGCTGCTCGGCCGAGATCCCCCGGAACGCCGGACGGGCCCGGTAGGCGAGCCAGCAGTTGACGGCGACCGCGGCCGCCATCAGGCCGCCGAACACGACGAACATGAGCAGCCGGATCTTCAGCTGGGTCTGGAACACCAGCGAGAACCCGCCGGCCTGCGACCCCACGGATCGGTACCACAGCAGATCGGTGTAGAGCCCCGTGAAGATCCAGAACACGATCACCAGCAGGGCCAGCACCACGATCGTCAGCAGCAGCGCACGGCTGCGGTTGCGACGCGGCGGCAGCGGGACCGATGCCGCGGAGGGTTCGTCCGGGTCCGGCGGAAGGTTGAAGCTCACCCGCACAACGTACCTAGCCGAACTGAGTGCTCAGCGCCGAGCCGGCCTCGGGTACGTCACGATGTCGTTATGACAGCCCTGCTGGAGGTGGTGCGCGAGATCGAGCAGCACGTGGCGGACGCCGGATGGGACCAGCCGGCCCGGCTGTTCGCGCTGGTCCCCACCGAGCAGCTGCTGGCGCAAGAACCGTCCCTGGCGCCCGTGCTGGGAGCCCCGCCGGCGAATTCCATCACCCCGGTGGAGCAGGAGGAGCTGCCGGCGGCCACGACCCTCGAGGAGCTGCTGGCCGGGTTGTCGTGGCCCGAGTCGGTGACCGGGGCGGCGCTGGCTGTCGAGCGTGCCGTGCTGCCGCCGTCGGCCGAGGACGGACTGCCGGCGGACCCGGAGGCGGCGCTGACAGTCCTGGCCGGCCACCCGGACCGCGAGGACGTCCGGCTGGTGGTCGCGGTGCTGCGGGACGGGACCCGGCAGTGCGCGCTGCGGGCCCGCACCCACGACTCGCGGGACGCCGTGCTGACCGGCCCGGACCTGGTGCCCGGCCTGGCCCAGGCCCTGGCCGCGACCCTCGCCCCCTGACCGGTCGCGGTCAGCCCGAACAGGTGGGCGCGGACCGGCCGGCGACCGCGGCCGCCATCCCGGACAGCGCGTCGTCCACGTCGGTGACCTTCACCAGCCGCAGCCCGGCCGGGACCGCGAGCAGCGCCTCCGAGCAGTTCTCGGCCGGGACCAGGAAGACGGTCGCGCCGTCGGCCCGGGCACCGGCCATCTTCTGCCGGATCCCGCCGATGGCCCCGACCTTGCCGTCCGCGTCGATCGTCCCGGTGCCGGCGACGTGCGCTCCCCCGTTCTCCTGGACGGAGGTGAGCTTGTCGACGATTCCGAGGGTGAACATCAGGCCCGCGCTGGGGCCGCCGACGTCCTCGAGCTTGATGGTGACGGTGACCGGCGAGGTGTAGCCGTCCTTGGGCAGGAAGCCGACCATCGCGACGGACGGGTCGTCCTTGGACGCCGCGGCGACGACGGGCACGGTGAGCTTCTGGCCGCTGCGGTCGACGGCGAACAGCACCGTGTCGCCGGGCTTGCGCTTGCGCACCTGGGCGCGCACCTCGTCCCCGGTGTGCACCACGACGCCGTCCACGCGCAGGATGAGGTCGCCGGGCTTGAGGTGCCCGTCGGAGGGGCCGCCGGCGGCGACGGACGCCACCGACACGGTCAGCGTGACCGGCAGCCCGACATGGCGCAGCGCGGCGATGACGGCGGAGTCCTGCGACTGCAGCATCTCCTGGGTGTTCTGCTGCTCGACCTGCTGCGAGGTCTCGTCGGGCGGGTACAGCACCGCGGTCGGGACCACGGCGACGCTCGGGTCGAACCAGCCGCTGAGCACCCTGGTCAAGGCCGTGCGACCGTACGGCCCGCCGGACTCGCTGACCGTGGTGAGGTCGAGCCGGCCGGAGGTGGGGAACGTCGGTGCGCCGCTGATGGCGATCAGCGGCTTGCCCGACGGCGCGCCGAGCACGTCGATGACCGGTCCGGGACTGAGCACGACGTACGGCAGCGGCAGCGCGACGGCGACCAGCAGGCCCACGGCGATCAGGACGACCGCGAGCAGCTGCGGGGTGGATCGACGGGACACGGGGACGGAGCCTAGGCGCGCGAGCCGCGGGGGTCGGACGCGTCGGGGTCGTCGGCGTCGGCGGGATCGGCGGGGTCCTGACCTCCCGAGGTGTCGACCGAGCGGCCCATCGCCTCGGTGAACCGCTGGTGCTCGGCGACCGAGTCGTGCGGGTCGGCGGGGGGCCGGGGACGGTTGGCCAGCGAGACCCACACGATGGCCAGGACGAAGGCGACCAGCGGTACGGACCACCACGCCATCGCCTGCATGGCCTCGAGGGTAGCCCCGGGGCGCAGGGCAGGATCCTCAGCCGTCGGCTGCGACCCACTCCTGCGAACCGTCGCTGAAGCGCTGGTGCTTCCAGATCGGCACCTCGTGCTTGAGGTCGTCGATGAGCTGCCGGCCGACCTCGAACGCCTCTGCGCGGTGCGGGGCCCCGGCGGCCACGACCACCGCCAGGTCGCCGACCGCGAGCTCGCCGACCCGGTGCACCGCGGCGACGAGGACGCCCGGCGCGCCGGCCAGGGCCCGCTCGGCGACCGCCCGCATCCGCTGCTCGGCCGAGGGGTGCGCGCTGTACTCCAGCCCGACGACGCCGCGCCCGGAGTCGTGGTCGCGGACGGTCCCGACGAACAACGCGGTGCCACCGACCGTCGGGTCGCTGACCGCGGCCAGGACCTCGTCGACCGACAGCGGGCCGGCGCGCAGCTCCACGAGCCGTACCGGATCGGCGTCCATGTCCGGACCCTAGCCGCCGGTCAGCCGCCGGTCAGCCGCCGGTCAGCCGCCGGTCAGCCGCCGCGGCGCTGCCGGCGGATCTGCCGGACCACCGCCGCGGTGCCGAGCACGGCGACCGTCGCACCCGCCGCACCGAGGGTCGCGTCGCGCCCGAGCCGGCGGCCGCTGGCCGGACGACGGCCCTTCTCCTCGACAAGGGCGGCGAGCGCCGAGCGGTTGTCGTACGCGGGCAGCCACCCGGTCGCCCGCAGCCGCGTGCTCGGGACGACCCACGGCTCGGCGGTGAACGCCAGCTCGCTCGCGGGCGCCGGGGTCATGCCGAGGCGGTGCAGCCGCTCAGCCGTCCCGTAGGCGATGCGCGCGGGCAGCTCGATCCGGCGCATCCCGGTGATGTCCTCGACGTCGTCCTGCGTGAGGTAGCCCTCGCTGGCCACCGTGACCGCCCCCTCGACGGCGCCGGTCGCCGCCAGCTCGAGCGCGCTCACGAGGTCGTCGACGTGGCAGAACTGCCAGTGCGGGGACGAGTCCTTGACGACCAGCAGCCGCGGCGCCTCGAAGTGCCGGGTGAACAGGCTGTCGGCGCCCGGGCCGACGAGAACGGCGGGCCGGACCACCGTGACCCGCAGCCCAGGGTGGACACCGCGCGCCTTGGCCGCGGTCTCCTCGACCTCCAGCAGCGCAGTGATGGCGGGCGCGTCGGCGACGGCCGCGAGCTCGGCGTCCTCGTCGAGCGGGACCGGGTTGTCCGCGGACGCGCCGTAGACCATCGCGCTGGTGACCAGCACCACCCTCGGTACGTTCGCCGCGGCCGCGGCGGTCACCACCGTCCTGGCGCCCTCGACGAGCCGTTCCAGCGCTGCCTCCGGACCGGGGCGACCCGTTCCCGGCACGGGCTCGCCGGGGACGTCCGGCACCACCGCGTGCACCACCGCGGCGCAGCCGGCGATCGCGTCGACCAGATCGGGTGAGCACACGTCCGCGAGCCGCCAGCGGACGCCGGTCAGGTCGCCGCGCCGGTCGTCGATCGCGACGACCGCGGCGACGTCCTCACGGTCGGCGAGCCTGGCCGCGAGCGCGCGACCGATCCCGGCGGCCGCGCCGGTCACGGCCAGCACCGGGCCCGCCGGGCTGCGCCCAGAGCGAACCGGACCGGACGTCGGCGCCGAGCGGCGTCTGCCGCGACTACCGTGTTCGGTGGTGCTGGCCTTCTCGCCGTCCTCGGAGGCCTGACCCATGGAGCGTGTCCTTCCGTGACGGCCCCCATCCTGCCCGAGGTGCACCGTGAGCGACCTTCCCTTCGGATTCGGCCCTGGATCGGGCGACGACGACGAAGGGGGCGAGCCCGCCGGCGGCGCCGACGCGGCGAACCCGTTCGCGGCGTTGTTCGGCGGCAGCTCCCCCGCCGACATGGGCTCCGCCTTCGCCCGGCTCGGGCAGCTGCTCTCGTACGAGGGCGGTCCGGTCAACTGGGACCTGGCCCGCGACGTGGCTAGGCAGACCGCCGCAGAAGGCGGCGACCCGACGCCGTCCGCCGCCGACCGCCGCGCCGTCGACGAAGCCGTCCGGTTGGCGGAGGTGTGGCTCGACCCGGTCACGGCACTGCCGGCCGGCGGTGGCACGGCACAGGCATGGAGCCGGGCCGAGTGGGTCGAGCAGACGCTGCCCGCGTGGAAAGCGCTCATCGACCCGGTCGCCGAGAAGGTCGTCGCCGCCACCGCCGGGGCCGTACCCGCCGAGATGCAGGCGATGGCCGGTCCGATGCTCGGGATGATGCGCCAGCTCGGCGGCGCGATGTTCGGGGCCCAGGTCGGGCAGGGACTGGGCGCGCTGGCCACGGAGGTGGTCGGCTCCACCGACGTCGGCCTGCCGATCGGCCCGCCCGGGCGCGCTGTCCTGCTGCCCGGCGGGCTGGAGCGGTTCGGCGCCGGGCTCGGGGTGCCCGCGGACGAGGTCCGGCTGTACCTGGCCCTGCGCGAGTGCGCGCACCAGCGGCTGTTCGCGCACGTCCCATGGCTACGGGCCCGGCTGTTCGGCGCCGTCGAGGACTACGCGCGCGGCATCGTCGTGGACCCGACCAGGCTCGAAGAGGTGATGCGCTCGGTCGACCCGTCCAGCCCGGAGGCTGTGCAGGAGGCGTTGCAGTCGGGGATGTTCGAGCCCGAGGACACCCCTGCGCAGCAGGCGGCGCTGGCCCGGCTCGAGACGTTGCTGGCCCTGGTCGAGGGCTGGGTGGACGCCGTGGTCACCGACGCGGCCCATGCCCTGCCCAGCTCGGCGGCGCTGCGCGAGACGGTGCGCCGGGCCCGGGCCACCGGCGGTCCGGCCGAGCAGACGTTCGCGACGCTGGTCGGCCTCGAGCTGCGCCCGCGGCGGCTGCGCGAGGCCGCGGACCTGTGGACGGAGCTGAAGGCCACCCGCGGAATCGACGGGCGAGACGCGGTCTGGGCCCACGCCGAGCTGCTGCCGACCGCCGACGACCTGGACGACCCGGCCGGCTTCGCGGCCAGGGACGAGCTGGACCTGTCCGGGCTCGAGGGCCTCGGCGACGCGGAGCCCGAGGGCGGCGAGGCGAAGCCCGACGGCGACGAGCCGCCGACCGAGTGATGGCGTGACGGGGTCGACGCTGCACGCCGCGGCGGTGCTCGAGCTGACTGCCTGGACCGCCCCGACAGCCGACCAGGCCGCGCTGCGGGCGTCGTACCTGGACTACCTGCATGCGCACGAGGACGCGACCTGGCGTACCGCGCGGCCGGCGCACCTCACCGCGAGCGCGCTCGTGCTGGACGCAGCGGACGGCCAGGTGCTGCTGACCCTGCACCCGAAGGTCGGCCGGTGGCTGCAGCTGGGCGGCCACTGCGAACCGGGCGACGCGACCCTCGCCGCGGCAGCGTTGCGCGAGGCGACCGAGGAGAGCGGCATCGGCGGGCTCGCCATCATCGGCGGACCGGTGCGGCTGGACCGGCACCCGGTCCAGTGCGGCGCCGGCGGGTCGAGCGCCGACCATCTCGACGTGCAGTACGTGGCGCCCGCCTCGTGCCGGCAGCCGACGGCGCGCAGCGCGGGGTCGCTGGACCTGCGCTGGTGGCCGGTCGACGCACTGCCGCACGGCACGGATGACTCGGTCCGCGCGCTGGTCGGGTCGGCTGTCTCGCTCGCCGGCTGACCCGGGGAGCCGGCACGCCCGAGCCCGGCCGAGCTCAGACATAGCCGAGCTCAGACCCCTGGCCCGAGATCCAGTCGGCCCTGCGGGTCCTCCGGCTCGAGTCGACCGCCGCCAGGGTCGCGCGGGAGGCGCTGCTGCGGCTGCGGCTCCGCGGCCTCGTCGAGCTCCTCCTCACCGTCGACGGCCCCGGATCCCGCCCAGCCGTCGGCGGCCCCGGCCCAGCCGTCCAGGAAGCCGCGCGCCCGCTCGGTCCGCGGGTACGCCTCGAGCAGCGCCCAGAACCTCGGCCCGTGGTCGGGCACGATCAGGTGCGCCAGCTCGTGCAGCAGCACGTAGTCGATGACGTACGCCGGCATGCTCCGCAGCCGGGCCGAGAGGCGGATCGTGCGGTCCTCGACGGTGCACGAACCCCATCGGCTGCTCTGGTTCGTGACCCAGCGGACCGAGCCCGGGACCGCACGTCCACGCAGGTACCGCTCGGACAGCGACCCGGCCCTGGCCAACAGATCCGCGTCGGAGCGAGGGTGACGTTCGTCACGCTCGGCGAGGCGCTTGGTCATGACCTCGATCCAGTGCCGTTCCTCGGTCCGGGACATCCTGGCGGGCAGCAGCACGATGATCCGGTCACCGTCCCGGTACGCGCTCACCGTCTTGCGCCGCCGGGCGCTGCGACGCACCTCGACCTCCGGCTGCCCCGGCTGCCCGGGCTGCACCGCGCGCAGGGGAGCCGTCCCGAGGGCTCGCGAACGGCGGGGCGCGGACCGGGGCGACGGGGGTTGCTGCATGCCGGCGACGCTACCCCCCTGCGAGGACCGACTTTCTTCTGTCCACAGGCGGGGGACAGCATTGTCCCAGGTCAGGGTCGATGAGGCCGATCGGTCCCCACCTTCGTCCACAGGCGGCGCACCGCTCCTCCACAGCGGCGCGCCGGTCCGTCCCCACGGTGTCCCCAGCCGCATCCACAGCGGGCCGCCCCGGCGCGTTGACTCGGGTCGAGCGCCGGTCTTAGCCTCCCGATCCGAACGAGGCCCCCGGGATAACTCACCCGGTCCGTACGCAAGGGGAAGGCGGACGGACCGGGCGTGCGACCTGGGGGCCTCGTGCTGTCCGAGCGGACGGCAGGGCCGGGAGCAGGGGTGGCCGCGAGCGTGGCCACTTCCCCCGAATCAGCCTGGACAACTACTCGGAGTAATCACGATCACACGCCGGGACACGCTCATCCCCCGATCCCGAGCGTGACTGACGTAAGGTGCTCGATCGGTCCCCGTCGTGCTTGGCGGAGGGCCTCCATGACGAGGATGAGGGAGGACCCGCGATGGCCGAGAGCTACTCGGGCGAGGCCTACTGCGTGAAGTGCAAGGAGAAGAGGGAGTTCACCGGTCAGGTCGTGGTCAGCGCTTCGGGCCGGCGTATGGCGCAGGGCATCTGTCCCGTCTGCGGCACCAAGCTGAACCGGATCCTCGGCAAGGCCTGAGAGCGCCCTCGCTCCACGAACGCTCGGAAGGGCGGTCCTCCGCAGAACGCGGAGGCCCGCCCTTCTCGATGTCCGTGCGATGTCCGTGCGATGTCCGTGCGACGTCTGTGGAGACGATGGCTGGGGACGACGAGCCGGTCGTCCCCAGCCTTCGGTCCGGGCGGTGACCGTACGGGCCGGCGCGCGGCAGGGTGGCTGCGCGGCCACCGGCACCGGCGGGTGGCGCACCCGGCGAAGGAGTCCGATGCGCCCCCTGATCAACCCGGCCCTGCGCGCCCTCTGGCGCGACGAGTCCACCCTCCAGCTCGGCGTCGACACCGAGCGCGCAGTCGTGCTCGCCGGGCTCAGCGGTGCCCACCTGGACCTGCTGAGCCGGTTGGACGGTACCCGCACCACGGACGACCTGGTCGCCGGCGCCGACGAGGTCGGCCTGGCGCAGTCCACGGTCCGAGACCTGATCGCCTCGCTGGACCGCCGTGGGCTGATCGTCGACGCCGGCGCACCCCCGCACACCGGACCCCTCCCGGTCCGCGAGCGGCACCGGCTGGGGCCCGACCTGGCCTCCTGGACGGTCGGCCCCGGCCGGGTCGAGCGAGCCGTGCTCGCGGTCCGGCGGGCCTCGACGGTCGTGGTCGAGGGCGCGGGCCGGATCGGGGCCGCCCTCACCGGCCTGCTCGCCGCCGGCGCCGTCGGACGGCTGCTGGTGGCCGACGGGCAGCAGGTGCGACCGGCCGACCTGGGTCCTGGCGGTCACCATGCGCCCGCCGTCGGCGAGGGGCGGGCGTGGTCCGCGGCGCAGGCCGCGGCCGCCGCGGCGCCGTCGACCCAGGTGACGGCGTCGTCGTCCCTGCCGGCCTACGGACGGGACTCGCCCCGACCCGACCTGGTCGTGCTCACCCCTGACGGCCCGGTCCCTGCCGCCGGCCGCTGCGAGCAGCTCCTGGCCGACGACGTCCCGCACCTGGTCGCCACCACGTTCGAGCGGGTGGCCGTCGTCGGTCCGCTGGTGCTTCCCGGTCGCTCACCGTGCGCCACCTGTCTCGAGCTGCACCGCGTCGACCGCGACCCCGCCTGGCCGGCCGTCGCCGCCCAGCTGGCCGGGACCGCCACGCCGGTGAACGGTGTTCGCGGCCCGGCTGCCTGCGACGTGGTCCTGGCCGCACTGGCGGCCGCGATGACCGCCAGCGCCGTGCTGGCCTACCTCGACGAACCGTTGTCGCCGCACGAGCTGTGCGGCGCGCTCGTGCAGGTCCGGCCGCCGAGCCTGCGGGCGCGACGGCGCTCGTGGACGCTGCACCCAGGGTGCGGTTGCTCCTGGCAGTCCGTCACGGCCCAGGCTCAGGCGGCGGCGCCGACCAGGGTCGCGCCCTGCACGTCTCGGATCCGGCGGATCGGCGACGGCAGCGTCCAGAGCACGGAGCCGATCCCGCCGACGACGGCGATCAGGAGGGTGGGCCGCAGTCCCAGCGACGCGCCGCACCAACCGCCGGCCAGGGCGCCGAGTGGCCGCATGCCGTAGTTGACGCAGCGGTACGCCCCGGACACCCGAGCCCGCAGCGGGTCCGGGATCGCTGCCGAGAAGATGGCGCCGCAGCTGATGTCCAGCAGCATCACGCCGAACCCGGAGCCGAACTCGGCCACCGCGAGCGACGCCACCACCAGGGCGTGCGGCCCGGTGGCCAACGGCACCAGCAGCAGCGGGGCAGGGAACAGGACCAGCCCGACCAGGAACGTCGGCCCCAGCCCGATCCGACGGCCGACGCGTCCGGTGAGCGCAGACCCTGCCAGTCCGCCGACCGCACCCACGCCGAGGGCCAGCCCCAACGCGCCCGGAGCCACGTGCAGCTCGGTGGTCGCGAACAGGACGAAGACGGCCGTGAACGCGAACGTGAAGAAGTTGACGGTCGCGGTGGCGCCCAGCGCCGCCCGGACCACCCGCGAGCCGCTGATGAACCGGATCCCGGCCGCGAGCCCACCTTCGTCCGGGGAGCTCGTCGGCGGCTCGACCGGGTGGATGCGGGCGAGGAAGCCGGCCGACACCAGGAACGACAGCGAGTCGACGAGCATCGCCACCGGGGCCGTGACCGCGGCGACCAGGAGGCCGGCGAGGCTCTGACCGGCGACGAACGAGAACGCGCGGCTCCCGTTCAGCAGTGACATCCCCTGCACGTACTGGTCCGGGCGCACCACGCTGACGAACAACGTGTTGTACGCGACGAAGAACAGCACGTCGAACGTCCCGAGCGCGAACGCGACGACATACAGATGACCGAGCCCGAACGTGTGCAGCGCGCACCCGACCGGCACAGCGACGAGCAGCACCGCGCGGGCGACGTCGCTGACCAGCATCACCAGCCGCCGGTGCCCGAGCCGGTCGATGACGGCGCCGGCCGGCAGCGACAGCAGCAGGCTCGGCAGCATGCCCACGGCCGTGAGCAGACCCATCTGCCATGCGTCGGCGTGCAGGACGAGCACGGCGAGCAGTGGGACGGCGAGCAGCGAGACCTGGTCCCCGAGCATCGACACCGACTGCCCGGTCCAGAACCGGCGGAAGTCCCGTTCGTGCAGCAGCTCGGGCAGGCGTGGCCGGCGAACCGGCCGCGCGAGTCCCGCTGCACCCGCCTTCATCGCGGGGCGGCCGAGGTGTCGGGTTCGACGTCCGGGATCGGGAAGGCCAGACGCATGAAGGTCACCGGACGCGAACCGCGCGGGCGCAGCGAGGGGTCGGCGAGCCGGGGCAGGTACGGCTCGGCCAGGTCGTCCAGCGCACGGTGCAGCCGGGTGAGCTCGTCTGCGGTGAGGTACAGCATGGTGTCGCCGAACTCGCTGGCCCGCCGCCAGGCCGCCGGCGCGGCCGGTACCTGGTCGAGCCAGGCGAACATCAGCTCGGCGTACCGCTCGGCGATGACGCGGCTGAGCATCGTGCCCGCCTCGACCCCCTCCGCAGTCGGGGCGTCCCAGGACCAGCTCGTGAACATCGACGAGGCTTGCCAGGGCTTCTCGCGGCCCCGCCCGCCGGCAGCCGGCTCGACCAGGCCGTACTTGGCCAGCTGGCGGAAGTGGAACGAGCAGGTGCCCGAGCTCTCACCGATCAGGGCGCCCGCGCTGGTGGCCGTCAACGGACCGTGCAGGCGCAGCAGCCCGAGCAGCTTCAGCCGCGTCGGGTTCGCCACCGCTCGCAGGGCCGTCGGGTCGGTGAGGGTGACGCGGCGCTTCGACATGTATGCCAACATATCTTTGCAAAGACTTCTTGGCAATGCTCTCGAGCCGGACCCGGCTCATGCGGTCGGCGGACTTGTTCGGCGGCAGCGACAATGAGGCTGTGACCGACCTCCCCCGGCGCGCCGTGACCCGGACGGCGAAGCTCGCGGCGCTGCCGCTGGGCTTCGCCGGACGCACCGCGCTGGGGCTGGGCAAGCGAGTCGGCGGCCGGCCGGCCGAGGCGGTGGCCGCCGAGATCCAGGCGCGCACCGCCGAGCAGCTGTTCCGGGTGCTCGGCGAGCTCAAGGGCGGCGCGATGAAGTTCGGCCAGGCCATGTCCATCTTCGAGGCGGCGTTCCCGGAGGATCTCGCGGGCCCGTACCGGGCGACGCTGACCAAGCTGCAGGACGCCGCTCCTCCGATGCCGGCCACCACGGTGCACAAGGTGCTGGCCAGCGGGCTCGGGCGCCAGTGGCGCCGGCGGTTCCGCTCGTTCGACGACGTCCCGGCCGCGTCCGCGTCGATCGGCCAGGTGCACCGCGCCGTCTGGTCCGACGGCCGCGACGTCGCGGTGAAGATGCAGTACCCGGGCGCGGCCCAGGCGCTGATGGCCGACCTGGACCAGATCTCCAGGCTGGGCCGGCTGTTCGGCTCGCTGGCCCCCGGCATGGACGTCAAGCCGTTGCTCGCCGAGCTGCGCGAGCGGGTCGGTGAGGAGCTGGACTACACGCTCGAGGCGACCTCCCAGCGGGCGTTCGCGCTGGCGTACGCCGACGACGAGGACTTCGTCGTGCCGGACGTCATCGCGCAGAGCGGCACCGTCCTGGTCTCCGAGTGGGTCGAGGGCGTCTCGCTGGCCACGATCATCGAGACCGGGACCAAGCAGCAGCGCGACGACTTGGGTACGAAGTACCTGCGGTTCCTGTTCTCCGGCCCGGCCCGGGCCGGGATGCTGCACGCGGACCCGCACCCCGGGAACTACCGGGTGATGGCGGACGGCCGGCTGGGCGTCCTGGACTACGGCGCGGTCGCGCGAGTCCCGGACGGGCTCCCGCCCTCGATCGGACGGTTGCTGCGACGGGCGCTGGACGGCGATGTGGATGCGGTCGCGGACGGTCTGCGCGAGGAAGGGTTCATCAAGCCGAACGTC
Source organism: uncultured Actinomycetota bacterium (assembly GCA_963711005.1). Classification (GTDB taxonomy): domain Bacteria; phylum Actinomycetota; class Actinomycetes; order Prado026; family Prado026; genus CAVQCJ01. The sequence goes on along the minus strand of CAVQCJ010000004.1, from coordinate 133,760 downwards.
AAGGTCGACGCACAGTCGCTGGTCAGCTATCTCAACCCGTTCATCGAGCCGGCGCGGGTGGAGCGGTTCCAGTTCGACCGCGCCTGGATGCGGCAGCAATTCGTCCGGATCAACGACCCGCGCCAGGAGTACTGGTCGGTGGGGCTCAAGCTCAACCTGCCGCCGGAGTACCTGCTGGTGCACCGGGTCTGGCTCGGCGGGGTCGGGGTGCTCTGCCAGCTCGGCGCCGAGGTCCGGATGGGCGCCGAGCTGGAGCGGTGGCTGCCCGGGTACGCGTGAAGGCCCCGGCTCCACAGGAGCCGGGGCCTCCGCAGGCGCCGCCGCGTCACAGCGAGGCGAGCGCGAGGCGGGCACGGTAGGCCGCACGTTCGGCCCGGCGGTGCCATCGCTTGTGCGCGAGGAGTGCGCGAGCACGTCGTGCCTGCTCGGCCTCCAGCTGGCGGCGGGACGAATGGTCCCGGGCCAGCTCCTGATGCATGAGGTTCATCTCTCGTCTCCTGGTCAGTGTCGAAGCAGTGATCGCATCTCGGGACGTGGTGGCCGACATCAGGCAGCCACCGCGTCCTTGCGCGGACGTCCGCGGGGCCGCTTGCGTGCGACCACGACGCCCTGGACGAAGAGCTCGCCGCCCCAGACCCCCCACGGCTCGCGCCGCTCGAGGGCGCCCGCCATGCACGCGAGACGGACGGGACAGCCGGTGCAGAGCGCCTTTGCTCGTTCGACGTCCTCGGGCCGTTCGGCGAAGAACAGCTCCGGGTCGTTCGCTCGGCAGGGGATCGCCGCACCGGTGTGCTCGAACTCGGTGATCAGGTCGAGCAGCATCGGTGTCACCTCCTTGTGACGTTGGTAGATCAGTCGGTCGGGCTGGTCGGCAACGCGGGAAAACAAAAGAGCCGCGGATCCCGGGTCTCGGGTTCCGCGGCTCTGAGGTGCGCCGGTCTTGATGTCTAGACCGGAGGGTGACTCCAGAGCTGCTTGCCTGAGACGGGCTGGTACGGGTCCTGCGTGATCACTGCGTCGAGCCCGAACGTGCGCTTGCGGTCGAACGAGGCGCCGAACGGGCTGTTGGTGGCCTGAGCGTCGAAGGTCAGACCGCTGCCCTCGTTCAGTGCGACGAGGACGGGCGTCTGCGTGCGAGTGGGCCGCATGAAGGCGGCCTCGTTCCGGCTGGACTCCGGACGCGCGACGGCGACCACGCCGGTGGTCGCCATCTCGGTCACGTGGCTCATCACAGGTGGTCACCTCCTTCGTCGTCGGAGTGCGCGCATCTCGCGTGCGAGCGAGGCTAGCAAAGGACTACGACCCGGACGCAACTTCTTTTCCCGGCGAGTCCGCATCGGCGTCACCCGGATGCAGCAGGGCGAGCACCTCGGCGCCGTACCGGTCCAGCTTGACCGTGCCGACCCCGTTGATGGTCGAGAGCTCGGCCAGCGTGCTGGGACCGCGCTCGGCCACCGCCTCGAGAGTCGCGTCGGTGAACACGACGTACGCCGGGACGCTGTCTTGCTGGGACCGCTCGAGCCGCCAGGCGCGGAGGCGTTCGAAGACCTGCTCGTCGTACGCCGGGGGGCAGTCCGCACAGCGGCCCCTGGTGCGGTCGGCCGCCGCGACGAGCGGGGCCCCGCACCCGGCGCAGACCGTGGGCAGCGGGCCCCGTCGACTTCGTCGGCCGGAGCGACCGGTCGCCGACCGAGCCGGACGCCCGCCCGGTCCGGCTGGGTCCGCGGGGCGCAGCCCGTCCAGGAACCGGGACGGCTGGCGGCTCGCCCGGCCCCCGGGCGAACGGGCCGACGCCCAGGACAGGTGCACGTGCTCGCGCGCCCGGGTGACTCCGACGTACAGCAGCCGGCGCTCCTCCTCGACCGCCGCGGGAGTGGTGGCGTACGAGATGGGCAGCGTCCCGTCGACCAGCCCGACCAGCAGGACCGCGTCCCACTCCAGCCCTTTGGCCGCGTGCAGCGACGCAAGCGTGACGCCCTCGACTGTCGGCGCGTGCTGCGCCGCGGACCGCTCGGCCAGCTCGGCGACGAGCTCGGCGAGCCCGGCGGCCCGGTCTGCGGCCGCCATCTCCTCGGCGAGCCCGACGAGGGCGTTCAGCGACTCCCAGCGGTCCCGCACCGCGCCGGAACCGGCCGGTGGCTGCGCGGTCCATCCGGCCGCGCCCAGGACAGCGCGCACGTCGTCGGCCAGTGGCGACGCCCCGCCGTCGCGGTCCCCGCCGTCGCGGTCCCCATCGGTGCGGTCCACGCCGCCGGCTTCGGTCCCGCCGCCGTCGCGGTCGTCGTCGGCGGCCGCGCGGGCGGCTCCGCGCAGCAGGACCAGAGCCTCGCGGACCTCGGGGCGCTCGAAGAAACGCTCGGCGCCGCGCAGGAGGTACGGGATCCCCGCTTCCGCCAGTGCCTCCTCGAACACCTCCGACTGGGCGTTGATCCGGAACAGGACGGCGACCTCGCTGGCCGGCGTCCCGGCCGCCAGCAGCTCGGCCACCCGGGCCGCCGCCCCGGCGGCCTCGGCGGTCTCGTCCGGGTACGCGGTGAACGTCGGCTGCGGCCCGGCCGGACGCTGCGCGACCAGCTCGACCCCGGCGGCGGACACCCGGTCGGCGCCTGGGGCACGGGCCGAGCGCAGCACGCCGTTGGCTAGCGCGACCACCTGCGGGGTCGAGCGGTAGTCACGGACCAGCCGGATCACCTCGGCGTCCGGATAGCGGCCACGGAAGCCCAGGAGGTACTCCGGGGTGGCGCCGGTGAAGCTGTAGATGGTCTGCGCGGCGTCGCCGACCACGCACAGGTCGTCGCGGCCGCCCAGCCACTGGTCGAGCAGAGCCTGCTGCAGCGGGTTGACGTCCTGGTACTCGTCGACGACCAGATGGCGGTACTGGGCCCGCACCTGCTCGGCGATGTCGGCACGGTCCTCGAGCGCGGCCACGGTGAGCAGCAGCACGTCCTCGAAGTCGATCTGGGACCGGCCGCGCTTGACCTCCTCGTACGCGGCGTAGAGGCGGGCGGTCTCGGCCCGGTCGAGGTCGCCCACTGCGGCGCGGCCGGCCCGGGCCGCCGCCGCCACGTAGTCGTCGGGCGCCACCCGGGTCGACTTCGCCCACTCGACCTCGCCGGCCAGGTCGCGCAGCAGGGCACCGGCGGCGGGCACCCGGGCCCGGCCCGCGGCCTCGGCGATCAGCCGGGCCTTGCTGGCGACGAGCTGCGGGACGGCGCCGCCGACGACCCGCGGCCAGAAGTACGTGAGCTGGCGCAGCGCAGCCGAGTGGAACGTGCGCGCCTGGACCCCGACCACGCCGAGCTGCCGGAGCCGCCCGCGCATCTCCCCCGCGGCTCGCGCCGTGAACGTGACCGCCAGGACGTGCTGCGGCGACAGGACGCCGGCGTGCACGCCGTACGCGATGCGGTGCGTGATCGCCCGGGTCTTGCCGGTGCCTGCTCCGGCCAGGACGCAGACCGGGCCGTTCACCGCGGTCGCGACTGCGCGCTGCTCGGGGTCCAGCCGCTCCAGCACCTCGTCGGCCGTCGGGACGGCGGCGGCGGAAGGCGAGAGGGTCATGACCGCCCCATCCTGGCAGGACCCCCCGACCGCCCGGCGCGGCCGTCCACAGCGACCGGCGCCCGGCCTGGACCGGGCAGGGAACAAGGGCCCGCGGATGGCCGTTGCCCGGTCGTCCCTGTAGGAGAGGATCTGCCCGTGTCCGCGCCGCCCGAGGTCCCGGCCCCGCCGGCGACCCTGACCATGTACAGCACGCCGTGGTGCGGCTACTGCGTGCGGCTCAAAGGTCAGCTGGAGCGCGAAGGCATCGAGTTCCAGGTCGTCGACATCGAGGAGCACCCCGAGGCCGCCGACTTCGTCATGGCGGTGAACCACGGGAACCAGACGGTCCCGACGGTGGTGTTCCCGGACGGCAGCGCGCTGACCAACCCGAGCGTGGCCGCAGTCCGCGACCGGCTCGCGGCCGCGCGCGCCGACTGAGCGGCCCACCCGCCGGCCGGAGCGGCTACCAGCCCTGCGGCCCCTGCGGCAGCTCGCCGCCGTACCAGTGCTCGACCAGCAGGCGCGCGATCGACACCGCCGGTGGCAGCCGCAGCGTGCCGTCGGCCACCTCGGCGGCCACCTGCTCGCGGGTGAACCAGCGCACCTCGGCGAGCTCGACCCCGTCGGCGACCGGCTCGGAGTCCGCGCCCAACGCCCGCGCCGTGAACCCGAGCATCAGCGAGGACGGGAACGGCCACGGCTGGCTGCCCAGGTAGGACACGTCCCCCACGTCTATCCCGGACTCCTCGGCCACCTCACGGACCACTGCCGCCTCCGCGCTCTCACCCGGCTCCACGAAGCCGGCGAGCGTCGAGAAACGGCGCCCCGGCCAGCGCGTCGAGCTCCCGAGCAGTGCCCGCTCCCCCGCGGCGTCGGTCACCAGCATGATCACCGCCGGGTCGGTGCGCGGGTAGTGCTCGCTGTCGTCCGCCGGGCAGCGCCGGACGAAGCCCGACTGCTCCACCCGGGTGGGCTCGCCGCACCGCGGGCAACGTCCGTGGGTCGCATGCCAGTTGGCCAGCCCGACGGCCAGCACGAGCAGGCCGGCGTCGCGGTCGGACAACATCGTGCCGACCTCGCGCAGCCCGGCGGCGACGGCCTCGGAGCCGACCGGCGGCTGCGGCGCGTGGATGACGTCCACGGCGAAGTACGCGACGCCGTCCGGGTCGACCCCTAGCAGGTATCGGTCCCCGGACGGGGCCTGTGCGGGGTTCGTGAACGCGATGCCGTCGTCGTGGACGAGCGTGCGGCCGTCGCCGACCAGCAGCACGCGGGTGCCGGGGTCCGCCCACGCGCCCGCCAGCCAGGCCTCGTCGCCGCGGTGCACGGCCGCCCGTCCGGTGGCCGACCGGGCCAGCGCGAGCCGTCCGGCCAGTGGGGCGGCGCTCACGCGCGGGCTGGCTGCGACGCCAGGTCCTGCCACAGGTACGCGACGGCCTCCGCACCCTTCAGCAGCATCGGGATGTCGACCTTCTCGTCCGGGGCGTGGATGCGGTCGTCCGGGAGGCCGACGCCGAGGAACACGACCGGCGCCGCGAGCTGGTCGGCCATGTCCGCCTGCGGGCCGGAGCCCCCCTCGCGGGTGTAGAGCGCCTCGACCCCGAACGCGCGGGACATCGACCGCTGCACCGCGGCCAGTGCCGGGTCGTCGAGCGGGGTCAGGCACGGGCGCACGCCGTCGCCGTAGAAGTGCAGCTCGAGCGTCGATCGCCGGCGGGGACCTGCGCCAGCACCCACTCGCGGAAGAGCTGCTGGATGCGCAGCGGTTCCTGACCCATGACCAGCCGGAACGAGACCTTGGCGTGCGCATCGGTGGGGACGATGGTCTTGTGCCCGGGCCCGGTGTAGCCGCCCCACATGCCGTTGACCTCCGCCGTCGGGCGGGCCCAGATTCGTTCCAGCGTCGTGAACCCGGCCTCACCGGACGCGGCCCGCGACTCGGCCGTCCCCAGCCACTGCGCCTCGTCGAACGGCAGCCGCGCGAACAGCTCGCGCTCGCGCGCGTCCAGCTCGACGACGCCGTCGTAGAACCCGGGGATCGTCACCCGACCGCTCGTCGTCGTGCAGCCGGCCGAGCACCCGGGCCAGGGCGGTGAGCGGGTTCGGCACCGCACCTCCGAACGAACCGGAGTGGAGGTCGACGTCGGGACCGTGGAAGTCGACCTGGCCGTCGGTCATGCCGCGCATGCCGGTGCACAGCGACGGCACGTCTGCGGCCCACATCCCGGTGTCGCTGACGACGACCGCGTCGGCGTCCAGCCGGTCCCGGTGCTCGCGCAGCAGCGCGGCGAAGTGCGGGGAGCCGGACTCCTCCTCGCCCTCGATCAGCAGCTTCAGGTGCACGGCCGGGGTCGTGCGACCGGTCACGGCCAGGTGCGCGCGCAGGCCCAGCAGGTGCATGAGCACCTGGCCCTTGTCGTCCGCGGTGCCGCGCCCGCGCAGGCGGTCGCCGTCGCGGACCGGCTCGAACGGATCCGTCGACCACAGGTCGGGCGGGTCGACCGGCTGCACGTCGTGGTGGCCGTACACGAGCACGGTCGGCGCGCCCGGGTCCTCGCTCGGCCAGTCGGCGAACACGCTCGGCAGCCCGGCAGTGGGCCACACCTCGACGGTCGGGAAGCCGGCCGCGGACAGCTCGGCTGCAAGCCAGCGGGCCGAGGCGGCCACGTCGTCCGCGCGCTGCGGGTCGCCGCTGACCGAGGGGATCCGCAACCACTGCACCAGCCGCTCGAGGAAGTCCTCGGCGCCGGCTTCGACGTAGGCCCGGACGTCCGGGTCGTGCGGCTGGGGGTCCGTCATGGCGCCGAGCGTACGACGCGCGGCTGCGGGGTAGCGTCGGCCGATGGCCATGCTGCGGCTCGCGACGTTCAACCTGCTGCACGGCATGGCGCTGACCGACGGTGCCAGCGACCCGCACCGGCTCAAGGCCGCGGTGCACGAGGTGGACGCGGACATCCTCGCCCTGCAGGAGGTCGACCACGGGCAGCCGCGCTCGGGGGGCGTCGACCAGACCGCGCTCGCCGCGGCGGCGACGGGTGCGCGCTGGCACCGGTTCGTCCCGACCGTGCTCGGCACCCCCGGCGTCCGGGGCTGGACGGCGGCCACCTCGGACGCCGATCCCGGGGGTGAGCACGCGCCCGGGACCGGCCCCGACCCGAGCTTCGGGGTCGCGCTGGTCTCCAGGCTGCCCGTCCGCGAGTGGCACGTGCGCCGGTTCGGGGCTGCGCCGGGACGGTTGCCGCTCGCTGGTGCCGACCCGCGGCCGCCTGCGACTGATCGTGGTCCCGGACGAGCCGCGGGTGGCGCTGGCCGCGGTGGTGGACGGGCCGCACGGACCGTTCACCGTCGTCGCCACCCACCTGTCCTTCGTCCCGGGCTTCAACGTGCGGCAGCTGCGCGGCATCGTGCGCGGTGTGGCGGGGCTGCCCCGGCCCGCGTTCCTGCTCGGCGACCTCAACCTGCCGGGCGGCCTGCCGGCCCGGGTGAGCGGCTGGAGCTCGCTCGCGTCCGCGCGCACGTACCCGTCCTTCGGTCCACGGGTCCAGCTGGACCACGTGCTCGCAGACGGGGCGGGCCGGCACGACGTGCACTCCGAGCACGTCTGGACGCTGCCGGTCAGCGACCACTGCGCGATCGGCGTGGACATCGAGGTCTGAGCGCGCCCCCAAGTCTGCGGGCAGCGGGTCAGGAACGGGAGAGCAGGCGCTCCACCTCGTCGGCGCCGGGCAGGTCGGTCGGGCGCGCGACCTCGCCGGTCGCGACGTAGTAGAACGCCGCGCCCACGGCCGACTCGGGCACACCGGCGACCCGGGCCCAGGCGATCCGGTACACCGCGAGCTGCAACGGGTCCGCCGCGCTGCGACCGGTCTTCCAGTCGACGACGTCGTACGTCTCGTGGGTGTCGTGGCTGTTGTCTCTGTCGCGGGCGCCGCCCGCGGCGCCCGGCTCCGACGTGCGGTACACGGCGTCGATCCGGCCGCGGACCACGTGCTCGCCGAGCACCAGCTGGAACGGCGCCTCCACCCGGTACGGCGACAGCCCCGCGTACGGCCCGGCCAGGAACGCCGCCTGCAGCTGCGCCAGGTCGTCGTCGTCCAGGTCGTCGTCGGCCGCGCCGCCCAGCTCGGCCCGGTCGATCAGCGGCACCACCCCGAACAGCGACTCCACCCACGCGTGGAAGCGCGTGCCGCGGGCGGCTGCCGGCGCCGGCGGCCGCGGCATCGGCCGGGCCAGGTCGCGGGCGAGCCCGTCGGGGTCGCGCGCCAGCCGGACGAGCGCGGACGCGGACAGCGAGATCGGCAGCGGGACGTCCAGGTCGACCCGGTGCGCGCGCCGCGCCTCGTCGAGCAGCACGTCGATGTCCCGGTCCCAGGCCGCGATGCGGGCGAGGTCGGAGGGCGCCAGGTCGGCGGCACCGGTCGCCGAACGGACGTCGAACAGGGTCGGTGGGGACTGCATCGCGGCGGTCACCCACTGCGCGGCGTCGCGCCTGGCCCGCAACGCCTTCGGCGCGAGCGGCACCGGCCACTCGAGCTCCCGGCTGCGGACCAGGTGCGGGTTGCGCTCGTCGGTCGGCTCCGACGCCCAGGCGCTCACCGTCCCAGCGCCGGCCACACAAGCCTCGTACATGGTGAGCAGGTACGGCGACGGCCCGCGCGGCTTGACCTGGCTGGGGCCCCACCAGTGCCCCGAGGCGATGAGCAGGTCCTTGGCCCGGGTCACGCCGACATAGGCGAGGCGCAGCTCCTCCAGCCGGTCGAGGTCCTTGATGCCGTCCTCGTACTCGTCCAGCGAGCGGGTGCTCCACACGTGCGGGGTCGGCGGGAAGTCGCCGGCGTCGCCGCGCACCTCGGTCGGCAGTGCGCTCATCGACTTGGTGAACCGCGGCCGCCCCTTGGTGCCCGGGAAGACACCGGCGCTCACGTTCGGCAGCACCACGACCGGCCACTCCAGGCCTTTGGCCTTGTGCACCGTCATCAGCTTGACGCTGTCCCCCGGCGACGGAGCCGCAGTGTCCAGCCCGCGCTCGAAGTCGTCCGCGGCGTTCAGGTACGCAAGGAACGCGCGCACGCTCGGGTCGCCCTCCAGGTCGGCGAACGCGGCCGCGTGGTCGAGGAACGCGCCGATCGCGTCGGACCGACGGGTGCGTGCCGCCAGCGGGGCCGCGCCCACCTCGACCTCGAGCCCGGTGGTCGACAGCACCCGGCCCAGCAGGTCGAGCAACGGCTCGCCCAGGTGCCGGCGCAGCGCCCGCAGCTCGGCCGACAGGCGGCCGAACTTCGCCCGGGCCGCCGCCGAGTAGGGGCGCCCGCCGGGGTGGTCGAGCGCCTCCAGAAGGGACACGACGTCGACCGGGTCGACACCGGCGACGGCCGCCTCCAGCAGCCGTTCGATGTCGTCGCCACCGTCGGTGTCGGTACCGGCGTCGGTGCTGGCGGCGGTGTCGGCGGAGGTGTCGTACGCGTCGCCGCGTACCAGCTCGGCGGCACGGCGACCGAGCAGCGCGAGGTCGCGCGGGCCGATCTGCCAGCGCGGGCCGGCCAGCAGCCGGACCAGCGCCGGGTTGGCCGCGGTGTCGTCGAGCACCGACAGCATGGCGACCAGGTCGGCGACCTCCGGCAGCGACAGCAGGCCACCCAGACCGACGACCTCGACCGGAACCCCGCGCGAGACAAGCCCGTCGTGGTACGACGGGAAGTCGCTGCGCGCGCGCACGAGGACGGCGATCTCGCGCGGGCTCGTACCCGTCGCGACGAGGGACGCCACCCGGTCGCACGCCGAGGCCACCTCGCCCGCGTAGGTCTCGTGCAACGAGCACTCGACCCGGCCCGCCCCGACCGCGTCCGGCCGGGGCTCCAGCTCCCCGACGCCGGGGTGCCGCTCGCGCAGCGGGGCCGACAGCGCGTTGGCCAGGTCGAGCAGCAGGCTGCCGCTGCGGTTGTTGCGGGACAACGAGTAGCGGCTCGACGGGCTGCCGTCCGCGCGCGGGAAGTCGGTCGGGAACCGGTCGATGTTGGCGACCGAGGCCCCGCGCCAGCCGTAGATCGCCTGGCACGGGTCGCCGACGGCGGTCACCGGGTGCGCGCCGCCGAACAGACCGGACAGCAGCTGCTGCTGTGCGTACGAGGTGTCCTGGTACTCGTCGAGCAGGACGACGCGGAACCGGTCGCGCTCCAGCTCCCCCACGACCGGGTGCGCGCGCGCCAGCTCGGCCGCGAACGCCAGCTGGTCGCCGAAGTCGAGCACGCCCAGGCGCTCCTTCTCCGCGCGCAGCGCGACCACCAGCGAGGTGAGCTCGTCGCGCTGGGTCGCCGTGCGGGCGACCTCGAGCAGCCGCTGCGTCGACTTCGGCGCGGCCTCGAGCTCGCCGCGCACCCGGGCGTCGACGTCGAGCAGCCGCTCGGGGACGACGAGGTGCTCGGACATCTCGCCGTCCAGCTGGACCAGGTCGCCGACCAGCCACGCGACCGTCTGGTCGAGCCCGACGAACGGCCCCCGGGCTCGGCGCAGCACCCGGTCGGCGAGCTGGAACCTGGTCGCGTCCGCGAGCAGGCGCGCGTGCGGCTCGACGCCGATGCGCAGGCCGTGCTCGCGCAGCAACCGCCCGGCGTACGCGTGGTACGTGGAGACCGTCGGCTCGCCCGGGTCGGCGGCCTCTGCGAGCTCGGCGGAGCCCGCATCCGCTGCAGCCGACGGGGGTGCGGACGACGGTGCGGACGACGGGGACAGGACGGAGAGTGCGGAGCGCACCCGCTGGGCCAGCTCTGCGGCCGCCTTGTTGGTGAACGTGAGCCCCAGCACCTGGTCGGGCCGCACCAGCCCGGAGGCGACCAGCCACACCACCCGTGCCGCCATCACCGTGGTCTTGCCGGACCCGGCGCCGGCGACGACCACCCCCGGCTCCAACGGCGCGGTCGCGGCGTCGAGCTGCTCGTCGGTCAGCCGCAGCCCCAGCAGCTCGCACAGATCCAGCGGCGAGACCGTCCCCGGTGCGCTCGCGCGGCCAGTCACGTCACGACCTGCCGTCCCTCGTCCTGCGCCGGGCAGGACGAGCGGAAGCTGCAGAACTTGCAGTACTGGTTCGGCGTCGGCGGGAACGACTCGGTGACCATCCGTCCGACGCCGCGCCGCACGACCTCCTCGATCCAGGTGAAGCCGTTGTCGCCGATCTCCAGCGGTCCCTGCGGCTGGACCTTGGGCAGCCCGGCGCGGTCGCCGTGCTTGAGCTGGACGAGCTCGGCTCCGGCCGACCGCTCGTGACCGGGCACCGCGCCGGCCCCGACCGCGAGCTGGTAGAACCCGAGCTGGACGTGCTCGGCGATCTGCCGGCCCGACGGCGCCGTCTTGCTGGTCTTCAGGTCGACGACGTGCACCTCGCCGTCGTCGTCGATCTCCACCCGGTCCATCGACCCGCGCAGACGCACGGCACGGCCGCCGACGCTGATCTCCACCTCGAAGGAGTGCTCGGTGCCGAGCAGCTCGCGACCCCGCGCGCTGCGGTGCCACGCGAGGAAACGCGCGAGCGCGTCGCGCGCGTTGGCCCGCTCGAGCTGCGAGCGCCACGGCGCCTCGAAGGCCAGCTGGTTCCAGACCGAGTCCACCAGCGCGACCAGGTGCTCCAGGTCCGCGGGGGTCTCACCGCGCCCGACGTCGTGCGCCAGCGCGTGCACCACCGAGCCGAACCCGAGCGCGGTCGACCGCGGCCCCTCCGCGTGCACCTCGTGCTCGAGGAACCAGCGCAGCGGGCAGTCGTCGAGCCGGGCGAGCGACGACCCGGACAGGCGCACCGGCAGCGACTCGGGGTACAGCGGGATGCCCGGGTCGCTGGGGTCGTCCAGGCCCCACCAGGTGGCCGGGGCAGCGACCGGCACCAGCGGCACCTCCCCCTCGCGCTCGACGGCGAGCGCGGCGAGCCGCTCGGCCGCGGCCAGGCGCAGAGTCTCGGCGGCCTCCGGGTCGGACGCGACCGCCCGCAGCTCGGCGACCAGGCCGGTCAGGGTGAGCGGCCGCTCGGGCCGGTCCCGGACCTCGACCACCGGAACCCCCAGCTCGGCCATGAACCGCGACGGCCGCACCCCGTCGTCCTCGGGCGAGTCGACAGCGGTCACCACGAGCAGCCGCCGGGCCCGGGTGATCGCCACGTAGAACAGCCGGCGCTCGTCCGCCATCCGCTCGGCCAGCGTCGGGGGCTCAGCCGGCCCGCTCGACCCGAGCCGCTCGGGCTGCAGCAGCGAACCGCGATGGCCGAGGTCGGGCCAGGTGTCTTCCTGGACATCCACCACGACCACGACCGGCCACTCCAGACCCTTGCTGCGGTGCGCGGTGAGGACCCGCACCCCGTCTCCGGGGACCGCCCGCTCGGACAAGGTGTCCGCCGGGATCTGCTGGGCCTGCACCTGCTCGAGGAACGCGCTGGCGCTGCGCCGTTCGCTGCGTTCGGCGTCCCGCGCGGCCAGGTCGAACAGGGCGACGACCACGTCCAGGTCGCGGTCGGCAGACCGCCCGGACGGTCCACCCGCGGCGGACGCCCCGGACAGCCGGTACGGCCACCCGGTACCGCTCCAGAGGCTCCACAGGACCTCGTGCGCGCCGGCCGGGCGGGCGACCAGGTCCGCAGCGCCGTGCAGCAGCCGGGCCAGCCTCGCGGCCCGCCGGACGGCGCGTTCGGTCCGGCTCCCGGGCGAGCCCAGGGTCACCAGGGCTGACGGCCACAGCAACGCGTCCCGGACCAGCCGGTCGCTCGGCTGCGGCAGCCGTCCCAGCGGGTGCTCGGCGTCGACCGACGCCCGGCGCTCCTCGTCCCGCAACGCGCGCCCGAGCACTCGCAGCGCCGTCGGGTCCAGCCCACCCAGCGGCGAGAGCAGCAGCGTCCGGGCGGCATCGGTCGGCAGCGCCTCCCGCCAGGCCGGCGCGTCGTCCGGACGGTCCCGGACCGCCGCCAGGTCCACCGCGGCGCGCAGTGCCAGCAGCAGCGGGGCCGCCGCAGCCTCACGGGCCAGCGGCAGCTCGTCGCCGGCGACCTCGACCGGGACGCCGGCCGCCCCCAGGACCCGCCGCACCGAGGGCACCGAACGCTGACCGGACCGGACCAGCACCGCCATGTCCGCCCACCCCGTCCCCGCATCGAGGTGCTCGCGCCGCAGCAGGTCGGCGACGGCGTCCAGCTGGGCGCCGCCGGAGGCGTACGTCCGGACCTGCACCGAGCCGGCCGGCACGCCCGGACCGGGGACCAGACCTCGGTGCTCGCGCAGGTGCCGGGCCAGCGAGCCGCCCGCCACCGGGATCCGGCGGGCCACCCGCCGCGACGCCGCCAGCAGCTCGGCACCGGCGCGGCGCGACACCCCGAGCTTGAGCACCCCGGCCGGCTCGCCGTTGGCCGTCCGGAACCGGGAGGCGAACTCCAGCAGCCCGCGTACCTCGGCACCGCGGAACGCGTAGATGGACTGGTCGGGGTCGCCCACGACGACGAGGTCCCGCCCGTCGCCGGCGATGGCGGCCAGCAACGCCTCCTGCGCCGGGTCGGTGTCCTGGTACTCGTCGACGACGACGAGGTCGTACCGGGCCCGCAACAGCTCGCGGCCGTCGGTGGACTCGGCGTAGCCCACGGCTCGGTGCACCAGCTCGCTGTAGTCGAGCAGCCCGAGCGCGTCGATGACGTCGAGGTACTCGGCCAGGAACGCGGCCGCCCCCGCCCAGTCGGGCCGGCCGGTCGCGGCGGCGGCGAGCGCGAGGTCGGCGGGCTCCATCCGCAGCGCGCGCGCCCGCGCCATCAGCGCCCGCACCTCGTCGGCGAAGCCACGCGTCCGCAGCGCGACCTGCAGCTCCGCCGGCCACTGCACCAGCCCGTCGAGCTCGAGGTCGCCGACCAGCAGGTCGCGGACGACCGTGTCCTGCTCCGGGCCGGACAGCAGGGCCAGCGGCCGGCCCTGGTCCTGCGGCGCGCGGGTGTCGGTGCACAGGGCGTACGCGAACGCATGGAACGTCCACGCGCCCTGGCTGGCCACCGTGCGGCCGAGCCGGGTGGCGATGCGGTCCCGCAGCTCGGCCGCGGCGCGCCGGGAGAAGGTCAGCGCGAGGATGCGCTCCGGGTCTGTCCCGGCCGTCACCCGCGCCGCCACCGACTCGACCAGCGTCGTCGTCTTGCCCGTCCCGGGACCGGCCAGCACCACCAGCGGCCCGTGGCCCGGCTCGCGCACGGCGTCGACCACCGCCTGCTGGGAGTCGTCGAGCACCGGCGCCGCGACCGTGCGCGGCACGGCGGGCACGAGGCGGTACGGGACTGCGGGCTCGCTCACGCCGGTCATCCCACCACCTACCGCGGACATCCGCGGACATCTGCGGGCATGCGCGGACTCAGTGGCGTCCGGGACGCCTCGCGGCTAGCGACCGGGCCGCCAGCGGGCGCGCGCCATGTCCACCCGGGCTCCGTCGGAGCGCAGCGCCGCGCCCTCGGCGCGCAGTCGCCGCAGCGCCTCCCGCTCGTGCCCGCTGGCCGGCTCGCCGCTGGCCCGGACCACCCGCCACCAGGGCACCCCGCCGCCCCAGCGGGACATCACCCGGCCCACCTGGCGCGGCCCCCGGCCGGCTGCCAGCAGCTCCGCGACGTCGCCGTACGCGAGCACCCGGCCCGGCGGGATGCGCGCGACCAGGTCCAGGACCAGCTCGGCGTAGGGGTCCGGGTCACCGGGATGCACGCCCGCATCCTCCCAGCCGCCCCGCAGCACGGGTGCGAAGATCGCCCCCGTGAGCGCGGACAACCACGAGACGACCAGCCAGCGCGGCGTCGTCGTCACCGAGCCCCGCCTCGCGCTGCGGGCCCGGCGGCCGTCGGACCTGGCCCGCCTGGCCGGCAGCCTGCTGCTGCTGGCCGTCCCGATCGCGATCGGCAGCGTCGCGGTGAGCACCTCGACCGGGCTCGAGCAGGACCTGACCCGCTCGTTCGACTCGATCCAGGGATTCACCAAGGTGATCCTGCTGCTCGGGACCTGGGCCGCCGGATTCGGCCTGCTCGCCGTGCCCGTCGGCCTTGGCATCGACCTGATCATCCGGCGCCGGCCCTGGCAGCTGCTGGACGCGCTCATCGCCGCGACCGTGGCCATCGGCGTGGCCTGGGCGCTCAACTGGTGGCTCGTGCACCACCCGCCGGGCCACGTCCTCGAGGCGCTGACCAAGGTGGTGGACGGCGAGCGGACCCAGCCGATCCAGGGGCTGCTCGCCGCGATCGTCGCGTTCCTCACGCTGGCCGGCCTGTCCGGCCGGCGGTTCTGGCGCCCGGCCGCCGTGCTGTCCATCGGTGCGGTCTCCCTGTTCGGGTTCCTGTCCGGGCACGTGACCGCGCTTTCGACGATCGTGTCACTGCTGCTGGGCTGGTCGATCGGGCTGGCGGTGCGCTACGCGCTCGGCGCCGCCAGCACCCGGCCGTCCGGCGCCGAGGTCGCGGACGCGCTGATCGCCGCGAACACCCCGGTCGTGCACCTCGAACGCATCGTCGAGACCTCGATCGAGCCGCGGCGCTATCTCGGCGAGCTGGGCCACGCCGGGTCCGGCGAGCTGGTCCGGGTGGAGGTGCTCGACCGCGACACGTACGGGTCGGCGCTGGCGTACCGGCTGTGGCGCCGGCTGCGGGTGCGCGGGCCGGCCACCCGTCGGACGTTCCTGACCGTTCGCTCCGCGGTCGACCACACGGCGCTGATGGTGCTCGCTGCGCGCGAGAGCGGCGCCAACGTGCCGCAGCTGCTCGCGGTCACCGAGGTCGGCCCGTACGCCGCGCTGATCGCGTTGAGCCACCTGCCGGGGCACAGCCTCGCCGAGGCTGTCGCGCACGGCGAGGAGCTCGACGACGACCAGCTGCGCGGGTTCTGGCACGAGCTCGCGCAGCTGCAGAACCGCAAGGTCGTGCACCGTGCGCTGACCGCACCGAACCTGCTGATGACCCCGGACGGCAAGGCCGCGCTGCTCGACCTGGGCGCCGGCGAGATCGCGGCCTCGGACCTGGCCATGCGCCTGGACACCGTCCAGCTGTTGGTGACGCTGGCGCTGGCCACCGACCCCGAGCGCGCGGTGCACACGGCCGTCGAGGTCCTGGGGCCGAACCCGATCGTGGACTCGTTGCCGCTCCTGCAGCGGATCGCGCTGTCCCGCGACACCCGCCGCCAGCTCAAGCAGCGCAAGGGCCTGCTGCACGACCTGCGCACGCACATCATCGAGGTGACCCCGGCCGACCCCGACGTCGAGGAGATCAAGCTCGAGCGGCTGTCCGGGCGGACCGTCGTGGCGATCATCGGCGGTTCGGTCGCGGCCTACGTGATCGCCACCCAGTTCACCCAGGTGAACTTCGGCAGCCTCGCGCACCTGGACTGGAAGTGGGCCGGCGTCGCGTTCGTCTGCTCCTGCCTGACATACCTGGCGGCCGGCATGACCTGCGCCGGCTTCGTCACCGCGCGGATCAACCTGTGGCGGGCCACCCTCACGCAGTACGCCGTGGGGTTCTCGGGGCTGCTGGCGCCGACCGCGGTCGGGACGGTCGCGCTCAACGTGCGTTTCCTGGAGCGCTCCGGTGTGGACCCGGCCGTCGCCGTGAGCAGCGTCGGGCTCGTGCAGCTCATCATGTTCGTCGGGCACATCGTGCTGATCGTGCTGTTCGGCGTGCTGGCCGGGACCGGCGCGGAGCATTCGTTCACGCCGCCGCTCGGCGCGGTGATCGCCGTGCTGGTCGTCATCATCATCGCGCTCGTCGGGCTGTCGCTGCCGATCGGGCGCCGGCTGCTGCAGGCCCGCGTCCGGCCGCTGGTACGGCGCGTCGTGCCGCAGCTGGTCGCGGTGTTCCAGCGGCCGAAGAAGCTGGCTCTGGGCCTGGGCGGGGCGGTGCTGCTCAACCTGGCCTACATCATGGCGCTGGACGCGTCGATGCAGGCGTTCGGCTACTCGCTGAGCTTCGCCGCCGTCGCGGTCGTGTACCTCGCCGGGTCCGTGGTGGGCGCCGCGGTGCCGACGCCGGGTGGCCTGGGCGGAATCGAGCTCGCCATGGCCTCCGGGCTCACCGCCGCCGGCCTTCCGGCCGGGGTCGCGGTGTCCTCGGTGCTGCTGTACCGGATCGCGACGTTCTGGATCCCCATCCCGATCGGATGGGTGTCGCTGACCTGGCTGCAGAAGGTCGGATCGCTGTGACCGGTCGGCCACGCGCCGGCGTCAGTACGAGGGCTTGTCCGGCTCGATCTGGCTGACCCAGGCCGAGATCCCGCCGCCGACGTGCACGGAGTTGGCGAACCCGGCGCCCTTGAGCACCGCGAGCACCTCGGCCGAACGCATGCCCGTCTTGCAGCTGACCACGATCTGGCGGTCCTGCGGCATCTGTTCCAGCGCCGAGCCGTTGAGGAACTCGTTCTTCGGGATCAGCACCGAGCCGTCGATCGAGACGATCTCGTACTCGTTCGGCTCCCGGACGTCCACGAGCAGGAAGTCCTGTCCGTCGTCGAACATCGCCTTGAGGTCGCGCACCGAGATGGTCGCGTCGCGCGCGGCGTCCGCGGCCTCCTGCGAGATCGTGCCGCAGAACGCCTCGTAGTCGATGAGCTCGGTGACCGTCGGGTTCTTGCCGCAGACGGCGCACTCGGGGTCCTTGCGGACCTTGACCGTGCGGTACGTCATCTCCAGGGCGTCGTAGATCATCAGCCGGCCGACCAGCGGCTCGCCGATGCCGGTCAGCAGCTTGATCGCCTCGGTCACCTGGATCGACCCGACGGACGCGCACAGCACGCCCAGCACGCCGCCCTCGGCGCAGGACGGCACCATGCCCGGCGGCGGCGGCTCGGGGTACAGGCAGCGGTAGCACGGGCCGTACTCGGACCAGAACACCGACGCCTGGCCGTCGAAGCGGTAGATCGAGCCCCAGACGTACGGCTTGCCGAGCAGCACGCACGCGTCGTTCACCAGGTATCGGGTGGCGAAGTTGTCGGTGCCGTCGACGATGAGGTCGTACTGGCCGAAGATCTCCATCACGTTGGTGGAGTCCAGCCGGAGCTCGTGCAGGACGACCTCGGTGTAGGGGTTGATCTCCTGCACGGCGTCGCGCGCGCTCTCGGCCTTGGAGCGGCCGATGTCGCTCTGCCCGTGGATGATCTGGCGCTGCAGGTTCGACTCGTCCACCGTGTCGAACTCGACGATCCCGAGAGTGCCGACGCCGGCGGCGGCGAGGTACATCAGCGCCGGCGACCCGAGCCCTCCGGCGCCGACGCAGAGCACGCGGGCGTTCTTGAGCCGCTTCTGCCCGGCCATCCCGACGTCGGGGATGATCAGGTGACGGCTGTAGCGGCGGACCTCGTCGACGGTCAGAGCCTCGGCTGGCTCGACCAGCGGCGGCAGTGGCACGGCTGCTCCTCGTGATGCTCTACGGGCTTGTGCTGGCGCAACGCTGCCATGTCGGCCCCGATTCCCCCCACCCGGGGCGGCGGCCTGGGTGCCGGCGCTACCGTGGAGAATGGGCGCATGGCCGCGCACCGCCCGCTGATCGGGATCACCTCCTACGTCGAGCAGGCTCGCTGGGGCGTCTGGGACATGCCCGCCGCGCTGGTCCCCTACTCGTACGTCCGGCAGGTCGAGGCAGCCGGCGGGCGCGCGATCGTCGTCCCGCCGTCGGCGGCCGACCCGGCCGAGGTCCTGCGGGTGCTGGACGGGCTGGTGCTGGCCGGCGGTGCGGACATCGACCCCGGCCGCTACGGCGAGCCCGCGCACGAGCAGACCGTCGGGCTGCGCCCTGACCGGGACGAGGGCGAGCTGGTGCTGCTCGACGCCGCCCTCGCCGACGACCTGCCCGTGCTCGGCATCTGCCGCGGGATGCAGCTGATGACGGTGCACGCGGGCGGCAGCCTCAGCCAGCACCTGCCGGACGAGGTCGGGCACGAGGGGCACCGGCCGTCCCCGGGGGTCTTCGGCGAGCACGACGTCCGGCTCGCGCCCGGGTCGGCGGTGGGTGGGATCCTGGGCGCTCGGGTGCAGGTGCGGTCGTACCACCACCAGGGTGTCGCCGACGCCGGCTCGCTCACCGTGACCGGGTGGGCCGACGACGACACCGTCGAGGTCGTCGAGGACCCCGCGCACCGGTTCGCCCTCGGCGTGCTGTGGCACCCGGAGGCTGGCGACGACCCGCGGCTGTTCGACGCGCTCGTGCTCGCCTCCGGCGGTGCGGACGGACGGTCCTCGCGAGGATTCTCGCGAGGATAAGGAAAAGACCCCATGTGCCCCTCGGGGGCTTAGAGCGAGCGTCTTCCTCGTAGGCATCCGAGGAGGACACCATGTACTCGCACCTGAGCGCCGCCGTCGCCATCGAGCAGGCCGACGACCACTACCACCGGGCCGCGCTGAGCCGGCGCAGCCGGACCGCCCGTGACGCCCGGCGCGAGCAGGCTCAGCTCGACGCGCTCGACGCGCAGCGCGCAGCCCGGGCCGGTCGTACCGACCGCGTACCGTTGGCGCGAGCCGCGGGCGAGTCGCGCCCGGCCCGCGCGTGACCGCCGAACCGGGCTCGACCGGAGGTTCGCCGATGCGTGTGGTGGGTCGCGGACCAGAGCTGGCCACCATCGGCGCCGTGCTGGCAGACACCGCGACCGGGCTGCCGACCGTGGTCCTGCTCGGCGGCGACGCCGGCGTCGGCAAGACCGCCTTCGCCCGGACCGTCGTCGACCTGGCCGCTGCCGACGGGTTCCTGGTCCTGACCGGGGCCTGCCTGTCGGTCGAGAGCGGCGTGCCGTTCGCCCCCGTCGTCGAGGCGCTGCGGCCGACGCTGACCGAGGAGCCCGGCCGGCTCGGCCCGGCCGCGAGCACGCTGCGCAGCCTGCTGCCAGGGACCGCGGCCGCCGCACTGCCTGCCGGTCAGGTGCTCGAGCTGCTGCTCGCCGCGCTGGCCCGGCTGGCCGCCGACGCCCCGGTCCTGCTCGTGCTGGAGGACATGCACTGGGCCGACGCCTCCACCCGCGACCTGGCCGTCCACCTGGCCAGGAACCTGCGCGGACCGGTCTGCCTGCTGCTGTCGTACCGCTCCGACGACCTGCACCGCCGGCACCCGCTCCGGCAGAGTCTGGCCGAGGTGTCCAGGGCCGCCAGGGCGGAGCGCATCGAGCTCGGCCCGCTGGACCGGGACGGGCTGACCGACCTGGTGGAGAACCTCGTCGGCTCGCCGCCGGAGCCGTCGTTCGTCGGCGCGGTGCTCGCCCGCAGCGGCGGCAACCCGCTGTTCGCCGAGGAGCTCGTCGCGGCCGGGACCAGGGGCGGCCAGATCCCGCCACGGCTCGCCGACCTGCTGCTGGCGCGGATCGACTCGCTCTCCGTGCCCACCGGACGGATGCTGCGGGCGGCGTCGGCCGGCGGCGCCCGGGTCGACACCCAGCTGGTCGCCCGGGTCATGGACACCGACGTCGAGCAGGTCGAGGCCGCCGCCCGCGAGGCGGTCGACTTCAACGTGCTCTCGCTGCGGTCCGGCTGCCTGGAGTTCCGGCACGAGCTGCTGCGCGAGGCGGCGTACGACGACCTGCTGCCGGGCGAACGGTCCCGGCTGCACGCGCGCATCGCCGAGGCGGTCGAGGCGCGGCTGGCGGCCAGCGGTGCGCTGCCGACCATGAACGACGCCGCGCAGACCGCGTACCACTGGGACGCCGCGAACCAGCTCCCGAAGGCCCTGCAGTGGTCGATGCGCGCCGGCGAGATGGCCTCCCGGCTGGCCGCGCCGGAGGCGTTCACCCACCTGGACCGCGTGCTCGAGCTG
The DNA here is from genome assembly GCA_963711005.1 of uncultured Actinomycetota bacterium. GTDB lineage: Bacteria > Actinomycetota > Actinomycetes > Prado026 > Prado026 > CAVQCJ01. The sequence continues at coordinate 113,464 of CAVQCJ010000004.1, read as the reverse complement.
TGGGCGCAGGTCCCCGACGCCGCCGACCTCGTCGGCGTCCCGCACGCCGAGGTGCTGCTGCTGGCCGCGCAGTCGGCGGAGATGTCCGGCCACATGGAACGCGCGCTGGCCCTGGTCGACCGGGCGATCGACGAAGTACGCGACGACGAGGACCCGTTGCTGGCCAGCCGGGTGTACGGCCTGCGCGGCAGCTTCTGCGGCGGCATCGGCGACGCCGTCGGACGCGACACCGCGGTGGCCAGGGCGGTGGAGCTGGCCGAAGGCGCACCGACCGTCGAGCTGGCGGGGGCGCTCGCGGTCCGGGCAGCCCGGCTCGGGTACGACCTCCACCTCCGCGAGGCGGTACGCGTCGGCGAGCGCGCGGTGCGGATGGGGCACGACCTCGGCGCCCTCGCCGAGGAGAGCAGCGCCCGGCTGGCGCTGGGGTGGGCGCTGATCCAGAGCGGGAGCGTCGACGAAGGCCTGGCGCACTCGCGCCGGGCGGTCGAGCTGGCCCCGAGGGACTTCGACGTCGCGAACTCCTCCGCGCTGCTGGCGTACCACCTGCTGGTCGCCGGCCGTCCGGACGAGGCGCTGGACGTCTCCGCCCGTGGCGCGTCGACGGCGGCCGGCCTGGGGATGCGGTGGATGACCCGCTTCTGCATCACCCAGCGGGTCGAGTCGCTGCTGTGGACGGGTCGGTGGGACAGCGCGGAGATCACGCTGCGCGAGATGGTCGACCTCGAGCAGGGCTCGACAGCGTCCACGATCCCCGGGACCTCGCGGTTGTTCGACGGGATGCTGCGGCTGTGGCGTGGCGACGTCGCCGGCGCGGTCGACTCGCTCGCCGCCGTGCGCTCGCACCGCTCCCGGCTGGAGGACTTCTCGACAAGCTGGGAGGCCGGCGCCTGGCTGGCCATCGCGTACGCCCGGCAGGGCCGGCCCGAGGCGCTGGAGCTCGCGGTCGAGGTGGCGCAGGGCGTCGCCGACCGCGACGGCGGGTACCCGGCCGGCTTCGCCGCGAGCACGGTCTTCGCCACGATGTTCCTGCTCGGCGTGCAGGACCCGGCCGCGTACGCGCTGGCCGACGGGATCATGGCTCGCGCTCTCGCCGAGCCGGCGCCGCAGCCAGGCTCGTGGCCGGCCGCGTTCCTGGCGTACGCCCAGGCCTGGTCGGGGACGGCAGCTGGCGAGCCGGACCCGGCGCGTTGGCAGGAGGCGGTCGACGCGTGGGCCGCCTTCCCCCCGCACGCCGCCCAGTCCCGCGCGCTGCTGGCGCACGCCCTGCTCGCGGCCGGCGACCGGGACGAGGCCCGGGCGCAGACCGCGCGCGCCTGGGCCGAGGCCACCGAGCTGGGCGCGGCCGGCCTGGCCGAGCAGGTCGGCGCGTTCGCCCGGCGAGCCCGGTTCCCGTTGCAGGCGGCGGCCGGCGCGCCGAGCGAGCTCGACGTGCTCACCCCACGCGAGCGCGAGGTGCTCGCGCTGCTCGCCGACGGCGCGTCGAACCGCGCGATCGGCGAGCAGCTGTTCATCAGCACCAAGACCGCGGGCGTGCACGTGTCGAACCTGCTGGCGAAGCTCGGGGTCTCGAGCCGGCTGGAGGCGGCCGCGATCGCGCACCGGGCCGGGCTCAGCCGGGCAGACTGACCGGGTGGACCTGCCCGACCCCTGCCTGCTGGTGCTCGTCGGTCCCGGCGCGTCGGGCAAGAGCAGCTGGGCCGCCGAGCAGTTCCCGCCGGACGCCGTGGTGTCCAGCGATGCGCTGCGGGCGATGGTCGGGACGGGTGCGGACGATCTGTCCGCCAGCGCCGACGCGTTCGCGCTGCTGCGCGAGATCGTGCGGCTGCGGGTCGGGCGCGGGCTGACGACCGTCGTCGACACGCTGGGCAACGAGCGGGACGAGTGGCTCGCCCTCGCGCGTGCGCACGGGATGGCCTGCGTCGCGGTCGCGTTCGACACACCCGCGCAGGTGTGCCGCGAGCGCAACCGGGCCAGGCCGCGACCCATCCCGGCCGCGGTGCTCACCGCGCAGCTGCGGGCCTGGGCCCACGCCCGGGACCACCTCGGCGGGTTCGACCGGGTGCTCACGCCGGAACCGGTACGGGTCGTGCCGGCCGCCTTCGCGCGGGCCGGGGCCGCCGCGAAGCGCCAGCGCGCGGCACCGACCGGCCTGCGGTTCGCGCTGCACGTCGGTGCCTTTCCCGGCGGGGCAGCGGCGCTGCGCGCGAACCTGCGCAGCACGGCGGCCGACGCCGAGACGGCCGGCTTCGACGCGCTGTACGTGATGGACCACTTCCGGCAGATCCCGCAGGTCGGCCGGGCCTGGGACGACTTCCTGGAGAGCTACACGACCCTGGCGTACCTGGCCGCGTGCACCGAGCGGGTGCGGCTCGGCGCGCTGGTCAGCGGCATCACCTACCGCAACGTCGCGCACCTCGGGAAGATCGTGGCCACGCTCGACGTGCTGTCCGGCGGGCGGGCGGTGTGCGGCCTCGGGCTCGCGTGGTTCGCCGCCGAGCACACGGCGTACGGGTGGGAGCTTCCCACCGGTGCCGGACCGCTACGCGCTGCTCGAGGACGCGCTCGAGCTGCTGCCGCTGCTGTGGGGGCCGGGCAGCCCCGCCTACCGCGGCCGGGTCCTGGACGTCCCCGAGGCGGTCTGCTACCCGCGGCCGCTGCAGGAGCACGTGCCGATCATCGTCGGCGGCGGCGGGGAGCGCCGCACGCTGCGGCTCGCGGCGCAGTACGCGGACGCCGCGAACGTCATGGGCGACCTCGCGACCGTGCGGCGCAAGGCCGAGGTGCTCCGGGCGCACTGCGCGGCCGCCGGCCGGGAGGTCGAGCTCACGCACCTGTCCACGGTCCTGGTGGGCGCCGACGACGCGCACGTCGCCGAGCTGGTGGACCGGCACCGGCCCCGCGGACGCGCGCCGGCGGCGTACTCCGCGTCCGTGCACGCCGGCACCGTCGAGGACCACGTCGGCCGCTTCCGCGAGCTCGCCGACGCCGGTGTCGCGGAAGTCGCGCTGCGGCTGGTGGACCCGGCCGGCCTGGAGCCGATGGCCCGGGTCATCGCGGCGTTCCGCGCCGGCTAGGAAGTCCTCAGAGCGGGGTGACGTAGGCGCCGCTGATCCCGCCGTCGACGAGGAACTCCGACGCGGTGATGAACGAGGAGTCGTCGCTGGCCAGGAACGCGACCGCGGCCGCGATCTCCTCGGCGTCGGCGAACCGGCCCATCGGGATGTGCACGAGCCGTCGGTTCGCCCGCTCCTGGTCCTTGGCGAACAGCTCCTGCAGGAGCGGGGTGTTCACCGGCCCGGGGCACAGCGCGTTGACCCGGATCCCCTCGCGGGCGAACTGCACGCCGAGCTCGCGGGACATCGCGAGCACGCCGCCCTTGGACGCGGTGTACGAGATCTGCGACGTCGCGGCGCCCATCTTCGCCACGAACGACGCGGTGTTGATGATCGAGCCGCGCCCCCTGGCCTGCATGTGCGGGATCGCGTACTTGCAGCACAGGTAGACCGAGGTGAGGTTGACCTCCTGGACGCGCCGCCAGGCGTCGATCCCGGTGGTGAGGATGGAGTCGTCGTCGGGCGGGGAGATGCCCGCGTTGTTGAACGCGATGTCCAGCCCGCCGTAGGTCTGCACCGCCTGCGCGAACATCGCCTCGACCTGCGCCTCGTCGGTGACGTCCACCTGGACGAACGTGCCGCCGACCTCGGTCGCCGCCGCCGTGCCGCCCTTGGGGTCCATGTCGGCGCACACCACGTGCGCGCCCTCGGCGGCGAACCTGCGCGCGGTGGCCAGCCCGATGCCGCTGCCGGCGCCGGTGATGACGGCCACCCGTCCTTCGAGACGGTTCATGGCTGGGCCTCTCCTCGGGTCACGGGTCAGGTGGTCGCGACGAAGACGTTCTTGGTCTCGGTGAAGGCGTCGACCGCGTCCGGCCCGAGCTCGCGACCCAGCCCGGACTGCTTGTAGCCCCCGAACGGTGTCGAGTAGCGCACCGACGAGTGGCTGTTCACCGAGAGATTGCCGGTCTCGATGGCCCGCGAGACGCGCAGCGCCCGGCCGAGGTTCTCGGTCCAGATCGAGCCGGAGAGCCCGTACGGGCTGTCGTTCGCGAGCCGGATCGCGTCCGCCTCGTCCTCGAACGGCAGCACGACGACGACCGGCCCGAAGATCTCCTCGCGCACCGTTCGGTCGGTCTCCGCCACCGGCGCCAGCACGGTGGCCGGGAACCAGTACCCGGGCCCGTCCGGTGCGGTGCCGCGGATGGCGACCGGGCTGCCCTCGGGGACGTACGAGGAGACCGTGTCCCACTGCCCGCGGGAGATCAGCGGACCCATCTCGGCCGTCTCCAGCCGGGGGTCCTCGACCCGGACCCCGAGCACTGCCGGCTCGAGCAGCTCCATGAACCGGTCGAACACCGAGCGCTGGACGAGGATCCGCGACCGCGCGCAGCAGTCCTGCCCGGCGTTGTCGAACACGCCGTACGGCGCGGTGGCGGCGGCCCGTTCCAGGTCGGCGTCGGCGAAGACGACGTTCGCGCTCTTGCCGCCGAGCTCGAGGGTCACCCGCTTGACCTGGTCGGCGCAGCCGCGCATGACCTGCTGGCCGACAGCCGTCGACCCGGTGAAGACGACCTTGCGCACCAGCGGGTGCGTGACGAACCGTTCCCCGACCACCGAACCCTTGCCGGGCAGGATGTTCAGGACCCCTTCGGGCAGACCGGCGGCCAGCGCGAGCTCGCCGAGCCGGATCGCGGTCAGCGGTGTCAGCTCGGCCGGCTTGAGCACGACCGTGTTGCCGGCGGCGATCGCCGGCCCGAACCCCCAGCCCGCGATCGGCATCGGGAAGTTCCACGGGACGATGACGCCCGACCACGCCCAGCGGCTCCTTGAAGGTGATGTCCACGCCACCGGCGACCGGGATCTGCCGCCCGAACAACCGCTCCGGCGCCGCGCTGTAGTAGGTGAGGACGTCTCGGACGTTGCCGGCCTCCCAGCGCGCGTTGCTGAGCGTGTGGCCGGAGTTCGCGACCTCCAGGAGGGCGAGCTCCTCGACGTGCGAGTCGACCTCCTCCGCGAACCGGCGCAGCAGCCGGCCGCGGTCGGCCGGGGCCAGGTCGCGCCAGGACTCCTGCGCCTTGGCCGCCCGTTCGATGGCGGCGTCGGCGCCGAGGACGTCCGTGTGCTCGACCGCGGCGACGACCTCCTCGGTCGCCGGGTTGATGACCTCATGCATGCGCCGCGCCCCTCTCAGAGCCGCTCGAAGCCGCGGAAGCGTTCCCAGTCGGTGATGGTGCGGCCGAACGCGTCCAGCTCGACCTTCGCCATGTTCAGGTAGTGGTCGACGACGTCGTCGCCGAACGTGCTGCGCGCCCAGGTGCTGGAGTCCCAGAGCTGGGCCGCCTTGGCCAGCGAGTCGGGCACGTGCTCCGCGCCCGATGCGTAGGCGTTGCCGGCGAAGGCCGGCTCGAGCTCCAGCCCGGCCTGCACGCCGTCCAGCCCGGCGGCCACCATCGCGGCCACGGCGAGGTACGGGTTGACGTCTCCGCCGGGGACGCGGTTCTCCAGCCGCAGCCCGGCGCCGTGCCCGACCAGCCGGAACGAGCAGGTGCGGTTGTCCCGGCCCCACTTGATCGCGGTCGGCGCGAACGAACCTTCCACGTACCGCTTGTACGAGTTGATGTTCGGCGCGAACAGCAGCGTGGACTCGCGCATGTGCGCGAGCTGGCCCGCGATGAACGACCGGCCCAGCGCGCTGAGACCGAACTCGTGGTCCGCGTCGTCCGCCATCACCATCGAGCCGTCGGTGCCGCGGAACGACAGGTGGATGTGGCAGGAGTTCCCCTCCCGCTCGTTGTACTTGGCCATGAACGTGAGCGACATGCCCTCCTGGGCCGCGATCTCCTTGGCGCCGTTCTTGTAGATCACGTGGTTGTCGCAGGTGCCGAGCGCGTCCGTGTACTTGAACGCGATCTCGTGCTGGCCGAAGTTGCACTCGCCCTTCGCGGACTCGACCGTCAGCCCGGCACCGGTCATGTCGTTGCGGATCCGCCGCAGCAGCGGCTCGATCCGCGCCGTGCCGAGCATCGAGTAGTCGACGTTGTAGAGGTTCGCCGGCGTCATGTCCCGGTAGCCGGACGTCCAGGCCTGCTCGTAGGTGTCCCGGAAGACGATGAACTCCAGCTCGGTCCCGACGAACGCGCGCATGCCCGCCGCCTCCAGGCGGTCGAGCTGGCGGCGCAGGATCTGGCGGGGCGAGGCGACGACGTCGCTGCCGTCCTCCCACTGCAGGTCGGCGACCAACGCGACCGTGCCCGGCTGCCACGGCACCCGCCGCAGGGTGGCCATGTCGGGGATCATCACGAAGTCGCCGTAGCCGCGCTCCCACGAGCTCATCGCGTAGCCGCCGACCGTGTTCATGTCGACGTCGACGGCGAGCAGGTAGTTGCAGCCCTCGGTCCCGTGCGCCAGCACCGTGTCCATGAAGTACTCGGCGTGCAGCCGCTTGCCCTGCAACCGGCCCTGCATGTCCGTGATCATCACCAGGACGGTGTCCACGGTGCCGTCGGCGACGTCGGCGGCCAGCTGCTCGACGGTGAGCACAGGCGTACGGCTCATGGCGGGGCCCTCTCGTCCGGCAGGCAGGTCGCGTCCGGGTACGGCGCGCTCGTCCAATGGTTCGAAAGCGCATGTTTACCACGACCGAGGTCGGCCGTCCGGCGGGACTCCGGAAGTCCCCGCGGGCCACTCAGGTGAGGAAGCCGCGCAGCAGCGCGGACGTGCCGTCGCAGTGCGCCTCCATCGCCTTCCGCGCATGCACCGGCTCCCCGGCCAGGATCGCCTCGACCACCTCGGCGTGCTGCGCGTCCGAGTGCGCGATGTTGCGTCGCAGCACCGGGATCGCGGCCAGCAGCTCACCGACCCGCAGCTGGACGTCGACGACGGCGGCCAGCAGCAGGTCCGAGCCGGCCAGGCCGGCGATCATCAGGTGCAGCCGCGAGTCCGCGCCCCGGCGGGCCCGGTCGTCCGGTGCCGACGTGCAGGCCTCCAGCGCCGCCTGGAGGGCCGTCCGGTCGGGTGCGGAGAGCTCGCGCGAGGCCGCCAGCGCCGCCGCCCCGGGCTCGACCACCCGCCGGAAGTCCAGCGCGTCGTGCAGCCGGGCGCCCATCGAGCGGGCGATCTCCGCTGCGTCCCGGTGCCCCGCCGACCCGGTGTACGTGACGAACGTGCCGCCCCCGCGCCCGCGCCTGGTCTCGACGTAGCCGGCCTGGCGCAGAGCCTCCAAGGCCTCGCGCAGAGTGGTGCGGCCGACCTGGAGGGCCTGGGCCAGGTCACGCTCGGGCGGCAGCCGCTCGCCGTCCGGGATCACGCCCAGCTTGATGGTGCGGACCAGCCGCTCGACCGCGGTCTCGAACGCGTTGCCGTCCCGGACGGGACGGAGCAACGACGACGGGACCCCGACACTGACCACCCGGCCATGATCCCCCGTCCGCCGACCCGCCGCGCGCCGTCCCCACAAGTCCACCCCACCGGCCCCGTTGTCGTCGTTGCATACGGATCGGGGGCTATAGCCCCCGATCCGTATGCAACGACCCGGCGTGGTCGCGGCAGGTCAGGCGCGGATGCGCTCGCCCTTGGGGTCGAAGAGCGGCTCGGCCGCCACCGTCGCGGCGACCCACTCGCCGAAGACCAGCACCTCGGCGGCCATGCCCGGCAGCACCAGGTCGGCCGGCAGGTAGGCGAACGCGATCGAGCTCCCGACCCAGTAGCCGACCGCACCGCTGGTGACACGGCCGACCGTCGCTCCGGCCACGCGCACCGGTTCGTTCCCGAGCACCTGCCGCCGCGGGTCCTCGAGGGTGAGGCACGCCAGCCGCCGGGCCGGCGACGGACCGGCCGCCGCCAGCGCCGCGCGGCCGACGAAGTCCGCCTTGTCCATCCGCACGCAGAATCCCAGTCCCGCCTTCGTACGGCGTCTCGTCCGGTGTGACGTCCGACCCCCAGTAGCGGTAGCCCTTCTCCGCCCGCAGCGAGTCGATCGCCTTGTAGCCGCACCGGCGCATCCCGTGCGGCTCGCCCGCCTCGACCAGCTCGGCCCACAACAGCGCGCCGTACTCCGTCGGCGCGTAGAGCTCCCAGCCCAGCTCGCCCACGAACGTCACCCGGGACATGCGCACCGGCGCCGACCCCACCGTCGTCTCGCGCATCGTGAGGTACGGGAACGACTCGGAGTCCAGCGGCTGCGGCGTCAGCGGCTGCAGGATGTCCCTGGCCGCCGGTCCCCACAACCCGAAGCACGTCCGCGCGCTGGTGACGTCGCGCAGCAGGACCGAGCCGTCGCGCGGCGCGTGCCGGCGGATCCACGCCAGGTCGTGGCCCGCGAACGCCGTGCCGGTGACGATCTGGAACGTCCCGGCGTCGATCTGGGTGACCGTGACGTCGCACTCGATGCCGCCACGGGCGTTGAGCATCTGCGTGTAGACGATGCGACCGGGCCCCCGCGCCACCGTGTTGTCGCACAACCGCTCGAGCAGGTCGGCGGCGCCCGGCCCGGAGACCTCGAGCTTGCCGAACGAGGTCTCGTCGAACAGCCCGGCGTGCTCGCGGGTGGCGCGGTGCTCGGCCTCGATGGCCGGCGACCACAGCTTGCCCGCCCAGCCGAGCGGCCGCCTCGAGTCGTCCCCGGCCGGTTCGTTGGACCAGTAGAAGTTGACGCGTTCCCAGCCGCTCTTCTCGCCGAACTCGGCCTCGGCCTCGCGGTGCGCCGGGTACGCCGGCGACATCCGCAGCGGACGACCGGACTGGCGCTCGTGCCCGGGGTACTTGATGTCGTAGTACGTCTCGTAGTTCTCGGTGACCCGGGCGAGCGTGTACGACGGCGAGCGGTACTGCCGCCCGAACCGGCGCACGTCCATCTCCCACAGGTCCATGCCGGGGTCGCCGTCGAGCAGCCAGTCGGCCATCACCTCGACCGACCGCACCGGCGCCGGCGATGCCGTGCGCGCAGAACCCGGCTGCGACCCAGAAACCCTCGACATCGGTCGGGCCCAGGCAGAACTCGTTGTCCGGCGTGAACCCCTCCGGCCCGTTGATGATCTTGCGGATCTCGACGTCCGCCATCGCCGGGACGCGCAGGACCGAGTTCTCGTAGATCTCCTCCAGCCGCCCCCACTCCTCGGGCAGCAGCCGTCCGTTGAAGTCCGGCGGCACCGCGTCCAGCCCGTCCGGGCCGAGGGAGAACGGGCGCGACTGCCGTTCGTACCCGCCCATCACCAGGCCGGCGCCGTCCTCGCGGTAGTACACGAGCAGGTCCGGGTCCCGCAGCGTCGGCAGGCGCGGGTCGGCGGCACCGATGGCGCGGAACGGCTTGGTCACCACGTACTGGTGGCTCATCGGGACGATGGGTACCCGGACGCCCGACCATCCGGGCCACCTGCGGGGCGTACATGCCGGCCGCGTCGACGACGACGTCGCACTCGATGTCGCCGCGGTCGGTGCGGACGCCGGTCACCGCGCCGTCGCGGCGTCGAGCACGTCGAGCACGCGGGTGCGCTCGCAGATCCGGATCCCGGCGGCGCGGGCACCACGGGCCAGCGCGTACGTGAGCTGGGACGGGTCGAGGTACCCGTCGGTCGGCAGGAACGTCGCACCGAGCACCCGCTCGGTGGACATCGAGGGGGAACAGCCCCCTGCGCCTCGTCCGGCGAGAGCCGGTGCAGCTCCAGCCCGAACGTCTCCGCCCAGCCGACCTGCCGCTCCAGCTCCTCCATCCGCTCCGGCGTCGACGCCAGCCGCAGCCCGCCGCACTCGACCCAGCCGGGGTCGGTCTCGGCGACGGCGGCCAGGTCGCGGTACAGCTGCGGCGCTGTACATCATCATCCGGGTCAGCGTCACCGAGCCGCGCAGCTGGCCGACCAGCCCGGCCGAGTGGAACGTCGAACCGCTGGTGAGCTCGGCCCGCTCGACGAGCACGACGTCGGTCTCGCCGCGCGCGGCCAGGTGGTGCACGATGCTGGCGCCACCGACCCCGCCGCCGATCACCACGACCCTGGCCCTGGGGGGCAGCTGCGGTGTCGCGGCGGGATCCGCCTCGGTCATGCGAGCCCTTCCCTGATCTCGTCGTACTCCGGCCCGAGCAGCTCGGACCTGGCCGACTCGTACTTGTCCATCCCCCAGGCCCAGAAGTCGAAGTCGATGGGCGAGACGCCGTCCTGGATCGACGCCCACAACGTCCAGCCGTACCGCGCGAGCAGCGACCAGGCGCGGGCCCTGGCGAGCAGGGCCGGGTCGGACCGGCCCCAGTACGCCTCGACGAGCACCTGCGTGGTCGGCGCGTCCAGCCCGGACTCGCTGGCGATGTTGCCCAGCTCGAAGCTGGCCTCGTTCATGCCCGAGTACTCGTAGTCGATCAGCCAGATCTTCGCGCCGTCGTCGATGAAGTTCGCCGCGAGGAGGTCGTTGTTGCACGGCACGAGCGGCTCGTCACCGGGGCGCATCGCGTCCTCGAGCCGCTCAACCAGCGGAGCGAGGTCGTGGTAGTCGTCCGGGAGCCGGAAGCTGTTCTCGACCACGATGTCCAGGTAGCGGCGCCGGATCGAGCGCATGTCGAACGTCCCGGCGAACTCCGGCCCGGAGTGCAGCTGGCGTACCGCCTCGGCGACGCGCAGCAGAGTCGGCCGGTCCCGCAGGTCGTCGGCCGTCAGCGTGCGTCCCTGCAGGAAGCCGACGACGAGGACGTTGTCCTCGGGCAGCGCCTCGACCACGGGCGCGCCCACCCCGGCCTCCGAGGCCCGCCACGTGTTCAGGCGTTCGTTCACCCGGTCGATGGCCAGCAGCCCGGACTCGTTCGCCGAGACGCGGACCACGAAGTCGCCGGGCCTGCCGTCGTCCGTGGTCGTGACGCGGAAGTTGCGGTTGGTCAGCCCGCCGCCGAGCTCGCCGACCGCGTACGTCCGTCCGGACAGGCAGCGCAGCCGGTCGAGCAGGTCCTGCACGTCGGCGGCCACCACCCCGGGTCCCGGTCCGCTCGCCATGCCGCTCGCCATGCCGCTCGCCGCGCCGCGTGACATGCCGCGAGCCTAGGCCTAGCGGTCCAGGTGCCGGCGGACGAACCGTTCGACCAGCTCGGGATGCTCGAGCTGGGCGACGTGCCCGGTGCGCGGTAGCACGACCACGGTCGCGTCCGGGAACGCCGCCTTGGCCTTGGACGCGACCAGGTGCGAGACCAGCCGGTCCTGCCGGCCGTACAGCAGCAGGGTCGGCGCGGTCACCCGGCCGGCCAGCCGCCACAGCCCACCACGGCCGGTGCGGACGAACTCGCGCAGCAGGCCGCGGGCCGACGACGCCAACGCGTCGGTGGCGTACGGCAGCTCGGCCCGGCGGGTCACCTCGGCGACGGCCAGGGCGCGCTGCTGCTCGGTGACCGCGGACGGGTCCGCGTACACCAGCTCTAGCAGGCCCGCGACGCGCTGCTCCGGCGTCATCGCCGCGAGCCGGCGGGACAGCAGCGGTCCGACGCCGGGTGCGGCCAGCAGCGCCACCTGGGTGCGGTCGCGACCCGGGCGGTAGTCCGGGAGCGCCGGCGAGATCAGCGTCAGGGTGCGGACGAGGTCGGGGCGGTAGGCCGCGACCGTCGTGGCCACCGCGCCGCCGAGCGAGTTCCCGAACAGGTGCACGGGACCGCGGCCGTCGGAGTCGATGAGCCGGGCCACCGCACGCGCGTGCGCGCCCACGGAGTAGTCGTGGTCTGCCGGGGGCGGGGACAGCCCGAAGCCGGGCAGGTCGGGGGCCCGGGTGGCCAGCCGGTCCTCGAGGAGCGCCATGAGCGAGGTCCAGTTCAGGGCGGACCCGCCGAGACCGTGCACCATCACGGCCGGTTCGGCGCCGTCGACCTGCGCCGTCGACCGCACGGACAGCTCGAGGGGCGGACGGCCGGCCACGGACATCCGGTCCGTCTCGGCCGGCCAGGGCCCGGCCGGCCAGGACTCGGTGGCGACTCTCGCTGGGTCAGGTTCGGGTGGGGTCCGGGTGCTCACGCCGAGACAAGGTACGTCTCGATGCGCCGGTTCACGGCATCCAGGGTGGCCCGGATGACCGCCTGCCTGGCGTCCTCGCGCACGGCGCTGACCCCGGTCAGCCGCTCGCTGCCGTGCCGGGTGATCATCGCGACCTCGACGACGACGGCCCGGTCGCCCCCGAGCGTGGTCGTCTCGAGGTGCTCCAGCTCGAACCGCACGGCGCCGTCGACGGCCTCCTCGACCGCGCGCAGCGTCGCGTGCGCCACCGACCGGTGCACGCTGGACGGGGTGCTCGCCGCACCGGCGGTGCCGGTGTGCTCGTGCCCGGAGAGCTCGAGCGTGACCTCGCTGGTGACGCCCTGGCTGGCCGACACCAGCTCCATCCGGTGGATGAGCAGCCTGGTCCCGCGCGGGGCGCCGGTCCGCTCGACCGGGCCCAGGTCGGCCACGGTGCCGAGCCCGGCGGTCGGCGCCGACCCGGTCGCGGTCCCGGCTGTCGTGGCGGCCGGCTCGGCGAACTGGCCGGAGTCGCTGCGTGCGGACGGCGCCGCCGGCGCGGCGGACGGCGGCGCGAGGGGTGGCACCGGTCGCAGCACGTGCGGAGTCTCGGCCGGGCGGACCACCGCGGGGGTCGGCTCGGGCTCGGCGGCCGCCGCCGGGGCCACTGGGGGCGCCGCGGCCGCCGTGGCCGCCGTGGCTGCCGTGGCTGCACCGCCGGAGGCCGGCGTGCGCCGCCGCACCTCCTCGACGACCTGGACCTTGCCGGAGTCGACGCCGAGGCCGAACTGCTCGCCGAGCAGGCGGTTGACCGTCTTGGCGACGGTGACCTCGTCGGCGCCGGGCAGCAGCTGGAGGCGCAACGTCCCCGGCCCGCCCTCGGGGTCGGGCAGGATCTCGGCGTCCGCCACCCCCGACACGGCGCGCAGCGCAGTGACGACGGCGGCGCGGTCACCGCCCTGCCCCCCCAGGGTCATGGTGGAAGTGTCCCAAACCCGCCGGGTACCGGACGAACCGCGACGCGCCATTCCCCCGTCCGGCCTAGCCGCGGGCCGCCGGTCGTCACGCTGCGGTTGCGCGCCGGCACCGGGTCGCCGTCCGCGTCACCCGGTCGCCGCATCGGCCCTCGCCGCCTTCGCTGCCTCGACACTGGCACGCAGGGCCGCCATCAGGTCGACGACGGTCCCGGCGTCCGCCTCGGCGGCGGCCGGCGCGACGAGCGCGTGACCGTCGGCCTTGGCCTCGATCAGCGACTCCAGCGCCGCGCGGTACTCGTCGGTGTACTGCGTCGGGTCGAAGTCGCCGGAGAGCGCCTCGATCAGGCTCTGCGCCATCGTCACCTCCGCGGGCTTCACGTCGACGTCCGAGTCGAGCACCGAGAAGTCGGGCGTGCGGATCTCGTCCGGCCACAGCATGGTCTCCAGCACCAGCACGTCGTCGCGCACGCGCAGGCAGGCCAGCGCCTCGCGCGAGCGCAGCGCGACCTTGACGATCGCGACCCGCCCGGACTCCTGCAGGGCCTGTCGCAGCAGGACGTACGGCTTCACGCCGGTCTTGTCCGGCTCGAGGAAGTACGAGCGGGAGAAGTAGATCGGGTCGACCTCGGACGAGCGGGACGAACTGCAGGACCTCGACGGTCTTCTGCGTGGACAGCGGCAGGTCGGCGAAGTCCTCGTCGGTCAGCACGACGGTCTCGCCGGTCGGCAGCTCGAAACCCTTGGCGATCTCGGCGTACGGGACCTCCTCGCCGTCGGCCGCGGCGACCCGCTTGTACTTGATCCGGCTGCCGTCGCTGCGCCGGACCTGGTGGAACGCGACGTCACGCTCCTCGGTCGCCGAGTACAGCCGCACCGGGATGGTCACCAGCCCGAAGGACACCGTGCCCTTCCAGATCGAGCGCATCTCGCCTCCAGCCGCAGTTCGGTGCCGACGATCGTGCGCCCCCGCGGGACCAGGATCGCACCACAGGGTGGGTACGTTCACGTTCATGGCGGACGAGCGCGTGACGGTCGAGGTCGACGGGCGCCGCCTCACGCTGTCGAACCTGTCCAAGATCCTCTACCCACCCGCCGACGGTTCGCCCGGTTTCAGCAAGGCCGAGGTGGTCGACTACTACACCCGGGTCGCCCCGGTCCTGCTGCCGCACCTGGCCGGCCGCCCGGCGACGTTCACCCGCTGGCCGGACGGCGTCGCCGGGCAAGATCTTCTTCGAGAAGAACGCGCCCTCGCACACGCCGGACTGGGTCCGGCGGGTCCGGCTGCCCTCGCCCGGGTCCGGGATGAAGCGGGACACGATCGACTACGTCGTCGTCGACGACCTGCGCCACGCTGGTCTGGGCGGCGAACCTGGCGGCGCTGGAGCTGCACGTGCCGCAGTGGCGGGTCGGCGCGGACGGCGCACCGCAGGACCCCGACCTGCTCGTGCTCGACCTGGACCCGGGGCCGCCGGCGACCGCGCTCGAGTGCTGCGCGGTGGCCGTGCTGCTGCGCGAGAGGCTGGCCGCGGACGGGCTCGACGCGTACCCGAAGACCAGCGGCTCCAAGGGCCTGCAGCTGTACGTCCCGCTGGAGCCGACGCCGGCGGAGCGGACGAGCGGCTACGCACGAGCGCTCGCCGAGCGAGCTGGAGCGGCGCGCACCCGGAGCTGGTGGTCAGCCGGATGGCCAAGGACCTGCGGCCGGGCAAGGTGTTCGTGGACTGGTCGCAGAACAACGGGGCGAAGACCACGGTCGCGCCGTACTCGCTGCGCGCCCGGCCGTGGCCGACGGTGTCCACGCCGCTGACCTGGGACGAGGTGGCGGCGTGCCGGGCCGCCGAGGACCTGCGGTTCGTCGCGGCGCAGGTGCTGGACCGGGTCGCCGCGGACGGCGACCTGCTCGCCCCGCTGAGCGCAGGTCGGCATCGCTCCGCGGGACGCCTGCCCGACGTGCCCGGGGAGCCCGTTACCGCTGGGTAGGATCCCCGCCGTGACGCTCGCCCGAGGCACCCGGCTGCCGCGGTCGGCCCGCCGGGCCCAGCTGCTGGGCGCCGCGCGGGACGTCTTCGTCGCCCAGGGCTACCACGCGGCGGCCATGGACGACATCGCCGATGCGGCCGGGCGTCTCCAAGCCCGTCCTGTACCAGCACTTCCCCGGCAAGCTCGACCTGTACCTCGCGCTGCTCGACCAGAGCACCGACGGGCTCGTCGACGCCGTGCGCGCCGCGCTGGCGAGCACCACCGACAACAAGCTGCGCGTCACCGCGACCATGCAGGCGTACTTCGACTTCGTCGCCGACGAGGGCGGCGCGTTCCGGCTGGTGTTCGAGTCCGACCTGACCTCCGAGCCGTCCGTGCGGGCCCGCGTCGAGCAGGTCCTGCAGGGCTGCGCCGAGCTGGTCAGCGCCGTCATCGCCGAGGACGCCGGGCTGTCCGAGGCCGAGTCGCACCTGCTCGCGGTCGGCCTGATCGGCACGGCGCAGGTCTCCGCGCGGTACTGGATCACCACCGGCGAGGTCATCCCTCGCGACGAGGCGGTGCAGCTGGTGTCGACGCTGACGTGGCGCGGCATCTCGCGGTTCCCGCGCACCTCCGGCTGACCGCGGCGGCTGGAGCAGGCGTTACGCCTGCGGAGAACCGGGCCCCGACGAGGACGGTCCGGCAGACCGGCTGGACTACGCTCGCGAGACCCGAACTGAGTAGCGGAGGTCCTGGTGGAGGTCAAGATCGGCGTCAAGGGCGCCGCGCGCGAGCTGTCGCTGGAGAGCGCGCAGAGCTCCGACGAGATCGCCGCCGCGGTCAAGGCCGCGCTCGCCGACGCGGGCGGCCTGCTGGTCCTGGCCGACGAGAAGGGCCGGCAGGTGCTGGTGCCCGTCGACAAGCTGGCGTACGTCGAGATCGGCGAGCAGGCCGAGCGACGGGTCGGCTTCGGCGCGATCTGACCGTCCGGTCCGGCCGAGCCCGTCAGGTGGAGACTGTCACGCGGACAGGCCGAGGGCCTGCATGCGGCGGGTGTGCTCCTCGGTGAGCCGGGCGAACATCCGGCCGATCTCGGCCAGGTCGAACCCGGCCAGCCCGGACGAGGTACCGGTGATCCCGCCGACGAGCAGGTTCGACAGCGCGTCCCGCTCCGCGGCGGTGCGCTGCGCCTGCGACAGCATCTCCCCCATCAGCCGCCGGCCCCAGAGCGCGAGCCGGCCGGCCACCCGCGGGTCGGCCGCGATCGCCTCGCGGATCGTCGGTCACGGCGAAGGCCGAGTGCCCGGTGTCGGCGAGCACGTCCAGGACCAGAGTCTGGGTCCGTGCGTCGAGGAACCGGGCCACCTCGCGGTAGAAGTCGGCGCTGACGCCGTCGCCGACGTACGCCTTCATCAGCCCCTCGAGCCAGTCGGCCGGGGCCGTCGACTCGTGGAACCCGTCGATCGGGGCGACGAACGGTGCCATGGCCTCCTCCGGGTCGACCCCGAGCTCGGCGAGCCGCGTCCTGCAGCTGGACGAAGTGCCGGAACTCGGCCACGGCCATGCCGGCCAGCTTGGCCTCGTCGCCGATCCGCGGGGCCAGCGCCGCGTCTGCGGCCAGCCGGACGAAGGCCGACAGCTCGCCGTAGGACAGGACGCCGAGCAGGTCGACGACGGCCGCGCGGTACGCCGGGTCGTCCAGATCCGGGCCCGGCTGGGCCCGCGCGTCGTCCATGCGGCGCACTGTAACGGCTACACTTGAGGCCGCACCGCGCCGCGGGCGCTGGGAAGTCGGGCGCCGACGTCCTTCCGGACGAACGCAGCGCCACCGAGGAAGAGGCGAACGCACTGACCACGTTCCGAGAGCTCGGGGTGCTGCCCGAGACCTGCGAGGCGCTGGAGGCCGTCGGCATCACCGACGCCTTCGCGATCCAGGAGATGACCCTCCCGCTGGCGCTGTCCGGCAACGACGTCATCGGCCAGGCCAAGACCGGCACCGGCAAGACCCTCGGGTTCGGGATCCCGCTGCTGCAGCGGATCATCGGCCCGCACGACAACGACGCCGAGTTCCTGGCCGCGCCCGGCAAGCCGCAGGCGCTCGTGGTCGTACCGACCCGTGAGCTGTGCATCCAGGTCGCCAAGGACCTTCGACAGGCCGGGGCCCGGCGGGCGTCCGCGTGCTCGAGATCTACGGCGGCCGCGCGTACGAGCCGCAGGTCGAGGCGCTGCGGACCGGGATCGACGTCGTCGTCGGCACCCCGGGCCGGCTGATCGACCTCATGCAGCAGCGCCACCTCGACCTCACGCACGTCAAGATCCTGGTCCTGGACGAGGCCGACGAGATGCTCGACCTGGGCTTCCTGCCCGACGTCGAGCGGCTGGTCGCGTCCACGCCGGACAACCGGCAGACGATGCTGTTCTCGGCGACGATGCCGGGCGTCATCGTGAACCTCGCGCGTCGCTACATGCGCACCCCCACGCACGTGCGCGCCACGAACCCCGACGACGAGTCGGCCACGGTCGACACCGTCGAGCAGCACGTCTACCGCGCGCACGAGATGGACAAGCCCGAGGTGCTGGCCCGCATCCTGCAGGCCGACGGCCGCGGGCTGACGATCATCTTCACGCCGGACCAAGCGCGCCGCCGACCGGATCGCCGGCGACCTGTCCGAGCGCGGCTTCGCCGCCGCGGCCGTGCACGGCGACCTCGGCCAGGGCGCCCGCGAGCAGGCGCTGCGCGCGTTCCGCTCCGGCAAGGTCGACGTGCTCGTCGCCACCGACGTCGCGGCGCGCGGCATCGACATCGACGGCGTCACGCACGTCGATCAACTACACGTGCCCCGAGGACGAGAAGATGTACCTGCACCGGGTCGGGCGCACGGCCAGAGCCGGCGCCGACGGCGTCGCCGTCACGTTCGTCGACTGGGCCGACCTGCCGCGCTGGTCGCTGATCAACAAGGCGCTCGGCCTCGCCGTTCGCCGACCCGCCGGAGACGTACTCCACCTCGGACTGGCTCTACACCGCGCTCGAGCATCCCGAGGACCGCCAAGGGCGTGCTGCCCCGGGCGGCCCGCACCCGCGCCGGCCTGGACGCCGAGGAGCTCGAGGACCTCGGCGAGACCGGCAAGGCGCGACGCGGCGGCCCGAAGGGCTCCGGCGGCGGGAGCGGTGACCGGCACGGCTCACGGTCGAGCTCCTCGTCCGGACCGGCGCGCGCCACGACGGCGACCAAGGCGACGAAGTCGTCGGGAGCGCCACGGAACCGGCGCCGGACGCGGTCGGGCGAGTCGATGGACCCGGCGATCGCACCGGTCGAGCGCTCCGACCACGCGGACGGACCCGAGCGGGCCGAGACCTCCGCCGGCTCGACTGCGGCGGCGCCCCGTCGCCGGCGCCGCCGCAGTCGTGGCGGCTCGGGCGGAAGCGGCGCCGACGCGGTCGCCCCGGTCGAGCAGACCGGGACCTGACGACTACCTGAGGACGACGACGGTGGTGCCGATCGTGGCCCACCCGTACAGCCACTTCGCATCGACCACTCGCTGTCGCACGCACCCGCCGTGCCCGATCGGCGCACCCAGCTGCGCCTCGGCCTGGATCGGCACCCCGGTGCCCATGATCCGCGGAATCGAGTGGAACCCGATGTTCAGGTCGTTGCCGTGCGCGAACCGGACCATCCAGTCGAAGGTCACGTGGTACTTCGGCGACGCGGCCGCCAGCGTCTTCGAGAACACGTGGTACGTCGCCGGGCGAGGCCAGCCCGGGCGGCCGGTCACCGGGTAGTCGCGGACGACGGTGCCGTCAGCCTCGACCACCCACAGGTGCATCGTCGACTCCTGGTAGACGATGCGGCGACCCGTGCCCGAGTGCTTCGGCAGCGCCCTGCCCCGCCGGCTCGGTGACCCGAGCGCGAGCAGCGGCGGACCCGCGGTGCCGGCGCGGACGGCTACCGGCAGCGGCTGGGTCCGGGCGACCGCCGTCCCGTTGTCCACGGGACGGTCCGGACTGGAGTTACCGGTCTGCCCGGACGCGAACGCGGCCCGTAGCGAACCGCCCAGCGCGAACCCGAGCACGAGCACGATCAGCGCGAGCAGGACCCACACGTGCCGAGGTATCCGGCCGGCGGGTCCCGAGGACGGGACGTCGGTCACGAGACGCTCCTGGGGAAGGCCGGCCGGAGCCGGAGGGGCGTTGGTCCAGTCAGAGTCGCCGTCGGAGCAGTACGTCTCAAGGACCGGGCCGCACCCGGCGTGTCGGAGCACGCCCCACCGCCGTTCCACACGCGGTGTCGGGGTGTCCGGCACGGTCTACCGTGCCGACGACCCCGACACCGCGTGTGGAACGGCGACGTCAGAGGCGGACGGACACGCTCACCCAGGTCAGGTGGTGGCAGGCCGGGCAGCGCATGAACGACCACGGCGCCGGGCGCAGCCCGGGCAGGTGCAAGGACGGAACCGCCAGCCGCACCGCCCGCAGCAACGAGACCACGGTGCGCTCGGCGCAGGCCGAGCAGGTGATCGTCACGGTACCGATCGTGGGCGGCTGCTCGGCGGTGCTGAACAGCGCCCGGCGACCGTCGGCGTCCGGCGGACCGCTCGAGGAAACGAGCCCGGCGGCCGGCTCCGCCGGTTCGCGGCGAGGCAACCGGTCGAACCCGGGCGGCTTGCGGGCAGTCAACGCGGCGGCCCGGAGCGGCCAGCAGACGCGACGAGCTGCCGGGCGTGCTCGCGGTACGCCTCGGCGCCCTTGGACCCGGGCGCGGTCGTCAGCACCGAGCGCCCGGCGGCCGGCGCCTCGGCGAACCGCACCGACTTGGGCACCGGCGGCTCGAGCACCCGGACCGAGTAGCGCAGCGCCACGTCGGCCAGCACCGCCCTGGCGTGCGTGGTCCGGCCGTCGAACAGCGTGGGCAGCAGGCCCAGGACGTCCAGCTCGGGGTTTGTACGCTTGCGCACCTCGTCGATCGTCTCCAGGAGCTGGCCGACGCCGCGGTGCGACAACGTCTCGCACTGCAGGGGGATCAGGACCGCGTCCGCCGCCGTCAAGGCGTTCAGCGTGAGAATCGCCCAGCGAGGGCGAGCAGTCCAGCAGCACCCAGTCGAACCCGGCCGAGACCTCGGCCAGCGCCTCACGCAGCACGAACTCGCGGCCGGCCCTGGTGACCAGCCTCGCCTCGGACCCGGTGAGGTCGATCGCGGCCGGCAGCAGCGTGACGCCGTCGTCGGTGGCCAGCAGCGCCATCGCGGCCGGGACCCGGCCGAGCAGGACGTCGTGCACCGACAGCTCGAGAGCGTCCGGGTCAAGGCCCAGCGAGAACGTCAGGCACGCCTGCGGGTCCAGGTCGACGAGCAGGACCCTGTGGCCGAGCTCGGCCAGGGCGGCGCCGAGCGAGGCCACCGTGGTGGTCTTGGCCACGCCGCCCTTCTGGTTGGCGACGGCGAGCGTGATCGTCACGGTGGTGCCTTCCGAAGTGGGCCCGGACCCGGCCTATTGTGCCCCGGGTGAGCACTCCGCCGTTCCTCGATCTTCCGGCTGGCGTCCGGGACGAGCCCGTCGGCACCGCTCGCGGCACTTTCGCGGCCCTGCGCAGCGGTCCCGACCCGGGCAACGGGCACCACGTGGTGGTGCTCGTACCGGGGTTCACCGGGAGCAAGGAGGACTTCATCGCGGTGCTGGCGCCGATCGGGGCGGCCGGCTTCCCGGTCGTCGCGTACGACCAGCGTGGCCAGCACGGGACCGCCGCGCTCACCCCGCAGCCGCCGCCGGAGGGCTGGGAGCTGGGCGCGTTCGCCGCCGACCTGCTGGCCGTGGTCGACGCAGTGGCCGGCCCGGGGCCTGGGGCGGTGCATCTGCTCGGGCACTCGTTCGGCGGGCTGGTGGCCCGGGCCGCGGTCCTGCGGGACCCGGCCCGGTTCTCGTCCCTGGTGCTGCTCGACTCCGGCCCCGCCTCGATCGGCCCTGAGCGGGACGCCCGGCTGATCGCCCTGGCGGACGCGCTGCCCACGCTCGGGCTGGCCCCGGTCTGGCAGATCATGCAGGCCCTTGAGCTGGAGGCCGGCAACCACCCGCCCGCCGACCCCCAGGTCGCCGAGTTCCTGGAACGGCGGTTCCTGGCCCACGACCCGCTCTCGCTGGCCGCGATGGCCCGCCTCCTGGCGACCGAGCCCGACCGCACGGAGGAGCTCGCCGCGGTGGCCGGACTGGCCGGCCGGACCCTGGTGGCCTTCGGCGAGACCGACGACGCGTGGAGCCCGGAAATCCAGCGCGAAACCGCGTCACGACTCGGTGCGCACACCGTCTCCTTCCCGGAAGCGGCTCACTCCCCGGCAGCCGAGGCTCCGGAACCCACCGCGAAGGCGCTGGTGACGTTCTGGCAGCGATCGGAGGGAGCGGGGCAGCCTCCCCTGGCGGAGGAGGATCTGTGACAGTGATGGTGGAGCTACGCGCGACCCTCAGCGCGGACCCCGAGCAGGTCGCCGAGGCGCGCCGACTGGTGGCGGGCTACCTGCACGACCGTGGCGAGGACGACGGCGAGGTCGCCGTCCTGCTGGTCAGCGAGCTGGTGACGAACGCGATCCTGTACGGCCGAGCCCCGCTCGAGCTCCGGGCCCACACCGAGGGCTCGGCGCTGCGGGTCGAGGTCCGCGACCAGGAGCCGGCGAGCCCGCCGGTACTGCGCGGCGACGTGGACCTCGCCGAGGTCGGCGGCCGCGGGCTGCAGCTGGTGGACACCCTGGCCGACCGCTGGGGCTGGGCTGCCGAGGAGCAGGGCAAGGTCGTCTGGTTCGAGCTCGACGCCTGACCCGAGGGCCCGACCGCACGCCGGCCGGGTCAGGGCCGATCGGTGGCTTCTCTTTCATCGTCCTTCTCGCCACCGGACTCCCCCGGACCCTCGGCCAGCGCGTCCCACGGATCCCGCGGCCTGGCCACGGCCCGCCCTTCGGGGCACAGCCGGACGAAGTCGCACCATCCGCACAGCGACCCCGGTCGCGGCGGGTAGAGCCGCTCCGCACCGGCCGGCAGCTCCTGACCTGCCTGCGGGCGCCCGCCCGCCACGTACTCCTCGTCCGCGGCCTGCGCCTCGTCGGCGATCGCCGACGCCCGCCTCACGTGCCGCGCCAACGACTCCTCGCTGTGGTCCCAGGCGGCGACCGTGCCGGACGGCACATGATGCAGCTCGACCCGGGTGCAGTCCGCGTGCAACGTCCGCCGGGCCCCCAGCACGTACAGCGCCAGCGCCGCCGAGCCGCGCGCGTCGTCGGGACCGAGCTCCTGGCGTCCGGTCTTGTAGTCGACGACGACCAGCTCGGTGCCGCCGGGCCGGGTCCTCGACGGCCGCTCGTCGACCCGGTCCACCCGCCCGCTCACCGACAGCCGGTCCGTCGTGAACGCCACCGTCCGCTCGACGCCGCGCGGGTCGCCGGACGGCGCCTGGGTCGCGACGTACCGCTCGACCATCGCCCGCGCGCGCACCCGCGCCTGCTCCTGCTGGACCTGGTCGCGGTACCCGTCGCCGACCCACGCTCGGTCGACCAGGTCGGCCGCGACGGCCGGGACACGCTCGGCCGCCGGCAGCTCGTACCAGGAACGCAGGGCGTTGTGCACGGTGCTGCCGAAGGCGTTGTGCGCCCACGGGGGTCCCTTGGGCGGCGTCGGCCGGTCGATGTACGTGAACCGGTACCGGCGCGGGCAGTCCGACCAGGCCGCGAGCCGGGTCGGCGTGCAGGCGAACAGGCGACGCGGGACGCCGCTCAGACCGGCGCTGTCCAGGCCGAGCTGCTCGCCGTCGGGTCCGCCTGCGGTCACCGCGATCAGTGCCCCCGAGCCACCCACGCGTCGTAGTCGGTGGCCTCCGCCCCGACCGTCGTCTCGTCGCCGTGCCCGGGCAGGACGCGGGTCTGCGGCGGGAGCGTCAGCAACCGCTCCTGGATCGACGCGAGGATCGTCGGGTAGTCGCTGTACGAGCGCCCGGTCGCCCCGGGCCCGCCCTGGAACAGCGTGTCGCCGGTCAGCACCACCCCGAGCGCCGGGACGTGCAGGCACACCGCCCCGGGCGAGTGACCGGGCGTGTGCAGCACGTGCGCCGCCACCCCGGCCACCTCCACCGCGTCGCCGTCCGCGAGCCGCGACGGCGTCCGGTCGGGGTGGACCACGTTCCAGAGCATCAGGTCGTCCGGGTGCAGCAGCACGGGTGCGCCGGTCCGGTCCGCGACCGCCCCGGCCGCGCCGATGTGGTCGTCGTGCCCGTGCGTGCACACGACGGCCAGCACCGTGCGGCCGTCGACGGCGGCGAGGATCGCCTCCGCGTCGTGCGCGGCGTCGACAACCACCACCTCGTCGTCGTCGCCGAGCAGCCAGACGTTGTTGTCGACCTCCCAGGTACCGCCGTCGAGGGAGAAGGTGCCGCTGGTGACCAGTCGCTCCACCCGGGCGACCATCTACCAGACCACCACCGAGCGCAGCACGTCGCCGTGGTGCATCTTCTCGAACGCCTTCTCGACCCCGTCCAGGCCGATGGTCTCCGAGACGAACCGGTCCAGCGGCAGCCGGCCCTGCAGGTACAGGTCGACGAGCGTCGGGAAGTCGCGGCTGGGCAGGCAGTCGCCGTACCAGCTGGACTTGAGCGACCCGCCACGGCCGAACACCTCGATGAGCGGGAGCTCGATCTTCATCGTGGGGTTGGGGACGCCGACCAGCACCACGGTGCCGGCGAGGTCGCGCGCGTAGAAGGCCTGCTCGTACGTCTCCGGTCGGCCGACGGCCTCGATCACGACGTCGGCGCCGAACCCGTCGGTCAGCGACTTGATCGCCTCGACCGGGTCGGTCGTGCTCGAGTTGACCGTGTGGGTGGCGCCGAAGCCCCTGGCCCACTCCAGCTTCCGGTCGTCCACGTCCACCGCGATGATCGTGCGCGCCCCGGCCAGCAGGGAGCCCGCGATCGCCGCGTCGCCGACCCCGCCGCACCCGATGACCGCGACCGTGTCGCCGCGGCCGACCCCGCCGGTGTTGAGGGCGGCGCCGATCCCGGCCATCACACCGCAGCCGAGGAGGCCGGCGACCTGCGGCGGCACCTTCGGGTCGACCTTGGTGCACTGCCCGGCGGCGACCAGGGTCTTGTCGGCGAACGCCCCGATGCCGAGCGCGGGCGACAGCGCGGTGCCGTCCTCGAGCGTCATCGGCTGGGTGGCGTTGTGGGTGCTGAAGCAGTACCAGGGCCGGCCGCGCCGGCAGGCCCGGCACTCGCCGCAGACCGCGCGCCAGTTCAGCACCACGAAGTCACCCGGCTGCACCTCGGTGACGCCCTCGCCGACGGACTCCACGATGCCGGCGGCCTCGTGGCCGAGCAGGAACGGGAACGCGTCGTTGATGGCGCCCTCGCGGTAGTGCAGGTCGGTGTGGCAGACCCCGCACGCCTGCACCACGACCTTGGCCTCGCCGGGACCGGGGTCGGGGACCAGCACCGTCTCCAGGGTGACCGGGGCGCCCTTGGACCGGGCCACCACGCCGCGTACTGCCTCCGCCATCGGTGCGTCCTCCTGATCGGCTGGTCAAGTCGTGGGAGGCACCCTAGGAGGTCGGGCTGTCAGGGGGCGAGCCTGGGGCTGGGTGCGCCGAACGGGACGTCCAGCTCGTGCCCGGCGTCGCGCAGGTCCACGAGCACGAACCGGTCCAGGACGACCAGGCCGGCAGTGTCCGGCCAAAGGACGACCCACAGCCACTGGCCGAGCGCCTCGCCGACGTACACGGCCCGGTCCTGCGCACCGTCAACGCTCCACAGCGCGGTGGGGTGGCCGGCGGCGTGCACGCGCGCGTGCGGGGCGGTCCGCTCGGACAGGTACGGCGCGTCCGGGCCGGCGTCGGTGCCGGCGAAGCCGGCGTACCTGGCCCCCAGCCCGATACCCGGCTCCTCGGCCACCAGCAGCATCTCGCCGGTGCCACCCAACGGGGCCGGTCCGGAGACGGCCAGGACCGTCGCGCGGGCCCCGGTCCGGTCGTCGCCGGCGTACGCGAGCCCGGTGACCAGCCAGCCGGTCGGCAGCGGCCAGGGCACCCAGACCGGGACCTGGGAGGTCTTGACCGTCCAGGCGAGCACGTCGGCGTTCAGCGGCTGCGGGCCGAGGTGGAAGGGCGCGATCTCGCCATGCACCGAGCAGACCCAGGCGCTCGACATCAGCCCCGGCTCATGCACCGGGGCGGAGCAGCGCGGGCAGACCGGGGGCTGCCTCATGCCCCGAAGCGTCTCGTGTCAGACCCTCCCGGGGCTATAGCGCCGGGAGGGTCTGACCCGAGAGCCGAGCGGTGAGCCGGACTCAGCCCAGGTCGGCGCGGGTACCGTCGGGACGCAGGCCCGGACCGTCGACGACACCCGCCTGCACCCAGACGGTCCAGCCGACGACCGCGCCCTTCATGCTCGCGGGCAGCCCGTACTGGGCCGGGTCCAGGGCACGCTGCTCGGTCTGCAGCAGCAGGCCGGTCTTGTCGTCGAAGACCATGACCTCGCTGGTACGGGCGTGGCCGTCGTCCCCGTGCGCGAGCCCCACGGCGATCCCGGTCCGGCCGAGCCGGTCCGTGGTCGTGCCGAGGTACCGGACGCCGGGCAGCCCGGCCGCCACCTGGTAGAGCGCCGAGCGCAGGGCCGGCGGCGACACCGGCGAGAGCAGCATGTCCTGGACGGTCACCCAGACCTCGACGTCGGCGCTCTCACCGCTTCCGGCGGTGTCGTGCCGGATCCGCTGCTCGAGCGCGGCCGGGTCGGTCGGCAGGGTGCGCGCGAACGTGTACGTCGGGCCGTTCACCGACCCCGCGTACGCGGGGACGCGCACGACCACGCGGTCGGAGACGCCGGGGACGTCGGACGGCTTCGGTCCGCCGCGCGCGGCCAGCACGAGAGCCTTGTCCCGGGCGGTCGGGTACTCGGGCTGACCGACAACGGTCTCGAGCCGCGTCAGGGCGCCGTCGGGAGCGATCCAGGACTCCTCCAGCCGCGGAGCCGCGAGGTAGCCGGCCGTCCTTCCGTCGGGGAGTGTGAGCTGGGTGAAGCTCGACGAGCGAGTCCGGCTGTAGACCAGCTGGCCGGGCTCGAGCGGGGTGTCGACGGCGGCGGCGGCGGCCCGGCCGGCGGCGAGCAGCGACTCGACGGCGCGGGCGTCCGAGGGCTGCACGGCCCCACCTGGGAGCAGGACGAAAGCGACGGCCGCGACGGCGGCGACGGCGACGGTGGAGACGGCCAGCCGCCCGCCGCGACGGTGCGGTTCCGGGAGATGTCGCAGGTGCGCGGTGCCGTCCGCGGACATCGGGTCGGCGGCGCGCAGCCTGTCCAGGGCGGTCGAGGTGCGGGTCACGGGGTGCCTCCCAGCGAGGGTCGGGTCAGGGCTGGCCGGGGCTCGGCCACCGGCGGCGGCTCCCCGTCGACGGCGCCGAGCGCGTCCGCGAACCGGCGGCGGGCCCGTAGCCAGCGCACCCGTGCCGCGCCCGCCGAGCAGCCGAGCACGACGGCGGCCTGGTTGAGCGGAAGGCCGTCCCAGGCGACGAGCAGCAGCAGCTCGCGGTCGGGCTCGGGCACCCGGTCGAGCGCGCGGAGCACGACGTCGAGCTCGGCCGCCCGGACGGCGTGGTCCGGGACGTCGGTGGCGTGCGACTCGGAGCGGTCGAAGGCACGGGCCTCGCGGGCGCCGCGCCGGGAGTCGGCCCGCACCGAGGCGAGCAGGACGTTGCGGGCGGTCGCGAGCAGCCAGGGTAGGGCGCCGTCGGGCGGGATGTCGGCCACCCGTCGCGTCGCGACGGCGAAGGTCTCCGCCGCGACGTCCGGCGCCGCGGCCGGTCCGACCCGGCGGGTGGCGTAGGCCAGCACAGTGCCGTGGTGCTCGGAGAACAGGCGGGTCAGCCTGGACTCGGGGTCCTCGCCAGGCACGGTCGGTGCGGCCATGACACTCCCCGGGGTCTGGTCGGTTGCGTCACCTTGAGATGTCCGCCGCGGCCCCCGGCGTTACGCCGGCTCAGAGGCTCAGAGACTCAGAGGCTCAGAGACTCAGAGGCTCGGGACCGGGCGGCCGGGCTGCTCGCCGCCGCGCGCGTCCCCGTACGAGCGCTTGGGGACCATCACCTTGCGGCGGAACACGCAGACCACCGTGCCGTCCTGGTTGTAGCCGCGCGTCTCGACGTGCACGACTCCGCGGTCGTCCTTGGACGTGGACTCGGTCTTGTCCAGCACCGTCGTCTCGCCGTAGATGGTGTCGCCGTGGAACGTCGGCGCGACGTGCCGCAGGGACTCGACCTCGAGGTTGGCGATGGCCTTGCCGCTCACGTCCGGCACCGACATCCCGAGCAGCAACGAGTAGATGTAGTTGCCGACGACGACGTTGCGGCCGAAGTCGGTGCTGTGCTCGGCGTAGTGCGCGTCCAGGTGCAGCGGATGGTGGTTCATCGTGAGAAGGCAGAACAGGTGGTCGTCGTACTCGGTGACCGTCTTGCCCGGCCAGTGCTTGTAGACGGCTCCGACCTCGAACTCCTCGAAGTACCTCCCGAACTGCATGCCCGCATCCTGCCCTACCCGGTCGGCGGGTCGCCGCCGGCCCACGCGCGGCCGTCCCACCAGCGCCACGGCTCGGTGCCGTACGGGTCCGGGTACCAGCCGGCCGGTACCAGCGCCGCGACCTCGGGCGGCCGTACGGCGAGCGGCCGCACCATGAGGTACGCCACCAGCACGACCGCCACCAGGAGCAGCAGCAGGACGCTGGCGGAGACGAGCCAGTACCCGGGCCCTGGCTCGACGAGCTCGGTGCCGTCGCCGGTGTGGTCGATCACGACCCACCAGGGCGCGACGACGACGGCGAGCAGGCTGACCCCGAGCACGACCGCGGCGCGGCTGCGACCGGGCCCGGGACCGAGCGCGCTGACGCCCAGGGCGAAGGTGGCGACCGCGACCGGGAGCAGGGTCGTGAGCAGGAGCATCTGCGCGAACGAGAGGAAGGCCAGCACGTCGTCGCCGCGCACGTCGACCGGGGACTGGTCGGTCCAGGGGATCAGCTGCGGGTGCAGGTGCCGCCAGGCGTTGTCGACCATGCCAAGGACGCTGAGCGCGTTCATCGCCACCATCAGCCAGACGAGCACCGCGAAGGGCCGCCACGCTGACGTCCGCCGGGCGGGTGCTTCCCCCGCTTCCCCCGCCGCGCTCACCGCGGTCAGGCCGGCATCTGCGCGAGCAGGGCCTTGGCCTCGTCGAGCTTGCCCCACGTGCAGACCACGTCGTACGACGTGGCGATGATCTGCTTGCGCGAGGTGAAGTCCCGGCGGCCGCCCGTGAGCGCGAACGCGACCACCCCGAACAGCGCCCCTGCGATCGCCCCGTACACCAGGCCGGCGAACATGATCGTCACCCACGAGCTGCCGCTGCTCGCGAACAGCCCGAGCAGCAGGCCGACGAAGAGCCCGAACCACGCGCCGGTGGCGACGCCGCCGGCGGCCGCACGGCCGTACGTGAGCCGTCCGAGCACCGTCTCGGCGATCTTCAGGTCGTTGCCGACGATGCCCAGGCTCTCGACGGCGAACTTCTGGTCGGAGAGCCAGTCGACGGTGTGCTGGGCCTCCTCGTAGGTGCGGTACGTGGCCAGCAGCGGGCGGCTCTGCACCGGCTGCGGCACGGGTGGCTGCGTCACTGGTCCCTCCCTGGTCCGGCTTACCCCTTGAGTCTGTACTCCTCGAGCAGCCGGCGGCCGATGATCATCCGCTGGATGTCGGCGGTGCCCTCACCGATCAGCAGCATCGGCGCCTCCCGGTACAGCCGCTCGATCTCGTACTCCTTGGAGTACCCGTACCCGCCGTGGATCCGGAACGAGTCCTCGACGACCTCCCGGCAGTACTCGCTCGCCAGGTACTTCGCCATGCCGGCCTCCAGGTCGTTTCGCCGTCCGGAGTCCTTCGTGCGCGCCGCCATGATCATCATCTGGTGCGCGGCCTCGACCTTGGTGGCCATGTCGGCGAGCCGGAACTGCACGGCCTGGTGCTCGGCGATCGGCTTGCCGAACGCGTGCCGCTGCTGCGCGTACGCGACGGCCAGCTCGAAGGCTCGGTGCGCGACACCGCACCCGCGCGCCGCGACGTTGACCCGACCGACCTCGACACCGTCCATCATCTGGTAGAAGCCGCGGCCGGGCTCGCCGCCGAGCAGCGCGGACGCCGGCACCCGCAGGCCGTCCATCACGAGCTCGGTCGTGTCGACGCCCTTGTAGCCCATCTTCTCGATCTTGCCGGGGATGGTGAGCCCGGGGACCACCTCGCCGAAGCCGGCCGGCTTGTCCAGCAGGAACGTCGACATCTTGCGGTACACCGACTGCTCGTCGGCCGCCGCAGCGGCGTCGGTGCGGACCAGCACGGCCACGAGCGTCGACGAGCCGCCGTTGGTGAGCCACATCTTCTGACCGTCCAGCACCCAGCCGTCGCCGTCGGCGTCCCTGGCGGCCTTCGACGTGATCGCGGCGACGTCCGACCCGCAGCCGGGCTCGCTCATCGAGAACGCCCCGCGCACCTCGCCGGTGGCCATCCGCGGCAGATAGTGCGCCTTCTGCTCGTCGGTCCCGTGCTGCATGAGCATCCAGGCGACGATGAAGTGCGTGTTGACGATCCCGCTGACGCTCATCCAGCCGCGGGCGATCTCCTCCACGCACAGCGCGTACGTCAGCAGCGACTCGCCCAGGCCGCCGTACTCCTCGGGGATCATCAGGCCGAAGATCCCCATGTCCTTCATGCCCTCGACGATCTGGCTCGGGTACTCGTCGGCATGCTCGAGCCGCTGGGCGTTCGGGATGATCTCGCCGTCCACGAAGGCACGGACGGTCTCGAGGATCTCCTCCTGGACCTCGGTCAGCCCTTCGGTCCTGGCCAGCCGCGCCATCAGCACTCCTCGCTCGCGGGTCAGCGGAAGTATGCCGGACGGGTCCGGGCACAAGTCGGGCCGGATCCTGCCGATGATCCGGACATGGCACTCCTGGTGGGCTCGACCGCGCCCGACTTCGCCCTGCCCGGCTGGTACGGCCAGTCCGACGGGCGGTTCTCGCTGGCCGCCGAGCGAGGGCACCCGGTCGTGCTGGCGTTCTACCCCGGGGACGAGCGGCTGGTCTGCACCCGGCAGATGTGCGCGTACTCCGACAGCGTGGCCGACCTGCACCTGTTCGACGCGGTCGTCTGGGGCATCTCCCCGCAGGACGTCGACTCGCACCGCTCGTTCGCCGAGGGCCGCCGGCTGAAGATGCCGCTGCTGTGCGACGTCGACCGCGAGGTGGCCCGCGCCTACGGGGTGCTGGGTCCGATGGGCCTGCGCCGGTCGGTGTTCGTCGTGGACGGGGACGGGAGGATCGCCTGGCGCCGGGTCGTCTCGCTCAACGTCCTGTTCCCCGCGGTGGACGAGATCCGGGCCGCTCTCGAAGGCGTCCGCACCGCCGCCTGAACCGTCAGAGGGTGGGCTGGGCGCGCCGGCGACGGCGTACGCCGGGGGTGGACAGCAGCGGCTCGATGTCCACCGAGCCGGTGACGGCGAGCTGCATCATCTCCTCGGCGGGGACCGGACGGCAGAACAGGTAGCCCTGGGCGAGCCCGCAGCCCAGGTCCCTGATCGTCACGGCGTCCGCCCAGGTCTCCACGCCCTCGACCACGACGGTCAGCTGCATCGACCGGGCCATCGACACCACACCCTGGACGAGCGCGTACGCCCGCGGGTCGCCGAGCTGGTGGACGAACGACTTGTCGATCTTGAGGATGTCCACCGGCAGCCGGTGCAGGTAGCCGACCGAGGAGTAGCCGACACCGAAGTCGTCGACGGCCAGCCGGGTCCCGGCGGCCTTGAGGTCGTGCAGCGCGCCGACGGTGAGACCGTCGTCGTCGATCAGGGTGCCCTCGGTCAGCTCCAGCACGATCTGGACGTCCGGGAAGTCCGTGCACAGCCGCCGCAGCAGGGCCAGCAGCTCGGGGTCGGTCACCTGGTTGGCCGACAGGTTCACGCTCATCGTGACCGGGTTCCCGGTCCGTCCGGTGATGGCCCGGCCGGCTGCGTGCGCACGCTCGAGGACCTGCC
Organism: uncultured Actinomycetota bacterium; assembly: GCA_963711005.1. GTDB lineage: Bacteria > Actinomycetota > Actinomycetes > Prado026 > Prado026 > CAVQCJ01. The sequence continues at coordinate 82,457 of CAVQCJ010000004.1, read as the reverse complement.
GTCCCAGCGCCCGGATCAGCCCGAGCCGCTCGGCCATCGGGACGAAGGTCTCCGGGTCGATCCGTCCGAGCGAGGGGTGCGTCCACCGGGCCAGCGCCTCGAACGCGGTCACCTGGCCGGTGTTCAGGTTGACCACGGGCTGGTAGTGCACGTCGAGCAGGTCCTCCTCGACCGCGCGGCGCAGCTCGACCTCCAGCTCGATCCGGCGCAGGTCCTCGGAGCGCATCTGCGGGGCGTAGCGCTCGGCGCGTCCCTTGCCGAGGGCCTTGGCCCGGTACATCGCCGTGTCCGCGCTGCGCAGCAGCGCCTCGGCCGAGAGCGCGTCCCGGCCGGCGTACGCGATGCCGATGCTCGCCTCGACCCGGAACTCGCGCCCGCCGACGTGGAAGGCCGGCTGCAGGGCCTCGAGGATCCGCGCGGCCACGACGTCCGCGTCCGCCTCGGACTCGATGTCGTCCAGAAGGATCCCGAACTCGTCGCCGCCCAGCCGCGCCGCGGTGTCCTCCGGGCGCAGGCAGGCCAGGATCCGCTCGGCCACGGAGACCAGCAGCCGGTCCCCGGCCTCGTGCCCGAACAGGTCGTTGACCGCCTTGAAGCCGTCGAGGTCGCAGTACAGGACCGACACGGTGCCGGCGTGCCGGCGGCGGCTCAGCGCGTGCGAGAGGCGGTCGCCGAACACGGCCCGGTTGCTGAGGCCGGTGAGGACGTCGTGCCGGGCGAGGTACTGCATCTCGTCGGCCAGCCGGCGCCGGTTCAGCGCCGCGACGCCGACCGCCGTCAGCGCGTCGAGGGCCTTGCGGTCCTCGCGGTCGAAGTGGTCGCCGTTGGCCACCCGGTGCACGACCAGGTAGCGGGTCGGCCGGCCGGGGACCTCCACGGTCGCACCGATCTCCGGCTCGACTGGCGGCCGCAGCCGCAGCACGGCCTCCGTGTGCCGCAGGGTCTGCTGGGCCTTGCGGACCAGCTCGTCCTCGATCTCGGCCTCGGTGGTCCAGTCCGGCGCCTCGACAGCCGCCTCGAGCAGGCCGCTGAGCCGCTGCTGGGCGAGCTGCGCCCGGCTGACCGAGCCGACGGCGACCAGGATCGTCCCGACCGGCACCAGCAGCAGGCCGAGCGTCCAGCCCGGCTCCGACCGGTAGAGCAGCGCGGCCAGGTAGCCGAGGGTGTCGACGCCGACGAAGCAGACCAGGCCGAGCGGGACCGAGCGCCAGCGCAGCGCGGCCGACAGGGGCGCTCGCGCCTCGATGGACAGGGAGAACGCCGTCATCAGCAGGTCGAAGATGAAGTACACGGCGCAGCCGAGGACGATCGCGAAAAGCTCGCTGGCGTCCTCGGACGGCCCCGGGGCGAGCAGCACCACCGAGGCGACGAGCAGCGCGCCGCCCAGGATGGTGAGCCCGACGTTGAAGATCCGGCTGCGCCAGACCTTGCGCTGGGTCCCCTGCGCCACCGCCATGGCGATGCTCCACAGCGCCAGCGCCTGGACCGGCGGGACCGTGAGCACCAGGAAGACCAGGACGCAGGTCTCGAAGCCGATCACGACGTCGCCGGCCATGTTGGTGAGCACCAGCGGGAAGCGCACCATCACGACGACGAGGGCGATCGCCAGCATCGAGGGGAGGCTGATCAGCGACCCGTCCCGGGCGAACCACAGCCCGCAGGTGAGCAGCCCGACCCCGACGCCGACGACGAACACCACGACGTCGAGCACGGCCGCGGGCTCGACCCGGGCCAAACGGGCGGTCGGCATGACCACCTCCGGCCTCAGGCTAGGACGCACGGGTCCCGCGCGCTCCCTTCAGTGGTCGGCGCGGGGCCGGTGGCGCTTGAGATGCCTGCGACCGCCGTCAGGCGTCGATCTCGGCCCAGACCACCTTGCCGGAACGGTCGTACCGGACCCCCCAGCCGGTCGAGAGGGCGTCCACGATCAGCAGGCCCCGACCGCTGGTCCCGGGGCTGGTCGAGGCGGACGGGGTCCGGACCCGGCCCGTACCGGTGTCGGCGACCTCGACCCGCACCCCGTCGCCATGCCGGGTGAGCACGACCTCGACCGGCCCTCGCCCGTGCCGGACCGCGTTGCCGAGCAGCTCGGTCAGGACCAGCAGGGCGTCGGGCGCGGCACCGTCCAGCTGCCAGCCGGACAGCACCGACCGGGCCCAGTCGCGCGCCTGCCGCGCGCTCGCCGGGGCAGCCGTGAAGGTCGAGCGGGTTTCCCGCCCGACTGCGTTGTCGCGACCTCGCCCCAAAGACTCTGTCCCACCCCACCACCGGGCCCCCGTCCCAGCCCCGTGTCCCCCGGTGGCGCTATTCCCCGTGGAGGCCGCACCTAACCCCCGGGCATCGAGGCCCGACCGGGTCAGAGCAGGGCGTGCATGCGCACGACGGTGCCGGCGCCGGCGGTCCGCAGCTGGACCAGGTCGCAGAGCTGGTTGGCCAGCCACAGCCCGCGGCCGCTGTCCAGGCCGGTGGCCGGCCGCTCCCTTCCCACCATGGGGTCCGCGATCGGGCCGGCTCCCTGACCGCCGTCCGCCACCTCGCACACGACCGCGGTCGGGCCGTCGATCCCAGGGGCCGAGGTCCAGACCCGAAGCCGGCCGGTACCACCGGTGTGCCGGACCACGTTGGACGCGATCTCGTGGACGGCCAGGGTCAGCTCCTTGGCCCGGTACGCCTCCAGGCCGGCGGCGACCGCGGCAGCGGCGACCTGCTCGCGCACCTCGGCGAGGTCGCCGTTGCCGAACCACAGGTCGACCTCCGGATGGCAGGGCGCCTCCGGCAGCTGGTCGTCAGCCGGGAAGGGCTCGGGCAGCAGCGGCACCACCGGCTGCTCCGACCCCCCCACCCGGTCGTGCTGGGCGGCCGGGCCGGGCACGACCGACGGCCGGACCAGGTCGGACGGGTCGAACACCCCTGGGTGCAGGCGCCGGGCCAGGTCGAGGTCGACGGCGTCCAGGCCCGAGGTGTCGTACGGGCACACCAGCCACAGCGACGGGTCCTCGGCGAAGGCCCGGGACAGCAGCCACTCGTGCCGGTGGCACTCGATCGCCTCCTGCCGCCCGCGGCCGGCCCACAGCGGCTCGCCGACGCCGCGCATCGGACGGCCGGCGGAGGCGTCCACGAACCGCCGCCACTCCGGGATGATCCGGGCCGGGTTGCGGCCGACCTCGGCCATGTCCGCGAGCAGCACCTCGTCCGCGTCGCTGCCGAGCGCGTCGCGCAGGTCCGCGAGCCGCGGCGTCGGGACGACCGCCATGACCGGTTCGGATGCGGCCAGACCCGCGCGCAGGAAGTCGGCCAGCGGCTCGGCGTAACCCGCGTCGCCGGAGTAGAAGAAGGCCTCGTGACGGAAGCCACGGGCCCCCGGCGCGTTGGGGCGCGCACGCATAGCCAGCAGGGTAGGACCCGCCGGCGGGCTCCCGGCCGCAACACGCGGTGGTGCCGTGCCGACGGGCCGGAGCAGCCCGGGCGACGGAATCCGTCGTCCCCTTCACTCGAACGGTCTAGCGCACCGGCTTGCGCCGGTGTCGATGACTAGGGCGTCAGGGTGGACGGGGGCACGCTTCCACTCCCCTCGCGGAGCTTTCGAGGCATCTGGTCCCCCGACCCGCCGGGAAGCTGCGCCCGTCCATCCTGACTCTCCGTCGGTCGCTCACGCGCGGTCGGTCGCTCACGGGCAGTGCGCCAGCCCTGCGTGCACCTTCGTCAGCAGGACGCGGTAGGCCGACGCTTCCAGCAGCGCGGCGAACGTGGGGTCGTGGGTCGCCCGCGCCGTGAGCGCCGCGACCATCGGGGCGGCGTCGGCGGGCACCACGGTCAGCACCATGTCCCCGCCGGCGCCGACGAAGGACACCGCCCGCTGCTGCGGGGTGAGCGCCCGAACCGCGACCGCGCGGCCCACGTCGTCGGAGACCACCAGACCCGTGTACGCCATCTGCTGGCGCAGCAAGCCGGTGACGATCGCCGGGGAGAACATCGCCACGTGCGCCGGGTCGAGCTTCGGGTAGCGGGCGCTGGAGACCATCACCGCGGTCGCACCGGCCGCGATCCCGGCGGCGAACGGCTGCAGGTTCGGGTCGTCCGGGCCAGCCACCGGGTCGACCGCGGCCGTCGACGTGTCGGTGTTGGCGTGCACGCGGCCGAGTCCGGGGAAGTGCTTGACCGTGGACCCCAGGCCGGCGGCGTGCATCGCCGAGACCACCACCGCGATCTGTCGCGCGACCACGGCCGGGTCGGAGCCGTACTCGCGCTGGTACCGGCCGATGGGCGGGTTGTCGTCACGGTCCTCGACGGCGACCGTGTCGGCCACCGGAGCGAGGTCGAGCGTGATGCCGGCCGCAGTCAGCTGTGCGGCCCAGCCCTCCGTGCGCTGACGCAGCCGCGCTGCCGACCACGTGCCCTGTTCCAGCGCGGACGGGATGTCGCTGAAGCCCGGCCCGGACAACGTCTGCACCAGGCCGCCCTCCTGGTCCGTACCCACCAGTAACCGGACACCGGTGGTGCTGAGCGCCGTCCTCTGGAGCGCGTCGACCGCGGCTCGGGTTCGGGTCACACCCGCCGAGCTGCGGCCGGCAAGGAACACCCCACCGAGTCGCAGGCGGGCCACCGGACCCGTGCCGGAGTATGCGCTCGCCGCCGGGACGCCGACCATCAGCAGCTGGCCCGCTCGCGCGGCGGGTCCCATGCCGTCGAGCAGCGCACGCGCGCAAGTGGCCGAGGCGTCGGCGCCCGTCGGCGCGGACGACGCCGTGGTCGTGCGGGAGACGCTCGAGCCGGGCGCCGTCGACGACGGCACCGACCCTGCCTGCGGGCCGCTGCAGCCTGTCACCGCGACGGTCGCCATCGTGCACGCGGCGAGGCCTGCCCGGGTCCGCATGCGCACCCCGGCATCGTGCCACGGCGTGATCGATCTGAGGGCCGGCAAGGCATTGACGGGCCCTTGCCAGCCGGACGAGCATGCGTAGCCGCAGCATTCCGGGGGCGGACGGGCCGCCACCCTCGAAGCATCCCGAGGAGTCATCGGTGAGCGAAATCGCAGCGCACGAGCCTGGCAAGCTCCGCCGGTCCGTCGGGTTCTACGGCCTGATGTTCGTCTCGCTCGGCTCGATCATCGGCTCGGGCTGGCTGCTCGGCGCGCTGAACGCCGCGGAGACGGCTGGTCCGGCGTCGATCCTGTCATGGGTCCTCGCCGCCGCCATGCTCACTGTGCTGGCCCTGGTGTACGCCGAGCTCGGCGCCGCCTATCCCGTCGCCGGCGGCACGGGCCGCTTCCCGTACTTCTCGCACGGCCCGCTAGCCGGCTTCACGGCCGGCTGGGCGTCGTGGCTGCAGGCAGTGGCCATCGCACCGATCGAGATCCTCGCCGCCATCACCTACGTCAACAGCATCAGCGCGGTGAACCAGCACTTCCCGATGCTGCACCCGGACGGCCCGAACAAGGGTCTGCTCAACCTGACCGGTCTGGTCGTCGCGACGCTCGGCATGATCCTGTTCACGGGGATCAACCTGGCCGGCGCCAAGTTCATGTCCGACAGCAACGCGATCGTCGTGATCTGGAAGACGGCAGTCCCGCTGCTGGCCATCGTCGTCGTCAGCTCGCTGTCGTTCAACACGAGCAACTTCACGGCCGGGGGCGGCTTCATGCCGTTCGGGGTGCACGGCGTCTTCGCTGCACTCCCCGCCGGCGTGGTCTTCGCCCTGCAAGGCTTCGAGCAGGCGGTGCAGCTGGCCGGCGAGGCGCGTAACCCGAAGAAGGACATCTCCCGCGCGATCATCGTTGCGATGACGATCGGCGCGCTGCTGTACATCCTGCTGCAGACGGCGTTCATCGGCGCGGTCGACCCGAAGAACGTGGCCAAGAACTGGCTGTCGCCGCTGGGCGGCGACCCGTCGGACTACGGCGCCTGGTACACCCTCGCACTCGCGGTCGGAGCCACCTGGCTGGCCGTCGTCCTCATCATCGACGCCGTCGTCTCTCCGGCCGGCACCGGGATCGTGTACGTCGGCACGACCGCCCGCCTGTCGTACGCGCTCGGTGAAGAGCGGGAGATGCCCAGCGCGCTCGCCTCGACCAACAGCCGAGGCGTGCCGGTGGTCTCGATCATCGTCGCCGCCGTAGTCGGCGAGATCATGTTCGGGCCGTTCCCCAGCTGGAACCGGCTCGTCGGCGTCGTCACCGGAGCGACCGCGATCATGTACGCGTTCGCGCCGGTCTCGCTCGGCTCGTTGCACCTGCGGGACCGTGATCGGGTCCGGCCCTACCACATGCCGGTACCGAAGCTCCTTCTCCCCGTCGCGTTCGTCTCAGCCAACCTCATCCTCTACTGGGGTGGTTTCGAGTACACCTGGAAGATCGCGTGCGCACTCCTTCTGGGTCTGATCCTGTTCGGGATCGGGTCGCAGGCCGCCGGGACCAATGCGCTCGGCATGCTGCGAAGCGCGGCGTGGATCGGTCCGTGGATCCTCGGGTCGGTGATTATCGGTGCGCTCGGACAGTACGGCGAGGGCGCGCACCAGGTCCTGGGCGAGTGGTGGGACCTGCTCGTCGTCATCGTGTTCAGCCTGGTCATCTACTACTGGGCCCTGAACCTGGCGATGTCGCACGAGAAGGTCGAGGCCGCCATCGCCAAGGACAGCGCGCAGATCGACTACGTCACGTTGGACGTCTGACACCGGCGCGGCCCTTCCCAGGGCGTACTGGTCCGGCCGCCGGCGTCGGTGGCACACTCGGGTTCATGACGGAACCTCTGGCCACCACCTTCGCCCGGGCAGTCGCGGCGAAGGACCTGAACCAGGTCCGTGCGCTCCTGCACCCGCAGATCGACTTCCGGGGGATGACCCCGGGTCGGGTCTGGGAGGCGGACGGACCGGACGACGTACTCGTCGCGATCGGGACATGGTTCGACGACCGCGACGTGGTCGAGGGCATCGAGTCGATCGAGACGGACTCCTTCGCGGACCGCGAGCGCGTCGGCTACCGGCTGCGGGTGCGCAACGACGACGGGCTGCACCTGGTCGAGCAGCAGGTCTACCTCTCGCCGCGCGAGGGCCGCATCGGATGGCTGCGCATCATGTGCGCCGGGTACCGGCCGGTGACGGAGTCGCTGGCTATCGCGCCCGGTCGCGAGGTACGCGTACGAGTCCCGCAGGCTCGCACTCCCGAGACCGCCTGACGACTCCGGTCGAGGTTCGCGCGCACGGCACGACGCGCGCGTGAGCCTCGGCTCACCCTCGGTACAGGTCGTCGTAGGCCTGGCGGGTGGAGTCGATCTGGCGGACGCCACGGCCCGGTGAGACCTGCCGCGTCGCACGGTCGATGGCGATGGTGGTCCAGCCGGAGCCGTCCTCGTCCGCAAGGTGGACGAGGAGCGTGCTGGCATCGTGCTCCACTCGCAGGCGGTGCCGGGGGTTGCCCTGCTCGTGCAGACCGCGGACCGGTCGGTCCGGCTTCCCCGGGGCCGGTGGATCCGCGACGAACGACGTCCACGCGCGGCCGGACGACTTCGGACGAGCCAGCTTGGCCATGGCCCCAGGCTAGGACGTCGACCGGCTCCGTGACGGCGTCAGGCGTTTCGGGCGAAGTCGCAGGTCGCCGGCAGGGTGGGTGCGACAGCGACGGGAACAGCCTGCCATTCGTCGGTACGCCCGCTCCGGAGAGTCAGGCCGGCCACGCGCAACAGCTCGGTGTCGTCGTCTCCTGGCAGCAGGTCCAGGGCAAGCTGATGTCGCGTTGCTCCCCCGTCCTGCGGTCCGGAGGGCCACAGCCGGTCGACTAGCAGCGGCTGGCCCGGAGCGAAGATCCTTGTGGTCACCACCTCGGGGAGCGCGACGAAGACGGCAAGCGCACGATGCGGGGAGATGTGAGCCACCAGGCGAACCGGATCACCAGGGACGGCGCACGGGGACGCCGGCGGCTGGTGGGTGGTCCAGTAGCGGTGCCCGTCGAACGTCGTGGCGTCAAGCTCAGGGGTGATGACCCGCTCCTGCACCACTCGTCCGAACCGTGCCGTCGACTCGGCGTCCGCCGGCGCGGTCTCTGCCGGTTCGCGACCGTGTTCTCTCGACCACAGCGCCAACCCTTGGGCCGTCTGGCCCGCGAACCAGTCCTGGAAGCCCATCTCCAGCCGTCGTCGTCCGACCATGCGCGCAGACGGGTACAGCCAGTACCCAACGGCTCCTTGCCACGGCCTGAGCCCGTCGGCGTCGTCGGCGGAGACCACCCCAAGGATCTGCATGAGCGTCTCGGACAGCCCGCTCTCGGTCCGGTCGGCGAACCGGTCCAACCTGTCCATGACGCGTCGGCGGCTCCCGCGCTGCGGCAGCCCGACCCGGGCGAGCCACGCCTCGATCGTGCGCCGCGCGAGCGGCCACGGCTCCCCTTCGATCGGGGGTCCGAACAGCGGGCGGCCTGTCACGACGTCTCGGAGCGGGCGCAGCGACGTCCTGGTTATCGACGTCCACTGCCACCCGTCGGCGGCGAACAGCCCGAGGGTCAGCCGGCCGGCGGGTTCCTCGACGCACACCAAGGCGTCGGCGTCGGACGCCGACAACAGGGAGACGGCATGAGCCCACTCGGCCCTCGCCAACCAGCACCGCGCCGTGAACCAACCTGGCCGTCCAGGTCGCGCCTGCCGGGCAGCACCCTCCGGCCCGCGCAGGGATTCCCCCAGCGCCTGGACGTCGGACGCTGCATCCAGCGACCGAGTGGCGACGGAGACCAGGTACGAACCGGACTCGGCAGACCAGGGCACAGACTCCCATCGGCTCGGCGCCGGCGATTCTGCAGCGCGGCCGCGCTGTCCCGGTCATGGTCTGATCAGGTACTGCGGCGACCGGCGTGGCGCAGTCGGTCGATCGTTCGCATGGCCACCGGTGAACGCGCGGCCAACCTGTGCGCCGATGTCCGTGCCCTGCCTTCGAGCCGGACCGGCCAGGACGGCTTGGGGACGAACTCGTGCGTCGGAGTGGAGTTGAACACGCGACCGGTGGCCCAGTAACCCAGGTCCGCGAGGCACGACACCATCGCTTCGTACAGCTCCGGGGTGCGGGCCTCGGCGAAGACCCGAGGCCTGTCATCGGTCAGGATGCGGCGGGCGCCCCGGATGACCTCGACCTCCATGTCCTCTACGTCGATCTTGAGCAGCGCGACCTTGGCGGTGACGACGTCGTCGAGACGTCGCGTCCGGAAGGTGCAGGGTCTGCCGTCGAGCGAGACGGTGACCTCGTCCTCTGCCGAGGCCAGTCCGACCATGTGGGCGGTCACCTTGTCGCGCAGGTCATTGATCGCGATGTTCTTGATGAGCAGCCCGAACACCCAGTCGCGCGGCTCGAAGGAGTCGACGTGGTCCGCGTCGCAGATCAACGCGAAGAAGACTGTGTGCGTCCCGATCGCCGCGCCCGCGTCGACGTAGTTGCCTGTGATGTGCAGCGTCCGGATGTACTCGAGCATCCCGGCCTCGTAGAACTCGCCCCGACGCAAGCAGGCACCGATCGACGGTCCGCTCACCGTCGACGGGTCGAACAAGGCCAGCCTGCCGTTGTGCCGAACCTGCACCGGCGGCGTCATGGCTGCTGCCTGGTCGTCGCGGTCCATCCCCAGTCCCACAGCCAGTGAACCTACGGTCCCCAGCCTCCGTGCACCAGGTGTCGACCGCTGCGAGGATGGTCGCGTGAGCCAGTTCTCCGAGCATGATCCGATGCAGGCCGAAGCCGCGATGATCCGCGGTCTCCGGAGCCACGCCCGTCGGGGTCGGTGGCAGCGGCGCGTCATCGTCGTGGGAGCAGCAGCACTGGCAGTCCTGGCCGTCGTCCTGGTCGCGGGGGTCGCGCTCCGCCACTGAGCTCCGTTGTGCTCCCAGGCTCAGCTCGGCACCTGGGCTGGATCAATCGCGGTTGCGAGCACTACCCTCCCGGCACCGAGCCTGCCGGCACCGCCCGGACCACGTCGCACGAGGAGGCCGCATGTCCACCTACCGTGACGTTCTCCCTCAGACGCAGGGCGTCGCGATGCTCACAGACTCAGGGATCGAGACCGAGATCATCTTCAAGGTCGGCCGCGACCTTCCGAGCTTCGCCCTCTTCCCGCTCCTCGCCGAGGACGACGGGCGCGCGATCCTGGATCGCTACTACCGCGAGCACTTGGCCGTGGCCGCCGAGCACGGCCTGGGGTACGTCCTCGAGACTCCTACCTACCGGAGCAATCCGGACTGGGGCACTTCGCTGGGATACAGCCAGGATGCTCTCGACGAGCTTGACCGTCAGGGCGTCGAGTTCCTGGCCGAGATCCGCGACTCGAGCGTGGGAGTCACCGGGCCCATGCCGCTGAGCGGGATGCTCGGCCCACGCGGCGACGGGTACCAGGTGAATGACGTGATGACCGCGGACGAAGCGCAGGGCTATCACGGGCACCAGATCGAGGTGTTCGCCGACGCCGGGTGCGACCTGGTCTCCGCCTGCACGCTCAACTACGCAGCCGAGGGGCTCGGCATCGCGGTCGCCGCCCGCGGTCACCAGGTTCCCGTGATGCTCTACTTCACGCTCGAGACCGACGGTCGACTTCCCGACGGGTCGAGTCTGCGCGACACGATCACGTCGATCGACGACGAGACGGGCGGCTCCGTCGCCTACTACGGCATCAACTGCGCACATCCCGATCACATCGTGCACGCGTTCGCGGAGCCCGGCGACTGGACCCGTCGGGTCGGCGCCATCCGTGCCAACGCGTCCCGCCAGAGCCATGCAGAGCTCAACGAGTCCGACGAGCTCGACTCGGGAGACCCGGACGAGCTGGCGGCCGGCTACGCCCGCCTCCGCGAGCTTCTCCCGGCCGCCGCCGTCTTCGGCGGGTGCTGCGGGACCGGCGCTCGGCACATCCGCGCCATCGCCGGCGTCGTCAGCCAGAGCTAGGTCACAGGCCCAGCTCCGCACGCATGGACGTCGCCCCCTGAGCCAGCGTGCCCGGCAGACCCAGCAGATCCTCCGTCGTGCGCAGCAGGGACAGGTGCGTGAACCGCGCTGGGGTGGTCGTCCCCGGGTGCACGGCGGGCGCGACGACGATCAGCGCCACCTGGTTCCGGTGCGCCGAGTCGTCTTCGTCCCAGGTGATGAACACTGCCGTGCGCCCGGCGCCGTACGTCGGGCTGGCGGTGATCACCTCGAGGATCCGACCCAGCCACGCGTCACCCCGGCTGACTGGGCAGTCATGGGTGTCGTCGCACAGGTCGGGCACCACCAGGGAGAACGTGGGCAGGGTCCCGGAGCCGAGCGCGACGGCGAACGGGCCGTTGCTGAGGTCGCCCAGCGGCACGTCGTCGGACAGGCAGGTCGGGTAGAGCCCGGTGTAGTAGAGCGCGGGGTTGTGCTTGGTCGCGTACGTGTCGGTCGAGTAGCGGGCGCAGGCGACTGGCATCGACTCGGCGTACGTCCGCCAGGTGCCTGCGGACGCTGCCACCTCGGAGAAGATCGACGGTCCGGCGATGCGGTGCACGAACGGCCCGGCATCGTCGCTGATCCCGTGCGTGCTCCCGGAGGTCATGGCCAGGTAGTTGGGCAGTGAAGGGTGCGCGACCGCCGAGTAGGCGGTGGCGCGCCCGCAGGCCCGGGCCAGAGACGTCGTCCGCGCGGACGACGGTGAGCCGACGACGGAACCCGCCGTCTTGTTCTCCATCACGATCCACACGACGTGGTCGTACCGGGTCGGCGCGGCGGCTCCCACGCACGGCACGGCGGGCCCTGCTCGAGGGGTCGTGCTCGGCCCGCTCGGCCCGCTCGGCCCGCTCGGCAAGTCGCTGCCGAAGTCCGGCGGAGCGCCGGAGGCGCCGGACCCGCGGGGGGCGGACGGAGATGCTACGCATCCGGACACAGTCAGAAGGCAGGCCAGGGCGAGCATCGGGACCGGAGCGGCTCGCCGCGGACATCTCATGCCGACTCCCCTGCCGGTGCCCGGTCAGCCTGGCGGGGACCCGCGTTGCACGTCCACGTGGACATGGTCGTAGTGGAGCAGGGTCGGGTTGGTGGTGCTGCCCTCGGGGTAGGTGTACGGGCGCCACCCTCGCTGGTCCCATCCGCCGGGCGTCCACACCCGCGCGTCGAAGATCACCGTCGCGATCTGCAGCGGTTGCGCGTGGGCGACCAGCCACTGCGCCAGCACCCAGCCGTGCCGGATGCTCTTGGCGGTGATCGGCCGGTACAGGAAGTCGATGGCCCGGCCCTCGTAGTGCGCCGACCCGGGGACGTGCCCGGTGGTGACCCCGCCGGGCATGAAGCCACCGGCCGGCAGTGGCCCGAAGATGCGCTTGACCGCCGTCCACAGGTCGTTGGCCCGCCCGGTCAGCCCGTCCGGCTGCATCGCCTCCGGCCGGGCCTGGGGCAGCGACGACGTGCACGCGAGCGCGGCCGGTACGTACCCGCGCAAGGACATGGCGATGGCGTCCGCACGGGCCGCCTGCGCGGGCCAGGTGACCGCGACCTGCCGACTGGTCGTGGCCAGCGGGGCCGCGTTGTCCTGGTCCTGCCCGGCCAGATCGGTCAAGGTCATGGCCAGGGTCGACGGCAGCGACAGCTCAGAGGTCCCGACCTGCAGACTGCAGCCCAGCCGAGGAGGCCCCGCAGGCGCCGACGCCGGCGTCGGGACCGCCGCCTGGCCGATGCCGTCCTGCCACGCGTCGACCACCGGCCACGCCACGGCGGTGCCGACCAGCGCGAGCACAGAGGCGAACAGCACCCGCCGGCGGCGCGCCACCTGCGGCGGCACATCGGGCAGCCGCCACCTGCGGCCGGTGCGGGTCACAGCGTCGCGGCCCTGTCGTGCCGGCTGATGGCTTGACGGATCAGGTGGTCGGCCAGCGCCGGGTTGCGCGCGAGCACCGGTCCGTGCAGGTACGTCCCGATCGCCGAGCCGGTCACGGCGCCTTCGGTCCGACGCTGGGAGTTGTTCCCGGTACCCCGCACGACCCGGCCGAGCGGGTCCTGGTGCGGTCCGAGCCGGGTCATCCCGGAGTGGTTCTCGTAGCCGGAGAGCGGTCCGAAGGGGCTCGACACGACGATGTCGCCGGTGACGCGCGCAGAGCCGGCGGCGCAGGCAGCATCGAACACGCCGATCCCCGGCAGCACGTCCCCGTCGCGCGTCGTGAAGCTGGTGCCGAACAGCTGGTAGAGGCCGCACACCACCAGCATCGGCACGTCCTGGCGGAGGGCGGCGTGGACCGCGTCCGCCCGCAGCGCCAGGTCCGCGCTGACGATCCGCTGGCTCACGTCGGCGCCACCGCCGCCCAGCACGAGGTCCACGCCGGTGAAGTCGAACGGCTCGCCGGTCTCGACGGCGAGCACGTCGCAGTCGTGCCCCATCCAGCGGAGCCGCTGGCGGACCACGATGACGTTCCCCGTGTCCGCGTACAGGTTCATCTCGCGGGGGTACAGGTGCGCGAGCCGTAGCCTCACGCAGCCGCTGCCGAGCTGACCGCGCCCCGGTGCACCAGCTCGCGGCGTACCTCCAGCATCGCGGTGTAGGTGGCCAGCACGTAGCCGGTCCCACCGGGCGGCACCGCGGACAGCAGCTCGCGCACCGCCCCCGCGCGTGACGGGGGGATCGGGGCCGGGACCCCGGCGTACCAGAGCCGCAGCTGGAGCTCCGCGGCGCGCGTGCCATAGGCGATCACCGGGCCCGCCCGTCCGGCCAGGGTCTCCAGGGGAACGTCCCAGATCCACGACACGTCGCGTCCGTCGGCGGCCGCGTCGTTGAGCACGATCAGCGCGGGAGCCGCGTCGTGGTCGACGAGGTGGCTCCGGATGACTTCCGTGCAGCCGGTCGGGTTCTTCACCAGCAGGAGGCGGATCCGCCGGCCGTCCACGTCCAGCTCCTCCGACCGGCCGAACGCCGGGGGGCACGCGGAGACGGCCGGTCCGGCCACCGCCGGGTGGGCGCCCATGGCGACGCACGCGGCCAGTGCAGCCAACGCGTTGTAGACGTTGTACGTGCCCGGCGACCTCGTCAGCATGCCCTGCGGTCGACCCTCCACCTGCACGACGTACGGCAGCCCGTCCGCCGTCGCGGTGCCGGTCAGCGTCACGTGGACGGCGGGGGAAGGTCGCCCGAAGTCGCCGGCCGGGCAGGCGTAGTGCCCGAGCTGGGCGAACAGCACGCTCGTGTAGCGCAGGAGGCGACCGCAGACCGGGCAGTGCTCGTGGTCGCGTTCGGCCGGCGCGCCCGCGCCGCCCAGACCCGCGCTCTCCTCGATCCCGAAGTAGTGCACGCGATGAGCGGCCAGGTCCCGTCCGAGGTCGGCGACGCGCGGGTCGTCGGCGTTGAGCAGGACGTCGGCCTGAGTGGCGCGCACCCCGGCGAGGATCCGGCCGGTCACCGACTCGAGCTCCGGGTGCCGGTCCAGCTGGTCGCGGAACACGTTGAGGACCACCACGAGGCGGGGATCGAGCTCCGCGGCGACGGACGGCAGCGTGTCCTCGTCGACCTCGAACACCCCTACGGTGGCCTGGCCGGTGCCGGTCCCGGTGCGGTTGCGACCTGTCCCGGCCGCGAGCGCGGCGGCGATGCCCTGCCGCAGGTTCGATCCGCTGCGGTTGGTCACCACGATCTCGCCGGCGGCGCTGAGGCCGCTGACGATCTGCCGGGTCGTCGTGGTCTTCCCGTTGGTGCCCGTGACCAGCACGACGCCGCCCGGGAGCGCGGCCGCCAGCCGGGCCATCGCCCCTGGCTCGAGCCGGTTCAGGACCATGCCCGGCAGGGCCTGGCCCGATCCGGTCCCCAGCATCCGGCTTGCTCGGGCTGCGGCTCGGGCCGCGCGCACGCTCAGCGTCGGAGCCGAGTGGAACGCCCGTCCGTCAGACACCCTCGCAACGTATGTCGCGGGTGGTAACCCGACGGTAAGGGGACGGCCTCCCGACGGTGCGGATCCGAACGCCTCGCGGGGTCAAGGAGTCACCACGTTGACCGGACGATGACCCGGGCGCAGCGCTAGCGCAGGTGCGCCCAGACGCCGGTGCCACCGGCGTTCACGATCGCGGAGTCGCCGACGAGAGTGAACGGCGTGCTGCCGATCGTGGCCACGTCCGTCAGGGCCGGATGTCCGCCAGTCACCAGGTAGAACAGACCCGTGCTGCCGTCGCTCAGCGCGGTCCCGTCGGCGGGCACGAAGCTCATGTGGTCCCAGATCCCCCCGGACCCGGCCTGGTCGACCGCGGCCTGGTTGACCAGCACGTACGGCTGGCTCCCGCCGAAGGTGGACCACGTGCTGACGAACACCGGAGCGCCCCCGGCCACCTCGTAGACCTGACCGGTCTC
This sequence comes from uncultured Actinomycetota bacterium, assembly GCA_963711005.1. Classification (GTDB taxonomy): domain Bacteria; phylum Actinomycetota; class Actinomycetes; order Prado026; family Prado026; genus CAVQCJ01. The sequence continues at coordinate 67,165 of CAVQCJ010000004.1, read as the reverse complement.
GACCGTCCGCACGAACGTCCCGTCGCGCACGGTCGTCGAGAGGTGGCTGTACGGGCCGGCCGCACCGGCGTGGACGATGTCCGAGTCGTCGATGCCGACGTAGTGCTGGACCCCTCCGTACGGTGTCCAGCTGGCCACGACGACCGGGGCGCCGCCGGCCACGCGGTACGCGTGCCGGTCGGCCAGGTCGACGAGGAAGGTCCCTTCCAACGGCGAGCTGCGCAGCGTGTAGAACGAGGCCGCGGAGATCTGCCGCACCTGATGGGGTCCGCCGACACGCGACCAGCTGGTGACGAACAGCGGGGCCAGCCCCGCGATCTCGTACACGTACGTGTCGCCGGTCACCCGCACGAACGTCCCGTCCGGGAACTGCGCGGCGGTCGCGGTCCCGGTGAAGGGTGCCACGATCCCCGGGCGCGAGGTCGACGCGAGAGCTGCGAGCTGGGCCTTGGTCCTACCGAAGCGGTCCCGGTCCACCCGGGCCGGGATGCCCGGCACCGCGGCCGGGGACCCGAACGTGCCGTTGCTGTACTGCCACAGCGTCCACCTCGGCCAGCCACCCACCGCGCTCGGCTCGGCCGCCGTCGTGTAGTGCGCCTCCCACAGCGGGTAGCGCGCGAAGGCCTTCGACCCGGCCATGGCCGTGCTCCAGAAGTACGGGCCCGAGTAGATCATCGGGATGCGCCCGGTGTCCCGCTGCACCCGCGTGAGGAACGCGCTGGTCCAGCTGATCAGCGCGGTCGGGCTCAAGCCACCCGTCGCCTCGAGGTCCAGCACGGGCGGCAGCATCGTCCCGCCGATGCCGTTCACCTGGCGGGCGAAGGAGTCGGCCTGAGCGGTCGCCGACACGGCCGGGTTCGCGTAGTGGTACAGCCCCACGACGAGGCCGGCCGCCCGCGCTCCGACCAGGTCCGTCACCGCGTACGGGTTCGTGTACGTCGTCGACTCGGTGGCCTTGATCACGGTGAACGACTGCCCGGACGCGGCCACGGCGTGCCAGTCGATGGGCTTGGCACCCGGGTGCTGGTAGGAGGAGACGTCCGTGCCCAGGGTGTAGCTCGTCGCCGCGGCCGCCGCCGCGCGCGACACGCTCGGCGTGGCCGGGGCACCGGCGTCGGGCGATCCGACCGGCAGCATGCCCGTGGTCTGCTGCTGCCCGGTCTGCTGCGTCGGCGGCTGCGGCAGGCCGCCGGTCGATGTCGCGTACGCGGGCGAGGCGACCAGCGCGCTGACCACGGTCAGCACCGCGACCGCCAGGGCGGTGGCGGCGCCGTCGAGGGGACGGGAGCGGTTCGAGGGCATTCCTAGGTGTCGGACGGACCGCGGGTGGCGTTGAGCCCCAACGTCGACGAGTTCAGCCGCTGACCAGCTCGGGAGCCTGCTCGGGCGCTGCTTGGCGGTACAGCGGCTGGTCTGGCGGGCCGCGATCAGCTCCGGGGTCACCCCACCCGCCGCCTGTGACAGCTGTCGGCCTGATTGCGGGAAGCGCTCATGGCGGCGTCGCCGGCGCAGTATGTTGCGCCAAACTCTGAGGGGGGTTGGCATGAAGCGTAAGCGAGCACTTGGCTTGTCGGTCATCGCCGTTGGGCTGGCAGCAACCACGACCTGTCTGGCACCCGGTTCTGCCGGCGCGTCCGCGGCGATCGTCCAGGCCCACTGGGACATGGACGAGCCCGCCGGCTCGACTGTCATGGTCGACTCAGGTCCCTATCTCATCAACGGGGTCGTCGGCCCCGCGGTGCTCACCGGTGTGACCGTGAACGGAGCCACGGGATACGAGTGGTCCAAGGTGAGCCCGACGGCGCCACCGGCCAAGCCCGAGCGCCTCGTGCAGGTGGACAACGCCCTGCTGAACCCGGGCTTGCGCGACTACGCCGTCACCATCCGCTACCGAAGCACGTTCAAGTTCGGCAACATCATCCAGAAGGGTCAGGCGCACGTTGCCGGCGGGTACTTCAAGCTTGAGCAGCCAGGCGGCCACGTCAACTGCTTCTTCACCGGGAAGGGCGGCAAAGCCTCGTTCAAGTCGCCTTACACGACGAATGACGGGCAATGGCACACGGTCCGTTGCGAGCGGACCGCCACCGCGGTAACGCTGACCGTCGACGGAGTCGTGATCGGGCAGACAGTTAATGCGACCGGGATGATCAGCAACACCGTGCCGTTGACGATCGGCGGGAAGCTGAACTGCGACAACATCACGATCACCTGCGACTACTTCGCGGGCGACATCGACTTCGTGACCATCGAGACCAGCTGACCGGCCGGCCTTGGCGGCGGACCTAAGCCGTCAGCTCCGCCACCTTTGTCCCGTCCGACTGCTGCGGCGCGAGGCGCCGGGCGAGCCGCGACCCGCTGACGCGGTGCGCGCCGTACCCCGCCCCGAGGACTACCAGCAGGTCGCCGACGCTGAACACGTTGGCGAGCGGCAGCGGCGCCGGCCAGGCGAAGACGTCGCCCAGGAACCCGAGGACGGGGTGCGCGACAGTGCCCGAGTTGAGGAACACCGTCGGGTCCTTGTGGATGTGCGCCGCCGCGAGCGCGGACGCGCTGGCCGGCAGCGTCCCGTCGTTCAACGCGATCGTCGCGCCGTTGCACACGGCCCCCGCCGCGACCAGCAGCAGTCCCGGCACCGAGCGGTTCAGCCAGATGAACGCCGCCGCCATCGCGTAGGTCGCGATGTGGATCCCGATCAGCAGCGGCCGGGGACCGCCCTGCACGACCTGGAGGATGACGATCTGCAGCGCCAGGGCCGCCAGCGGCAGCCAGCTCGCTCGCAACCGGACCTGGAACAGACCCGACAGCCGCCCGCCGAACAGGGCGGCACTGAGCACCGCGACCATGGACGCGACCAGGACCAGCATCGCCGCGCCCCTACGCGCTCTCGTACGCGAGGTACGGGGCCAGGTGCACCGGCTCGCCGCGGTACACCGCACCGGACGCGCGCGACGTGAACCAGCGCTCGAGCTCGCGGGCGGTCATCGGACGGCTCAGGTGGTAGCCCTGCGCGGTGTCGCACCCGATCCGGCGCAGGTCGTCGAGCGTCTCCTGGTCCTCGACTCCTTCCGCGACCACCCACAGCCCCAGGTTGTGCGCCAGGTCGACGGTCGAACGCACGATGATGCTGTCGTTCTGGTCCAGCGAGTAGTTGGTGATGAAGGACTTGTCGATCTTGAGCTCGTCGATGGCCAGGCGCTTCAGGTACGTCAACGACGCGTGGCCGGTGCCGAAGTCGTCGACGGCGAGCCGGACACCCAGGGACCGCAGGCTCTCGAGCACCTCGATCGCGCGGCGCGGGTCGGTCATGACCCCGCTCTCGGTCACCTCGAGGGTGAGGCGACCTGGGTGCACTCCGGAGCGCGCGAGCGAGCCCGCGACGAGCTCGGGCAGCGACGTGTCGATCAGGTCCCGGACCGAGATGTTCACCGAGACGTCCAGGGCGACCCCGGCGGCGGTCCAGGCCTGGACCTGGTCGAGCGCGTTGTCCAGGACGAACCGGGTGATCAGACCGATCATCCCGGTGTTCTCGGCGAGGGAGACGAACTCGTCCGGGAAGATCAGCCCGCGGCTCGGGTGCGACCATCGCACCAGCGCCTCGACCCCGGTCACCACGCCGGCACGCAGGTCCAGCTTGGGCTGGTAGACGAGGAAGAGCTCGTGTCGCTCGGCAGCCGTACGCAGGTCGCTGAGCAGCTCGAGCCGGCGCGGCGTGTGCGTGTCGGTCTCGGGCTGGTACGTGCGCACGCGGGCGCGTTCGCGCTTCGCGTCGTACATCGCGATGTCGGCCCGCTTCATCACCGTGTACACGTCGTTGCCGTGCGCCGGGGCCAGCGCGATCCCCGCGCTCGCCTGGATGCTGAGGCGGATCTCCCCGACGAGGAAGCCGGCCGTCAGCGCCGTGAGCATGACGGTCGCCATCTCCTCGGCCCGCGCCCGCGACTCGACGTCGGCGATGAGCACCGCGAACTCGTCACCGCCGAGCCGGGCCACCGTGGCGTGGTCTGGCAGGCTGCGCTCCAGCCGCCGGGCCACCTCGATGAGCAGCTCGTCGCCCACCTGGTGGCCGAGGGTGTCGTTGATCTCCTTGAAGTGGTCCAGGTCGATGATCATGACCGCCACCGTCGAGCCGTTGCGCAGCGACTCGCTCAGGGCGCGCTCGGCGCGGTCCCGGAAGAGCAGGCGGTTCGCCAGCCCGCTCAACGGGTCGTGCAGCGACTCGCGCTCGTGCTTGATGGCCAGCCGGGCGCTGTGGTGGACCGCCAGCAGCGGCAGGGCCAGCAGCGGCAGGAGCAGCGGGGACGTCTGCACCGCCACGACGCCCACGGGGGCGAGCGCGACCAGCACGCCGGACGTCGTGGCCTGGAAGCGGATGTCGTCACGCAGGATGTCGGCCAGGCCCTGACGCGTCGCGATCGCGACCACGGTCGAGATGAGCAGCAGGTTCACCACGAAGAAGGTGGCTCCGGCGGCGAGAGCGGCACCCAGCTCGGAGATGTTGAAGTGGTCGTAGCTGTTCAGGAACGGCTCGTGCGGCGCGAGCATCGAGAACACGGCCCTCGCGGCGACCAGCGTCAGGATGTACTGGCTCAGGTTGAACACGAGCTTGAGCGGGTTGCGGCGCGCCCTCAGGTCGTCGAACAGCACCGCGGCGCACTGGACGAAGAGCGCGAACCCGATCGGTCCGACGATCACCAGCATCACCGCGGCGGTCGTCGAGATGGTGATCTGGTCGGTGCTGTCGTCGCCACGGGAGATCGGGATCGGGCGCAGCTCGCCGAGGACGAGCGAGATCGCGAGCAGGGTCAGGACTATCCAGGCCCCGTTCCACCCGGACCACGGCGGCTGGTGCAGCCAGACCGAACCGGCGGCGAGCATGCCGACGGCGCTGACGCCCAGGACGAAGGCCGCCAGCGGCCGGGATACGACGGGGGCTGCCGGTCTACCGGCAGCCCCCGTCGGTCGGTGGATCATGTCCACTTAAGCCCGGGTGCTCGAACGCTCCCCAGCCGCGTGTCCACGCGTCAGTACCACTTGACGCCGGCACCGACGATCGATGCCAGCGCGGCGAGGGTCACCGCCACGCCAGTGGCGCGGACGACGACCTCCCTTGTGAGCTTGTCCTTCATTGGCCCCCCCAGGGGTTGTGAGAGATGGTTCGAGTCGCCCCCCGCCTAGCCACGCCTCGAGGTGAAGATCGGCAGACTGCGGGCAAGTCACGAAGACCCGTTCGGGTGACGGCCGCCCGGCGAGGTCTCACCGGCGAGCGGGCAGCTGGGTGCGGACATGAGAGAACCCCGGCGCTGCGGGGGATGCTGCTGGCCCGGGGTCCTCTCCAGGCCAACGTACGGGTCTGGGGCGCCGCCGGGTACCGCTGTCATCGACCGGCAACAGGACTGCCACGCCACCGCCAAGTGGCAGCGGGAAACCGGTCAGGAGTGCGGGAACTCGCAGATGCCCGGGTGGAAGGCGCCGGCGCACTTGCCGGGGCTGGCCGCGTCCGAGGAGACCCACAGGTTGCCGAGCGAGTCCAGGAACAGGTCCAGGACGCCGTGCCCGCGGGTCTTGGTCGGGTTCCAGGCGGTCGCGAGGCCGGTCGTGGGGTCGATGTCACCGACGCCGGGGCGCGGGACGCAGCCGGGTCCGCAGCTGTCCACGCCCTGCGGGTTGTTCAGCCAGCGGTTGTGCCCGCCCACGTACACGTCCGTGGCGGTGGCCACCACCGAGTACAGCGAGTCGCCGCCGGTCTTGTTGATCCAGATCAGCTGCTGGTTCGAGCTCGCCGACGCCGAGAACTTGGCCATCGCGTCGCACAAGGTGGCGCCCCGGAAGCCGGTGCTGGCGATGTACAGGAAGTTCCCGTCCGGCGACCAGCCCAGCCCCTTGGCGTAGAACTGCTCACCGCCGGCTCCGCAGGCCTCGTTCAGGACCGGTGCGTACCAGGCGTCCATGCTGACCGAGCTCGCGCCCAGGTCCAGGACGAACGCCTGCCGGCGGGTCTGGCCAAGGACGCTGGTGAACACGCCGTCGATGGCGACCCGGGTGCCGGCCGGGTTGGCGAACATCTTGTAGATGTGGGTGACGTCCTTGGGCAGCGTGCCGGTGATCCCGAGGTTGTCGGCATAGCCGTCGGACTTGCCGGTCGTGGGGCTCAGGCTGGTCAGGTACGACGAAGTCGACCCGGTCGAGCCGTTGATGGTCGCGAAGAACCCGCCGGTCAGCAGGTGCCCCTTGATGAACAGCAGTGCCGACACCTGGCCGGACGAGTTGTGGCCGAACGCGGGGTCGACCAGGCCGGTGCTGGTGCTGATCTTGGCGATGTTCTTCACGGCGGTCGTGCCCACGGCGGTGAACTTGCCCCCGATGTAGGCGCTGGTGCAGTCCGGCGAGAACGTGATCGTGTTGACCTGGCCGTTCACGTTCGGGTCGACCGCCGCGACGGCGCCCGTGGCCTGGTCGAAGGCGACGACGTTGTTGCGGGTGACCGCGGAGTGGCCGGGCGAGCCGATCGAGCTGAACTTGCCGACCGCCCACATCTGCGACCCGCACTGGCGCATCATCGTCGTGCTGGGCGTCGTTCCCACGTTGACGAGATAGGGCGTGCTCGGCGCGGCTGCCGACGAGACGGTGGACGTGGCGGCGACGAGGACCAGGGCAGCCAGCTTCGAAGGACCCACCAATTCCATGGGCGGACGCTATGTCCTGGTCCTCCCCCGGAGGATGGTCCGAACGGCCATGAGGGCATCCCCATAGGGACGAACCCAAGCTCGGCGCGATCTGGTCCCCCTGGCAGGACTTGAACCTGCGACCCGCGGACTAGAAGTCACTTGATCATGTCCGGGAGGGTCCGGAGCGGTCCAGCCTCATGCGGGTTGGTGCGTGCTGGCAAGGCTTCCGGTCCTCCCTGTCCGGGACGGTCCGGGTCTGTTCGGCTCGGTTCGTTAGACAGCCGCTAGATCGATCAAGCAAGTTGTTGGTGGCCGCCGCAGGTGCGACAGGCCTCGTCGGTTCATCCGCCGAGGGAACCGTTCTACTGGTACGGCTCCGGAGGCGGGTTCATCTCGGTAATCCGGTGGTGAAGGTTGGTATCCACCGGAGGAACAGTATTCCCGTCCCGGGTGCGCAGCCGGGTGTGCCTGGCCGGGACGGGATTGGCTGGCGTCCTCGCCTGCTCGGCTGAGGACCGCTCCCAGCACCGCCTGACGGCGCTGGCGCTGTCGTGCCTTCCCTGGCCTCCTGGCAGCCGAGGCGTTCCGTCCAGGTTGAAATACCGCTGCAAGCGGGCCCAGCTCACCGAGGGGACCGAGCCGGGCCCTGTGGGTCGGTCGCTGTCCAAAGACGAGGGTCCCGATCCCGCCAGAACCTCGGTTCGGTCTGCCGGCAGCCCACCCTCCACGACAAAGCCGGCTGGGCGCGCCGTGCCATCCGCCGCAGGGATCGGGTCGAGCACCAATGGGATGGCGCTCAGGTCCTGCGGCAGGGGCTGCGGATCATGCCAGGCCAGCACGACCACGATCGGCAACTGGTCCGAGGTCTGCACCAGATCCCAGACACGGAACAACACTCGGCATCCGCTGTCCAGGCGGCACAGGACATGTTGGCCCGGCCACAAGGACACATACGACTCAGACGACTCAGACGACCGGAAGCTCACAGCACCCGCACCCCTCAGCCAGCCCAATCGTTCGCCCAGCTCCCCGATCCCCGATCATGCCGGGCGTTCCTGCAGCGCGCCAGAACGGCACTTATGCGCGAGTCGCTGCGAGCCACCACTCGACGTCGAACGGTGCATCTTCGATCTCATGGACGAGTTGGCCTACGTGGGCGACGAACGGCTGTGGCAGTCGGACGGCGTGCTCGTCGAGATAGTGCCGAAGGCCAGACGGCCACAAGTACACACCGTCGGTGAGGTCGCAATCACCGTTGGGGACCCCACAGATTCGGCAGTCGCTGTAGCCGAACCAGGCATGCATGACCGAGCCGCGATCAAGGTAGCTGGCGACCAGCTCCCGCTCTTGCCGGTCCCAGGCGTGATCCACGAGGTCACGCGGGTCCGGCAGCCGGTCGTCGGCCTGCCCCCGCCAGTAGCCAACCTGCCGCAACCGGCCGGTGTCGGTGGCGTGGTCAAGCACCTCCGCGGGTAACCGGACCGCGTGCGCGCTCACGTAGTGCTCGAGCCCCGAACGCCACACATAGCGGCCATTCGTGAGTAGGTCATCGCCGATGCGATCGGCACACATGCGGCAAGGCTCGGACCCACCACCGCGGCTCATGATCGTTCCCCACTGCAGGTAACGGATCACGGCACCTCGCTCCAGCCAATCCCATCCCGGGGCGACCAGGGCACTCGGGTCTGGACGTTCCGGATGCGAGCCGTCACGCCACTCGCCGATCACGCGCGGCACGAGGCAATCATCCGCGACAGGGTCGCTGGCCCAGTCCTTGGGAGCCTCATCGGTCACCAGACCTCCAAGTCCTGCGCTCGATCTACGAGCTTCACCTGAGGCAGTGTGCTTCGATCCACCAGTCGGCCACCCACACATACTGCCGGATCGAGCGCTTGGGCTGGGCGAACAGAACGAAGCCTCTGTGTGTCAAGCGACGTCGGTTGTAGCCTGCTGGTGGAGCCCGGGAAGTGACTTATCCGAAGTGTTGGCCATGGGGATCAGGTCAGCCGCGCTGGATCTTGTAGACGCCCCCACTTGTCCTCCCGGGCTCCGTTGTGCGTCGGCGCAGATCGTGGCGTAGACCAGGTCGGCGAGGTGACGCTTCAATGCGCGGCGGGCTTCGCCGGTGGTCTTGCCCTCGGCGATCTTCTTCGCGTAGTAGTCCCGGCCGGGGCCGGGGTGGCGCCCGCCACCGCATGGAGCCCTAGGAGCCGAGCGCGTCGATCCATGATCCTCATCGATCGCCTTGAGGTCTCCTGCCTCGGCTCGTGGCCAGCAGGCGGCCTGCAAGGCGTCGAGTCGGGCGCCCCACGCAGCCGACCGTTGCTGGTCCGAGGGCTGTTGCCAGGAATTCATGTTCCAGGACACGACGCGCACCGTCATGACGCCTCCCCACTCGTCGCCGGCAGCCGGTTCCGCCAGCAACTACTTCACGCACCGCGCGTAGGCGGTGACATTCGACACCTGACCCTGCGGTCCGGGATCTGCGGCGGGATGACCCGCCAGTCTCCGCACTAGCCCTTCTCGCCATAACAGTCGTGTTCTGGCCGTTTCGTGGTCGGCGAATGGCAGTATCTGCGCGTGGCGCAGGCACCCCAGATCAGCGAGACGGTCGTCGACGGGGTGCGCACGTTGTGGTGTGCCTTGGACGGTCCGCTGACAGCCATGTTGATCTTCCGGGTGGGGCGGGCCGATGAAACGCTGGCCACATCGGGCGTCAGCCACCTCCTGGAACACCTGACCTTGTTCCCGCTGGGACGCGACAGCCACCCCGGCCATTTCAACGGTGAGGTCGGTCCTGTCACCACTTCCTTCTATGCCCACGGCGATCCTGCCGAGATCGCCCTGTTCCTGCGCCGAGTGTGCGAAGGGTTGCGCGAATTGCCACTCGACCGCTTGGAGGTCGAGCGTGAGATCTTGTTGTCAGAGGCTGCCCAAAGGTCCACGAACACTGCCAGCGATTCACTGCTGATTTGGCGGTACGGGTCCGCCAGCTACGGGTTGAGCGCGTATGCCGAACTGGGTCTGCGTCGCCTCGAAGGGGGCGACCTAACGGATTGGTCGGCTACTGGGTTCACCGCAGCCAACGCGGTCCTGGCCCTGACCGGTCCACCACCGGCAGACCTGTCGCTGCCGTTGCCCAGGGGGGAGCACAAGCCCACGCCGCGCCCGACATCGGCACTGGAGTCGACTCCGGCCTGGTACTCCAATGAGGGGTCGTCGACATGCGGTTTGCTGACCACGGTTCCGCGTAGCTCTCCAGCCCACGCGCTCAGACATGTCCTGGAGAAGACCGTTACCGCGAAACTCAGATATGAGCTGGGGGCGTCCTACAGCCCAACGGTGGCCTATGAGCCTCGTGACGGCGAGACGGCCCATCTGTGGCTGCTCGCCGAACCAGTCGCGGGACGACACGACGACGTTCGGGACCTGGTTCTGAGCCTACTGGCCGAGCCCGACCAGCTGATCGTCGATGAGGGCACGTTGGCCGAGTGGCGACGGTTACGGGCCGATGCGGTGCACCAGCCGGGCTTCGCCCAGGGCTGGCTGTTCGCCAATGCCTGGGACGCAGCGTTGGGGGCCGACTTGCTCACCTATGCACAGCTGCTGGAGACATCCCAGGCCACCGGGGTGGAACAGGTCCGCGAGACCGCCACTCACGCTGGCGAGCAGGCGTTGTACCTCCTTCCCGACGATGCTCCTCCACTGGTGGAGATGACGCGGGCACCTTCATCGTCGCGGACCGTGCTCGCGGGCCGGGAGTTCACGCTCAGGACGCCCTCGGGCAGCAGCGATTCGACGGTGTTGATCGTCGGGCGCGACGGACTCACCAAAGTCGCGGATGAACGGCACTGGGTGACTGTGCGATTCGACACCGCAACAGCAGCGTTGGCGTGGCCGTGGGGCCAACGAGTGCTGTACGGGGCGGACGGGTTCGTCGCGGTCATCAACCCCACCGTCTGGGTCGACGGCTGGGAGGCCAGCGCGCTGTTTGATGAGTACGCCTCGGCTGAGCTGGTGATTCCTATGCCGGATCCTCCTGACGCACCCAGCCGTGACAGCCAGCCCGGATCTGATGACGCACGGAGCCGGACACCGAACTTCCAAGGACTCCTCAAAGGCTGCCGTGACACTGCCGGTGCAGCACCCCGGAACTTCAGCCTCATGGACCGGCTTAGTTACCTGAACCCACGGACGCCCATGTGGTGCACGCCTTCGGACCCACTGACCAAGTACGTCAAGGACCGCGGCATGTTGCTGAAGGAAGGCACGATCGTCTGGGGGGCGCTGGTCCAAGCGAACACGCTGATGTTCCAACCCGGAACCCACGACCACGCTGGAGAGGTTCTCTTCTCCGTTGAACCTGAGCGGGTGGTCGATCCTCTGCAGCTCAGCCGGGTGGCGCACCGCGTGTTCGGTCTAAAGGGCGTGCAGCAGTCCGAGCCTGCGCTGGCACGGATCGCGGAGCACCTTGGCGAGGAGTATGCAAGGGCGTTCGGTCTTGAGGTGCCGAAGTCTCTGAGTCCGGAGATCCCCAGCGCGATCTCGACGGTACTTCTCCATCGCAAGCACCTTCCCTCGGGATACTTGAAGCGCAGCATCTTCCCCATACTCGTCCTGGTCCCGGACCCGTGGTTGGCGATGGTTCTTCCGTCGCGGTACTGGCCGACAGAACTGACTAAGTGGTGGGACGCAGGAGAGTAACTACGCCACCCGTCCCTCCACTACAACGGACCAGGCGGACGCCGCCCTGGTCGCGCTGGCAGAACTCCCATCACCTGGGCCACCCTCGTCTTGGCCCTGGTGGCGATCTACGTCGCCACCTTCACCCCCAATCGGCAAGGCTGGTACCCGTCGTTGCCGGACTTGGGCGAGCCCGGTGAGGAGCCGTGGTGAGAGACCTCGCAACCAGGTCAGGCGACCGGTCGGCAGCCTGGCGATCTAGGTCCGACCGCGGTTCGCGCCAGGCCGAAGCGCGGCCTGACCAATCGTTCTGAACCAGACCGCCTCGCTGCCCAAGATGAGGCATTCACCCCATGCGCTCGACCGCATTTCCGTAGACGCTTGCAGCCGATCGGCGGCTGTACTGAGCCGCCTCTCGTGCAACCGCACGGAGACGTAGGAGCACAGTCAGCCACCTGGTCAGAAGGAGCCACCATGCGCAGGAGTCTGGTTATCGCAGCAGGTGTCGCTCTCGTGCTCGCCCTCGCAGCGCCCGCTGCTTCTGCCAGCACGACACCGGTCCACCAGGTCATTGGTGTCAAGGCCGTACAAAGCCCCGGAACATTCCACGGACAGTCCTTCTCGTTCACCGAGACTCTGTGGCAACACGGCAAGAAGGTCGGCCACGACGCCGTAACGTGCGTCTTCCCCAACCCCAGCCCGACAGCGATCGGCCACTGCACGGGAGTGCTCATCTTCCCCGGCTCGGGCGACCTGTTCATCACGGCGACCACAGACGCTACCGACAATGGCGCGCACGGTCGCGTTGTCGGTGGGACAGGAGTCTTCACCAATGCCCAGGGCAAGCTCCTGGTGGCCAATCCGAACGGGGACAACGTCGAATGGATCACGCTGACCTTCCGCGTGTAGCCCGACCCTGGAGCTTGAGGTCCCCATCCGCCCGGTGGGGGCCTCAAGGGGCACCTGGACCGCACCTTCGGTTCTGGGGCGAGGGCCGAGCGTCCGGACCAGCTCCGGAAGGGAGCTCGCTGCCGACAGATCGAGTTCCCACGTTGGGAAACACCACCAAGGGACGATTCGGCTATGGGACCAACCGGTTCGGACACGGATGACCACCACTGCTTCGTCCAGCAGGCCGCTGGGGGGTACATCGACTCACGCTGGTGCTCGCTGGCACACCTCGACACCCTGCGGGCCAGACCTGGGGTCAGACCAACGAAGACGACCTTCGCGTTGGCGTTGGCCGAGTCTGGCCATCCGCGCTGGCGAGTTCCCCGCTCCAACCCAGTGCGAGCTGTGTCTCACGACCGAGGGCCAGATGCAGCTGCACAACGAGGACTACTCCAAGCCGTTCGAGGACGCCCACTCGATCTGCGGTAGCTGCCATCGGGCGCTGCACATCCGCTTCACCAAGCCGGAACAGTGGGAACGCCGCAAGCAGATCATCCGGCAGCGTCGAACTGCAGCGGGCATGGATGATCAGGAGGAGACCTGTGGAAGGGGCTCCTCCTCGAAACCGATCGACATCAACCCGCTCCACAAGCCATCGAGGTGAATCCGTCGCCCGGATGATCAAGTGGTCGGGCGCACCGAACGGCAATTATGGGTGTGGTGACTGTGCGCGGAACGCACGCGAGTCGTTCTAGGCGCGCGGTGGCGGCAGAGCGTCGAGCTCCCATCTGGCGGCATCATGATCGCGAAGGCGGAGTCTAATCTCCCTCCAGCAGTCTTCGCGGATCGTCCGAACGAGCTCGCGAGGCTCGGGGGGGTTGCCTGTAGACCGATCACTCCCGGCGCTAGGCCGTCGCGGGCTCTGGCAAGTCTGACCTCATTGGTGGGCAGCGAGCCAGATGCCTCGCTCGCGCTCAATCGGATGAGTTCTGGGGCTTGGGGACGGAGGGCACCTTCAAGGTCCTGGGCGCCCACCTGGTGTTCACCCGAGAAGACGGCACCCCGGTCCGCCCGAACCACGCCACCCATCACTTCCAACTCATGATCAAGAAGGCGCGGCTGCCCAGGATTCGCCTGCACGACCTGCGCCACACCTCGGCCAGCCTCGGTCTCGAAGCAGGCGAAACCCTCAAGGAGATCTCCGAACGACTTGGACACTCCAGCATCGGCATCACCGCCGACACATACGCCCACATCGCTCCGGAGCTAAGGAAGCGTTCCGCTGAGAGGGTCGCCGAGCTGGTCGCGCGGGATGTTGTGTTAGACAGCCGTTAGATGAGGACCGATCTGCCGAGTTACGGCACCTGGGACGACTGACAAACGCCCAGGTCAGCGGGGTCCCCCTGGCAGGACTTGAACCTGCGACCCGCGGATTAGAAGGGCGTTTCGGGTTTTCACTCACTTTCTCACCCCGAGCGGGCTGCGGGCCTAGACCCGTTGGTAGAGCATGGGAAACGGCCGATACCGGGGTAATGGCGACCATCCTCCAAAGCCTCTCCGTCACGGCATTCTGGAGTTACATCGGCGTTGTGTCGATCTTGGTCAGCCGGGCGCTGGCGGGAGCGGTGCTGCCCCGGCTTGTCACACTCCGTAGTCACCAAGCTTTGCGGCTCTGGCACCCTAGATCCGGCATTCTGTGCGCGAGGGAGGGGTTGCAGGACCGTGTCCATGCTCGAACGGCCGAGAGTGTCGCCAGATCAACTGCTAGCTGGCTGGACTTGGCACCGCTCCCGTATGGACCAAGCCGACAGTCCGGAGGGAGACGACACGCGGGGCACCCTCAGGTCACCCGCCTATGCTCATCGACTCCAGCGCCGCAGCAAGCTGGGCACGGTCCTGGGCGGTCGCATCTGACGTCGTCTCCTCCTCAAGGACCAGCAGCTGGCCGCGATCGTCGAGCGCGGTCAACGACATAGTCTGGCCAGTCGCCAGCCCGAAGTCGTGTCCCAGCGGGAGCGTCATGACCAGAGCCTCGTCATCCACGCAGTTGATGCCATGCGCGGGCGCCGTCAGCGTCACCTGTTCTCCCTTCAGTCCCCCCAGGGTCACCTCCTTCGGTTTGGTGACCGAGACACCGCGTATCGCTCCTATCGCCTTCACGAAATCGTTGACCGACGCCGACAGCGAGCCGGGTGATTGGCCCTGGCAGGAATCCGCGTACACGGCTGGCGAGAGCACCAGGGTGAGCACCGCTGGGCCGTCGTTGCCGGAACCATCCGCCGTGCTGAGGAAGACTGCGTAGGGGCCGCCCACCTCACCCTTCCAGCCAGCAGGCACGGTGACGGACACCTTGACGGAGAAAGGATCGGAGGTCACGTACCTCCCAGCATCGAGCGTGGAGGTGAATCCGGTCTCTCCCGGGAACGGTCTCGCGCTCGGGGGCGAGCCGCTCACCTCGCCCGCCGCAGGCCTGTGCGAGGCGAACTGGAGGCCGGCGACCAGCGCAACGGCGATCGCCAGCACGGGCACGGTGACCAGTGCCGCGCGCCGGGCTCGGGCACGCGGGCGCGCACCTGCGCCAGGGGCACGGTCTGCGGTCTGGGCCACGTGCCTTCCTCCGTCCGAGGATCGTCGGGCGGATCGAGTCTCGGTCGGCGGTTTCGTAAGACGCCATACCCGGTTCTGGGGATACGGTGTGACTCGACACCGGCGCACGTCTCCCGGGGGTTTGATGACCAGCTCGACCCGTCCCAGCGACCGGGACCTGGAGTCCCTGGCCTCGATCGCGACCGCGCGACGCCCCGACCTGCCGGACGGCGAAGGGCTCCCGAGGTCCCTGCTGACGGACCTGATGGGCCAGATCCCCTGCGACGCCATCGGTTTCGCGGGACTGGACAGCGTGCGGCAGCGGACCTGGTTCCTGCAGACGACCCCCTGGGTCATCCCGTCCGTCCCGGACCCGGGCGAGCGAGTGGTCACCGACGTGGACCCGGTGAACTGGCAGCACTACTGGGAGTGTGGGCCGTGCAGCTACCCGGACCGGACGGGTGACCTGCGCAGCGTCGTCGGGATCGGCGACTTCTACTCCGCCCGCCAGTGGCGCAGCCGCGGCGATCGATGCGGCATCTGCCGACCTCTGGGGTTCGAGCACGACCTGATGCTGACCCTGTCGGCTCCCCCGGGCTCGCCACCGGGCCGGACTCTGCGGCTGATCCTTTTCCGCGGGCGCGGGCCGGACTTCACCGAACGGGATCGGGCGCTGCTGACCCTGCTGCGACCGCACCTGTACCAGATGATCATGGACGCGGAGCAGCGCCACGAGCGGGTACCGCGGCTGACTCCTCGACAGCGCGCCGTGCTGCACCTGCTGGCCGCCGGTCACACCAACGCGCAGATCGCCCGACGACTCGACATCTCAGAGGCGACGGTCGGAACCCACCTCAAGAACATCTACCGACAGCTCGACGTGTCGAGCCGTACCGCCGCAGTCACCCGGGCAAGCAGGGTGCTGCCGGCTGCGGGCGCGGCACTGGGGCGGGCAGAGGCCCGGAGCAGGCGGCCACTCCGATCGCACTGACCAGAGCGGTCATGAGGCCACGGGCAGCCACTGCTCGCATGGGCGGAGGATAAGACCTGCATCGCGCGCGGAGCTGGTTCGCACCGAAGTGCCGTTATAGGGCTGTTGCTCTCAGCCCCGCCCATGCAGCGGCACTACGTTCCGTGACTCCACCTCGGCCCGCTCACGCTCCGAAGCCAGCCAGGCGTCATAGCGGTCTGCGGAGCGCTGAACCTCATTCGGCAGCAGGTGCGCGTAGACCTTCGCGGTGATCACGGAGTCGGCGTGGCCGAGTTGGGCAGAGACCTCCTGCATGTTCATGCCGGATGCCAGTTGCCCTGGTCGGAGTGGGTCCCCCTGGCAGGACTTGAACCTGCGACCCGCGGATTAGAAGTCCGCCGCTCTGTCCACTGAGCTACAGGGGGTGCGACGAGTCTAGGACCGCCGCCGCACCCCGGCCCGGACGTGTCAGCCGGCGAAGTACGGGTCCTGGCCCATCGCCGCGAACGTGGCCAGCGTGGCCGGCGGGGTCTCCACCCGCCAGTCGCAGGCCTTGTTCAGGTCGAAGTAGAGGACGCCGCGGAACCGCGCGTACGCCGGCGTCTGCAGCAGGGCCCGCGCGTCGTTCAGCCAGGCGGCTTTCCGTCCAGCCTGAGCGGGGTCCTCGACCGAGGCGTACTCGGCCAGCCACATCTCCTTGCCCGGGTGCGCCTGGGAGAACGTCATGAACCCCGACAGCAGGGTCTGCAGCGAGTTCCAGGGGTTCTGCACGCTCTTGCGGCACGTGTACCAGTTGTAGGCGTCCACCGCCATGGCGTCGACGACGTCGTCACCCGGGTACCACTTCGACGCCTGCCGGCGGTCCTTGGGGCCGAGCTTGTGCGCGAACGCCGTCGTGATCCACATGGTCTTGGCGTTGGTCGCGCCCTCGGCCTGCAGGACCGACACCCACTTGCGCCACGCCGCGATGTAGTCGGCCGACGTCCCCAGGCCCGTCTTGGTCCCCGCCTCCGGCTCGTGCTGGAGGGTGATGTACATCGGTGCCTGGAAGTCCCGGATCCGGTCCGCCCAGGACACCATGTCGTTGTACAGGGCCGACCCGGGCGCGGCGGCCGCGATGGTCGCCCACTTGATCCCGCCCGTCGAGCGGCTGGTCGCCACCGACAGCAGGATCGTGGTGCCGTCGGCCTTCAACGCGTTCTCGTACGACGTCGGGAACGGCGAGTCCCAGGACAGGAAGTCGCGGATCGCGGCAACGTTGCGCCCGACCTTCGTCTCGAACACGTGTACCGCGTCGATCGGCGCCTGCGTCCCCGTCGCGTTCACGGTCGCGCCCCAGACGATCGGTGCCGGCGCGGCCCCGGCGTTCATCGGTGCCACGGCGACGGCCAGGACTGCGACGGACACGGCCGCCACGGACCAGACAGTTCTGCTCATCTCGGGTGCCCCTTCCCGAGTCGGGTTGCCCGGATGCAACACCCCCTGCCGCCCGGACACAACCCCTGTTCGGCCGATCAGGTCCAATGATCACGATCGGGATCGACCCGCTCACAAGCCGTCAAACTCCCTTCATTTGCATCCGCGATCCCCCGGATGGGTGCATGCTGGCGCCACTCGGGACCTGGGGCGGGCCCCGTCGGGGTGGAGGGTGGCCATGCTCCGTCGCAAGCCAAGGCAGCTGGTTGGGACATTCATCGGCACCGGAGCGCTGGTCGCGGCGTCGTTTGCCGCGGCCCACCCGGCCTCGGCGGTGCCGGCGGCACCGGCTGCCATCTCGTTCGGCAAGAGCCTGCTGGCGGGTGAGATCTCGACCCGGCCGACCACGCTGCAGTGGGGGCCGGACGGGCGCCTGTACGTGCTCCAGCAGGACGGCACCCTCTACATCTACAAGGTCGCCAGGAACGGACCGAACAACTACAAGGTGACGGCCACCGAGACGGTGCTGCTGATCAAGAACATCCCCAACCACGACGACGACGGCGCCGTGAACAACACCCTCGGGGTGCGGCAGGCGACCGGGATGATCGTCCAGGGTACCGCTACCCGTCCGATCGTGTACGTCACCTCCAGCGACCCCCGGTACGGCGGTGGCCCGCGCGGCGACCTGAACCTGGACACGAACTCCGGGATGGTCTCCAAGCTCACCTGGAACGGCACCGCCTGGTCGAAGTTCGACATCGTCCGCGGTCTGCCCCGCTCGGAGGAGAACCACTCGACCAACGGGCTGGCGATCAACGCCGCCGGCACGATGCTCTACGTCGCGCAGGGCGGCAACACGAACATGGGCGCGCCCTCGCACGTGTTCGCCGACATGCCGGAGACCGCGCTGTCCGGGGCGATCCTGACCATCGACCTCAGCGCGATCGGCACGACGACGTACGACCTGCCGACGCTGGACGACCCGAACCGGCCGGGCACGGTCGACTCGAACGACCCGTTCGGCGGCGACAACGGCAACAACCAGGCGGTCCAGGTGGCCGGCGGCCCGGTCCAGGTCTACGCGACCGGCTTCCGGAACCCGTACGACCTGCTGATCTCCAGCAAGGGTGTCATGTACACCGACGACAACGGCCACAACGCCGGACAGGGCAACTACCCGGTCAACGAGGGACCGGCCGGGAACTGCACGAACGCCATCAACGAGCCTGGCGTCACCGGCCCGGACAGCCTGCACGTCGTCACCCAGGGGTACTACGGCGGGCACCCCAACCCGACCCGTGGCAACAAGGCCAACACGTTCAACGGGCAGTCGCCGATCCTGGCTGCCAACCCGATCGAGTGCGACTACGAGCTGGCCGGGAGCGCGGCGCGGCCCGTGCTGTCCACCGACCCGAGCTCGTCCAACGGCATCGCCGAGTACACCGCCTCCAACTTCGGCGGCGCCATGAAGGGCGACCTGCTGCTCGCGGCGTACGACAACTACGTCGAGCGCATCCAGGTGGACGGCACCGGCACGGTGAACACGGGCAAGACCACGCTGTTCTCGAACGTCGGCGTGCACCCGCTGGACATCGTCGCGATGAGCGACACCGAGGCGTTCCCGGGCACGATCTGGGTCGCCGACGTGGGCAACCAGAACATCTACGTGTACGAGCCGTCCGACTTCGGCGGTGGCGGCGGCGGGACCTGCACGGGCGTGTACAGCACCTCGCTCGACGAGGACGGCGACGGCTTCACCAACGCCGACGAGATCGACAACGGCACCGACCCGTGCTCGGCCGGCGACGCCCCGCACGACTGGGACGGCGACCATGTCTCCGACCTGAACGACCCGGACGACGACAACGACGGGGTGGCGGACACCTCCGACCCGTTCGCGATCGACGCGACCAACGGGCTGGGCAAGTCGCTGCCCGCGTCGTACAACTTCGACAGCACGTTCGGCGGGCTGCTCGACATGGGCTTCACCGGACTGATGACGAACGGCACTGCCGACTACCGGACGCTCTACGACCCGACCAAGCTGACGGCCGGCGGCGCCCCTGGCGTGCTCACCATCGACCAGCTGTCGGCGGGCAACGCCTCGACCGGCAACCAGTCGTACGGGTTCCAGTTCGGCGTGGCCCCGGGCACGAAGCCGTTCACCGCGCACACCCGGATCGTCTCGCCGTGGGCCGGCACGTCAGCGGTCCCCGGGCAGTACATCGGCCTCCAGGTGGGCACCGGCACCCAGAGCGACTACGTCGAGGTCGCGCTCACCGGCGACTCCGGCGGCGGGGCGGTCGCCGTCAGCAAGATCGGCGGCGTGCTCACCAGCTCGGCGGTGACGCCGATCACCCTGCCGGGGCCGGACCAGGTCGAGCTCTACCTCGACGTCAACCCGACCGCTCACACGGTGCAGCCGGCGTTCCAGACCGTCACCGGCGGAGTGACCGGGGCCGTGCAGACCATCGGCAGCCCGATCACGGTGCCGGCGTCCTGGCTGGACGGGCACACCGGGGTCGCCGTCGGCCTCCTCGGCACCTCGCCCGCCATCGACCCGCTGTCCGGGACGTGGGACCTGCTCGAGGCCACAGTCGACGGCGCCAGCGCCACCTCTCAGCCGGACCTGACGATCAAGAAGAGCGGCGACGCCTCCGCGCTCGGCAACAACATCTACAACACCACCGGCGTCGGCCAGACCCGCACCGTCACGACCGCGCGGGGCACCTCGAAGACCTTCGTCGTCAAGATCTGGAACGACAGCTCGAGCCCCGACAGCTACCTGGTCAAGGGTGCCGGGACGCAGACCGGGTTCACCGTCAAGTACCTCAAGGGCCCCAGCGGGACGACGGACATCACCGCAGCAGTTCTCGCCGGGACCTACAAGACTGCCAGCATCAACGCCGGTGGCGGGCTGGTCATCAGGATGGTGGTGACGATCGCGGCGAACGCGGCGACCGGCGTCACCAGGGACTTCCTGGTCACGGCCACGTCGAGCCGCGACTCCAGCGCGAAGGACGCCGTTGACGGCCAGCTGAAGACCTGAGGAGCATGAGGGTGCGATGAACCGCCGCGGAGCCGTCGTCCTGGTCGTCGCCGTGAGCCTGCTCGCGGCGGCGGCGCCCCCGCTGGCCGCGCTGGCCGCCGGGGGCACGGCCGGCCCGGCCGCGGCGGCAGCCACGGCCAGCGGCACCTGGACCACCGAGCAGCCCAGCGGCTTCCGGCGCCAGGAGGTCACGTACGTCACGGTCGGCTCGAAGATCTACCTGGCGGGCGGCAAGTCGACGGTCCAGCAGGCGTTCGACCCGGTGAGCCACACCTGGAGCACGGTGGCGCCGCTCCCGGTGGCGATGGACCACATCGGCGCGGTCGCGCTGAACAACAAGATCTACTACGTCGGCGGCCTGGACGGTTACCCCGGCACCGGCGTGAGCTACGGCACCGTGTACATCTACGATCCGGCGACCGACTCGATCACGTCTGGGGCCTCGCTCCCCAGCGGGCGGGACCGGGGCGCAGCCGGCATCGCGGTCTACCAGGGCAAGATCTACCTGGCCGGCGGCTTCCACTCTGGTTCCACCGTCGCCTTCTTCGACGTGTACGACCCGGTCGCCAACAGCTGGACGTCGCTGCCCGACCTGCCCGAGCGCCGCGACCACGTCGCCGCTGCCGTCGTCGGCGACCGGATGTACGTGATCGGCGGCCGCAGGTACGGAAACAGCGTGCAGCCGCAGAACGACGCGTACGACTTCCTCACCGGCAAGTGGGTCACCGGGCTGGCGCCGATCCCGACGCTGCGTGCCGGCATGGCCACAGCCGTCGTCGGCACCGAGATCCTCACGATCGGCGGGGAGTGCTGCGGCTCCACGTACAGCCAGGTGGAGGCGTACGACACGAGCACGGACACCTGGCGCGAGCTGACGCCGATGCCGACGGCGCGGCACGGGATCATGGCGGCGCTGTACAACGGCAGCTTCTACATCGCCGACGGCGGCACCCGGATGGGCGGCGGTGGCCAGACCGACATCCAGGAGGTCCTGTCCCTGTCGGGCGGCCCGCCACCGCCGACCGGCCGGCCCGACTGCCGCGTCCGCCTGTCGACCGAGTCCAAGCTCACCGGCAACAACGTCTACAACACGACGGGTGCCGGTCAGACCCGGGCCACGACCACGACGGCGACGACCACCACGTTCGTGCTCTCGCTGCAGAACGACGCCACCTTCGCGGACGCGCTCACGCTGCGCGCGCCGGGAACGGCCGCCCCGTTCACGGTCCACTACGTGGTGGGCACCAGCGGGACGACGGACATCACCGCGGCCGTGGTGGCCGGGACGTACAAGACCGCGAGCGTCGCGCCCGGGGCGCTGAAAGCGTTCCGGCTCCAGGTGACGGTGGCCGGGGGCACGGCGAGCGGGACCACCGGGACCTGGCTGGCGACGGCCGGCTCGGCCGCCGACCCGGCGACGACCGACGCCTGCGCCGCCCAGCTGACGGTCGGCTGACCACCCGGGCCCGCACGCGCTCAGGCGGGCCGGAACGATAGCCTCGCCGCCATGACGAACGACGGGCGCCTGGTCTGGATCGACTGCGAGATGACCGGGCTCGACCTCGACCGCGACGCCCTCGTGGAGATCGCCGTGGTCGTCACCGACTCCGACCTCAACGTCCTCGGCGAGGGGGTGGACATCGTCATCCGGCCCCCGGACGCCTCCCTGGTCGACATGAACCAGGTCGTCGTCGACATGCACACCGCCTCCGGGCTGCTGGCCGAGCTGCCGAGCGGCACCACGCTGGCCGACGCCGAGGCCCAGGTCCTGGCGTACGTCCGCGATCACGTCCCGGAGCCACGGAAGGCCCCCCTGGCCGGCAGCTCGGTCTACACCGACCGCGGCTTCATCGCCCGGGACCTGCCCGGGCTGGACGCCCACCTGCACTACCGGCTCGTCGACGTCTCGACGATCAAGGAGCTGTCCCGGCGCTGGTTCCCCCGGGCGTACTTCGCGGCTCCCGCCAAGCACGGCGGCCACCGGGCCCTCGCCGACATCCTCGAGAGCATCGAGGAGCTCCGGTACTACCGCGAAGCCGTGTTCGTGCCGGCGCCGGGCCCCGACAGCTCCGCGGCCCGGCAGATCGCCTCGCGGTTCGGCCCGCCGCCGGCCGAGGAGCCGGCGGCGGTCGAGGTGCTGCCGGAGGCCTGAAACGCAGGTCCGGGTCGACCACGGACCCTTGTACACTGCTTCGGCCGCTGCACGTCGGCGGCGCTCATGGTGGGTGTAGCTCAGCTGGTAGAGCACCTGGTTGTGGTCCAGGGGGTCGCGGGTTCAAGTCCCGTCACTCACCCCAGAGTCCGGCAGGGCTGCCCGCGTTCCTGCTCCGATCGACACACCATCTGGCTGGCCGGGGCTGTCCACTCACCTCTTCTGGGGGCAGCGTTGGTACGGCACCGGCTCGCCCGGCCACAGCTCCGAAGAATCCCCCGGCTAGCGCCGGTACCTTGCGGCGATGCGACCCCTTCGGTACTCCATCAACATCACCTTGGACGGGTGCTGCGATCATCGTGCGATCCCCGCGGACGAGGACTTGCACCGTCACGCGGCCGAGACCCTCAACCAGGCCGACGCCCTTCTCCTCGGCCGGGTGACTTACGAGCTGATGGAGTCGGCGTGGCGGCCGCCGGCGCCGACGGGAGCCAGACCTGACTGGATGGAACCCTTCGCCCGGACGATCGACGCGGCGAAGAAGTACGTCGTGTCCAGCAGCCTGGAGCAGGTCGACTGGAACGCGGAGCTCGTACGCGGCGATCTGGGCAAGGCCGTTCAGCAGCTCAAGCGGGAGTCGGGCCGGGGACTGTTCGTGGGAGGTGTGAAGCTCCCACTGGCGTTGGCGGAGCTGGGACTGATCGACGAGTACGAGTTCGTGGTGCATCCCAGGCTCGCGGGCCACGGGCCGACGTTGTTCGCAGGGCTGTCGAAGACTGTCGACTTGAAGCTCGTGAGCCGGCTGGAGTTCGGTTCGGGGGCAGTGGCGATGCGGTACGAGCCGAGAAGGTAGCCGTCGGGCCTTCGGCCCGGGCGTCGGCACACCACTAGGGACGCCGCGGGATCCATGCCCGGACCGAGCGCCGGTAGTCTTCGTACTGCGTCCCGTACCGCCGTCGCAGCGCCGGCTCCTCGTACCACCGCGCGAACAACGCCGTCGCCGCCCAGACCACCGCCGCGTACGCCAGCAGGACCGGCCGTGCCAGCAGCATCGCCTGGCCGACGATCAGCGCGACGACGGCGACGTACATCGGGTTCCGCACGTATCGGTAGAGGCCGCCGACGACCAGCTCCTCCGTCGGGGCCACCGGGGCCGGGGTCCCGCGACCCTCGAGCACGAACCGGCCGAACGAGGCGAGCAGCGCGCCGGCGCCGGCCACGACCAGCACCACACCGACCAGCCGCACCGCGACGTACCACCTGGGCGCCGGGCCGCTTGACCAGCCGGTGAGCAGCCAGGGCACGACTCCGGCCACCACGACCGGCGCGACGACGAAGAAGACCGCGCTCCCACCCGCCGCCCGCGCCCGCTGCACCGGCCCACCCTCGCACGGCGCCCGGCGCGCGCCCGTGCTTGCATGAAGTCATGCCTCTCGACGGCGTGTACGAGCCCGGCCCCGCGGACTTCGTCCGCGAACAGGTCGAGCAGTACGAACGCTCCGGCGGTACCGAGACCAACACGCGGCACGGCTACCCGGTGGTCATCCTCACCACCCGGGGAGCCCGGACGGGCAAAGATCCGCAAGAACCCGCTGATGCGCGTGGAGCACGACGGGAGGTACGCGGTCGTCGCGTCGATGGGCGGGGCGCCGAAGCACCCGACCTGGTACTTCAACATCGTCGCCGACCCGCTGGTGCTGCAGGACGGCCCGCACCCGCAGGACATGGTCGCGCACCAGGCGCACGGCGCGGAGATTGAGCTGTGGTGGGAGCGCGCCGTCGCGGCGTTCCCGCCGTACGCCGAGTACCAGCTCAGGACTGAGCGCCTGATCCCCCTCTTCGTCCTCGAGCCGAGACCTACGGTGGCTAGCGGTTGCCGGCGGCGGCGCTCACCCCGCGCGGTGGAACCAGGGGTCGGCGAGCATCGCCTGGTAGGCGTGCAGGACGGCCGGGTCCGTGGTCACCCGGAAGTCGCGCTGCACACCGTGGTCGTCCACGCGGTCCGCGTCGAAGTACACCAGTGCCTTGATCTGCGGGTGCGCCTGCGCGTACGCCGTCGCGCCCGCGATCCATGCAGCCTTGGCCGCGGGGTCGGTCTTCTCCGAGCCGTACTCACCGATCACGATCGGCTTGGGGTGCGCGGCAGCCCAGGTCATGAAGTCGCCGGCGACGTCGCCGAACGAGCGGTCGGTGCCGATCGCGTAGACGTCCGCGCAGAGCCATTCGACCTGGTCGTCGCCGGGGTAGTACGCGGCGGCGTCCGTCGCGGTGAAGTTGCCAGCCAGCGGGCACCACACCCAGCCGACGTTGGTGGCGCCGACCTGCCGGAAGATGGAGCGGATGTGCTTCCAGGCTGCGACGTAGTCGGCCGGCGATCCGACCGTGGCGTCGAGGTTGGGCCGGTTCATCTCCCACCGCCAGCGCAGCAGGACCGGCTGGCCGAGCGACTTCAGCTCGGTGGCGCGCTGGGTGATCAGGTCGTCGTACGTCCCGGCCAGGATCGGCTTGGTGTCCGTCCCGGACCAGGAGATCATCAGCTGCTTGCCCTGCTGCAGGAACGAGAGGTCGGCCGCGTCCGGGAACGGGTCCTTCCACGGGTGGTACACGTGGACGAGGTCGAGCGCGTGCCCGGTCGCGGTCTCGAAGCTGCCCACCGCCTCCACGCGGGCGAACTGCCCGGCCTTGGCCGGCTTCACCCACGCACCCACCCAGGCGCCGGTGGCCGGGGGCTTCGGTCCCTGCGCGACGGCGTACGTCGGGCCGGCGCTGGACGGCAGGGTCTGGCCGGTCGAGGCGGTCGGCGACGGGGTGGACGCCGACGGGTTCGGGGCGGGCGACGATCCCGAGGAGCAGCCGGCGAGCAGCCCGGCGGCCGCGGTCAGGGCGGCGCCCACCCACCACCCGCGGCTCGGCTTCACCCCCAGGTGACGTGCGGGACGGGCGACTGGTTCCGCGACCGCGTCCGGACCGGCGCCGTTCAGACCGGTGCGCGACCGGTGCCGATGTCCTCGGCCCGACGCTCCATCCCCCGCTGGGCGCCGATGTTGTTGCCGTGGATGACGAGGTACACCAGCGTCCCCACGAACGGGAAGACCACGACGACGACCAGCCACAGGGCCCGGTGCAGGCCGGGCATCCCCGGCCTGGTGAAGATGTTCCAGATCGTCATCGCGTACACGAGCAGCAGCGGGATGAAGATCAGCAGCAGGAAGAACCACGACCAGAACCCCATTGCAGCCTCCTGCTCGGGAGCGGGCCCACGCCGCCCCGACCCGGGCATCGTCCCACTCGCCGCGGCCGCCTGTCCGGCCCTCCACGCCGTTGGTCCTAGAAGTCGCCGGCGTCGCGGCGGAGCTCGAGCAGGACGCCGACCAGGTCGGCGACGCGGGCCGGGTCCAGCCCCGGAGCCGCGAACACGGCCTCGTTGAGCGCGGCGGTGGCCTGCTGGGCGAGGTCGCGGCCGGCCGGGGTGATCTCCGCGAGCACTCCTCGGCCGTCGCTGGGGTGCGGCGCCCGGCGGACCAGGCCCTGGGCCTCCAACCGGTCCACGACGTTCGTCACCGACGCGGGGTGCACCTGGAGCCGCGAGCCCACCTTGGACAGCGGCAGCGCGCCGCTGCGGGAGAACAGCAGCAGCATGAGCATCTCGTAGCGCGCGAATGTGAGACCGAACGGTCTCAGGACCTCGTCGACCCTGGCCAGCATGATCTGGTGCGCCCGCATCACCGAGGTGACGGCGGCCATCCCGTCCGCCGCGTGACCCCAGCCGCGCTCCACCCACTGCCGCTGCGCCTCGGCGATGGGGTCGTACGGCAGCGCCGTCGTGCGGGGCTCGCTCACGGCCTCATCATCGCGAAGTGCGGAGCCGGGGTCATACGTTGCGGCGGTACTGACCGCCGACCTCGAAGAACGCCTGGGTGAGCTGACCGAGCGAGCAGACCCTTACCGCGTCCATGAGCTCGCCGAAGACGTTCCCCCCGGACGTCGCGACCTCCTTGAGCCGGGCCAGCGCCGCGTCCGCCTCGCCGCGGTGCTCGGCCTGGAAGGCCGCCAGCCGCTCCAGCTGGGACTCCTTCTCCTCGACGGTCGCCCTGGCCAGCTCGAGCCGCGGGTGCTCGGTGGCCGGCGTGGGGTCCAGGAACGTGTTGACGCCGACCAGCGGCAACGACCCGTCGTGCTTGCGCTGCTCGTACGCCATCGACTCGTCCTGGATCCGGCCGCGCTGGTACCCGGTCTCCATCGCGCCCAGCACACCGCCGCGCTCGGAGAGCCGTTCGAACTCCGCGAGCACCGCCTCCTCGACCAGCTCGGTGAGCTCGTCGACGACGTACGAGCCCTGCAGCGGGTTCTCCACCCCGGCCAGCCCCCACTCCTTGTCGATGATCATCTGGATCGCCAGCGCCCTGCGTACGGAGTGCTGGCTCGGCGTCGTCACCGCCTCGTCGTACGCGTTGGTGTGCAGCGAGTTGCAGTGGTCGTAGATCGCGCACAGCGCCTGCAGCGTCGTCCGGATGTCGTTGAAGTCCATCTCCTGCGCGTGCAGCGAGCGGCCCGAGGTCTGCACGTGGTACTTCAGCTTCTGCGAGCGCTCCCCTGCTCCGTACCGCTCGCGCATCCCGATCGCCCAGATCCGCCGCGCCACCCGGCCGAGCACGGTGTACTCGGCGTCCATCCCGTTGCTGAAGAAGAACGAGAGGTTCGGCGCGAAGTCGTCGATCGCCATCCCGCGCGCGAGGTACGCCTCGACGAACGTGAACCCGTTCGCGAGCGTGAACGCGAGCTGGGTGATGGGGTTCGCCCCCGCCTCGGCGATGTGGTAGCCCGAGATCGACACCGAGTAGAAGTTGCGCACCTGGTGCTCGATGAACCACTCCTGCACGTCCGCCATGCAACGCAGCGCGAACTCGGTCGAGAAGATGCAGGTGTTCTGGCCCTGGTCCTCCTTGAGGATGTCCGCCTGCACCGTGCCGCGAACCGTGCTGAGCACCTGCGCGCGGATGCCCGCGGCCTCCACCGGCGACGGGTCCCGGCCCTCGCGCCCGGCGAAGGCGTCCAGCTGCTGGTCGACCGCTGTGCTGAGGAACATCGCCAGGATCGCCGGCGCCGGACCGTTGATCGTCATCGACACCGACGTCGTCGGCGCGACCAGGTCGAAACCGGCGTACAGCGCCTTCATGTCGTCCAGCGTCGCGATCGACACCCCGGACGTCCCGACCTTGCCGTAGACGTCGGGCTGCGGCGCCGGGTCGCGCCCGTACAGCGTCACCGAGTCGAACGCCGTCGACAGCCGGGTCGCCTCGGCGCCCGCCGCCAGCAGGTGGAACCGCTTGTTCGTCCGGAACGGGTCGCCCTCGCCGGCGAACATCCGTGCCGGCGCCTCGGCGTCACGCTTGAGCGGGAAGACCCCGGCCGTGAACGGGAACCGACCGGGCAGGTTCTCCCCGCGCAGGTAGCGCACCAGCTCGCCGTGGTCGGCCGTACGCGGCAGCGCCACCCGCGGCACCGACGTGCCGGACAACGTCGTGCGCCGCAGCGGCGTCACCACCTCGCGGCCGCGCACGTGGAAGACCAGCTCGCCAGCGGCGTACTGCTCGACCGTCGCGGGCCAGTGCGCCAGCTGGGCGCGGACCCCGTCCGGGTCGGTGCCCGGGCGGTCCAGCCGCTCCAGCTCGGCCTCGACCGCGTCCAGGACGCCCGCGACCTCGGCCGTCGTGGCATCGCCGGCACCCGCGGCCGCCAGCTCCGCGATGGTCGTCGTCACCGCCTGCCGGCGCCGGGCCGCGCCGGCCAGCCGTTCGGTCGCCACGTGGTAGCCGCGCACGGTCTCCGCCACCTCGGCGAGGTACCGCACCCGGGCCGCTGGCACCATCGTCGTCAGCCCGGTCGACACCTTCGTCGGCACCGGCGCGAGGCGCCCCGGCTGAACGGTGAGACCCTGCTCGGCGAGCAGGTTCCGGACGAACTGGTACAGGGCCGTCACGCCGTCGTCGTCGAAGCGCGCCGCGCTGGTGCCGAAGACCGGCATGTCCTCCCACCGGACCCCGAACGCCTCCCGGTTCCGCACCAGCTGACGGGCCACGTCCCGCCGCGCGTCGTCGGCGCCGCGCCGCTCGTACTTGTTCACGACCACCGCGTCGGCGAAGTCGAGCATGTCGATCTTCTCGAGCTGCGACGCAGCGCCGTACTCCGGCGTCATCACGTACAGCGAGGCATCGACGAACGGCACGATCGCCGCGTCGCCCTGCCCGATCCCGGGCGTCTCGACGACGACCAGGTCGTACCCGGCCGCTTTGCACGCCACGATCACGTCGGCCAGGTGCGCCGGCAGCTCGCTGCCCGCACCGCGGGTCGCCATCGAACGGAAGAACACCGGGCCGCCGTCGAGACTGTTCATCCGGATCCGGTCGCCGAGCAGGGCGCCGCCGGCGCGGCGGCGGGTGGGGTCGACGGCGATCACGGCGACCTTGACCTTGTCCTCCTGGTCGACCCGCAGCCGGCGTACCAGCTCGTCGGTGAGCGAGGACTTGCCGGAGCCGCCGGTCCCGGTGATGCCGAGCACCGGCACGGTCCGGCCGTCCGCCGCGGCGAGCAGCGCCACCCGCAGGTCCGCGGCAGCGTCGACGGCGGACTCGAGCACCGTGATCGCGCGGGCCAGCGCGCCCTGGTCGCCGGCCAGCACCGCGTCGACCGCCGGCGGCGTCGCGCTCAGGTCGGTGTCCGCCTCGGCGATGATGCGGTTCACCATGCGGGCCAGGCCCAGGTGCTGGCCGTCCTCCGGCGTGAAGATCGTGACGCCGCGCTCGCGCAGCAGCGCCACCTCCGCCGGCACGATGACTCCGCCACCGCCGCCGTACAGCCGCACGTGCCCGGCCCCGCGGGCGGCAAGCTGCTCGGCCAGGTACGTGAAGTACTCGACGTGTCCGCCCTGGTACGAGCTGATCGCGACCGCGTTCGCGTCCTCCTGGACGGCGGCCGTCACCACCTGCTCGACGCTGCGGTCGTGCCCGAGGTGGATGACCTCCGCCCCCTGCGCCTGCAGGATCCGCCGCATGATGTTGATCGACGCGTCGTGGCCGTCGAACAGGCTGGCCGCGGTGACGACCCGAACCGGGTGGGTCGGCACGCTCAGGGCGTTCGGGTCTTCCATGGAGAACCTCTCGGCAGCCGGACAGCCCGGCGAGCTCGGCGAGCTCGGCGAAGTACTTTGACGTCAAACATATTAGTTGGACGCCCAAGGATTTCCAATGGGCCGACGCGCCGGGTTGGGTTGGCACCCAAGGCCCGGTGAGGTTAGGCTGCCCTAACAAAGCGCTGGCACCGGGCCATGCGCACGGAGCAGGATGGCTGGCGTGTCGGCTGCGAGCATCACCCTCCTCGGCTTCATCGCCGGCGTGACCATCTTCATCGGGCTGCCCATCGGGCGGGTCCGCAACGCCTCCCCCGCGTTGCGCGCCTTCCTCAACGCGATCGCCATCGGCATCCTGGTCTTCCTGCTCGTCGACGTGCTCAGCCACGCGCAGGAACCCGTCGACGCGGCCCTGACGGCCGCCAAGGTCGACCACTCCGGGCCATGGACCTCCTTCATCGGGCTGGCCGCGCTGCTGTTCGTCGGCGTCGGCGTCGGCCTGATGTCCCTCGCGTACTACGAGCGCTGGATGTCGGTGCGAGCGCGCGCGGCCGCGACCTCCGACGCGGGCACCGGCGCGGGCACCGGCGACGCCAAGCAGTCCATCGGACCGGGAGCCATGGCCACTGCGGAGCGGCCGGCCCGGCTCGGCCTCACCGCCACCGCGGGCCGCCGGCTGGCCCTGCTCATCGCCGTCGGCATCGGCCTGCACAACTTCTCCGAAGGGCTGGCGATCGGCCAGTCGGCGGCGAGCGGCGAGATCAGCCTGGCCGTGCTGCTCGTCATCGGCTTCGGCCTGCACAACGCCACGGAGGGCTTCGGCATCACCGCGCCGTTGGCCGCCGAGGACAGTCGGCCGAGCTGGGCCCTGCTCGGGGTGCTGGGCCTCATCGGCGGCGGACCGACCTTCCTCGGGACGATCCTCGGCCAGTCGGTGACCAGCGACGCGCTGTACGTCGCGTTCCTGGCTCTCGCTGCCGGATCGATCCTCTACGTCGTCATCCAGCTCACCGGCATGGCCATGAAGCTCGGCCACCGCCAGGTCATGTACTGGGGGATCCTGCTCGGCCTCACCGCGGGCTTCGTCACCGACTTCATCGTCACCGCCGCCGGCGCCTGACGCGGGAGAGGTCCGGAGCACCGCCGCACGGGGGGAACAACGGCGCCCCGGACCTACACCTCGATGACGTTCGACCCCGCCCCCGTGTTCCCGGCCCTCCGGGCGCCCCTCTCGTTGATCTTGAGCAGGACGCCGCCCTCACCGGCGCGTCGCAGGCGTGTTGCTCAAGATCGACCGGCGGCGGCCGGGGTGGGCACCTATTGCGTGGACGTGCGGTAGATGACGACCTTGGTGCCGATCGGCGCCTCGTCGAACAGCTTCACCATCGACGCCATGTCCCGGACGTTGACGCAGCCGTGCGAGGCACCGGCGTACCCGACGGCGTGGAAGAACATCGAGTAGTGCACGGCCTGCCCGCCGCTGAAGAACATCGCGTACGGCATGGGCGTGTGGTACAGCGTGGACACGTGGAAGCGGCTCTTCGCATAGATGTCGAACACGCCCTCGCGCGTCGGCAGCGCGGGTGACCCGAAGCGCACGTCGAGGAGCATCACGACCTTGCCGTGCACGAGGTAGCGCAGCACCTTCTGGTTCTTGTCGATGCACAGGATGTGCGTGGCACCCGAGCAGCGCGGGTCCAGCTTGGGACCGCGTCGCGTCACCTGCGCGAGCCGCGTGTACGTGGTCCTGTCCACGCGTCCGGTCGACTTCAGCGACTGTTTGACCTGGAACTTCTTCACGGCCGTCACGGTCGCGGCGTCGAAGGTCCCGGTGACCTTGAGCGGCAGGCCGGTCCAGACCAGCCGCTGCTGGACCTGCTTGACGATGGCGCCGGTCCAGCCGAGCCGGATCGTCTTGCTGAACCTGGGCGGCCCGCTCGGCGGCCGCACGGTCGGCGTCGCGGTGGGCGTCGCGGTCGGGCTCTCGGTCGGCGTCGGCGTCGGCGTCCGGACGGCGACGGTGGCCGCGGGTCGGGTCACGGCCTGGGTAGCGCCCCTCCCGGTGTCCCTCACACCGAACGCTGCCCCGGCCGTGACACCGCCGGCTACCACCACGGCCACAGCGACACCGGCGAGAACCGTGCGTCGAGACCCGAGGTACAGGCCGCCGTGACGTCCCACTGCTTGATCCTCGGTGCCAGGACGCCAGAAGCCGAGATCCCGTGTCCTACTTGTTACCCACGTGTTCGGTGGGATTGGTGATTCGTACCGGTCTCGGGCTCAAGTCTCCGATTGGAAGTGCCGAACTACACGCGTGTGATTCCCCCTCAGGAGCGCGTGATGACCTGGCTGGCGCACGGCGTGCCGCTGGCCCTCCTCGCCGACCTGGCCGACCCCTCCGGCCCGACGTCGCGCGAGATCTACACCGCGGAAGCGGTGGAGGACGATGTCCGCCTCGACCTGCGGTCGCTCGGGGTCGACCGAACGGCCGAGGCGCCCGCGAATGATTTCTCGGGCGCGAGGACCGCCTGATAACCTCGGCGGCCTGGCGCCGCTAGCTCAACTGGCAGAGCAGCGGACTCTTAATCCGCGGGTTCGGGGTTCGAGTCCCTGGCGGCGCACCCGTTCTGACCTGGGCATCCCTTGATCGTCGAGGGGTGACCCGCGGTCTTCTCCTGGACCTCGGCGACCCGGGTGCTACCCGTACTCGCCTGCAGCGCCGTGGGTGGACTTCGGTCCCAGTGGGCGATCATCCGGCGAATGGTCCGGCGACACGCGCACAAGAAGACGTTCGGTGTCCGCTTGGCGACGGACACTGGAAGCGGTCAAGACGACGGACACGAAGCGGACGTCACCCGGGCGGTGCACGAGTATGGAAACCGAAGCCGGCAACGAAGTTGAACGTGAAGCAAGTCGCGCTCGGATGAGCGAGTTGGCGCGTCGGCCGCGGCATGGACCTTATCCATGGGGCCAGGCGCAGTCGCTCTATGTTGAGGGCAGCGATGGGCCTGGCGGACATCACTGGCCCTCGATGCGGGAGGTCGGGGAGTGTTTCGGGATCCCCGCGGGCCGGGTGCGCGCCATGGCGGCTAGTCATGGTTGGCGCGCCCTGCAGGCTGATCGCCGGTCGCGGATTGCGTCCGAACCTACAGGACGCCAAGAAGCGCGACCTGGCAAGCGGTCTCCTGGACTTCCAGCATGAAGCCCTGGAGGCGGCCCAGCGTGGGATGGAGTTAGTGAGCGATTGCACAGAAGGAACTCGAAGCGGCGCTGAAGGCCCAACGATCGGCCCGTCTGGCCCACGAGAAACTCGCACGGCGAAGGCGCGAGCCCCGAGGACCTCGCACAGTGTGGCGTACGACCCGTCAGCGGCGCTGGCACTCGCCCGGGCGCTTCGGCTCGTCGGCCAGCACCCTGGCTGCCTACCAAGCGATCGCGCTGAAGGCAACCGCGCGCGAACGACTTGACACGGGTCGAAAGCACGAGTGAGGAAAGCGAGTCCGATGCGAGCTGCGGATGAGCATCCGCGACGAACTCGGGAAGGATGACCCCGATCGTCTACTTGCTCTGCTGGACTTGCTTCCAGCGGGTGCGCTTCGGGGAGGGAGGGACCGCGGAGGACGTTCGCCGTCGGCACAGCTTCGCCGCCATGGCTGAGGCTCGGTCCTCGACGAACCGAGCTGCCGCGGCCGACGGCCTGAGACGACCGAGGTGTGGGTGCTCGGCGTCAAGTCTCCTACTCGCCGGCGGCAGCCCGATGTGTACGAGCATCCGTTCCGCAAGTCGGGCGTCCGGCGGTACTAGATGGTCACCAGATCCGCGCCCAGACCCCTCGGCGAATCGCCGAACGGGCCACGTCCCTACACGGCTGTGACACGTCGGTCGGTTCAGGGTTGTCCGTGTGCGCGGCACCAGGCGCATCGCTGCCTCGGCGGCCTCTCTGCCAACACCTTCGAGAAGGTGTGAGTAGGTGTCGCTGGTGATCGAGATCGAGCTGTGGCCAAGCCGTTTGGAGACCACCGCCATCGGTACGCCGGCTGCCAGCATGAGGCTGGCCTGGCCGTGCCGAAGGTCGTGCAGGCGGATCCTGGGCAAGCCCGTCTCCGCGACGAGCTGGCGAAAGCGTGCGGTGACCCGCTGGGGTGGAATCGGGTCGCCGTTCTCCTGGGCGAAGATCAACCCATGGTCGACGTAGGCGCCCAGATGTGTGGCCCGCTCCGCATCCTGGGCGAGTCGGTGGCCGAGCAGCACTCCCACGGTCGAGGTGTCCAGGTCGACGATTCGGTCCTCCCCCGATGCTGTCTTCGGCCGCCCGAACGCCGCCTCGGCATGGGCTTGCCCGCAGTAGGGGCAGGGCTGGCGGCCCGCCGCGTCGACCTGAATGACCTGGCGCCGGACGACCAGCCGGCCCCGCTCCAGATCCACGTCCTCCCAGCGAAGCCCCAACGACTCGCCCCGGCGGAGGCCGGTAGCGGCGATCACTTCGAACAGCGCCCCGAGCCGGTCGGCGGCGGCGTAGTCGAGGAACCTTCCAAGCTCGACTGCTTCCCAGGGTCGAACCCGAGGTCGCGAAGCTGGTGGCAGGTCAACATCCGCAGCGGGGTTGTACGAGATGAGCCGGCGGCGCTTCGCGGTGCCCAGCGCCGATCGCAACGTCGCGTGGACTCGCCGGACGCTCGACGGTGACAGCCGCACGCCTTCGCGAGGACCGCTGAGAACAGTCAGGAGGTCCTGCACGTCGGTGGGGCTGACCTCCCGCAGGCGGAGGTGGCCGAGATGAGGCGTCAAGTAGCGATCGATGTGCATCCGGTAGCTGCGAGCGGTCGTCGCTCGAAGGCCCATGGCGACCTTCCCGTCGAGCCAGGTGTCCAACCACGCCGACAGCCGTTGACCGCCGTCGTGGGCCGCCATTCCGGACCCCGAGGAGGCCAAGACCTCGACCAGGGCAGTCTCGGCGTCCTTCTTTCGCCGGAAGCCGCCCTTCATCGCAGTGCGGCGCTTCCCGGCCAGCCGCGGTAGGTCGACCTTGTAGGACCACGAATGCGAGCAGCGCGACTTGTCGTCGCACGACTCCTGCGCAGCACCTCTCGGGGGACGCGTTGTCGACTTCTTTTTCCAGCTCGCCGATGCGCAACTTCAGGTCGAGCTCCCGTTGGGCCAACTGTTCGCGCTCGGCCGTCGAACGCCCAGCCTGCAGATCGACACCCGCGGCTTGCATATCGTCCAACAGGCCGCGGGCCCGCCCGCGTCCTCGATCGCCGAAAGCGCTTCGGAGAGGCGACCTGCGAATCTGGACTGAGTCTCGCGACACCATTCGATGCAACCGCCGCATCAGATCTCATGAGTGAGCCCTCATCTTCCGTCGACGCCGCGGCTTTTGAAGCGTGTGCTGCAAATCATTACGAAGTCGAAGCACTGCCAGTTCCTTTGCCTTGGCTTCGACTTCGACGGTCAGATTCCGTCATCGCCAGCACTCCGGAAAGTCCTTCACGTCGATGAAGTCGTGATGGCGCTCAGGTTTCGGGCCGTCCCAGCCTTCAAGTCGGGCTGGAAATGATGGAACATCGGCTCCCGGTTCCAAGTCGCCACTGCTCTCCTCGGTTGCTTGTTCGACGCTCATGCCATCGGGATTGCAGCGATGATGATGCACGTCGTAAACCAGCGGCATGCCTTCGGCCTTGCAGATCGGCAACAGATCGGCAGGCGTGTAGGTCTTGTCGTCGTTCTCAACGGTCAGCCGGCTTCTGGACCCGCGTGAAAGTCGGTTCAGGTTGCGGGCAAAATCGGCCAGTGCCTTCTGCTTGTCGCCGTAGGCCCCGCCGCCATGAATGTTGACCACATCGGCCCCGATCCACTCGGCCACTTCCGCCTGGTACTCCAGTTCCCGAATCGACGCCTCAACCACGTCGGGTCGGGGTGAGTTCAGGACCACGAACTGGTCCGGGTGAAAGCAGGTTCGCAGTCCGTGTCCTCGGGCGAACTCACCGCATGCTCTGAACCGACGAATGATTTCGGCACCTTCGGGCAGATCATCGACCTGTATCCCAAGTTGCGGATGGGTCTTGATCGGAAGAATCTGGCTGTTGACCCGAAAGCAACCGATCCCGTTCTCAGCACAGAATTGCAGAGAGGCCAGCAGGGCCTCAGCGTTGGTTCGACAAAGGCGGCTCAACTTCGCCAGCAATTCGACTCGCGGCATTCGACCAGCGGCCGTTGCTGTCGTATTGACGAACTTGATCGGCTGGTCCCGAAAGGTGCAGCAGAGTCCGAGGCGAATCATGGTGATGCTGCTCAATCGCCATCATTTCCTTTTGAATTGGCGTCCTTTGTCTACTTGTGTTCGACGCTGCGGCGCGACAACGTAGCGACGAACGTCACGAGGTGTCGCAGAGTATCGCAGTAGGCCGAGTAGACCATTTGCTGTCGGATTTCTTCGGTTAGGGCCCGACCGCCGACGGCAACCGCGGTGCCCAGCTCAGCGGCCGTCTCGTATAGCCGCGCATACTCATCCAGGAACTGGGGAACGGATTCGATGGACGATACGCTGACCCAGAGCAACTGCGGCCGGTTCTCGCGAACGGCTTCACCCAGCGTCGCGGCTGGCAGCAGCGTGCCGTAGGAGCTGGCGCGCCAGCCCGCTTCTCGCAGCGCGATTTCGATCATTGTGGTGGGCAACCGGTATGGGTCATGCTCCAGAGCGCCGCCAATGGCCACCGGAGCATCCGCAGGCGGAGTGCGAATTGCTAGGCGCAGGTCGTGCAGGGCTTTGAGCGCAATCTCGCAGCCGCGACGCTCTCGGTAGACGAATATCTCGCCGCACTCCCACCGATCACCGATATCGTGGAACGCCGCGGCAAGTACACGGTCGCAAATTTCGCAAGCTGATTGCCCTGACAGGTACAGGTCGAACACGATCCGCCGACATTGATCCTCGTCCCCGGCAAGCAGTGCATCGCGGACCTGGTCCCGCGCCCGTGCGACAACCGTGGCTCCCTGACCGACGGTGGAAGGCAGGCCCAACAACTCGGGCCGCACCAGCGGGTGCCCGGACTCGCGCAGGAACTGAACCACATCATCCAGGGCCAATCGCCGATGTCCACCTGCCGTGCGGACGGTGGTCAAAAGCCCTCGATCGCACCAGCGTTTTAGCGATGACTCGCTGACGTTGATGGCCTGAGCAACCTGTTTAGGAGTGACGAGCTTTTTCACGAATGGGACCTATGGGCAACCGAATGGACAAGTTGCACGATTTGAACGAATTATAGTCCTGGCAGAGTTCGCCGTCCACTTAGGATTTATCGAATTTCTTCGGCTATCTTAACTCCTTTTGCTCCATGAATTTGGGAGCTATCAGGCCGCCTCAGGATGAACGATTTGAACGAATTCACGTTGACGGATAGGTGCGCCGTGAATATAACACGGAAGAACGATTTGAACGAATTCTGGAAGAGTCGAAACGGCGGAGATCGAGGGATGAATCGGATTTCTACACCTTCGAGACTCCCCAAAGCCAACCCGGGTGGCGGCCCCAGTGAGAACCAGGCTCAGCAAATCGCTTCATTTACCAAGCTCATTCGGTCCCAG
Source organism: uncultured Actinomycetota bacterium (assembly GCA_963711005.1). Taxonomy (GTDB): domain Bacteria; phylum Actinomycetota; class Actinomycetes; order Prado026; family Prado026; genus CAVQCJ01. The sequence continues at coordinate 30,040 of CAVQCJ010000004.1, read as the reverse complement.
TCTCTCATGTTGAAAAAGGAGCGTGTTATGTCGTGTGCTCTGAAATGTGCCGTTGCCTTCAGCGTCGCTGTCGTGCTGTTGGCCTCATCGTCGGTTGCCGAGGCAGGCAAGAAATGTGCTGGTACCTCGGTCACCACAGTCGCCCTAAAGAAAGAAGCAAAAATGGATATCGTCGACACCGCTGTGAATGCGGGCTCTTTCAAGACGCTCGCCGCCGCGCTGAAAGCGGCCGGGCTTGTGGACACATTGAAGGGCACGGGTCCTTTCACCGTCTTCGCTCCCACGGATGAAGCCTTCGCGAAGCTGCCTGCCGGTACCGTCGAGACGCTGCTCAAGCCTGAGAACAAGGCAAAGCTGGCGGGTATTCTCACGTACCACGTTGTCTCCGGCAACGTGAAAGCCGCGGACGTTGTGAAGCTGAAATCGGCTAAGACCGTGCAAGGCCAATCTGTGGCGATCGATGCTGCGGATGGCGTGAAGATCAACGACGCCAAGGTGGTCAAGGCCGACATCGACTGCGGCAACGGCGTGATCCACGTGATCGACACGGTTCTGCTGCCCAAGGAATAGATCGTGTGAGCGTGGTCATGGCCGGCGAACTGCCGCCGGCCATGACCTTTTCCTCTACCTAACTCATTTTTCACAACCGATATCGAAGGGCACGTCGCTGATTTGTGAATCGCCGGCCACGACGCAAGAGGATGGACTGATGCTGATTCTTTCCCGGAAGGTCGGAGAACGAATTAGGATTGCGGCCGACATCGAAGTCGTCGTCACGGCGATCCAAGGCGACCGAATCAAGATCGGGATCGAAGCTCCCAAGACGATTCGAGTGCTACGAGGAGAACTGCAAGTCTGTGTGCCACCAGCTGCGGGCCATACGCCACGGGTGTACGGACAATAACGAACGAATGCCACGATGAACAACGAACAACATTTGCAGAATGCCAATCGACTGATCTTGCTGACCGGCGCCACCGGTTATGTCGGGGCTCGGCTGTTGCGTGCGCTGGAACAACAGGCGCTGCAAGTTCGGTGTCTTGCACGTCGACCGGAAATGTTGACTGGTCGCACCGGGGCCAGAACAGAGATTGTGGCCGGCGACGTGCTTGACCCGGACTCGCTCGACCGAGCGTTGCAGAATGTGGACACGGCCTTCTACCTCGTGCATTCGATGGGCTCGGCGGGTTCGTTCGAGGAGTCGGACCGACAAGCGGCGCAGAATTTCGCGTCGGCCGCGGCCAAGGCGGGCATCCGCCGCATTGTCTATCTAGGCGGTCTGGGAGATAGCAAACAACCTCTCTCGGCGCATCTCAGGAGCCGCCATGAGGTAGGCGAGATCTTGCGATCAACCGGCGTACAAGTCATCGAGTTTCGTGCTTCGATTGTGATCGGCTCTGGCAGCCTCTCGTTTGAGATGATCCGGGCGCTTGTCGAACGGCTTCCCGTCATGATTGCGCCACGCTGGGTGTCGGTGCTGTCGCAGCCGATTGCCGTATCCGACTTACTGTCATACCTGGTCGCGGCGATCGATCTCGAAGTCTCCGAAAGTCGCGTCTTCGAGATCGGCGGGGCCGATCAAGTCTCCTACGGCGACTTGATGCGCGAGTATGCTCGGCAGCGCGGTCTACGGCGCCTGATCATCCCCGTGCCCGTGTTGACCCCCAGGCTTTCGAGCTTGTGGCTGGGACTCGTAACACCGCTGTATGCACGAGTGGGCCGAAAGCTGATCGATAGCATTTGTTACCCCACCGTCGTGCGAGATCAGACGGCTTCCGCCACGTTTGCGATTGCTCCGCTCGGTTATCGCGAGGCAATTCACGCCGCTCTGCGCAATGAGGATCGCGAATGTGCGGAATCTCGATGGTCCGACGCAATATCTTCGACCGGAGCAGCGACCGGTTCGGCTGGAGGCGCTTTCGGGTCGCGATTCGTCGATTCGCGCACTGTCGAGGTCCATTGTGCGCCGGCTCAAGTGTTCGCCGCGGTGGAGAGGATTGGCGGTCAGACGGGCTGGTATTTCACCAATTGGCTCTGGGGTCTGCGGGGATTGATGGATCTGGCAATCGGTGGCATCGGGATGCGTCGCGGGCGGCCACATCCTGAGCGCCTGCGAGTGGGAGATACGCTCGATTGTTGGCGCGTTGAGGCATTGGAACCGGGCCGACGATTACGACTGGCCGCCGAGATGAAGTTGCCCGGCAGAGCTTGGCTAGAGTTCGAGGTGACGGGCAACGGACCGTCGTGCCAATTGCGCCAGACAGCCACCTTCGATGCGCGAGGCGTCCTTGGCCGGGCCTACTGGTACCTGGTGTACCCTTTGCATCAAGTCGTTTTCGCCGGCATGCTCCGCGGCATTGCGGCAGCAAGCAGTCAACCTGAAACGGCAGCGCGGAAGACTTTCAATCCGAGCGTGCCGGTTCAAGTGTTGATGCTCCTATTGTTCCTGGCCGTTTGCTTTGGCACGGCCGCTCTCGGAGCCGAATGGACTTTCTCGTCGGTGAATAGCTGGTACCAGACTCTGGCGAAACCCACTTGGACGCCACCTGACTGGGTCTTCGGCCCGGTGTGGAGCATTCTCTACTTCTTGATGGCCGTGGCAGCCTGGCTCGTGTGGCGGCAGTCCGGAAAGTCCGGCGCACGAACCGTGTGGTTCTTGTTCGGGACTCAACTCCTGTTGAACGCAGCCTGGTCTGGAATCTTTTTCGCATTGCGAAGTCCGGGGGGAGCTTTCGTGGAAATCGTTTTGCTGTGGACAACGATTGCAGCAACCACGCTTGCGTTTTGGACACGCCACAAGTTGGCCGGCTGGCTGTTCGTGCCCTACTTCTCCTGGAGCTCGTTCGCGGCGTTGCTCAACCTCGCGATCTGGAGGATGAACGCATGATGCTGCATGACCTCGTGAGACGAAGACCGTTGCGAGTTTCCAACCGCTCAGGCCACATCGTCCGCCGTCTGGCGCTGCCAAGATGCACGCGCAATCTGGACTGTTGCGAACTACGAAATCGGATCGATGCGATGAGAATTGCCATCGTCGGCTCTGGAATCTCCGGTTTGGCAGCCGCCTATATGCTGGCCGACCGACATCAAGTTACGCTTTTTGAAGCGGGCTCGTATCTGGGCGGCCACACCAACACGATTGAGATCGAACAAGACGGGCGGCATTACGCGTTGGACACCGGGTTCATCGTCTACAACGAGCGGACCTACCCGAACTTCTCGCGGCTCCTGAAACAACTCGGGGTCGCAACGCAAGCCAGTGACATGAGTTTCAGCGTGCGCTCAGACCGCACGGGCTGGGAATACTGCGGCAGCTCGTTGTCCGGCCTGTTTGCTCAGCGGCGAAATCTCGTGCGTCCAGCGTTTTATCGCATGCTCAAGGATATTCTGCGATTCAATCGGTGCTCGCCGGCACTCCTCTCAGACGCCGACGATCAATTGACGCTGGGAGAGTACGTGGCACGCGAGGGCTTCGGCCGAGAGTTCTTGGAGCACTATTTGATTCCCATGGGGGCTGCCATCTGGTCGGCGCCACCGAGCCGGATGCGCGAATTTCCCGTGAGGTATTTCGTGCGGTTTTGTGCGAATCACGGATTATTGTCCCTGACGGACCGCCCCCAATGGCGGACCGTGTCGGGGGGCTCGGCTCGCTACATCGAGGCCATGCGGCGATCGCGCCCGTTTGACGTGCGACTCAACAGTCCGGTTCAGCAACTGATCCGCAGTCGCGACGACGTCACGGTGGTTGCCGGGCAAGCCCTGGCGGAACGGTTCGACCACGTCATTGTGGCGGTCCACGCTGATCAGGCCTTGAAAATGCTCACAGAGCCAACTCCGGCTGAGGTGGCGATTCTTGGATCGTTCGCCTACCAGCGCAACGAGGCTTTGCTGCACACAGATTCCTCGGTATTGCCTCGTCGGCGTCGCGCCTGGGCAAGCTGGAACTACCACGTACCGGCGACATCGCAAGCCACCGTGGCGGTGACCTATTGGCTCAACCGGCTGCAGCGGATCACTGCGCCGCGAGAGTTTTGCCTGACGCTGAACGGCGACGGCGCGGTAGATCCGGCTAGCGTATTGCGGCGAATCACCTATCACCATCCGCTTTACACCTCGCGAGCCGTGGCTGCCCAGCGCCGATGCGCAGAAATCAGCGGCCAGCGACGCACGCACTATTGTGGCGCTTACTGGGGCTACGGGTTTCACGAGGACGGCGTGAATAGCGCGTTGGCCGTTGTCAAATATTTCGACAAGGGTTTTGAGAAATGCACAGCTGTATCTACGAGGGTCGAGTCCGGCACCGCCGCTTTGGCCCGATAGATCGCCAATTCAGCTACCCGCTGTTTATGGTCTATGTCGACCTCGCGGAGCTAGGCCCACTGTTTGGACGCCGTGGCTTGTGGTCCACCCAATGGCCGGCGATCGCCCGGTTTCGACGAGCCGACCACTTCGGGCCAGCGGACCAGCCGTTGGACGAAGCCGTGCGCGAGCTAGTGGAATCGCGACTCGGCTGGCGACCCCAGGGGCCGATCCGGTTGCTGACGCACTTTCGGTACCTGGGCTTCGAAATGAATCCGGTCAGCCTCTACTACTGCTTTAATGCCCGGGACGAGCACGTCCAGGCAGTCGTTGCCGAAGTCAACAACACGCCCTGGAACGAGCAGCATTGTTACGTCCTTGACCTGCGAGCTGCCTCGCAACATCAACAGATGACAACCAGGCACGCCAAAGAGTTTCACGTATCTCCCTTTCTTGGGATGGAGATGGATTATTGCTGGCGGCTATCGGCGCCTGGAGAACGGCTGACAGTGGCCATCAAATGCCAAGCTCCCGAGGAGAAGGTGTTCGAAGCCACGCTGTCGCTAAGACGCACGCCGATCACGCGGTTGCGACTCGCCGGCCTGCTGTTGCGATACCCTCTGCTGACACTGCAAATATTCGTCGGCATTTACTGGCAGGCATTGCAGATCTGGCGCAAGGGAGTGCCGTTTGTACGCCATCCCAGCCTCACAGATTCTCCGACAGTTCAAGATTCAGAGGTACGCGGTCGTCTCGATCGGTCGAGTCGCGCACCACAAGAAACAAGCCGTGAGGAGATCCCGGCATGACCATCGACCGATCGTTCGAAACACGTGATGCGTGTGCGCCCGGTTTTGTGGACCGCCTGGCGCGACGCTTGGTGATGCGACAGCTGAATGGATTGCGCGGCGGCGAGATCACGATCGACGACGCCGCAGGAGTGTCCCGGCTGGGAACCGCAGGTGATCTGCACGCGACCTTGCGTGTCCGCAATCCTCGGTTCTATCGGAAGTCGATCACTCGGCGGCAGCCTGGCGGCAGCCATGTCGTACGTGGCGGGCGATTGGGAGTGCAACAACCTGACCGACCTATTTCGATTGTTCGTTCGCAACCAGTCCGCGGCTCAAAGTCTGGATAGCGGCTGGTCGCGACTCACGCAGTTGATCCATCGGCTTGTTCATCGGTGGCATGCCAATAGTCGAACCGGCAGCCGCCGGAACATAAGTGCCCACTACGATCTGGGCAACGACTTCTTTCAGTTGTGGCTCGATGACACCTGGGCCTATTCATGCGGAATCTTTTCGTCGCCCGAAACTACGCTACGCGAGGCATCGATCGAGAAGTTCGACCGGGTCTGTCGCAAACTCGATCTGCGCCCCGGCGATCATCTGCTGGAAATCGGCACGGGCTGGGGCGGACTGGCAATCCATGCGGCGGAACACTACGGATGTCGGGTGACAACAACGACCATCTCCAAACAGCAATTTGATCTAGCGTCCCGCAGGGTCGAAGCCGCCGGACTCGCCGGCCGCATCACTCTCTTACTGCAAGACTATCGGGACCTGACCGGCCGTTTTGACAAATTGGTTTCGATCGAAATGATCGAGGCGGTCGGCCATCAATACCTCGACACGTACTTCCGCAAGTGCGGAGAACTACTCAAACCAGACGGCTCGATGGTCTTGCAAGCGATCGTCATGCCCGAGCGGCGCTACGACGAATATCTGCACTCAGTGGACTTCATTCGCCGCTACGTCTTTCCAGGCGGCTGCCTGCCCTCCATGGCGACGATCTTGGAGTCGGTTGGGCGAGCGAGCCAAATGCGTTTCGTACATGCGGAGGATTTTGGCCCCCACTATGCCGAAACGCTGCGGCGATGGGGCAAGACCTTTCACGAGCGATTGGCCGACGTGCGGAGGCTCGGGTACTCGGAGGAACTGATTCGACTCTGGGACTATTACCTCTGCTATTGTGAGGCGGCATTTGAAGAGCGTCACGTCGGTGTGGTGCAGATTCAATTTGATAATCTTCAGTGCCGTCGCGATCCCATCCAAATCGGCAACCGGGCGGCGCTCGTGCCCGACTCATCTTGCGAGGTTAACTCCTCGATGGATTCACAGAACATAGGACTGTGTCCTGCTTAAGGGAAGGTTGACGATGAGTATTCTCGCAATGGGAGTGGAAGCCGTCGAGCGTGGGCTCGTTGCCCGACCCTCTTACGCGGATTGCGATTCGCCGCTTGTGCCGCGGCCGGTTGCGAGAATCGACTGGCGGCGATTCCGGCGCGAGAGTCCGCGCGGGCAGCATTTGTGGAGTCGATGCGATCTGGTCCCATCGCGCTGGTTCCCGAAAAGGCGAATGAGCAGCACTACGAGCTTCCGCCCGAGTTTTTCTCAGCCGTGCTCGGACCGCGCCGCAAATACAGTTGCTGTTACTGGCCGAACGCCTCGTCCTCGCTAGCCGAGGCGGAGGAAACCGCCTTGGCCCTCACCTGCGAACAGGCTCAACTGGAGGATGGCCAAGACGTGCTCGAACTGGGCTGCGGCTGGGGTTCGCTTTCGCTGTGGATGGCCGAGCGTTATCCCGCAAGTCGCATCACGGCCGTTTCCAATTCCAACGCTCAGCGGCGCTTTATCGAATCTGAGGCAATTGCCCGCCGGCTGACAAACCTGCGCGTTATCACGGCCGACATGAACGACTTCGCTCCTTCGCCCTCCACGTCCGGCAACGGCCGGTTTGATCGAGTAATCTCCATCGAAATGTTCGAGCACATGCGCAACTACGACCTGCTGCTCGCACGAATCGCGTCGTGGTTGCGACCTACTGGCAAGCTTTTCGTCCACCTCTTCTGCCATCGTGAACTGGCCTATCCCTTTGAGACGACGGGAAAGGCGGACTGGATGGGACGCTACTTCTTCACGGGCGGGATCATGCCCAGCACGGATTTGTTGCGGCGTTTCGATCGACACTTGAGCGTCATCCGCCAATGGACTTGGAACGGAGGTCACTACCAACGCACAGCCGAGGCCTGGCTAGCCAATCTGGATGCTCGACGCGACGAGGTGCTTCAGATTCTAAAATCAACCTACGGCGACGCGGCCGCCGGCCGATGGTTGCAACGCTGGCGGGTTTTCTTCCTCGCTGTGGCTGAACTATTCGGATACGGCAACGGCGAGGAGTGGCACGTCTCACAGTACTTGCTGCAGCGGTCGTCTCAACCTTTGAATTAGGGACACATCATGTCTCCCCTTTGGCTGACTTTGTTCGCGACGCTTGCAACGATCATGGCCACGATGGTCCTGGTCTGGCTGCTGAGCCTGGCCAGGCGCGACGCGAGCATCGTCGATCCGTTTTGGGGAAGCGGCTTCGCGATTGTGGCGCTAACCGCATCTTGGCTTAACTTCCCGCCGAGCGCACGCACCACGTTGTTGGTGGCGCTGACCGCCGTGTGGGGCTTGCGGCTATCGTTGTTCCTGCTGTGGCGCAACTGGGGCCACGGAGAGGATCGTCGCTACCAGGTGATGCGCGACCACCACGGTCAGCGATTTTGGTGGGTTAGTCTGTTCACGGTGTTCATGCTGCAAGCCGTCATCTTGTGGTTCGTGTCACTGCCGATCCAGGTCGCGGCCAGCCAGGATGAAACGAACCCGCTCCATTGGCTCGATGGCCTCGGGGTTCTGATTTGGACTATTGGCTTCGCGTTCGAGGCCGTTGGCGACTGGCAACTGGCGCGTTTCAAAGCCGACCCAGCCAACGCCGGACGGGTCATGGATCGCGGCCTGTGGCGATTCACGCGACACCCGAATTACTTTGGCGACTTCGCCGTTTGGTGGGGACTTTACCTCATTGCGGCTGCCGGCGGCGCCTGGTGGACCCTATTGAGTCCACTTGCGATGTCCTTCTTGCTCTTGAAGGTGTCCGGCGTCACGCTGCTTGAAAAGACGATCACGGATCGCCGGCCGGATTACGCAAACTACCAAGCACGTACGAACGCATTCTTTCCCGGCTCACCGCGAGGGTGACAGGCGAGATACGTCACCTTTGCGACGACTATGTGCGGTCCCAACATCAATGAAAAAAACAGCCTTCGCTCCAGAGAATAGCTTCAACTCCCAGGAGAAATGATGATGCAAAAAACGTCTTGTTTGAGTGTTCTTGTTGCTGTGGCGTTCCTCGGGGCCGTCGGAGCGGAGAACGGCCGCGTGTACGCGGTCGAACCCGACGCCAAGGAAAATGCACTCCAGCAGTCGCCGAATGAAGAGGCAAAGCCCGTGGAGAAACCCAAATACCCGCAAGGATTCATCAATGAAGGTCCGCTGCCCGAAGGGTTTCCGCCGCCGAACGAAGTCGGCCAGATCGTCGAGAAGAGCTACCCTCTGTGCCGAACGTACTCGGCCGAAGGGAGCAACGCATTCATGCGTTGCTTTACCTATTTGACGAAGCACAAGCATGAGATGACCGCGCCGGTGATTATGGACTACAAACGTCGCGAGCCCTCGGACAAACCGAAGGCGATTGCTAACTTCGACGCAATGGACATCAACCGGATGCACTTCGTGCTGGAGCGGCCGCTGCTCGATGAGCCGAAGAATGAGGGGGCAGTCGTGGTGGCTGACATGCCCACCATGCGGGTCCTGAGCATCGCATTCCAGGGTCAATTGTCAGCCGATACACGTGAACAAGCAGAGAAAAAGCTTGCCGCAGAAATCGAATCTCGAAAAGATCTAACGGTCGTCGGTCCCTACCGGGTTCTCGGTTACAATTCACCGTTTGTGCCAAAAGACAAAGCGTTCTGGGAAATACAGGTCCCGGTTACGGAGAAGAAGTCCGGCTCGGCCAATGGGAGCAACTGACGGTAGGGGAGTTTTCTTCAGAGCCTTCGCGTCTCGTTTCCTGCAAGCGATGCCCGCAATCATCCGCTCGGGGCGAATGCCGATGTCGTCTCTTCCCGAACTGTGCTGGTCGTGCCGACGTGAACGCCGATTGCAATATCGCAACAAAATCAACGATCCTCGGGAACGGAAAGTCTCGTGAAAAACATGATCGCCCATCGCTGCCTCTGCACGTTGGTGTTCGGCTTGGTCTTGTGGAATCGCTTCGCGTCACCAGCTCTTGGCCGCGGACGCACCGAATTCCTGGCAAGAACGAGTTGATGAACTCGTCAAGCCGCTCATCGAAAATCAAAAGGTCGTTGGAACGGTTGTCGGACTCGTGACCGCCGATGGAAAACGTGAGTTTTATTGCTTTGGAAAGACCAAGGCGGACGGACCTCAGCCGACGCCCGACACTCTTTTCGAAATCGGCTCAGTCAGCAAGACCTTCACGACTCTGCTGCTCGCTTTGATGGTTGAGAGAGGAGAGCTCAAGCTCGACGACCCGGTTCGCCTCTTGCTGCCCAAGGAATGGACGCTGCCTAAACGTGGCGAGCGAGAAATTACGCTGCTCGATTTGGCAACCCACACATCCGGTCTACCCGAGAATCCACCCAATCTGCTGCGGGCATTTCTAACTGACAAGTCGATTGATCTCGACCCTTTCGCCCGCTTTGACCACAAGCAACTTGCCGAGTGTTTGGCCGAAGTAAAGTTGAAGGACGTGGACAAACCGCCCGTCGCCTACAGCAACCTGGGCATGGGGTTGCTCGGTGAGGCATTGGTCATCAAGACCGGCAAGAGCTACGACGAACTCATCCGAACTCAGATTGCTGAGCCGTTGCAGATGAAGGACACCGTGGTGATTCCTTCAGAAGCTCAAGACAAGAGGACGGCGACCGGGCACGGCAAGAAGGCCAAGGAACTACCGTGTTGGACATTTGCTTCTATGGCTGGTGCCGGTGCGATCCGCTCCACGGCCACCGATATGCTGACCTATCTCGAAGCTCAGTCTGGTCGAACTGCAACTCCGCTGGCAGCGGCGATGGCGGCTACCCAGGAACGGCGTCAGTCGGCGTTTGTCATCATGAGCGTGGGTCTGGGTTGGTTCATGCGAGACTACGATGGTCGACGGGTCTGGTGGCACAACGGTGGCACGGGCGGCTTCACGACGTTTGTTGCCTTCTGCGAGAATCCTGCCGTCGCCGTCGTCGTGCTTTGCAACACTGGCCCCGACGGACTTGAGGATGGTCAAGTCATCGACAAGTTAGGCGAAAAACTGATTCGGCAGCTAGTCACGGCAGGAAGCAAAGCGAACGACTAAGAGCCAAATCGATCAAGGTTTCCCGCTTTTCGTCAGCAACACCTCGTCGTCCTTGATTAGGCCGACACCAGGAGCGTATCCTCGCAGCTCTCCCGTAATCTCAACCCTTTTCTCGAAACCCTAGCCTTCTGCACCTTCGTCGACGAAGGACGGGTACTCCTAAACGCTTGTCGAGCCCGAACGACAACGGACACCGCGTTTGGCGACAAGCTGTCGAGCACGCCGGCGAACTTCGCTGGCAACCCCTATAACGGGGCCGAAGCATGGCCATCGCTGAAGCGGGCCACCAAAGTCGGCAGCTACCCTTCCAACGCTTGGGGGCTGCACGATATGCACGGCAATCACGTCGAGTGGTGCCGCGACTGGTATCATGCGAAGCTGCCTGGTGGCAACGATCCGGATTTGTCGTCGGTCAAGGCAACGCAGAACCGCGACGGCACTTGGTCACGCTCACGCCGCGGCAGTGCCTGGGGTGACGACGGCTGGGCGTCTCGTTCGGCTTTTCAAATCCTCGTGGCCTGCAAATCAAACGCCTTCACAACGTTCCTCTGGCTGCTCGACTCGAATGCTTGACGATTATCAGGCCTACCGACTCCGCAAATTGAAGACGCCAAGGTCGAGTGACGACGCCGCGCGACAACCACGGCAGAATGCTTCCCAATCACTGCATTAGCGACGCGGCCGGCCGCAATGACTTACGGAACAATGATCCCCGCGTGATGACCCTCGGTTCTCTGATTCCGAAGTGCAACAATTTACTAGGGCGGCTCCGGAACAGCGAAAACGCGGGCTGGTAAACCGCCGAACACCGTTGAACTTCCATCTTCGCAGCAGACACGTAAGATTTAGGACTTTGTGCAACCGCGTAGGGGTTCGAGTCGCCGAGAGGCCATTCCCCCCTGTGTCAAATGGAATGTGGCCACGCTTTGGTACGAAATCGCTGTGCAACTGCAAAGGGAGATGGCGAGTGACATTCTGGGCCAAACTTTTTCCCCGCAATCCAGGCGCCACGCAGCACGATGACGATCGGACGGCACTCGCGACTGACTGGAGCATGACCCCGGAGCAACTCCTGACAGAGTTGCATACCTCGCCGAATGGCCTTAGCCAAGATGACGCCCAACGACGCCTGCAACGATACGGCCCTAACTCGCTCAAAGCGGGGAGTCAGACCACCGCCTTGGGGTTGCTTCTAAACCAGTTCAAGAGTCCGCTGGTTCTGATTCTTGTCTGTCGCAGCCGTTATTTCCGTCATCGCAGGGGAATGGCCAGATGCGGCGATCGTCCTGGCCGTGGTACTTGGTAGTACGACACTCGGTTTCGTGCAGGAATACCGGGCCAGCGACGCTATCGAGAAGCTGCGTTCCACGCTGACGATCAAATCCAGCGTGGTGCGCGACGGTCAATCGCGTGTGGTGCTCTCTGAGCAGGTCGTGCCGGGCGATGTGGTCCTGCTTTCTGCGGGCAGCCTGATTCCAGCCGATGGAGTCGTCCTGGATGCAAACGATCTGTTTGTGAACCAGGCGGTGCTTACCGGTGAAGTCTTCCCGGTGGAAAAGAAGCCGGAGAAAGTGGAAGCCAACGCCAGCTTAGCAGAACGTGTCAATTGCGTGTTTATGGGCACCAGCGTGCGCAGTGGAACCGCACGTGTGCTGATTGTCCAAACGGCTAAGGCAACGGTGTTCGGTCAGATTGCGGAGCGACTCAAGTTGCGCCGCCAGAGACGGAATTTGAACGAGGGGTCCAGCGATTCGGCTATCTGCTTACGCGAGTCATGCTGGTTATGGTGGTCGTCGTCTTGGCGATCAATATCATCCGCCACAAGCCTCCTTTGGATTCACTGCTCTTCGCGCTCGCCCTAGCCGTGGGTCTGACGCCTGAACTCCTGCCTGCCATCATTAGCATCACGCTCTCGCACGGACGCGATTTACGTGTTTCTCACAGTGGTGGCCCTTTGCACGCCGGCGGCCGGGGCGACCGTGCTGTTCGACTTCAATAGTGGCCCACAATTCACCTCCGTTCCGCTCGACTTGACGGTGGACGGAATCACTGCCCATTTCTCTGCGACGGGCCAAGGATTCTCGATTCAGAACACGGCGCAAGTCATCGGCGTGTTGCCCTCGGGATTTTCCGGCTTGGGGCTCACTCCCAACAGCGTGTTCGCCGCCGATCTGCTGGTGAGTTTTCCCAACGAGGTGGTGACCGACTTCTCGATCATGGTTGCGCCACAGGAATTGGCGACCGACTCGACCGCGACGTTGAGGGTGACCGCATTCATGAACGGCGAACCTCGTGGGAACGAATACCTCCTGCCGCAACGGGCGATACATTCACCTGGCCTTCGTCAACGCTCAGCTTCAGCTCGGGCAAGGCTTCAATAGCGTGGTGGTCCACTACGACTCGCCACCGCCCACTCGGCGGAGACTACGGTGTGATCTTCGTGGCCGACAACATGACGGTGACGGCCACTGTAGTGCCCGAACCTTCCTCGCTGGGCCTGCTTGCCGTGGGAGTATTGGGGCTGCTCGGTCTCGGTTGGAACCGGCGATTCCCTCGCAAACCGTACAGCTTACAAGTTCAGCCGGAGCTATTTTCGAAACTCTCAGATTCGACGATCCGCAACGCGCAATAGGTCACAACTCACGCCGACGAACTACGAGGAGAACGCTAGCCAAGCGACAAGGACTACCATCCACGGGTGTAGCGACGACCGTTTAGCGTGCTAGTCGCCACCTTTACGGAGCTTCAGGCGACGCTGTCCCGCAAATCGTAAACGGCCATTCGCTTGCCCCCTACGCGTACGTTGGGTTGCGCGACTCGAAATCGCACCGAGTCGCGTGGCTTTCTATTTTAGTGCAAAGAATTCGAGGAAATAGACCTGATGAAACACAAATATCTACTTCGCAATTTGATGATTGCAGCAGCGCTCGCGCTTGTTTCGATTGGCACTCCAGTTCGTGCCACGACGATGTACGGCAGCTTGGGCAACTTCGATATCATTAACGACACGGGCCAGACCGCGCACGGCTTTGAAATCGAACTCGACGGGTGCCTTCCCTCGAATGTCTTTTCCACTTTCGGCAGCCCCTACAATCGTTATGGCACTCCGACGATAACGACCGACGGCACGAATACCTTCGTGCGTTATGAGAGTACGTACAGCAGCGGCGCATGGGCTGTTGGCACCAACTCAGGGACCTATGCTCCGACGGGCGGGCACTCGCTTTTCTTTCCTCAGTATGGTGGTACTGCCGACTACCCGAACGTGCCAGGCGACCACTTCGGTGTCGCTTTGAACGCGACCCCGACCAATACGATCTACCACTGGCTCCTCGACGGTGGTAACGGCACTCTCGTCAAGGCCGGTACGAGTGTGATGGTTCCCGCGCCGGTCTTCACCGTCGTGCCGCCAGCGAATCCGGTCAATCCGGCCGGGGTTCAGGCGGTGGTGCAGGCGCCGCCGCCGGAGAATGGGCAGCAGTTGGGCGATGCGATTTGGGCTAAAGTTTTCACCACGGTCATCGAGAACCCGAACCCCGTCGATCTGAATGAACTCGTCTTGGGCAATGCGGCGGTGCCCCCCGATACGGAAACCGAGATCGAGTGGCAACTCCTGCAAACGAACCCCGCTAGACCGGACCTTGCTGAAAAGATCGACAAGAGTGACCTGGGGGCCGCTAACGAAGCCGTTACGCGCCGCTATGAGTTTTACAAGTACACGGGCGCATACGACCCGGAGAATCACGAGGCTTTGAACGAGACGTACGATCCCGCCTACGTCGGTGACTTCCTGGGAAATCAGAACGTTGCGGCTAATTTCGCGCGATTCCAGAGCCGAGCACGTTCGTGCTGGGCGGCGTTCGGCCTTTTGGGCCTGGGCTTCGCCGCCCGGCGGAAGAAGTATCGCCGGGACTAAAACTCTTCGGCCGCAAAGTGCGACCTACTCAAGCCCCGCCCGGCCATCTGGTCTGGCGGGGCTTTTTCCTTCGCACACAGTCGGTGAGAGTTGTTGATGCCAGATGCATTAGATCGAGTTCGCCGCGGGAATTAAGAGCGACTCCACGTTCCCTGTAAGACTACGGCTCAAGATAATCTGTCGGAATGCCCTCGTCGCAGGTGACGAGCTTCCGCATCACACGGGGATCGATGTCTGCACTGAGCGTACGTTGAACGACATTGCCGTAGAATCTCCATAAGCTCAAGAAGGCCAATCAAAACAAGCTCCGCCTGGATGTAGCCGACCGGCTTTTCAAATTCTTTGGGCTGCAGGTCACTCGTCAACCTGAAAGGTGGCGTCGCCAGTCCGACTCAAGCTCCACTACGGTCGCGGCCGAATGACGTGGCGATTTGAAGTCAGTGCTGTAGAATGAATTGATCCAAAACAACTCACGCGCCCGTAGCTCAATTGGACAGAGCAGCGGACTTCTAAGGCACAATGGGCCCTTGAAGGACCCGAGAAAATGCCTGTTTTCACGGGGGTTTTTGATCATACACGCCGTATGAAGTCGCCGCAAGTCGCCCCTGCGGGTGTAGCGGGTGTAGTCGATTTCTGGCCTGCCCTAGCAGACCGTGACCGCTGGCCCCGTGTCAACGTGAATTCGATCGATAGTGACCTCCCACTTGTCGGCTTCAGCCAGTGCTGCTCGCCGAGAACGGATCATTCGCCGGTCAAGCCTGACGCGGTAAAGTCATTGACTGGCCAAACACAAGCCCACGGCGGAACGCGAATGCGACTAACTCTGCCGACCGATCTGCTTGGTAGTCCGCGTCATCCATTCTGAGAAAGCCTTCCCCGGCGGGCACGCACCGGGTAAGGCACTTCTGAACATGGTTGCCTTGCTAAGCTGCTTGCTTTACGCCCAAAACTTCCAGCGGCTCAATCGAAGGGGCCGTGGCTAGTTTTAGTATCGCATGTGCTGACTTTCCATTGACGCATCATGGATTCGGTGACTCATGAACACGTATAGAGTGACTGGCCAGAGGTGGGTTGACTGGGGCAGCCGCGCGGCGATCCTGCTTGAAATGCCCCCGGTCGATGCCGAGATTCAGAATTCCACGACCCGCCGAGAGCGATGGAGTGATTGCGGCAAGACGATGCCTGTCCCACACGGACTCAACGCAATCGGGCTCAGTGTTTTCTCGGTTTCCTGGCCCGCCGACTCGGCGGGATCTTCCTGGTGACGCGGCTCAATGTGCTTCGAATTCCGATCCGGGCCTGGTTAAGGACATCGCTCGTCCTCCGTCACGATCCAGGCGAAGTTCGCGCGAAACATCATCGCCGTGATCTCGAATACCAACTGGTCCAGGTCGGCGTCGGGCTGAAGCTCACCGTCGTCGCACGCTTGACGCAACGCCACGATAAACTGCTCAACCCACTCGCCTTGAAGCTTCATGACCCGGTCGCGGGCCCGGCCGGGATGTGGTGCGAGCTGCGCCGCCACCGTCGCGAAGAAGCAACCACCCGGATAGACCCGCCGCGCCAAGTGCTGAAAAAAGGCTTCGGACAACGCCGTGACGCGAGCGATCCCGCGGAGCGATTCGGGGATCTTGCGAATCACGTCGTTTTCAAAGATCTCGGCGGCCGTGTCGATGGTCGCCAGTTCGAGTTCCTCTTTGGATTTGAAATGCGCATAGAGCCCGCTCTTGCTCATGCCAATGTGCTGGGCGAGGTCGCCGATCGAAAGTCCTTCCAGGCCATGGGTCGTGGCCAGGCGGGCGGCCGCGTCCAGGATGGTGCGGCGGCTCTCGATGCCATCGGCGCGTGACTTGCGGGCCGTTAGCGGTGCGGGGCTTTCGGGAATTTTACTTTTCTTGGGTGTGTGCATATTGACATTATAGCACGATCGGTCGTATTATCAACAAACGAACGGTCGTGCTATTTATCATTCACTCGCTTTTCACGGAGATTTCGCATGTCCACCATCAATGCCGCCCCGGTCACCCACTCTCAGTCGGGCCCCGATTACGCCGCGGTGAAGCAGCGGCAGCAGGCGACCTGGGCCAGCGGCGACTTTTCCGTCGTCGCCGCCCGCATTGTCTATCAGGCCGAGCAACTCTGTGAGACGGCCGAGTTGCAGGCCGGCTGGCGGGTGCTGGATGTTGCCACTGGGAGCGGAAACGCAGCGCTCGCGGCCGCGCGGCGGGGGTGCGACGCCGTCGGCATCGACTATGTCCCCGCCCTGCTGGAGCGCGGGCGGATCCGGGCCGAGGCCGAGCACCTATCCGTAGAATTTCTCGAAGGGGACGCTGAGCAACTCCCGTTTCCGGCGGCCACATTCGACGCGGTATTGTCGATCTATGGCGTAATGTTCGCCCCGCACCATCAACTCGCTGCCGCCGAACTGGTGAGGGTCTGCCGTCCGGGGGGCCGAATCGCACTGGCCTGCTGGACGCCGGAAGGATTCATCGGAGAAACATTTCGACTGTTTTCGCGTTATCTTCCGCCGACTCCCGGTCTGCAGCCGCCGGTCCGCTGGGGCGATGAGGCGTATCAGCGTGAGCTCTTCGGGGACAGCGCGGCGTCGGTGACGAGTTATCCGCGGACGGCAATTTTTCGTTACCGGATCCGCCGAGGAAAACGTCGACTTTTTCCGCACCTATTACGGCCCGACGCTGCGCGCCTTCGATGCGCTCCCGGCTGAGCGGCGAGCGGCTCTGAATAACGACATGATCGCGCTGGTGCACCGTTATGACCGCAACGCGGGCACCGGCCCTGTCGCGATTGCCGCCGATTACCTCGAAACCGTCATCATCAGGAAGTGATGCTCCATCTTTGGCCCAGGCCCTAATCGCGTCACGGCACACGTGTGAGATTGGAACGATTTGTCGAGCGCTTGTCCCAGACTAAAAAGGAGAAAACTCATGCATCGCCGTCAGTTCCTAACATCGGTCGCTGCAGGCGGGGCACTTGCCCTGGCGAGAGGCTACCGTGCGCGCCCACGAAACGTGTCGCACGTTCGCCTCGCCTGAGGAAGCCCGCAAGTCGCCGCCCGAGAAACTCGCCTACGTCCTCGGTACTCTACGCCGGGACAGGGGTCAAGAAGCCGGACTACCTGGCGACCATCGATCTCGATCCGGCGTCGAAGACCTATTCGCAGGTCATTCATCGGCTCCCGATGCCGAACGTCGGCGACGAATTGCACCACTTCGGCTGGAATGCCTGTGGCAGTTGTCACGGCGAACGCGCCCGCAGGTACCTGATCATTCCCGGACTTGTCTCGGGCCGCATTCACATCGTCGATACGGCCAGCCCGGGTCAGCCGAAGCTGCACAAGGTGATCGAGCCGGACGAGATCGTCCGCAAGACCAAA
This sequence comes from uncultured Actinomycetota bacterium, assembly GCA_963711005.1. Lineage (GTDB taxonomy): Bacteria > Actinomycetota > Actinomycetes > Prado026 > Prado026 > CAVQCJ01. The sequence goes on along the minus strand of CAVQCJ010000004.1, from coordinate 12,236 downwards.
CTGACCGCCCCGCACACCGTCCACTGCCTGGCCGATGGCCGAATCATGATCTCGATGCTCGGCGACGAGAAGCTCAACGGCCCGGGCGGTTTCCTGCTGCTCGACGAGAAGTTCGAGATCGCCGGCCGCTGGGAGGCGGCAACCGAGGGGATGAATTTCAACTACGACTTCTGGTATCAGCCGCGGCACAACGTGATGGTCAGCAGCGAATGGGCCGCCCCGAGCACCACGCGGCCCGGCTTCAAACTCGACGACGTGAAGGCCGGGAAGTACGGCCATCACCTGCATTTCTGGGACTGGTCGAAGCGCAAGATCGCCAAGAGCATCGACCTCGGCGAAAAGGGATGATCCCGCTCGAAGTCCGCTTCCATCACAATCCAGACAGCACGCACGGCTTCGTCGGAGCGGCCCTGTCCAGCGTCATGTGGCACTTCTTCAAGGATGGCGACGAGTGGAAGGCCGAGAAGGTGATCGAGGTCGAGGGCCAGGAGCTGAAGGGCTGGGACTTCCCGGTGCCGGGCCTGCATCAGCGATCTCGTCGTCTCGCTGGACGACCGCTGGCTCTACTTCTCGAACTGGCTGCACGGCGACGTTCGCCAGTACGACATCAGCAACCCGGCGAAGCCGAAGCTGACCGGTCAGGTCTGGGTCGGCGGGCTGCTCGGCAAGGCACCCAAGTTCCGCGGCACGGTCCCGACGGCGGTCCGCAGATGCTGCAACTCAGCCTCGACGGCAAACGCCTCTACGTCACCGACTCGCTCTTCAGCAGTTGGGACAATCAGTTCTACCCGAACATCGCCAAGCAAGGCTCCCTGATGCTGCAGCTCGATGCGGACACCGAGAAGGGCGGGCTGAAGCTCAACGAACGGTTCCTGGTCGATTTCGGCAAGGAGCCAGAAGGGCCCGCGCGGGCTCACGAAATGCGGTTTCCGCATGGGCGACTCGACGTCGGACGTGTGGAGTTGACCTGCAGTGATCACACGGACGACGGGTGGCCCGCACGATTTCGTTCGGGCTCTCGCAACATGAAGCGGGCACCACGTACGTGATGTTGGCGGATGCACGTGGGCCATTGCCGATGCTATGGGGCTTTGTGCGGCAGCGGTGGCTAGTTTTGGTATCGACTGTGTTGACTTTCCATTGATACACGGATTTGGTGACTCATGAACACGTATAGAATGATTGGCCAGAGGTTGGTTGACTGGGGCAGCCGCGCGGCGATCCTGCTTGTTTTTGCCGTTGGCGTGACGGTGCTCCTCCTATGGTTGGCTGGCAAGTTCGCGCCAAAAGTATCGATGCAAGCAGAACGCGTCTCAGCAAGCGAGGACAAGGCACCCGGTATCGTTGCCGAGGTGCGGCTGGTTCGGCTGCCACTGGTCGAGACGGCCGTTGGGACCAGTCCGGCCCGTGCATGAAACCACCATCGGGGCTAAGCTCCTGGCACGCGTTGTTGAGGTCAACCTGAAGGCCGGTCAGGTCGTCAAGGCAGGAGACGTCCTTGTGCGCTTGGACGATACGGATTTGCGGGCCAAGCGCCGGCAGGCCGAGGCAGTGCTCAATGCTGCGGAGGCAGCCCGCGTTCAGGCAGAAGCGGATGCGAATCGATCGGCTAATCTGTTGAAGTCCAAGGCCATCAGTCGGCAGGAAAATGAGCGAGCCGGCACCGCACTTAAGTCAGCCGATGCGGAACTTAGCCGCGTGAAGGAGTCGATCAATGAGATTCAGGCCACGCTCGACTGGGCCACGATCCGGTCGCCAATACAAGGAATCGTGATCGACAAGAAAGTCGATGTCGGCGACATGGTGACGCCGGGACAAATGCTGGTGACGCTCTTTAACCCCAAGCGGATGCAGCTCGTCGCCAGCGTCCGCGAGTCGCTTGCGCTCCGACTGAAGGTCGGCCAGCCGATCGAAGTGCAGCTTGAGAACTTCAATAAGCAGTGCACTGGCACGATCAGCGAGATCGTGCCGGAAGCAGAGTCCAGCAGCCGAGCCTTCCAGGTAAAGGTCACCGGACCTTGCCCGGAGGGCGTCTATAGCGGCATGTTCGGGCGAATCCTGATTCCGCTCGACGAAGAGCAAGTTCTGGTCATCCCGCGTCAGGCGGTGCAAAGCGTAGGACAATTGGACCTGGTCAACGTGGCAACCCATGGTGCAGTCAGCCGACGGGCCGTTCGATTGGGACGGACGATCGGCCAGGATGTCGAAGTGCTGTCTGGACTGAGCGAAGGAGAACAGGTCCACGTGCCAGTCAAAACGGCAGCGACAGGAGGGGCCAACCATGGCTGAGCACGAAGGTGTTGGCTCGGTGCAGGAACACCACTTCACGAACAAGATCGTAAAGATCTTCCTGAACTCGAACTTGTCACTGATCTTGATCTTGCTGGCAACGATTCTAGGATTCGCGGCTCTGTGGTTGACGCCACGTGAAGAGGACCCGCAGATCGTCGTGCCGCTGGCCGATATTTACGTCAACTTTCCCGGTCATTCTGCCGGGGAAGTTGAGCAACTGATCGCGACGCCCCTGGAGAAGATTCTCTATCAGATCGATGGCGTGGAATTTGTCTACTCCATGAGCCGCGAAGGCCAGGCAATCATCACCGTTCGGTATTATGTCGGTGAGGATCGCGAGAGGAGCCTCGTCAAGCTCTACAAAAAGATGGACGAAAATCTGGACGTGGTGCCGGCCGGCGTGACCGGCTGGGTCGTCAAGCCCGTTGAAATAGACGATGTACCAGTCACAACATTGACGCTGGCGAGCCAATCTGCGGACGACATGACGCTACGCCGCGTGGCAGAGGAGCTTGCACAGCGATTGGCGGGAATCCAAGAAGTGTCGCGGGCATACGTCGTGGGTGGTCGGCCACGCGTGGTCCAGGTGCTCATGGACCCGGACCGGATGGCCGGATATCACGTCTCGCCGTTGGAACTGCAGCGGGCGGTCCAGGTCACGAACGTCCGGCAGACGGCCGGTGATTTTCGTACCGGCGACCGCTTGATCCGCGTCGATACCGGCGAACCTTTCGCAGACGCGCGCCAATTGCGCGATCTGGTTGTCGGTGTATTCGATGGGCGGCCTGTGTTTCTCAAGGATGTGGCCCAGGTCGAGGACGGGCCCGACGAAAGCGGCGGGCTATGTACGCCACGGGTGGGGACCAGCACGTGGATTCACAAAGGACGAGTACTTCCCCAGCACGATTTTGGGCGAGTTGGAGCGTACCGCTGCAAATTCGACCGAAAACGGCGGTGCTCAGCCGGCCGTGACAATCGCTGTCGCGAAGAAAAAGGGCTCCAACGCCGTGTGGGTCGCCGATGCCGTGCTGCGGCAGGCCGAAGAACTGCAACGGAAAATCGTGCCGAGTGAAATCGAAATGATTGTCACCCGCAATTACGGTCTGACGGCCAACGAAAAGGTCAACGGACTTCTCGAAGGATTGGCCGTTGCCATCTTGATTGTCGTCGCGCTTCTGACGATCGGGCTTGGGTGGCGCGAGGCGCTCATCGTGGCGGTCGCGGTGCCGGTCGTGTTCGGACTGACGCTGGCCGCCGACCTGATGCTGGGCTATACGATCAACCGAGTCACGCTCTTTGCGCTCATTCTGTCCCTGGGGCTACTGGTGGATGACCCCATTGTGGACGTGGAGAATATCACCCGACATTTTGCGCTGCGCAAGAAGGCGACTCGTCGGATTGTACTTGAGGCTGTGGCCGAGATTCGTCCGCCGCTCATTACCGCGACGTTGGCCATCATCGCCAGTTTTCTGCCGATGTTCTTCATCACCGGGATGATAGGGCCCTACATGCGTCCCATGGCGTTCAATGTCCCGGTCGCGATGCTCATGTCGATGGTCGTGGCATTCACGATCACTCCGTGGCTTGCCTATCACGGGCTGCGTCACAAGTATCGCGCGGGAGCCGCGGGAGTTGATTTTCACCACGATCCGCACGACCTGGACGCCGTCAAGCAATCGGCGCTTTACAAGGTCTTCTACCCCTTGATGGCTCCCTTGCTTCGATCGCGGCTCGTGGCCTGGTCGTTTCTGGTGGGCATGCTGGTGCTGACAGTGGGAGCGATGGGTTTGGCCGCCGTGCGCAGCGTACCGCTCAAGATGCTGCCGTTTGACAACAAGAACGAACTCCTGCTGGTGCTTGACTTCGATCGGGGCACGACTCTGGAACGATCGGACGCAGGGGTGCGTGAGATCGAAGCGTACCTGGCTAGGGTCCCCGAGGTCGCCGACTACACGAGCTACGTCGGCTTTGGATCACCAATGGATTTCAACGGCCTCGTGCGTCACTACTATCTCAGGCAAGGCGATCACGTTGCAGACATACGGATCGATCTGGCGGGCAAAAAGAACCGCAGCTTGCAGAGCCACGCGATCGGTCTGCGGATGCGGAATGACCTCCAAGAAATTGCTGACCGGCACCACGCGCGCATGAAGCTTGTCGAGACACCTCCCGGGCCGCCAGTCATTGCCAGCGTCGTGGCCGAGATTTATGGGCAGCCGGACATCCGCTACGAGGATCTGTTGCTCGCCGCCGATACCGTACGAGCCCGTCTGGCGGTCGAACCGGGCGTCGTCGACGTCGACGACGGACGCGAAGCACGCGCAAGAAAAGCTGATCTTCGTCACGGATACGGAGAAAGCCGCGCTCAGCGGTATTTCGGCTGACCAGATCGCCAGTACGCTCCAGGCCGTCCTCGGTGGAGCGACGGTGGGTCTGGTGCGGAATGATACCGAGCGAAATCCTCTGCGGATCCAGCTGCGAGTCCCCGTGGACCAACGGACCAGTGCCGCCGACTTGGCGCGAGTGCGAGTCAAAGGGGACAAAGGCCAATTAGTTTCCCTCGCCGAACTAGGACGTTGGGATACGACCCGCGTGGATCAGATGATCTACCACAAGAACCTCCAGCGGGTGGCCTATGTCTTCGCGGAAACTGCTGGGCGGCCGCCAGCAGACGTCGTGGTCGATGTCTTGTCGGATAAGACCGACAACGTCGAGACGCCCATGGATGCCAAACACGTTGGCAACGGATGGTTGGCTGACATCGCCGCCAAGCCCGTCGCAGATCGAACTTTTCTATCGAGCGGTGGTGGTATTGCCTGGGCGCTGCCGCCGGGATTCACGGTGGATTTTGCCGGCGAGGGAGAGTGGAGAATTACGCTCGACGTATTCCGCGATCTCGGACTGGCCTTTGGTGCTGCGATGGTTGCGATCTACATCTTGCTCGTGGCACAGATGGGGTCGTTCGTCATCCCTCTGGTGGTCATGCTGGCAATTCCATTGACTATCCTCGGCGTGATGCCCGGTTTCTGGCTGCTCAATGTTTTGAGTGCACACCAAGTCGGTGGCTATCTCGATCCTGTCTACTTCACGGCAACGGGAATGATCGGCATGATCGCCCTTTCGGGCATCGTGACCCGCGATTCGATCATACTCGTGGACTTCATCCACTTGTCGTTGGCACGAGGACGGTCTCTTTTCGATGCCATCATGGAGAGCCGCGTAGTACGCTTGCGGCCGATTCTATTGACGGCTACGGCGGCCATGCTCGGTGCCGTCCCGATCATCATCGATCCGATCTTCTCCGGCCTCGCCTGGACGCTGATCTTCGGGCTCTTCGCTTCGACCCTCTTTACCTTATTCGTGATTCCGGTTGCCTACTGGCTCCTGTATGCCAACACGCCCGGTCACGGAATGCCCGTGTCCGCGATGGATCAGGAGGAGGAGCCGGCCGTCGCGGCCAAGCCCGATGTTTCAAGCCGCCATGACAAAAGTGCGAGACGGAAAAGTGAATCGCTTACCTCACAGTGCGAATGCCGAAATCGCACTGGTTCTGGACGAACATCGTCGCTGAAAGGGGAAGGGAGCTGACATGAATCCAAACAAAGCGTTGTGGGAGAAAGGCGACTTTACCGAGATTGCCGCCTTCATGCGTCAATCTGGCGAAGCAGTCGTTAAGTCTCTTGGGATAACGACGCCGCTGCGGGTTTTGGACCTCGGCTGCGGAGATGGCACTACGGCGGTTCCTCTGGCCCTTTTGGGGGCTGAAGTCGTTGGAATCGACATTGCCAAGAACCTCGTTGACGCCGGGAACAAACGAGCTGCGGAGGCGGGTCTCAACCGACTGACATTTCAAGAGGGTGACGCGTGCAACCTGCAAGGGGTCAGCGACCATTCGTTTGATTTGACCCTCTCTGTATTCGGCGCCATGTTTGCTCCCAAGCCCTTCGACGTAGCCAAGGAGATGGTCCGTGTCACAAGGCCAGGTGGTCGTATTGTGATGGGCAACTGGATCCCAAACGATCCAACTTCATTCGTGTCGCAGCTGCTGAAGATAAGCTCATCGTTTATGCCTCCACCTCCTGAAGGCTTCGTCAGTCCAATGACTTGGGGTGTGGAAACTCACATCATCGAGCGTTTTGGTCAGGCCGGCGTGCCCAAGGAGAAAATATCCATGGTCAAGGACACGTACCACTTTCTATCGCCTGACAAAAGCCCCGCACAATTCATCGAATCATTTAGACGATTCTATGGCCCAACCATGAACGCTTTCGAAGCGGCTCAAAAGAGCGGAAAAGTAGAAGAGCTCCACAACCAACTTCTGGAACTGGCGAAAGCACAAAACAAGAGCACCGACAGCGGCACTTCAATACCTGCCACCTTCTTGCGAGTGACTGTTTGCCTTTGAGTTCATGCCTGCGCTCTGTTCGGCAAAGACGGCATCATCTCATCAAGTCATCGTTTTTCGAGATTCCCAGTAAACGACCGGGCCTGTTGAAAAAGTCCGCTTTGAGCTAGCACGAGTTCGGCTTGATTTTTCTTGTGAAAACGAGTTTCTGGGCGTGTTGTCGTTCTCATCCGCTTCACTTCTGTTGGCGGAGGCGGCCATGCAAGGAGTGCATGCATTCGACCCGAAGGCGACGGTGAGCATCGACTTGGAGTCGTTTGTCGCTGCGGACCATTTTCTGCGTCGCGTCGATCGGGTACTCGATCTGTCGTTCGTGCGAGAATTGACGGCTCCTCGGTACGCGGTCCAGCAAGGCCGGCCATCGATCGACCCGGAAGTCTACTTCCGCATGCAGCTGGTGGCGTACTTTTTCGGCGTCACCTCGGAACGGCAACTCTGCGAAGACGTCTACTACAATCTCGCTTACCGCTGGTTCTGCCGCTTGCCGCTCAAGGAAGACGTGCCGGACCACTCATCGCTAACTCGCATCCGCGACCGTTACGGCGCCGAGATCTTCGAGTCGGTATTCCGCAGGATTGTCGAGCAGTGCAAGCAGAAGGGGTTGGTCAAAGACGCATGTCGAGTGATGACCGATGCGACCTTGATCGCTGCCGACGCCTCGCTGAACTCGCTGGTGCACAACGATCCTGGCGAGGCTCAGAAGGAAGAAGAGGCTCAACGGCAACGGCGGGGGACGATCGACAGAGAGGCACAACGCAAGCTGTCCAATCAAACGCACCGCAGCCGCAACGATCTGGACGCGACGCTGGCACAAAAGCGCAGGAACGCCTCGGCAAATCAGGTACAAGGTTCACCGTTGTCCCGCCCGATCGTGCCGTATGGCGGCCATTCATTCGAAGTCGATGGTTGCAACCGAAACCGTTACAAATCTTTGTCGATTTCTGCTGCCCCGTCGGGCCAGGGATTGTCGATAGCTGGGCAAAGCTACTCGCGCACACACCGCGCAACGCCCCCCGATTCCAGGAAAACAAAACGTACTCAATCGCGTTCTGCGGCCCGCCGCGACGCGGACGCCTTCTCGTGCGGGGCGGACGATCCCATTCCGCCGTTGAAGGCCGGCGCCTCGATAAACTTCCAGCCGTTGCCTTCGTTCCAGGGACCGCGGGCGTCTATCTCGCCGTCGTCGCCTTCGCCGGTCGAGTCGTTGAAGAACTCATCGACCAATGCCTTTGGTCGGCGGAATCTTGCCGATCGACAGGGCCGGCTTTCCCATGCTGTCGAGTGCCGCCATGAACGCCTTCATGTGCGTGATCTCGCGCGTCATTAGAAACTGTAGTGCGTCTTTGGTTCCGGGGTCGTCGCAGAAATTGATGAGACGCTCGTAGACGATCTTGGCCCGGGCCTCTGCCGCGATATTGCTTCGCAGATCGACGTCGAGCTCGCCAGTGACCTTGAGGTAGTCGGCCGTCCAGGCGTTGCCCATCGAGTTGCAAAGCGTGACCCCGCCGCCCCCGGCGATCGCGACCAGGGGATCCGCTTCGGCGGCCTCGCGATCCTTCTTCATCGGTTTCAGGTGCAGCCGTGCGAGTGCGCCCACGATCTCCAAGTGGCTGAGCTCTTCCGTGCCGATGTCCATCAGCAGATCTTTGCGCTCCGGATCGTCGCAGTTGAGCCCCTGAATCGAATACTGCATCGCGGCCGCCAATTCGCCATTGGCGCCGCCGAACTGTTCCAGCAGCATATTCCCGAACCGCGGATCGGGCGTGTCCACGTTGACCGTATACATAAGCTTCTTGACGTGATGATACATGTCGACCTCTCAAGCTGTGATGATGGGTGGTGCGAGGTTTTCTACCGGTTTCGGAACCAGGCCGGAGCCTAGCGGGCGACGCGTTGGCGCTTTGTTGTCTTCTTGCCGTTGCTCCGAGCCAGGCCCGCCTCTTCTTCGTCGTCCTCGGCGTCGACGTTGATTTGCTTCGCAATCTGAGTCAGCTTCTTGTCGGCCGCGCCTTCTTCGTCGAGGGTCTTCTGGAGTAACGTGGCGGCTTTTGTCTCGCCCAAGAGTTGGGCATAAGTTCGGACACAGCCATAGCCAGCCATTTCGTAATGCTCGACGCGCTGGGCGGCTGCGATCAGGCCCGCATCCATAACGTCCGGGTCGGCATCTTCTTTCATCAACGCTGCCCCTTCTTCAACTAACCCCTCCATCGCTTTGCACTTCTTGCCCCTGGGGCTGACTTCCAGGCTAGCGAAGACCTGCTCTAAACGTTCCACTTGTCCCTTTGTCTCTTTAAGATGCGACTCGAAGGCGCGCTTGAGATCGGTCGCAGTCGCTGCTTTAGCCATCTTCGGCAATGCCTTTAACAGCTGATGCTCGGCGTTGTAGAGATCTTTCAGTTCATCGACGAAAAGATCGCGAAGGGATTCCAACTTCATGGCTCAATCTCCAAGTGCAAGTGTGCAAATAACATGAAACGACGCGCGCACGTATGAAGACGTCGCTACAAGACGGCAAATGGCGGCGAGAGTTGAACGCTAAGGAGGACAGCTTATCGGCGGCTGACTATGAGCCCGATCAAGCATCCGATGCCCAAAGCAATGCAAACCGACCGGTACGGATGACCAGTAATCCGCACTTTCTGTCGAGTCGCCGATTACTTCTACTTGATCACGACCGCTCTGAATCAACTCCAATGTCTCGTCCCGAACTTCCTTCACCAATTCCACGAACCGCATGCATGGCATCGGCGGACAACTCACTCAATGCCTCCGCTCCGTCCTTAAGACTTTCTGAGTCCGCCTTGGTGGACTTTCCCATCCGAAGCCTCCATTTATTTAGTGCCTGGCGTTCAGCCCTTGATTGCGTCTTTCGCGGCCTCTTGAACTTTTTCGACAACCTTCTCAGCGGCTTGCTTGATCTTGCCCGCAGCTTTGTCGATTTTCCCCTCGCGACGTAGATCGTCGTTATCGGTGGTTGCTCCCGTAGCTTCCTTCACTCGTCCCTTAAGTTCGGCCTTTTACCACTCTTGGTCTGACTCCCTACTTATGCAATCAGATCGCTGGCAGACACAAGCAAACGGCATACCGGAATACCGTTTACTTGTCGGAGCGTCTAACCCCTGGTTCACTCACCTAAGGTACGACACAAGCTCGCGATTGTGGCCGCACAGCTGGTAGCCTTGGCGTCACGCTGAACGCCTATAGCACATCGAGTGGTGCTAGAACGGAAGGCTCTAAGTTTGACAGCGGTGTTGTTGGTGGGGGTAGGTCACCAATAGAAACGACCCCGGCCTACCGAGGCGAGTCAAATAGGCCGGGGCACGCCTCGGGGGACTTACCTGGGTGCATTGCAAAGCATGTGCCGAGCAGCCGACTCGCCATCGAAGGAGAGACCCCGAACTCAGCCGGATTGAAAGGCATTCCGAGCCGCCTTGATAGCGATTCGAGCTTTCACCGCCCGAGTCGTAGTCGGTCAGGCTCGAGATGCGAAGGGCAACCAATCGACATGCTCTCTGCTGAAAAGGCAAACAGCGGGCCGAGGGAACCGGCCCACTGTTTTGTTCATCGGGCATGATGATGCAACCGACGGCGACACCCCGCCGCTCATTCTCGTCCCTTTAAGCTGCCCGATGATAATAAGCGGCGCCGCGCAGCATTCGGTACGGTTCCGCCTGACGGCAAAGGCGGGTCGTGAAATGATCAGAATGGACGCAATTCCCTCATTCGAAGTTGGGCACGCAGGACCGGCCGCATGTCACTTTCGTACTACGAGCGCGACCTCTCTGGAAAAACGGCTCGTCCGGCTAGAGGCCCTTCTCGCGAACTTGCCGTACGAACATCACACGCCAGCCAAGCGCCGCCGAAAATGCCATCAAAGTGCAAGGCGAAATGGCTGAGATTCTGCGCTGCTTTGAGCCGTGTTGACTGACCAATCCGCCGCAAGACAAAACCAGTCGCGAGTAAGAACCCGGATGAATAAGGGCTGCTGGGATCAACGCACCAACTGCAACGGGAAGCGGTTTGTGGCAGAACGACTGCTTCCAGGGGATCGCATTCGTGTATGAAATTGGCACGTCGTTTGCTTCCTATTTTTCGCGACTTGGCTGGGTCGCTAAAAGCGCTCGCGGTGTAGCCGGGCCGCGTTCCCCTGGATTGGAGGATATCGTCGATGGCCGCAAATCACTCGTCCTAGCGATTTATTGCGTCGGTGCTGTCACGGCAATCGCTTTGGCCGCCGACTTGGCCGTCGACAGAGCTACGCAGTCGCAACATCAGTTCCGAGCGAGCACGATCGAATCATTGAAGGTTCGAAACGGCGCCAATGAAGATCTGGGAAAAATTAAGGACATCGTGATTGACCTCAAGAGCGGAAAGGTCTCCTATGCCGTCCTGGATTTTGGCGGCTTTCTGGGAATTGGCGACAAGCTGTTCGCCGTCCCCTGGCAGTCGCTCAATTCCAAACCCGTGGCAGTGACGTGTATTTGACGCTCGACGTGTCCAAGGAGCGACTCAAGAACGCCCCGGGCTTCGACAAGGATCACTGGCCGAATATGTCTAATCCGGAGTGGTCGGTTGACGTAGATAAGTATTACATCGAGCAGCGGACATCGACTCGTTAAAGCGATAGCCCTGCACCTGAGCCGATCGGGGAGGGCAGGGTATGTTCACTCTCGGTCCCCAGAGATGGGGACCGAGAGTTGGACGAGAAATGGCATTTAACTAACCGCCGCGTATTTTCCTTCGCGTTGTTCCCGTTTAGCTTTCCGCAAAGGAACCGGCAGGATTTCAAGGATCCAGTCAGACACAGTGTCCACTTGCCGCAAGGCAATCACCTCTTAGCTGGTGAGCTGCGCTGGCCGAACATGGTCATGACACTACTCCCAAACACCACTTCGGAGCATTTCTCATGGCTAAGTACAGTAAAAATGCCGGGAGTTTCGTCCGTCGAGCCGTCAAGAAGCAAAAGCAGGGCACGCTTGCGAGTGGAAAGTCTGGAACGAAGGTCAATAGCCGCGCACAAGCGATTGCGATTGGCCTGTCCGAAGCACGAAAGAGGGAGCCAAAGTCCCGCAGGCAAAAACGTCAGGAAAGAAGACCTAGCGGGCCACTGGTGATAGAGCGCCAAGCTGTGAGAAACGGCTGTCACGGTCCTCAATGTTGCTGTCTTCAGTGGCCTGTCCTGCAGCCTTTCGTCATTGTCGTCCTTCTCAATCAGAATTCCATTCATTGAGCCATCCACCAGCGGCGCTAGGGCGGGGTCATGGGCTGCTGGCATATGGTGGTTGGACATGTGGTGCCTTGCGACTGAGTACGATGGCCAGCATCGCCATGAGAAAGCACATTCCATAGAACGCGACCATCATCCAACCTCGCCGAATTCCTGTGTCGGAACCATCCCGAATTCCTTCCCAGAGCCGATAGAAAGAACCCCCAACCAAAAGAGCGAGACTGGCCGCAACAAACCACAGGCCAATCGCTCGCCATCTGTCAGTCGTTTCGCTCATGTCCGTATTGCAACCGGGGGCAGGACGAGCGGGTA
>CAVQCJ010000003.1:0-247327 GCA_963711005.1 uncultured Actinomycetota bacterium | reverse complement strand
CTGTTCGCACCGTCCGAGCCGACGCTGGCGATGGACCTGGCCCGTGCGGCGGCGACCTCGCCGGCACAGGCTCAGTTGCGCAAGAGCACCGGATCGGCGTAGGACGGGGGTGCGGTGCGCTTGCGCGTCGGGGTCTGCGGACGCCCAGGGGCGTGAAGCACGGTTGGGGTGGGATGCGCATGGCGCCAGGGGCGGGCTCAGGGAGGCGGGAATGGGTAGGCACTGCCGCATCGAAGCGGCGTTGGACGAGGGCACGGACCCCGTCGCCAGGCTTGACGAGCTGGAGCGGGCGCTGGTGGAGACCCTCGCCGAGGTCGAGCTGGGTCGTCGAGGTCGCACCTATCCCTGGGACGCCGAGCGACGTGGCAAGCACGCGGCCCCAGCCCGGGGCGTCTGCGTGACGTGCAAGGGCGCGGTGGTCTGGCAGGACCGCGCGAGCGGGGGTTGGTGGATCCACGAGGCCCACCTCGGCGACCACCACGCCGCGACGGTGGCGGCCTGAGGCGCCAGTGGTCCGTGCGGGAGCGACCTGCCCGTCAGGGGGCTCAGTTGCAGCAGAGCACCAGGCTCACGTAGGCGATCGCCAGGCTGCGCTTGCCGCTGAAGAACTGGCGGGTGGACGGATAGGGAGGGGTAATCGGGACCGGGACGCAGTGCCCGCCCTGCTTGACCAGCCCCTCGAAGAACTTGCAGGTCCCCGGCGCGGTGATGGTCAGGCAGTGGGTCTTCGGCACGTACACCGCGGTGATGGTCCCCGCGCCGCCAACGTTCGCCCACGACACGAGCGCACCGTCGGCGGTCTTCGAGTGACCTTTGCCGGTGAGCGTGGGTTTGGTCGCCGCGTCATAGGACGGAGGCCGGCAGCTGTATGGACCGGTGCCCTCGGACCCGGACCAGACGCCGAACCGGTGCTCGTGGGTCGGGAGGTGGTACTTGACGAAGAACATGGCCGTGCAGGGGTCGTGGTGAACCTGCGATCCGGCCGCGAACGCGGGGCTGGTCATCGACTGCACGACCGGCGCCGCCCAGACGACCCCGCCGATGATCGCGCCCCGCCGGATGAGTGCACGACGGGACAGGCCACCACCGGTGCCGGTGCCGTCGTTCATGCACGGTCTCCTAGCGGTCCGCCGATCCCCATCGCACGCTGCCCCCGAACCTAGCGACAACCACCGGCCAGCCCCGCTACGCAATCGGCAGCGGGTTCCCTCGCCGCGGGTGCACGGTTCACCTGTTCGGAGCAAACGGCTACGAGGCGTCACCGAGCGAATGCGGTAGTGGGACCGGCGCTGTCTGCCCGTCGATCTGACCGGAGTGGCGCCCGGCAGGACCTGCCGTGGTCGAGCAGGGCTTAGGTCTCGGGTCCTATAAGGACGGAGAGGGTGGCTGAGGGCGCGTACTGCGGCGGTGGTGTTCTCGCCGAGTGTCGCGTGGGCGATTCGTTCGCAGTCCTGCGGTGTCCGGCCTTGCCGGCACGCCAGAGCGCAGCCGCGTCGGGGTCGTCGGCGGCGGCGCTGCGAGCGACCGCGAAAGATGCGGCGGGCCGCTGGTGGAGCTGGGTGGACGCCCCGGCCAGCAGAGCGGCGCGACGGGCCGAGTCAGCTTCGTCGAGGACGGCCTGGAACCAGCCGCGTTGACTGGCCGGGATGGTGAGCGCATCGCCGACGATGGCGGTCTGGACGACTTCTTTGGTAACGCCGGCCAACTAGGGCCTAGGGCATGCTTCGACCAGTGTCCGGCCTGCCGGGTCCCGCCCAATAACCGGCATTAGGTGCGATCGCTAAGGCGGGCAGGATCAGCCACACGCGGATGCCTAGGGGGATCACTAGAGCGTCTGGTGACGCGGCATGCCGGGGGGGCCAGGCCTGGACAGGTCGTTGGGGTCGCCGGAAGCCCGCCCGGCCGGGGCCGACGGAGCGGTCGTCGACCACCCTCGGACTTCTGTTTCCTGCCCGGGTGATGGAACCCTCATGGAACGTCTGCGCGTGTTCATGGTGACGGCGGCGAGCACCGGGAGGTGGTGGATGTCAGAGCCAACGGGCGAGCTGAGCTTCGACGGGTTCTATGTGTCCACCCGCCGGCGCCTGCTGGGGCATCTGGCGCTGATGACTGGCGACGTGGACCAGGCACAGGACGTGGTTCAAGAGGCGTTCGTACGAGCTTGGCAACGCTGGGAGAGGGTGCGGACGCTGGACGACCCCGAGGGGTGGGTCCGCACCGTGGCATGGCGGCTCGCGGTGAGCCGGTGGCGGCGAGCCCGCCTGGCGCTGCGGCTTCAGCCCCGGGTAGCGACGCCGGCGACTGCACCAAGCCCGCCCACCGACGAGGTTCTGGACGTCCGCGCTGCGCTGGCGCGGTTGCCGGAGGGGCAGCGCCTGGTTCTGGTCCTGCACGAACTGTGCGATCTGAGCGTGGAGCAGGTTGCGCAGCAGACCGGGCTGCCGGTCGGCACAGTGAAGACCAGACTCATGCGCGGCCGAGCCGCCCTGGCGGCGCAGCTGGGTACGCACGTCGAGGAGGCGGACAATGTCCAGCCAGCATGACCAGTTCGCGGCCGCCGCTCGATCCGTGGAGGAGCGCCCGTGGCCGACGCCGGCGGATGTCGCCGCGCGCGGGCGCCGACGCACCCGTACGCGACGAGTCGCCGTGACCGGCGCGACCGCCGGAGCCCTCGTCCTGGTCGTGAGCATCCTGGCCAGTGGTGGACTCCGCCAGGCCAGGCCTGCCCCGCCGACCCACCCCAGCCCGTCCCCGACGGTCCTCGGCACCGGTTGCCTAGTTCCCACAGGTGACCAGGGCACGGCCGACGTCCACGGGCAGGTGCTCCTGGCCGGGCAACAACTGCTGCGCGTCGACCTGGCCAGCGGCCAGGTGGCACCACGGGGCGCCTGCGGCGACGGCTGGCGCTCCGTCATCCCCACGGCGCACGCGCAGGTGCTCGTAGCCGACAGCGGCGTCACAATCCGCGACTCTGCGGGGCGAACGTCCAACTTCATGTCCGGCGACCACATCACCGACGCATCCCCCACACCCGACGGTGGGGTCCTCGTGGTGCAGTACAACTACCCGTCGCCCCGTGACACGAGTCTGCGACGCTACGACGCGTACGGCCGTCTGGTCGCGCCCCCACTGAAGGTGACCGTCGACGGGGGCCTCTTCACGGTCGTCGGCGTCACCAAGGGCGGGATCGTCGCCTTCGGCGCCAGCCCAAGGGGCGGCCTCGCCGTCGTCGACCCGGTCAGTGGCAAGGTGCACGAGACGCTGGATGCCACCTCCAACTGGGCCGTGGCGGCCTCGGGTCATCTGGTCGCCTGGCGACCCCACAGCCTCAGCGAAGCGGTCCAGTCCGTCGACAACGACGGCCGCATCCTCCTGAGCTGCACGCCTCGCTGCCAACCCATTGTCGTGTACGACGAGCGCACCGGGACCACACGCGAGTACCCAGCCACCACCCCGTCGGGTCGGCTGTACACGAACGCCGCGTTCTCACCTGACGGCACCCGGCTCGCGTTGGCGACCGCGGACGACCCCAAGACGCGCGACGGCGCGACCGTCGCCGTCCTCGACCTGGCCACAGGGCAGACCACCCTGATGCCCGGCATCCCCAGCGTGGGAGAACCGCGGGCGCCGTGGCTCACCTGGCTACCCGACAACAGTGCCCTCATCGTCGCTAGCTCCACCCAGAACCAGGTCCGGTTGCTCGCCTGGCGACCCGGCGACACAACGCTGCAACCAGCCGTCACCCTGTCCGGCGATCCGAGCAACGTGAGCGTGACGGCCCTCAGCCCCGGGGAGACGGCCTGGAGCCAGCACTAGCTGCTGATACGGCGTCTGGGACGCGTCTTCTGCGGAGACTGCTGGTATGGGTCCGCGGACCGATCGAGTACCGCTCGCCGCACCGATGTGCCGTTCTAGGGCTGATCAGGTCCGACAGTCGGTGCGGTTTCAGTCAAGGGCCGTGGGCGAGCATGGTGTGGCAGACCTTGTGGGCGCGGTGGCGACGGCAGAGCATGTGGCCGTGAAGATTCCTGACCCTCGGTATCTGCGTACCGACGACGGCACGTATATCGCCTACCAGGTGGTGGGTGACGGCCCGATCGACATCGCCTGGCAGTTGGACTTCGTCGAGAGCGTGGACTCCATCTGGGACAGCCCGTCCGGAGCCGCCTGGCATGGGGCTCTTGCTTCGTTGGGACGGCTGATCTTGCACGACCGCCGGGCGACAGGGTTGTCCAGTCGGAACACCGATCCACCCAACCTGGAGACGCGGGCCGCCGATCTGCTCGCGGTGCTCGATCACGTTGGCTCACGCAGCACAGTTGTCGGCGGCGTCTACGAGATGCTGGCTCCCGGTCTCCTTCTTGCAGCGACCGCGCCGGAGCGGGTGCGTGGGCTGGTGTGGTGGAACCCGTCGCCGCGAACGTTGTGGGCACCTGACTACCCGTGGGGGTGGGGATCGGCGCAGATCGAAGAGGAACTACGCATGTTGGAGGATTGGGGTACCCCTGAGTACGGACAGGCCTGGGCCAATGCCTACGCCGACTGGGATGGCGTCCGTCCGACCGACGTCGAGATACGGGCCATGACTAAGCAGAGTCGCACTTCTTGCACGCCTGACGTCGCGCTCGCCCTGACTCAGGTGTGGTGGGAGACGGACCTGCGTACGGTGCTGGCCTCCGTTCGCGTGCCTGCTCTGTTGATGGCGGATACCTCCACGCCCAGGCACCTGGCCAAGGCCGAGTACGTCGCATCCTTGATGCCTGCCGCGGAGTTGGCCTTGATCCCCAGCGAGACGTGGCCGACTCCCGAGACTATGGAGTCATGGGTCCGACCGCGGCGGGAGGCAATTCGTCGCTTCGTCGGACTGGAACCGACCCGCCCGGGCCTGGACTCGGTGCTGGCCTCGGTCCTGTTCACCGACATCGTCGGCTCCACCCAGCGGCAGGCAGCCCTGGGCGACCTAGCCTGGAAAGTGCTTGTCGAGCAGCATCACACGCTGGTCCGCCGAGCTCTGGCTCACTGGCGAGGTGTGGAGATCGACACGGCCGGCGACGGCTTCTACGCGACCTTCGACGGGCCTGCGCGAGCGATCCGCTGTGCGCTGGAGATCACCGAGCAGGTTCGCGACCTCGGCATGGAAGTCCGCGCCGGGGTGCACACCGGTGAGTGCGAACTCATTGACGGCCAGATCGGCGGCATCGCCGTCAGTATCGGTGCGCGGATCTCGGCCCTGGCGTTAGCCTCGCAGGTGCTCGTGTCTCAGACCGTCAAGGACCTGGTGGCCGGTTCCGGCCTGACCTTCCAAGAGGCTGGCGAACACGATCTCAAGGGTGTCCCCGACCGCTGGCGCCTCTACGCCGTGACCGGCTGACCTACAGACCCGAACCTACGTGCCGTTCGTGGGCTGGCCAGATGCGGCAATATGTGCCGGTGACTGCGGACTTGCCGAGCGTTCAGGGACCTGACGGATTGGGCAGGCCACCCCAGGTGTACCCGACGGCTGAGACTGACTCGGAGCCATGGAATCGGCTTTGGCCAGAGTGGCCGCCGGACTTGCTGGCGTTCCTGTGGCCAGAACTAGTCGGTCGAGTCGAGGGCATGGGACCGAAGGAGTGCGACCAGCCGGGGGTTCTCGTGACGGTGGTCGGGCTGGCTACTGCCGGATGGATCACGATCCACGCCGTCGATGCGTCTGGCTGGCGAGGTTTCCGCGCTGGTCTGCCACGACTGGGTGAAGGGACTACGACCCCGTGGCGGTCACGACTGCGCCTCCACTTGCAAGACGGTGGCGGGATACCGAGCCGCTGGGGTGTGTCGGAGGGCCCGTGGCTCAGTGGTGGGATGTTGCGGGAGGTGGCAAAGCGGCCGGGGATCGCCGCGAACTCGGGGCCGCTTCATGGCGGCACGACAACCTGGAACGCCGCGGTCGGCGGCGGATACGCGACGAAGCACAGAGGGGGTCCGAGGCCGACGGAGCAGGCCCGCGCGGCGGCTCAACAGGTGGCGGGCGAGTTGGCGATGGCCATGCAGGCCTTCGCTCGAGCGCACCCAGATCTGCACCAGCAGTTGCGGGCGGCGGTACGAGTCCCGAACTGAAACGGCCGCGAACAACGGGCACGAGGCGGAAAGGGAAACCCGCACCTACGTGCCGATCACGGGCGGGTCGAGTCTGGGTGTGAGGGGGCTATTGGAACCGGTCGCACAGCAGTCGTTGGGTGCCGACGGTCTGGAACCCGAGACGTTCCAAGATGGGTCGTGACATGGCACCGGCCTGCACAGTCAGCGCCGGACGGCCCCGCTCGACGGCCTCGTTCCAGCGAGCCGCCACCAACGCTCGGTAGACACCTTGCCCGCGTGCGGAACGCAGTACGGAACTGCCGGACAGGTTGGTACCCGAAGCCGTCACCGCGGCCTGGGCTTCCCCGACCAGCTCCCCGTCGATGAACGCCAGATAGGTGCTCATGTGCCAGCGTCCCTGCCGGTGCAGCTCATATCGCACCCGCAAGCCCTTCACGAAACCGTCACGGTCGGCTCCGCTGAGACCGAACACCGACGCCGACAGCTCAGCGACCGCCAAGAAGTCCTGCAGGTCGGTCGCCTCACGGACGACCACCCTGGGGTTCGCCGACCAGTCCGGAGGCTCAACCAGGGCCATGCACGTGCATCGCGGCTCCAGCGGTGGGTCGGTGTACGGGGTCATGGCCAGCCCGGCCAGCTCGTCGTACAGCTCGGTCCAGGCCGCGTCCACAGCCCACGCTGCCTGGGTGCGTCCCCGGGCCCGAAGCAGGTCACGGACCTCACCGACCGCGGCCGCCACCTGTCCAGGGGCTAGGCGAACCCGCTCCACGAAGTTCACCGTCGGCATCGACGTCATCAACAGGCAATACCGGGAGTTGATAACCCGCACCGCGCCCGTCTCCGGCGGCGGCTCAGGCCCAGCCGCAACCGGGTTCAACGCCAAGAACACCACGTCAGCAGGGATACCCCCCACACCGACCAAATCATCGCTCACCAAGCACCCTCCCTACGGCCCCCGCGGGAAGTGTCCACCACGTCACCGACCGAGCAAGGAAACCCCCCAAGGGGATGCGCACCGAAGTGCCGTTCTGTTCGCCCGGCCGGGAGCCCTGGATCCGGCAATCTGTGCGGGTCAGCGCGACTGTCTGGCCATGACTGAGCCACCCCGCACGCGAGGTTGGGGTGGCTCAGTCAAGCGGATCAGTGAGCGAGAGTGAACTTCAGCGTGGCCCATCCAATGTTGTTGTTGGTCGTGCTGGCCGTGTGCGTCACGGTTCCGCGAGCGTCCGCATAGGCACCGGTGCCGCCCACGATTCGCCCGTGGATGGTGTTGCTGTTGTTGTCCACGGCGAAGCTGATCAACATCGCTCCGGTTCGGTTGAACCAGAGAATGCCGTCGCAGTGCCCGGTCTGCGCGCTCGGCGAGGCGAAGGAGCATTGAATAGCGTCGTTGCCGATCTGCTTCTTGCCCTGCCACAGCGTTTCGGTGAGCGCGAACGACGTGGGGGTCAGGTTCGTGAAGCTGGTGTCCACCGTCTTGAACTTGATCACCTGAGTAACCGCCGCAGATGTGCTTGCTGAGGCGACGGGAACGCCAACAGCAAGGATCGCGATCCCGGCAACGAAGACCGTGAGCAGTTTCCTTGTGATGAGCATCGGCAAACCTTCCCTGTTGTGGACGCGTGCGCGACCGGATTCACCACATCCGTGAGAACGCGACTACCCGCTTGGCCAACGTCCGGACTTCCCCCTGCGCGCAGGCTAGCCATCGGCGGCCACGACAGAAAGCAGCCAGCCGAAATGTGACCGCTCGTAGCAACGGCGACACCGGGCGCGACCTGCCTACGGGTCTAGGCCGACCACCCAGATGTGCCGATAGGTGCTCTCCGGGCCAACCAGGCGCGGCAGACTCAGCTGGTGAACTGGTTCCTACCCGCCGCGTGGATCTTGCTCCCCATCGGCTTACTGATTCTGCTCGTGGGTGTCGTGATGATCTGGCTGGGGCGCTCACCCGACTCACCGGGCGTAGCCCTGGTTGGGTGGACTTGTGCAGTGATCGGCCTCCCTTCGACCTCGGTCGATGTCGAAGGATCCGATCTCGGTCGGAGGGGGCCTTGCCGAACGAGTTGGTCTCCCGCGTGGCCAAGCGGTCGAGGAGCACATCGAAGGGACACTCAGCAGAGCGAGGGCGTCGAAGCGGTCGTAGAACCTGCCCTGGTTCGAGGCGCACCCCGACACGAACAGTGGCACCCCGTCATCTTCCGCGAGGAGGGCAGCTACCCGATCCGCACGCCAGAGCTGTTCGGTGTCGGACCCGTCGGCCGTGGGCACCTCGATGCTCCGGCCGGGGTCCAGATCCACTACTCGGTGGCCGCGCCGGGCGAGCTCAGCCAACAGAGTGGACTTCCCGGTCCCGGACATGCCCATGATGAGGATCTCGGTCACGCCGACCCTGATGCGCGACATCGTCTCGGCTGATGGTTGACACCTCGCCCCCGCTGGTCCTCGGCTGGTTGCCGTCGAGGAGGTGGGCCGGGGGTTGGTGGAGCTGAGCTTGACCGAGCAGAGACGTTCGCTGACCAGCTGGGGTGGAATAGGGCCGCCGTTCTCCTGAGCGAAGACCAGGCCACGTCGACGTAGGCGCCTAGTTGGGGGGCCCGGTTCGCATCCCGGGCGAGTCTCTAGCCGAGCAGCACATCCACGGTTGACGTGTCGAGGTCGACGATTCGATCGACCCTGACGGGGCAGTGCTCACGCGAGCTCGCCCCGGAAGCGGGAAGGGCTCCCGCCGAAGAGCCCTTCCCGTTCGGTCCGTCGCGTCCGTCAGGTGCGTTGGGTGCAGGGGTTGGTGATGATCCTCCGGAAGTCATTGAACCTGTGCACGACCGCGCCACCGATGTCGGTGTAGGCCAGGCTTAGCAGCGGACCGTACTGGTTGTTCTTGCCGTAGTCGTTCGTGGTGAAGCCGGGCACGTTCTGGCCGATGGTCCACGCGCAACCGCCCAACGCCTGCCCGCTGGAGAAGTACGGGTAGAACGTGGCGGGCGAGTGGTCGTCCGTGAGAGGTATCCGGGTGCAGCCCGCGCCGGTCGACCGGTCGCAGTTGTTGCCCGGGCTCACCGACGGATCCTCGATCCGCGGCAGGTCCGCCTCGAACCCGACCTGTCCGTAGTCGACCGAGTAGGACACGCCCGTCCGGGGACTGGTGAAAAGGATCGGCGAGGGATGCAGGCCGAGGTTCCCGTCCGGCCAGAGGTTCTGGTACGACTGCCCGTCGAACCCGGAGTTGGTGTCCAGGCATCCACTGACATGGACGAGCGTTGCGGCCGACGCCGGGAAGCAGTAGTTGTCGTCGCCGTCGGTGGCCTCACCATGAGTGCCCTCCCGACCCGTGCACGATGCGAAGGGGGCAGGCACCTTGCTGCAGTAGTCGAAGTGGCCGATCTCGTCGTCGAAGGCCACGTTGTACGAGTGCGCGGCCCAAGGCACCCGCGTCTGCGGGCTCGAGGTCGAGTACATCGGGTGGAAGTCGTACGGGATGTTCTTGCAGGCCGTGGACGGGTTGGGCGCGAACTTGACCTGGCCAAACCCGTTCGCGGCGCTGGCCGTCATGGAGCCGGTCTGGCCATTCGTGGTGTCGCGGACAACGGCCTGCAGCCCGTGCGCGGTGTCGTGCAGGGTCACCGCGTACTGGTCGCCGGGGTCGAGGAACAGGTCCTTCGCCGAGTTGGGCTTGCCGGACCCGATCGGGTCGAAGTTCACCGGGTTCGGGGGGCCCTGCGGCGTCCCGCTGTGGGTGAGGTACGCGAAGTTGACTGGCTCGATGCCGACCTGGGACTGGCAGGTGTCGTTGAGTGCCTGCCCGGTGACCGGGTTGATCGACAGGCTGTCGATAGTCATCGCGACGCACCACTGCCGAGCCGAGCAGCTGAAGCCGTCGAACTGCTGGACGTAGCCCGGCGGGTAGAACTGCAGCTCCATGAACGCCGTGCCAGCGTGGTTGGTGTTGCTCGGCGGGACGATGTTGCGGTCGGAGTCGGGCGCACAGGTCTTGACCGTGAGCGGGTAGGACTGTGTGTCGCAGAGCGCCATGCCGTACCAGAACGTGGCAGCGAGCATGAAGTTGTAAGAACGCTTCCCCGGAATCGCGGTGGGGGGCGGGTCCTTCGGGATGACCCCGGTGTACTGCATCCGGTTACCGGAGCCGGGGACGTTCGAGTAGAACAACAGAGACGGCTCGTCATGGCCGACATAGTTGCCTTCACCGAAGACCTGCTCAGAGTCGGCCACCTCGGTACAGAGGGTAGCCGGCTTGCTGCAGTCCACATGGGCGTGCGCGGTTGGCTTGGAAGCCCCTGTGCCCCCTGCCGCGCTTGCCGAGAGTGCCGGATAGCCCATCACCGCCGCTAGTGCCCCCGCTGCCGCTGCGACCGCCCAAATCCTTGGTTTCCTCACCGCTCCACCGACCTTCTGTAAGGCCACAGAGAAACTGCGTGGGTCCGCCTGGGCCCAGGCAACCCCGGGACGGGCCACACGCTAGAACCGGCGACTCCCTACGTCGACAAGCCTTGAGTGACCGTCGGCCTACGGATCGTGACCAGATGCGCCGATCGGGTGAAGCCGTGGATCTGCCCGGTCACGGTGACCGAGGCTCCCGGAGCGGGCTGGAACGTGAGTGAGACTTCCTGGGCCGGTCGGTCAGTGTTGAGGTGGCGGATGGTTGTTCGTCCGGCGACGTTTGGTGAGGATCTTGACGGTGCGCACCGGGCTGATCCGATGTGGTGGGGAAGCCGCCTGTTCTGGGAGCAGACGGAAGCCTTGGCTCGGGAACATCCCTGCTTCGACTGGTGCGTGGACGATGCCGACGGCAGGCCGGTCGGGCATGCCGGCTTCGTATCCCGGGCGACCCGCCTTGCTGACCAGGCGAGCGGACTGCTGTGGGTGGCGCCGCATGCACGGCATCGTGGTGCAGGAACCGCGCTCCGGGAGACGCTGACGGCCGCCGCCAGCGAGGACGGGTTCCGTACGGTCATGTTGAAGGTGCCAGAGTCCGACCCGGACGGTGTCGCCGTGGCTCGTCGCTGGGGAGCCAGGAACGACGGTCACCATTTCGAGTCGACGTTGGACCTACGAAGCGTCAGCGACCGGCACGTGGCGCAGTGCTGTTCGAAGGCCCTGTCGGCTGGCGTCTCGCTTGAGGGAGTCGAGGACGAGGCGGCGCTCGTCTCGCTGTTCCCGTTCGCGAGGGACCGCTTCTTTGAAGCGCCGGACATGGGGGAAGCCTCCGAGGGGCTCGTTCTCGAGGAGTTCCTGGCTCTGGTGGGCACGTCGGCGAATGTGGTCGTGGCTCGTCGAGCCGGCCCCGCTGTGGGTATCTCCTGGGTCGTGCACCGGTCCGACGATGGACCGACAGCAAACACCTACTTCACGGGGGTCGTCGCAACCGAACGCGGGCTGGGCATCGCCACCGCACTCAAGGCTCACCAGGCGCAGCAGTTGCGAGAACGCGGATACACAACCCTTGTGACCCAGAACTTGGACGGGAACGCACCGATCTTGAGCAGCAACGCCCGGCTCGGCTTCCAACGCGGTCCAGGCTGGTTCGACTACATCCTTCCCACAGCTAGCTCGGACCAAATCAAGTGATGGGTAAAGGTTGTTAGGTACCTATGGCTGCGAGGGGGGAGAGTATGTCCGTCTCTGGCGAAGGGTCACGACCGTGCGGGGTGCAGACGAGGACTACTCGCGTCTGTTCGACGCTGAGTTCGCGAATGTGCGGCGAACGGTCTACGTGCTGGTGGGTAATGGGCCGGCGGCGGAGGATCTGACTCAGGATGCGTTCGTCCAGCTGCTGCTGCACTGGCCGAAGGTGTCCGGCTTCGAACGTCCCGATGCGTGGGTTCGACGCGTGGCGATCCGGCTGGCGGTCCGGCACCTCAGCCGAGAGGGACGGCGCCAGATGATCGAGAGCTCCTTGGAGCCTTCGTCCGGGGCCGTCGGCCTGGACCCCAGCCTTTGGGCCGCGGTAGTCAGCCTTCCACCCAAGCAGCGCGCGGTGCTGGTGCTGTTCTATCTGGAGGACCTTCCGATGAAGGACGTCGCGGGGACGCTCGGCATGTCCGAGTCGACGGGCTTCGTCCATCTGCACCGGGCGCGACGCAGGCTCGCGGAGCTGTTGGGGGAGAAGCGTCGATGCAGCTCGATAGCAGGCTCCGTAACGAGCTCCGGCTCATGGCCGCCACCGGGCCGGCAGCTGTCGACCCGGGCACGCGCGAACAGGTGGTCCGTCGTGCGGCGACGGTGCGCCGGCAGCGTCGCGTCACCTTCGCAGTCTCGGCCGCGTCGGTCTTGGTCGTGGCCGGCCTGGTTGCGGCTGTCGGAGCGCCCCGGTCGGGTGTGCCGGCCCAGCCGGGCGGCTCCCCTGCGTCCTCGACGAGGCCGACGCTCTCGGAGGCCCCGGTCGCGACGAGTTCGTTCACCTCGCCGACGTACGGCTACACCGTGTCGTACCCGAAGGGCTGGACCGTGACCCGCGCGACGACCGCGTGGACCAACGGCAAGAACGGCCTCGGTGACCCCGGTGTCAGCGACATCTTCCAGTCGCCCGGCAAGCCGCGGGTGCTCGTCGCCGCGCAGCAGATTCCCTCGGGGTGGACCACCGCCCGGTGGGAGGCCGACTTCATGCCCAACCCGGTGCCCAGCCAGCAGGCGGCGTGCTTCCCCAGCCCCAAGGACTGGGCTCCTGTCACGGTGGCCGGCCACCCTGGTGGCTTGCTCGGCCGGGTCAGCTGGTGCGGCTTCACCGAAGGCGTCGTCCTCATCGGAGGCCGCGCGTACGTCATCAGGGGCGAACCTGCCCCGGGAAGCCTCACCGCAGACACCTTCGACATGGGCGTCCTCACGACGATGTTCGAGTCCATGACACCGAGCTGACGGTCTGCTCCGGCGATGAAGGCGGCGACGATGTAGTTGGCGTGGCGGTCCAGGTTGCCGCGGGCCCGGTCCTAGCGGGTGGTGGTGCGGGGGTCGGCGTGGCGGGCGGCGATCTGGACGTCGCGGAGGGGGACGCCGGCGTCTGGCGCGGTGATGTAGGAGTGGCGAAGGGAGTGGCAGCCGACCCGTCCCGGGTACGCCCGGAGTAGCGGGCCAAGAACCCGGCCGCGGCCAGGTGCGCCCCGGAGAACCGGTCGAACGTCTCAGGACGGACGAGGGTGGACTGATCGGACATGGCGGACCTCCCCGGACGATGACCAGGATCTCCGGATCCGGGGTCGTCCACAGCACAAGAACCGGCAGTATGTGCGTGGGAGGACCAACCAGCCGAGGATGGATCGGCTTGGAGGCGGAGCCCGGTGAGGGGCGCAGGCATCTGCTGCGCGTCGGGCTGCGGTTGTCAATCTTGTCGGTTGCCTGGGGCCTTGCCTCCGCGACCGTCGCCGTCTCCGCCGGACTCGTCGCGCACTCCCTGGGTGTGCTTGGCGTGGGTCTGAATGTCTTGGCGGACGTGGCCGGCTCGGTTGTTCTCGTGTGGCGACTTCGATTCGAGCTGCGCGACCCGACCGCCGACCGCGATCTTGGACCTCGCAGGTGGACTTGTCGCTGAGGCCGATTTCCCGCCGGACCTGGCCGAGCACGTCATCCGATAAGGCCGCACCGACGTGCCGTTCTAGCGCGCATCAATAGCCCTCGACCGCTTGGTCGTTCGCGCACTCGCTGCAGATCATCGGCTGAGCCAGATCACGAGCAGCCCGACCGTCAGGCAGAACACGATCAGCACGGTCAGCCGCAGCGCCAGCGCCGGACCCCAGATCGGCTCAAGGCGGCCCCGCTCGCGATCGCGCCGGGCCTCCCGCAGGTCGCGCAGCTCGCGGCACTGCGGGCACATCAAGGTCGCCGACTCGATCCGGCAGTCGATGCAGCGTCCGTCCACGGTCGTGCCCATCACTTGTCTCATGGCAGGCATGGTAGGCATGGTAGGCAGGCTGGCAGCACCGGCCGGGACGTCTTGTCCTGTCCGGACGGGAGTCGTGGACAACCTGGAGCCGCGTCCGGTCGCGAGCTGGCGGAAGAGGTCGTCGGTCTCGAGGTCCGAAGGCACCTTCTCGGAGATCACCAACGGCGAATCTAAGTGCCGTTCTGTTCGGCCATCCTGAGCGCCCGATCCGGCAGTTGGGGCGGGCCTCTGGTCGGTTCTGCTCGACCGACCTAGGGTGACCTTGACTCCGTTCCCGCTGCACGGTGCCCGCCTCGTGGCCCGCAGACCGTTGACGAACTGAGAGGCATCGACATGGGACTTCTTCGCATGGCTGCAGCCACCGCCGTGGTCGCGGGCACCGCCACCGCGGTGCACGGGCGGGTCGCTCGCCGTCAGGCAAACCGGTACGACCAGCAGGTTCAGGAGCAGGCCGCTCAGCAGGCCCCGCCGCCGGCCGAACCCGCTCCCGCCGCTCCGGTAGTGGACGAGTCGACGGCCAAGCTCCAACAACTGGCTCAACTGCACGCCCAGGGCGTGCTGACCGACGAGGAGTTCACGGCAGCCAAAGCCAAGGCCTTGGGGATCTGACCCGCGCTGGGCACGACAGGAGCGCCCAAGGGACGTGCACTACCTGGCGGGCCGTCAGCGGCCCCGCCGACGCGCACGCCGGTGCATCCCCGCTGCGGAGACCGGGGACAAAGGACGGCCAAACGGGTCGATGAACAGCGCACACGGTCCCGTGGACGTCGGTACGGTGCCGTCCAGGACCTTGATGTTGTAGCTCAGCGCGTCACCGTCCAGGTGCGGATCTTGGATGACGACCACAGCATCCACGGGAGGCCGGTCGCCCGGCTCCGCGAACGACAGGACGGCATTGGGGGGGTTCGCGGCGAAGCTGTTGTCTCCTTCGCCCCAGTTGGCGACAAACTGGTTGGTCGAGATGTGTCCGACCTCGCGTTGGGGACGGTCGGCGAAGTACAGCGTCGATGGCGACAACCCGCGCAACGTCATTGTTCCCTCGGCGCTGGTCATGCTGGCCGCTGTCTGGACGAACAGCGCTTCCATGTCTTCCAGCTGCTGCTCGGTGACCTGAGTCATCGTGGCTCCTCTCATCGACGTAGCCTCGCCCGGTTTGAGCCCTCGCAACTTGATCTGGGTTAGGGCCCGCTGGGTCGTGGACAACCGTTTCTGAGCGCTTCAAGGCATAACAGAGGCGAAAGTCCCCAGCCGGGGTCCAACAACGAGCACCTGTGTGGGTTCTAGCCGGATCAGTAGCCCTCGACCGCCTCGTCCTTCGCTCACTCGCTTCGATCATCGGTTGAGCCAGATCACGAGCTGCCCGACCGTCAGACACAAAGAACGAGCAGCGCGGTCAGCCGCAGCGCTGGGCTGGACCCCAGATCGGGTCAAGGCGGCCCCGCTCGCGATCGCGCCGGGCCTCCCGCAGGTCGCGCAGCTCGCGGCACTGCGGGCACACCAAGGTCGCGGACCAGCGCACTAGTACCCCAGACAGTGGACCCAGACCCGTAGGGCGCGCTCGCGAACCGGTTGAATCCGTCGGCAAGAAGGTGCGCCTCCGCCAAGGGAAACACATTCGTGGAACGGGCTTGTAGTGAATCCACTGTCGTACTAGATTGACGTCGTGCCTTCAGTGCCAGCCAGGTCGCCCGATGCCGCCCCGCGGCGCTACCGCTCGCCACGCCGCGCGCAACAGGCAGAGCAGACACGGACCGAGATCATCGCCGCGGCGACCCGGCTGTTCACAGCGAACGGGTGGGCGGCGACCGGCATGCGCGATATCGCACACGAGGCAGGAGTGGCCACCGAGACTGTGTACGCGCACTTCTCGTCGAAGACGGGCCTGTTCCAACGGGCGATGGACGTCGCGGTCGTCGGCGACGACGCCCCCGTCGCGTTGGCCGAGCGCCCCGAGTTCGCGGCCCTCGCGCAGGGTTCGCGTGCCGACCGGATCGCGGCCGCAGCCATGCTTCTGACCGAGGTGAACCAGCGGACTTCGGGATTCGCCAAGGTGCTCCGCGAGGCAGCTCCGACGGACCAGGTGATCGCGGAGATGCTTCACGCCGCTCGCGAGCGGATCCGGGTCGACGTCGCGGCAGGTGCAACGGCCGTGATGGGTCGCAAGCCGACACGGCTCGAGCGCGACGGCCTGTGGGCGCTGCTCAGCATCGAGGTGTACCTCCTGCTCGTCGAGGAGTCGGGCTGGAGCATCAAGCAGTACCGGGCATGGGTGGCAGAGATGTTGGAGCGCGAGATTCCGAGCTCCTGACAGATTGAGGGTTTGCGATGAACACCGATCCGAACGCACCGGCGGACACCCGCATGATGGGCATCGTCCACTCGGCCCTGCGTCGTGACCTGACCCGCACTGCGACGGCTCTTACCGCCCAGCACCAACCGGCTGATGGTCAGCGGGCGGCCCTGGCCGCGCACCTGGGCTGGATGATGGACTTCCTCCACCGCCACCACGAAGGGGAGGACGCCGGCCTGTGGCCGCTGGTCCGTTCGCTGGACCCTTCGGCTGGTGACCTCCTTGATCAAATGGAGCACGACCACGCCCAGATCACGCCCCAAATGGCGACGCTGAGCACCGCAACCGTCCGCTACTCCGGCGACGGGGCCGATGCGGCCCGCGACGGCGTGGTCGAGGCACTGGCCTCGCTGCGCGCGGTACTGGACCCGCACCTGCACCGCGAGGAGACGGAGATGATGCCGATCGTGTCCAGGGCCCTGACCAACGAGCAGTGGGAGGACTTCAACCAGGAGCACTACATCAAGCCCAAGTCCAAGAGTGAACTCGGCCGGGAGGGGCACTGGCTGATCGACAGCATCGACCCTGTCGGCTACACGATCGTGGTGGGCACTGTGCCACCGGTTCCGCGCTTCGTCCTGCTCCACGCCTTCGCCGGGCGGTACGCGCGGGCCTGCGCGGCCCGCTGGGGCCCAACAGTCTCGATCAAACCGCTGCCCGCCTAGCGCACCGGGGTCGTTCCAAGGCACCTGTCTAAGCGATATTGACCGGCCAGAACGTTGCGAGAGGCAGATGGCTGCCAGCACAAGAACCGGCAATATGTACTGGTGCCGGAGCAGGGCTTCATGGAGTCTCGATCTGTGAGGGACGTCCGACCGGGGTCCGTTGTCGGACGACGCATTGTGGTCACTGGCATGGCCGGCGCCGGCAAGAGTACGTTCTCGCGAGCGCTATCCGGCAAGACTGGCCTTCCCGTCATTCATCTCGACCTCCACTTCTGGAAACCGGGCTGGGTGGAGCCGTCCGAGGACGAGTGGCGCGAGAAGCAGCGCGGCCTGCTCGCCGGCGACGAGTGGATCGCCGACGGCAACTACCACGCCACGCTCGACTATCGCCTGGAGCGAGCGGACACGGTCGTGTTCCTGGATACGCCATGGTGGGTCTGTGCACGGCGAGCGTTCGTCCGCGGGATTCGCAAGCGACCAGTTGGCTTCCAGCTGCCCAACGGGTGCGACGAGTCGGCCCTGCGACGGTTGCGTGATGAATGGCTGCTGGTCGGGCGCATCTGCCGAGTCCGCCGATCCGAGCGAGAACGAGAACTCGGAATCGTGTCGCGGCACGGGAGCCATGTGGCGCTGTACGTCCTGCGCTCCAACCGCGCGGCGGGTGACTTCCTCAGCGCATGAGTGCCGATAGCGGGTGGGTCGATTCGGCGCCCGGCCGTGATTGGGCCTTGGTGCCCGGCGATGAGGTGATGGTGATCTTCTCACCCGATCGGATGCGCAGGATCGGCTTCCCGACCACGGACTTCCTGGATCGCCCAGCCTGATAAGTGCCGTTCGGTGCGCCTACCACCCATGGCAGGTGTAAAACGCCGGCATGAGCAACGGTGCCGGGGATCAGGTCTCCGACTGGGGACCGTCCCACATGGTTCCGGTCGTGCTGGGCCGCGATCGCGCATCGCGGCTGGGCGGAGCGGCGTTCGCGGTGTTCGCGGTCCTGTCCCTGGCAGGGCTGGTCGCCGGCGTCGTCTGGGTGGTCCCGGGGCTCGCCCTCGTGTCTCTCGTCTCTCTTGGACTGTTCGGGTGGTTCGCCGCCCAGGCGCTTGTCCCGCGCTTGACCTTGGACGAGGAGGGGGTTCGATACCGCGTTCGCCTGGCCGAGTCTGGTGACATCTCGTGGGCCGACGTCGCTTCATGCAGCTGGGGCCGCCGGGAGAGTCCGATCGGGGGCGGGGTTGTGATCTACCGGGCGGAGGTCCGAACGGGGCAGGGGCGAACGATCGAGGTGGCACGCGGGACGGCGCTCCACCCCTGGACCGAGGAGGACATGCGCACGTTTACCGCCGTCGTTCGCAGCCGCCTGCGGCAAGACGGCGACTAACGACCGGCTTCGGCTTGGAGCGCTCAGCCTGGAGGAGACCGACGAACCACCAGACTGACGGA
Organism: uncultured Actinomycetota bacterium; assembly: GCA_963711005.1. GTDB lineage: Bacteria > Actinomycetota > Actinomycetes > Prado026 > Prado026 > CAVQCJ01. The sequence continues at coordinate 228,900 of CAVQCJ010000003.1, read as the reverse complement.
GGATGCCCCAATTTGCCGTTAGGGGGCTGACTAGATCCGGCAGTATGTCGGTTGCGTGGCTGGGTGATGAACCTTGCAGCGAACGGTGGCCTTTCGGGGTGGACCGTCCTCGTCACGTCGGCGTGCTTCTCGGCGGGTCATGCGCTGACCTCATGAATGATCACGTCCATCGCCAGGGGTCGGCGCCGCTTGACCGGCGACGCACTGCCGCACCGAGTCGACGTATCCCGCTACACCGCAGCCGGCCCGGTGACCACGTCCTCTCAACGCAGCCACGCTCGTTCGCTGGCCACGGTTCAAACCCGGTCGTTCAGCGATCATCCGAGATCTCCCCACGGGACACCGCGGGCGTGACCTCGAGGTGCAGTGCGGTCCTGTGGAGTGATGCTGGTGGGTCGGTGCGGATCCTGCCGAGCAGGCGGGCCAGAACAGTGGTCGCCACGATCGCCGCCGATCCCCACTCGATCAGAGACACCCACCCGACCCCAAGGTCAGCTCCTGCTCGAATCGTGTGGATGAACGCAACCGGCCAGGCCACGTACGCGAGCCAATGAACAGCGCGCCAGGCCCGGTAACCAAGGTGCGTGCGAGCGAGGCTGGTGAGCAGAACCGCAGCTCCAAGGTCGACCGCGAGCGTCCCGAGTCCGATCGCGAGCGGGCGGTACGGCGACACGAACGGCACCACGACGGCGGCCCAGCCGATTGAGACGAAGGGATCCAGGATCGCGGTGACGACGTGGACGCCGAGCAACCCCACAGCGAACAGCGCGAGCGTCCGATGCAACTCCATGACCGCGAAGCGAGGCCAGCGGGCCGGCGCCGACCCGGTGCGGGTCGCGACGCCGAGCACTATAACGACGCTGAACAGCATCAGCAGAATCAGACCGCTGCCACGGGACAGGAACCACAAGGATTGCCCGCCGGCTTGCACCGCGGTTGCGGTCATGTGTATCTCCATCGTCGGTCTGAGTCAGATCCGGCCACGAAGAGACGCCGGTGCGGCGCACGGAGAGATCCCCCGTCGGTAGCGGGCCACCCGCCGACGAGCCGTACCGTGCCGTCGTGGGCGACAAGCCGAGCTGCCAGCCCCTGGTCAGCCAGCCATGTTTCCGCTTGCTCGCCCGCGACGATCGCCCCGGTGGATGCTGCGTTGGCCTCGGCGCAGGTACCTGCTGTGACGCTCGCCATGCGCCACGGCCCGCTGGCCGAGAGGCCGGTTCGCGGGTCGACGATGTGGTGCATCTGCTCGCCGGACCGCTGCCACCGGCGGCAGGTGGTCGACGAGCTGGCCAGCGCTCCATCGACGAGCTTGACCAGCTGCGCGGCTGTGACGGACCGATGACCCGAAGGGTCTTCGTCAGCGACCCGCACCGGCCAGCCGCCCAACGGTGCTTGGCCGGCAAGGGCGATATCACCGCCGAGACTGACCAGTACCCCGCCGGTCCCGGCGGTCGCATATGCGGCCGCCGACGCACGGTCAGCTCCCAGGCCCTTGGCGGTAGCGCCGAGATCGAGCCGGACACCGTTGGGCAGGCACAGGATGCGCCCATGGAGCGTGACGGCCTGCCAACCCGGCACCGGGACGGCGGGGGCGGTAGCCACTAAGGCCTGGGCCTCGCCGATCTCGACGAAATCACGGTCGTAGCCCAAGGAGATAAGGGCAGTTCCGACCGTCGGGTCAACAAGGCCCCCGGTCCAACGCGCGGCGGCCAGTGCGACCTGGATCGCCTCAGCGAGCCCTTCGCTGATTCGGTAGGTTCCGCCCCCGAAACGGTGGATCCGGGAGATCTCGGAGTCGACCCGGAACCGGCTCGCTTCTCGATCTAGCCGCGTCAGCTCGGCGTCGACAACTGTGAGCAGGGCAGGCAGGTTGAGCGATGGCCATACCGCGACTCGGGCCGTGGTTCCGAGGGCGTCCTTCTCAGCCACACCCACACCGTCAGATCCGATGTCGATTCGCTTCCACGCGGGCGGACTCAGTCTGGGCGCGCTCGGCTCAACGTGGGTCATCAGTCGTCCCGCCACGGAATCGTGCTTCCGCCACCACCACTGCCGGTTGATCCGGTGGTTACGCAGGTCCCTCCCGAGCTAGTAGCTCCGACGCCGCCTCCCGAGCTGGAGGTGCCGACGGTCACCCCCGAGCCGCCCGAGGTGGCGACTGCGTTCGACACCGTCGGCCTCGGCGAGGTACCGATGCCAGGTCCCGTGCACGCTGGGACCGCGGTCGTGACTGTCCGTGTCAGTGATGCGACGGGGTTGGTGTGCGCGAAATAGCCGGTGGCGGCCGCCACACCGACGATCAGCGCCGCCGCGGTCCAGTTCGACATGCGGCGCAGCCAGCGTAGGCCGTCATCGCGAGCGACCACCCGCGACTGGACCGAAGAGGAACCAGCGGACCGCGGTATCGGTACTGAGAGAGGCTGCGCCTCACGATTGTGTTCCATCTGCGCTCTCCTTCCATCTACGTTGGCGCCGGAGTGGCCCGGAAGATCAACGATGTGCCAGCCCGCTATAGGTCAGGTCTGTGGTCGAGGTGGACGAACGCTCCAGATGTCACCCCGCGGTGATGTAGTGCGACAGTGCCTCACGCTCGAACTCGAGCTCGCTGATGCTGCTCTTGACGACGTCTCCGATGCTGACGATGCCCTGCAGGCGACCGGCGGCCACAACGGGTACGTGGCGGAAGCGGCCGTGGGTCATGACTCCTCGGAGGTCGGCGACCCGGCAATCGGGCGCCACGGTTACCGCGTCATAGGTGCAGATCTGCCCGACCGTCTCATGGAGAACCTCGGCCCCCCGGGCAGCCAGTCCACGCACGACGTCTCGTTCGCTGACAATGCCATAGCTCGTCGACCCCTCCGTGCAGACGACTAGGGCACCAATTCGATGCTCGGCGAGCATGCCGATCATGGCCCACACCGTGGTGTCCGGGGTGACGGTGACCACGTCAGTGCCCTTGCGGCGAAGGATGTCTGAGACGATCACGATGCACCTCCGGTCGCCCGCATCGGTGAGGCCAGTTCCCCGACGGGCACCACCTGGTTACATGACCAGGAGCCCTGTCCGGTGTTCAACTTCATCAAGTGGGGGCCACCTGTGCTCGGTTCACCTAGGTCGCCTTCTCACCTCCGTCACCGACGATCCGCGCTGAACATGAGACCGGGGTTAGGCGAAGGTGAAGGAGCCCTCACAAATGAGGGTCTGCTGACGTTCCACACCGAACGGGCACCGTGGAGCATAGGCGCGGCCATGTCGCCGGGCGCGCACGAGCTGACGGGGGCGGCCCAAAGCACCACCACGCCCGGAACGTGAGCGGCACCAGCTCCCCGCTGACCCGGGTTGGACGAGCTTGCAAACTGACAGCAAAGAGCCCGCCGCACGGGGGGTAGACGGAAGCGTTGGGTTGGGATCTCGCGGAGGGTCAATGGGCGGTTTCTGCGCTCTACAAGTGGGGCTGCAGAACCCGGATCGGGTGACCTCGCTGGTGCTAGCCAGCGTCGGCTACGCGTGCCACCGGAGCGGCAGGAGGCGTTCCGACGTGACCGCGCGTCTGTGGCCCGGCCGAGCGCTTAGCCACGGCGAAGGACCGCGGCCACCGCTCGATGTGCCACTGCCTGCAGGTGATGGCGGTCGGCACCATGGCCTCCTGGTGGTCCCGACAGTGGCGATGGCGGCACACCGGGTGTTCAGTCGGACGTACGGGCAACGGCTTCCGCGCCTGATCTGCTGGTCCAGCGTGGCGTACCTGTCGGCAGTCGCTCCGCCCGTGTGGTCTCCGCCAGGCCGGGCTCACAGCGCATTCGAACGAGGCGACCTGGTCTTTCAATACGACCAGGACGTGGTCAAGCAACAGGCCGTCGTCGTCGCGATGGTTGGCTCGACGACCACGAAGAAGACCACGGACGCCGTGGATGTGCTCAACCCCGTGTGCCGTCAAGGCTGGGAACTCATCTCCGGGTCGTTTGTGTTTATGGAGGAAGGTCAGCAGAGCCGCGACAAGTTCATGTCCTCGGGGCAGAACGTGGCCATCAAGGGGACAGCCAAGGGCTACTACGTGTTCAAGCGCTGCCCCGAGAACCGATCGGAGGCATGACTCGCCAAGGCCTGACCATGACGTCGGGTGACTGCCCAGGGAGCGCCTCTCCCACGATTCGCCGAAGCCACGGGGAAGAGCAGCTCCCACACGACGACAGCCGGCCCGAGAGCCAGCCGCCCGCTCAACCACAAGCACAACTCACATGTCGCTCCACGGCGCTCGCGTTCGCGACGTTTGCCCGGTGCCTATCCCCGCGCGGGGCAGGTCGGCTGGAACGGCTGGTCCCCAACGTAGCGCGCCCACTCCGTCGTCGTTAGGTCGCGGCCGGCGAACGTGCACGCATCAGCCAGCCACTGCCGAGGCGTGCCGGGCATCGTGAACCAGGTGTCCGCGACGGCGTCGGTGACGTCACGGGGCATCGTCCCGGCGATGTCGCCCGTCGGCGTCACCCAGGACCAGGCCGGGCCAACCCGACCGAGTGTCGTAGCCGCGCCCAGCCGCCGCAGCGTGGCGGCGTCCCACATCGCCACGGTGCCGTCGCTCCCGGACGAGACGAGCATGCTCCCGTCGGATGCGTAGGACAGCGCGAGGGTCACGCCGGTGTGCGCGAGCACCCGGTCCGTTAGCGGCGCCAGTGTGGCCGCGTCGAACTCGGCGATGGTGCCGCCGCCGGTGCCGACCGCGAGCCGGGCGTCGTCCGGCGACCACGCCAGCGCCGTCGCCGGCAACGAACCCAGCTCGGCCTGCGCGTCCGTCCTACCCGAGGCCGTGTCGACCAGGACGAGTGACTGCGACCGGTGCGGAGCCGTCCCGGACACCCCACCCGAGGCTGCCTCGCCTCGGGGCTGGTAGGCCATCACCAGCAGACCCCCGCGGGGGTCCACCTCCAACGGGATCGCCCACTGTAGGTGCGCCTGGGGTCCGGCGAATGTCAGTGTCAGGGTGCGCTGCACGCGTCCCGAGGCGACGTCGATCTGCTGCAGCTCGTACTGGTCGACCCCTGCGAACAGCGTGCGCCCGTCGGCGGAGGGGGCGGCCACGAACGCCACCGCAGGGTCGTGTTCCGGGACGCTTGCCGGGTGGTCGAGCAGTACCGCCCCGGTGGCCATGTCCATCACCACGAACCGGGCGAAGGTGCCCGTGCTGCCCAGGCTGAGAACGGCGCGTGCGCCATCGGGCGTCGCGGTGACCCACTCGATGGTCAGGCCAGCGGGCACGGCCAGCGGCCAGGCGGTCGTCGTTGCGGTTCGAAGATCTGTGCGGTAGACCTGCTCGGCTCCCTGACCCCCGCCCGGCGCCGGTCGGGTCCCGACGAGGTAATGCCCGAACAGCGCCTGGTCCTGGTCGTCCGGCGGCACGGCCGCGCCGGCCTGCACCGTGCGCGGCACCGAGCGCAGGTCCCAGGAGACGATCTGGGAGTCCAGACCGTCGGTGTACAGCGAAGCCGAGCTGCCGCTGCCGGCCCAGGCCAGACCCTGGATGGCGCCGTTCCCGGTCTGGGACACCACCGTGGCGCCAGCCGGCGCGGTGAGCACGAGCACCGAGCCGTCGTTGGCAGCCGCGGCCAGCCGGGTCCCGTCCGGTGAAAAGGCCAGGTGCGTGATCGAGGTCCCGAGCCCCTGGCCGGAGCGCGCCGGTCCCGACAGCGCCGTCACGGCCGTCTGCTCGGGGGTCTGCGGGTCGGTCGGGTCGACGTACGCCACCCGGTCACCTGCGCGGTCGATCGCGACGACGCAGTAGACCGTGTCGTTCGTGCAGGTGGCCGCTCCCGTGGGCCGGCCGCCGGCCACCACGTGCAGGTCGGACGCCTTGACGACCTCCAGCGACTCGTCGCTGCGCTGGATCACCACGCGGTCGTCGCCGGTTGCGAACGACGCGATGGGCACGCCCGAACGGAGGATGCGGGGCGCGGCGGCCCAGTTCGCGGTGTCGTAGACCTCGAGCCGGTCCGCCAGCCCACTGCCCGAGGCCGAGGCGGTCACGACCAGGAACCGGCCGTTCCCGGTGAAGTGCGCGCACGTGGGCGTGCTCGCCTCGGTGGCGACGCGGTCCAGCGCACGCACCACCGACCCGGTGCGCGCATCCGCGACGAGCACCCCGTGTCCGTCGTCCTGCCCGCACTCCGCCAGCATCGAGCCGTCGGGGCTGATGTCGCCGACGCTGTCTCCCACCAGCCGGTAGGCGGTGACCAGCTTGCGGCTGGCCGGGTCGAACACGAGGACGTTGCGGCTGTTGTCGAACGCGAGCAGCCGCGACCCGTCGGCCGGTGCTCCCACCCACAGCAGCCGGTTCTCGGTCTGGATCCGGAACGCCGCACCCCCGTCCGCCTGGACCGCCGACAGCAGTGCCCCCCGCGTGTCGGGTGAGTCCTGCAGCCGGTACGAAGCCGCGGCGAGCAGCAACGAGGTGGTCCGGTCCGGGACCGTGTACGACTGTGCGGCCAGCCGACGCGCGTCCGCGGACAGCGCGGCCCGGTCGGCGTTGTCGCGTTCGTGCAGCGCGACCGCGCCCACGGCGGTCGCGACCAGCGCGGCCACCGCGACACCCGCGGTCGCGGCCGTGAGCCGGCGGCGGCGGCGGCGTTCCCTGGCCAGCTCGGCCCCAACCGCGGCGCGGGACGCGTCGACGTACTCGCGTTCGGGTCCCGACAGGTCGTCGGGGTGCTGCTCGGCCCACTCCAGCGCCGCCTGCAGCCGCGGCCCGCGGAGCAGGTCCGCGTCCGGGCGCCCGGCGTGCACCCACGCCGTCGTCGACCCGGCCAGGTGCTCGAGCTGGTCCGCGACAACGGCGCGTTCGTCCAGCCACGTCCGCAGCCGTGGCCACCCGCCGAGCAGGGCCTCGTGGGCGAGCTCGGCGGTGCCGGCGCCGACCGTGACCAGTCGAGCCACGGCCAGCTGCGCCAGCGCGTCCCGCGCCGCTTCGTCGCCCTCAGGCACGATGTCGGGGAGCTGCACCGGCCGACGGGTCCACACCCCGCCCGAACGGGTCGCCATCCGGAGCAGCATCCGGCGCGCCGCTGCCTGCGCGGGCGCCCCGAGGGCGGCGAACGACTCCTCGGCCATCGACTCCAGCGCCCCGCGCACGCCACCGGCACGGTGGTACGCCTCCAGCGTCAGCCGGTCACCGGTGCGCTCGTGCCAGGTGCGCTCGAGCGCGGCCGACAGCAACGGCAGCGAGCCGGCCTGCCCGCGCACGTCCGCGACCACCGTCTCGGCGAGGCCGGGCGCGACGGCGACGCCGGCGGCGGCAGCGGGCTCGACGACGACCCGGTGGATCTCCTCCTCGGTCATCGGCCCGACCAGCACCGTGGCGGCGCCGATGCGGCCGGTGAAGACCTCCAGCTCGGCGAGGCGGCCGTAGAAGTCGGCCCGCAGCACCAGCACCAGCCGCGTCCCAGCAGACAGCAGCGCGGCCAGCCGGCGCCCGACCGCCGTACGGTCGACTCCACCCGCCAGCGTGAACAGCTCTTCGGCCTGGTCGACCACGAGCAGATCGACCTGCGCCGACTCGATCACCTGCAGCGGGTCCGCGCCCGGCGTGGTAACCCGGAGCCGCCAGGCCGCGCTGCCCGGGATCGCGCCATGGCGCAACGCGGGCACCAGCCCGGCCCGCACCAGCGACGACTTGCCGGCGCCAGACGGGCCGGCCAGCACCATGAGGTCGTTGTCGACAAGCCGGCCCGCGAGCTCGGCGGTCAGCCGCTCCCGACCGACGAACACGGCCGCGTCGTCCTCGCCGTACGCCGTCAGGCCGCGATAGGGGCAGCTGCCCACTGAGGCAGCGGCGACCGACAGCGGCGCCGCCGGTGCGTCGGTTGCAAGCGCCAGCAGCGGTTCGGACACGGCTGCGCCGCCCCCGAACGCTCCGGCCGCCAACGTCCCGGCGCCGTCCGGCCTCGACGCAGCCGTGGTGAGCCGGACCACCGGTGCCACCGAGGGGAGCGGGGCAAGGAGCGACGGGTCCTGGTCGAGCACCCGTGCCTCGAGTCCCCGCAACGACGGCGACGGTTCCAGGCCCAGGTCGTCGACCATGCGCTCGCGGGCCCGCCGGTAGGCGGCCAGCGCGTCCCCCTGTCGACCGGACCGGTACAAAGCCACGACGAGCTGCTCCCAGGAGCGCTCGCGGTACGGCTCGTCCCGGACCCGGAGCTCGAGGTCGGCGACGAGCTCGCCGCTCGCACCGAGCGCCAGCGCCGCCTCGGTCCGGGCCTCCCTTCCCAGCGCGCACAGCTCGCCCAGGCGCATCCGTTCCGACACCGCGAACGCCGCGTCCGGGAACTCCGCGTACGCATCCCCGCGCCACCACGACAGCGCCTGGTCCAGCATCTGCCTCGCTGCGAGCGGGTCGCCGTCGACCAGGGTGCGACGGCCGGCGTCCAGGTCCCGTTCGAAGCACCACGCGTCGAGGGCCGAGCCGTCCACGTCGAGGCGGTAGCCGCCGGGGTCGGTGATCAGCGGTGATGTACCGGCGTCACGGCCGAGGTCGTCGCGCAGCCGCACGACGTGGCTCTGCAGCGTCTTGTCGGCCGTCGCGGGTGGCGCGTCCGACCACAGGTCGTCGATCAAGGTGTCCACGGGAACGGTCCGGCCCACCCGGGCGAGCAGGGCGGCCAGCAGCCGACGGCGGGCCGGTCCACCCAACCGAACCGGCGTCCCGTCGTCGTCCGTCACAGTCAGAGTGCCGAGCACCCCGAACCACACGCCGTCACGGTAGCCAGCCGTTCTCGCCGGCGGGTTCGGAAACGGGAACACGTCGGCGCCGCCGCCAGGACGAGCGGACGAGGGGAGGCCCGCGCCTCGGCGCGGGCCTTCCCTTGGCGTCGTCGGACTCACTGGCCGCCCCGCGACTCGAAGTAGTGTCGCTCCGGGTCCGCGCCGGACCTGGTCGCGGTGGAACCTGTCGGTGCGGACACGACCTGCGTGCCCTGCGCGTCGACGAGGGCGCGGGCACCGTACAAGTGCCGCTCTGCGTCCGCACCGGTGCGCTGCCCGCCGACCTGGGCCCCGACCACCGTGGCACCGACTGGCGCGGCCTTGGCCGGGATGGGCGTGCTCCGGTGGGACAGCACGAGGATCGCGGCGATCACCGCGAGGACGATCAGTCCCACGCCGACCCAGCGCAGCGCGTGCCCTCGCCCGGGCTGGGAGAGGCGCCCGGTCGGGCCGGTCGTGGGGAGGGTCGTCCGGGTGGGGCTGGTGGTGGTGGCCATGTCGAGCTCCTTCACGAGGGGTTCCGGTGCCCCCGGCTTGGTGGGGCAGGACGACCCTCGCTGCTGCTGGTGGCTAGCCAGCCGCAGCCCGGTTGAAGCCCGGTTGAAGCAGCCCCCAGCACGTCCGGCCAGGCGCCCGCGCGGCCTCCGAGTCAGCCGATCGCGGCCTAGAGGTGAAGGGCGAAAAACGTACAAGCCGTGGTCATGTCCGTCCTTGTCGGTTGCAGCGGCAGGGCGGGCACGGTGCGGCCGACGGTTCGGACAGGACAGGCACGGGCCTGTTCCAGCAGGCTCCTACTAGGTCACTCCGACGAGCTTGACCGTGCCAGGGGTCTCCCGCCCGGCCGACGGATCACTTACAGGGCAACCTGAGGTGCCAGCCGTTACATCGAGTCAGACCGGGCGGGAGACACCCCGATCCAACATCCCTGCCGTTATGGAGCTGGGAGCGCCTGCTCGGCCGGCGTCGCGGCCATACCTTGTCCAAGCGATACCTAAGTCACAGCCCGGCCATTGACCGAGACACTGACCCAATGACCCCCCAACGGGCGTTCCCTGAGCCGGTCGAGGTGACCGTCGCGATCACCCGGCCGCGGTGTCCCGTCGTCGGCAGCTTCCCCGGGTTTGCGCACGGCTGGCGCGGCCAGCGGGTGTACGTGGACTTCCGGACCGGCGTCGGCGAGAAAGCGGTTCGGGCGGATCGAGGCCGAGAATGTCAAGCGCGCTGTGTAGCGGCGTACCGTTGCTCTCAGCGGACCCTCGGTGTCTCCCCCGTCGCCGGGGGTTCGTGCTGCCCGAAGGCGGGTTTAGGGGCCGGGTCAAGGTCCTCGCGAGGACCTTGCACGACCACGAAACCCCCCGGAGGCTCGTAGGCCGGGGGGTTCGTGCTGTAAAGACCGACGTTTGCGCGACCGATGCCGACGGGGGGAAGAGGACTGCCCCGGGGGCGGGGCGGTTCCCATCGGGCGAGGATGGGTAGGCCCATAGTTGCGGGCCCTCGGGCGTCCAGCGAACAGTGCAACCCCCCGGGCTGCCCATGGGAGAAGCCCCCCGGGGGTCCGCTGAGCCTGCCGGCCGTGGCCGGCCCGAGAGCACCAATCCGCGCTTATGTTGTCCTCTCCCCGAGTGGTGCAGACACCTGGTGGTGGCTGGTCCGGGTTGGTAGCGGCGACGCGCTCTTCCGCGGACCCCGGGGTCGGGCGACTGGCCCGCCCCGGTGACCACGGCCCTGCCCGTCCTGCTCAGGCGGCGACAGCGCGGGTCGGACTGTTCGTGCGCAGGCGATGGATGGCCTGCGTGGCGACCACGGCGACAACGATCGCAGCGGTGATCAGGAGCAGCAGGGTGAGTGTGCTCACCCCGGACACGGCCGCCTGAGTCGGGTGCTGCGCGGGCGGCGCGACGACCACGAGCCCGGTGGGGTTGCCGCGGTCGAAGCCGCCGTTGTAAGCGGTGCTCGGGTCGGGCACAGGCACCGCCGCGAAGGCAGCCGTTCCGAGCCCGGTGAAGAAGAGGGCAGCCAGCCCAACGGTGATGCGGGTCAGGGTGCGGGCGAGTGCGGACATCTCGGCCTCCTTGGTGCGGCACCGGGAGTCGGTGCACACCGGAAGGCTGGCGAGCGGACGGCGGCCACGCTGTCGCGTAGGTGACACTGGGCGAAGTTCCGCACGGGAAGATGGGCGTGCAGCTCCGTGCGCAACGTGCCACGGCCCTGCACGAACAGCGACAGGTAGATCGTCTCGTGCGACACGTGAGCGGGCGGCGCGATCCACAAGCTGGTTCGAGCCGTCCTCAGCACGGTTGTGCTCGTGTTCGGCGAGGTGTTGAGCCTGAGGAGTCCGGCAGCTTGTCCACGATCCGAAGGAAGACGTCGATCGCCGCTAGGTCACCGGTCACCGCGCGAGCCCAAGCGATGGCCTGAAGGGCGTCTAGGCGAGCAAGCTCTGTCCCACGGAGAGTCGTACGAGCGTCGCAAGGGCGGCTCGACGGCTCGAGCCTGACGCCAGGTGGTCCGGCCAGCATCGCGCCGAAGGTGCTCCGCCTGGCCAAGGCGCTCGAGGACAGGACGACGCTCAGAACGTGTGGGCTACTACGACGTCTCCGACGAGATCATGGCCGAGGTCGGTTGACCGAGGTCTGCGAACGGTTGCCCACGAGCAGCGCAGCAGTCACGATGATTGCGTGACAGACGAGGTCAAGACGTTGGAGCGTGACGAGACGCCGGCACGGGCGTCTCGCTCGAAGACCCTGGTGACTCTCGTCGTCCTCGCGGCGTGTGGCGCGGTTGTGTTCGCCGCACTCGCGGTCCGGCACCGGGAGCAGGTCAAGGACGCGTTGTCGCAAGCCGCGGCGACCGGCCAGCCTCGGGCCACCGGGATACCCGCGGACGTCCCGTCCTCCCTGGCTGACCTGATGGCGCTGTCGCCCGTGCCGGCAGCGCAGGCCCCCGGCTTCACCCTCGTCGACCAGGACGGTCGCACCCTCGCCCTGGCCGGTCTCCGAGGCCATCCGGTCGTGCTGGAGTTCATGGATCCGCACTGCACCGATGTGTGTCCCATCGTGTCGCAAGAGTTCATCGACGCGTACCGCGAGCTCGGCCCGTCCTCGGACGTGGTGTTCCTGGCCGTCAACGTCAACGCCTATCACCACAGCGTCGCCGACATGGCTGCCTATTCGAACGCGCAGCGGTTGAACACCGTTCCGACCTGGCACTTCCTGACCGGAGACGTGTCAAGTCTCGAGGCGGTCTGGCACGCGTACAACGTCGCTGTCTCGGCTCCCAGCCCTGACGCGGACATCGTCCACACCTCGGTGGTCTACTTCATCGATCCGCAGGGTCGGGAACGCTACGTCGCCATCCCGATGATCGACCACACGGCCGCCGGTACGGCCTACCTGCCGGCCGGCCCGCTGACGTCCTGGGGGCATGGCATCGCTCTGGTCGCCAGCTCGTTCGGTTCCTGAACCCTCAGCCGCGGGCGCCAACCGGCGCGGCGTCGTCCGGCTGCGTGCGGTGGGCACGGACCAGCCGCCACCAGAACAGCACCATGATCACTGCGAGTAGCCACCACTGCGTGACATAGATCGCGTTCTGTAGGTGGAACTCCCCAGGGGCCTGGTTCGGCGGCGGAGGCACCGGGACGGGCTGCAGCGAGAGCGGATCCGGAGGGGATTGGGCGGTACGCACCAGGTAGCCGGACGTCAGCCGCCACGGACCCTGACCGCCTGCGAGCTGTCCCTGCTCGAGCCGGGCCGTGAGCGTGACGGCTCCGGCCGGGGGTTGGGCGAGCGGCTGGCCGGGCGCCGTCACCCAGCCGCGGACGACTTGTACCCGGCTCCGGTCGGGCAGCACCAACGGCGTGACGACCCAGTACACGGTCAGCCCAGCCACGGTGTGCCCGGGGTCGGTCGACTGCGCGCGCCCGTCGTAGGTGCCGGTCAGCGTCACCTGGCGGGCGACGTCACCGGGACTCACGGACGCACCGGCGGGCACCAGAGCGTCCAGCGTGACCGCGGCTGGCTCGGCGGAGTACCCGTCCACGGGACGGTCGACCCGGCCGAGCTGCCACCTGCCGAGCAGCAGGCAGCAGACGATCACCAGGAGCGCCGTGACCGTGATGCTGATCGGGCTCCGGGTGGACTCAGCTGACGTCACGCAGACGAGAGTAGGGCGCAGTCCTGTCCACCCACAGGTGCACCGGCCATCTCGGCGGCCCTCCGAGCACGGGCCGCCGCGACAGGTACTCTGCGTCGGTGCGAGTCTCGTGCCTGAGCAGACATGCCGGCGCACGACGCGTGGCCAGTCACCTCGTCCTAGGTGTGCTGCTCGCCGGGCTGGCCGCATGCTCGACCGTCACGCCCGCTCCGGACGCGAGTCCGACACCCGGTACCGGCGGGACCGTGGTGGGGGTGACCACCTGGAAGGTCGGTTCACGTCCAGCGGTGAACGAACTGTCCGGGACGACCCTGGCCGGGGCTCGCCTGTCGATGACGGACCTGCGCGGCCAGGTGGTCGTCCTGAACAGCTGGGCCTCGTGGTGCTACCCCTGCCGCAGCGAGGTCCCGGCCCTGGTGGCGGTGTCGCGGGCGACCGCTGACCGAGGCGTCACCTTCGTGGGGATCGATGAGCAGGACAGCGACTCCGCGGGGCGCACCTTCATGGCCTCGAACCACGTGCCCTACCCGAGCCTGGTCGACAGCGACGGCGCCCTTCTCGGCAGTCTCCGGTTGGTCCCAGCGAGCGCGATCCCCAGCACGCTGATCGTCGACCGGACCGGCCGGGTGGCCGCGCGCGTCATCGGGCCGACGACTGCTGCTGAGCTCTCCGAGCTGCTCGCCCAGCTGGCACCGAAGTCCTGACCGGAGCGCTCGGTCACTGGCCGTGGTCCCGGTCGCAGAAGGCGTCCGGAACACGCTTTCCTGACTCTGCATTTTGATCTTTACTACCTGGGGATCGCGGCCGTATGGTTCGGGTGCGACTGAACAAGACGCTCGATCCTTGGGGGCACCGGGTCCACTCGGCCAGGGACAGGGGTGAGGTGCGTGACGTTCGCTGCGCCCGAGACCGTTCTGGGTCACCGGCCGCCGCTGGCGGTCCTCGGCGCGTACGTCGCCCTGACCAAGCCGCGGATCATCGAGCTCCTGCTGGTGACGACGGTTCCCGCCATGGTGCTGGCGGCCGGAGGCGTGCCAGCCCCGCGGCTGGCGTTCGGCACCCTGCTCGCCGGTGCTTGCGCAGCCGCCAGCGCGAATGCGCTGAACTGCTACCTGGACCGTGACATCGATGCGCTGATGAGACGGACGGCTGGCCGCCCCCTCACCGCGGGCACCGTCTCCCCGTCGGGTGCGCTGGTGTTCGGGTCGGTCCTCGGGCTGATCGCCACCGTGGCCATGTGGTCAGCGACGAACGGGCTCGCTGCCGCGCTCACCGTGGCCGCGATCGCCTTCTACGTCCTGGTGTACACGAAGGTACTCAAGCGGCGCACCGCGCAGAACATCGTCTGGGGGGGCGCAGCCGGCTGCATGCCGGTGCTCATTGGCTGGGCGGCCGTGACCGACTCCCTCGCCTGGACCCCGGTGGTGTTGTTCGGCATCATCTTCGCCTGGACGCCGCCGCACTTCTGGGCGCTGGCCATGCGGTTCCGCGACGACTACGCGGCTGCGGGTGTCCCGATGCTCCCGGTCGTCGCGTCGGACCGGGTCGTGGCCCGCCAGATCTGGGTCTACTCCTGGGCCGTGGTCGCGGTGTCGCTCCTGCTGTGGCCCGTCGCGGGGCTCGACGTGGGGTACGGCCTGGCCGCGGTCCTGCTCGGGGCGGTCTTCCTGCGGGAGGCGGCCAGGCTGCGGGCCCGCGTGCTGCGCGGCACCGACCCGGCCTCGATGCGGCTGTTCCACTGGTCGATCACGTATCTGAGCGTGCTCTCCCTCGTGATCGTCCTGGACGTCCTGGTCCGGCCATGGACCTGATCTCTCCGGCAATGTCGATCCTCTCCGCAGCAGGAGGCGCCCGGTGACGAAATCGGGACGGACGGCCATCGTCTTGGGCGCGCTGGTCGTGGCGGTGGCCATCATCGTCGGCGTGGCCGCCTACCTCGTGGCCTATCCACCGACGGTCGCAGCTGCTTCGAGCGGCGCCGGCCAGGTCAACGTGACCATGCAGACGGTGCCGGCCTACAACCGTGAGCCGGAGCCCACCTGGGTGTCCTACCTGATCAAGCAGGGCGACACCTGGGTGCACACGACGATGCTCCAGCTGCCGGCGCACAGCCTGGTCCACTTCACCGTCTACCAGTTCGACACGGGCAGCCCGCTGCGCAACCCCTTCATGAACCAGGTGGCGGGGACGGTCGGCGGGACGGAGAACATCAACGGCAAGGACGTCAGCATCTACAACGGGAACGTCGGTGACGGCATCGGTCACAGCTTCACGATCCCGGCGCTGGGTGTCTCGGTCGTCTTCCCGGGGGTGTCTGCCGACGCCAAGAACCCGTGCACCGACCCGGCACCGTGCCCTTTGTCCGCCGACCACAACACGATCACCTTCACCATCCGTACTGGGGACCCGGGAACCTACGTCTGGCAGTGCTTCGTGCCGTGCGCTCTGGCATTCCCGCTGGGGTTCGGCGGGCCGATGTCGACGCTCGGCTACATGAACGGCTTCATGAAGGTGGTGGCGTGATGGCGGCCGCCGATCGGCCCGCGGAGCGGACCCAGCCGTCGGACCGTCAGCACCTGATGCGGATCGGTCTGATCTGGCTCGTGCTCTCAGCGGTCTTCATGCCGCTCGTCTACTTCGTCCTGGGTCCGCACCTGCCACCGGGGACCGACTCGAACCAGGCCAAGTCCCAGCAGTTCGACAACGCGGTGCTGGCGACGGTCGCTACTCCGGTCTTCCTGTTCATCTGGGTGTACGTCGGCTACGCCGTCAAGAACTGGCGGATCCCATCGGACACCCCGATCGAGGACATCGAGGACGGGCCGCCGATCCGTGGTCACCGAGGGTTCCAGGCGTCGTGGCTGACGATCACCTCGGTGACGGTCATCGCGCTCTTCTTCTTCGGGACGTTCGAACTCGTCACGGACGCAGGCGCCGGTACAGGCTCCGGTGCGGCGCCCATCTGGACACCGGCCGGGTTCTCGGCCACGGCCAAGGACAGCAAGCTGCTGGTGGTCCAGGTGATCGGCCAGCAGTGGCGCTGGACCTACCGGTTCCCGCAGTACGCGGGCGTGGAGACTGCCGACCTGGAGCTGCCGGTCGGCCAGGCGGTCCAGTTCGACGTGACCTCGCTCGATGTGATCCATTCGTTCTGGGCGGTGAATCTCGGGCTCAAAGCCGACGCGAACCCGGGAGCCAACAACATCGCCTTCGCCACCCCCGAAGCCATCGGGCCGATCAACATCCGGTGCGCGGAGCTGTGCGGGCTGTACCACGGGGCCATGACGGCCACGGGTCATGTGGTCACGCACGAGGCGTTCGACGCGTGGCTCGGCCAGCAGCTGGCACTGCATCTGGACCTGATCCCGCAGCTCCCGCCGTACGCGGACTTCTACATCCCGCAGACGGACGGCGGCTACTACGACCCAGCGGAGGACCCGCCACCTCCAGCCGACTCCGGGCTCCCGCCCGCGCCACCCGGCTCGTAGAGAGGCCAGACGGACATGGCAACGGACACGACCGCCGCCGCAGGCCTGGACGAGGGCGGGACGGCTCACCCACCCGTGGACTCGGCCGGTCGCCCGTGGTGGCAGCAGCCCGGCGTGCTCTTCGGTCTGATCGGCATCGCCATCGGGTACGTGCTCGGCTTCTACCTGGGTCGCTGGATCGGGCAGAACGACCAGCAGATCCAGGGGATGGGGCAGAACGACTACGCCGTGACACTGGGCTACCTGTTCGGCGCCGTCGGCTGGCTGGCCGGCGTCGGTGGCTTGACCTACCCGGTCCAGAAGCTGATCGGCAAGCAGCCCGAGCCGCTGCACGAGACCAGGCGCAGTCGGGGAATGTACTTCCGGTACACCCTCGACCACAAGGTCGTTGGCGTGCAGTACCTGGTCGCGATGCTCGCGTACTTCTTCGTCGGCGGCCTCTTCGCGCTGGCCATCAGGACCGAGCTCTTGTCGCCGACACGGCATGTGTTCCCGCCAGGGAAGTACCTCGAGGTCGTCGGCGAGCACGGCACGATGATGATGATGATGATGACGTCGGCGATCCTCGGGCCGTTCGGGAACTACTTCGTGCCGCTGATGATCGGCTCGCGCCGGATGGCGTTCCCGCGGCTGGAGGCGCTGTCGTTCTGGTTGACCCCCGTGGCGTTCCTGATCCTGCTGTCCGGGCTGATCGTCGGCGGGTTCCCGACCGGTTGGACCGGCTACGCACCGCTGTCGATCGAGGCCACCCAGGGCCAGGACGCCTACCTGGTCGCGTTCGGGCTGATGGCCCTGTCGATGATCGTCGGCGGGTTCAACATCGTCGTGACCGTCATCAACTATCGAGCCCCCGGGATGACCTGGTCCCGGGTCCCACTGTTCGTCTGGTCGATGCTGGTCACCGCGCTGCTCATGGCCCTCGCGGCACCCATCCTCGTGCTGGCCTGCTACCTGTCGTTGATGGACCGCACGGTGCAGACCGCCCTCTTCGACGTCGAGCACGGCGGCAGCCCGTACCTGTGGGAGAACCTGTTCTGGTTCTTTGGGCACCCCGAGGTGTACATCCTCGCGCTTCCAGGCTTCGGCATCGCAGCGGAGCTGCTGCCCGTGTTCACCCGCAAGCCGGCCTTCGGGTACCGGACGTTCGTGGCCGGAATGGTTGGGGTCGGGCTGCTCAGCTTCTTCGTCTGGCAGCACCACCTGTTCGTCAGCGGGATCAACCCGGACATGCGGCCGGTGGTGATGCTCACGACCGAGCTGATCTCGATCCCCACCGGGATCATCTTCCTGTGCGCGATCGGGACGCTGTGGCGCGCCCGGATCAGGCTGACCGTGCCCATGCTCTTCGTGCTGGGCGGTCTGTTCAATTTCCTCATCGGCGGCATCTCCGGCGTGTTCCTGTCGGACGTCCCGACCGACTCGGTGGCGCACGGCAGCTTCTTCGTCATGTCGCACTTCCACTACACGATCATGGGTGGCTACATGTTCTTCTTCTTCGCCGGCCTCTACTACTGGCTGCCGAAGATGACCGGTCGGATGCTCAACAAGCGGCTCGGACAGGTCCATTTCTGGACCCTGTTCGTCTTCTTCAACTCCACCTTCCTGCCGTTGTTCGCGATCGGGGAGCTGGGGATGCCGCGCCGTGTCTTCGAGTACGCCGCGTCGCTGCAGGCACTCAACGTGTGGGTGTCGGTCTCGGCCTACCTGATCGGCCTGTCGATGCTCGTCTTCATCTTCAACTTCCTCAAGAGCACGGTCATCGACCCGCCACCGAGCACGCCGGCGACGAACCCGTGGGGTTCGCGTGGGCTGGAATGGATGACCTCGACCCCGCCCGCCCGGGACAACTTCGACCGGATCCCCACGGTCGTCTCCGGCCCCTACGAGTACGGCACAGGATCGGGGCCGATGGCCGTCGGCTACCGCAGTGGCGCCCTCCCGCAGCCTGAAGGGGTGAGCTGAGATGACCGAGGTCGTGGCCGGCGCGCCGGCCGATGGACCCGTGGACGACCGGACGCACAACCAGGCGATCGAGCGCGCCTCGGCCCGTGGCGCGTACTGGTCCGGCTCGCGCCTGTTCGTCGCGCTGTCGGCCATGATGTTCGGATCCGGTGCGTTCGCCTACTTCTACCTGCACTCACTGAACTCCTCGGGACTGTGGCGCAGCCCGGGACAGCGACCGTCTGACTTCATCAGCATCCCGGTGCTGGCCCTGACCATCGGAGGCGCCGCACTCTTCTGGTGGTACACCCGGCTGATGATGCGGGGCCAGGCGAACTCCGCCGACTGGCGGGTGGCGACCGGGGTCGCTGCAGGCGCGTTCTTGCTGGCCGCTGGACTCCAGCTCTGGGGGATGACGCGGACCGGGTTCTATCCCGGGTCGTCGGGGTTCGCCTCGTGCTACGTCGCGATCATGCCCGTCTTCGCCGTCTACTGCCTGGGCACCGCCTACTGGCTGGAGACGCTCCTCGCACGGTCCTTGCGAGTGCGCTGGGTCGTCTCGGCCGAAGGACCGGGTGTTGACTCGCCGGAGCGGACCATGTTCGTCGGTTCCGCTCTGGGGGCCAAGGTGTTCGTCGCCTTCGTCGCTCTGGTGTCCGTCGTGGTGTTTGTCCTGTTCTCGGTTCTGTCGTGAAGGATATCGGACATGGTTGAATTGGCCGCCGCGAATCCTGCCGGCGACGTCCTCACCTACACCTTCCTCGTCACGATGTTCCTGGCCGTCCTGCTGTGGGGCTTCTTCAGCCGCAAGGGCAAATGAACGGTGAGCCGCCCGTAGCGCGCGGCTCACCCGACCAGGACGCTCGGCCGGACGGCGTCGAGAGCGAACGAGACGGGTGCAGCGCCCAGGCTCGCCGCGGCACGGTCGAACGACTGCTGCGCAGAGGTGCCCTGGATCTGCATGTCGGACAGCTCCGCGTGCAGCCGCGCGAGCAGCGCGGCGTCGCCAGGCCTGGCGAGCAGGTGCTCGATCTCCTGGGCGACGTCGACGCCGTCGGAGAAGCACCAGGCGTACAGACGCTGCGCCCCGGCGTCCAGATGGAATCGAGCCAGCGACCGCGGTGGCTCGAGCGTGCCGAGGTCCTGGATGGCGCTGTTCCCCATCGGGGTGCAGTCCAGGGCGGTCTGGGCGGCTATCGCCGACGCGGTCTCGCGCTGGGTGGAGACCCCTGCAGTGATCTGGTTGTACGCGCTGATCGTCTGCTCGACCTCGAGGCTGCAGGACTGGACGTCGCCGTATACCTGCGTCGCATAGGTGGCGAAGTCGCTGCGCAGGTCCCCGGCCGTTGCTCGGTGGGGCCAGTCGACTATAGCCGCGAGGGCCAGCACGACGATGGCTGCCGCGACGACCGTCGCCTTGCGGTGCCGTGCGAACCACTGCCCGTTGCTCGCCAACCTCGAGTCGCCTTCCGTCGAGGGCCGTGCCGAGCCGACTGCCCGACGACGGCGCAGCGGCATGGGCAGACTACCGCCGAGGGACGCCGAGCAAGGCTTGGACGGCGCAGCCGAGTGCGGAGGCGACGCTGATGCGTGCCACCTTCGAGCACTGGTCCTACGACCCGTTCTTGATCGGGGTCGCGATCGTGCTGGCCGTGCACGGCCGCGGGCTGCGGCGGCGGCTGCGGGCGATCGCACGCGCGGGTCGGCCGCTGCGCCCCTGGGTGGGTCAGGCGGTGCTGTGGTGGGCCGGGCTGCTGGTGCTGGTGCTGGCCGTCGTCTCGCCGGTGGACTACTGGTCCGGCACCTACCTGACGGCTCACGTCGTCCAGCACATCTTGCTCGCCTTCATCGCTCCGGTGCTGATCGTGCTGGGTGCCCCCTGGCTCCCGCTGCTGCGTGGGATCCCGGACCCGCTGGCCCATAGATACGGGCGGCTGCTCCAACGGATCCGTTCGGGTCGAGCCGTCGGTGGCGGTTGGGGTGCCGCGTCGGCCGTGGTGGAATTCTGGGGCAGGCCGTGGACGTCCGTCGTTGCCTTCAACATCGCCATGGTCTTCTGGCACCTGCCAGGTCCGTTCGACGTGGCCGAGCGGAACGAGTTCGTGCACATCTGGCTGGTGCACGGAGCGTTCGTCGGGCTGGGTGTGGCCCTGTGGCTGCAGGTGTTCGGGTCCTACCCCTTCCGTCCCGTCCTGCAGCCTCCTGGCCGCCTGCTGGCGCTGGTGTCCACCAATGCCGTCATGGTGGTGCTCGCGATGACCATGGTCATGTTCAGCCGCGACCTGTACCCCTACTACACATCGCTGGTGTCGGCGTCGACCCAGGAAGCCGACCAGCAGCTCGCCGGCGCTATTCTGTGGGTGTGCGGCGAGGTCAGCTTCCTGCCGGCGATCCTCTACACGGTGGCGCGGTGGCTGGACGACACCGAGCAGCGGTCCATCTCCGCGGCGGTGCGCGTGGGCAGCGGACACCGCACCCAGTCAGCCCTCGACTGAAGCCCAGTGCGGCGAGAGCGGACTCGCTGGCTTCTCCGGCGGTTTCATGATCACCCGCATCGGGATGCCCACGGTGACGGCGATCGCGACGACGCAGGCGGGGATGTTCAACCAGATCCAGCTCATGATGTCGGCGTGCGGGGTCGGTTGGGTCCACTCCGACGGCGGCGTGCCGCTCAGCCAGCCCGTTGCGGGGCGCCGCGGCTGCGCAGATGGGCTCCGCCCTCTTGCAGGAGCCCGTGCACGAATCCGTACGAGCGGCCGGTCTCTCGCGCGAGGGCCCGAACCGATGAGCCGCTTTCGTACTTGGCCTTCAGCTCGGTCATGAGTCTCTCGCGCTGACGGCCCGACACGTGCAGGCCTGGGGCGATCTTGCGCGGCATGGCGCCTCCGCGGGTCGTTTAGGCCTGTGATGCCTGGTCGCCCTGGAAACGGGCGGCGACGGCGGACGGTTCAAAGCGCCTCGACGCCGGTGCCGCTGCGACGTCGGACGAAAGCACGCGGGTCCGACCTCGCGCGAGGCCGGGCCTATGCTGCTCGCCGCTGTCAGCGATGGGCGAAGCCCCCGTCGCCCCGCGAGTCTTCGTCAGACCCAGGCCGGTTCGGTCATGAGGGTGATCGTCGCTCCGGTTGCCAGCCAGTGCGTACGTACGGATGGCGGTTCTGACGCCACTGCCGACGAAGACCGCACACGTCGCGAGGTCGGAGAAGACCCGGCCGCCCACGCCATCCGCGAGGCTCAACAACTCCAGCCTCCGCCGTGGTATCACGACCGAGCGGGCTGCGCACCGGCAGGGCGGGTCGGGGAAAGGGGCCACCGCGGGGTACCGGGTCGATATCTTTCGGTGACGGTCCCGTCGGCCGGCAGGTCCGCCAGGGTCGGTCGGCCCACCCAGCTGGAAGGCGAGCGAGTGACAGCCTGTCCCCAGTGCGCCGCCGACATGCCGGACGGCACCAGGTTCTGCCGCGAGTGCGGCGCGTCGATGGCGCTGGTCCGCTCGTGCCCGTCCTGCGGGGCGGCCGACGAGGGCGGGCGGTTCTGCGGCCACTGCGGCACCGTGCTCGACCGGGACCCGCCAAGCGCACCTGGAGTGGGCCGCACACCCGACCGGCCGGTAGCCGAGCGTCGAGTCACGTCCGTCCTGTTCGCCGACCTGGTCGGGTTCACGCCGCTGGCCGAGGCCCGCGACGCTGAGGAGGTCCGAGAGCTGCTGTCCCGGTACTTCGCGGAGTGTCGTACGGTCATCGGCCGGTACGGCGGGACGGTCGAGAAGTTCATCGGTGACGCCGTCATGGCCGTGTGGGGCGTACCGATCAGCCACGAGGACGACGCCGAGCGTGCGGTACGAGCCGGTCTCGAGCTCGTCCAGGCGATCTCGGCGATGGGCGAGGACCTCGGCGCCCGCGACCTGGCAGTACGGGTCGGCGTCGTCACGGGCGAGGTAGCCGTCACGGTCGGCGCCACCGCGGAAGGCATGGTGGCCGGCGACGCGGTGAACACGGCGTCCCGGGTCCAGTCCGTGGCCGAAGCCGGGTCGGTATGGGTCGACGAGGGCACCCGCTCGCTGACCGCCGCGGCGATCTCGTACGCGGATGCCGGCGAACACATGCTCAAGGGCAAGGCCGGGTCGGTCCGGCTCTGGCAGGCGCGAGCGGTGGTCGCGGAGGTGGGCGGCGGGCAGCGAGTCGACGGGCTCGAGGCACCGCTGGCCGGGCGCGACCGTGAGGTACGGGTGATCAAGGAGCTGTTCCACTCGACGCAGGAGTCCGCGCGCCCGCGCCTCGTCGTGGTCGACGGCGAGCCGGGCGTGGGCAAGTCCCGGCTGGCGTGGGAGTTCGAGAAGTACGTCGACGGGCTGACGGCCACGGTGCGCTGGCATCGTGGGCGCTGCCTGTCGTACGGGGACGGGGTGGCGTTCTGGGCGCTGGCCGAGGCGCTGCGGCCCCGCCTCGGGCTGACGGAGGCCGACTCGGGGGAGGCCGTGACCGCTGGCCTCGAGGCTGGCCTCGCGACGTTCGTGCCGGTACCCGAGGAACGCGACTGGCTGCGGCCACGGCTGGCCGCCCTCGTGGGCGCGAGCCAGGGCGCCGGCTTCGCCCGCGAGGACCTGTTCTCGGCGTGGACGGCGTTCCTCGAGCGGCTCAGCGAAGCCGGCAACGCGGTCGTCCTCGTGATCGACGACGCCCAGTTCGCCGACGACGGGCTGCTGGACTTCTTCGACTCCATGCTGGCCACGGCACGCGCACCGATCTTCGTACTCGTCCTGGCCCGGCCCGAGCTGTTGATGCGGCGACCAGAGCTCGGGGGCCGTCGGGCCAGCGTGGTCCGCCTGGACCCGCTCGACGACGCGGCGATGGCGACACTGGTCGACGGGCTCGTGGTGGGGCTGCCGGCGCAGGTCAGGACCGCCCTCGTCGCGCGCGCCGAGGGCGTGCCGCTGTTCGCCATCGAGACCGTTCGGGCGCTGATCGACCGGGACGCGGTGGTACCCCGCGAGGGGCACTACGTACCGGCTGACGGCGTCGAGCTCGACCTTGCCGCGATCGGTGCACCCGCGTCGTTGCAGGCGCTGGTCGCCGCCCGGCTCGACGCCCTGTCGCCGAGCGAGCGAGCGGTCGTCGCCGACGCCAGCGTGCTCGGCTCGTCGTTCACGAAGGCGGGTCTCGCCGCAGTCAGCTCCGACCCGGCCGGCATCGACGAAGCCCTGTCCGCGTTGCAGCGTAAGGAGATCATCGCCGTCCAGCAGGACCGGTTCTCGGCCGAGCGCGGGCAGTTCAGGTTCGTGCAGGCCGTGGTGCGACAGGTCGCGTACGGCACGCTTTCCCGGCGTGATCGCAAGCAGCGGCACCTCGCTGCAGCCGACTTCCTGGCCACACAGCCGGACCCGGGCGACGACCTTGCCGTCGTGATCGCGCAGCACCTGCTCGACGCCGTCGATGCCGGGGGCAGCACGGACGCCGACGTGGGCGACCTCGTCCCGAGGGCCTGCGCGTTGCTCGAGCGGGCCGGCAACCGCGCGAAGGCGCTCGGATCGCCGGCCGAGGCACGCCGCCGGTTTGAGGCAGCGCTCGCCCGCAGCACCGGCATCGAGGACCGGGCGCGGCTGCACTTCGCCTGCGGGGAGGCGGCCCAGGATGCCGGCGACTACGACGGCGGCGCAGCTCACGCCCGTACGGCCATGGAGCTGTACGACGAGCTGGAGCGGCCGATCGACGCGGGCGCCGCAGCGGGCAGCGCCGCCCTGTCCCTGCAGATCCTCTCGGACTTCGCTGGGGTGATCGCGCTCGCCGAGCCGCGCTGGCAGGCGCTCGAGGGGATCCGCGACTCCGAACGGGCCTTGCTACGCCTCGCCGGCCCGCTGGCCAACTCATACTTCGAGCTCGAGGACCTGGCTGCGGCGGGCAGGTACGTCGAGCGACGGGTCTTCCTGGCCGAAGCCGTCGGCGATCCGGAGCAGCTGGCCAAGGCCATGATCAACATGGGTGGTCGCTACCAGTCGACGGGTGGCCCCAGGATCAGCCGGGCCTTGTACGAGGGAGCCGCCGACGTCGCGCGGACGCACGACCTTCCCGGCGCGCTTGCCCACGCGCTGATCAACCTGAGCACCGTCCTGATGAGCCGGGACCTGCCGGCGGCGATCGACGCTCTCTTCGAGGCTCGGGACATGGCCCGACGCGCCGGCGTGTCCGGCATGGCCGACTACGCGGCCGGCAACTGCTCCTCGGCGCTGTGGTCCGCGGGCCGGCTGGCGGAGTCGCGCCAGGTGGTCCAGGAGGCCGTGGAGACCGCGACGACGCCGACCGTGCGATGGGGACTCGCCGTGGTCGATGCCTACCTGGCCGACGCGCAGGGCGAGCCATTGCCACCGCTTCCCGACATCGAGACCGCGCTGAGCGCCTGGGACCTGGCTGCCCGCGGCTCCCTCGACGCGTTGCGACTGCAGACCGAGGGCGACGTGCAGGGCGCCGCCGCCCTTGCGGAGGCCACGCTGTCTCACCAGCTCAGCGCGTCCGGTCTCGAGGACGACTTCATGCACTTCTGGCCGCCGCTGGTTCGCGCCGCCGTCGCGGCCGCAGACGTGCCGCTCGCCGAACGGCTGCTCGAGCCGGTGGCCGGTGCCGCGCCCGGGTTGCTGTCCACGGCGGTCGCGGCCCACCTGCGCCACCTGCAGGGCCTGGTCGGAGCCGCCCGCGGCGACGAGCCGCGCACGGTCGAGGCCGACCTGCGCGCCGGTGTCGCGGCTCTCGCCGACTTCGGTGCCCTGGGTTGGAGCGCGCGGGCCGAGGAGGACCTCGCTCGTTGGCTGGCCAGCCAGGGCCGTGCCTTCGACGCTGCTCCGCACCTGGAGCACGCGCGGGCCACGTACGCGCAGATCGGTGCGACTGGTTGGCTCCGGCGGCTCGACTCGTTCATCTCGTCAGGCCTAGCGGAGCACGCAGGGAGACACGCGTGAAGCGAACCGCGACCTGACCGCTTGCCACCTGGCCGTTCACCGGTTCGGAGCAAACGGCTACGAGGTGTCACCGAGCGAATGCGGAAGTGGGACCGGCGCTGTCTGCCCGTTGATCTGACTGGAGTGACGTCCGGGAGGACCTGCCTTGGGCGCATCCGCGAGCCAGGCGCGGACGCGGGCCGCCACCTCCCCACCGAGGTCGTCGACGGCCGCCATGGCGCCGGGGCCTGGTTCTTGTGGGACCTCGATGCGGAACGGTCGACCGTTGCCGTCGAGGTCGTCGATCCGCACCCGCGTCCCGCCGGTGCCGGGAAGGACCGTCTGTGGCACCGGATCGGGCCAGCACAGCTCGAACGCGTCCGGGTCCGCGCGCACGAGGGCGGTGGCCTGGTCCAGCGAACCGGCGTCGTTGACGTTGACCCAGGCCTTTGCGTGCGTCACCGCCCGGACCGCGAGTTCCGCGTCGACGGCCCGTCGCACCAGGTCGGCGATCCCGCGTGGCGATGAGCGACTGGCCAGGATCGCCAGCGCCCGCGGTCCGACGACGATGACGCCGCTGGCGACCGGGACCGCTGCCAGGGGCGCTTCCTGATAGCCGGTGACGACCCCCTTGTCGTGCTGCACGACGGCGTAGGGGAGCCGGAACGCCTGGTCGTGCACCGCGAGGGTGAGGTCGGCCCAGGCCCGCTCATGCGCTTCGAGGAGGCCGGCGAGGTCCAGCGAGGTCAGATTGTCCGCACGGACCTGCAGGAGGGGCCGGTCCGAGCCCGGGACGAGGGTGAGGGCGCCCGCCTCCCCCCGCCCCTGCGGTTCCTCGACCACGTCGAGCCGGGAGCCGGCGGCCTCGGCCAGCGACCGTCCTCGACCCTGCGCCCAGGCCCGCACCGGCCCGGCCGGCGCCGCCGACCCGGCGACCAGGACCGCGATCTCGCTCACGCCGGCCTTGAGCAGGGCCAACAGGTTGCGCTCGATGAGGGGAACACCCAGCACGCGGCCCATCGGCCCCGGTGCGCTCTGGCCCGCACCGGGCGCGTGCTCAGCCGCCGCGCCGGTCATGATCACTCCGACGACGGGTGGGTGTACGTCCACGGGCCAATCTTGCCGGGACTTTCGCGCCGGCGTACAAGCATCGCGAACTCGCCCGCGCCGTTGGACGTGTGGCGGGTCCAGGACCCGGCTATCACGAGCTCCGAGGGACGCTGATCACGTGCGCCAGCACCACGACAACGACCGACAGCGCGATCAGATTCGCGCAGCGGCTTCTCACCCTGACTCGGGCTGAACAGCGGACACTGCGGGCTCGGCCGAGCCGCACCGAATGCCAGTTCTGGGGCTGCCCAAGCGGGGGGACGGGGTCAAGACGGAGAAGAGCGGGGTGACCACAGACCGGCCAGCCAGGCGCCTATCGAGGGGCCGAGTTTGATCAAGGGCGCGGCGTGGCCGACGCCAACCTGTCCAGCGAGCCTGGATCTTGCTGGTACCCGCAGAACGACGGTTCCAGGTCCCCCCTCTTTCCCGGGAGAGATTTTCGGACTGGCCGGCGGTAGGTTCGGGTCCCCCAACGGAGGAGGGCCCTCATGCGGAAGTCACCGCTCGCGATCATGGTCGCGGTCGTAGCCGGTACCACCCTTCTCGCGCCGAGCGCACACGCGGCGGGACTGGTCGCGTCCTGGCAGATGAACGAGGTGAAGGGCTCGACCGTGCTGGTGGACTCCGGCCCGAACCACCTCAATGGCAGTATCGGCAAGACCGTCACGGTCGGCGGCGGGGTGCACTCCTACCCTGCGGTCAAGCGCGGCGTCGGCGGCACGGTCGACCCCCAGCACCTGGACGTGGTCAACTCCGCGCTGCTCAACCCAGGCACCGCCGACTTCGTCGTCACCGTGCGGCTGCGTATCCCCTCCATCGCCGCGTCGTTCGGCAACGTCATGCAGAAGGCCCAGTCCGGCAGCCCGACCGGCTTCTGGAAGATCGAACTCGACGGCGGCAACGGCCGGGTGTTCTGCGGCTTCCGCTCCGTCGTGAACGGCGTGACCACCAACGGCGGCATCCGCAGCCCGATCCTGGTCGCGGACAACGCCTGGCACATCGTGACCTGCGAACGCGGGCCGGGCTTCGTGTCCACCACGGTCGACGGTCACGTCACCATGCAGGCCAACCACCCGACCGGCGCGATCGTCAACAACGTGCCGCTGACCATCGGCGGCAAAGCCAACTGCAACGCCACGGCGGCGCACCTGTGCGACTACTTCACCGGCCAGATCGACTACGTCCAGATCTCCACCAGGTGACGAGCAGCCTGCCCGTCGCCAGCCCCCGCGGTTACTAAGCCGTTCGGCCCCCAAGCCCCACACCCTCGACGCCCGATGGAAACCGCGCCGCCCCCGGGGCAGTCCCCTTCCCTCCTCCGTCGGACGACCCCCTCACGACAGCAGGTTGTTGCATCGACCGGTTGGCACCACCGCACTTCCGTGCGCCGATACAGGGTGTCAGTCGGCCGGTTGGCGGCCTCTAGCGAAGTACGCCAAAGGGCCAAACGGCTGCACTACGAAGGACAACACCCAGACCGCCTTTGGTCCGCGCACCTGCGAGCTGGGCCGCCGGGCGAGATCTCTCAACGCGAGGGCAGTAACCACAACCTCGACGGCACCGCCGACGATGATCGCCCGCTGCTGTCCAGTCGTAAAGTCGCTCCAGCGCTTCTTTGTCATGCCCTCACGCTGGCGATGCCGGCCGAGCAGGCGCTCCCAGCTCCATAGCATCACTTCGGCGCGCACCGCATGAGTTCTCGATCCGTCGAGGGGGATCGGCAGGGGGGTCCGCCGAGCCGGGTGCTGCGCCGGTTAGCTTCTCGGCAGGCGTGCGCCGCCGCCCGTGGCTCGCCGTTCTCGTTTCGTCGGCCGGCCCGGTCTTGCGGGACTCAGGCAGCGTCCGGGTGATAGGCCGGGTGGAGGCGAAGATCAACCCGAGGTCCATCCTGGGGTGGACGCCACGAGGCGGCCGCGAGGGCAGCCTGGTGGTCATGACGATCTTCGACTACATCCTCAACATCGTTCTCGTCGCGCTCGTGGTCTTGCAGATGCGCGGGCGCCGGCTGGACCGTCGCGGACTGGTGCTCCCGTTGGCGCTGGTCGCGTGGGCGGCATCCCACTACCTGCACGGCATCCCGACCGTAGGGAACGACGCCGTCCTGGTCGTGACCGGAGTGGTTGCCGGCCTGACCCTCGGATCCGCGTCGGCTCTGCTGACCCGACTGGAGCTGGACCGCGACGGCGTTGCGGTGGCAAGGGCCACGCTCGGCGCGGCCGCGCTGTGGGTCGTGGGTATCGGTGCTCGCATGAGCTTCTCGTTGTTCATGGAGCACGGCGGAGGTCCGACCGTGGTGCGGTTCAGCCAGGCGCACCAGCTGACCGGCGCAGGCTGGGTGACCGCGATGGTGCTGATGGCGTTCGTCGAGGTCGTCAGCCGGACTCTCCTGCTCTGGGCGCGGTCACGGTCCCTGTCGGTCGGCCAGCGGGCCGCAGTCGCGGTTGGCTGACCTCACCCGACAGCGGATGATGAGCACGTGGCGGACCGTGATGGACGCTGAGCCGACGCGCGACGCAGCGGCCGAGCCGCCCGTGCGCACATCCCTGCGGCTGGTGTGGCTGGCTGGTCTGGTCTATGCAGTGGCCGCCGCCACGCAGCCCGGCACGACGGGACGGCACCTTGTCGCGACGATCCTGACCGGCAGCACGGCCCTGGGCTGGGCAGCATGGATGAGTGCACGGCACTACCGGAACGTGCCGTGGAGCATCGCCGGCGTCGTGGCCATCGCTGCCAGCGGCGGGGTCCTCGTCGTCCTGCATCCGATCGGAGTCGTCGTCGTCGGCGTCGCCGGGCTGTGCGCCGCCAGCCTGTTCGACGTCGTCCCGGCGGCGCTGATGACCGCCCCAGGCGTCCTGGCCGCCGCATGCGCGGTGGCGGTCAGCGGCCATCCAGCAGGAGTCATCTGGGGCGCTGCCAGCGGTGGCGCCGCCGGCCTGGTGGTGGGAATGGGTCGCCGTCAGAGCGCCCAACGCGTGCGGCAAGAAGCCGAGTTGGCTCTGGCGCAACAACGCACCGAGGTCGAGCACGAGCGAGCCGAGGTGCTCGAGGAACGAAACCGGATCGCGCGCGAGGTGCACGATGTGCTCGGACACACTCTGAGCGCCTTGAGTGTGCAGTTGGAGGCTCTCGGTGGCCTCATCGACGACGTGGCCACCACAGACGTGCTGAGGGCGGCCGCCGCCAGATCGAGCCGTCTGGTGAAGGAAGGTCTGACGGAGACGCAACGAGCGGTGCGGGTGCTCAGGGACGAGCCGGTGGCAGTCCTCGACCAGATTTCGGTGCTGGCCCGCGACTCGGACGTCACCATTCGCGTCCAGGGTGACCCGCGGCCGCTCCCGCCCGCCGCCGGCCTCGCACTGGTCAGGGTGGCCCAAGAGTCAGTCACCAATGCGCGCAAGCACGCAGCGGGCTCTGCCGTGACCATCACCATCGCATTCACGAGCGCGGGGGCGGAGCTTACCGTGGACAACGCCCTCACAGGGCCCTCTCCTCTCGCGGCCACTGGTGCTGGATACGGCCTGCAGGGGATGCGCGAGCGGGTCGAGCTTCTCGGCGGCACCCTCACCGCCGGTCCCCACGAGCACGCTTGGCAAGTGCACGCGGAAGTCCCGGCATGAGGCTGATCATCGTGGACGACCAGACCGTCATCAGGGACGGTCTGGGCACGATCTGCGAACGCATCCCCGACGTCGAGATCGTCGGCTACGCCGCAGACGGCGAGGAAGCCCTGGCGCTGGTCGCCGAGCACAAACCAGATGTCGTCCTCATGGACCTGCGCATGCCGCGCATGGACGGAATCGCAGCCACCCGCCTGATCCGCAACCGCCACCCCGGCACGCAGGTAGTGGTCCTCACCACGTTCAGCGACGACGAGTCCATCACCAACGCGCTGGCCGCCGGCGCCCTCGGCTACCTCACCAAGGACGCCGGGCGAGACGACATCCGGCGCGCGATCGAGTCCGCCGGCCATGGCCAGGCACTCCTTGACCCCGCCGTGCACGCCCGCATAGTCCAGCTGGCTCAGATGCGCCCGCCTCACCCCGGGTCTGGTGCGCTCCCGGACGGTCTGACGGTCCGCGAGACCGAAGTCCTCGCCCACATCGGACGCGGACTCTCCAACCAGGAGATCGCCGCAACGCTGTACCTCAGTGAGGCGACAGTGAAGACCCACGTCAACAGAATCTTCGCCAAGACCCGCAGCCGAGACCGCGCACAGGCGATCACCTACGCTCACGAACACGACCTCAAGTGACGGCCCTGGGCTTCCACCCAAGCTGGGGTAGGCGCTACAGAACGGCACTTCCACGGGCGAAGCGGCACGCGACGCCGTGAAGGTCTTGTCGATCCGCGAGGACATCAGGGATTCGGGACTCGCCACCAAGTCGACTGCCACGCCCCAACGAAGACGACAGATGCCATTCCGGCCAACAAGAGCGCGTGGCCGTGGTGCAGCCGGGAACTGCCCGCCTTGTAGCCGGGCATCAACTTGGGCAGCGAGTGCGAGGGTACGAACGCGTACATGACCGCCACCGCTACCAGGACTACGCCGATGACCACTAGCGTCCACGTGACCCACTTGGGTGCGGCGCGCCTCGGCTGGTCCATGGCCGCGAGCGTACGCCGAAGATCACTAGCGGTTTTGGAACGACGGTGGTCGGCGCTGCACCAAGTCTTGCGCCCTATCGAACGTCACCACCTATGTCCGGGTTCGGGCAACGCGCAGGATCGTGAGCCACCTCGGCGCCGAGACCCATACGGGCAGCCAGGGCTCCAACACACGGGTCAGAGCAAGCGCGGCACTCTCAGACGAACCGGATCGGAAATGTGGCGGTCGGATATACCAGACCCACGCGCGAAATGAGCCCCGCATCGGACGCTCGACGAACCGGAAGCTCGCCTCGGCCAGCACGACGAACATGGCAATCCAGGCGATATCACCGACTATCGTATGTCCGAGCGAAGCTAGTATCGCGATGCGCGCGAGGACCAGAGATAGATCGAGTATGACCGCTCGCCCAGCCACCTCAATGGGCCGCTTGCCAACAGCGATCCAACTGCAGATCGTGGCGAAGTCACGACGCCGATCTGTGTCACGAGCGTCAGTCCGGTTCCTGCGACGATCACCAGGGAGTGAGTGGCTTGGTCGGGGCGTGCTGGCCGAGAACCAGAAGAATTGCCACTCCACGGACGCCATCCAATCCCGGATGGTAACCAGGGTCGCGCACGAGCCGACCTTAGCAAGACAGGTGCCATCGGCGGCTCGACCGTCGAGCTGGTCCAGAACGTTGTGAACGCCCTGGATCCCCTGAATGCCTCCGAATCTTGCTGCTCTCAGCTCCTGCCTGTGCGGGCCCGGCTCCTTGCCTGCGCGGGCGGACACGTCCATGCATCGCGGGCCAAAACCCGGTATCCGTAGCGCACGCCGGTGCAGGCCGTACCCGCGGCGAGACGCGGGCGCCGCCGGGGTCGTGCGCTTCGAACCGGTGCACGAGACTCCAAAGTCGGGTACCGCCCCCCCCCGTTTGCCAATGGCTGGGAGAAGGGTCTGGGTCCTCGACGTGTGGTCATGACGTGGTCGATGGTGGCAACGACGCATTGGCCACCGAACACGGCGGCCAGATGCCCTCCTACTGGCACCGACTCGGCCTCGCCCAACAGCGCCCGTCTCGTCGACTCGGTGTTCGCCTGCATCACCGAGGAGCCCCCGCCCGACAAGGCCAAACGCCGGCGCCCCACTCACACCCAGCGCCGCCCAACCGACGTAGCAGCGTCGCCCGCGAACGGCACTTCGGTGCGTTACGGCTCTCGCCCGAAGTGGTAGGTCGAGCCGCCGACACCGACGGTCGCAGCACCAGCCGGCCACAGGCCAGCTCTGAAAGCAGCGGACACAAGAATCGCCGAGACCAGACCGGTTGGATTCTTCGGGACCGGATCCCCATCCCACGTCGCATCGTCGGGAACCCAGATGTCGAAATGGTCGGATTCTGGCGGTACAGCTTGGATTCGCTGAATGAGTGCCTCAATCGTCTCGGATGCCACGGCAGAAGTAGATCAGGCGCCGGCGGACAACGCACCGAACGGCACTTTGAGTGCACGCTGAGGTGGTGGAGGTTACGGCCCCTGGACGAACAACGGCGGGTCGCGATGTGGCCGGGTGAGGAGCCACCGAACGCGTCGCGTTCGGTGGCTCCCGGCATCGGCGAGTGACCGGTGCACTGCAGGGCGTGGCCTCCCTGGCGGCATTGGGGTTTGTGGAGTATGCCTCTCCCAGCGGTGATTGCTGCGCCCAAAGTCGCCGTGGTTCATCAACCTGGAGGGGATCCATGCGCAGACCTACGCTCGTGCTTAGAACACTTACTGCCTGCGGCCTGGCCGTTGGGGTCGCGTTCGCTATGGGGCCGGCGACGGCATCGGCTACCGGGTCGTCTGTAACGGTCGTCGCGTCGCACTTGAACAATCCACGGGCTTTGTCTGCCGATGGCGGGAAGCTCTACCTCGCTGAGGCCGGGCGCGGCGGTACCAACTGCCTGGGCGGTACCACCTGCGTGGGGCTCACGGGGTCGATCGACCAGGTCGGGACGAACGGGGTGACTCGGCTGGTGACCGGCCTTATCTCGATCTCCAGCCCGGGTGGCGTCGCGGCGGTAGGGATGGACGCTGTGTCCGCATCCGGTGGAGTGGTGTATGGGCAGTTCGCGGCCAACACTTTCGGGCTTCCGTTGGGACAGCTGCCGACGTTCTTGCTCCAGGCCGGTCAGAAGGACCTCGGTCAGTTCGGGCAGGCCCGGAACGGCTCATTCGTGGACAAGGCCGGGGTCGGTGACCACGACTACATCTGGTCCAGCGCCCACGTGAACCTGGTTCCGGATCAGTTCCCGGACTCCAACCCCAACGGTGTGCTGGTGGCCGGTGGTCAGATGTTCGTCGCCGACGCGGGCGCGAACACCCTGGACCAGGTCATGCCTAATGGGACGGTCAAGGTCCTGACCTTCCTCAACGTTCCGTCGGGAAGCCCGACTGACGCGGTTCCCACCTGTGTCGCCAAGGGCCCTGACGGTGCGCTGTACGTCGGTGAGCTGCTCGGCGGGAACTTCGCCCCTGGGAACGCACGCGTGTGGCGGATCGTGGTCAAGAACGGTAAGGCGACCAAGTCCGTCTGGGCCCGCGGCCTGACCACCGTGCAGGGCTGCGGGTTCGACCCGCAGGGCAACTTCTACGCCACCGAGTTCCAGGTCAACGGGCTAGACGAGTCCCCGACAGCCAACCCGCTGGGGGCCGTTGTGAAGATCGCCCCCAACGGGACCCGGACCACCCTGGGCATGGGCAGCCTGTTCTTCCCGTCCGGGTTCGCGTTCTTGAACGGCACCGTGTACGTGTCCAACTGCAGCATCGCCCCGGCGACCGGGCTGGCACCCACCCTGTGCTCCAGCGGTGGCCAGGTGGTCGCCATCCAATAACCCAGGAGGGACGCAGACTGCGGGCCAGCACGAACCATTGTGCTGGCCCGTAGTCACGCTCAGACACCAAGAACCTCAGCGAGTCTTGGCCGTGGGCCATCACAGAGCCATTGGGCTGCAGCAGTGCAACGCACCTGGCGCCGTGGCTACTGCCGGATTTCGCGCCTGAGGCACCCGCCCGTGATTGGCACTTCGGTGCGCGGCCTCACACCCACGGGTCACCGTGTGGCGCGGTCTCGACGTAGTCCTCGACCGCTGTGAAGACACGCCGAACGGAGTCGATCACTGCAGTGTTAGTAGCCCAGACGACCCAGTAGCTCGAATCGACGGCTTCGAGCATCAAGTGAGGCTCGCTCTGATCGTCATATCCGACGAAACGTGCGTCGATGATCTGCCGGCAGGCCTCGGCCAAAGCGGACATGGTGGTCCAGTCGAGGGGAAGCCCCAGCCCTTCTCGTGACTTCGCTTCGGTCGCCAGATTGCCCTCGGGCCACACCGACCCAACGTTGCAGTTGAACTGGGCGTGACTCATGAACCAGCGCAGGGCGTCCTGTGGCCCTACAGCCGCCATGACTTCCCTCAAGTCGAAACCGAGCCATCCCCTGTCGCCCTGGACACCGATCCGCACCGCGCTCGCCATAGCGGACATGGTCCCATCGCGGCCGTGGACCTGCCGGATGATCAGCCCTGTAACGGCCACTTTGGTTCGGATGGGCACCGTGGCCCGGTCCAACCTTGCCTGTGAGACCGGGGCTAGTCGTCCTCCGGGTCGTGTTCACCAGGCAGGTCAGTCGGATGATGACGGCTGGCCTGCCTTTGCCCAACAGCTCGAACCACCCTGCCGCCGAACGCCCCCACCAGGCCGACGGCGACGGCGACGGCGCCGACCTGCCACAGACCAGCTTCCACCATCGAAACGACGAGCAACGCATAGGCGGCGGCCGCAGCTGCCGCGTAGGTGCGGCGACGGCTGCGCTTCGTGGAGGGTCCCTTGTGACGTCCCTCCGTTTGGTCACCTTTCAGAGCCCATCGGGGTGGCTCTTGATTGCGCTCAGGAAGGGCATGGCGGTACCAGTCCATGGTGGACACGACCCGCTCTCCCCTGGGCTCGGTCAGCGCGCCTGCGTAGCCGGCGGAAGGGAAAGTTAACCGCCGTGGTCCACCAGCCTCACGAATCACCAGGCGGACTCCGCCTTCGTTCCACGGATTGCGCTCCAACGAATAGCCCTCGATTGCGGACCAGGGCCATGAGCCCGCGCCCATGAGCCCGCGTTTGTACCGGATTCCGGACGAAGTCACTTCAAGATGCTCACGGCGTAGAACAAGCGGGTAGTAGAGCATCGGCAGGCCGAGCAGCCCGAACAACAACGCCCAGGCGGGGGCCGAACCAGCAATGACGACGCCCAGGGCGATGAGCAATGGAGCGATTCCAATCGCGCCGAGTATGAGTTCCGACCCGGCCGACTCCCGGAGCCGGATGACCGTGCTCACGGGCTGCACAGCGGCGGCATCGTCTTCAGTCGCCACCCGCACATACTGCCGGTTCTGGGGCGGCACCCCCGGGGGTGGGGGCGAGACGGGCGAGGCTGCCTCGGCCAAGACCGGCCAGTCTGCCGTCTCTCTCTCCCCGAGCTTTCTTCCGCCCTAATCCGTCACGGAGCGTGACCTTGGCGAAATCGGGCGCGTAGATAGATGCCCTGACTGGCCGGTCCGTAGCGTTGGTCGGTTCGCGATCACGCCTCCCCGGGGTGGAGAGCGCACCAGAAACGGCAGTCGGTGCGGATGTCCCGCCCGCCAAGCGGGGGTCAGAGTCAGGGTCGAAGGACTCTTCCCGGGCCGCGCTCCTGGCCCAAGGGTTGGGCTTGGTTTCTGCAGGAAGTACCTCCTGACGGACTGAGCGAGGAGGGGATTCACATGGCTAATCGCGATGTGACCCCGACCAATTCCGGGCATCTGTGGACCGGTCTCGGTGTGTCTATTGGTGCGGGGATCGGTTTGACCGTTGGGCTGCTTGGCTGGGGAGGCGCCGGCATCGCGCTTGGTACGAGCATCGGTGCGGGGATCGGTGTCGCGCTCGGCGCGAGTTTCGACGCAACTGAGCGTTGTCGGCATCGACGCCAAGAGGGGCACCGAGAACCCTGAACGAGTCCCTCTGCGCCACTCTGATGCCGTTCCCAAAGCGCCCAGACCGGTCCCTGACACCTGTCCCCGTCGCACGTGTCGAGTTCGCGACGTCGGGTCTTTCGGCCCTGGTTGGCGCTGTTCCAGCGCGCGGATGCTGGGTGGTGGTCGTGGGAGGTGTCGTGATGGCTGCTGCTGTCTATCCGGTTCGGGTACAGGCCACGCTCGATCAGCCGTTGTCGCGCGGGCTGTGGCTTGTGAAATGGCTGCTCGCCATCCCGCACTTCATCGTGCTCGCGTTCTTGTGGATCGCGTTCGCCATCCTGAGCGTGGTCGCATTCTTCGCGATCCTGTTCACGGGTCGCTACCCCCGGGGCATCTTCGACTTCAACGTCGGCGTGCTGCGCTGGTCGTGGCGGGTGGCGTACTACACCTACAGCGCGCTGGGCACCGACCGGTACCCGCCGTTCACCCTCGCGGACGTGCCCGACTACCCCGCGCACCTGGAGATCGCCCACCCGGAGCGGCTGTCCCGGGGTCTGGTGCTGGTCAAGTGGTGGCTGCTGGCGATCCCGCAGTACGTCGTCGTCGGGATCTTCCTCGGCAGCACCTACTACGCCTGGGACGCGGCCACGCGAAGCTGGCACTCGTTCTCGGTTCCCGGTCTGATCGGCGTCCTGGTCCTGGTCGCCGCCGTGGTTCTGCTCTTCTCCGGCAGCTACCCGCGCCCGGTGTACGACCTCGTGCTCGGCCTGAACCGGTGGGTGCTGAGGGTCGCCGCCTATGCCGGCCTGATGACCGACCAGTACCCGCCGTTCCGGCTCGACATGGGCGGCGAGGAGCCGGGGGACACCCTGCCCCTGCCCTTCGGGACCGCCCCGACCGGGGACCAGGAGGTCGCCGACCTGAAGGCTCGGGTCGCGGCCCTCGAAGCGCGACTGGACGCAGCCGGTCAGGACAGCAACTAGCCCGCCACGAACGTCGGCCTTCAGCCGCACCGACGTGCCGATAGCGGTCAGTGCTGAGGGCCAGGTCACCTCGGCCCAGGGCCAGCCGCGACTGTTCTCCCGGTGCCCGGTCTCGGTCCGTCGGTGCAGCTGGCCCTGCTCGCTCGTACCCTGGGCGGGTGACGAAGAGTGCGCCGGCCACAGTGTCCGAGCTGTGGCGGGCGCGCCTGGGCGTGCAGTGGTTGAGTCGTCCGGCGCTGGTGGGTCCCGAGGATGTGACGCGGCACTTGCTCGCGGTTCAGGCCCAGGACTCACGCGGATTCCGACTCGCGATCCGTTCCCGTGCGGCGGGTGTGCGCGCGGCGGACGTGGACGCCGCGCTCACCGAGCGCCGGTCCCTGGTGGTCAGCTGGCTCAACCGCGGCACGCTGCAGTTGGTAACGGGGTCGGACTACTGGTGGCTGCACGCGCTCACCACCCCACAGCTGGCCACCGGGAACCGCCGGCGTCTTCGGCAGGAGGGGGTCAGCGCGGCCCAGGCGGCGCGCGGCATCGATGTGGTGCGCGAGGCCGTGTCCGGGGGGCAGAGACGGACGCGCGGGCAGCTCAGGGATCTGCTGGGCGAGGACGGAGTGCCGACCAAAGGGCAGGCGCTGGTCCACGTCCTGCTCGCGGCCACCCTGGAAGGGTTGGTCGTCCGCGGACCCGTGGTCGGCGCTGAGCAGGCGTTCGTCGACCCGGCGCACTGGTCTACAAGACCGGAACGAACGGCGAGACCATCATCGCCAACGACCTGCCGACAGAGCCGAGCAGCAGGTTGCGCATAACGCAGACCACGGCAAGGGGGTAGCCGCTCAGAACTCCGCCATAGCGATGAGTCATCGTGATCGTCGCGCTAGCAGGCAACGACGGGTCGCCATAGACCGGCTCACCGCGACTCCGCACCATTTGCCCCCCCGACTCTGGACAGCGAACAAGGGTGACACCCCGAACAGAAGTGCCGTTACCGAGCTGATCTGATCGGCATCAGTCGGCGGGAGCCACTTCCCAAGTTCTCTTCAAGGGCCCGCTGCGCCATCCGCGGCATGGGGCGGGCGGTACAGCTCCTGAACAGCAGCGTCGATATCGGTGCCACCCTCCTCGACTGGCTCCATGTACAGGCGCGCCCACGCGATCTCGTCGTCGCGTAGGCCGATCACGATCACCCCGCGCATCAGGAAGGGGGCTCCGTCCCGATACGTGCCCTGCCAGCGCATCTCCGACCAGACCATGCCCTGTGCGGAGGCGGATGCAACTTGCTCGGCGACGAAGTCCGGCACACCCTCGAACACCGACATCCAGTTCGCCAGAACCTGCTCGCTCCCGCCGAAGCCACGGTTCGGATGCAGCGGCTGCTCGCTGCGATAGTCAGCCGCGAAGAATGCCGCGACAGCTCCCGCATCGTGGCGGTTCATCGCCGCGATCAACTGCTCAACCACATCCGCCACGATTCAACCCCGTCCGTTTGGACTCGCACGTGGACGCCGGAGTCGCCGACCCGGCGTGCAGCACCGATGCTCCCGCACCACCATGATGTCCCGGCACAGGTGGAAGCGCTATGCATGGCCAGCGGATGTGCTCGCGGACGGCCGGTTCACGAAACGCCTGCCACACCAAAGTGCCGTTAGCGCGCTGACCCGTTGGGGAAGACAGGCGTGCTACCGCCAGCCCCGAGGGCCATCGTCTCGACGGTGTCCGCCACCTGATACAGCGGCTTCATGGCGTCGATCTCAACGGTGGCGGAGGCGCGCAGGCGCGGTTCGACCTCGGTCAGATCTCGAAGGATCCGATCTCGGTCGGAGGGGTCCTTGCCGAACGAGTTGGTCTCCCGCGTGGCCAAGCGGTCGAGGAGCACATCGAAAGGGACACTCAGCAGAGCGAGGGCGTCGAAGCGGTCGTAGAACCTGCCCTGGTTCGAGGCGCACTCCGACACGAACAGTGGCACCCCGTCATCCTCCGCGAGGAGGGCAGCTACCCGATCCTCACGCCAGAGCTGTTCGGTGTCGGACCCGTCGGCCGTGGGCACCTCGATTCTCCAGCCGAAGTCCAGATCCACTACTCGGTGGCCGCGCCGGGCGAGCTCAGCCAACAGAGTGGACTTCCCGGTCCCGGACATGCCCGTGATGAGGATCTTGGTCACGCCGACCCTGATGCGCGACATCGTCTCGGCTGATGGTTGACACCTCGCCCCCGCTGGTCCCCGGCTGCTTGCCGCCGAGGAGGTGGGCCGGGGGTTGGTGGAGCTGAGCTTGACCGAGCAGAGACGTTCGCTGACCAGCTGGGGTGGAATAGGCCCGCCGTTCTCCTGAGCGAAGACCAGGCCAGGGTCGACGAAGACGCCTAGTTGGGGGGGCCCGGTCCGCATCCGGGCGAATCGGTAGCCGAGCAGCACATCCACGGTTGAGGTGTCCACGTCGACGATTCGATCGGCCCTGACTGGGCTGTGAGGCACACTCTTCCGACGCCGGTCGGCCTAAGGGGTCGGGCCGGGCTCCGAAGCAGGGTCGTGCGGCGCCGGCTCGGGTCCGTAGTTGGATGGCGCCATTTGCAATCCCGGAATGGCCACGGTGCGTCAGCCGTACCAGGGCAAGAGACTGTTCGATCTGGTCGTCACTGCCGTGCTAGCCCTCCCGGCACTCGCCATCGGTTCGGTGTGCGCCCTCGCCGTGCGGTTCACCTCGCCGGGACAGAGCTGTCATGGTGACCGTGTCCTGAGCGCTTTCCGAACGACGGCGGCTGCCCCGGCTCGCGGGCCTGTTGCGGACCGCGAGGGATACCTTCGGGTCAACAGAATTGCGAGAGGTGACCGAGATGCTGCACTGCACTGTCTTGGATGACTATCAGGCTGCGGCGACCGCATTCGCGGACTGGGCGCCCGTCGGTGATCGCGTCGCAGTTCGCACGCTTCGCGAGCACGTCTCGGACGAGGTGCACCTGGCGCAGTTGTTGCACGACGACGAAATCGTCGTGATCATGCGCGAGCGGACGGCATTCCCCGAGAGCCTCTTCGACCGTCTCCCGGCCCTGCGGCTGCTGGTGACAACCGGTTTCCGCAACGCGTCCATCGACCTGTCTGCGGCGGCAAGGCACGGCGTGACAGTTTGCGGCACTGCCAGCGGTTCGCGGCCGCCCGCCGAACTCACCTGGGCGTTGATCCTGGGCCTGGCACGCAACCTGGTGGCCGAAAGCGTTGCGATGCGCTCCGGCGGTCAGTGGCCGAAATCGATCGGTACCGATCTGGCCGGCGCGACGCTCGGCCTGCTCGGGCTCGGCCGGATCGATGCTGACGTGGCCCGGGTCGGCCTGGCATTCGGCATGCACGTGCAGGCCTGGAGCCAGAACCTGACCCCGGACCACGCTGCTGCGCAGGGCGTGCACCACGCCCGGTCGCTGCACGATCTGCTCGCGTCGAGCGACATCGTCTCGATCCACCTGGTCCTGAGCGACCGCACTCGCGGCCTCGTCGACCACGCCGCCTTCGAATCAATGCGCCGGTCCGCATACTTGATCAACACCGCGAGAGCGCCGATCGTGGATCAGGCCGCATTGCTCGAGGTGCTGCAAAGTCGGCGGATCGCCGGCGCTGGCCTGGACGTCTTCGACCTCGAACCGTTGCCCGCTGCACACCCCTTCCGCATCCTGCCCAACGTGCTCGCCACACCGCACCTCGGCTATGTCACGCGGAGCAACTACGCTGCCTACTTCACCCAGGTTGTCGAAGACATCCAGGCCTTTCTAGCCGGCCGGCCGATCCGGATTCTCGGCAGTTCAAACTGAGCAAACCGAACAGCGAAGCACGCCGGCGGCGTCGAACATTGGTGCCGTTCACGGGCGGCAAGCTGCGTGCGTCGTTCGATGGAGGCGCGGGTGGCTGGCTGGGTGGCTATGCCGGCGATGACGATGGTCCACAGGGACTGTTGCCGTGGCGGTCGCTGCCGCGCCCGGGTCGATCCGGTGCCTGCAAGCTTGAGTAGGCCTTTGGACGGATGGTTTCGACTAGCGTTCGTTGGATGACCCGGGTGCAGTATTTCGCCGCATGTAGCCTCGATGGCTTCATCGCGGACGTGAACCATTCCCTTGACTGGCTCTTAGAGGCCCCGAAAGGCGAGGACGACGGTGAATGGCATGAGTTCATCGGCGGCGTTGGGTCGTTCGTCATGGGGGCGACGACGTACGAGTGGGTGCTCGGGAAGTACGACCTGCTGTCGAATCCTCAGCAGTGGCATGACTGGTACGGCGACCGCCCGTGTTGGGTCTTCTCGCACCGCGAACCACCGCTGATCCCGACGGCGGATATCCGCGTCGTCTCGGGGGATGTGCACCCGGTCTATGACGAGATGGCAGCCGCCCTGCCCGGCAAGAACATCTGGATCGTTGGCGGCGGAGACCTGGTGGGTCAGTTCGACGACGCCGGCTTGCTCGATGAGATCTGGCTGGGGATGCGCCCGGTGTTCCTGGGCGCGGGCGCGCCGCTGTTGCCCCGTCGAATCACCACCAACCGCCTGACCCTGCGCGAGGTGCGGCACTCGGGCCAGCAGGTGCGCCTGATACTCGACCTCTCCCCTCGACAATAGGCCTTCCGTCCGGTGGCCGGCTGCCGGCTCGACCGAACACGCATACTGCCGGATCGGATCAGCCCTAGAAACCGATGCGCTGACTAGCGGCGGCGAGCTGCCCCCAACCGACGGCATCGGATGCTTCCGGCGGATCGAAGTCGGCCGACTACGAGGGTGACACTCACTGGATGCGGACGTTCGGCCTGTCGCTTGCGAGGTCGGGCATACGCAGTGACGGATGCCCGACCTCGCGCAACAAGACTCCTAGGACGCAGACCGGGGCAGCAAGACGCGGTTGATGCCATGCGCGATCTGCAGGTTTCCTGCGTTGATGTCGTACCTCACGACCCGTGGATCCCAGTTCCCGACCGTCGTGTCAAAGATGCGCACGCTCGGCCCGCTTCGCCAGTGGTACACGTGCACGGTCAGCGTTCCGCCCTGAGCTGCCGTCAGCACAGCGCCGTTCGCCTTCACCGCGTCCGCCGCCGTGATGGTGGCGCCCACCACCACGTGGTAGAGCAGGACCTGCTCGACCGTGTCGATGCCGAGCCCCGCGACAGCAGCGAACACGTCCTTCTCATCGGCGACCCACCTGCCTGTGAGCTGGTGCACGAGCAGCTTGAACGCGCGGTCATTGGGCAGGAACGCGGTGAGCGGGACGGCGCCGTCGGTGAGGATCTTCACCGGGGATGCGGGCTTGGCCTTCAGCACGGCGAGGACTGCCGCGGTCACGATGTCGTAGTCGTAAGGGTTGTGGTCGAAGCCGTTCTTGTCGGCGAGCAGAACCGCTGCCAGAGGCTTCGTTCCCGTTGCTGATGTCGACGCGCCGGCTGCCGGAGCAGTGCCGACGCCGATCGCCGTGATGGTGGCCCCCGCGGCCACGAGAGCTGCGAGTCGTCGTGGAAGCTTCACGTTCTGTTCCTTCCCTCCCGGTTGTGGTGCGTCCCAGCGTCGCAGCACCCCAGCGGCCCGCAAGTCGATCTTGACCAGCGCACACGTGCAGACGCCTCGGCGTGCGACGTCGCGAGGGCTGTGAGACCGTCCGCCGCCCACTACGCACCTTCTGCGATCCGTGCAGCACCCTGTGCAGCCACGCATGTGATCACGGTCGTTCTGCGGGAGTCGCACCACTGGTTGGTGGCCAGGGCTCGACCACCAGCAGCAACGCGACCGTCTGGTCATCGGGCACGACCGCCGCAAACCCAGGGGTGCGCAGTCCGACCACGGCGACGGCGTGCGCATCGGCCGGGTCGTTCTTGCGCCCGTGGCCGGTGTCGATGGCTCGGCCCGCGTCGACAGCTTCGGTGGCACCTTGCCGCACCCAATGCCGGATCAAGCGCTGGGCTGGGCGAACAGCTCGGCACGTCAGTGCGGGTGGCTGCGGCCTAGCCTTCCTTCGCGGCCTTCCACGCTGCCGTCATCGCTGGTTGCCCACCGGGGTCGCCTGACTGCAACCAGCCGCACCGGTCGACGGCTGGATCACCTTCTGGACGCCCATCCTCGTCGTTGGCCTGGCGCTGATCTCGCTCATCGCTGGCCTCGCTCTGTACCGGAGGTATCAGCGGAATCGCGACCACCCCCGCCCGGCTGGGCCGCGCTCATGACAGCACGTCGGAGGACCCTTGGGCGGGAGCCCCAGGCCTAGGAGACGGGTCACCTAGGAAGTCAGTGGCGCCGACCTTCGCCGTGCACGTGTCGTGACCCGCCCTGCGGCTCGGGCGGTGATGCCTGCGATGACGGTGTCGACGAGGACGTCGAAGGACTCGTCGACGTCGTCGGTCAGGCCGAACCCACCGGAGGCTTCGAGCAGGACGAACCCGTGTAGGGCGCTGCGCAGTGTACGGATGACGGGAACGGCATCGGATGCTGGAACTGCGAGCCCTGTCAGCACGCTGGTGATGGCCGGCACGGGGGCGGCGAGCGCAGCGAAGAGCTCGTCATCGTCGGCCTGCGACGGAGTCCTGTCGATGGCGGCGTACTGCCCCGGGTGCTGATTTGCGAAGGCTCGGTACGCCTGTGCCAGCGCTCGGAGTGCATCGACTCCGGCCCGGCCCTCGATCGCCGTGCTCAACGCGGCAGCGAGGCCGGCGGCTGCCCTCAGAGCAAGCGCCCTGCGGAGTCCGGCCACTCCCTCGACGTGGCTGTACAGGGATGGTGACGCCACGTCGAGGACGGCGGCGACCCGCGCCAGGGTCACCGCCGCTAGCCCTTCGGCATCGGCGACCGCGGCCGCGGCCGCCACCACCTGCCCTGACTCGATGCCTCGCTTGCGGGCCATCAGCCCTGGTTGTTGACGGCGTGCTGCTGCTCGGCGCGGGCCTTGAGCGCCTCGTTCATGACCGCGAAGCCCGCGGCGGTGCCACGGTCCAGGCTGCGGGCCATCAGCGGAACCAGCACCCCGGTGAACGTTTCGCTCTGGGTCAGCCGCGTGCCGCCGGCGTCGGGCCGCAGCTCGAAGCGGTGGCGGCCGTCGAAGATCCCGCGGAAGCCGACGTGGCCCCACCATTCGAGGACCTCCCCGCTGCGGGACTCGGTCACGGTCGCCTTGAGGGTCGCGCCCCGGCTTCCCGGAGGGGAGAAGGTCACGGTAAGCCGGCTGCCCTCGGTCGCGGTCCCGACCACCTTGACGAGGTACGGGTTCCACTCCTGGTAGCGGTCCAGGTCGACGAGCACGGTCCAGACCTCCTCTGGGGTGGCGTTGATGATGATCTCGCTGTCCATGTGCTTCATGGCTGTCTCCCGTTCTGTCTAAGTATCGTAGACAGACGATAACTAACCACCTTAGACATGTCAAGCCCACGAGATCGACCCGGTACAAGCGCCGACCCAGGATG
Source organism: uncultured Actinomycetota bacterium (assembly GCA_963711005.1). Classification (GTDB taxonomy): domain Bacteria; phylum Actinomycetota; class Actinomycetes; order Prado026; family Prado026; genus CAVQCJ01. Next base: position 184,579 of record CAVQCJ010000003.1, on the reverse strand, counting down.
CGAAAGCGTGCACCGAAGGCCGGGACTCGGGTGGCTCCGTCCCGCACATAGCGGCACTTCGGGGGCGGATCAGAGGACGAACGTCCGGACCAGCCAAAGCAGGATGAACACCGAGACGACGGCACTGCTCTGACGTTGCTGCGTGCGCCGCGTCGGAAGAGAACAGTGGCTGGTTCTACTCTTCCCTGGCTGGGTTTTCGTGCTGAGCCTGCAGGTCCTGCCCGTGTCGCTCCGGGTCATGCGGGAGTGGCGGTCGGGGTGGCCTCGTGCCCGTCGAGGCCAGGGGCCGGGCTCGACGACCGGGTCGTGGGTGCCGCGCCCACGAGGACCTGGACGAGGGACAGCAGCACGACGACAAGCACCACGCTCCAGAACAGCCGGGTTGGGGAGACGTCGTTGCCCCACAGCAGCACGACGGCGCCGAGCACGCCCACCACCGGACGCAGCCAGCGTGCGTTGGCTGCTACCTGCCGCCCTGCCTCCCCCACCGGTCCGTGGGACATCGACGCGCCGACGGACTCCAGACCATGGGCGATCGTGGTGCGGGCGGCAGTGCCGGGAGCGTTCGAGCCGGTGAACCAGCCGGTGGCGACGAGCACCAGTCCCAGCCAGAGGAACACGTGCCAGCCGCGCACCAGGTAGGACAGCAGCTGGTCATAGAAGACCGAGCTGGCCGGGCCGAATACCGTGCCGGCCAGCTGGTTGATGAACAGCTGCCGACCGATCGACAGCACGAGCGCGACCAAGAGGGCGTTCGCCGCGAGCAGCGCTCCGATCGTGACCGTCATCCGCGGGCGCCTGCGCGCGAGCATGAACGCGGCGAGGTAGAGCAGCACGACCACCCAGATGAGCCAGGTGGCGACCGGGTTGGTGAACGCGTAGATCGTGCGGAGCTGCTTCACCTGCGGTGCGTCGAGAAGGACGATCTGCTTGTCCAGGGAGGCGGTGGGGACGTTCTGGACGATGGTTAGGCCGCGGGCCACCAGCCGCTGCTTGACCTGGTCGATCACGTCACCGAGGTCGAGCACGACCTGGTCGCCCTGGAGCGAGATTGCGCCGCTGTTGTCGCCCTTGAGCAGGCGCACGACTGTCTCCTGCGCCTTGGTGTTGACCGTCACCCACAGGTCCGCGAAGGTGTCCGACGCCACGAACTGCCGGACCTCGCTGTCGATCAGCCCGTCGATGGCACCCGCCATCGGGCCGACCAGCTCCTGCAGACGCGGCCGGTCGGTGATGACCCCGGCGAAGACGTCGTTGAGGACCGCCTCGACGTCGACCTGCTTCTGGATCGTGTCGATGACCTTCGTGGCGATGGCGTCCTGGACCTGGGGCGAGTGCACCAGGGGGCCGACGGTGGCGACGTAACGCTGGGTGTCGTTGATCGTTCGCTGCCCCCAGTACGCGATCGCCGCCGGCACCGTGAGCAGCGCCGCCAGCACGACGCACACCACGGCAACGACGGACCGCCACCTGGAGCTCTGCTGCGCCGGCGCTACGGCTTCGGTCTGAGTGGGTTCCGGGCCGGAATCGGCCACATGGGAGGTCGTCACAGGCGCAACCCTTCCGTACCGGCCGCCCGGCTCCCAAGGGCCCTAAGTCCCGTTGCGACATGGGGCACACGCGCCGCGCGAGGCCCCTGGACAGGAGCGCACCGAATGCCGGTTCTCGTGCTGCCAGGCGGCTCCGGCGATGAAGGCGGCGACGATGGAGTTGGCGTGCCGGTCCAGGTTGCCGCGGGCCCGGTCATACCGGGTGGTGGTGCGGGGGTCGGCATGCCGGGCGGCGATCTGGACGTCGCGCAGGGTGACGCCGGCGTCCAGGGCGGCGGTGATGGAGGAGTGGCGCAAGGAGTGGCAGCCGACCCGGTGCTCGATCCCGGCCTTCTTGGCCAGGCGGTGCACGATCCGGGAGGCCGCGTAGCGGTCCATCCGGGCCCCGGTCCGGGTCAGTAGCAGGGGTCCGGTGCTGCGCTGGTCGGCGGCCAGGTCCAAGGCTCGGGCCACCGGTGGCGGCAGCGGGATGAGGGCGGGCTTGCCGCCCTTGCCGATGATGTGCAGGGTGCGGTGGCCACGTTCGGCTCGCCGGTGCACCAGGCCAGGTAGGTGCGCAGGTCCGCGGCGTGGGCATCCCGGGTCCGTCCGAAGTAGCGGGCCAAGAACCCGGCCGCGGCCAGGTACGCCCCCGGAGAACCGGTCGAACGGCTCAGAACGGACGAGGGTGAACTGATCGGACACGGCGGACCTCCCCGGACGATGACCAGGACCTCAGGATCCGGGTTGTCCACAGCACAAGAACCGGCAGTATGTGCGGCATCGCGGCGACAGCTGCGGTATCTGTGGCAGGAGGGTGCGCCGATGAGCGATGTCAGTGAGCCGGTCGGTGAGGTGCAGCCCGCGGGTGCTCCCGCGCCCACTGTCGACCCAATGGCGCTCATGCGTACTCGCCAGTACCGCGGCTTGCTCGTGGTGTCCGCCCTGCTGGGGGTAATCGTCTCGCTGGCGTCCTGGTGCTTCCTCGAGTTGACGCACTATCTGCAGCAGTGGGTCTACGTCGACCTACCTGATGGGCTCGGCTTCGAGTCGGTTCCGTGGTGGTGGCCGCTCCCGCCCCTTGCGTTGGCTGGCCTGCTCGTCGCCTTCGCTGTGGCTCGGCTTCCCGGTCGCGGCGGGCACGAACCGTCCCAAGGGCTGAAGACGGGCCCACCAACGACACCGGTCGAGCTGCCAGGCGTTCTCCTCGCCGCACTCGCGACGATCGGTCTCGGACTGGTGCTCGGACCGGAGGCGCCGCTGATCGCGTTGGGGACGGGAGTGGCGCTGTTCGTGGTTGGCCGAGCCAGGCGGCCGGTCCCGAACCAAGCCCGCTTGGTCATCGCGGCGGCGGCCAGCTTCGCGGCACTGGCGACGATCTTCGGCTCGCCGGTCATCGGTGCCGTCATCATCATCGAGGCGGCCGGGCTGGGCGGCCCCACGCTGCCCCTGATCCTGCTGCCCGGACTGCTCGCGGCGGGCATCGGTTCGCTCGTCTTCGTCGGGATGGGCTCAGTGACCGGGCTCAGCTCGAACGCGTACGCGCTGCCGCCCCTAGGGTTGCCGGCCTACCCGACACCACAGTTCACTGACTTCCTGTGGACCATCGGGCTGGCTCTAGTGGCAGCCGTCGTCGCGTTCGTGGTTGTGCGTGGTTCCCAGCTGACCCAGCCTCTGATTGCCCGGCGCGAGTTCATCCTGGCCCCGGCGGCCGCCCTGCTGGTGGGCTTGCTGGCCATCGCGTTCTCGCAGATCAGCGGGCAGCCTGCTGACGCGGTGCTCTTCTCGGGCCAGGACGCGATGAGCCAGATCGTTCAACAGGCTGCGACACTGTCCGTCGGCACGCTTGCGCTGCTGTTGGTTTGCAAGGCACTCGCGTGGGGGTTGTCGATGGCTTTCGCCCGAGGCGGACCGACCTTCCCAGCGATCTTCCTCGGACTTATCGGTGGCCTGCTGGCCGCGCATCTGCCCGGCCTGGCAGAGACCCCTGCCGTCGGCGTCCTCATCGGTGCCGTCGTGGTCTGCGTCCTCAGGTTGCCGTTGTCGGCGATCGTGCTGGCGTTGCTCATCACTCAGGCCGGGGCCGGAGTTGCGCCGCTAGTCATCGTCGGTGTCGTCGTCGCCTACATCGCCACCTTGCTGATCTCCGCACGCAGCCCTCGCATCGGACCGGCATAGCGTCCTGAGATCCACCGCGGTCGAGCGCACCGAAGTGCCGGCGACCCGACTCAGAGCCGCACCGCCGTTCTGTGCGCCCCAGACCCGGCAGTTCTGTGCGTGAGGTCACGAGTCGATATTCCAGCCCGATCGGATCCCCATCCAGATAATCGCCGCCACAACGAGGGCGCCGATCAGCCATGCCCACCACGGGGCCCGCGTGCTTTGAGGGATCTTGGGGGCTGTAGTAGTTGGACCGGCACGTTTCTGCCATCCATCCAGTGCGTGGTCGACAGCGTCCATGTCATAGCCGGTGCGCAGTCGTACGGTGCTGAACTGCTTGTCGCGGATCTCGTCGGCGGTGGCGGTCTCGATGGTGGCGAAGAAGGCCTCGACCTCGGTGATCTCATAGCCTTCTTGAAGCCGCACCGTCGGGAACATTGCGCCTGATGGCCCGGAGGGCGTAGGCCTAGAATCGCGGGCCTCGTTGGAGGGGGGCGGCGGTGTGGACGCCTGCAGGCGCGCCAGCGTCTGCTCGGTCGTCTCACCCGAGCCGGACTGTCGCCGGCGTCGCATGATCCCTCCCGTGCTCTGATCGTCAGTTATCGCGATTGCGGCAGAGTACGTGTCCACCCTGCAGGGCGATGCTCGGATGGGGAACATCTCCTCTCCTCACGCGCGCAAGCAAGCCCGGGCTCGTCGGGGGCGGCCCGTTGGACCTGGCCGCAGACACCATTGCGCACAGATGTGATGCCGTTAGGGGGCGCGGGACGCAGCCAGCCAGGCCGCGAGCAGCGGAAGCGCGAACGTCGCAATCGCGGCTGCCAGAAGCAATGGGCCCAACCTCCCTGCCGTGAGCGGGCGCCGATCCGGCACTATGTGCGGATCTTGGCGGGGATGGCGGCGAGAACGGCGCCGACCATGATGTCGATTGCTTCTTGGTCAGTGAGACCCGCGTCTAGGCAGAGCGATTCCCATGTACCCACTCGTAGGGCGTGCGCCAGGGCAGCTGCCAACCGGGTGGCGGCGCGGCCCCGGGCGCGAAACCCCCGGCTGAGAGCGGTCACGCGTGCCTTCTCGTCAGCAGCCAAGAACTGGCCCACGAAGTCAGGCATCGTTTCGAGGTCCCGGTGAATCATGGTCATCATCGGTGCCGCTGGCCGCGCCCACGCGTAGGTTTCTGCCAGTGCCGTGTGAAGTCGCTCCACGGGGTCTTCGATCTTCGACCACGACTCGGGGTCGGGTCGTGGGTGCAGCTGCCGCCAGTGAGCGGAGCAGGCACTGACCAGCGACTCTTCGTCCGGGAAATGTCGGTAGACCGTGAGCCGTGTGACTGACGCTTCCACGGCGATTGCGGACACAGTAGTGGCGCGCGGCCCAACCCTCTCGTGCAGGTACATGGTCGCCTCAGTGATTCGCAGGCGCGTTTCGTCGACGGCTTCCTGTCGTGCCCCCATCGTGTAGGCCCGCGCCGTCGAGGGCTGCTTCCGTGACGCCACCCTTGACGCCTCCGTTCCCGAAGAGGAGAGTCCTTTGACTATACAGATGTGTTCATCCGAATTGTCTAACCGGCTGGAGCCATGATGACTATCATCCTTCCGACCACCCTCGCTGAGGCGACCACGTTCGGTCGATCCCTTCCGCTGACTGTGCTGACTGCGCCTCACGGCCCGGACCGGACGATCGGATCCATCGGTGTCGGCTTCCGCCTCAATGGCGATCAGACCGGCGGCCAGGTCGCCATCGTGGAGCATCCCTTCCCACCAGGTGCCTTGGTGCCTCCGCACGTTCATACCCGTGAAGACGAGTTCTCCATCGTGACGGCCGGCGCCATCGGGTTCCGCTCCGGATCGGACGAGGTGGTCCTCGAAGCCGGTGGCTACATCAGCAAGCCGCGTGGCGAGTTGCACACCATGTGGAACGCAGGACCAGACGAAGCCCGCATGATCGAAGTAATCACGCCTTCCGGATTCGAGCGCTTCTTTCGAGAACTGGCCGAGGTGTTTGAGTGTGGACCGCCCGACCCGACCTCGCTGGAGTCCCTGGCAGCCTCCTACGGCTTGTTCTTCGACCCCACCTGGGTTCCCGAGCTCATGGACAAGTACGGGCTGAACTCCCCCTTCGGATGAGTGGCTCACGAGCCAGCACCAGGCCGCGGTCCGCCAACCGCCAAGTCGCTCGGCCTCACTGCGCAGGCAGGCCATCCACCCGTTTGGAGAAACCCGCCACGCGAAGTCACAGCCCAGCGCACCCGAACAGACGTGCCGTTCTGGGGCGGGGCGTCATCGACAAATACGGCGAAGGGGAAGCCGCGTGGACCGGAGTGCGGCCCATGCTGATCATCAGCCGGTTTCGGGTGATCGAAGCGTAGAAGAATGGGCGGTGTGTCGCTCTGGCTCCTGACGGTAGGGACGGTCCGGCGACACCGACTGGCCCTAGTGCCGGGAAGTACTGGCGCAGCAGCCCGTTGGTGTTCTCGTTGCTGCCGCGCTGCCAGGGGCGCGTGGGTCGCAGAAGCAGACCTTGACGGTCGACAAGCCACCCACATGAACACCTGGTTCGGACAGGTCGGGACGCAGGGCGGGCAGTGCTCGGGAGCGAGGAAGTGCTGCGGACGGTTTCCGCAACCACTCGGCGCTGGCCTGGGACCTCACTGATCAGTGGCCGGTCAGCGTTTCGGTGATCTTCTCGGTTTCACGCAGGAGCGACCCGCCGAGCAGAAGCGGCCGGGTGTCGTCCAGACTGCGGACGTGGGTGGCAGCCTCGCTGCGCGAGCGCGCGACGATTCGCACAGGTCCGGTGTGGTCGTCGAGGATCCGGGCCGGGCTCTCGCGGGCCGCTTCCGACTGGGTGCTGATGGCGTCCGCCGTCGCCAGCAGGACATGTGACAGGGACCTCGCCAGCGGAGACGAGATGGGCGGGTCACAGTCGCTGGCTGTCAGCAGGTCGCGGCAGATGCTCACCACGGTGATCGCAGTTCTCTCGGTGATCCGCACCTGGGCCAGTACGGCCTCCGCGTCGGCGACGTCGATCATCGGCGACCATCGGGCACCAGCCACGGCGTCCTGGGCGGCCTGCCTGGACTCGACCGTGTCGGCGAGGATCTCCTCGGCCTCGTCGAGCCAGTGTCTGGGCATGCCTGGCGGTACGAGCGGCCCGTCGGCGAGGGACTGACCGACGGCGGTGAGCAGGGCCGCCGCCCGCACACCTTGGTCGAGTGCGCCGGCCAGCGCACGACCGTGCGGGGACCCAGGCCGCATGAGCGCCGAGGCACCCAGTGCGACCAGGGACCCGACCAGCGCGCCAAGCAGCCGGGTCTCGACCGCCTCGGTCCTGAACTGGGGCCCCACGACGAGGACCACGGTTACGGCTAGGGCGGTGGCTCCCTCCTCCCCCAGCCGCAGGCCGCGCGCGACGAGAAAGCACCCGAGGATCGTCACGAATAGAGCCACCGCAGAGAACCCCATTGACTGCAGGGCCGCGAATGCCAGGACCGCACCGAGGACGACACCGAGAACCTGGCGGAGTGCCTCCTGCGCCGAGCCGTGGAAGGTCGGACGGACGGTGACCAGCGCGGTGACGCCCGCAACGACCGGCGACACCTCGGGCGCTAAGGCGCCTACGCCGTAGGCCACGGCCGCTGCGCCGGCCGACAACACCGCCAACCGGACGTATGGGCTGCGAGCACGGTGCCGGAGCCAGCTGATCATCGAGTCTTCACGGTCTTAGAGCGTTTAGGGACACCAGAAGGATCCCGGATCGGGTCGCGGCCGGCGTGTGGTCGGTCACACCTGCGACCGGGCTGGCGACTCTCCGGCGCCGGCCGCGCTGCTGCCGGTCGGGAGCGTGACGCGTACGCACAGCCCGCCGCCAGGACGTTCAGCAGCACTCACCTCACCCCCGTGCGCGCGTACCACGCTCCGTGCGATCGCCAGGCCAAGGCCGGCCCCGCCGTCTCCGGCCGCGCCGCGCGACCGGCTCGGGTCCGCACGGTAGAACCGGTCGAAGATCAGGTCGAGCTGCTCACTGGGCACTCCCGGCCCGTCGTCGCAGATCACGAGCTCGGTCTCCGGGCCGTCGGCCCGGAGCGAGACGGCCACCGTGGTCCGGGCGTGCCGGACGGCGTTGTCGAGAAGGTTCGTCAGCACCCGCTCCAGCGCGGCCTGGTCCCCCCGGACCGTCAAGGGCGACCCGGCAACGCTGCCGACGACGTGCACCGGGCCAGTGCCGGACGCCCACCGGTCCGACTCGAGCGTCGACACCACGACCGCGGCCATGTCGATCGCTTCCCGCGGGCCTAGGCGGTCGGCGTCCGCGCGAGCCAGCAGCAGGAGGTCGTCGATGAGCGAGGACATCCGCCTGGCTTGAGCGATGACGTGGTCGGCCACGCCGTCCCAGGCCGCCGCGTCATCGCCAGCTCGTGCCACCTCGAGCTCGGCCAGCAAGGTGGCAAGCGGGGTCCGCAGCTCGTGCGCGGCGTCGGCGGCGAAGTCCCGTTGCTGCCTTGAGGACGCCTGGAGCCGTTCGAGCATGAGGTTGAGGGTGACAGCCAGCCGGCCGATCTCGTCGTGACTGGGAGGGACGGGCAGTTTGGCCTGCGCCAGCTCCGGATCAACGGAGCCGCCGATGGTGTCGGCGGCCGCGCGCATTTCGTCGACCGGTCGCAGCGCGGCGCCCAGCGCGGCCCAGGACGCGAGACCGGCCGCGACGACGGTCAGCGGCGCGACGAGGAACAGGACGCGGCGGAGCTGGTCGAGCGTGGAGGTCAGGTCGGCCAGCGACGCGGCGGCGACGATGCTGACCGGCGTACCCCGAAGCTGTGCAGGCTGTACGAGCACCCGGAGCCGGCCCGCTCCGAAGCCGGTCTCGTCCGTGCTCAGCGGCCCAGCCCCCGACATCGAGCCGATCGACGCGGGCGGCAGGAGCGGCAGGACTCGGCCGGCGGACTGGCTTGAGGCGAGCACCGTGCCGGCGCTGTCGATGACCTGGGCGAGGACAGGGCTGCCTGGCGGAACGGGCAACGGTTGGGTGAGCTGGTCGGAGCCGACCAAGGTCTGCAGCGTGGACATCTGCACGGTCAGCCGATCGTCGAGCTCGGCAGTCCTGGCGTGCGCGAACAGCGCACCCAGACCGAGGACCCCGACAGACAGGCCCAGTGCCAGGACGAGGGAGGTGAGGATCGTCAACCGGAAGCGGAGCGAGCGCCGCCGCCACCAACGACTCATCGGTCGTGTCTCACGAGGTTACCTGGAAGCCGCTGCCGCGCACGGTCCGGACGAAGTCTGTCCCGAGCTTGCGCCGCAGGTAGCCCACGTAGACCTGCACGACGTTCGGGTCTGCGTCAGGGCCGATGTCCCAGACGTGCTCGAGCAGCTCGGACTTGCTGACGGTCCGGTCAGCGTGGGTCATGAGGTACTCCAGGAGACGAAACTCCCGCCGCGTCAGGTCGACGGGAACGCCGGCGAGAGTGACCGCGTGGGCGGCGGGGTCGAGGCTGACCGTTCCTGCAACGAGCGTACTGGGGCGCGGAGTGCGGCCCCGGCGGACCAGAGCCCGCAACCTGGCCTGAAGGACGACGAACGAGAAGGGCTTGGCGAGGAAGTCATCGGCGCCGAAGTCGAGCGCGTCGGCCTCGTCGTACTCGCCGTCCTTGGCCGACAGGACCAGGATGGGGGTCCAGTCGTCGCGGGCGCGCAGCTGCCTGGCGACCTCGTAGCCGGACAAGCCGGGCAGCCGCAGGTCGAGCACGATGACGTCGTACTCGCTGTCGGCGGCAAGCTCGAGCGCTCGGGGGCCGTCGTGCGCTACGTCGACCGCGAACCCCTCGTGCGTCAGCCCGCGCCGCAGCACCTCGGCTAGGTGCTGCTCGTCGTCGACGACCAGCAGTCGCACTGCGCCTCCGTCCGGATCGACTCGTGGGGCTGCCATCATCGGGTGGCCGCCCTGGCAACGGCCAATATCTCCGCCGATGCGCCTCACACTGTCCTCTCAGCCTCCCCGTCGCAGCATGGACCGCATGCAGCCAACGACCACGCGCAGACTGCGCTGGGCCGCGCCTTTCGTCGCCGGCGCAGCCGTCGCCGCAGCGGCGATCCTGCCCGGCGTCGCGTCCGGCTCTGACCACCCGGTACTGCCGGCGCGCACCGCCCAGCAGCTCCTGGCCAGCCTCCTGGCCGCCCAGCCGCCGGCTCTGTCCGGGACTGTCGTCGAGACGGCCCGCCTCGGGCTTCCCGAGCTGCCGACCGCGGCGGCCGGGTCGGCCGACCTGTCGCTGCCGAACCTGATCACCGGGTCGCACACGCTGCGGGTCTGGCTGGACGGCCCGGAGAAGCAGCGCGTCGCCCTGGTCGGGGATCTCGCCGAGAGCGACGTCGTGCACAACGGCCAGCTGCTGTGGCTGTACTCCTCCCGCGCCAACCAGGCCACCAAGATCACGGTCCCGGCCGACGCCGGCCAGTTGACCGAGAACAAGCTCCAGTCACAGCTGCCGACGCCTCAGCAGGCGGCGGCGGAGGCGATCGCCGCGATCACGCCGACGACGAAGATCAGCGTCGACGACACGGCCCGCATCGCCGGCCGTCCCGCCTACCAGCTCGTCCTGCAACCCAAGGACTCCCGCTCTCTGGTCTCGGCGGTGAAGATCGCCGTCGACAGCGAGACGTCGACGCCGCTGCGGGTCCAGGTCTTCGGACAGGACCGCAGCACGCCGGCGTTCGAGACCGGGTTCACCGATGTCACCTTCTCGGCTCCCCCGGCGAGCGTGTTCGCCTTCATCCCGCCGACCGGGGCGAAGGTGACGACCGCGTCGGCCGGTGAGGTCCTCACCGGTCAGCGCGCGGGGGACGGCGCGGTCCGGCGATACAAGGGGCCGGCGTCGGGCAGCGGTAGCCGGCTCCCGCAACTGCGAACCGCGGCTACCAGGACCGACCAGCGGACTCGCACGATCGGCGCCGGCTGGACCGCAGTACTGGTCCTGGACGGGTCCGCGCTGAGCCCGGACGGGAACGGGGGCAGCGTCAGCCAGGTGCAGTCGCTCCTGCTCGGGGCGGCGCGGAAGGTGCCCGGCGGCCGGTTGCTCACCACCGCCCTGGTCTCGATCCTGCTCACCGACGACGGCCGGCTGTTCGTGGGCGCGGTGGACGGCGCATCGCTGCAGCGGGTGGCCGCCACCGGCCGTCCGCTGTGAGTGCTGGCGTCGCCACGGTCGACCTGACCCGGCGCTTCGGTCGGGTGACCGCGGTCGACTCCCTCAGCCTGGACGTCCCGCAAGGCGCGGTCTACGGGTTCCTGGGGCCCAACGGCTCCGGGAAGACGACGACGATCCGGATGCTGCTGGGGCTGGTGTCCCCGCACAGCGGCCGGGTGGAGCTGCTGGGCCAGGCGATGCCGTCCGCGGCGCGGCGTGTCCTGCCGCGCGTCGGCGCCCTGATCGAAGGGCCGGCGTTCCACCCGTACCTGTCGGGGATCGACAACCTCCGTCGCTTGGACTCCTGCGACGCGACGGCTGAGCCGGCCACGCGCAACCAGCGCATCGACGACGCGCTGCACCGGGTCGGGCTCAGCGCGGCAGCCCGCAAGAAGTACCGCCAGTACTCGCTCGGGATGAAGCAGCGGCTCGGGCTGGCGGCCGCACTCCTGCAGCCGCGGGATCTCCTGATCCTCGACGAGCCCACCAACGGCCTGGACCCGCAAGGCACCCGCGAGGTCCGCAGCCTGGTCCGCTCGCTCGCCGCCGACGGCACCACCGTCCTGGTCTCCAGCCATCTGCTCGCCGAGGTCGAGCAGGTCGCCACCCACGTCGGGATCATGAGCGCCGGCCGACTGCTGACCCAGGGCCCGCTGACCGAGGTGCTCGGCGGGTCCGCCACGACCGTCGTCGTCCGTACCAGCGACCCTGCGCGGGCCGCCGAGCTGCTGACCCGGCTCGGCCTTGACTCGGTCAGCGCAGGACCCGCCCCCGCGGACTCCCACGGCATCGTCAGTGCCGCTCTGGGCGACCGCGACCCCGAGGACATCAACCGCGAGCTGGTGCTCGCCGGCGTGCCGGTCGCCGGCCTGGCCGTCGCGCAGCCGACCCTCGAGGACCTGTTCGTCAGTCTGACCGGGGAGGGCTTCGATGTCGCCCAGTGACCCGCGGCCCGGCGTACCGGTCCTGGCGACCCCGGACACCGCAACGGCCGACCGCTCCCGGCCCGGCCGGGTCATCGACGCGGACTACCCGACATCGCCCGTGGCGCCGGCGGCCGTGACGCCGTCGCAAGAAGGTCGCGCGCGCCGCGGGGGGTTCCGTCGCCTGGCTCTCAGTGAGATCGGCCTGGTGTTCCGGCGCAAGCGCAACCTCGCCCTGCTGGCCGTGCTCGCCGGTCCCCCGGTCCTGATCGGGATCGCGGTGCGCTCGGCCACCCCGCGCCGCGGTGAGGGACCCGCCTTCCTCGGGCAGATCAGCGGCAACGGGCTGTTTCTGGTCTTCACCGCGCTGACGGTCTGCCTGCCGCTGTTCCTGCCGCTGGCGGTGGGGGTGGTGTCCGGGGACAGCGTGGCCGGTGAGGCCGGGTCAGGAACCTTGCGCTACCTGCTGACCATCCCGGTCGGCCGCAGCCTTCTGCTCGTAGCCAAGGCCATCGGGATCGTGACGTTCACCTCGGCTGCGGTGCTCATGGTGGCTGTCTCCGGGCTGGTCACCGGGGCGATCCTGTTCGGACTGCACGACCTGACTCTGCTGTCCGGGGACACCGTGTCGCTCGCGAACGGGTTACTGCGCGCGGTCGGGATCGCGGCCTACGTGACCGTGGCGCTGCTGGGGATCGTCGCCATCGGCCTGTTCATCTCCACCCTGACCGAGGTGCCCATCGCGGCTATGGCCGCGACGGTCGCGGTAACCATCATGGTGGAGGTGCTCGACCAGGTTCCGCAGATCGGGTCGCTGCGGACCCTGCTGTTCACCCACCACTGGCTCGGCTTCGGCGACCTGTTGCGCGGGTACGTCGACATCGGCACCCTGGTTAGCAACTCACTCCTGCAACTGCCATATGTACTCGTGTTCGGCGCGTTGGCCTGGGCCCGGTTCACCAGCAAGGACATCACCAGCTGAGCTGACGAGCTCGGTCCGTCCCCGCGGCGCCGGCAGTTCGAGGCCGGACTCAGCTCGAGGACCGCTCGCGGACGGGCAACACGGGCTCAACGCGGATCCGCCTGCCCTCTCGATCGGCTGCCCAACGCAGCCTCCGGACGCCGCCCCTCATGAGCACCGACCGCCGGGTTCGGGAACTTCGCGCCTGCCCGGTTCGTCGCGAGGATGTGGAGGGGGGCCTCACCTCGCGCAACGTCGGCCGGTGGAGGCTCCCATGCGAACACCTCGGGGCATCGTGGCCGCGGCCGCACTTACGGTGCTCGCCCCAGTTCTGCTCGCATCATCGGCGACCGCCAGCACAGGGGCGACCGGCTCCCATGCCGCAACGATCGCCACTTCGCCCGGGCTGAAGGCCAGCCAGGTCGTCGGGCACACACCGGGCAAGGTGATCTTCGGGGTGCACGTCGTGGCAGCATCCGGGCTGCCTCCGCAGGGCATGGTCTCGCTGACGGTCGACGCGTTCGCTCCGGTCACCCTGACGTTGAGGAGCACCGGCCGCACCTCGTACACGCACCACTACAAGCCGGGGAAGCACACGGCGACGGCCGCCTACACGGGCAGCGGCACCGACGCGCCCAGCACGACAACGATCACCTTCACCGTGACGTAGGGGTGGCTGCGCGCATGCGTAGTCGTTCCCCCGTGAGGGCTGCGAGGCTGCGGATCTTCGCCTGGTCAGGGTGTGCGTCCTCGTCGCTGGTCATGGCCGGCGCCTACCTGGCCGGATGGGTCTCCCCCGCCACCGATGTCGACACCTGGCCGCTCCTGCAGCGGCTGCGGTCGCAGGCGGGCCCGATGACCGTCGGTGCGCTGACGGTGCTCCTAGGCGTCCTGTTGCTCCTGGCAACTTGGCTGGCCCTGGGACGACACGTTCGTGACAGTGGCTTCAGCGCCAAGCAGCTCACCAAGCTGTGCTGGTGGTGGGGCACGCCACTTGTTCTGGCGCCGGTGCTCTTCAGCCGGGACGTGTTCAGCTACATCGCGCAAAGTCGGCTGCTGGGCGCCGGAATCGACCCGTACCGTTATGGGCCCAGCGTCCTGCCCGGCTACCTCGGGGACGGCGCCGACCATCTCTGGGGAACCGTTCCGGCGCCCTACGGCCCCGCCTGGATGGGCCTGGAGTCATCCGTGTACCGGGTCAGCAGAGCACAGCCTGTCCTGGCGCTGCTCGGTTTCAGAATCCTCGCAATAGCCGGCGTCGCGCTCGTAGCGGTGTACGTACCGCGGCTTGCACGCCTGTGCGGGACCAACCCGGCAGCAGCCACCTGGGTGGCCGTCTTGAACCCGCTGGTGCTGATGCACCTGCTCGCCGCCGCGCACAACGACGCACTCATGCTGGGCCTTCTTCTGGCGGGCATCACCTGGGCCATGGAGGGCAGGTTCCTGCCCGCCGTCGTAGTGATCTCATTGGCCGGCGCCATCAAGGCCCCGGCCCTCCTCGGCATCCCGTTCGCGGTCGTGGCCGTCACGACCCGGCCGAACGCCAGACCCTCATGGCCCAGGCTGCTGGCCATCGGGATGCTTACCCCGTACGCGGTCTTCGCCGCAGCGAATCTGGTCGCCGGTGTCGGGTGGGGATGGGTGGCCAACCTCAATGCCGCGGAAAGAGTGCGGATCTGGCTGACACCCACCACCACGATCGGGCGCATCCTGGCTCAACCGGCGATGCTGCTCGGGATGGGCGATCGGTCGAACGTCACCATCGGGGCGGCCCGTGTCGTCGCGGCGGTAGCGATGGTTCTCATTGTGCTGTGGTTGCTGATCACCGCGCGAAGCAGGACGTCAGCCCGAGGACTCGGGCTGGCGCTGCTAACCGTCGCTCTGCTGGCACCGGTGTTGCAGCCGTGGTACCTGCTGTGGGCGTTGGTCCTTCTGGCCGGGTCTGGCCTGCGTCCCGTGGAGGCGCGTGTCGCGATCGCGGCGACCGCGGCACTCGTTCTGTACAGCGTCGTCAACACCAACGCCACTGCCGTGACCTCCGTCGCCATCAAGGAGGGCCCGTCCGCAGCCCTCGCCCTGTGCGCGGGCATCGCGTTGTTCATCGCCCTCGGGCGGCCCCGATACCAACGACTGCGCGAGCCGCTCTATGCGCCCTAGTCGAGACCCGTCCCTCGTCACGTCTGCGTAGACCGGTCTATTCGGCCGCGATGGCGAGGAAGGACGCCGACGCCGGACATGGCCAAACGGGTCATGGGCTGGACCTCGGGTCGGGCCAACTGCTCTGGGACATGACAACGCCCCGACGGGCCGTTCGGGCGTTCCCCTGTGGACGGTCAAGTCGCCCCACACCGGCACCTGCGCACGCATGAGAGCCGCGCCATGTCGGGGAAATGCTAGTCAGCCCTGGCTGCTCGTGGCCGCCGAGGAGCGCGTCTTGGCAGCCTGGTCCGGCAGGTGCGAGATTCGAGGCGGGGTCGACGGGCGTCCCAGGGAGGAGACAGCACATGGACACACCTCCGATCGTTTCGCGACGGGAGTGGGAAGGGGCGCGCGAGCGCCTGCTCGTCAAGGAGAAGGAGCTCACGCGGGCGCGTGACGCCATGGCAGCAGCACGCCGGCGGATGCCGTGGATGGCCGTCGAGAAGGACTACCGCTTCGAAGGTCGGAACGGTCCGGCACGCCTGCTCGACCTGTTCGACGGCCGACGTCAGCTGATCGTCTACCGCGCCTTCTACGCGCCGGACATCACCACCTTCGCCGAGGGCGGTTCGTACCCGGAGCGGGCCTGCGTGGGCTGCTCGATGGTCGCCGACCAGGTGGCGCACCCGGCACACCTGAACGCCCGCGACACATCGCTGGCGTTCGTCTCGCGCGCACCGCAAGCGGACATCGCGAGCCTGAAAGCGCGGATGGGCTGGGACGCGATCCCCTGGTACACGCTCACGGACGACTTCGACGCCGACTTCGGCGTCGACGAGTGGCACGGCTCCAACGCCTTCATCCGCGACGGCGAGCGAGTATTCCGCACCTACTTCCTCAACAGCCGCGGTGACGAGGCGATGGGCAGCACTTGGAGCTACCTCGACATCACGGCGCTGGGTCGCCAGGAGGAGTGGGAGGACTCGCCGGAGGGCTACCCCCAGACACCGCCGTACCGGTGGTGGAACTACCACGATGCGTACTAGCAGCCCCCCTGGTCGGCGAGAAGCCCCAGCCCACTGAACGGGGCCGCCAGGACCTCAGGATCCGGGGTTGTCCACAGCACAAGAACCGCATTCTGTTCGTCGGCGGATGGAACGCTGGGGGCGGCGGGACCCTGGTTGGTATCTCCGCCGCTCCCAGTGGGCTGGGCGACCTCCCTCAGTCGTCGAGGGGTTGCAGGCCGTGCCGGAAGTCCCAGGCTCCGACCCGCTTGCCGACGGTGTTGCCGACCTCGTCGGAAGTCCGGACGTGGATGCCGGCCCAGATCCGGGCACCGATCGAGTCGGAGTTGAGCTCCGCAGCGGTGTTCCAGTGCATCGTCTCGCCCGTCGCCGGCGCCGTCATGGTCAGGTCGATCTGGTCGCTGTGCCCGAGCAAGGTCAGCGCCGTGGTGAACGCCCCGGTCACGGTTGTGTGCCCGCTCAGGTAGTCCGGGAATGGTGGCGTGACCACCAGCGGGGTCCACGTCGGGTCGGGATCGGTCGCGGGGTTCCCGTCGGTGTCGGCGAGCTGGATCGCCGTGATCGGGCGCCATTGGCCGAACTGGGACTTGGAGTCCCACGAGGTGATCACACCGTCAGCAGCCGCCAGGTCGGCGACGGCGAGGTAGCGAGCCGCCTGGACGATGTCGAGGCCGTGCCGGGTGACGTGGTCGCGGAAGGCGCCGTTCGTGAGCACCGCGTAGTTGTTGAGGCCGAAGAACAGGGCGACGTCGGTCTGGTGCGCGGTTCGGGTCGTGCTCGCCGCCGACCCGATGGACTTCACCTCGTTGAGGTCGGCGGCGTAGCGGGCCGACGTCAGGGCGGGCGGGCCGCATGGCCGGTACTGGTCGTGAGCCTTGAGCAGGAACGGTGTCATCTCGCCCAGCCAGGCAGTGGCGAACGGCGCGAACGCGGGCGGCGTCGGCCGCCAGATCCCGGGCGCCGCCGGCATGGTGAAGGTCGTCGAGCCGTACCAGCCGTCGCTGGCGCGGGCCGCGACGAGGGCGGCGGCAGCCTGCTCGCCGTAGTGCACGCCGGCATCCTTCGCCCACCCGTCCGGGATGGCCACCAGCGCTGCGGCGTAGGCCGCGTCCACGCGCGGCTGGGAGACCGGGAAGTAGTGCAGCAGCACACCCCGCGCGGCCGCCGCGACCGCAGCCTCCACCGACGCACCGCGGGGTCCGCGTTGGTGCCAGGCGTACTGCCGGAAGCCACCTTCGATCCCGACGACGGCGTTGTACACGGCCGCCTGGACGTACGCGACAGCTGGGACCGCCGTGGGCGCACCCTGCGCGCCGTCGGTCACGACCGCGGCGACAGCGGTGGCGTTCCACGCGACCACGGACGAACCGTCGGGCAGGCCGCCGTGGTGTCCATGCCCCTGGCTGGACGCTGCGGCCGGCAGGCCGGCGAAGGACGTGAGCCCGAGCGTGGCGGCGCCGCCGACGACGACGAGCCGGGCAAACGCACGTGCAGGGAGACGCACCATCATGACGGACCTCCTTGAAGGGCTGCCCCAGGCGGAAAGTCCAGGTAGCGGTGCGGGGCGTCAGGCGAGCTCCTTCCGCGGCTGGACCCCCCTCCGCCGCACTTGTCTGCGCGGGGGCAGGCGCACTGCGCCGCGTCCGAACGGCGTCGGTATACACCCTTGCCGAATCAAATGGAAGAGCCGCGCGCAGGTAGAGCGCACCGAGGACGGTCCCAACCGCGGCCGCACCGACGTGTCGTTCAGGCGCGTCTTTGGTGGCCGGCGCTCTGCCACGCGCCTATGAAGGTCACGACCGCGAACCCAAGGAGTAGGAGAGCGTGACCGCGGTGATGTCGTTCGGCACCAACCTTGTACCCGGGGACGAAGGTCGGGAGGTCGTGGCTCGGCAACGCCGCATACATGGCCGCCGCCAGCAGCACAAGCGCACCGAGGGCAATCAGCAACCAGGTGACCCATCGGGGAGCGTTGCGGCGCGTGTCCACCATCCTGCAGACGCTAGAGCAGCCGACCTGACGCTATGGCCAGTTCTCCCGGTGGCCGGTCTCGGTCCGTCGGTGCAGCTGGCCCTGGTCGCTCGTACCCTGGGCGGGTGACGAAGAGTGCGCCGGCCACAGTGTCCGAGCTGTGGCGGGCGCGCCTGGGCGCGCAGTGGTTGAGTCGTCCGGCGCTGGTGGGTCCCGAGGATGTGACGCGGCACTTGCTCGCGGTTCAGGCCCAGGACTCACGCGGATTCCGACTCGCGATCCGTTCCCGTGCGGCGGGTGTGCGCGCGGCGGACGTGGACGCCGCGCTCACCGAGCGCCGGTCCCTGGTGGTCAGCTGGCTCAACCGCGGCACGCTGCAGTTGGTAACGGGGTCGGACTACTGGTGGCTGCACGCGCTCACCACCCCACAGCTGGCCACCGGGAACCGCCGGCGTCTTCGGCAGGAGGGGGTAAGCGCGGCCCAGGCGGCGCGCGGCATCGACGTGGTGCGCGAGGCCGTGTCCGGGGGGCAGAGACGGACGCGCGGGCAGCTCAGGGATCTGCTGGACGAGGACGGAGTGCCGACCAAAGGGCAGGCGCTGGTCCACGTCCTGCTCGCGGCCACCCTGGAAGGGTTGGTCGTCCGCGGACCCGTGGTCGGCGCTGAGCAGGCGTTCGTCGACCCGGCGCACTGGCTGGGCCGGTCCCCTGCGCCGCTGGACCGCGACGACGCGTTGGCCCGGCTGGCCCTGCGATATCTGGAGGGACACGGACCGGCGACCGCCGCCGACCTCGCCAAGTGGGCGGGCATCCCGGTCGGCGACGCACGCCGCGGCCTGGACGCGGTCGGCGCGCAGACGTCGACCACACCGGAAGGGCTCGTCGACCTGGCTGACCGCGACCATGCCCCGCGCGCACCGGTGGTGCGGATGCTGGGCGCGTTCGACCCGCTGCTGCTGGGCTGGGCAGACCGAGACGGCGTGCTCGGAGCGCACCGTCATGTGGTCACCACCAACGGCGTGTTCCGCCCGGTCGTGCTGGTCGACGGACGGGCCGTCGCGACCTGGGGGCTGCCCGGCGGCACGGTGACCGTTGACGTGCTGGGTGAGGTGCCGCCCTCGGCCCGACCATCGCTCGACGCGGAGGCGAGCGACGTGCTGCGCTTCCTGGGGCTGCCCGCCCGCCCGATGGTCCAGCGGCGCGGGTGACGGAAGCACGAGCCGCTCGGACGCGCCGACGTGCATCCCGCCGTGGCCGGGTTCGCCAGCTCAGGGCTGGCTGGAGATTGTGGGTGGATGCTGGTCAACCGGCGGGCGGCCCGCGCGTCTGATCCTTAGAGCGGTGACTGGGCTGTTCCACCACCATCACCGGCGCCTGGTGGGGCTGGCTGTGCTGCTGGTCGGGGACCGGGGGACCGCCGAGGACGTCGTTCAGGATGCCTTCGAGTCGCTGTACCGCCATTGGGGCCGGTTGCGTGACCAGCAGGCGGCCGTGACCTACCTCAACCGCCGCGTGGTGAACGGGTCGCGTTCGAAGTTGCGGCGTCGGGTCACCGAGCGGGGGTACGTGCTGCCCGAGGCCGGCCAGGTCCCTTCGGCTGAGACCAGCGGGGTGGACCAGGGCGAACATCGTGAGCTGGTCGCCGCGGTGCGTGACCTGCCTGGTAGGCAGCGCGAGGTTGTGGTGCTGCGGTACTTCCTGGACCTGTCCGAGCAGCAGATCGCCGATTGGCTCGGGGTCAGCACGGGCTCGGTCAGGCGGCACGCCTTCCGGGCCACCGCCGCCTTGAAGGAACAGATGGAGGCGTGGGCGTGAACGACTTCGAGTCCAGCCTTACCTCCGCGCTGCGCGCCGAGGTCGAGGAGGCCGCCGCCTGCGTAGATGGCATTCGCGCCGCCCAACGGCTGGAGTCCGGGCTGGACCGGGTCGACCGGGCCCGGCGCCGCCGGATCTGGGTCGGTGTGGTCGCGGTCGGGGCTGCCGCCGCGCTGATCAGCGTGGCCGCGCTGGCCGGGCGTGCGACGGATCACGCAACCCCGATCCAGCTGATCGAGCCGCCCCCGACATCCACTCCAGCACCGCCGCCGACCAGCTCAAAACCCTCCCCGTCAGAGTCCTTTGCGGCCGTGCTATCGGTCCACCTACTCGCAGGCAGCTTCGACTCAATCGGAGGGCTCGCGGTAGGTCCGACCGGCACTGTCTACGTGTCTGACTTCAGTTCCACCCTCCATCGGTCCGTAATCCGTGCGATCACCCCGGCCGGTCACGTCACCACCATCGCCGGCCAACCCGCGACCCGGTGGGATGCAGGGTTCGGGGCCGTCGCCGTCGACGGCTCCGGGAACGTCTACGTGGCCGCCGGCCATGCGATACGCAAGATCGGTCCGGACGGCCAGATGTCGACGCTGGCCGGGGGCGCCACCCCAGGAACGGTGGACGGAATCGGGAGCAAAGCCAGGTTCGACGGCATCCTCGGTATGGCCATCTCCCCCACCGGAGACCTGTACGTCGCGGGCGCCGGCGTGGTGCGCAAGGTCACCCTGAGGGCAAGGTCGACACGCTTCCAGCGTGCGCATATCCGCCGACGACCACTGCGGGCGCCGGTGACTGTCTCGGATGGCCCGGCGCGATCGCCGTCGGTCCTTCAGGCACGATCTACATCGGGTCGGACGACTATCGCATCCGCACGATCACTCCGGATGGGAAGGTCAGTGAACTGGCGGCGGGACCCCCCAACGTTCTCTTCAGCCGGATGAGTCTCGCATTCGATCCTTTCGACTCGGTCCTCTTGGTGTTGGACACGGACGGAGTACACGCCGTGGCCGCCGATGGGACTGTCAGCCCGGTCAGCTTCGCCGCCGGGTCGCTCCCCGGGCATCTGTACCGGATTGCAGTCGGGGCCGACGGAGCTATGTACTCGACCGATCAGCAGGCCTCAGTCGTGACGCTCACACGTCGTGGGTGACCAGCCGAGTACAAGATCTCTTGCGCACGCAAGGATCTGAGCGCGGCCGCCGCCAAGAAGCTGATCGCCACCGTTCCCGGCTCGCGTCAGGCCCGGCACGGTGCAGCTCCCCGAGTCCCCAGGCTCGTGTGGGCGAGCTATGGGAGCATTCTCGGGTGACTCGGACGCGAGGGCGACCGTGACGCTGCGAGCCCCTGGCGGGCTCACGGTGACCCCGTTCACCATAGGGGTGGCCGAGGAAGTCCTGACCGACCTGCGTAGCCGCGTCAGGGGCACGCGCTGGCCGCCGCCCGCCCCGGGCCCGCGGTGGGAGCAGGGGACCGACCTTGCCTACCTCCAGAACCTGGTGGCGTACTGGGCCGACGGTTTCGACTGGCGGGCCCAGGAAGCCTGGTTGAACGCGTTCGACCAGTTCTGCACGGAGCTGGACGACTCTCGGATCCACTTCGTCCATCAGCGCGCCCGCTCAGGTCGCGGCATCCCGCTGATCCTGACTCACGGCTGGCCGAGCTGCTTCGTCGAGTACCTGCCGCTCGTCCCGTTGTTGACGGACCCCGGCGCCCACGGGATCGACGGGCCCGGTTTCGACGTCGTCATCCCGTCGTTGCCCGGGTACGGCTTCTCCACCCGTCCCACCCGCACCGGCGTCACCACTCGGTACACCGCCGGGCTGTGGCACCAGCTCATGCAGGGCCTGGGTTACGAGCGATATGGCGCGCACGGCACCGACTGGGGATCCGGCGTGTCCACGTTCATGGCCCTGGACAACCCGACGCCCCTGTTGGGTCTGCACCTGAGCAACCTGGATCTGATGCCGTACACCGGCCCCGGGTCGCGGCCATTGTCGGACGCCGAGCACGCCTACCTGGCTCAGTACGCCTGGTGGAACGCCACCGACCGCGGCTACGGCGCGATCCAGTCCACGAGGCCGCAGACCGTCGGCTACGGGCTGAACGACTCACCCGCCGGGCTGGCGGCGTGGGTGCTGGAGAAGTGGCGGTCCTGGGCGGACTCGGGTGGCGACCCGGATAACGTCTTCACCCGCGACTTCCTGCTCACCGTGGTCATGTTGTACTGGGTCACGCAGACGATCACCACGTCGATGCGGGACTACGCGGACAACCGGACGATGGGTCAACTGGGACCCGACGACTTCGTCACGGTCCCCACCGCGATCGCGGTCTTCCACCAGTTCGTCGACGACGGGGTCCCGCCACGTGAGTGGGCGCAGCGCCTGTGCGAGGTCGTCCGCTGGACACCGATGCCTCGCGGGGGCCACTTCGCCGCGGCCGAGGTACCCGATCTGCTCGCCCGGGACATCGCCGCCTTCTTCTCCCGGCTCGACGTCGGCGAATAGGCGCGCGGCTGGGGGCAGCTTGATCGGGGGACCAATGCCGGGGGTTCGCGCTCCACTCTGCGACGTGGCAGCGCCAGTCACGCCCATGGAGTCGACCGTGGTCGTTGGTGGGGACTTGAGTACGGATCGGCCAACACCCCGGCCTGAGGCTGCACCGCCGTGCCGCTGTGTGCGGGACGGAGCCGACCGAGTCTCGGATTCGGTGTGGATCTTGGTCGTCCGCTGCGGGGAGGAATGGCGGACTCCAGCGCTGCTTCGGCGATCAGCCAGCCGTCGGCGCGCACACTCCGGGCAGGAGCGTCTGGCCCCAGATCGAGTCGAGGTCCGCGACGGTCACGTTCACGTCGTGGACGTGGTGGTCGACGTCGACCACGAGTGTCACGTGCGGGACGGGTCTGACGGTCACCAAGCAGTCCGAACGGATGCCGATCCGCACGTACACGGGTCGACCCGGGATGAGAGCAGCGGGGAGAGGTTGAGTCGGTCGACCTTGCGGGTCGCCGACCAGGGACGCCCCAGGACCGCTGATCCGTATCGCCGTCAGTGTGACCGGCTGGTGACCGGCGTTGACGACCACCAACGGGACCGACACCACTGGATCGCCGACACCGGCACTCATAGTCCCCGCCTGCGCCGCCAGGGACACCCGTACATCGACTGATGTGGGCTGCGCCCGGGGACGGTCATCGAGCCACTGCATCCCCAGTGCCCCAGAGGCCACACCCACGACGAAGGCGGCGACAAGCCGCAGCCAGGGCCGGGCAGCCGGTTCGGCAGCGACTAGCTCCAGCGGCTCCGTTTCAGCAGCGGCCCACGCCCGGCCGGCGCCGTTGCGCCCGCCCTCGTTCGCCACACATTCGAGGGTACGCGCGCCCCGACTGCGCCACCGGGTCCGGGTCCGCTACGCGGCCCCTCGCAACAGCGCTTTCCCCCCATGCCGTTCGTGCGCAACGCCGGGCGAGTTTGCGAGACGGTGCGCCTTTGCCTCCGGTTGTCGAGGCGGCGCGGTGGCCTGGGCACACCAGCGAGACAGCCCCCTCGTTGACGGCGGGGGTTTGACTGGTGACCTTGTGCCGTGGCATCCACCGCAGCGCTGGCGGGTCGGCGCGATGAGTTGGGGTTGATTGCGTCCCTGCTCATGGGCGGGACGGATGCGGCCGCGATGCTCGTGGTCGGCGACGCTGGTATTGGCAAGTCGCGGCTGGTAGCAGCGGGTGTAGCTGTCGGTCCGGTCTACCTTGTTGGTCCTAATCCAAGGCTGTGGGTGCTGAGTTCAACCAGGCGATTCATGACCTGGACATTGGAGTCCGCCTGCTGGAGTTGGCCTACCGCGAAGGGCTAGCGAACAACCTCGACCAGAGCCAGTTCGAGAATCGTCTCCGCGTGATCAACGGGTTCGCTGATCAATGATCAGGACCGGTTCATCGCGGATCTTCGGCGAGGCAACGTGAGTGAGTGACCTGCCTCAAGCTCCCTTGGCGAAGCGAGTGCCGTTAGCGGGCTGTCCCAGATCTGGCATTTCGTGCGGCTCTTGGTTGCCGCAGTCGTCACTCCGGCTTGAGGACAGGAAGTCCCTGGCGTTGGTAGGCCGCCAAGTCGAGGTAGGTGTCCTTTCGCCGGACCAGGCCGTCGTCGATGGCGATCACGTCGACCCCATCGCAGGCGAATGGCGATCCACTGGAGGTGCCCGACATCACGTACTCCGACACGATGTGGTCCGTTCCGAGGTAACCCCTGTTGCTCTCGAACCGAAGATCTGGTGCCAGCCCAAACATCGCGGCAACAGCCTTTCCTATGGCTTCGCGTCCAGCCGCCGGGTCCGTCAGACCATGGACGTGAAAGACCGAGTCGGGTGTATGAAGGGCGACGATCGCGTCTACATCGTGAGTGGCCCATGCCTTCGAGTACATCCCCGCCAACTCTTGCGCCGAAAGACTCATTGGTGCGGCTCCCTTGCTGGGTACCCGGCAAGCGTCGACGGCTCCGGGTTGCCCGCGTGCGGCGACGTGAGCATGCTCGCGCGTAGACGGCTGCGCAAGCCAGTCCACCCCCGAAGTGCCGTTTGTTCGCCCGCCCGGGGCGCTTGACCCTGCGGTATGTGCGGTTCGGAGTCTGACGACGGCGGTCTCGTGCAGGTCAGTCGTCAGCTGGCGTACGCGTACAGGGTTCGTGGACCGTCGATGCCCTTCAACTGGAATGGTCCACGATCTGAGAACTGCTCCGTGCTCGCCGTGGCAAGGGTGCGGGTGGCCTCCGACACCAAGATCTCGTCCGGTCTTGCCGCGGTCATGATCCGCGCGACCTCGTGAACCGCTAGCCCGCGCACGGCCTGGCCAGCCATCTCGACCTCCGCGGTATGCACACCCGCCCGGATACCGAGTCCCTGTCCGTGCGCCCGGCGACGCAGCGCGTCGGCGAAGCTCAGGGCGCGTGCCGGCGAGTCGAACGTCGCGAACAGGCCGTCGCCAGTGGTGTCGATGAGTCGTCCGTGGAACTCCGCGAGGAGCTCGCGAGCGGCCGCGTAATGCGCGCCCAGCAACTCGCGCCACCCTGCGTCGCCGACGCGGGCCAGGGTGACAGTCGACTCGACCACGTCGGTCATCAGCAGGGTGGTAAGGACCCGGTCGGCGAACCTCGCCGCTGTCCCCGCCCAGGTGCGCAACCCCGACCACTCGATGTAGATCGCGGGTTCATCGCCAACAGTCCACGAGTCGTGCCCAGGTGGGATGTCGAACACGTCGTCTGGCCCGACCTCGAAGGTGGTCCCATCACGCAGCAGGAAGCCGGAGCGTCCCGACAGGCACACGCCCACGTGATGGGACTCGCACCACTCGCCCCCGACCAGAGGGCGCATGTCCGTCGACCAACGCCATCCGGGCGCGTCCACCTCGCGTCCAACCGTGAGGTCACCCAGGGTCACGAGGTCGGCTTCGACGCCCGGCATCCGGATCGTCTCGTCGGGCCGGCACAAGTTCCGCACCGTGAACTGCGCCATGCGCGCATGATCGAGGTGTCCGGACCCTGGGTCAATCGGACCGCTCCCCAGCACAGCCAGGAGGTGAGCTGCCGCACCGCCTGAGCCCTACCGCCAGCCGCGTCGGTATGCCACCTCGTGATCAAGCTGGGGCGGGCTTGGCGCAGAAGTGCCGCGCGGTGCGCTGCGGGGTCTACGTGCCCTCGGCCTGGCGCCGCTTCCATTCCGCTGTGTTCTCGCTCTTGTGGTGGATTCCGAAAAGCCGCGCCGGGAACCACCACTTGACTGCCCGGCCGATCATGGTCGCTCGACACCAGCAGTCCCCATCGCAGCCGCGTGCGCGATTGCGCGGATTGTGGACCCTCGCCAGGACGGTTCGACTCACCCGGCAACGGTACGTCTCCGCCCACGCTCGGCACCGCCCCGGCAGTGCCGACAGGGGGTGGGTCGCCACAGGGCTCCGGCCGGTCAACCGTCGGCTCAGGATGAGACCCAGAACTCGCCGAAGGTCGCCAACCGGGCCAGCGGTCGACGCTCGGGACGGCCGTTGCCGCGACCGGAACACTCGTGCGAAATCCCCCCAAATCGGCTCTGGACAACGCGGGAGGGTGGGGGTTGACTCGCCCCGTACGAACCCAGCGTGTGTGCGCGTGTGCTGTGTGTAACCGAGCCGGGGTATGGAGGTGCCATGCGTCGAGAACCGTTGCGCAGGGGCCTTCCGTGCGAGCCGCCTGCCAGGTGAGCAGTGCGGGCCAACGGCTCGCGGCCGCACGTCACACCTGACCGACGCCTACTGGGTGTCACCCGCAGCCGGGTCAGGGCCTCCCCGGCCGCACCGACTGCCGAAGTCGCACGCCAGGAAGAGAGGACCCGCCATGTCCACCACCCGTCCGACCCGCAGGACGCCCGAGGTCTCCGTCGAACGGGGACCGGTCGTCGCCGACAAGGTCGACCTGCGTTCCCCTGTCCCGATCGGCGAGCGACTCCGGGCCCCCGGCACCGGCGAGACGAGTCCCCGAGGCGCCCGTCCCCCCCGGGGCACCACCAAGCACGTCTTCGAGCATCCCGCACTCGAGATCTCTGCGGCTGCCGCTGCCATGTTGCCGACCGGGTTCGACTACCCGACCGTGCTGCGGGGCTCGACCCCGCACTTCAACGTCTACTACGACCCAGCCCTGGGAACCGACGGCGCGACCCTCGCGGACGGCGTCCTGGGCAGCTGCGAGGGCGAGTACTCCCGGCTGGAGGGCATGTTCGTCGGTGTGGCCCCCGCGTCCTTCAACATCATCATCGCCGCGGGGATCGGTGGTGCCTACCACTGGGGCTGCTCCGCGACCGACCTGTACGTCGACGCCGAGACCGGCCCGGTCAACATCGACCACTCGCGGATGCTCGTCGTCGCCGAGGAGGTCGAGGTGTTCAGCGCCGACCAGGGGATCGGCTGGGACTGCTCCGCCAGCAACGGTGAGGGGCTGTCGCGGGTGCTCGCCGTGCTCATGTACCCCGAGCAGCTCGACGGGTTCAACTCGGGCTCGACCTGGCTGGACACCGTGGACCGTCCGAACTTCGTCGACGTCAACGACCCGACCGACCGCAGCTACGTCTCGACCGGCTGCTCGGTCCTGTTCCTCAACTGGCTGCGCTACGAGCTCAAGTACGGCTGGCAGAACATCGTCTCCAGCGGCGCGTCGACCCTGGCCGGCACGTACACCCAGCTCACCGGCGAGACCGACGGCTGGGCACGCTTCTCCACCCAGCTCGCCGCGAGGTACCCGATCGGCACCCCCTCGGGCCTGGTCGACGACAACCCCTTCCCCCTGGACCGGCACGCGGGCTTCATGCTCCAGGGACGCTTCGGCAACCACGGCAACTTCGAGATGGTGACGCCACGGGACATCGGCGGGCTGGCGCACTACTGGCGCAACAACGACGACCCGAGCCTGCCGTGGTACGGGCCGTACGGCTTCGGTCCGGCGGCCACCGGCTACGACAGCATCACGATGATCCAGAGCAACTACGGCGAGCCGGGCAACCTCGAGATGATCGCACGGGCCGGCGACCAGCTGGACTTCTACTGGCGCGACTCCGGGCCGGGCTTCTGGTGGAACGGTCCGTACCGGATCGCCGGCGACGTCGACGGCAACCCGGCACTCGTCCAGAGCAGGTTCGGCACCCGCGGCAACTTCGAGATGGTCGTACCGCTGCGCGACGGCGGGCTCGCGCACTACTGGCGCGACAACGACGACCCGGCCATGCCGTGGTACGGGCCGTTCGCGTTCGGGGCCAGCGCCGGCAGCGTCGACAAGGTCGCCCTGCTCCAGAGCAACTTCGGCGACCCGGGCAACCTCGAGCTGGTCGCCCGGTGCGGGACGCAGCTGCAGTTCTTCTGGCGTGACTCCGGCCCGTCGTTCACGTGGAACGGCCCATACTCCTTCGCCGATGGCGTGCAGGGCCGACCGGCGATGGTGCAGAGCCGCTTCGGTGCCAGGGGCAACTTCGAGCTGGTGGTTCCGTGCGTGGGTGGAGGGCTCGCCCACTACTGGCGCGACAACGACGACCCGGCGATGCCGTGGTACGGGCCGTACCCGTTCGGAGCCGGCGCGAGCTACAGCGAGGTGAGCCTCACGCAGAGCAACTTCGGCGACCCGGGCAACCTCGAGCTGGTTGCCGAGACAGGAGACAGCCTGCACTTCTTCTGGCGCGACTCCGGCCCGTCGTTCAACTGGAACGGTCCGTACCCGTTCGAGATAGGGGCCTGAGCCCAAGACCTTCGTCCGGGGTGAGCGGCGTGCCATCGGTTCGCCGCTCACCGACGAACTGTTGGAGGCTGGCCGTGGACCCTGCGCCGAGTCCCCGCGAACCTGAGTCCCGACACCGTCAGGCGCAGGCGTCGTCGGCCTGGCGGCATGCCATGCATCGACCCATCGTGTGGCTCGGCGCCGTGACCACGGCCGTCGTCATCGCCCTGGTCACGACGCTCAGCCAGCAGATGCTCAAGTCGGCGCAGACCGCGATCAACCGGCCCACGGGCGACGCGATCGCGGTGCGGGCCCTGCAGCTCGAGCAGCGCGAGAGCGAGTCCTTCCTCTTCGAGCGGCCGCTCGACCTCACCGGCACGGACCTCCAGGCGATGAACGCCGCGAGCCGGTCGTCCGTCCCCGGTGCGTACGACGACTGGGTCCGCGCGCACGGCGGCGCCGCCGACGGGTACGTGAACATCAAGCTCATCCTGGAAGGGAACCGGGACCAGCCCATCCGGATCCTCGACATGCGGCCTCTCAAGACCTGCCGGGACCCCTACACCGGGACGCTCGTCTACTCCCCGTCGGCGGGCGCCGATGACACGGTGCGCGTGGGCATGGACCTCGACCAGCCCGTCACGGTGGCCAGGGCGTTGCAGAGCGGCGAGTGGGGCGGGCCGTACTTCCAGCAGAAGACCGTGTCCCTCACCCGCGGCGAGCAGCAAGCCTTCGAGATCACCGCCCTGACCAACCGGTACTACTGCGAGTTCACCCTCCAGTTCACCGTCCTGGACGGATCGCAGACGATCACGCAGGTCGTGTCGGACCACGGCAAGCCGTTCCGGGTGTCGGCGGTCGCGGTCGCGGCTGGGGCAGTGGCCTTCTCCCGGTTCGCAGCGCTGTACGTAGGTGGCGTGGGCAACCCCGACGGCACGGGCAAGTTCGTCCGCGCCGACCCCGCGACGTTCCACGAGTAGGGAGGCGGGCGGGGGGAGGTGCGCCACGCGGTTCGCGAACCTGTCCGGCAGGACAGCTGGGTGCACGGCCCAGCCCGGTCCTAGGATCGTGTCGGTCACCAAGCCGCCGGGAGGTCGCCATGTACGCGGTCATCGGTCGAGTGAAGATCCACTCTGGTCATGAGGACGAGACCCTCTCGATGATCGCCGAGGGCGGCGTTGCGATGGTTCGCGCGATGCCCGGCTCGGCCGGCGGGTACTGGGCCAGAACCATCGACGGGCAGGCTGTCCAACACTCAGTGTGGCTCTTCGACACCGAGGAGAACGCTCGGAACGCAGAAGCGACGTTCAGCCGCTTGCGTGAGATGCCCGAAGCTCCAGCCACCTTCATCAGCGTCGACGTATGCGAGGTCGTCGGGCAGGCGAACTAGAGAACATCGCCGGGGCAACCACGAAGGGCCGTAACCGCGCACCGATGTGCCCGGTGGTGGACTGCGGTGGGCGTTGGGCTTGTGTGGTCGTAGCGTCCGTGGCGTCGCTGGGTTGACTCGCGAAGTGCCTGCCTTGCTGGCCTGTGAACGAACTGTCGCCCGGCGGTGTCGACCGCGGCATGACTCAACAGAGGCTTGGCCACTCCCACCGGGACTGTCTGCTGCGGGTTCCCCATTGGATCCAGCGGTAGGAGCAGTCAGTGCAGATCATCGGGATCGACCCGCACAAGGGGTCACACACGGCGGTGGCGATCAACGCGGACGGAACGGTCGTCACCTCGGTTCGGGTGACCTCCAGCCGCCGCCAAGTCGATCGGCTGCTCGCCTTCGCAGCTCGGTGGCCGGATCGGGTCTGGGCGGTGGAGGGCGCGGCCGGGGTCGGCCGGTTGTTGGCCCAGCAGCTGGTGGCCCGCGGCGAGCAGGTGCGGGACGTTCCGCCGTCGCTGTCGACCCGGGTCCGGGTCCTATCGGGCCGCTCGGGTCGTAAGACCGATGCCCATGATGCGACCGCGGTCGCCCTGGCCGCGTTGCACCACCCGACCCTGGCCCGGGTGCAGGTCGAGGACCCGTCGCGTGGAATGCGCCTGTTGTGGGACCGCCGCCACCAGCTGACCGCGGCCCGCACCCAGGCCGTGACCCGCCTGCACGGTCTGCTCGCCGAGCTCGTCGAAGGCGGTGCGGACACACGACTCTCCGCATCGACCGCGACTGCGTTGCTGCGCCGGATCCGACCCACCACCGACGTGGACGTGATCCGCAAGGACCTGGCCCGCGACCTGCTCGACGACGTCAAGGGCCTGGACGCCAAGCTGGCCGCCAACCACCAGCGCATCACCGATGCGGTGACCGCCAGTGGCACCACGTTGACTCAGATCCAGGGCATCGGGGTGATCACCGCGGCCCGGATCTTGGGCCACACCGGCCCGATCACCCGCTTCACCGACCGGGCCCACTACGCCTCCTACGCCGGCGTCGCCCCCATCGAAGCCTCCTCCGGGCAGATCCAGCGACACCGGCTGTCCCGACGCGGGAACCGACAGCTGAACTCCGCCCTGCACGGCGTGGCGATCACCCAGCAACGCCACCCCGGCCCCGGCCGCGACTACTACGCCAAGAAGATCGCCGAGGGCAAGACCAACGGCGAAGCCCGCCGCGCCCTCAAACGCCACCTCGCCGACCTGGTCTACGCAACCCTCGTCGCGGACACACAGCGGAGCCCGGGAGGACAAGTGGGGGCGTCTACAAGATCCAGCGCGGCTGACCTGATCCCCATGGCCAACACTTCGGATAAGTCACTTCCCGGGCTCCACCAGCAGGCTACAACCGACGTCGCTTGACACACAGAGGCTTCGTTCCTGGGCTGATCGGATCGGGCGTCGGACGCTGGCCCAGCAGCGCGGGGGACTCGGGGTTACTGGGCTGGTCTGAGCATGAGGCTGATCGGCGGGCAGGCCCCGGCCTGCGCTGTCCCGGCGATCTCGAAGCCGTGTCGCTGGTAGAACGGCAGTGTGCGTGGGTTCGGAGTTTCGAGGTAGGCGGGTAGGTGGCTCGCGTCGACGATCTCCAGACAGGCCGACAGCAGGAGGCCGCCGCGGCCCAACCCTTGCGAGCGTTCGTCGACGCCGAGCCAGGGCAGGTACCAGTGGGGGTAGGTCGGGTGAGCCTCCACCATCTGGTCGAGCACCGCGAAGGTGTCCGGGTGCTGCTCGGCCGCCACGCTTTCGGTGAGGACGCCGGCGATGGCGTCCCCGTCGGGTTCGGCTCCCGGGGGGAGCCAGAGCGCGACGGCGGAGAAGTCGGTCAGGGCCCAGACGGTCCCTGACACGAAGGCTTCGCCGCCGAACGCGGCGAGGAATCTCGGAAAGTGCTCGTGGTAGGACTGCGGCGAGGGGTACAGCCAGCGCTCGACCGGGTCGTGCGCGAACGCGGAGACGAGCGTGGCATAGACCGTGTCTTCGCCGCTGGCCAGGACGTTGACGAGCACAGGATGTGCCAAGGCGAATGCTCCTACCGTTGATGACCCGCCGCGGGGCGAGTCTGAATCATCAACCGGGCAGGACATCCAGGTCGAACTCGTTGCCCTCGGGGTCGGCCATGATCCGCCAGGTGAAGCCTTCCAGCGCACGGGTGCGTCCCGGCTCCAGCCACCTGCCGCCCAATGACTCGACCTCGGCCGTTGCCGCGTCCAGGTCCTCGACGACCAAATCAAGGTGCAGCCGGTTCTTGCCCGACTTGGCCTCCGCGACTCGCTGGAAGCCAACGGTCAGACCCTGCTCGGTCGGTGACAGTACGAGGAAGTCGCCATCCCCAATCGTCTCGGCAACCGAGACCGATAACAGGCTGCACCAGAATGGTGCGAGCTTGTCCGGCTCCGCGCTGTCGATGACCAAGTACCCGACCTTGGCTGGCATCAGTTCGTCCCCTCTGCGGCCTCGGCTCCCTACCCTGATCATGGACCGAGGTGTGTCCACCTAGCCATGGATGTCACCGAAGAACCCGATCGGTGACGCCCTGACGACTGCCCTCAGGCGTCGCGCTGCGGAGGATCTCCGTGTCCAGCACGGATGTGGCGGGTGCTGCTCGGGACTCAAGGTGGCTCCGGCGAGAGCGCCGCCCAGAAGGCCCTGGCCCGAACGGATCGCGCCAGGGTGGGCCGGATTCTGAGAGGTGTTGAGGACGATGGCCAAGGCAGTGGTGAGTCTGACCACGGGGCTTGAAGACCCGGAGAAGGTCACGGTGGCTTTCCTGGTCGCGGTGGGCGCGGCCGAGACGGGGCGCCAGACGTTGATGTTCCTCACGAAGGAAGCGGTCCGGCTGGTCACGGAAGGCGTCGCGGTGGGGACCGCCTGTGAGGGTTGCCCATCGATCGAGTCTCTGATGGCGCGGTACGTCGCCGCTGGAGGTCGTTATCTGGCATGCCCGATCTGCTTCGAGTCACGTCGGCTCGACAAGGGCATGCTGGTCGAGGGAACCGACCTGGGCGGGACAGTCCCGATGTGGCAGTGGATCGGTGAAGACGCCGCCGTGACCTTCAGCTACTGAGGGAGGCTGCGCGCCTGGAGGAGCCGTCGGACCACGGGCTTCGTCGGGTGCGGCGGCCACATGCGGGTCTGCCCTGACCATGGCTACTGTGAGGCTATGGTCCTGCCTGTCTGGGGCGAGCTGACTTCGCAGGAGACCGCCGTGCTCGCCGCGGTGGAGAGGCGGCTGACCAACCCGGAGATCGCCGCTGAGTTCGTGATCTCGGTGCGCACCGTCGAGAGCCACATCGCTGCGTTGCGGCGCAAGCTGGGAGTCAACAGCCGTTCCGGCCTCGTCGACGTCGCGCGGGCGCGGCGCCGAGAAGCGCTGCCGCTTCCCCTGACCTCGTTCGTGGGGCGGGCGACCGAGATGGCGGAGGTGTCCGGCCTGCTGGACCGTCATCGTTGGGTCACCATCGTTGGGCCCCCGGGGTGCGGGAAGACCCGGCTCGCGCTCGAGGCCGCAGCGGTCGGGTCACGCTCCCCCGTCCTCGTCGAGCTGACCGGGACGCCGCGAGGTCAGGTCGCGGACGCCATCGCCGGCGTGCTCGGCGTGGGTCGAAGCACGGACACCTCGCTGACACGCGCGCTGGCGGCGGCGCTCACGGCGCGCGGGGCCCTGCTGTTGCTCGACGGGTGCGAGCAGGTGGCGCCTGACGTCATGGTGGTCGTGCGTGAACTCCTCTCGAGCGCCCACGACCTTGCGGTGCTCGTGACGTCGCAGGGCCCGCTGGACGCACCTGACGAGGTTGTCTACAGGATCCAGCCGCTCACGGGTGATCCGGTTGCCGAGCGGGCGGCCGTGCAGCTCCTCCTCGACCGCGCCACCGCCGCTCGAGGCGGCCGGCCTCCGGACGATCCGGAGTCGGCTTCGCGGTTGTGTGTCGTCCTGGACGGGCTCCCCCTGGCGATCGAACTGGTCGCGGCCCGTGCACACGACGTCTCGTTGCGGCAGCTTGCCGACACCATCGCAGTCGACCGGGCCCTTCTCGATGTCGCCGCACTCACTGGTGAGCGATCGTTGGCCTCGGCGTTCGCGCGCTCGTGGGATGTGCTGACCGACGAGGACCGGCGCGTACTCACGCGGGTCACCGCGCTGCCGGGTCGCTTCGAGCTCGACACGGTGGCTTCGGTGGCTGGCCCGGCGTCGCCGGCCGTGGTCCTACGGCTCGTCGATCGGTCGATGGTCTCTGCGGACCGGTCCTCGGACGGCGAGCACGCCTCCTTCGTCGTCCTGGCGTCTCTGCGCCCTCTGATCCTCGCCCGGGCCGACAGCGGCGAAGTCGACCAGGTCCGCCGTGCCCACGCCGAGCACTGCCGAGACGTTCTCGACCATCTCGCGGTCAAGGCACGAACCGATGACTCGCGCGACACAGCGCTAGGCGCTCGACGGTCCCTGGCCTCCGCGCCGCCGGCCCTCGACTGGAGCGCCGACCACGACCCGGCGCTGGCGGCCCACATGGCCCGCTCGATCGGGTTGCTGATCGAGCAGTACGGGGCGGACGCCGCGGCCGTCGCTGCGGTGGCTCGCGCCGTCCGCCGTCCCGAGGTCATGTCACTGCTGCTCGGCCCCGACGGCGACCTCGCAGGTGAGGCCCTCCTCTTCTCCGAGGTGCCACTCGCCGGGGAACTCGCGACCCGGCTCCTGGCTACCGCCGACGAAGACCCGCACACGCAGCTCGCCGCGCACCGCCTCGCAGCCTTCGTCGACAGCTACTGCGGGGCCCACGAGTCGGCTCTCGAGCACGCGGCCGCGGCCGAGGATCTGGCGGTACGACTGCATGACCCGTGGCGCCTCGCTTCGGCACGGCAGGGCCGCGCAATGGCCGCGCAGGACGCGGAGACCGAGCTCTCCGCCTTCCGGTCCGCTCTCGAGTCGTTCGCCGAGGCGGGTGACGCGCTCCATGTCAACAACGTCCGATACATGATGGCCATGTCGCAGATCGACGCGGGGAGCCATAGGCAGGACGCCGATGAATGGGTCGCCCAGTGCCTCGCGTACGCGACCGAGACCGGGAACCGGCACGAGCTCGCCCACGCACTGCTCACGCGTGCCAGGCTTCGGCCGGACGCCGCGACCGCACCCGACGACCTCGCGGCCGCCCGCGACGTGTTCGCTGAGCTCGGTGACCTCCGTTGCCTGGCTCGGACTCACCTCGCCCTCGCCCAGCGCTCGGCCCCCGAAGACTCACTGTCGCTGCTTCGGACGGCCGTCGAGCTCTCGGCCCACGCCTCGGCCCCCGGCGTTCACGAGACCGCTGTCACCGAACTCGTCCGCCGGGCCTGGGAAGACGGCCGGACCAGGGAGGCCGCACTCGCGCTCGGCGAACTGATGACCCTCATCCCGCGCCAGCAGGCACTGGCCGCCTGCCCTGAGAGCCTGCGGGACCAGATCGACATCCTGCAGCCCCAAGTGCTCGAAGGCATCGCCCGCGCCGGAACAGGCGGGTTCCCTGCGCGACCCTCCCAACAGACCACCTGACAGGAGGCCGACGAGGCGCTGACCGGTTGAGACCGACGTACGCGGGCGGCAGGAGTCCGGTGTGGCTCAGCGTGGGGCCAGATCAGAAGACGAGCGGCACAAGCATCTTGGTCGAATGCTTGTACGTGGTGTAGACGTCGGGGAACTCCTTGGTCAGGTAGCTCTCCTCGACGGTTGCGCTGTAGACGAAATAGACAGCCGCCAGGGCCACGGCAGCAAGCCACATCCAACTCAGTGCCACCGCGGTACCGACACCCGCGACCAGGATGCCGGAGTAGATCGGGTGGCGAACCCATCGGTAAGGGCCGCTCGTAACCAACTCCGGTTCGTCCTTCTGCGACATCGGGGTGCCCCAGTTGCGCCCGATGTGCACGCGGGCCCAGATCGCGAACCCAAGCCCGAGTGCGAACAGACAGAGCCCGAGGCCAGCCCGCAGTGGATCTGAGGTGAGCGCGCCGCCTCTGAAGGCTCCCAGACGGAACAACAGGATCACACAGACGACGATCACCGCTCTGATACGTAGCTCGCGTGACCAAGGGACGCGGCCCCGTTTCATGGAGAAGGCTGCCATGAGCCAGTAGATCCAGAACGCGGTCCACCCGACGGCGAAGGTGAGCTCAACGGCGTGCACGCGACTGATACTTCCACCCGTGTCGAAGGGCTCGTCGACCGGCGGTGACGGCACGTCAAGGACTGGAGTGGCAAGTCGGGTCACCGGGGTGACCTTGTTCGCGCCAGTCGGTCTCGAGGTGCTCGTTCCCCATGAACGAGCCCTCGAGCCGTTGGACGACCCGGTGTCCGCTCTAGCCCGCGGTGGGGCTGAGCTGGCCGAAGCCCTGCTGCGACCAGGTGGCCTGGCCGGAGGCGTCCGGCGTGCCCAGCTTGGTGAAGTCGCCACCCACCTGCAGGGACCCGCCGCCGTTGGCCAGCGAGAAGACACCCAGCGGGCTGTTGGCCGCAGGGTTCCAGGGGTCGATCACACCCGTCGTGGGGTCCATCGCCAGGACCTTGTGCCGGGTGGCCTGGTTGGTGGGGCACTTGAAGCCGGTGGTGGCTCCGTCGACCACGCCGACGCAGACGTTGTCGAAGTGACCGCCTGCGTAGAGCACCCCGTTCATGATCGTGATGGCCTGAACGCCGCCGTCGGTCTGCAGCGTCCACAGCCGGTTCCCGGTGGACAGGTCGAACGCGCCGACGTGCCCGCCGGATCCGTCACCGGCCGCGAACAGCGTCGAGCCGTAGAACGCGATGCCGTGCAGGGGGTAGCCGGGGTGGAGCTTCCACGGCTGGGGCGAGCCGTCGACCGGGGACAGCCTGGCCAGGATCTTCTGCGTCGTGTCGCCGTTGATCGACAGGAAGTCTCCGCCGACGAACACGGACTGGCCGTCGGGGGCGGGCTGGATGACCCGGACCCGGTTGTCGGCCTGCGGCAGCCACGTCGGGCTCAGCACTCCGGTGCCGTCCACCGCGGCCAGCCGCGTCCGCGCGACGCCGTTGACCTGGTCGAAGGTGCCGCCGAAGTAGATCAGAGTGGGTGTGACCGATATCGCATTGACCTGCAGGTCGGCCTTCGGCGCCCAAGGCAGGGCTGCGCCCGTCGTGGCGTCCAGCTCCGCGAGCCGACCGCGAGAGACTCCGGCGACCTTCGCGAACGACCCGCCGACGTAGACCGCCGTGCCGTCCAGGGAGGCCGTGAGCGCGAGGACCTCCTTGTCTGCGCCCGGGTTCCACGCCAGCAGTGCCCC
Source organism: uncultured Actinomycetota bacterium (assembly GCA_963711005.1). GTDB lineage: Bacteria > Actinomycetota > Actinomycetes > Prado026 > Prado026 > CAVQCJ01. Next base: position 147,957 of record CAVQCJ010000003.1, on the reverse strand, counting down.
GCTGGTGCGGTCGAAGGCGGCCAGGTGGTTGCGGGCCACCTCCCCGGTGCCAGCGGCTGCGCCCGACGGCCGGACCGAGGTGAACTGGCCGCCCAGGTAGACGGTGTTCCCGATCGTCAGGATGGTGTCCACGCGGCCGTTGGCCTGGAAGGTGGCGTCGGCCCTCTGCGACAGGCTCGAGGTCATCGCAAGCACCGGACTCATCGCCACCAACAACCCTGCAGCTGAGATCACTGACAGGACCGCTGCGCCCGGCACCCAACGGACGCCAACCCTCGAAACACGCGTCACTCTGACACCACTCCCCTGGATCGCCCCGGACGGTCGGCGGTCACCGTAGCCCACATCGGACGGCCGGCCACCATGGCCCGCCGGGCGGGGTCGGTGTCGTCGGGTCGGGCGCCCGAGCCGTACCGCACACTGGCGACGCCTCTGGTCACCGCGGACCCTCGCGGGGGGGTCCAACGGCCCTGACCGGTCCGTCCCGCGCGGCGCAGCATGGGAGGCATGAGGCTCACTTGCCGGAGTCGGTTGGCACCGCTCACCGTGCTGCTCGCGGTGAGTCTGATGCTCGCGGCCTGCGCCGGCGCCCGGCCTGGCGGCCCATCGGGCGGCCCATCAGGCGGCGCATCGGGGAGCACCCAGTTGCCCCCCTTGACGAGTTCGACCCCGTCGGCCCCCTCGACCCCCACCACGCCTTCGAGCTCCCCCACCCACCGGGTCGTCCCGGCTGGCGGCGCCTATGTCGCCCACGTGCCGTTGCCTGCGGGCTGCCTGACGGTTGGACCGGCCATCGTCGGAGTGAAGGTGTACCTGATCCAACGGGCCCTGCACCTGGTCGGGCACGGCGAGCGTTACGACTCGGCGACGCAGTCGGCGGTGCGGGCCTTCCAGGCCTCCCACGCCCTGCCCGTGACGGGGCTGGTCGACGCCGCCACGTGGTCAGCCATCGGCACCGGCTACCCCTTCTGCGTGGACCGCTACACCCAGCAGCCCGTCGTGGGGCCAGGTGCCCCGGCGGCGGTGCGGATCGAGGCGATGATCGCCTATGCGACCCACCGACTGGGAACGGCGTACATGTGGGGTGGGGCTGGCCCGATCGGTTACGACTGCTCGGGGCTGGTCATCCAGGCCATGTACGCCGGCGGGCGGGTCGTGGCTGGGCTGACCACGGACTTGCACGTGCAAGCCAGCTTCCGGGACACGAAGTACCTGTACGCGTCGAAGCTGCTGCACGAGCCGTTCGCCCAGCGCCGCCGCGGCGATCTGGTGTTCTATGGTTCGACGCTCTCGCACATGGCCATCTACCTCGGGAACGGGCAGATTGTGGAAGCGGTCCGTCCGACAATCCGGATCGCCACCCTGTACGCCGACGGCCTCGACGCTCAGCCATACGTCGTTCGGCCGTTTCCGTCCTGAGGAGCCGCTGACGGTATCGACCCGGCCTCGACCATGCGGCGGCTCGTAGCCAGCGAGCTTCGGCCCGTCCGCATGCCGTGGACCTGTGCTCGGGAGCCCTGGCTGAGGCCGTTGCCGCACTGATTGCGCCGAAACCCGGGAGACGGGACCATTGGTGCCCGTCGACCGGAGGGGGCCTGGCATGGACCCGAGCATCTTCACCAAGGACGACACCATCGAGGCGTACGTCTTCGAACGGCACATCGATGCCGGCGGCCCCGGGATCAACGGGGTCAAGCAGGCGCTGGCGAGCGCTCCCGGCGTGCGCTTCGTCGCGCAGTTCGTGGGGGCCTTCAGCATCTTCGCGCGCGTCGAGGCGGAAGACGTCGGGCAGCTTCAGTCACGGATCGCGGTCGACTACTTCCAGGCCGGCATCCACTCGGACTGGTCGCTCAACCTGACCGCCAACAGTCCCAACGCTCCCAAGCGCCGCAGCCCCGACGCCTGCGCGCTCGTCTGCGTTCAGGCGACCATCGACCCGTTCCAGCTCTTCGACGATCTCAACGACTGGTTCGCGGACAGCGGCGATTTCGCGGCCGCGGTCGTCACAGCGCGCGACTTCGACCTTCTGATCGATCTCGGCGCCCCCACGATGGAGGGTGTCATCGCCCGGGTACGGGCACTGCGGAAGGTGCCGGGGATCGGCCGCACGTCGACGGCGCTGGCGAACCTTGCGGACAACGCCATCAGACCTGAGGTGAGTTGAGCACGACAGCGTGACTGCGGGCGGAGCCAGCTCACGAGGTGGGCGAGGTGAGCGCAAGCTCGTCACGATGCTCTTCGCCGACCTCGCGGGCTACACCGCCCTGGCCGAGACGCTGGACCCCGAAGAGGTGTACGGGTTCCTGCGGCCGACGATGGCCGAGCTCCAGACGATCGTCGAGTCCTACGGCGGGACAGTCCCGCAGGTCCAGGGCGACGGGTTCATGGCGATCTTCGGCGTTCCCGTCGCGCACGAGGACGACGCCGAGCGCGCGGTCCGCGCCGCGCTCGATGTGCGTGACCGCGTCAGCATCCTGAACCGGGGTCGCGCCGGCATCCAGCTTCCCGAGGTTCACTCCGGGGTGAACTCCGGCGAGGTGATGGTCGCCCCATCGGACGAGCCGGCCGGCTTCACGGTCGTCGGTGACACGGTGAACACAGCCGCCCGGCTGGCCGGCCTGGCGACCGGCGGCCACATCCTCGTGGATGAGACGACGAGAAACCGGACCTGGGAGGTGATCGCCTACGGCCCCCGGCGGCTGCGCAAGGCCAAAGGCAAGGCAGAGCCCCTTGGCACGTTCGAGGCGCTCGCACTCGCGGAGCGCCCGACGCCGACGCCGGGGCGGGCGTTCGTCGACCGCTACGAGATGCTGGCCTCTCTCGGCCACGAGCTGGAGCAGACCGAACGCGAGGGGCGCGGGCGCGTCATGGTCGTGACCGGGGAGCCGGGCATCGGAAAGAGCCGCTTGGCACGTGAGCTCGGTTACTCACTCCCCCCGGAACGGTTCCTGGTGGGTCGATGCGTACCCTTCGGGGCGAGACCGATGCTCTCCGCCATGGCCGACGCGGTCGCCGGGGCTCTCGGGCTGGTACCGGGCACGCCCGCTTCGGCGGCACGCGGCGCCATCGATCGGGCCGCTCGTCGTATCGGGCAGGGGGAGCATCCTGCTGCCCTTGCCGCCGACCTGCGGGCACTCGTCGCGCTGGACGACGATGTTCCTCGCAGCGACCGGGACGCGGCCCGCGCGGCGCGGCTGGTGCTCGAGGACTGCGCGCGGGCCGGACCGGTCGTCGTGGTGCTGGACGACCTCCAGTGGGCCGACCCGGAGCTTCTCGAGCTGCTCGTCGAGGCTCACCGCAACCCCTGGCCGGCGCCAGTGCTGATCCTGGGACTGTCCCGCACGCGCGTGCCGGGCTTGCCGTCGACGGGCTTGCCCGGCCTGGACCCCGACTCGATGCGATCGCTGGCCGCGATCCTGCTCGGCGGTGACGGCTCGACCGAAGCGGCCGGCGTCCCGGTCTCCCGTGCGAACGGCAACGCGCTGTTCCTCGAGGAGATGGTGGAGATGCTGGTCGGCAGCGGCGCCATTCGCGAGCAGGGAGGGTCCTGGCACGTTGTCGATCCGGGCATCACGAGCGACGTGCCCCAGTCGATCCGGCTGTTGATCGCCGCGCGGCTGGACACCTTGCCCGCGGAGGAGAAGGAGCTGCTCCAGGATGCGTCGGTGTGCGGGACCGTCACCTGGGACGCCCTGCTGGCGGAGGTCAGCGACGTGGCCGACCGGCCCGCTGCGCTGCGCGCCCTGGTCGCGCGCGGTCTGCTCCGCAGGAACCAGCGCAGCACGATCCCGGACACCGACGAGTACGAGTGGAAGCATGCCCTGATCCGTGACGTCGCCTACGGCTCGCTGCCCAAGGGCGTGCGCGCGGAGCGGCACGCGCAGATCGCCTCATGGTTCCGCTCCACGGCCAGGACGGGCCACGAGCCGATCGCCTCCATCGCGTACCACTACGAGCAGGCCTGGGAGCTGGCGGTCTCGAAGACCGGTCCAGATCCGGATCTCGCTGTCGTCCGTCTCGCGGCGGAGTACCTCACTCGCTGGGCCGAGCAGACGTTCATACGACAGGCGCGCGCTGCCGAGCCGCTGTTCCGGCGGGCCGTCCGGGTGATCGAGGCGGCCGGCCGCAACGCCGACGTCAGGACCGCGGCGCGTGCCTCGCTCGGGCTGGCCGAGGCCCTGATCGAGATGGGCATGCACGCAGAGGCGATCGAGCAGGGGACGCGGGCACGCCAGCTGGCGGACCGTGCGGGGGACGGCGCCCTGACGGCGCGCGCCCTGCTGGCGCTGGGTCGGTCCGAGAGCGACGCCGGGCGCCTGCGCCGCGCACGAACCCTTCTGGAGGGTGCACGGCAGCGCTTCGAAGCCATGGGAGACCTGCAAGGCCAGGGTTGGGCCCTGCATCGGCTCTCGGAGACATGGGCGCTCGCAGACCTGGGACGAGAGCTGGACGACCTGCGCGGCGCCTACCGCCTGTTCTCGAGCGCGCGGGACCTGTTCGGCCGGGCGGTGGTGGCAAACGACCTCGCGTACATCCTGTCGATCGAAGGAGACGCGGAGTTCCATGAGTGGTACGAGCAGGCGCGCCGGCTGATCGAGGGCGAGGGAGATCTGCGCTCTCGTGCCTCGTTGATGCGTACATGGGGGCACTACTGCTACTCCGCCGGCCGCTTCACCGAGGCGATCGGGGCCGCGCGGGCGTGCCGCCCGGTCGCCGCGGAGGCCGGCGATCGCTATACGGAGTCAGACGCACTGCTGATCGGCGCGCTGGCCAACGCGAACGCGGGCGACCCAGCGATGGCCGCTTCGCTCGCCCGCGAGGCAGGCGCGATCGGGAACAGCCTCGAGTCCGTCCGCATCCCGGCACTCGCACGCCTGGCCATCGCGCGTGCGGAGGTTCGCAGTGGCAGACCCGCCGCGGCGGCGCGGGCGCTGCGGCAGGCTCGAGAGGCCATCCGCAAGCACGATGTCTACGTGATGCACGGCGACCTCGCCGAGACCGAGGCGAAGATCGTGCTCGACCGCGGGCAGTGGGATCGGGTCGAGGGATCGGCACAAGCACTGCGCGCAGCCCTGCAGGCAGTGCCGATGCGGCTGTGGACGCCGTTGCCCGCCCTGATCCGTGGTCGTGGGCTTCTCGGCGCCTCGCGGCCGGCAGAGGCCGTTGCCGCCCTGGACGAGGCGATCGCTGCCGCGAAAGAGGCGCACGCCGGCGGTGCCCTGGCGCTGGCGAAGGTGTACGCGACGCAAGCGTCGCTGCTCGCGGGAGGCCGAGCCCGGAGGGTCCCTTCCCGCACAACCGCGCCCGAGGAGCCCGAGGTCGCCGCGGTGGCTGCCGAGACGGCAGGGGTGGCAGCGCTGCTTCGTGACGATCCTCACGCGGCCGTCGTCGCGCTCGACGCCGCCGTCGAGCACTGGGAACGGTTCGGGTCGACCTCGTGGCTCGCTCGTGCACTGTCCCTCCGGGCGAGCGCCCAACGCGCGACTGGGGATCGAGTGCGCGCTGCGGCCTCGATGGGCCGGGCGAGAGCAACGATGGACCTCGTGGGGATGCCCGTCCGGAACCGTGAGTCCATCCAGCGGCCGATCGCGGAGCGCAGCTGATGTGGGCGTGGAGCTCGGACGACGAGACCCGTCGATGCGGGTCTCGTCGTCCGTTCGTGGTTGCGAGCCTGGCGGTCTTGCCTGCGGCCTGGTAGGTCAGAGCACGTGACCGTGCTGGAGCTGGCGCGCACTGCTCTGCGTCTGGGCGCCACCGGTGCGGATCGCGCGCCCCAGCGGGTGCTTGGCCCCCGGCGAAGGCTTGGCTGCCGTGCGCGGCCACTCGTCGACGCCGGTCGCGGGGAAGCCGGCGTGCGACGTGCTCGTGTTCGACAGGGGCTGGACGGTTGCCGGACGGGTGGTGGATGGCTGAGATGTCAGCAACCGCGGAAGCGTTACGGCCGCTGCGACGCCGAGAACGACGACGATCAGCACCGAGATGAACGCGACTGACATCCGGGGACGGTCCGAGATGTGCCCCTGACGGGTGGCCAGAGTGGTCATGGTCTGCTCCCTTCGGGATCGGGTGCACCGGGAGTTCGGCGGGCCAACGCTCTCGTTGATCACCGGGCCGCGCTGTCATGTACGTGACAGGCGCCCAACTCCGCCGTGACCGCCCCTTGCCGTCCACGACGCGCGACGTCGTCCCGGTCGATCGTTGACACCCCTTGTCCTGCAGGTCCTCGGGACGGGCAGGAAGATCAGACCAAGGCGCCGTGGGCATGGACGGTCCATGATGCTGCTGTGGCGACCCAGGCGCATTGTCAGCACCGCGTCGCTGCGCGTCCAAATCGGTTGGTCCGGTTGTCAACCGTGGACCGGGGCCGGCGCGAGTAGCCATCGTGAAGGGCGTCTCGCGCGTCCCAGTGGTCGAGCCGCCAGCGGCCGATCCGGGTCCGGCTGTCGAGATCGCCCACGTCGAGACCTTCGAGGCCTTCTACCGCCGAGAGATGCCGGGACTGGTCAGGTTGGCGCGTGCTTTGACGGGTTCCTGGGCCGTGGCCGACGATCTCGCCCAGGACGCCATGCTCGTGGCGTACCGTCGCTGGGACGAGGTCTCGCGACTCGACCTTCCGGTGACCTGGGTGCGCAAGGTCTGCGCCTACAAGGCCACCTCCCAGATCAGGCGGAGAGCGACAGAGGCGAGGGCGCTCGTCCGGCTGGGATCCCGTCGCCACCTGCCGGTCCCGGCGCCGCTGGAGCACGAGAGCTTCTGGGCGGAGGTACGCCGGCTCCCGCGCAGGCAGGCGCAGTCGATCGCTCTGCATTACGTCTACGACATGAGTGTGGTCGAGATCGCGGCGACCCTCGGTTGCTCGGACAGCTCGGTGAAGGCGCACCTGGTCAGGGGCCGAGCCGCCATGGCCACACGGCTCGGAGCCGATGTCGAGGAGCAGCCATGAACCTGGACCAGCTCGGCCGCCAGGCCGGCGCAGAGCTCCGCCGGGTGTCGCCGGGGGAGGCGACCGACGGCTGGGGGCTCGACGAGCTCCGCCACCGGGACCTGCGCAAAAGGCGAACCACGAGCGTTCTGGCCGTGGCCGTCGCGGTGGTCGTCGTCGCGCTCACCTGGCGGGCAGTGGCCAGCGTCGGTCCGCCGGGTCTGATTCCCGCCGGCCCGCGTCCGGCAGCGATCCCGACCCCCACCTCCCTGGTCAGTCCGGACCCAGTGGCGTGCGACCGGGTCCAGCAGTGCCTGGGTGGGGACAGCTTCAGACTGAACCTGCCGGTCCCGGTGTCGTACACGCTGCCGCCGACCGAGTGGACGTTGACGAGCTACACGGCGACCACGGCCGACTTCTACTCGGGCAACTTCGGGTACGGCCTGTCGGTGATGGAGAACCCGACACCAGCGATGAACTCCCGCAACGCGCAAGCCGACCCGGGCGTGAGGACCTCCGCGGAGCCGCTGGCTCGGTGGTTGGCCTCGCGACCGTACCTGGTGAGCAGCCCGGTGACTGCGACGACGCTCAGCGGGCTGCGGGCCTGGCAGGTGGACGTGCGCATGAAGCCCGGCCAACCGACCGTCGCGCACTGCGGGTACGACGCCTCGGACGCCTGCGTTCCTCTGATGCTCATGGACATCACCGGACTTCGCACGGTGGGGATCTGGGGGGACGGGCAGATCCGGTGGACGTTCGTCGATCTACCAGGCGGTGGGACGACAGCGTTGTGGACCTGGGACTTCGACAATGACCCGCTCGGGTTCGCACGGGCGCAGCCGCTCATCGACAGCATGCGGTTCACAGTCACCTGACGCGGAACGTGCGCTGACCGCCGACCGTCCTTCCGAGTCGCCATGTCAACCCTCGTCGAGCGCCCACGCGAGTAACTGCCATGACAATGCTGGACGAGGTTCGGAGCACGGACGGGCACCGGTGGCGGTCCACGCTCGTCATCGTCGTCACCGTCCTCGTACTGGTCACGACGCTCGGGTGGCGCGAGTCGCGCGACCATCGCAGCACATCGAGCGGCGCCCGCGCCGCACCCGCGACAAGCGGCGACATCGCATCGCCAGCGCCGCGAACCATCGTGACGAACCGGGTGATCAGCCCGTGCGACGTACTCCAGGACTGCCTGGGCAAGGACACCTACCGCCTGCACCTGCGCGCCCCGATCGGGTTCACTCTGCCCCTGGGGTGGTCGTCCACGTCCTACGACGGCACCAGCGCAGACTTCTTCTCCGACTCCAAGGGATACGGCGTGTCGGTGCTGGAGGACGTCGCGCCGGTCACCTTCTTGCGCCATCCGTCCATGGATTCCCCTCCGGACGCTCACTCGGTGGCGCGGTGGTTGGCCAGCCGACCGTTCCTGGTCGCCGGGCCAGTCACGCACACGATGTCGAGCGGGCTTCCGGCCTGGCAGGTCGACGTCCACTTCCAGCCCGGCCCATGGTCCCCTGCAAGGTGCTCGCGCGGCGGGACGCAAACCTGCATCCCGTTGCTCGTGGTGTACTCACAGCAGACGCGGACCATCGGGATCGGGGTCAGCGAACGGATCCGCTGGATTCTCGTCGACGTTGCCGGTGGGGGGACAACCGCGGTATGCACCTGGGACTACACCAACCGCATGGACATGCTGTCCCCGGCTCAGCCGCTCGTCGACAGCATCCGGTTCCTCGGGTTCCGCTAGGAGATGGGAGCCGTTGCTCGACGGACCTCCGTGGCCGCGATGGGCTGAATCCTGCCACGCGTCGAACGCGGTCAAGTGAGCGCGTTCCCTGGGTCCGTCCTCAGAGCTGCAGGAGCGCCGCTGCGATCAGGTAGGCGGCGGACACACCTTCTGGGTCGTGCAGGTCTCCGGGAGCCTGCAACGTTGCCTGGGAACGTGCGCGCACCGCGGCGCCGGGATCCTCGGCAACGAGATCGACGCAGAGCCCAGCGACGACGGCACTGGCGTCGTGCTCGTCCAGTCCGTCAAGGGCGAGGCCGTTGTGGAGCAGGGTCGCCGCCTCGAGGAACACCTCACGAGCCATCTCGAGGTCCACCTCGGGCCGTGCCTGAGCGACTGCCTCCGCGGTGTCCAGGAACTGATCGAAAGGGGGGCCCACGGTGCTGTGCGGCATACCGCGAGCCTCTCAGCGCGCCCCGAGTCCCGGCAAGCGCATATGGCGCGCAGGCAAGAAGTCCTGCCGGGTGCGGCATGCAAACCGGGCAGTACGGATCGTGGTTGGTTGCGGGCGCCTTCGAGAGCGAAGACGGACGCCGTGACGCTGGGTGAGCAGGGTGCTGCGTTGGGCGATTAGTCCGTTCGGCCCATTCACGTCGACTGCGGCGGTTCGCCACGGTGGGGCCTTCGTCGTCGGTTCGGGGAAGCAGGCTGTCATGGTCCGTCGTGGTCTGATCGCTGTCGTCGTCACGGCGGTGTGCGCCGTCGTCTTCGCGCCTGCCGGGCCCGCTCAGGCGGCCACCGTGGTCGCGCTGTGGAACATGAATGAAGCACCCGGGTCGACGGTGCTTGTCGACAGCTCGGCCAACCACATCAACGGCACCCTCGGCACCTCGATCACCCTGAACGGTGCCGTCCACTCGTTCCCGCAGGTCAAGCGCGGCTTCAACAACGCCACGTTCGACCCGCAGCACCTGGACGTCGTCAACGACCCGCGAACCAACCCGGGCACGTCTGACTTCACGGTCACCGCCAGGATCAAGATCGCCAAGCCTTCCGACGCGTTCGGCAACGTCATGCAGAAGGGCCAGTCCGGATCGCTGACCGGCTTCTGGAAGATTGAGCTCGACGGGCCCACGCGCGGTCTGGTGTTCTGCGGCTTCACGTCCATCGTCAACGGCGTGACCACCTCGGGCGGCATCCGCAGCCCGATCAACGTGGCGGACAACCAGTGGCACGTCGTGACCTGCGAGCGCGGGCCCGGCTTCGTGTCGACCACGATCGACGGGCACACGACCAAGCAGATGCACGCGGTCGGCAACGTCGTCAACAACGTGCCGCTGACCATCGGTGGCAAGGGCAACTGCACCGCAGCGACTCTGCACCACGACTGCGACTACTTCGTGGGCCAGATCGACTACGTGCAGATCCAGGCGGGATGACCCGCGGCGGGGGACCTGCCTTCTCAGCTACACGTCGCTGACGCTGTCCGTGCTCCCCCAGTCCGCCGCGCCGGGTGGTCTGATCCGATAGAGCACGTGGCGACGCCAGTGATCACCTGGCTCAGCCCGGGGATGGTCGAACTCGCCTACCCGCTTCATCCCGAGTCGCTCCATCACCGCCCGCGAGCGGGTGTTGGCCGCGACGGTGAACGAGACGATCTCGGGCAGGCCGACCTCGGTGAAGCCGTACTCGATGCCGGCCCGCGCTGCCTCGGTGGCGATGCCCAGTCCCCACCACTGCGGCCACAGCCGCCAACCCACCTCGACGCAGGGATCGGCGTGGGCGAACGGAGGGTCGAACGACGGGGGCATCAGCCCGGTGAAGCCTGCGAACGATGTCGAACCCCGACGACTGCTGATCACTTCGACGACCCACAAGGTGTACCCGAGCGAGCCGTGGAGCTCCTGGAGCCGGTCCACGAAGGCGTCGGACGCGTCTGGTGGCATCGGGCCGGGAAAGTGCTCCATGACCTGCGGGTCCTGGTTCATCGCCGCGAACGCGTCCCGGTCCTGATCCTGCCATTCGCGCAGCAGGAGGCGCGGCGTATGGAGGCGCAGCAGGGCTGGAGGCGGCTCCATGGGGCACATCCTGCCGGATCCGACCTCGCGCCGACCGCCGTCCTCGCTTGACCGGGATCCGGACCCGGTATTTCGATGGACCTCGCGGTCTCCGGGTGCATCGCACTCACCCGCCTGCCCGAGGAGGAACGATGGCCAAGGTCGGCATCTACCTGAACTTCATGGGGGACACGGAGGCGGCGTTCGACCTCTACCGATCGGCGTTCGGCGGGGAGTTCACCAACCTCCAGCGGATGCGCGAGGTACCGCCCGACCCCGCTCACCCGATCTCCGAGAAGGAGCAGGACCTGGTCGCACACATCGAGCTGCCCATCCTCGGTGGTGCCAGTCTCATGGGCACGGACATGATCGAGTCGATGGGTCAGAACCTGCGGATCGGCAACAACGTCACCATCAGCCTCGAGCTGGACCGGCTCGACGACGCGAACCGGATCTTCACCCGACTGTCCGAAGACGGCACCGACGTCCAGCCGTTGACCAAGATGTTCTGGGGGGCGCACTGGGGTACCTGCGCCGACCGCTACGGCGTCCGCTGGATGTTCAACGTTCCGGACACGACCGGGTGACCGCCATGTCACGGGGTGCAGGTGACCCGTGTCTGCGTGCGGTGGCCGGGGCGGCCTGGGCTCGGTGGCTCGGCACCCTGCCAGCCGTTCTGTCACTGGTGATCATCTTCGTCGACCTCTGGATCATCCACTCGTTGTTCGTCTACCGAGGCGAGCAGCTCTGAGAGGTCAGCTGACGGCGGCGAGGTCGCGCGCGCGTCGCACGGCCTCCAGCCGTGACGCGACGCCGAGCTTGGCGAGGATCGACGAGACGTGGTTGCCCACGGTCTTCTCCGACAGGTACAGCCGCGCCGCGATCTCGGAGTTGCGCAGGCCTTCCTCGAGCAGGTCGAGAACCTCGATCTCCCGGTCGGTGAGGCCGCCGACGTTCGCCCGGGTGCTCGCCCGCGCGCCGCGCGGCACCCGGGCGCCGATCGCCCGCAGCCGGGCGTCGCAGCGGTCCACCAGCACCGGCGCCCGCAGGCGGTCGAACATCGACCGCGCCTCGCGCAGGTCCACCTCGTCGTCGCTGTCGAGCAGTGCCCAGGCCGCGTTGTAGACGAACCCGTCGGCCGCCCAGCGCTCGGCCGCCGCACGCGGCTTCCCCGCCATCGACAGTCTCGCCGCCTCGAACGCCTTCTCCGGAGCCTCGTCGAGAAGACCGGCACGCCACAGCAGCAGAGAGAGCCTGGCGAGGTAGTCCCCGTCGCCGACCCGAAGCGCGACGTCGAACGAGGGCCGCACCTCGGCTTCCACGCCGTCGATGTCGCCCTCGAGCAGGCGCGCCTCGCCGCGGGCCGCCGCGACGTCGCCGTCGTACTCGAGGATCTGAGCGTCCCGGACATGCTCGCGGGCCTCGTCGAGCAGCCGCCAGGCGTTCTCGCGGTCGCCGCGGCGCGCGGCGATCAGCCCGAGAGCGATGAGCGGCTCCATGCGGCTGGCTCGAGCGGTGGCGCGAACGTACAGCAGCTCGTTCGCCTCGGCCTCGGCCTCGTCCCACTCGCCCAGCTGCATCTGGAGGGTGATCTTCGTGGCCATCAGGCACAGAAAGTTGCCGTTGAGGTCGTGGTCGGTGGCGTAGCGCATCCCGTCGGAGAGGAACCCCAGCTCGTCGTCGAAGCGGCGCATGACATGGGAGATGAAGGCGAGGTTGTTGTAGCCACGGGCAGCGTCGTCCTCGAGGTTGTGCTCGAGGGCGATCCGGATGCTCTCCTGCAGGAACTGCTCGCAGCGCGCATCGCCGACGAGTGCCAGGCAGCACCCGTACGAGTTCACGACGTACGACAGCACGTGCGGGTCGCCGACTTCCCTGGCCAGCTCGACGGCGCGCTCGGCCCAGCTGGCTGCCAGCTGGCGGTCGGCCTGGTCGACGCAGGTGAACGCGTACATCGCCTGGGCGAGCGCGAGCTCTGGGCTGGGCGGCAGGTCCTTCACCACCGCGAGCGCCTCCTCGACCAGGGCCGGCACGTAGCTGTAGTCGCCGATGGTGGTCAGCGACCGGGTGTAGCGCAGCAGCGCGTCGGAGAGCTCGTACGGCCGGTCGAGCCCGCGCAGGTGCTCGACGAGGCGCTGCCAGGCGGCAACCGCCTCGCGCTGCTCGTCGGTGAGGAAGCACTCGCTGGCACGCTTGCGCAGCAGCTCGATCTGCGCGTCGCGCTCGAGCAGCTCGATGTGGTGCATCGCGCGGCCGTACTGGAACGCGGCCTCGCGGTGCGACCCGAGGCTGGCGGCGTGGTCGCCCGCCGCGATCGCGAACTCGAGGGTCGCGGGGCCGTCGCCGGCCATGTCGGCGTGCTCGGCCAGGCGCGCGTACGGCCGTGGAGACACGTGCATCGCGCGGAGACGGTCCAGCACCTGCCAGTGCAGCGCGCCGAGGCGGCCGGGCATGATCCCGGACAGCACGGACTGGCGGACGAGCTCGTGCCGGAAGGCGTACGCGGGCGCCTCGAGCCGCAGCATGCCGGACGTGACGCACTCGTCCACGGCGTCGGCCGTGACGTCGGGCATCGCGTGCACGAGCGTGGGCTCGACCCGCGAACCGATCACCGCTGCAGACTCCAGGGCGAGCCGTGCCTGCGGCGAGAGCCGGTGCACCCGGGCCAGGACGGCATCCTGGACGGTGGGTGGCAGGTGGTTGCCACCGGATGCGACGACCTCGGTGACGAAGAACGCGTTGCCGCCGGTCTCGCGGTAGAGCGCTTCCGCGTCCAGCCCGGACTCTGCGGCGAGCTCGGCGACCGCGTCCGCTGACAGGAGCGGGACGTCCAGCCTCCGTACGACAGGCTGCGAGGCGATGTCGCCGAGCATGACGCGCAACGGGTCGGAAGGCCGCAGGTGGTCGTCGCGGTACGTCGCGACCACGATCGTCCCGGTGCCCTCGAGGCGTCGAGCGAGGAAGCGCATGAGGTCGAGCGTGGACATGTCCGCCCAGTGCAGGTCCTCGATGACCAGCACGGCGGGTTCGGCCTCGACCAGGGCTTTGAGCGCCGCCTCGAACAGTCCGTCGCGCTCTCCCGAGCCCAGCATCTGGGCCACGTGCGGGTCCAGGTGCGGTGCGATGTCCACAAGGGGACCGAGCGGTCGCGGCGAAGACAAGGGGTCGCACGCCCCCCACAGCACCCGCGCGTGCGCGGCCGCCGGCACGCTCCAGGCACGGACCAGCGCCGACTTGCCCACGCCCGCCTCGCCGTGGACGAGGACGAGGCGACCCGAACCGGCCAGCGCCTCGTCGTGCAGGACGGCAAGAGCCTGGAGCAGCTGGGCCCTCTCCACGAGTGCCACGCCGTCAGGATAGGAGGCACGGTCGGCTCGCGTCGGCAGGAATGTCGACAACCCGGGTCCTTCGAGCGACGGGTCCTGCGCCAGGACCAGCCGCTCGAGCTCCTGCAGGGCCGGCCCGGGGTCGATCCCGAGCTCCTCGGCCAGCGTCGAGCGGGCCCGCTGGTACGTCGCGAGCGCGTCGCCCTGGCGCCCGGACCGGTACAGCGCGCACATCAGCAGGGCCCAGAACGACTCCCGCATGGGGTGCCACCGCACCAGGGCCTCGAGCTCGGCCACCGGCGGTGCGACGCCGGCCCGGCCGAGGTCGGCCGAGATCCGTCGCTCGAGGCCGTCCAGGCGCAGCGCGGACATCCGCTCCGCCTCCGCCTCCAGCGGCGCGCAGCCGGAGAACTCCGCGTACGGGGTTCCGCGCCAGGACTCGAGCGCCTCAGTGAGCAGCGTGCTGGCCTCGTCCGGACGGCCCTCGACCAGGGCTCGACTGCCCAGCAGGATGTCTCGTTCGAAGGCGAACGTGTCCACGTCCTCGGCCGGGACGTCGAGGAAGTACCCGTGCCGGCCGGTCCGGACGAGGTCGGCGGTCGGCAGGTCGCGTCGCAGCCGCGCCACGTGCGACTGGAGGGTTGCTGCGGCCCCCGCCGGTGGATCCTCGCCCCACATGCCGTCCACGAGCTGGTCGGCGCCGACCTCCCGGCCGGGCGTGAGCGCGAGGAGGGCGAGGAGCCGGCGCGGGAGCTGGCCGCGCACGTCGACCGCTCGACCGGCAGAGGTGACTTCGAGTGTCCCGAGGACCCAGATCTTCACCCCTCGACGCTAGGAACACCGACCCAGCCGCGGCAGGGGAGAAATCCCCAGTTTTCGCGCTTGCGGGCACCTTGCAGCGGACCCGGGGGGTCCTCCCCCTGCATTGCAGGGCAGTGCCAGCGCCGTCGGAAAGCCTCGGTCTCGTCAGCCCCCAGGCGTCCGAAGGAGCCCGCCATGACCACCACGACGACCACCCCCGAGCTCAGCGCCACCGCGCCCACCCGGTACCTCCGCCGGATCATCGCCATGATCGTCGGCCTGCTCACGATCGTGGCCGTGCCCGGCACCGCCCTGGCCACCACCGAACCGGGGCGGTCCGGATCCGACACCGGCACCGCCGTCACCTCTGCCGTCGGCTCCGCACCCGCGCCGGACGCCGCGTCGTCCGGGTGGGGCCTGGCAACGGTCGTCGGGATCGCCGTCGTCGTGGCGCTGGTGGCCGGCATGCTCGTCCTCGCCCAGCGGGTCGCCCGGCAGCGCCGCCTGTCCGCACGGCCGGCCTGAGCGCCTGACCGCACGCGTTCGCCGGAGGGTGTGCCCGGAAGTCCTCGGGCGCACCCTCTCGTGCGACCTGCCCGGCGCGCAGCCCGATCCCCGTCCGGCCTGCCGTTCCCCGGCGATCCGCACTAGGGTCGGGCCGCCGGAGTCCATCCGGTGGGAGACGGGCTCCAACTCTGCCTCAGGGGGCTGTGGTGGGTCTTCGCCGGAAGTCTGTCGTGGCTGTGATGATCATGGTGGCGTCGCTGCTGCCGGCAGGTGCCGCGTCCGCGGGCAGCGTGTCCGCCGGCGCGCTGACCCTGACGATCAAGGACGCGCCGTTCTTCGTGAAGGGCGTCCAGGAGGGTCTGTTCGACTGGTGCGGCGACGGGTTCCCCGTCTACGAGGGCGCCACCTTGCAACAGGCCCTGTCCGCGACGTCGCCGTACGGGATCAAGTCCTGGGACGTCGCGACGTCGTACAGCTACGACTTCCCGGGACCGTGGACGCACTACGCGCAGAGCGCCGCGCCGCTCATCCGGTACGGCAAGGACAACTACAACGACGACTGCGGTGGCGGGGTCCACAACGGGCAGGGCGTCATCGTCCGCGTCACGGACAACCACGGCAACGTGGCCGAGCTGGAGGAGATGGAGAGGTTCTACCTCCAGCGGTGGGACAACACGAACGTGGACAACTCCTTCCCCGGGTCGTGGAGCTTCGGTACGGCGTGGGCGTCGAACAACCCCTGCGCGCAGTGCGACAACAACAGCACCGCGTACGCGACCAAGGCCGGTGCGTCGGCGGTGTTCACCCTCACCAACGCCTGGTCGGCGAACGGCAACCCGCCACCGGTCGCCGCACACCTGGGGCTGGTCATGACCAAGGGCCCGGGACACGGCGCTGTCAGGCTGTACCTCGACGGCGTGCTCAAGGCGACGATCGACACCAAGGCGGCCACCTCCAAGTACCGGCAGTACGTGTACGACTTCGGTCCGCTGACGGCGGGCGCGCACACGGTGAAGCTGGTCAACGTCGGGACGTCAGGTCGGCCACGGATCGACGTGCAGGGCATGGGCCTGGTCATCGGCTCCACCGACGTGCCGTTCTGCGACCCCGACACCTGCTTGTGACGTCAGCCCGACGCGGCGAGGTCGCGCGCGCCCGGACTGACGCGCGTGTCGGGGAGTCTCAGGTGGGGTCGGTGTCGTCGACGGGATGGGTCTGCATGTACCGGATGCTGGACGCCGGTACCGGGGTCTGCCGCAGCGTGATGGACGGGGTCGGCGGCACGCCGAAGTCGAAGGAGTTCGAGTAGTCGTACGCGGTCGCGTCCGGCGTGCCGAGCGGTGCCAGGCCGAGCGTGTGCTCGGTGAACGCGAGCATGCTCGCGGTCGAGGCGGTCGTCGAGTCCGTGAAGCCCGGCTTCGCGTACGGGCTGACGATGACGACCGGGTTGCGCACGCCGAGGCCAGCCGGCGGCGGGACGTGGTCGTAGAAGCAGCCGCAGTCGTCGTAGGTGATGAAGATGGCCGTCGACGACCAGTCGGGGCCGCCCATGATGGCGCTGACGACCTTGGCGATCCAGTTGTCGCCGACCAGCATCGAGTCGCCGTTGTGCTGGGACGTCCCCCCGGTGGCTCCCTCGGGCAGCAGCACGGAGAAGCTCGGCAGGTTGCCCGCCTGGCCGTCGGTGACGATCTGCGTGGGCGGGACCATGTTGCCGCTCTGTGCGGTGTACAGGCACGAGGCGAACATCGGGCAGATCGACCAGGTGTAGGCACGGATCGACGTCTTCGGAGCCGACGAGGTGTACAGCCGCCACGACAGGCCGGCGGCGTCGAGGCTGTCCATGAGCGTCGGGACATGGCTGACCGGAGTGCTGGCGATCGCGCCACCGTTGGCCGCCGACCGGTCCGACGTCAGCTTGGTCAGCGGGTCGGTGTAGTCGGGGACGCAGGCCGGGACCATGCGGATGGCCGCGCTCGGGTTCGCCGGGTCCTTCCACTGGGCGAACCGGTTGGAGTCGCAGCCCCAGCCCGCCTTGGCCGGGTAGCCGGACTGGGCCTTGGGCGCGACCCCGGTGAACCCGTCCAACGTGGTCGTGACGAGCTCGATGTGCGCGCCGAAGCTGGGGACCTTGTCCATCTGGAACGTGCGGTCGGAGAGCGCGTACGTCCGAGCCAGCGCGGCCAGGTTGGGGATCTGGGTCGGGTCGTAGTACGTCAGGCAGGGGTAGCCGGCCGAGGCGCTGCAGCCGCTGACCTTCTCCCACCCGTTCATCAGCCCTCCGTTGATGGCCGCGGTCTCGCTCTTGCTGTCGTGGTTGACCACCGGGACGACGTCGGACGAGCGGGTCAGGGCACGCGGCGTCCCGTTCAGCAGGGTCGCGGTCAGCGAGCCGTCGCAGCGCGCGTCCTGGATGCACAACGCGCCGAGCACCTCGTCGAACGAGTGGTTCTCCTGGTAGATGATCACCACGTGCTTGATCGGGCTGGTCCCCGGTGGTGGCACGCTGGCCTGCGCCGGCGCCCCGTGCGGCCCCCAGCTCGCCAGCAGGGCGAGCCCGACGACCAGTGCGAACGTTCCTGCCGTGGTCAGCCTTCGCCGACGCTTCGAGACTGTCATCCGGCCTGCCCTCGCAGCCTTGCGTCGCCATGACGCAACCCCGATGCGGCAACCTATTGGGCGTTGCGGTCCGCCAACAACCCATGGAGCAGTGCCATCGCCGTGCGCATCCGGACGGTCACGGTGCGCGGGTGCGCGGCTTCGTGTCCGTCGTTGGCGACTGCGGGAACGCCCCGCCCCAGAGCGGCGGACCACCCACCTCGGAGTGTCCTGGCGTGGCTACCGGACACCCGTTCGGTGTTCACCCGTTCGGACCAGCGGGTCACGCGATGAACGTCAGCGTCCCCTGGCTGGTCGCGTTGAGCGCGTCGCCGCTGTAGGTGGCCTTCACGGTGTGCGAGACCCCGGCAGCCAGGTCCACGTTCGGCAGCGGTGCCTTGCCGAACTGGTTGACCGCGACGATCTGCGGAGCGAGCCCGTCGATGACGAACCGCACGGTGCCGGTGGGCACGCCGGTGGCCGGCGCGAGGGCGTCCACCAGGGCAGACAGCGTGTAGGTCCCACCTGTCGCGTCCGGCGTGGCCGTGATGGTTGTCGACGTCGTGGCCTTGACGACGGTCACCGTGATCGCGGTCGAGGTGCTGGGCGCGAGGGTGGCCGAGCCGCTGTACGTGGCGATGATCGTGTGCGTCCCGAGGGCGGGCTTGGAGATGGTCAGCTTGGCGGTGTCGACCTGCCCGACCAGGGCCAGGTTGACGACGCCGAGCGTCGTGGTGCCCTCGGTGAACGTGACTGTGCCGGTCGGCACGCCGGGTCCGACGGCCATCTTGACGACGGCCTTGATCTTGGCGTCCTTGCCGATGAGCACCGACTGGCTGGCCGGGGTGGCCTTCGTGATGGTCGCGGGCAGGTTCACGGTCACCGCCAGCGGCAGGGACGTGCTGCCCGCGAACAGCGAGTCGCCGCCGTACGTCGCGGTGATCTGGTGCGTGCCGACGCCCAGCCCGGAGACCGTGAGCTTGGCCGTCTCGGAGGTGCCCACGAGGGCCAGGTCGACCGTCCCCAGCACGGTCGCGCCCTCGTTGAAGGTGACGCTGCCGGTGGGAACGTCGGTGCCGGTCACGGCCTTGGCGATCGCCTTGAGCTTGACATCCTGCCCGGCGCTGACCGCGGGGGTCGTGGAAGTGAGCACGGTGCGGCTCGGTTCCGGGTCGGCCGCCTGGGCCACCCCGGCCAAGCCGGCCCCCACCGCCGAGCCGACCAAGCCCGCGACGGCGAGCACGGTGATCCTGGACAGCCGGCGTGCCTTCATGTTCGTCCCATCACGAAGAAAGAGGGTGGCGATCCCCACGTGTCGGCGACGCTAGGAGGACGTGCGCCCGCGCCACCCCCGGACAGATGATCTACGACCGAACGGACGATGCCCGACTGACCCGCGCGAGCGAAACGCACTACCCGCCGAGGTCGGCGCGCTACTGCCCGAAGGGTGTCGCGCTGGTGGACAAGCCGACCCGTGACCACTACCTTGCGAGACATGGAACCGGGTCAGGCACAGAACCCGCTGACCCAGCTCCGGCGCGGGGTGCTCGAGTTCTGCGTGCTGTCGCTGGTCTCGGACGAGGAGATGTACGGGTTCGACCTGGTGCGGCGCCTGGGCGAGGAAGACGGCATGGTCACGAGCGAAGGCACCATCTACCCGTTGCTGTCCCGGCTGCGCCGGGTCGGCTGGGTGAGCACGACGTGGCGCGAGTCCGAGTCTGGGCCGCCACGCAGGTACTACGCGATCACCCGCACCGGCCGGCACGCGCTCGAAGGCTTTCGGTCGGAGTGGGAACGGTTCCGTGACTCCGTCGACGTCCTGCTCGGCACCGGCGGGTCCGGCGGCGACCGGTGAGGAGCTGCGATGAGGGACGCCATGACTGACGACATCGTCGCGGAGTACCTGCGCCGGCTGGACGCCGCGGCAGCCGTGCTCCCCGTGGATCGCCGGACCGAGCTGGTCACCGAGATCGGCGAACACATCGCCGCGGCCCGGACCTCGGGCGGCACGACGGACGAGGCCGGCCTTCGCGCCCTGCTGGACCGGATCGGGGACCCGGAGGAGATCGTCGACGCGGCTCGCGACGGCGAGCCCTGGACGGGCGAGACCCACTTCGGGCCACCGTCGACGCGCAGACCCGGGATCGGCCTGGAGATCGCCGCGTTCCTGCTGATGCTGGTCGGCTCGATCGTCCCGGTCGTGCTGTGGCTGGCCGGCATCGCCATGCTGTGGGCGTCCCGGCGGCTGCGCACCGGCGAGAAGGTGCTCGCGACACTGGTCGTGCCCGGTGGACCGTTCCTGATCGGCGTGCTGGCTGCATTCTCCGTCAGCGTCCAGGAGTGCTCGTCGTACTCCTCCTCGGACTCGAGCGGCAACCTGGTCCAGGGCCCGACGACGTGCACCGGGTCGGGCGTGGCTGCCTGGTTGGCCATCGGGATCGCCGCCCTGTGGATCCTCGCCCCGTTCGTGGTCGCGACCGTGCTGCTGCGCCGGATCAGGGTGCGCGCGGACGCCGAGCCGCCGATCCCGGTCCAGGTCGGGTACGCACCGACCGGCACGTCGCGGACGAACCGCTGGGGCGGGCTCGAGATCGCCGCGGTCGTCCTGCTCGGGGTCGGTGGCTTCGTCCTTCCGTTGGTCGGACCCGTGGCCGGTCTGGTCTGCGCGTGGATCTCCGACGCGTGGACGACGAACGAGAAGTGGGTGGCGACCGCGATCGCCACTCTGGTGCTCGTGATCCCGCAGCTGGCGTTCGCCAGCCTGTCCGTCTTCTGACCGGAGGAGGTGCCGTCGTGACGTTGCTCCCGTTCACCGGCCTGCTGCTGCTCGCCCCGCTGGCCGGCGTCGCAGCCGCGGTGTACCTCATCGTGCGGCTGAACACTCGTCGCTGAGTCGGGCCGGGTTAGCTCGGCAGGACGTTGATCACGCGCGCCAGCACCACGACGATGACCGACAACGCGATCACCGACTGCACCGCCATCAGGCCCTTGACCCGCCGGGTCAACGGCAGGGTGTCGGTCGGGCTGAACGCGACCACGGTCGTGAACGACAGGTACAGGTAGTCGGCGAACAGCGGTCGCCAGCCGGGTCGAGCCAGCTCCGGTGCATCGGTCTGCGGGAAGAGGAAGTCCGGGTAGCGGGGGTACGACTCCTGTCGGGGGACCGGCCCGCCGGCGTCGATCTGCCAGTACAGCAGCCCGAACGTGACGATCCCGGTGGACAGCACGAGCGCACCGGCGACGAGCAGGCGGGTGGCGCTCGGGGTCACGCCATCCACCTTGCCCTCGGAGAGCACGACCACGACCAGCCGCGTGGCCGCGCTGGCGTTGGCCACCGCCATCAGGCCGAACAGCACCAGCACCAGCGGCCGCGCTCCCCGCGGGACCGGACCCGGCCTGGCTGCGATGACCACCAGGACGAGGAAGACCGCGAGCTCGATGAGCGGGACGATCAGCGGCGGACCTACGCGGAGCCGAGCAGGCACGAGAACTTGCGGCACGACCACGACGATGATCGCGACCAGCGGCCAGGCGTAGTTGTCCCGTCGCGACGACGGCTGGGACTCCGGAGCATCACCGCTGTCCGGGCCGGAGGTCAACGGGCGCCGATCACGAGAGCGCGATCAGCGCGCCGAACGCGAACGCAGCCGCCACCAGCCACAGCAGCGTCGGGATCGAGCGGACGAACCTCATCTGCGGACCTCCGCGCCCGTGGCCCTGCTCATGCGGTGAACACCTGGTCGGTACGGACCACGACCGCGACCTTGGGCAGCGGCCGGCCGGCCGGACCGGAGAGGACCGCGCCGGTCGTCGCGTCGAACACGCTGCCATGGCACGGGCAAAGGATCTTGCCACCCTGCACCGAGGAGACCTGGCAGCCCTGGTGGGTGCAGGTCGCCGAGAATCCCTCGACCCCACCGGACGCGTTGCGGACCAGCACGATGTCGGACCCGGCGACGACCAGGCCGCCGCCGGCCGGGACCTGGTCCAGCGCGGCCAGCCGGACTCCGCCGGAGCCGCCGGAGATCGCCGGCCCGTAGCCGTTGGCGGCGGCCGCACCCGGTTTGGCCTGCGCGGCCGCGCTGTTCCTGGCGACGACGAAGCCGGCCACCGCGGCGACCGCGGCGATGACCGCGCCCGTGACCGCCGACCGGCGCGTCAGGGTCTGGACACTCATGGCTGCATCCTCACGTGAGCGGGACCCCGGACCGGGTGAAGAACCACAGGGCGGACGTGAGCCAGGCGAGCATCAGCGCGGTGAAGACGGTGCCGCCGAGCACCGGCAGCAACCAGCCCGGCATCCCGCGCAGCCGCAGGCCGAGCATCTTCGCGGCGTACGCCCCGTAGAAGACGCAGCCGGCCAGCCCGTGCACCAGCACGCGCGCGTCGGTGTTCGCGAAGCCCAGTGCCCACAGGCAGTGGAACGCCACCGGGACCGTGAGGACGAACGCGACCGAGCCGCTCCAGCGGTGCGTCGGCGCCACCCAGTCCGGCGCAGAGCCCGCCCCCGGCAGGCGTCCCCACATCCACAGCGCGGTCGTCAGCTGGACCAGGATGAGCACGACCGCGGCCGTGCTCAGCCAGGTCTTCATCTGCAGCATGCCGGAGAAGCCGAGCGTGAAGAGCGGCCGCCCGGCCGCCTGGTGGACGCGGCCGTAGACGCCGAGAGCGAGCGCGACGGCGGCGCCGAGCAGCAGGACGCCGACGAGGGCCGAACCCTGGCGGGTGGGGGCCGGTGCTGCCGACGTCGTCATCGGCGGTCCTCTGGTCAGCAGGTGGTGGGTAGGAGCAGCGTCCCGCCAGGCGTACACCTATGCAAGGGGGCTCACCGGCGGATCGAACAGGCGGCTCTGCCGGACGTCCGCCTCGGTCAGCGTCGTGAGGTCCTCCTTGGACAGCGTCCCGCCCGCGGCGACGAGACGGTTCGCCTGTCGCAGCCGCATCCGCTCCAGGGCGTTGCGGACGCTGCGCGCGTTGGCGAACCGTGGCCGGGCCATCCGCAGCTCCAGGTACTCCTCGAACGCCTGCTCTCCCTGCGGGCTGAGCCGGTACTGGTCGCGGGCGAGCATCAGCTCGGCGATCCGCACCAGCTCGGTCCGGTCGTAGTCGGCGAAGTCGATGTGGTGCGCGACCCGCGAGCTCAGCCCGGGGTTGGACGAGAAGAAGGTCTCCATCCGGTCCGCGTAGCCGGCGAACACGACGACGAGGTCGGCACGCTCGGACTCCATCTCCTGCAGCAGGATCTCGATCGCCTCCTGACCGTAGTCGCGCTCGTTCTCGACGCGGTACAGGTAGTACGCCTCGTCGATGAACAGCACGCCGCCGGCAGCTTTGGCGATCGCCTCCTTCGTGCGCGGGGCGGTGTGGCCGATGAACTGGCCGACCAGGTCGTCCCTGGTCACCGCGTGCACGCGTGCCGAGCGCAGGTAGCCGAGTGCGTGCAGCATCTGCGCCATCCGGAGGGCGACCGTCGTCTTGCCGGTGCCGGGCGGTCCGGTGAAGCTCATGTGCAGCGAAGGCTTGGACGTGGTCAGGCCGAACCTGCCGCGGGCCCGCTCGACCATGAGCAGCGACGCGATCTCGCGCATCCGGGTCTTGACGCCGGCCAGGCCGACGAGGTCCTCGTCGAGAGCGTCCAGAACCGCGGCGACGGCGACCGCGGCGTCGTCGTCGCCGAGCCGTATCCGCGCGTCGTCCGGCAGCTGCTCGTCGGCGTCTTGCGCCCGTTCGTCCGCGTCGGCCGCGCTGGACCCCGGCGTCGTCCCGGGCCGGTGCATCGCGAACGGCTGCGGACGCGCCGAGGACGGTCCCGGCCGCTGTGTCACGGCCCGTCGGCGCCGGCCGCCGGCTGGTACCGGTGGCCGGCCGGCCGCTCCCCGGAGTATGCGTGCACCGAGTACGTCTGCTGCCGGTCCCGGCCCTCGGCGCGGTCGAGCCGGAAGCCCGGCTCGTGCGCAGGCCGGTTGACCAGGAACATCATGGCGGTCGTCTGCCGGCCCAGCCGCGCGTCGTACGCCAGCACGCGCACGTAGCGGTCCGGGAACGCGTCCCGGCAGGCGTCGATCTCGCGCAGCACCCCGGCCGGGTCGACGAGGTCGAACATCGGCAGCCCCCACATGTCCCAGTACACGTTGCGCGGGTGCGGGTCGTCGGAGTACTCGATCGAGATCGGCCAGCCGTGGTCGAGCGCGTACTGGACCTGGAGCGCGATCTCCGCGTCGGTGAGGTCGGGCAGGTACGAGCACGAGCCCTGCGTGAGTCGCATGTCAGCCTCCGACCGTCGCGGTCGCCACGACGTCCGGGGTGTCCGTCGAGGTGTAGTCGAAGGTCACGTCGCCCCAGGTGGCGAGGGCCGCCTCGAGCGGGTGGCAGTGCCGGGCCGCAGCGCGCAGGATGTCCGGGCCCTCTCGAAGGAAGTCCCGGCCCTCGTTGCGAGCCTTGATCATGGCCTCCAGCGCGACCCGGTTCGCCTCGGCGCCGGCCGCGATCCCCATCGGGTGCCCGATGGTGCCGCCGCCGAACTGCAGGATGACGTCCTCGCCGAGGTAGTCGAGCAGCTGGTGCATCTGGCCGGCGTGGATCCCGCCGGACGCGACCGGCATGACCGGCGCCAGCGAGGCCCAGTCCTGGTCGAAGTAGATGCCGTTGCGGATGTCGGTGGGGATGTGGTCCTCGCGCAGCGTGTCGTAGTAGCCGCGCGTGGTCGCCGGGTCGCCCTCGAGCTTGCCGACCACCGTGCCCGCGTGCAGGTGGTCGACGCCGATGAGCCGGCACCACTTCGAGATCACCCGGAAGCTGACACCGTGCGTCTTCTGCCGGGTGTAGGTGGAGTGCCCGGCCCGGTGCAGGTGCAGCAGCACGCCGTTGCGCCTGGCCCAGTGCGACATCGACTGCATCGCCGTGTACCCGACGGTGAGGTCGATCATGATGACGACGCTGCCGATCTCCTTGGCGAACTCGGCCCGCTCGTACATCTGCTCCATCGTCCCGGCGGTGACGTTGAAGTAGTGACCCTTGACCTCGCCGGTCTCGGCCATGGCCCGGTTGACACCCTCGATGCCGAACAGGAACCGGTCGCGCCACTTCATGAACGGCTGCGAGTTGATGTTCTCGTCGTCCTTGGTGAAGTCCAGGCCGCCGCGGCAGGCCTCGTAGATGACCCGGCCGTAGTTGCGCGCCGAGAGCCCGAGCTTCGGCTTCACGGTGGCACCGAGCAGCGGACGCCCGTACTTGCCGAGGTACTCGCGCTCCATCACGATGCCGTGCGGCGGCCCGGCGAACGTCTTCACGTACGCGACCGGGATGCGCATGTCCTCCAGCCGCAGCGCCTGCAGCGGCTTGAACCCGAAGACGTTGCCGATGATCGACGACGTGAGGTTGGCGATCGAGCCCTCCTCGAACAGGTCCAGGTCGTAGGCGATATAGGCCAGGTACTCCCCCGGACGTCCCGGCGCCGGGTCCACCCGGTAGCACTTGGCCTGGTAGTGGCTGTTGGCAGTGAGCCGGTCGGTCCACACGACCGTCCACGTCGCGGTGGACGACTCGCCGGCCACCGCGGCGCCGGCCTCGATCGGGTCGACGCCGGGCTGGGGGGTCACCCGGAACACCGCGAGGATGTCGGTGTCCTTCGGGACGTAGTCGCCGGCGTAGTAGCCCATGCTCGCGTAGCTGTGGACGCCCGGGTCCCACCGGTCCTGCGTCACGTCCTGCGTCACCATCACCACTCCTGCGCTGGGGCTCGGGCTTCGACTATCCCAGCGCACGCCGCTGCGGTCTATTGAGTGTTTAGGGGGCATACTTCAGTGATCACTCACATATTGGAGGTACTGCACAGGTGACCTGGGCCCGGCTGCGCAGCTTCCTCGCCGTCGCGGAGACCGGTTCGGTGCGAGCCGCCGCCGCCCGCCTGTCGGTGACGGAGTCGGCGGTCTCGTCCGCGGTCGCCGCGCTGCAGGCCGAGGTCGGCGCGGACCTGCTGGAGCGCCACGGCCGTGGGGTTCGGCTGACCGAGGCCGGCTCGGTCTACGCCGGTTACGTCCGCAAGATCCTCGGCTTGCTGGACGAGGCCGCCGCGGCGGCCGCTGCCGGCTCGGCGCCAGAGCGCGGGGCGCTCCGGCTCGGCGCGGTCACCACTGCGGGTGACCACCTGCTGCCCGGCCTGCTCGCGTCGTTCCGCCGCCGCTACCCCGCGGTCGACGTCACCCTCGAGGTGGGCGTCCGGGACCGCGTCACCGACCTGCTCGCCGACCACCAGCTGGACCTCGTGATCGGCGGCCGGCCGCCGCAGGGGCGCGGGCTGGTGACCCGCGCGACCCGTCCCAACGCCCTGCTCGTGGTGGCCGCGCCGGAGCTGCAGCCGGACCCGGGTGCGACGCCGTGGCTGCTGCGCGAGCAGGGGTCCGGCACCCGTGAGACGACGCTCGCACTGCTGGACTCGCTCGAGTTCCGGGCGCCGCTGCTCGCGGTCGGGTCGCACGGCGCGGTGGTGGCCTCGGCGGTGCTGGGCCTCGGGGTCGCTCTGGTGTCGCAGGACGCGGTGGCCCGGCACCTCGCGGCCGGCGAGCTCGTGGCGGTGGCCGTCCCTGGGACGCCGTTGAGCCGTCCCTGGCACGTCGTCACCGGACCCTCGCCGACCGCGACGACCCGGCTGTTCGTCGGGCACCTGCTCGACCCGGACGAGGCCGGCGACCTCGCCTTCCGCCGCCCCTGACCCTCCGCTTCACCTCGCGGACTGCTGCGTGGGAACCCTCCCAACCAGGCGAACGCGTCACTCTGCCGGGTGAAGCGGGATGGTGGCGCGGACGGTGGTGCCGGCCCCGGGCTTGGCGTCCACGACGAGCCGGCCGCCCAGGAGCTGGACCCGCTCGTGCATGCCGACCAGGCCGTACCGGTGCTCGCCCGGGGGCACATCCCCTGTCGGCCGCGGGCGCTGCGGGTCGAACCCGCGGCCGTCGTCACTGACCGTCAGCGTCACCGTCGTCCCCAGCTGGGTCAGCAGCAGATGGACCCTGCTCGCGCCGGCGTGCTTGACGGCGTTCTGGATGCACTCCTGCGCGACCCGGTACAGCGCGGTCGCGACGTGGTCCGAGAGCACGACGTCGTCGGCCTCGACGTCGACCACCAGCTGCGGCACCGACCGCGCCAGGCTCTCCAGCCCGGCGGCCAGGCCGAGGTCGTCGAGCACCGGGCTGCGCAGGCCCGAGATCGCGTTGCGCGCCTCGACGAACGCGAGGTCGGCGAGCTCACGCGCGGCCCGCACCTGGGCCAGGACGAACGCCTCCCCCGAGGCGCCGAGGGCGATCTCCGCCGCGGACAGGTGGAACGCGAGGCTGGCGATCACCTGGGTCACGCCGTCGTGCAGGTCGGCGGCGACCCGGCGCCGCTCGGCCTCCTGCGCCGCGACCGTGACCGCCACCAGCCCGTCCATCGCGCTCTCGTGCGCACGGACCTGGGTCATGGCCTCATCGCGCTGCAGGCGCAGGCCGACCAGCCCGGCGACCGACAGACCCACCGCGACGTCGTGCGGGGTGAACGCCCGGCTGCTGCGCTCGTGCACGGCCAGGACGGCCAGCGCGGTCCCGTCCGGCGCGAGCGCCGGCAGGCACAGCCGCGATACCCGCCGGCCGGGGGCCAGACCCATCAGTGCCCGGTGCGTGCCGTTGCGCGGCTCGTCGTCGACCAGCGTGACCGGTATCCGGTCGACCACCACCCGGCCGGTGACCCCGAACCCCAGCGGCAGCCGCAACGACCCGACCTCGACGTCCGCCACCGGCGGGTGCACCGCTACCGCCACCAGCTCGCCGGCGGGAGCGTCGACGGCGTACACGATGCAGCCGTCCGCATCGAGGTGGGCGGACAGCAGCGCGGCGATCTCGGGGAGCCAGGTGCCCGGCTCGTCCGGTCCGCAGGTCAGCGCCACGCAGGCGCCGAGCAGCTCGCCGGCGGGGCGGTCCGGGCTCAGTGGAAGAGCCCTTCGCGCAGCGCGACCGCGATGGCCCCGCCCCGGTCGGAGACGCCGAGCTTGCGGTACAGGCCGCGCAGGTGACTCTTGACCGTGTCGTCGCTGACCACCAGCTTCGAGGCGATCGCCCGGTTGGACAGACCGCCGACCAGCAGCGAGAGCACCTCGCTCTCGCGCTGGGTGAGCTCAAGGTGCGCGCCGGGCCAGAACTCGCCGCTGCGCAGCTTCGCCGCGGACGCCGCGACGCGGCCGGCCAGCGTCGGGTCGATGACGATCTCGCCCTCGCTGACGTGGACCAGGTGCCGGACCAGCTCGTGCCCGTCCACCCGCTTGAGCAGGAAGCCGGACGCGCCGACCCGCAGCGCCTGGAACAGGTACTGCTCGTCGTCGTAGACCGTGAGGAAGACGACCTTGCGGCCCGGATCCGCGGAGCGCAGGGCGATGCACAGGTCCATGCCGCTGCCGGACCGCAGCCGCACGTCGCACAGCACGATGTCCGGGTCGGCGGCGGCGACCGCTGTGACCGCGTCGTCGTGGGTAGACGCGGTCCCGACCACCACCACCTCGTCGGGGAACTGGGACAGCATCGCGCCCAGCCCCTGCAGCACCATCTCGTGGTCGTCCACGAGGAAGACGCGCAGCGGCCGGCCGGACATGGCATGCAGGTTAGAGGGCCGCCGCCGGGCCGGACACCGGCGCGGTGGCCAGTTCACCCCCTGGTCCACCCCGGCGGGTGAGACCAGCCGGCCGTCCCGGGCCCTAACGTCCTGGCATGCGGCAGGCACCCGGGAGCGCTGCGCGGCACGGCGGGTCCGGCCATGCCTGACAAGGTCATGCGGATGGCCCGTTCGGCGCCGCCCGCGCACGGGCAGACCCGGCCGGTCGTGATGGCGATCGCCGGGGACAGCGCGGCGGGCAAGACCACGCTGACCCGTGGCCTGATCGAGGCCATCGGCCCCGACCGCTGCATCGCGCTGTGCGTCGACGACTACCACCGGTACGACCGCGCCGAACGCCGCGGGCTGCCGTTCACGCCGCTGCACCCCGAGTGCAACTACGTCGACATCATGGAGCAGCACCTGCAGCTGCTGGCGACCGGACAGCCGATCCTCAAGCCCGTGTACGACCACCGGACGGGGCAGCTGACCCGTCCGCAGTACATCGAGCCGAAGCCGTTCGTCATCGTCGAAGGCCTGCTGCCGCTGTCGACCAAGCTCGCCAGGGCCTGCTTCGACGTCACGGTGTACCTCGACCCGCCCGAGTCGATCCGGCGGGAGTGGAAGATCGACCGCGACACCAGCAAGCGCGGCTACACCCGCGCGCAGGTCGAGGCCGAGCTGGACCGGCGGGAGCCGGAGTCGGCGGCGCACATCCGGCCGCAGCGCCGCCATGCCGACATCGTGGTCCGGTTCTCCCCGGTCCCGACCCGGGACGACCCCCCGGGCACGCCGCTGTCGGCGGAGTTCCTGCTGCGGCCGACCATCCAGCACCCGTCGCTGAGCCACGTTCTCAGCGACGAGGTGCACACCCCGATGCACCTGAAGATCATCCGCGACGCCGACGGCACTCCGGTCGACTGCCTGCACGTGCACGGCCACGCGTCCGAAGAGGACAGCCACATCCTGGAGAAGGCGATCTGGGCCGACCTGGCCGACCGCCGGGACATCCCCAGCGGGCTCGGCGCACTGCCGGACGGGCAGCGCAGCGAACCGCTGGCCATCACCCAGCTCATCCTGCTGTACCACCTGGTGCAGGCAGCGCAGGAGGGCTGACCCGCACGTAGTCGCGGCACCGGACAGGTACTCGAACACGTAGTTCTACGCTCGTCCGAGGTCAGCCCCGACTGCACGCTGCGGACGTGACCTCTCTTCGTGCAGATGCGTCGCGTCCCGACCGGCGGCCACGCCCCCTCGCGTCGTCGCCCACCCTCCAGGCCATCGACTCCGACACCCAGACCTGGCACGACGAACTGCTGACCGAGTTGACCAGAGGAGTGATCGAGGCCGCGCTCGAGGCTGAGCTGGCCGAGCACCTGCGCCTCGACGCGGACGACCCGACGAGCCACCGGTCCGGTGCGAACTGCCGCAACGGGACCAGGGCCAAGACGGTGCGGACCGTCGTGGGGACGATCACGATCGATGCGCCACGGGACCGGTGGGGCACGTTCCAACCGGTCACCGTCCGGAAGTGGCAGCGGCGGGTCGGCGTGCTCGACCAGCTCGTCCTGCCGCTGGCTGCGGCCGGGACCACGCTGGACGACACCATCCAGCTGATGTCGTACGCGTACGGCCGCGCGGTCAGCCCTCGGCTGCTGCTGATGATGGCTGCCTCGGTCCGGGCGCGGATGCAGCGATGGCACGAGCGCTGCCTGCCCCGCTCGTACGCCGTGGTGCTCCTGGACCGGGCGGTGCTGCGCTCGCGCAGCGTCGGCGTCGTGGCGCGCCCGGTGCACACGGCCGTAGGTGTCACCGCGGAGGGCCGACGAGCGCTGCTCGGCCTGTGGATGGGTCCGACCCGGGACCCGTCGCACGGGTGGACCGAGTATGTCGCTGGGCTGCGCGAGCGTGGGCTGCGGACTGTCGACGCAGTGGTCACCGACGAGTCCGCCGCGGTCGAGGACGCGCTGGCGGCCCTGTGGCCGCAAGCCGCGGTGCACCTGCGGGCCACGCGCACCGGATGAGCGCAACCCGGCGTTGGCCGACCACCTGATCCGTCAAGCGATCAGCGGTCACGACAGGTCGGCGACGCTGTGACCCGCACCGGCCGCAGGTGGCGGCTGCCCGATGTGCCGCCGCAGGTGGCGCGCCACCGACGGGTGCTGTTCGTCTCTGTGCTCGCGCTGGCCGGCACCGCCGTGGCGTGGCCGGTGGTCGACGCGTGGCAGGACGACATCGGCCAAGGGGCGGTCGTGACGCCTGCATCGGGACCGGCGGTCCCGACGCCGGCGTCGGCGTCTGCGGGTCCTCCTCGGCTGGGCTGCACTCTGCAGGTCGGGACCTCTGAGCTGTTGCTGCCGTCGACCCTGGCCATGACCTTGACCGATCTGGCCGGGCAGGACCAGGACAACGCGGCCCCGCTGGCCACGACCAGTCGGCAGGTCGCGGTCACCTGGCCCGCGCAGGCGGCCCGTGCGGACGCCATCGCCATGTCCTTGCGCGGGTACGTACCGGCCGCGCTCGCGTGCACGTCGTCGCTGCCCCAGGCCCGGCCGGAGGCGATGCAGCCGGACGGGCTGACCGGGCGGGCCAACGACCTGTGGACGGCGGTCAAGCGCATCTTCGGGCCACTGCCGGCCGGTGGCTTCATGCCCGGCGGGGTCACCACCGGGCACGTCCCCGGGTCGGCGCACTACGAGGGCCGGGCCATCGACTTCCTGTACCGGCCGATCACCGCCAAGAGCATCCGGCACGGCTGGGTGCTGGCGCAGTGGCTGGTCGCCCACGCGCAACCGCTGCAGATCGCGACGGTGATCTTCGACGCGCGGGTGTGGACGCCCGGCGGATGGGACCAGCGAGGGTGGCGCCCGTACACCTACCCCGAGGGCAGCACCACCAACCCGACCCTGCTGCACGACGACCATGTCCACGTGGACGTGCAACGCGGGTCCCCGCCAGGCTGACCGGGCACCGGCAGGGGAGTCGGCATGAGATGTCCGCGGCGAGCCGCTCCGGTCCCGATGCTCGCCCTGGCCTGCCTGCTTTCTCGGCCGCGTCCTGCGGGGAACCGGGAACAACTCCCACCGTCGTACCGAGGGCGCCGTCACCGGTTCGGCGTTCTGGACGTAACGGCACGGACCGGTGCTCGGCCCTAGTCGGCCGGGCTCGCTGCGGGGTCCGGGTGGCCGCTGCGGCGTTCCACGACCCAGGCCGCGACGCCGGCCCGCGAGCGAAGGTCAAGCTTGCCGAGGATCCGCTGCACGTGACCCTCCGCCGTGCGCGGCGAGATCACCAGCGCCGCCGCGATCTGCCCGTTGGTCATCCCGCACGCGACCAGGTCGGCGATCTCCGTCTCACGGCGGGTCAGCCCGCAGTGACCACGACGCCCGCGCGCCGGCCTGTCGGCAGTCCGGCAAGGCTTGCCGAGGCCCAACCCGACCGCCTCGTCCATGCCGAGCAGCGCTCCGCGCCGCGCCGCCTGCTCGTACCCGTCCGCACCCATCTCCTCGACGAGCCGCGCCCGGCACATCTCGTGGTAGACCGGCACGGTGCCCGGGCCCGTCGACGGCGCGCCGATCGACCGCCACAGCGCCGGGAGTGCCCCGAACAGCGTCGCGGCCCGGTCGAGGTCGGCGGTGCTCGCCGCCACCCATGCGAGCAGCTCGAGCGCGCTCAGAACTCCGAACGTGTGGCTGAGCGCCACGCCCACCGCCAGGCTCTCCCGTCCGGCCTCGCGGGCCGCGTCGGACGAGCCCCGCAGCCACAGCTCGGTGCCCAGCTGCGAGAGCAGGAAGCCGCGATGCCAGTCCTCCCCGTGGTCGGCGCAGATGTCCAGGGCACGCTCGGCGGCGGCGACCGCGTGGTCGGGCTGACGCAACAGACTCAGCAACGAAACGAGCACCTCGAGGTCGAGCACGGCCGCCTCGGGTCGGTCGGCGGTGACGAGCGGATCGGCGAGGACGGCCAGGCACAGGTTGATGCTGTCCCGGTGCCGGTGCTCGAGGGCCGCAGCGAGGGCGGCCGCGCGCCGCCCGTCCGCGCACAGCCGCGACCCGGAGCCGGCGGCGGCCTCAGCCAGTGCCGCCAGGAGCGCCTGGTGCGCGCCGTCCAGATCGCCGTGGGCGGCGCCGAGCGTGGCGAGATGAAGCCACGACCGCACCCGGAGCTCCACGTGCGTCGTCTCCAGGTGCAGCGGCTCGAGACGCGACTGCTCGGCGTCCGCGTCCAGTGCGGCGCTCAGCCAGCGCCGGCCCTCTTCCAGCGGGCCCCAGCCCAGCCAGTAGAACCACACCGATGACGCGAGCCGCAGGGCCTGCAGCGGGTACCCGTCCTCCAGGGCCGACCGCATCGCCGCCCGCAGGTTCGCCAGCTCGATGGCCAACCGGGCCACCCGACCGGCCTGGCCGGGTCCGAACCACTGCCCGCCGGCCCGCTCCGCGTACGCCACGAACCAGTCGCGATGGCTCCTCCGGGCACGGGTGCCCATGCCGGACTCGGCCAGCCGGTCGAGCCCGTACGCCCGGATGGTCTCGAGCATCCGGTAGCGCACCTGACCAGCCTGGTCCTCGCGCAGCAGCACGGACTTGTCGACCAGCGTCGCCACCAGGTCGAGCACCGTCGGCGTGTCCGCGTCCCCCGGACCGTCGACGGGCGGTGGCGGCACGCCGCACACGTGCTCGGCCGCCTCGAGCCCGAAGCCACCCTCGAACACCGACAGGAGCGACCACGCGCGCTGCTCGTCCGGTGAGCACAGGTCGTAGCTCCAGTCGACCATCGACTGCAGCGATCGCTGCCGGAGCGTACAGACGCGCGGGCCGTCGGTGAGCACTGCGAAGCGGTCGTCGAGGCGCTGGAGCAGCTGTGCGGGTGACAGCACGCGCAGCCTGGCGGCGGCGAGCTCGATCGCCAGCGGGACGCCGTCGAGCCGACGGCACAGCCGGACCACGTCCGCGGCGTTGCCGTCGTGCAGGCCGAAGCGGCCGGACACGGCCCTGGCCCGCTCCACGAACAGCGAGACCGCCTCGTACCCGGACAGCACGTCGACCGGCTCCCCGTCGAACGGCGGCATCGACAGCGCAGGCACCGGCAGCAGATGCTCGCCGGGGACACCCAGCGCCTGCCGGCTGGTGACCAGCACCGTCAGGTTCGGCGTCGCCCGCAGCAGCCGGTCGACCAGGTCGGCGCAGGCGGACACCAGGTGCTCGCAGTTGTCCAGGACGAGCAGCACCCGGGCCGCCCCGACGTGCGCGACGACGTCGTCGACGGCCCACTCCGCGAGCCGGTCCGGCAGGCCGAGCGCACCCGCCACCGCGCCGGTCACGAGCCGGGGGTCGGACAGCTCGCCGAGCTCGACCAGCGCGACGCCGGCCGGGAACCGGGGTGTGCGGTCGCGGGCGATGCGCAGGGCCAGCCGGGTCTTGCCCACGCCCCCAGGGCCGGTCAGGGTGACGAGCCTGGCCTGCTCGAGCAGCTCGGTGGCCCGGCGGATCTCCCGGTCGCGGCCGACGAAGCTGGTGAGGTCCGGACGCAGGACCGCGACGACACCTCGGCTGGGACCCATCGCTCGCATCCCTCGCGGCTGCTCGTGCGGACGCGGGCGGTGCCCCGGTCCGACCTGACGACGCGCGCCCACCGTAACCACGACCGCCTCGGGCACCGTCCGCGCCGCCGGTCCGGTGCCGAAAACGGTGTCATAGACCGCGTTCGTCGCGCGCGGCCGCGGTCAGCGAGGTCGCGTCACACCCGGTGCAGCGGGAACGGGGCGGCCAGCCGGAGCTCGACGTTGCGGTCGGCCGGCGTACCGGAGCGCAGCGAGTCGAAGCCGGCGTAGGGGACGTTCCCGGCGAGCTCGCGGTGCAGCCCGGCGATGTCGGCGCCGGTGAACTGGGCCGCCGGTCCGGAGACGGAGGTCGGGCTGTCGTGGTCGAGCATCGTGCAGACGATGGACAACGTCCCGTCAGCGTTGTCGAGGAGCTCGACGACGCGGGTCTGGCACGGCCAGTCGACGACCGCGCACGTGGTGACCTCCCAGAAGCCGCGGGCCGGGTCCTGCGGGTGGCGACGGGCGCAGACGGTGTTGGTGTGCGTGTGGCCGTTGAGCCACAGCACCACGTTGTCGAAGCGGTGCACCAGGCGCAGCAGCTCGGGAGCGCCGAGCAGACGGGCACCGTCCGGTCCTGCGTGCGCGGGGGCTCCGGCCAGGGTGTCGACGCCGTGGTGCGAGAACAGCACGACGAGCCGGTCGTCGTTGCCGGTGCGCACGACGGTGCCGTCGCGGGAGCGGAACTGCCCGTGCGCCTCGGCGAGCCTGTCCTCGAGCCACGCCGCCTGGTCCTCGTCGAGGCAGCCGTCCGCCCCGCCGGCCAGGCAGGTGGTGTCCAGCGCGACCAGACGCAGGCCCGGCAGGTCGTGGACGTAGTAGGCGGTGCCGTCCAGCCGGTTGCGCTCCTCGAAGCCATGACCGTAGGGACGGGTGCCGGGCAGGAAGTGCGCCTGGACGAACTCCCGCCGGGTCACCGCACGCCGGTCGGGGTCGGCGCTCACCGCGCGCAGGTCGCCGGCCATGAACACCTCGGGCCGCAGCGTGAACGACTCCAGCGCCTGATCCGGGTCGAACCCCGGTTGCAGCCGCAACGGCTTGCGGTCCCCGACCAGCGCCGCGGCCAGCGCCGCGGTGACGATCCCGACCCCCTGGTTGAGCGCCTCGTGGTTGCCGAAGCAGGCCAGCCAGGGGACGTCCAGCCCGGTGGCGGTGAAGTCGGCCAGCGCGCGCTGCAGCAGGCCGGGGTGCTCGGGGAAGCCGAACCACTGGCGGAAGACGTCCGGACCGGAGGGCGCAGCCCCGTCCGGCTTCCAGAAGATGTCGTCCGGCCAGTCCAGCG
The DNA here is from genome assembly GCA_963711005.1 of uncultured Actinomycetota bacterium. Lineage (GTDB taxonomy): Bacteria > Actinomycetota > Actinomycetes > Prado026 > Prado026 > CAVQCJ01. The sequence goes on along the minus strand of CAVQCJ010000003.1, from coordinate 112,519 downwards.
ACTGCACGCCCTCGTACTCCGGGCCACCCGAGCCCGGTCGCACCAGCCCGCCGTCGAAGAGCCGCAGGAAGTTCTGCACCTCGTTCCACTGGGCGTTGTCGATGGCGTCGCCGGTGGTCACCGCGAGCTGCAGCGGTGCGCCGGAGACGGGGCCGCCCTCGAGCGCGTTCACGGTACGGACGGTGGCTTCCACGGCGTGCGCCGTGAGCGCCTCGTGGGGTCGCTGGACCGGGACGATCATCTCGTAGCGCGGGTCGGCGAACTCGCGGTTGAGGAACTCGAACCGCGTCGGCGACTGCACGTCGGCTAGCTGCAGGTCCGTGACGTGAGCCAGCACGAGCAGCGCTCGGCGCCCGCCGCCGGTAGCAGCGGTCGCGCCGTCGGCCGGGCCGAGGTCGTCCCGCACCGAGTGCGGCTCGCCGTCGACCAGCGTGACCGCGCGGTACGCGGACTGGGTGCCCTCGCGCAGGACGCGTCCTGGTCCGAGCCGACGCTGGACGGTGCTCCCGTGCTGGTGCGAACCGGCGACCGGTGAGGTCACGAGGCGGCCTGTGCGACGCCACCCTCGCGCGTCACCAGGATGGGGTCGGGTCGCACGGTCAGCCGGGCCCGGGTGCCGGCCGGGTACGCGGCGGCCTCGGACGTCGGCAGCTGCGCCATCGCGGTGAGCCCGTCGCCGAGGTCGACGGTCACCCGGCTGACCGCTCCGAGGAACGCCGTCGCGATCACGGTGCCCACCAGCGGGTCGTCGGCCGGGGAGTCGTCGGTGGCCCCGGCCAGGCTGATCGCCTCGGGCCGCACGATCGCCGTCGCGTCGCCGTCCGTCGTAGTCGGGTCGACCAACGGCAGGCTGACCCCGAGCACCAGAGCCGAGCCGCCGGAGACCCGCGCGGGCAGCTTGTTGGACAGGCCGACGAACTCGGCGACGAACGGCGTGGCCGGCCTGGAGTAGACCGTCCCGGGGGCGTCGAGCTGCTCCAGCTGTCCGGCGCGCATCACCCCGACGCGGTCCGCGATCGCCAGCGCCTCCTCCTGGTCGTGCGTGACGAACAGCGTGGTGATCCCGACCTCGAGCTGGACACGGCGGATCTCGTCGCGCAGCTGCGCGCGCACCTTCGCGTCCAGCGCGGACAGCGGCTCGTCGAGCAGCAGCACCTTGGGCCGGATCGCCAGTGCTCGGGCCAGTGCGACCCGCTGCTGCTGACCGCCGGACATCTGGTGCGCGTACCGGTCGGCCTGCGCCGAGAGCCCGACCAGGTCCAGCATGTCGCCGGCCCGCCTCTTGCGCTCCTTGTCGGCAACCCCGCGCAGCCGCAGCCCGAACGCGACGTTCTGCCGGGCGGTCATGTGCGGGAACAGCGAGTACGCCTGGAAGACCATGCCCATGTCGCGCTTGTTCGACGGCAGCCTGGTCACGTCCTTGCCGGCCACCACGACCTGCCCGCCGTCGGCGTCCTCGAGCCCGGCGACCAGCCGCAGCGCGGTGGTCTTGCCGCAGCCGGAGGGACCGAGCAGCGCGATCAGCTCGCCCGGGGCGAGGGTCAGGCTCAGCCCGTTGAGCGCGGTGACGCCGCCGTACCGGCGCTGCAGTGCCTCGAGGCGGACCTCCACCCCCGCCCGCGCGCCGGGCTCGACGGCCACTGCTTCAGTCACGTCAGTCCTCCTTGACAGCGACAGGAGCCATTCCGGTGGTGCCGCCACCGCGTCTTCCGCGCCCGACGAAGGCCAGGCCGACCAGGAGCCCGAACGCGAACAGCAGCGAGGCGAGCGCGACCGCGATCGAGACGGCGGCGTTGAGCCGGCCCAGCTGGACCAGCTCGACCTGGAGGTTCACGAAGTTCAGCAGCTGGGCGATCGTGAACTCACCGAGCACCAGCGCGACGGTCAGGATGCCCGCGTTGAGGAGCGCGGCGCGGATGTTCGGCACCACGATCCGGAACATCACCGTCGGCCACCGGGCGCCCAGGCTGCGGGCGGCCTCGGACAGCGTCTGCACGTCGATGGCCGCCAGCCCGGCGTCGATGGTGCGGAAGGTGTACGGCAGAACGAGTATCACGTAGGCGAAGGACAGCGTCAGGGCCGAGTCGCCGAAGAAGTACGTGACCCACAGGTAGACCGGCGCCAGGCCGACGACCAGGACGATGGCCGGGATCGTCAGCGGGAGCAGGCACAGGAACTCGATGACCCGTTGCAGGTAGGGCAGCCGCAGCCGGACCCAGATCATCGTCGGGACGATCAGCAGGAGGCTGACCACGCACGTGATGATCGCGAGCTCGACCGAGGTGATGATCGCGTCGGTCAGCTCGGGGTACGTGACGATGTCGCGGTAGGCCTGCAGCGTGCGCCCGGCCTCGCCGATGCCGCGGGTGGTGAACTCGAACATCCCCAGCAGCGGTGTCAGGAAGAACAGCCCCATGACGATGAGCACGATCCTGCGGAAGATGTTCAGCCGACGTCGCCGCCGCGCGTTCACGCCGTGACCGGACGGCGCCGGAGCCGTGGTCGTCGTGGTCAGCGTGCCAGCAGCCGAGCCGGCGGCGCTGGCGGCGCTCACCGCAACCACCTGGCGGTCCGCCGTTGCAGGAGGACGTACAGGGTCATGACCACGGCGACGATCACGATCATCCCGAGCGCGAGCGCCTTCGCGAAGTTCTCCTGCCCGAGGATCACCTCGCTCGTCAGGAAGTTGCTGATCTGCAGCGGGACGATGATCCCGCCCTGGTTGATCAGCGCGGCCGCCGTTGCGTAGGCGGAGAAGGAGTTGGCGAACAGCAGCAGCGCCGAGCCGAGGAAGGCCGGCATCAGCAGCGGGCCGGCGACGTGCCGCCAGTAGTGCCAGTTGGTGCCGCCCAGGCTGGCGGTGGCCTCCCGCCACTGGGGCCGGATGCCGTCCACGGCCGGCAGGAACACCAGCACCATCAACGGGATCTGGAAGTAGGTGTAGACCAGGATCAGGCCCTTGATGTCGAACAGCCAGACCCCGTTGGCGTAGATGTCGTGGCCGTGGTCCTGCAGGAAGACGGTGATGACGCCGGCCGGACCGATGGTGGCGAGGAACGCGAAGGCCAGCGTGACTCCACCGAACTGCGCGAGCACGCCGCACGCCGACGTCATCATCCGCCGGATGGCGCCGTCGGGGTTGCCGGTCGCGATCGCATACGCGAGGACCGCCCCGACGACCGCGCCGATCGCCGCGCTGATGACCGACAGCTCGACGCTGTTCTTGAACGAGTTGTAGATGTAGTCCTGGCGCATCTGGTCGATGTTGGTGAGCGTGACTCCGCCGCCGTGCTGGGCGAACGCGCCGACCATCACGATCACGGTCGGGAGCAGCAGGAACAGGCCCACGTACGCGAAGAACGGCAGCACGCCCAGCCAGGCGACCGGCAGCCGACGGCCGCCCCTTGCGGGGCGACCGTCGGCCAGCGCGTCGGTGGCGGTGACCGCCACGTCAGCAGTCACGTCAGGCGATGGCCTTGGCCCAGTTCGCGGCCAGGTACGTCTGCGCGGCCGTGGCCTGGCTCGGGCTCAGGAACACCGGAGTGCCGCTGACCGGCGGCAGTGCGGCGGCTGCCGCGCTGTCGATGGTGCCGGCCTTCGTCATGGCGTCCATCCGGACCGGACGGGCCCCGCCCTTGAGCCACAGGTTCTGGCCTGCGTCGGAGTACAGGTACTCCTCCCACAGCCGGGCTGCGGCCGGGTGCGGCGCCGCCTTGTTGATGGCCTGGGCGTAGTAGCCGCCCAGCACGGCGTTGCTCGGGACGAAGATCTTCCACGTCGGCACGTCCTTGCCGTGCGAGGCGGACAGGTAGTCCCAGTCGAACACGACGGGGGTCGTGCCGTTCTTGACGGTGGCCGTGGTGGCCTGCACCGGCACGAAGTTCCCGGCCTGCTTGAGCTGGTGGAAGAAGTCGACGCCCTTGCTGATGTCGTCGAGGGTCCCGCCCTGGGCGAGGTTGGCCATCATGACGCCGTTGAGCGCCGCGTTGGCCTTGGTCGGGTCGCCGTTCAGCGCGACCTTGCCCTTGTACGCCGGGCCGAGCAGGTCGGCAACCGAGGTCATCGCAGGAACCTTCGCCGAGTCGTACCCGATCGACATGTAGCCGCCGTAGTCCTGGTACCACAGGGCCCCGGCGTCCTTCTGGCTGTCCGGGATGTCCGCCCACGTGGAGACCTGGTACGGGGCGAACAGGCTGGTGTTGGCCAGGGCGACGGCCATGCCGATGTCCAGCACGTCGGGCGCACGGTCGGTGCCCTTCTGCTGGTTGACCGCGTTGACCTCGTCCTGGCTGGAGCCGCTCGGGTTCGCGGAGTTCACCGTGATCCCGTACTTGGCCTTGAAGCTGCTGATGATCTCGCCGTAGTTGGCCCAGTCGGGCGGCAGGGCGATGACGTTGAGCGTGCCTTCCTTCTTGGCGGCGGTGACGAGGGCGTCCATGCCACCCATGTCGGCCGCGCTCTTGGCAGTCGCGGCGTTGGTGCCGCCGCTGCTGCTGGTCCCGTTCGAGCTGGGGGGCGAACAGGCAGCCAGGGCGATGACGGCGCCAGCCACCAGCCCGATCTGCGCGTATCGCAGTGACGCTCTCACGTGCCTGCCTCCTGTTGGGTGGACCGCCTTGCTTGCCTGACAACTCCTTGCTTGCCGCGAACGGTTTGCCTTGGAACGGTCTCACTACCCCGGAGCACGGCCCGCGTCCTCCGGGCAATAGTTGTTGGAACGTTGCTGAAACGTTTAGGCGAATCCAAGCGACGCCGCATCGGGGTGTCAAGCACCCGTTACCGAGTTGACGCGTCCGGCCCCGCGGCGCCGCCGAGAGCGCGCAGACGCCGCTTCGAACGGGAGGTGAACGGCACCTGAACCGACGCCCTCTCGACGTACTCGACCGGCGCCAGGTAGTCGTCCGTGCGCGTGTCGTCGAGCAGCCGGGTCATCAGCTCACGACCCATCGCGCGGCGGTCGACCCGGACCGTGCTCAACGGTGGGTCGAGCAGCTCGGAGGTCGGCAGGTCGTCGTGCCCGACCACCGACAGCACCGGGCCGACGGCGACCGACAGGTCGCGGGCCGCCTTGTAGACGGCGTGCGCCGCGTAGTCCGAGTTCGTGACCACGGCGGTGGGTGGGTCGCGCCGGCGCAGCAACGCGTGCGCCGCATCCTGCACGCCGTCCGGGGACAGCGACGCGTAGACGACGTGCGGGGTCAGGCCCAGCTCGCGGACCACCCGGCGGTAGTGGCCGACCCGGTCCGGGTCGGCGCACAGCGCGCGCGGCGCCGAGAGGAACGCGACCGACTCGTGGCCGAGCTCGCTCAGCCGGCGCACCGGGAGCTCGACGGCCGACCGGTTGTCGGGGGCCACCCGCGGGACACCGTCGATGTCGTCGATGGCGGCGTTGAGCGCGACGGCTGGCGCCCCGGGGCACAGGCTCTGCCACAGCCGGATCGAGTCCCCGACACCCACCGGGGCGATCGCCAGGCCCTGCACGTGCCGCCCGGCCATCTCCCGCACCTGCTTGAGCTCCAGGTCGAGGGAGTACTGGGAGTCCAGCACGAGCAGGGTCGCGCCCACCTCGCCGGCGACCTGCTCGGCCCCGAGCATCACGTCGAGGAAGAACGGGTTGGAGAAGTTTCGGACCACCAGCCCGAAAGTATTGGTCCAGCCGCGGCGCAGCGCCTGCGCCTGCGGGTTCGCCCGGTAGCCGAGGCTGGCAGCGACCTCGAGGATCCGGGCCCGGGTCTGCGGCGCGACCCCGGACTGCCCGTTGAGCGCGAAGCTGGCCGACGCGACCGACACACCGGCGGCGCTCGCGACGTCGCGGATGCCGACGGTCCGCTGCCCTCCGGCTCGGCGCGTGGTCATGGCTCCCTCGCTGCGGGGTGCGGGACTTCGGTCAGTAAAGCACTCGGGTGCGGCGCGCGACCCGGCGAAGCGACAGGCAGGATGGCCCCATGCCTGCTGACCTGTACGTCCACCGCCCGCTCGACGAGTCGGCCGACGAGTGCCGCGCCATCATTCCCGCGCGCCGGTCGGGATGGGACCAGCTCGCCATGGGCGAGTGGTCGCTGACCGCCGGCGGCTTCGGCGACTGCCATCCGCACGACGAGGTCACGTACGTCCTGGCGGGTCTGCTCGAGGTCGACTGCGACGGGGTGCGGGTCAGCGCCGGGCCCGGCGACGTGGTCCGGGTGCCGGCCGGGCGGCCCGCGTACTACTTCGCGCCGGTGCACGCGCGGATGCTCTTCATCTACGGCCCGAACCCGGACGGACTCCCGGCGACGACGTTCACCGACCGGTCCAAGGTCGCCCCGCCCACCCCCTGACGCCGCGCACTCCCCGAGGGGGACCGTCGGCCCGCGGCGGTAGGGTCCGGGGCGTGGCGCGACTGAGCGCCCGGGAGCGAGCCGGGCTGCCGGACAAGGCGTTCGCCTACATCGACGCGGCGGGCCGGCGGCGGCTGCCGATCCACGACGAGGCGCACGTGCGCAGCGCCCTGGGCCGGTTCGACCAGGTGCGTTTCGAGAGCGACGAGGCCCGCGACCGGGCCCGGGAGCGCCTGCTGTCCGCCTGCAAGCGGCACGCGATCATGCCGGTCGGGTTCGTCACCAAGCAGCTGCGCTCGGCCGAAGGCCGGCCCGATCTGCCGACCGGCTCGGTCACGTTCCTGCTCACGGACATGGAAGGGTCGACCGCGCTGCTGCAACGACTCGAACACGCGTACGCGGGTGTGCTCAAGAACGTCCGCACCCTGATCGGCGACGCGGTGCGCAGGCACGGCGGGACGAAGGTGGACGCCCACGGCGACGAGTTCTTCGCCGCGTTCGAGCGGGCCGAGTCGGCGCTCGAGGCCGCCGTCGCCCTGCAGCGGGCGCTCGCCGAGCGGTCCTGGCCGGGCGGGTCGGCCGTCCGGGTGCGGGCCGGGGTGCACACCGGTCGCCCCGACCTCACCGACTCCGGCTACGTAGGGCTGTCCGTGCACACGGTGGCCCGGATCTGCTCGGTCGCGCACGGCGCCCAGGTCGTGGTGTCCGCGCAGACCAGGGCCGCCGCCGAGGCGCTGCCGGACGACCTGCGCCTGGTCGGGCTCGGCGCGCACCGGCTGGCCGACCTCCCCCGCGAGATCGAGCTGTTCCAGCTGGCGGGGGACGGGCTGCAGACCCGGTTCCCGCCGCTGCGCACACGTTGAGTCCTCGCTGCCCCCCGCACCCGGGACCGGGCGCTCAGCCGGAGACGTCGGGCCCGGCGCGCACCGGCGTGACCCGCAGCAGCACCCGCTGGTCACGCGCCATGGCGGCCCGGTACTCGTCCCAGTCCGGGTGCTCGCCCGACAGCCGGCGGTAGTAGTCGACCAGGGGTTCCAGTGCCTGCGGGAGCTCGACGATCTCCACGTCACCGTCGACCTGGACCCAGTCCCCGAAGAACCCGTCGTCGAGGACCAGCAAGGAAGCCGTGGGCCGGCGGCGCAGGTTCCGCGTCTTCAGCGCACCGGTCCGGGTGCTGACGACGAGGCGACCCTCGTCGTCCACGGCGACCAGCACCGGGGACAGCTGGGCCGAGCCGTCGTCCCGGGTGGTGCTCAGGACCGCACGGTGGTGCTCGCGCACGAACGCGCGCGCGTCGTCGAGGTTCATGCCCCCAAAGTACCGGCGACGCGCAGCCCGCGGACCGCGGAGACCGATGCGACGGCGAGCAGGGTCAGCAGCGCCACGACGGTCGCGACGACCAGCGGTGCGAGCACCCCGGCCGAGGCGGGGCGCGCGCCGAGCAGCGCCACGACGACGACCAGCACGACCACGACCGCCATCGGCACGACCAGCAGCGCGGCGGCGATCGAGGGCCGGCGCAGCCGGTCGACGTCCAGGCCGGCCCGGCGCAGGCCGGCCGACAGGGCCACCGTCCCCCACGCCGCGTCGATGCCTGTCGCCAGTACGAACGCGAGCGCGAGCACCGCCCACCACACCGGGATGTCCGACTCGGCCGCCGACCGGCCCGCGGCGACCCAGTGCCGCGACGCGTACACCTGCAGCGGCACGAACATCAGGACGCACAGCGCCAGCAGCACCAGCGGCGGCACCACGACGCGCCGGACGGAGGAACGACGCAGGGCGCGCACTCCGAGCGGTGCGCCGACGACCAGGACCAGCACCCAGCCGGCGGCGAACGCGGTGGCGAGCGTGTCGTGCAGCACACCCCATCCGCCGTGCTTCGGGTCGTACCCGGCCGGCGGCGGGTCCTCGAGGACCCGCAGCAGCGCCGCGCTCGAGACGAACACCGCGCACCAGCAGACCCACACCGTGCTGACCGTGGCGAGCCGGCGCCCTCGTACCCGCTCAGCCGGGTCGGCCGGCAGGCACGGCCGCAGCCAGGCGCGCGCCGAGCCGGCGACCAGGTCGAGCAGGACCCTGCGCCCGGTCCCGGTGTCCTCGACGAGGGCGGACAGCTCGGCCCCGTACCGCGTGCGGAACGACGGCGGGTAGGTCGCCAGCAGCGCCCGGGCTGGCCAGGGCAGCGGCGCGGGCCGGGGCGACGCCGAAGGCCGGGGCGACGCCGAGGGCGGGCCGTTCACGCGGCGCCGCCGGCGGACCGCGCCTGCAGCCGGGCCCGGCCGGTCCGGGTGAACCGCGCCATCGAGCCGAGCTGCTCGGCCAGCACGCCCGCACCGGCCGCGGTGATCTCGTACGGCCGGCGGCGGTCCTGGCCGGGCAGCGCGCGCACCAGGCCGTGCTCCTCGAGCCGGGCGAGGGCGCCGTACAGCGTGCCGGGGCCGAGCGTGATCCCCGTCGTCGACTCGACGTCGCCCACGATCGCGTACCCGTGCCGCGGCTCGGCGGCCAGGCTGCCCAGGATCAGCAGCCCGGGGTCGCTCCAGCGGACCGCTCCCGGCTCGCGCGCCATGCCGCCTCCGTCTCTCGGTCCTCTAGTACGTCGAACGATAGAACGTCAGACGGAGTACAGCAAGGGTCTGCCGGCCCGGGCCGCCTGCGTACCCTGGGCTGCCGGACGAGGAAGGGAGCAGGACGGGCATGGGCGACGGCGCGGACGGGCCGGGCGAGGCCGGGCGGCTGCTCGACGCCGACCGGGCGCACCTCTGGCATCCGTACGCCCCCGCTACCGACCCGCCCCCGGTGCTGCCGGTGCGGTCCGCCGCCGGCGTGCGGCTGCGGCTGGCCGACGGACGCGAGCTGGTCGACGGGATGGCTTCGTGGTGGGCCGCCGTGCACGGCTACCGGCACCCGGTGCTGGACCGTGCCGTCACCGGCCAGCTGGGCTCGATGGCGCACGTGATGTTCGGCGGGCTGACGCACGCGCCCGCGGTGGCGCTGGCCGAGCGGCTCGTCGGGCTGACCCCGGGGCCGCTGCAGCGCGTGTTCTTCTGCGACTCGGGCTCGGTCGCGGTCGAGGTCGCACTCAAGCTGGCCGTGCAGTACTGGGCCGCGCGGGGGCGCCCGGCGCGGACCCGCATGCTCGCGCTCCGCGGCGGCTACCACGGCGACACGTTGTGGGCGATGTCGGTGTGCGACCCGGACACCGGCATGCACCGGCTGTTCCCCGGCCTGCCCGCGCAGCTGTTCGCGCCGCGCCCGGCCTGCCGCTACGACGACACCCTCGAACCGGCGCACACGCACGAGCTCGAGAAGCTGCTCGCCGAGCACGCCGACGAGATCGCCGCCGTGGTGCTCGAGCCGGTCGCCCAGGGTGCCGGCGGCATGTGGTTCTACTCCCCCGCCTACCTGGCCCGAGTGCGCGAGCTGTGCGACATGTACGACGTGCTGCTGGTGGCCGACGAGATCGCCACCGGTTTCGGCCGTACCGGCACGCTGTTCGCCTGCGAGCAGGCCGGGATCGCCCCCGACCTGATGTGCGTCGGCAAGGCGCTCACGGGTGGCTACCTGTCGATGGGTGCGACGCTGTGCACCGACGAGGTCGCCGCCGTCGTGTCCATCCGCTCACCCGCATCGGCCGGTGTCCTCATGCACGGCCCCACGTTCATGGGGAACCCGCTGGCCGCCGCGGTGTCGCTGGCCTCTGTCGACCTGCTCCTCGACCGTGGCTGGGCGGCGGACGTCGCCCGGGTCGGCGCCCGGCTGGAGGCGGGCCTGGCCGCCGCCCGGGCGCTGCCGGCCGTCGCGGACGTCCGCGTGCTCGGCGCGATCGGCGTCCTCGAGATGCGCGGGCCGGTCGACCTGGTCGCGGCGACCGCGTTCCTGGCCGACCGCGGGGTGTGGCTGCGACCGTTCGGCCGGCTGCTCTACACGATGCCGGCGTACGTCATGGCGGACGACGACGTCGACCGGGTGACCGCCGCGATGGTGGCGCTCGCAACTGTCACGGCGGTGACCGGCTAGATGCCCGCCGAACCGATGGAGCTGCGCCCCACGCCGTACGCGGACCCCGTGGTGCGCGAGCTGGAGGCGCAGGTGCAGCAGGAGTACGTGCGGCTGTACGGCGGGCCGGACGAGACCGAGACCGACCCGGAGCAGTTCGCGCCGCCGGACGGGGTGTTCGTGGTCGGCTGGGTGGACGGCGTCGCCGTGGCGACCGGAGGCCTGCGCCGCACCGACGCCGAGTCGGCGGAGATCAAGCGGATGTACGTGGTCGAGGGGCACCGCGGTCGCGGCCACGCCCGGGCCGTCCTGGCCTGGCTCGAGGCGTACGCGGCGGCCGCCGGGTACCGACGGGTCCTGCTCGAGACCGGAACCATGCAGCCGGCGGCGATCGCGCTCTACGGGTCGAGCGGCTACACGCGCGTGCAGGGCTTCGGCCACTACCAGGACTCCCCGCTGAGCCGCGCCTTCGCCAAGTCCCTGACCTGAGCGGAGCGACCAGCAGTGGCTAGTCCACCGTCATGGTGGCGCGCAGGCGGGCCTTCTCGACCTTGCCGAGCGCGTTGCGCGGCAGCTCGTCCACGACGACGACCTGCTTGGGCACCTTGTAGCCGGCGAGCCGTTCCCGGCAGGCGGCCCGCAGCGCGTCGGGGTCGAGCCGGACGCCGTCGTCCGGCACCACGACCGCGACCACTCGCTCGCCGAGGTCGGCGTCCGGCAGTCCCACGACCGCCGACTCCAGCACGCCGGGAAGCGCGTCGAGCACGCCCTCGACCTCCTTCGGGTACACGTTCAGCCCGGCCGAGATGACGACGTCCTTGGTGCGCCCGACGATCGTCAGGTAGCCGTCCTCGGAGAGCGACCCGAGGTCGCCGGTGCGGAACCAGCCGTCGGCGGTGAACTCCGTCGCGCGCAGCTGGGGGCGACGCCAGTACCCGGCGAACACGTTGGGCCCGCGCACCTGGATCGCGCCGACGGCTCCGACGTGCACCGGACGGTCCGCGTCGTCCACCGCCCGGACCCCGACGCCGGGCAGGGCGGGCCCCACCGTCCCGGCCCGGCGCTCACCGTGCAAGGGGTTCGACGTGATGATGGACGTCTCGGTCATCCCGTACCGCTCCAGCACGGCATGTCCCGTGCGCTCGCGGACCTGCGCGTGAGTCGCTGCGGACAGCGGGGCCGAACCCGACGTCATCAGCCGCAGGTCCGCCGTCGCGCCGGCGTCGAAACCCGGCTGAGCGAGTAACCGCAGGTAGTGGGTCGGAACGCCCATCAGCACGGTGCAGCCCGGAAGCAGGGCGACGGCCTCGGCAGGGTCGAACCGTTCGCACAGCAGCGTGGTCGACCCGCTGGCCAGCGCGCAGTGCAGCGCGACGAACAACCCGTGCGTGTGGTGCAGCGGCAGGACGTGCAGCGTGGTGTCCGCGCCGGTGAAGCCCCATGCGTCGACCAGGGTCCGCGCGTTGTGCTCGAGGTTGCCGTGGCTGAGCAGGGCACCCTTCGGGCGTCCGGTGGTCCCCGACGTGTACAGCAGCGCCGCCGGGTCGTCGGCACCACGCCGCACGTCGTCGAAGGCCACCGCCGAGCCGCCCGGGCCGCCCGGGCCTCCCGAGCCGGTGGCGGCGAGCGTGCCGTCGCGCACCACGAGCACCGGCTCCCCGTCGGTCAGCGCGTACGCGACCTCGTCCCCGGTCGCCGCCGGGTTCAGCAGCAGCTGGACGGCGCCGGCCCGCAGGCAGGCGGCGTGCAGGACCACCGCCGCCACCGACTTGGCCACCTGCACCGCCACCCGGTCGCCCGGGCGAACGCCGGCCCCGACGAGCGCCGCGGCCGTCGCGGCCGAGCGCGCGTCCAGCTCCCCGTACGTCATCACCTCGCCGCGCGGCGTGCGCACGGCCACCGCACCCGGGTCGGCCGGCCGCCGCTCGCGCAGCAGCTCCGTGAGGCTCACAGGTAGAGGCCGGTGCCGCTCTCGCCGACCCGCGACGATGCGACCGCGTGCACATCGCGCTCGCGCAGCAGCACGTACGTGGTCCCGTGCAGCTCCACCTCCGAGCGGTCCTCCGGCTCGAACAGCACCCGGTCGCCGGTCTCCACGTTGCGGACGTTCTGACCGACGGCGACCACGCGGGCCCAGGCCAGCCGCTTGCCCACCTGCGCCGTGGCCGGGATCAGGATCCCGCCACTGGTCTTGCGCTCGGCCGCGCCCTCCTCCTCGACCAGGAGCCGGTCGTGCAGCAGCTTGACCGGAAGGCTGTCGGACGCGGCGCCCTCGTCGGGAGCGGTCACAGCCGGCGGCGCCTGATGAAGTAGAGAGTGACCACCACCACCACGCCGGCAACCACCGAGGCGCGGACCGGGTCGAGCGAGCCGTCGTCGCGGCGGACCACGCCCAGGACCTTGTCCCTGGCCGCCTCGGCCAGGCTGGCCGGGCTCAGCCGGCGCTGGAGGGTCTCGATGTTGCCGGTCAGCTCCGTCCGCGTGGACGCGATCTCGGCCTCGATCTGGTCTGGGGTCCGCGCCGCCGGCTGGCTCACTGTCGATCTCCTCGGGTCGTTCGGGTGCGGCCCTACCGTACGGCCTCGGGCCTGCCCGCGTCGCCGCCGGGATGCGCCCCAGTGCTCGCCGACCTTGAGTTTGCCGACCCGGACGAGGGCACCTAGCGTGAGGCGGACCGACCACCACCCCGGAGGACCTCGCCGCGATGACCGCAACCACCAACGTCCGGCTCGAGCCCGGAGAGCCGGCGCCCGACTTCGCGCTCACCGACGACCACGGCGACACGCTCAAGCTCGCCGACCTGCACGGCAAGCGGGTGGTGCTCTACGTCTACCCCGCCGCGATGACCCCCGGCTGCACCACGCAGGCCTGCGACTTCCGCGACAGCCTCTCTGCCCTCGCGGCGGCAGGGATCCAGGTGGTCGGCCTGTCGCCGGACGCCCCGGCCAAGCTGGCCAGGTTCCGCGACAAGGAGCACCTGACGTTCCCGCTGCTGTCCGACCCGGACAAGTCGGTGCTGCGCGCGTACGGGGCGTACGGCCAGAAGCAGCTCTACGGCAAGACCGTCGAGGGCGTGATCCGGTCCACGTTCGTGATCGACGCCGAGGGCAACGTCGAGCAGGCCCAGTACAACGTGCGGGCGACCGGCCACGTCGCCAAGCTGCGCCGCGAGCTCGGCGTCGACTGACCCGTACCCTGGCTCATGCGTCGGCGGGAGTGGCGTAACTGGCAGCCGCGCCAGGTTTAGGTCCTGGTGCCCGAGAGGGCGTGGGGGTTCGAGTCCCCCCTCCCGCACCGAACGCGCGTCAGGGGTCCGGGAACACGACCCACTGCCACAGCCAGCGGAACTGGCCCTTGACCAGCCAGGAGAACGAGAAGGCGAGGACCGCGACGGACTCGCCCCAGAACAGGATGTGCCCGCCGAACCTCTCCACGACGACGGCCGCGAGCAACGACAGACCGATGAGCAGCGCGCAGACGCGGTAGACCCAGTCCCGCCTGTCCTCGGCGGTCCGGACGGCCCAGGGCAGCCGCCACCGTTCCCACCAGTGCGGCTGCCCGGGCTTGCGGGTGAACAGGAAACCCGAGAACACCGCGACCACGGTGAAGAAGCTGAACGCCGCGACGAGGTGCAGGACGTTCCAGACGTTGTGCGGGCCAGTGTCGGAAGCAGTCGGGCACAGCGCCACGAAGATCACGAACACGCTGGCGACGTTGCTGAGCCAGTTGTCGCGCCTGGCGTACCGGTACGAGAACAGGAAGACACCGAGCGCGCACAGCGAGCCGACGAAGTACGCGCCCATCCTCGTGTAGTAGAACGCGCTGATCGATCCGGGCAGGTCGCCGGGCACGAAGCCGACGAGGTGGGCGAGCAGCAGCACGGTGGGCAGCGCGAGCCCCACGACGCCGACGCACTTGCGCAGGATCCGGTACGACAGTGCCTGCTGGGCCTGGTCGGCCGGTGGGGTGGCGCCGGGTTCTCGCAGCACATCGGCGAGCGTCATGCCGGTTCCCGTTCTACGAGTCGCGGGCCAGGAGCAGGGTGTCGAGCCCGCGCACGAGTCCATGATGGGACTGCACGGCACGGATCGCGAGCAGGGTCCCGGCCACGTACGGCGTCGGGGTCGGGCCGGCGTCGTGTCGGATCACCAGGCGCTCGTCCGGACGCGCGAACACCACCTCCGTCGAGACCACGAAGCTCGGCAGCCGCACCGAGTGCACCTGGGTTCCGGCTACGGTCGCGCCGCGCGCCTCGACCGGACCGCCGGTCTCCGCCAGCGAGACCTCGAGCGTCGGGCGGCTGACCTCCCCGAGTCGTTCGGCGATCTCGCGGGCGGTGCCGCTCGGGACGTCGGGCTTCCCGGCCGACGCGTAGTCGACGATCTCCCGCTCTGGCAGGTACCGGGCGACGAGCAGGGCCGCCGCCGTGGCCATGGCGGCGGTGACGGAGAAGTTGCCGGCTGCGATCACGCCGACCCCGCCGGCGCGGGCGGCTGCGTCGATCCGCGCGAAGTCGTCGGCCGCCAGCCCGGAGCTGCCGACCACCACGCTCACGCCGTTCTCGACCGCGGCGAGCGCATGGGCCAGCGCGGACTCGTGCGAGGTGTAGTCGACCAGCACGTCGACACCGTCCAGCGCCGCCGCGTCGACCGAGCCGAAGACCGGAACCTGGTTGGCGCCCGACCCCCACCACTCGCCGAGGTCTCGGCCGGCCGCCGACCGGCTCACCGCAGAACTCAGCGCTAGGTCGTCGGCGGCGAGGACCGCCTCGGCGACGGGACGACCGGTCCACCCGGTGGCCCCCGCGACGCACACGGACACCCTCGTGCCGGTCGACGCGGGATCGGGCATGACGCGCAGTGTGCCAGTCCGTCCGCGTCGCGGCGCCGGCGTGCGACGGCGCCGGTCGCCGACGCCGTCCCCAGATCCGGGTGACTCGGACCGCCGTCCACAGGAGGCGCCGGCCGGCATCCGGCACCGTCGGGAGATCGGGAGGGTGGCTTTCCCACCGGACCTCTCAGGAGATGGAGCCCGCACGTTGCCGACAGACCAGCGTCGACCGACGATCACGGTCTCGCCCGCTGCGCTGCGCGAGCTCGCTGCGACTGTGCGTCAGGTCGCCGGCGTGCTGGAGCAGACCGTGGCGGCCCTTCCGGCCGCCGGCCGCGCAGGCGCCGCCGCACCCGACCCGGTGCCACGCGCGCTCGAGCTGCTCACGGCTGACGCCCGCACCGCACTGATGGCCGAGGCGGGTGCGCTGCACGACGTGGTGACGGCCCTGACGAGCGCCGCCGACTCGTACGTGTCGGACGACGGGCGCATCGCCGCCGCGCTGCGCACTCGGACGGGCAACCCGACGAGCTCCAGGTGAATGCGGTCTCCCGATGAATGTCGTGACACTGCTGACCGGCGACCCCGTCCAGTCCGACGCCGCACGCTGCAGCGCGCGGGCGTTGACAGGGGCGGTCGGAGACCTGTCGGCCTGCGCCGCGCGGCTGGAGCGGACCGCCGACCATCCCGGGTTGCGCCCGGGGTGGGACGGCCCGGCCGCGGACGCCGCCGGGCGGGTGCTGCGACGCCGTGCCCACGGGCTCGCGTCGGTGGCCCGCGCGCTCGAGGTCTCGGCGCATGCCCTGAGCCGGGCTGCCACCGCACTGGCCGCGGCGGGCCGGCGGGCAGCTCGAGCGGCCCTGCTCGCGGCGGCCGCGCAGCCCGTGCTGCCGTTGCCACCGGGTCCGGGCCTGGCCAGGGCCGAGCTCGAGCTCGGCGCGGCGGCGGAGCAGATGCAACAGGCCGGCGTGGTGTGTGCCGCCGTCCTGCTCGAGGCGGCCGACCGGTGCCGGGCGGTCACGCGCGGGGTGCAGGCGCCTCGTTCGCGTACGGACGCAGTGCTCCGGCTCGGTGCACCCGCGGTGACGGCGTGGCTGTCGACGGTGCCCGCCCCGGCCACGCCACCCGCCGACGTGGCGCGGTGGTGGGCGGCGCACACCCCCGCCGAGCAGCGACGGCTCACCGCCGAGCCGGTCGCAGCGGGGCGGATCGGGGCCCTCGAGGGTGTGCCGGCGGTCGCCAGGGACCGGGCCAACCGCCTGACCCTGGCTCGACGGCTCGCCCGCTGGCCGACCGGGGCCAGGGCTGGTGGCGACGCGTCCGACCCGGCGGTCGCGGCCCATGCCGTCGACCTGCGGCTCCTGGCCGAGCTCGACCGGGTCCGTCTCGACCCGGTGAGCGGGTCCCCGGTCCCGGTGCTGCTGCTGACGTACGAGCCGACGGCCTGGGGCGGCCGGGGTCGCGTGGCCGTCGCGTTCGGGTCGCCCGACGTGGCCGCGCACGTCGCGTACGTGGTGCCGGGCCTCGGCGCGCGGGTCGACCCAGACCTGCCCGGGCTGGCCGACGGGACCTGGCACCTGTTCTCGGCGACGAGGCGGCTGGCGGCACGACCCGACGTGGCCACGGTCGGCTGGCTGGGCTACCTGACGCCCGACCTCCCGGAGGTGTTCAGCACCAGACGGGCCGAGAAGGGCGCCGACGAGCTGGCCCACGACATCGCCGGGCTGCGCGCCGCCCGCGGCGACGACCAGCCGCACGTCACCGTCGTGGGTCACAGCTACGGCAGCGTCGTCGGAGCGCTCTGCACGCGGACCGCTCCGGGCGCCGTCGACGACCTGGCCGTCCTCGGCAGCCCCGGCGTCGGCGTCGACCGGGCCGACGACCTGCCGGTCGACCCGGGTCACGTGTGGGTCGGCGCGGCGAGCGGCGACCCGGTGAGCCATCTCAGCGCGTTCGATGTCGACCCGGCGGCGCAGGCGTTCGGCGCGCACCGGTTCCCGGCGGAGACCGCGAACGCGATGCCGCCGCAGGCCCAGCACACGCACTACCTCGACGCCGATGCCCCGGCGCTGGCCTCGCTGGCCCGGATCGTGGCCGGGGATGGCGACCGCGTCGCGTGGGTGCCCGGACGCACCGACGGCGGGTACGCAGCCGCGGCCGCCGACCTGCTGGTCCCGCCGTTCGTCCTCGGGCTGCTGCACCGGGTTCCTGGCCCGACGTTCGACGACCCGGCGGGGCGTTAGGCGCCGTGCCGCTGCTCGGGCTGCTCGGGCTGTTCCGGCTGCTCGGCCAGCTCGGCGATGGCGGGCAGCAGGGCGCGCAGGGCACGCCCGCGATGGCTGGCCGCGTCCTTGGCCTCGTCCGAGAGCTCGGCCGAGGTTCGCTGCTCCCCCTCGGGCACGAAGATCGGGTCGTAGCCGAACCCGTTCGACCCGCGCGGGACCCGGACCAGACGCCCCGGCCACCGGCCCTCGACGACGAGCTCGGTGCCGTCCGGCCTGGCGAGCGCAGCCGCGCAGACGAACGACGCCCCCAGGTGCTCGTCCGGGACGTCGGCCACCTGCGCCAGCACCAGCTCGAGGTTCGCCCGGTCGTCCCCGTGCCGCCCCGACCAGCGCGCCGAGAAGACCCCCGGCATCCCGCCCATGACCTCCAGGCAGAAGCCGGAGTCGTCCCCGACGGACGCCGCCCCGGTCGCCCAGCGCACCGCCCGGGCCTTGAGCAGGGCGTTCTCGGCGAACGTCACGCCGGTCTCGGCCACCTCGGGGACAGCCAAGACACCGTCGAAGTCCGCCACGGTCAGCAGCTCGACCGCCAGGCCCGCGTCGCCCAGGATCCGGCGCAGCTCGGTGACCTTGTGCGCGTTGCGGCTGGCGAGTACCAGCCTCACCCGAGCGCCCTGGTCTGGATCGCGGTCAGCTCGTGGCAGCCCACACCGGCCAGCTCGAGGAGGCGGTCCAGCAGCAGCCGGTCGAACGGCTCGCCCTCGGCGGTCCCCTGGACCTCCACGAACCGGCCGTCGCCGGTCATGACCACGTTCATGTCCGTCTCGGCGCGCACGTCCTCCTCATAGCACAGGTCCAGCAGCGGCGAGCCGTCGACGACCCCGACCGACACCGCCGCGACCGACCCGGACAAGGGCTCGGCCCCGGCCCGCAGCAGCCCCTCGGCCCGCGCCCACTCGACCGCGTCGGCCAGCGCGACGTACGCGCCGGTGATCGCCGCGGTCCGGGTGCCGCCGTCGGCCTGCAGCACGTCGCAGTCGAGCACCACGGTGTTCTCCCCCAGCGCGGCGTGGTCGACGACCGCGCGCAACGAGCGCCCGACGAGCCGCGAGATCTCCTGGGTGCGACCGCCGAGCCGGCCCTTGACCGACTCGCGGTCCGACCGGGTGTTCGTACTGCGCGGCAGCATGGCGTACTCGGCGGTCACCCAGCCCGAGCCGCTGCCCCGCTTCCACCGCGGCACCCCCTCGGTGAACGACGCCGCGCACAGCACCCGGGTACGGCCGAACTCGACCAGCACCGACCCCTCGGCATGGTCCAGCCAGCCGCGGGTGATCGTCACCGGCCTCAGCTCGTCGGCCGAGCGGCCGTCGACGCGCGTTCCGGTCAGCGGGGTCGAAGACATGCGCAGGACTCTAACCAGCGCCTCTCACACGTCGACGACCAAGCCGGGCTCGGCGGCCACCGCCGGCCCGTGGTACGCCGTCGCGGCCTCGGCGAGCGCGGCATCCGGCTCGTACCAGGGCGGTACGTGGGTGACGACCAGCCGGCCCACCCCGGCCCGGGCGGCGAGCTCGCCGGCCTGCCTGGCGGTCAGGTGCAGGTCGGGCGGGTTGTGCGCGGCGACGGTGAAGGACGCCTCGGCCAGCAGCACGTCCGCACCGGCCGCCAGCGCGTCGACGGGAGCGCACGGCGCGGTGTCCCCGGTGTAGACGAGGGTGCGGCCCCCGGCGGCCAGCCGCAGCGCGTGGCACGGCACGGGGTGCAGGGTCGGCGCCGCCGTGACCTCGAAGGGTCCGAGCGCGAACGTCCCCGGCAGCACATCGTGGAAGGCGAGCACCCGGCCCAGATCCGCCATCAGTACCCCGTACGCCGCGGCGATCCGCTCGCCGGTCCCCGGCGGGCCGTGCACCGGCAGCCGGTCCGCGCGGATGCGGTCCCCGGGGTCGCCGGCGGGCGTGTACCGGAGCGCGACGTACATCCCGCACAGGTCCATGCAGTGGTCCGCGTGCAGATGGCTGAGCAGCACGGCCCCGACGTCCTGCGGCCGGACGTACATCTGCAGCGCCCCCAGCGCGCCGCTGCCCAGGTCGAGGACCAGCGCGAACCCGTCGTGCTCGACGAGGTAGCAGGACGCGGCCGACCGAGGTCCCGGCATCGAGCCCGAGCAGCCCACGACGGTCAGCCTCACGCGCGTGCCCAGACGGCCGCGGGAGCCAGGTCCGCCCGGCCGACGGCTCCGATCTCGGGGCCGAGGAAGCGCCGGCCCAGCCGGGTGAACGCGTCGGGGTCGCCGGTGGCCAGGAAGCGGTGCACGGGAGCGGACCGCCCCGGCGGCCGCAGCAGTCCTTCGCCGGCGAGCGTGCGGTAGACGTCTTTGGCCGTCTCCTCGGCGCTGGACACCAACGTCACGCCGTCCCCCATGACGTAGGCGATGACGCCGGTCAGCAACGGGTAGTGCGTGCAGCCCAGCACCAGGGTGTCCACACCGGCCTCCGCGACCGGGTCGAGGTAGTCGTGCGCGACCGCGAGCAGCTCGTCGCCCGATGTCACCCCGGACTCGACGAACTCCACGAACCGGGGGCAGGCGCGCACGGTCAGCGCCAGGTCGGGGGCGGCGGCGAAGGAGTCCTCGTACGCGCCGCTGGTCACCGTGGCGACGGTGCCGATCACCCCGACGCTGCCGTTGCGGGTGGCCTGCACGGCCCGGCGGACAGCGGGGTGCACCACTTCGACCACCGGTACGTCGTACCGCTCCCGGGCGTCGCGCAGGACGGCGGCGCTGGCGCTGTTGCACGCGATCACCAGCAGCTTCACGCCCTGGTCGACCAGGTGGTCCATCACGTCCAGCGCCATGGCCCGCACCTGCGCGAGCGGCTGCGGGCCGTACGGACCGCGCAACGTGTCCCCCACGTACAGCACGGGCTCGTCCGGGAGCTGGTCCAGGACCGCGCGTGCGACGGTCAGGCCGCCGACTCCACTGTCGAAGATGCCGATGGGGGCGTCCGTCACAGCCGACCAGCCTACGTGTCCGGTCGACGCGGACGCCTCAGGCCCAGAGCTGGCCCTCGAGCGAAGCCTCGGCGTCGTCCAGCCCGCCCTCGTACGCGCCGGTCGACAGGTACTTCCAGCCGCCGTCGCACACGATGAAGGCGATGTCCGCCCGCTCTCCGGCCCGGACCGCCCTGCGGGCCACGCCGAGCGCCGCATGCAGGATCGCCCCGGTGGAGATCCCGGCGAAGATCCCCTCCTGCTCGAGCAGCTCGCGGGTGCGCCGCACGGCCTCGCGCGGGCCGACCGAGAACCGGGTGGTCAGCACCGACTCGTCGTAGAGCTCCGGGACGAACCCTTCGTCGAGGTTGCGCAGGCCGTACACCAGCTCGCCGTACCGCGGCTCAGCCGCCACGATCTGGATCCCGGGGACGTTCTCGCGCAGGAACCGCCCGGCGCCCATCAACGTCCCCGTCGTCCCGAGCCCGGCCACGAAGTGGGTGACGGTGGGCAGGTCGGCGAGGATCTCGGGGCCGGTCCCGCGGTAGTGCGCTTCGGCGTTCGCCGGGTTTCCGTACTGGTAGAGCATCACCCACTCGGGATGCTCCGCGGCCAGCTCCTTGGCCACCCGCACCGCCTCGTTCGAGCCGCCGGCGGCCGCGGAGTAGACGACCTGCGCCCCCCACATCCGCAGCAGCTGGGTCCGCTCGGGCGAGGTGTTCTCCGGCATCACGCAGATGAGCGAGTAGCCCTTGAGCCGCGCCACCATCGCCAGCGAGATGCCGGTGTTCCCCGACGTGGGCTCCAGGATCGTGTCGCCCGGCCGCAGTGAGCCGTCGGCCTCGGCGGCCTCCACCATCGCGAGCGCGGCCCGGTCCTTGACCGAGCCGGTCGGGTTGCGGTCCTCGAGCTTGGCCCAGAGCCGGACCTCCGGAGACGGGGACAGTCGTGGCAGCCCGACCAGCGGGGTACGCCCGACGGAGTCCAGCAGGGAGTCGAAGCGCACGGGCTCAGCTGCCGCCGGCGACCGCGGGCAGGATCGTCACGTCGTCGCCGTCGGCCAGGTGCGTCTCCAGCCCGCCCAGGAACCGGACGTCCTCGTCGTTGAGGTAGACGTTCACGAAGCGGCGCAGCTGCCCGTCCTCGACCAGGCGCTCGCGCAGCCCTGGGTGCCGGCTGTCCAGGTCGGTGAACAGCTCGCCGAGGGTGCCCCCGCTGCCGTCGACGGACTTCTCCCCGCCGGTGTACGGACGGAGGATGGTCGGGATGCGGACCTCGACGGCCATCGGTGCGGTGTCTCCTCTGTACGGGGGCGGGTTGCCGGCTCAGGACGTGCTGTCCGCCGAGTCCAACGCGGGCACGGCCCGGACTTCTTCCTCGGTGACCGCGCCGTCCACGATCCGGTAGGAGCGGATCTCGGCCCGGTCGGGGTCCCGTGTGGACACGAGCAGGTAGTGGGCCGCCGGCTCGGAGGCGTAGCTCACGTCGGTGCGCGATGGGTAGGCCTCGGTCGCCGTGTGCGAGTGGTAGACGACGACCGGCTCCTCGTCGCGGGCGTCCAGGTCCCGGTACAGGCGCAGCAGGTCCGCGGAGTCGAACTCGTAGAACGTGGGCGAGCGGGCGGCGTTGAGCATCGGCACGAACCGCTCCGGCCGGTCGCTGCCGACCGGACCCGCGACGATCCCGCAGGCCTCGTCCGGGTGGTCCCGCCGGGCGTGCGCGACGATCGCGTCGAGCACGTCCCGGCCGATGGTGAGCACGCTGCAGAGCCTATCCGCGCCCACCGGCGTGCTCGGGTCAGCGCAGGCAGCGGACCAGCAGCTCCTGCAGCATGCTCAGCCAGTCGTAGACCGAGAACAGGACCAGCGCCGGGTCGTCGGGGTCGAGGGCGGCGGCCTGGGCGTGCCAGTCCTCGGTCACGTCCAGCCGGGTGCCCAGGGCCAGCCGCAGGTCGTTGAGCGCGCCCAGCCAGGCCTGGACCTCGAAGTCGGTCAGCCGGTGCTCGGTGCCGGGGGCGTCCAGGGTGGCCAGCGCGGTCCGGGCGTTCGACTGCTTGGACTCGCGCAGCCCGGACTCGGTGTACCGGCGGAACTCCGAGGCCGCCTCCTGGTCGTCGGGGTAGGCGTCCGGGAACAGCCGGGCCAGCACCGGGTCGTCCGGGGTGCCGGTCTGGCTCCCGATGCCCACCAGGGCGGCCAGCGGGTCGTCGTCGAGCGGCTCGGCCGGGGCCACCAGCTCAGCCAGCTGCTCGAGCAGCCCGCGCAGGACCGGCGCCTCGTCCTCCGGCACCGTCATCGTGACCGCTCCGCCCCGGGCCCGCCGGAACCCCGTCGTCGCCACCGGCGGCCTCAGCCGTCCTGCTGCATCGTGGCCCAGAGGCCGTACCCGTGCATGGCCACGACGTCGCGCTCCATCTCCTCGCGGGTCCCGGCCGAGACCGCGGCCCGGCCCTCGTTGTGCACCGCGAGCATCAGCCGCTCCGCTTTCTTGGGCGGGTAGCCGAAGTAGGTGCGGAAGACGTACGCGACGTAGGACATGAGGTTCACCGGGTCGTTCCAGACCACGGTCACCCAGGGCATCTCGGGCAGCACCATCGACTCGGACTCGGGCCGCTCCAGCTCGGTCGGGACCTCGACCGGCGCCGTCGCCCGAACGACTCGTGTGGTCCGCACCGGGCCATCGTGGCACGACACCCGCGGTCCCCGAGAGGGCCGGACCGGGGCTACCGTATGCCGCGTGCCGGACCTGCCCGACCCGCCCCTGCTGCGTCGCATCCGCGAGGCGGTGATCGGCGACGACCAGGTCATGCCCGGCCCGTACGGGCCGCGCCGCACGACGTACGCCGACTACACCGCCAGCGGGCGGGCGCTGACCTTCGTCGAGGACTTCATCCGCGACGAGGTGCTGCCCCGGTACGCGAACACGCACACCGAATCCAGCGGGACCGGCCTGCAGACCACCAGGCTGCGCGAGGACGCCCGGCGGCTGATCCACGATGCGGTCGGCGGCGACGAGAGCACCTGCGTGCTGTTCGCCGGTTCGGGGTCGACCGGGGCGATCGACAAGCTGGTCGGCATCCTGAACCTGCGGCTGCCCGCCGACCTGGACGCGCGGTACGCCCTGTCCTCGCACATCCCGCCGGCCGAGCGTCCGGTGGTGTTCATCGGTCCCTTCGAGCACCACAGCAACGAGCTGCCGTGGCGGGAGTCGATCGCCGACGTCGTCGTGATCCCCGAGGACGCCGACGGGCACATCGACGTCTCCCGGCTGACCGCCGAGCTCGAGCGGCACGCCGGCCGCCCGCTGAAGATCGGGGCGTTCAGCGCGGCCAGCAACGTCACCGGCATCGTCAGCGACACCCATCGCATCTCCGACCTGCTGCACCGGCACGGCGCGCTGGCCTGCTGGGACTTCGCCGCCGCCGGCCCGTACGTCGAGATCGACATGAACCCCGTGTGCGCCGAGCACCCGCAGGCGTACAAAGACGCGATCGTCCTGTCGCCGCACAAGTTCATCGGCGGCCCCGGCACGCCCGGTCTGCTGGTGCTGCGGCGCGAGCTGCTCACCAACACGGTCCCGGACGTCGTCGGCGGGGGGACCGTGTCGTACGTCAACCCCAGCGAGCACGTCTACCTGTCCGACCCGGTGCACCGGGAGGAGGGCGGGACGCCCGCGATCGTCGAGTCGATCAGGGCCGGGCTGGTGTTCGGGCTCAAGCAGGCCGTCGGCGTCGAGACCATCCGGGCCCGCGAGGACGACTACGTGCAGCGCGCGATGCATGCCTGGGACCTGCACGACACGATCGGGGTGCTGGGCAACCGCGCCGCCGAGCGGCTGTCCATCGTCTCGTTCACGGTGCGCAGGCCCGGCGGCCGTTACCTGCACCACAACTTCGTCGTCGCAGTGCTCAACGACCTGTTCGGCATCCAGGCCCGCGGCGGCTGCTCCTGCGCCGGCCCGTACGGGCACCGGCTGCTGGGCATCGACATCGAGCGCTCGCACGAGTTCGAGCGGGAGATCACGCACGGCTGCGAGGGGATCAAGCCCGGCTGGGTCCGGGTGTCGTTCAACTACTTCATCAGCGAGGCGGTCTTCCAGTACATCGTCGACGCGGTCGCCCTGGTCGCCGACTGCGGGTGGGCGCTGCTGTCGGACTACCGGTTCGACCCGGCGTCGGGGATGTGGCGGCACCGGTCCGGGCCGGTCGAGCCGCCGCTGCGGCTGGCCGACGTCGGCTACGACGCGGACGGTGTCCTGTGCTACCCGCACCACGGCGAGACCGCTCCGGAGAGCGCGCTGGCCGGCTACCTGGAGGAGGCGCGGGCGTTGCTGGCCGACCGGCCCGAGCCCTCGGACGACGCGCCGCCCGGCGTGTCCGCCGACTTCGAGGCGCTGCGCTGGTTCGACCTTCCCGCCGTCTGCCTGTCCTGACGCGCGGGCCCGGAGACCCGATCGTGCCCGAGCTGCACGCCGACTGCTCCCGCTGCGCCGCGCTGTGCTGCGTGGCGCCGGCGTTCTCGGCCTCGGCCGACTTCGCCCTCGACAAACCCGCCGGGACGCCGTGCCCGAACCTGCAGGCGGACTTCCGCTGCGGCATCCACGCCCGGCTGCGGCCGGAGGGCTTCCCCGGATGCGTCGCGTACGACTGCTTCGGCGCCGGTCAGCGGGTCACGCAGGAGGGGTTCGGCGGTCGCGACTGGCGGCACGACCCTGCGCTCGCGCCGAGGATGTTCGCGGTGTTCGGAGCCGTCCGGCAGCTGCACGAGCTGCTCTTCTACCTCACCGAGGCCCTGACGCTGCCGGCCGCCGGCCCGCTGCACCCCGAGCTCCGGACCCGGTCCGCGGAGACCGAGGCGATGGCGGCCCAGCACGCCGCCGCGCTCGGGGCCACGGACCTGACCGCGCACCGGCGAGCCGTCAACGCCGTGCTCCTGGCGGCCAGCGCGCTCGCCCGGGCCGACGGGGGTGCGCCAGGACCGGACCGCAGCGGAGCCGACCTGGTCGGGGCGGACCTGCGCGGCGCCGACCTCGCCAGGGCCAACCTCAGGGGCGCGTACCTGATCGGGGCCGACCTGCGCGGCGCGGACCTGAGCCGCGCGGACCTGATGGGCACCGACTTCCGCGGCGCCGACCTGACCGGCGCCGACCTGACCGGCGCCCTCTTCCTGACCCGGTCCCAGCTCGACTCCACCAGGCAGCAGACTGGGCCCACGTGATGACGGGCGCCGCCCGGCGCGCACAGCTGGAGGGTCCATGGACACCGACCTCGTCGACCAGGTGATCGAGACCGCGCAGCGGGTCGTCGCCAGCGGCGCCGTCTCGACGAACGGCCACGGGAACGTCAGCATCCGGGTGCCGGGTGCGGACGAGATGTACTTCACCGCGGCCCCGTCGCTGCGCGACCACCCACGGGCGGCCGTCGTCCGGGTCGGCCTCGACGGGACCCTGCTCGAGGGCGATCTCCCGCCCATCCAGGGCGCGGTGGTGGCGATGCACACGGCCATGTACGTCGACAACGCCGAGGTGGGGTGCGTGCTGCACACGCACTCGCCGCACGCCACCGCCTACGCGGTCGCCGGCCGACCGATCGGCTGCTGGGTCGAGGCCCTGGCGATGTTCGGTCTGCCCGACGGCGTGCCGGTGGCCGGGTACGGACCGCGCGGGTCGGACGAGGCAGTCGCGAACATCCGGGCCGCGGTCGTGCCTGGGGTGCCGGCCGTGCTCCTGGCCAACCACGGCGTGCTGGTCTTCCACCGCTCCCCCGACCTGGCGATCCTCACCGGCGGGATCGTGGAGGAGGCCGCGCAGGCAGGGATCAACGCAGCCGGCATCGGCGGTCCGGTCGAGATCCCGCGGGAGCTGCGGGCCGCGGCCCTGCAACGTGCGATGTCGTTCGACCAGCGGGGCACCGAGCGCGCCTGACGCGCCCGGCTCGGCGGTCGGGCCTCGATCAGGTCGCGGTGACCGTCACCCGGCCGGTCGTGAACGCCGCGTACTTCGCGTCGGCGTACACGAAGACCCGGTAGCCGTAGGCGCCGGCTGTCGTGGTCCTCACCGGGTAGCTGAACACCCCGCCGGGGGCGGCGACCACCGTCGCCACCGTGGCGTACGCCGCACCGTTCCAGCGCTGCACGTACACCGTGATCCCAGCGGCGTACGGCCGCACCACGCCGGACAGGGTGAACGTCCCGCCGTGCCCGAGGGTCGTCGGGGTCGCCGCGAGCGAGATCGTGCGGCTGACCGCGACCGTGGTGACCGGGCTGTAACCGGCGGTGTGGTCGAACGCCGCGACCGTGAGCAGCCGGTAGCTCGTCGGCCCGGTCGGGGTGTGCGCGAACTGCACGGCGCCGTCGGGCGACGTGGGCCCGGTCTGCAGCGTCCCCCAGGTGTGCGCGCCGACGAGCTGGGCCTGCATCTGCACGGTGGCGCCCGCGATCGGCGTACCACCCTTGCCACGGGTGACGGACCCGTAGATCGTGACCGGTTGGCCGTACGCGACCTTCGGGGTGCTCAACGAGGCGCGGGTGAAGCTCACGTCCGGCGCGATCGTCTGCGCGTAGCTGCGCAGCAACGGCCACTGCCCCGCGTCCTCGGCACCGACGGTCCACAGCGCGATCCCGCCCAGGTGGTAGGTGCCGACGAGGTGCGCCCGGGTGACCACCGCGTTGCGCTCGTCGTACCAGACCGTGCGGGTGATCGTGCACGAGGCCGGGGTGCCGGTGCCGGAGTGCCCGGTGTAGGTCTTCGTGTACGTGAAGGTGCGCTCGGCGTACGCGCTGTCCCAGGTCGTCGGGCGGCCCAGCGAGACCGCGAGCGCGGCCGCCGCCGTCGCGGTGAGCGACTGCCGCACCGGCACATTGTCCACCGGGCAGCCGGCCGTCGTCGACGGCCAGTCGTACCCGTACGTCGGCACGCCGAGCTGGACCTTCGACGGGTTCAGCTGGGTGGCCGCGAACGCAGCCGTCGCCGTCACCCAGCTGATCGGTGCGATCGGACCGGCGTGCGAGGTGCTGTAGTCGTAGGTCATGATCCGCAGCCGGTCGACGTACGGGCCGATGGAGGCCCAGTCGTACACCCAGTAGCCGGTGGTCGGACCGGTCATGTACGGCGTGGTCACGGACAGCTTCTTGCCGCGCGCGTGCAGCGCCGCGGACAGCTGCGCGACGAACGCGACCCAGGACGGCCGGGTGGTCGCCCACGTCGACGAGCCGTCGGAGAAGGCGAACTTCTCGTAGTCCAGGTCGACGCCGTCATAGCCGCCGGCGATCACGGTGCCCAGCAACGCGTTGACGTGCTGCAGCCGCGTCGTCGCGTTGGCCAGCACTGCGGCCATCCCATGCGCGGCCAGGCTGTCGGTGACGGTCGGGTAGACCGGGATGCCGGCTGCGTGCAGCTGGTCGGTCACCGACTGCCGGGTGGGGACGTCGAGCTGGGCGGTGATCGTCGTCGCCGACGACGCCGTGAACCAGAACGGGCTGGCGTCGGTGAACAGGTCCTTGTTGGCGACGACGGACGCGGTGGACGCGGCCGCCGTCCAGTAGGGCAGCCAGGCGGTCACGATGCGGCGCGGGGGGTTCGTCACCGCGGCAGCCGGTGACCCGGCGCCGACGAGCAGCGCACCGACGACGCCGAGTGCGGCGACGGAGGCCACCAGGGGACGGTTCCGCACGAGGCTCCAGACAGTGTCAGCGCATGTCGGCTGGGTGGGACTGCACCCTTGCCTTGCCCTCGACCTTAGCCCGGCCGGTCTTGAGCCCCTCAGCTTCGGGTCGGTCAGCCGGCGTGGGCGCCGCTGTCGGGGCCGGTGAGCCGGGCCGAACCGCCGGCCCAGGTCCACGGGTAGCCCTCGTCCTCGCAGGTGAACGCCGCGTCGGCCAGCTCGAGCGGTCGGAAGGTGTCCACCATCACGGCGTACTCCTCCGTCCTCTGCGCACCGATCGAGGCCTCCACGCTGCCGGGCTGCGGTCCGTGCACGAACCCGCTGGGGTGCAGCGTGATCGACCCCATCTCGATCCCGGCGCCCTTGCGGCTCATGAAGTCGCCGCCCACGTAGAAGATCATCTCGTCGCTGTCGACGTTCGCGTGGTTGTACGGCGCGGGGATCGACATCGGGTGGTAGTCGAACAGCCGCGGCACGAACGAGCAGACCACGAAGCCGGGCCCCTCGAAGGTCTGGTGCACCGGCGGCGGCTGGTGCAGGCGGCCGGTGATCGGCTCGAAGTCCTTGATGCTGAACACGTACGGGTACAGGCACCCGTCCCAGCCCACGACGTCGAAGGGGTGGTTGGCGTACGTGTACCGGGTGACGCCCTGCCGGTGCCGCACCAGCACGTCCACGTTCTCCTCGTCGACCTGCAGGGGCTCGACCGGCCCGCGCAGGTCGCGCTCGCAGTACGGGCTGTGCTCGAGGAACTGCCCGCGCGGGGACAGGTAGCGCCGCGGCGGCCCGACGTGCCCGCTGGCCTCGTTGACGAGCAGGCGCAGCGGCTCACCCGCCGACGCGTCCGGCACCCACCGGTGCGTGGTCGAGGTCGGCAGCAGGACGTAGTCACCGGCGCCGACCGCCAGCGCGCCGAACACGGTCTCCACGCGGCCCGACCCGGACTCGACATAGACCAGCTCGTCGCCGATCGCGTTGCGGTACAGCGGCGAGGCGATGTCGGCGACGGCGTACAGGATCCGTACGTCGGCGTTGGCCATCAACAGCTGGCGGCCGGTCACCGCGTCGGCCGGGCCCGGGTCCAGCTTGTGGGTGAGCAGGTGCCGGGGCAGCAGCGGGTGGTTCGGCCGGGTGCTGCGGGCGACGGTCACCTCGTCCGCCGTCTCGGCCGCGACGATCGCGGTCGGCAGGTGCCGGTGGTAGAGCAGCGCCGAGTCGTTCGAGAAGCCCTCGATGCCCATGAGCTCCTCGGCGTACAGCCCGCCGTCCGGACGCCGGAACTGCGTGTGGCGCTTGCGCGGGAGTTCTCCGACTGCGCGGTAGTACGGCATCGCCGCTCCTGTGATCGTGGATCGCGTCCGACCGGAGATCGTTGTACCGGATATCGGACATCGCTGTCCTGTCACAAGAGCGTCCGCTACCGTCACCCGTCGTGTCAACGCCCGCGCCGGAGCGCCTGCGCGCCGTCCTGCCCGGCCTGGTCCGGGGCCTGTTCGACGACGCCGCCGTCTTCCCGCCCGGCGACGCGACCGTCCCCGACGCCGTCGCCGCGTACCGCGACCACCGCACGGCCTGGTACGGCGAGGCGGTCGGACCGTTGCTGGTCCGCCCGAACCAGGTCCAGGAACTGCTGGCCGCGACCCGGGCCGGCGACGACCTCGCCGTCGGGCTGGTGGCCGACGCGAACGCCGGGCTGGCGGGTCTGCTCCAGGGCGCTCTGGCCCTGCTCGACCAGGAGGACCGGGCCCGGCTCGTCCAGGCCGAGACCGCCCTGCCCTCGGGCCACGACCCGGCTGCCGCCACCCAGGTGCTGCTCGACCACCTGACGCTGTCCGTGACGACGTACGTCGAGATGCCCCGGTCCGGGTACATGGGCGCGCTGGACGCGCTGGCGGCGGACGGAGCCGAGCGGGCCAAGTACCGAACCGGCGGACCGACCGCACAGGCCGTGCCGTCGGAGTCCGAGCTGGCCGGCTTCCTGCGCGCCGCGCTGGACCGGCGGCTCCCGTTCAAGCTCACCGCCGGTCTGCACCACGCGGTCCGGTCGGCGACGCCGGACGGGACAGAGCAGCACGGCTTCCTGAACGTGCTGGCCGCGGTCAGTGCCGGGGCGGACGGCGCCGACGCGGCCGGGATGGCGCGGCTGCTCGGCGAGCGTCGCCCTGATGCGCTGCTGGGCGTGCTCGCCGGCGCCGACGTGCCGGCCGTACGCCGGGCGTTCGTCTCGTTCGGCTGCTGCGGGGTGCAGGACCCGGTCGCCGACCTGGTGGCGCTGGGCCTGATGGCGGACGCCCAGCCATGACCCGCGACTGGCCCACGACGTGGGTCGACCTGCCCGCCGGGACCGGGTTCGGCCCGACGCACCTGCCGTACGGGGTGTTCGCCCCGCCCGGCGCCGCGGCGCGCTGCGGGGTCCGGATCGGCGACCAGGTGCTGGACCTCGGGGCCGTGTCGGTGCCGCACGGGCGCGACTTCACCGAGCCGGCGCTGAACACGTTCCTCGCCCGTGGTCCGCGCGCGTGGGCGGGCGTGCGCGAACGGGTCACCGAGCTGCTCACCGAGCCGAGCCACCGCGACACCGTCGCGCCGCACCTGTACCCCGTGGCCGAGGTGACGTCGCTGCTGCCCTGGCAGGTGGCCGACTACGTGGACTTCTACTCCTCCGAGCAGCACGCCATGAACGTGGGCGCGATCTTCCGCCCGGACGCACCCGGGCTGCCGCCGAACTGGCGCTGGCTGCCGATCGGCTACCACGGCCGGTCCGGCACGGTGATGGTGTCCGGGACCCCGGTCGTACGCCCCTGCGGGCAGCGCCGACCCGGCTCGGACGCGGACCCGGACTTCGGCCCCAGCCGCCGTCTGGACATCGAGGCCGAGGTCGGGTTCGTCGTCGGCGTCCCGTCCGTCCAGGGCAGCCGGGTGCCGGCGTCGGCGCTCGCCGAGCACGTGTTCGGCGTCGTGCTGCTCGACGACTGGTCGGCGCGCGACGTGCAGGCGTGGGAGTACCAGCCGCTCGGACCGTTCCTGGGCAAGTCGTTCGCGACATCGGTCTCGGCGTGGGTGACGCCGATGGCCGCTCTTGCCGCGGCCAGGGTGCCGCCGCCCGAGCAGGACCCGCCCCCGCTGGCGTACCTGCACGACCCCGATCCGTGGGCGCTCGACCTCTCGCTCGAGGTCGAGCTGGACGGGACCGTCGTCTCGCGACCGCCGTTCGCCTCGATGTACTGGACGCCGGGGCAGCAGCTGGCCCACATGACGGCGAACGGCGCCTCGCTGCGGACGGGCGACCTGTTCGCCTCCGGCACGGTCACCGGACCCGGGCATGACCAGCGCGGCTCGCTGCTCGAGCTGTCCTGGGGCGGCCGCGAGCCCTTGACCCTGCCGAGCGGCCGTGTGCTCACGTTCCTCGAGGACGGTGACACCGTCGTGCTGCGGGCGGGCGCGCCGGCGCTGGACGGGGGGCGGCTGACGCTCGGCGAGGTGGCCGGCTCCGTGCTCCCCGCCGTCTGACTTCCCCGCCCCCTGAGCTGTCGGCTAGTCTTTTGACTGGAAAGTTTCCTGTCAGTAGCGCGCGGGGTCGCACAGGGCGAAGGAGCCGTCGTGACCGAGCCGGTGCCGGGTACGCCGCGGCTCCTGCGCGCCCTCAACGACCGCGCCGCCCTCGACCTGCTCGTCAGCCACGGTCCGCTGACCAGGGCCCGGCTGGGCGAGCTGAGCGGACTCTCCAAGGTCACCGCCTCCCAGCTCCTGAGCCGGCTGGAGCTGGCCGGACTGGTCCACGAGGTCGGCGCGGAGACCGGCGCCCGGGGACCCAGCGCCCGGCTGTACGCCGTCGACGGCTCGGCCGGGCTCGCGGTCGGCCTCGACCTCGACCCGCACCGCGGCATCGCCCGGGTCGTCGACGCAGCCGGCACGACGCTCGGTGAGGCTACGGTGCCGCTGCCCCGGGCCGCCGGCGCGCACGACCCGGGCCGCGACGTCCACCGGATCCTCGGGGCGGTTTCCGCGGCCGCGCGCACCGGCGGCCGTGCGATCGGATCGGTGGCCGTGGGCGTGCAGGGCGCGTACGACCCCGAATCCGACGCGCTGACGTACGCCGCGCACTTGCCGGCCTGGTCGCGACCCGGGCTGCGGGCCGCGCTGACTGCTGCAGCCGGCTGCCCGGTGACCATCGAGAACGACGTGAACCTGGCCGCCGCCGCCGACGCGACCGACTGCGACGCACCCGGTCGGGGCAGCTCCGCGTACTTCTGGCTCGGCGACGGCCTGCGGCTGGCGATCCGCTTCGGCGGCGTGCTGTACCGCGGCGCGCACGGCGGCGCCGGCGAGGTGGGGTACATCCCCGTCGCGGGTCCGGCCGGCCGGCTGCCGCTGCAGGACCTGGTGGGGGGCCCCGCGGTCGCGGCCCTGGCCAGGACGCACGGCGCGCCCGGACGCACCGCGGCCGACGCCGTCGCGCGGGCCGTCGCAGACCAGGACGCTGCGGCCGCCGGCTTCCTGACCGCGCTGGCCGAGCGGGTCTCGACCGGCCTCGCCGCGGTCGCCGCCGTCCTCGACCCCGACGAGGTGGTGCTCGGCGGGCCGGTGGGCACAGCCGGGGGCGACCGGCTCGCCGCACTGGTGGTGACGCGCCTGCACCAGACGTCCCCGATGCGTCCGCGGGTCCGGGTGGCCGGCCCGTCGGCGAACCCGGTCCTGGCCGGCGCCTGTGCGCAGGCCCTGCGCGACCTGCGCGAACAGCTGTTCACCAGCACGACGAGCGGCACCACCACGACGAGCGGCACCGCCACGGGCGGAGCCACGGCACGGACGGGAGCGAAGGCATGAGGCTGACGGTCGTGGGCGGTGGGTCCACGTACACCCCTGAGCTCGTGGACGGCTTCGCGCGGCTGCGCGACCTGCTGCCGGTCGACGAGCTCGTGCTGGTCGACCCGGACGGGCACCGGCTCGAGCTCGTGGGCGGCATGGCCCGCCGGATGCTGGCGCGCGCCGGCCACCCGGCGAGCGTGGTCACCACGTCCGACGTCGACGCCGGGGTGAGCGACGCGGACGTCGTCCTGCTCCAGCTGCGCGTCGGCGGGCAGGCCGCGCGGGACCGGGACGAGACGTGGCCGCTGGACTGCGGCTGCATCGGTCAGGAGACCACCGGGGCGGGCGGGCTCGCCAAGGCGCTCCGTACCGTTCCGGTCGTCCTGGACATCGCCGACCGGGTGCGCCGGCTGGCCCGGCCGGACGCGTGGATCGTCGACTTCACCAACCCGGTCGGCATCGTGACCAGGGCGCTGCTGCAGGCGGGCCATCGCGCGGTGGGACTGTGCAACGTCGCGATCGGGTTCCAGCGGTCGTTCGCGGCCGAGCTGGGGGTCACACCCGCGGAGGTCCAGCTCGACCACGTCGGGCTCAACCACCTCACCTGGATCCGCGGCGTCCAGGTGCGCGGCGAGGAGGTGCTCCCGCGGCTGCTCGACCAGCACGGCGAGGAGCTGGCCGACCGCGTCGACATGCCCGTCCGGCTGCTGCGCGACCTCGGCGCGGTCCCGTCGTACTACCTGCGCTACTTCTACTTCCACGACACCGTCGTCGCCGAGCAGCGCTCGCACGGCACCCGGGCCGCCGAGGTCGCCGCGATCGAGCGCGAGCTCCTCGACCTGTACGCCGACCCCGCCGTCGACACCAAGCCGGCCCTGCTGGAGCAGCGCGGCGGCGCGTACTACTCCGAGGCCGCGATCGACCTGGTCGCGTCGCTGGTGAGCGACCGGGGCGACGTGCAGGTGGTGAACGTCCGAAACGACGGGACGCTGCCGTTCCTGCCGGACCACGCTGTCGTCGAGGTGCCCTGCCGGGTGGACGCGGCCGGGGCCCGGGCGCTGCCGGTCGCACCGCTCGAGCCGCTGTACGCAGGCCTGGTCGGCCATGTGTTCTCGTACGAGCAGCTGGCGCTCGAGGCGGCCGTGCACGGCGGCCGCGGGCGGGTCGTGGACGCGCTGCTCGCGCACCCGCTCGTCGGTCAGCTGGACCTCGCCGAGGGCCTGGCCGACCGGTTGCTCGCCGAGAACGCCGCGTTCCTGCCGTGGGCCGGTGGTCGGTGAGCGCACGGCCGGCGGTGCTCGCCGTCGACGGCGGCAACAGCAAGACCGGGCTGCTGCTCGTCGGTGCGGACGGGGCGGTGCTCGCCTCGGTACGCGGGCCCACGTCCTCGCCGCACGTGCTCGGCGTGGAGGGCACGTTCACGCTGCTCGGGACGCTGGTCCGGCAGGCGCAGGCCGCGGCCGGGCTGGCGCCGACCGACCCGGTCGCGCAGGTCGCGGTGCTGTACCTCGCCGGCGCCGACCTCCCGCGCGAGGTGGTCGAGCTGCAGGCCGCCGCCGACGCGCAGGGCTGGGCCGCTCGCACCGTCGTCGACAACGACACGTTCGCGCTGCTGCGGGCCGGCACGGACGAGCCGGACGCCGTCGCCGTCGTCTGCGGCGCCGGCATCAACTGCTCGGGGGTGCGCGAGGACGGTGTGCACGTGCGGTTCCCGGCGCTGGGCCGGATGTCCGGGGACTGGGGCGGTGGCTCCGACCTGGGCGAGGAGGCCCTGTGGTGGGGCGTGCGCGAGGAGGACGGCCGCGGTCCGGCCACCGCGCTGACCCGCCTGGTCGCCGACCACTTCGGGCTGCCCACCGCGACAGCGGTGACCGAGGCCCTGCACTTCGGCGAGCTCGACTCCGGCCGACTGGTCGAGCTGGCCCCCGGCGTCGTGACGGCGGCGGCGGACGGGGACGCCGTCGCCGCCTCCGTGGTGGACCGGCTGGCCGAGGAGATCGCCCTGCTCGCGACGACCGCGCTGCGCCGGCTGGGGCTCCTCGGCCGGCCTGCCACCGTCGTGCTCGGCGGCGGCGTGCTCGCGGCACGCGCACCCGTCCTCCTCGACGGTGTCCTCGGCCGCCTCGCGGACCGCGCGCCGCACGCGCACGTCGTCGTCGTGGCGGCCGCGCCGGTCCTCGGTGCGGCGCTGGCCGGGCTGGATCTCGTGGGTGCACCGGCCAGCGCCATGACGCACCTGCGCACGCAGCTCGAGCGCTGACCTGCCGGGTCCGGTCGGAGCACAGACGCGCGCCGGCCGCGGACGGGTGCCTGCGGGCTACATCGGGACGACGACGGTCTTCGCCGCCTTGTCGTGCAGGGCCTGCTGCCACGGCTTGTCCCACAGCGGCCACAGGTCGTCCAGCAGCAGGAACAGCCCCCCGGCGATCACCGTGCCGCCGACCATCAGGCCGGTCCGGGCCGAGGCCTCGGTCCAGGTGAGCGTGCGGTCCTCGGCCAGCGGCCGGACCCGCTGCCCCACCGCCCGCTTGCCGAGCGTGCGTCCGTACGCCACCAGCTGCGGGACCTCGTACGCCATCTGCACCGCCGCCGAGACCAGGCCGAGCAGCAGCGCCTGCGCGACCACCCGCGTCTCGAACTGCGCGAGGACCTGCGGGTCGAGCGGCTGGCTCGGGTCGGTCGGCAGCCGGTCGACGAAGTCGGTCAGCGCCGGCCAGAGCACGACCAGGTACAGCGGCACCAGCACGACAGCGAGGATCAGGTAGTCGATCAGCCGCCCGGCGAAGCGCGAGCCCCACGTCGACAGCGGGAACGTCGGCCCGGCCGCCGGCGGCGGGTAGGGCTGGTACCCGGCCCACGGCGGCGCCGGCTGCTGCGGGGCACTCTGGTACGTGGGCGGAGGCTGATACGGCGGCGGTGCGCCGTACGGCGGCGGCGAGTACGCCGACGGCTGCACGGGGACAGGCTCCGCGTCCGTCCGTTGGGCTACCTGCGTCGCCGACGACCAGGCCTTGCCGTCCCACCAGCGCAGGTACCCGGCGGAGAACGGGTCGGGATACCAGCCTGGCGCCATCGACATGGGCGAATCATCGCGCACGGCGGCGTCCGGGCGGCAGATGATGGCCCGGTGACGCGCAGGACGCCCGCCGGACCGCTCCCGCCGATGCGCTCGTTCGCCCCGCAC
The DNA here is from genome assembly GCA_963711005.1 of uncultured Actinomycetota bacterium. Lineage (GTDB taxonomy): Bacteria > Actinomycetota > Actinomycetes > Prado026 > Prado026 > CAVQCJ01. The sequence goes on along the minus strand of CAVQCJ010000003.1, from coordinate 76,501 downwards.
CGCCTCGGCCGGTACGAGTGCGACGCCTGGGTCTGCTACTACCGGCACGAGTGGGTGCCGTTCCTGCAGGCGTCGGTCGGCATGGTGCGCGAGGGTTTCGGGATGCCGGCGCACCGGACCGTGCAGGGCGCGTACCTGGTGCTGCGCGCGAACCAGCAGTGGGCCCCGTACCCGGACAACGACGCAGCCGGCGCCGAGGCGACGATGCGCAAGTTCTACGCGCTGGTGGAGTCGGTGCACCATGTCGGCCTCGACCCGGGCGAAGCAGCGCGTCGCGAGGTCGGCTGGTGGCGGGTGCACCGTGAGCTCCAGCACCGTCCCGGCAGTCACGAGCTGGACGAGGCGGCCGCGGCCGACGGCACCGTCGCAGCGGCGGAGGCCGTGGGCGGCGCCGACGAGCTGACCGGCGCGCTGGCCGACCTGTACTCGTTCGTCTACGCGACCGACGTGGACGCGGTCCGGCCGGCGGCCGAGCTGCGGGCCCGCGCGATGGTGTTCTCCGACCTGTGGGTGCGGCAGGGCTGCGACCTCGGCAGCCCGCTGCTCGTCGAAGAGCTCACCTGCCTGGTCCGCTCGTACGGCTCCCTGCTCGAAGCCGTCCGCTGACCGACCAGCCGACCCGTCCCGGCGACCTCAGAGGTTGCCGCGCAGGGCCTGCTCGCGCTCGATCGCCTCGAACAGCGCCTTGAAGTTGCCCTTGCCGAAGCCCAGCGACCCGTGCCGCTCGATCAGCTCGAAGAACACCGTCGGACGGTCCTGCACCGGCTTGGTGAAGATCTGCAGCAGGTAGCCGTCCTCGTCGCGGTCGGCCAGGACGCGCAGCTCGCGCAGGGTCTCGATCGGCACCCGCGTCGTCCCGACCCACTCGGTCAACGTGTCGTAGTAGCTGTCCGGCGTGTCCAGGAACTCCACGCCGGCCTCGCGCAGCCGACGGACCGACTTCACGATGTCGCCGGTCGCGAGCGCGATGTGCTGGACCCCGGGCCCGCCGTAGAACTCCAGGTACTCGTCGATCTGGCTCTTCTTCTTGCCGACCGCCGGCTCGTTGAGCGGGAACTTCACCTTGCGGCTGCCGTCGGCGACGACCTTCGACATCAGCGCCGAGTACTCCGTCGCGATGTCGTCCCCGACGAACTCGGCCATGTTCGTGAAGCCCATCACCCGGTGGTAGAAGTCCACCCACTCGTCCATGTGGCCCAGCTCGACGTTGCCCACGCAGTGGTCGACGGCCTGGAAGATCCGGTCCGGGTCGGGCGCCCCCGACGGCCCGCGGGCGACGAACCCGGGCAGGTACGGGCCGCGGTACCGGGAACGGTCGACCAGCGAGTGCCGCGTCTGCCCGTACGTCGCGATCGCCGCTCGCACGACGGTCCCGTCCTCGTCGGTCAGCTCGTGCAGCTCCTCCAGCCCGGTCGCGCCGTGCGCCAGCGCAAAGGCGTACGCATGCGGCACGTCCGGCACCTCGATCGCGAGGTCCACGACGCCGTCGCCGTGCTCGGCCACGTGCCGGGCCAAATCGGTTCCCGCCCGCACCGGACCGCGCAGCACGAACCGCGCGCTGCCGGACTCGAGCACGTACGCCGCCTCGTCGCGCTGCCCGGTCTCCGGTCCCGCGTACGCCACGCAGCGCATGCCGAAGGCCCGGGTGTAGAAGTGCGCGGCCTGCTTGGCGTTCCCCACCGCGAAGACGACCGCGTCCATCCCCCGGACCGGGAAGTCGTCGGCGGCGGGTACGGCAGCGGGCTGGGTGGTCGCCTGAGTCATGCCGAGAGCATGCTGCGATGAGGCAGAGTGTGCAAGACTTGGGTCCTATCTCGGACAATATGCCCGGACCCAACGCCACACAGGTCGGCATCTGTGCACAGGATGACCAGGAGGCACCGTGGATCCGCTCGACGCCCGGATCCTCGCGCTGTTCGCTGCCGAGCCGCGGGTCGGGGTCCTCGAGGCCAGCCGCCGGCTCGGCGTCGCGCGCGGGACCGTGCAGGCCCGGCTGGACAAGCTCGAGTCGGCCGGGGTCGTGCGCGGCTGGGGGCCGGACGTGGACCCGGTCGCCCTCGGCTTCCCGGTCACGGCTTTCGTCACGCTCGGGATCCGGCAGCTGCGCGGCCACGAGCCGTTGGGCCAGCGGCTGGCCGGCATCCCCGAGGTGCTCGAGGTGCACACGATCACCGGCAGCGGCGACCTGCTGTGCCGGGTGGTCGCCCGGTCCAACGCCGACCTGCAGCGCGTCATCGACGCCATCGTCGAGGTGGACGGGGTCGAGCGGACGTCCACCGTCATCGCCCTGGCCACCCTGGTCCGCTATCGGGCGCAGCCGCTCATCGCGTCGAGCACCTGACCCCTAGCACATGTGTGCGAGGGACCCGGTCACCTGAGGGCGGCCGCGACCTCGGCGGCGGCCTGGAGCACCCGCGGCGCGACCGAGTCGGGGTCCAGCGGTCCCAGCGCGACCACGCCCACGCTCGCCTGGACCGACGTCAGCCCGGGCACCGGCGCCGCCACCCCGGTCGCGCCGGGCTGCAGCTCGCCGTGCGAGACGACCGCCCCGGACCCGCCCGAGCGCCCGACCAGCAGGGCCCGCCCGGCGGCCCCGCGGTCCAGCGCGTGCCGCGAGCCGACCCGGTAGGCCACGTGGAAGTCGGTCCAGCTGGGCTCGACGACCGCCACCGCGAGCGCCTCGCCGGCGTCCGCGACCGTCAGGTGCGCGGTCGCCCCGACGTCCTCCGCCAGGGAACGCAGGGCTGGCAGCGCCGCCTCGCGGAGCAACGGCACGACCTGCCCGGCCAGCCGCAGCGCACCGGGCCCGAGCGCCACCCGGCCTGCGGCGTCCCGTCGGACGAGCTGGTGCGCCTCCAACGTCGTCAGCAGCCGGTACACCACCGTGCGGCCGACCCCGAGCTCGGCGGCCAGGTCGGCCACAGAACAGCCGCCCGGCACCCGCGCGACCCGCTCGAGGATCCGCAGGCCGCGGTCGAGAGTCTGCGACGTCTCGGCGGCCACGCCCCGAGACTAGGTCCTGCCCGTCAGGCCGCGGCGAGCTTGCGGACCGCGAACGCGCCCATGATCTCGGCGATGCCCAGGACGATCAGCCAGATCCCCGCCACCAGGGTCAGGGCCCACAGCGACGGCGCCGGGTAGATCAGGACCACGAACGCCGCGACGATGCCGAGGATGCCGGAGAAGATCTGCCAACCTCTGGCCGGCAGCGTCTTGTCGCCGATCGCGTCGATCAGCTGGGCGAAGCCGCGGATCATCCAGCTGAAGCCGATCAGCAGCACCAGGATGGCCACCGAGTGGGCGAGGCTGCGGAACGCGAACATCCCGAGCAGGAACGAGACCAGGCCCGAGATCCCGATCAACCAGCGGAACCCGCCGGACAGCTCGCTCGCGGTGAACGCGTTGACGATCTGGAAGATGCCGCTGACCAGCAGGTAGGCGCCCAGGAACGTGGCGACGACCACCACGGTGCCCTTCGGCCATACCAGCACGGAGACCCCGAGCAGGACGCTCAAGATCCCGAACGTCAGCACCCAGCCCCAGTGCCTGCCGATCCCGACCATCATGTCCCGGACGTCTGCGGTACTTCCCGTCGCGGTTGCCTGCATCACTCGTGCCCCTCTCGACCCAACGGCCCCCGATGGATCTGCGGCCGACTGGTCACCGAGAGTAGTACGCCAGGGGTGCCCGGGTCGGTTGTCCGGACCCGGCCGGCGACGGCGACGCCGACCAGCGCGAGCCCGATCATGAGCACGTCGACCAGCCGCAGCGCCCAGATCCCTGCACCCGAGTGCCGCAGCCCCACGGCGTAGATGACGCCGCCGACGCCGATCGTGACGGCGGCGAACAGCGAGTCGCTCACCTGCAGCGCCGCCGAGTTGGCCCCCTGGTCCTGCGGCCGGGACAGCTGGAGCATGAGCACCGAGACCGACGCCATCGCCATCCCCATCCCGGTGCCACCGACCACCCAGGAGACGCCGGCGAACCACGGTGGGACCGCCGACCAGGTGGTGAGCGCGACGCCGGCGACGGCGAGCGCCACCAGCGCGCAGCCGGTCCGCACCAGCAGGTACCGGGGCAGCCGGGTCGCCGGACGGCCCTGGTACCAGGAGCCACCCGCCCAGCCCAGCGCCCCGCCGGTGAGGGACAGGCCGGCCTCGGTGGCGGTCAGCCCGCGCTCGCTCACCAGCATCAGCGGGACGAAGGTCTCGGCCCCGAAGAAAGACCCGGCGAGCACGCCGCGCATCGCGATGACCGTGGGCAGGCCGCGGGCGAACCGAAGCGTCCCCGCCGGCAGCAGGCGGCGCACCGTGGGCACCAGCAGGGCGACGCCGGCGACGGCGAACACCAGGCCGACCCGGTCCAGCCGCTGACCGGCGTACTGCAGGCAGGCGACACCGATGGCGACCATCAGGGCGGCTCGCTTGCGGCCCACCCGGGTCACGGGCTGCCCGCCCTCGAGTGCGGGCAACGAAGGCAGGACCAGCAGCAGCGCCGGGACGACGAGCACCGAGACGCCGAGGAAGACCCAGCGCCACGACAGGTTGTCGGCCAGGTACCCGGCCACCAGCGGACCGACGATCGACGGCAGCACCCAGGCGCTGGACAGCACCGAGAACACCCGCGGCCGCAACGACTCGGGGAAGGCGCGGCCGACCACCACGTACACCGACACGATGACCGCGCCGCAACCGAGGCCCTGCAGGGCCCTGGCGGCCACGAACACCGCCATGTCGACGGCGGTCCCGGCCACCAGCAGCCCGGCCGTGAACAACGCCACCCCGACGACCATCGGACGGGTCGGCCCGCGGGCGTCGCAGACCTCGCCGGCCACGACCATCGCGAACAGGCTGGTGACGACGAACGCGCTGAACGCCCAGGCGTAGTACGGCAGCCCGTCGAGCTCCGCGACCGCCCGCGGCATCGCGGTGGCGACAGCCATCGCCTCGAAGGCGATCAGCAGGATGACCGAGACCAGCCCGAGCAGCAGCGGGCGGTTGCCGTGCGCGAATAGCCGGTCGTTCACCGGTTCGGCTGGCGCCTCACCGCTCACTCCGCGCCCATGGTCGTTCACCGGTTCGGCTGGCGCCTCACCGCTCACTCCGCGCCCATGGTCGTTCACCGGTTCGGCTGGCGCCTCACCGCTCACTCCGCGCCCATGGTCGTTCACCGGTTCGGCTGGCGCCTCACCGCTCACTCCGCGTCGTCGCCGCCGCGGTCGCCCCCGCGCAGGCTTTCGTAGATCTCCTTGCACTCCGGGCAGACCGGGAAGCGGTCGGGCGCGCGGGTGGGCGTCCACACCTTGCCGCAGAGCGCGACCACCGGCGTGCCGGTGACAGCGCTCTCGACGATCTTGTCTTTGCGGACGTAGTGCGCGAACTTCTCGTGGTCGCCCTCGTCGGTCGGAACCGGACGCGTGAGCTCCTCGAGGATCGTGCCCCCGCCCGTCGTCTCCGGGCCCGTCGGCCCCAGCGGCTCGGTCATCGCAGCAGTCTAGGCAGTCCGGGAAGGGCCTAGTTCAGCTCCGGGTCGGCGGTCCAGGTCGCCATCACTGCCAGGGGTGCGCGCGCCCCGCGCTGGCGGCGCAGGACCGAGCGCCACAGCCGCGCGGGCTCGGCGTCGACCAGGTCCCCGGGCTCGCTGTCGACGACGTACCAGAACCCGCCGTCGACCTCGGCCTCGAGCTGGCCGGGCGCCCAGCCCGCGTAGCCGGCGAACACGCGGACGCCGTCGCTCCACAGGTACGCCTCGTCGGCCGGCACCGTGAACGGCACCACCGCAACCCGCCCGGTCACCGGCCGCAGCTCCTGCGGGGCGGCCCCTGGCTGCGCGAGCGCGACCAGCAGGACGGTGTCGTCCTCGACCGGACCGCCACAGAACACCACCGCGGGCTCGGCCACCACCGAGGAGGCCGCCCAAGCCGGCAGCTCCGCGCCGACGGGCACCGGCAGCGGCCGGTTCAGCACCACCCCCAGGGCGCCCGAGTCCGGGTCGTGCTCGAGGACCAGCACGACGGTCTGCTCGAACTCGGGTCCGAGCAGGGCGGGCGTGGCCACCAGCAGGCTCCCGGTCAGCGGCGGTTCGACCCGCTCGCCGCTGCGCCCGGTCATCTCGCCCACAGTGGCCCACTGTGCACCACCGGAAGCCCCGGCGGAACGCCGATCGCGCAACGCTCCCCTCGCCCGGCCCGCGCTGGTAACCTCCTCGGCGGTCGCAGTACCGAGAACGTGTTCGACCTGGACCCTCTCCCGGCGGTCGCCGAAGGGGCCGGGTGCGCTTGGCGGGGATCTTCTCCTAGGGCACGACGCGGGCAGTACGGCACCGGCGTCCGCGAGGTGCGGGCGTCACACCCCAGCTCCTAGGAGTGGAAATGGCCCAGCAGGGCACCGTGAAGTGGTTCAACGCCGAGAAGGGCTTCGGCTTCATCGCTGTCGACGGCGGCGGCGCCGACGTCTTCGTGCACTTCTCAGCGATCCAGTCCGACGGCTACCGCAGCCTGGACGAGGGGCAGCGGGTCGAGTTCGAGGTCGTGCAGGGCCAGAAGGGCCCGCAGGCCGAGCAGGTCCGCGGCATCTGAACCCACCGCTCGCCGGTCGAACGCAGCGCCGTCCCCTCTGGGGGCGGCGCTGCGTCGCGTCTAGGGTGTCCGCTGTGCGCGTCCTGCTGATCGCCAACCGAGGTGACGACGACCCCGGGTACGTCGGTGCCGCGCTGGTCGCCCGCGGCGCGAGGATCGAGCCGGCCCACCGCGACGGCGACGGAGCCGGCCGGCTGCCGGCACCCGGGTCGTTCGACCTGGTCGTCTCGCTCGGCTCGGACTGGTCGGTGTACTGGCCGCACGTCGCGGCCCACGTGGACCGCGAGGTGGCGCTGCTGCGCGCCGCCGTCGACGCGGACGTGCCCGTCCTGGGGATCTGCTTCGGCGGGCAGATGCTCGCGCACGCGCTCGGCGGCACCGTCGAGCGGGCCCCGGAGCCGGAGATCGGCTGGTTCGGCGTCGACTGCGACGTCCCCGACCTGATCCCGACCGGCCCGTACCTGCAGTGGCACTGGGACCGGTTCACCCCGCCGCCGGAGAGCACCGAGCTGGCCAGGAACGCGGTGGGCTCGCAGGCGTTCGTGCAGGGCAGCGCGCTCGCGGTGCAGTTCCATCCCGAGGCCACGCCGTCGATGCTGCAGCGCTGGTCGGTCGGGGTCACCGGCACCCTCGAGGGCACTTCCGTCGAACCGGCGGACGTCATCGCCGAGGCGCAGCGGCGCGAGCCCGAGGCACGGGCGCGGGCCGACGTGCTGGTCGCCTCGTTCCTGTCCGGGCGGCTGACCGGACGTCCCGTCCCCGTCGGACGCTGAGCCCGGAGGTCGCGATGGCGTTCCACGTGGACTCGGAGGTGGGCGTCCTCAAGCAGGTCGTCGTGCACCGGCCAGGCCTGGAGCTGTCCCGGCTGACCCCGACCAACGTCGGCGAGCTGCTGTTCGACGACGTGCTGTGGGCGCAGCGCGCCCGGGAGGAGCACGACGCGTTCGTCGCTGCGCTGCGCGAGCACGGCGCGGTCGTGCACTACTACGCCGACCTGCTGGCGCAGACGCTGGGGCTGCCGGCCGCGCGCGACTTCGTGCTCGACCGCACCGCGAACGACCGGACCGTAGGCGCTGCGCTGGTCGGCCCGCTCGGCGAGATGCTGCGCTCGCTGGACGCCGCCACGCTGGCGACGTTCCTGATCGGCGGGATCCTCAAGAAGGACCTGCAGCTGCCGAGGCAGCCGAGCCTGCTGTGGCAGCACCTCGACGAGGAGGACTTCGTCCTCACCCCGCTGCCGAACCATCTGTTCCAGCGAGACAACTCCGCGTGGGTGTACGGCAGCCTGTCGGTGCACCCCATGACGATGCCGGCGCGCAAGCGCGAGACCGTGCACTCGCAGGCCATCTACAACTTCCACCCGATGTTCGCCGCCGAGCGCGACGGGTTCCGGTTCTCGTACGGCAACGACGACGACCCGCACGAGCCGGCGACCTGCGAGGGTGGCGACATCCTGGTCATCGGCAACGGGGCCGTGATGGTCGGCATGGGCGAGCGCACGACCGCCCAGGGCATCGAGGCGCTGGTGTCCGGATGGTTCGCCGGCGGCGAGGTGGACCGGGTCATCGCCGTCGAGCTGCCGCGGCGACGGGCGTTCATGCACCTGGACACCGCGATGACCATGGTCGACGCCGACGCGTTCGTGACCTACCCATACCTGCCGTCCGAGCTGCGCTCGTTCACGCTGACGCCCGGCGACGGACCGGCCGAGATCCTGGTCGAGCAGAACGACGACCTGTGGAAGGCGGTAGCGACCGCGCTGGACGTCGGCTCGGTCCGGGTGCTTTCCGCGGCGCAGGACGTCCGCTCGGCCGAGCGCGAGCAGTGGGACGACGGCAACAACTTCCTCGCGCTGGCGCCCGGGGTGATCGTGGGATACGAACGGAACACCACGACGAACACGTACCTGCGCAAGAACGGCATCGAGATCGTCGCCGTCGCCGGCAGCGAGCTCGGCCGCGGCCGCGGCGGTCCGCGCTGCATGACCTGTCCCATCGAACGCGACGGAGTCCGATGACCAACGACCTGCACGGCCGGGACTTCCTCAAGGAGCTGGACTTCACCCGGGAGGAGCTCCAGCACCTGCTCGACCTGTCCGCGCAGCTCAAGCTCGAGCGCCGGCAGCGCACCGAGGAGCAGCGGATGCGCGGACGGTCGGTGGCGCTGATCTTCGAGAAGACGTCGACGCGAACGCGGTGCGCCTTCGAGGTGGCCGCGTACGACCAGGGCGCGCACGTCACGTACCTCGACCCGAGCTCCTCACAGCTCGGCCACAAAGAGTCGGCCGCGGACACCGCCCGGGTCCTGGACCGGATGTTCCACGCGATCGAGTTCCGCGGGAAGGCGCAGGCCACCGTCGAGGAGCTCGCGGCGCACTCGTCGGTGCCGGTCTACAACGGGCTGACCGACGAGTGGCACCCGACCCAGATGCTCGCCGACTTCCTCACGATGGCCGAGTACTCCGGCGGGCGGCCGCTGTCCGAGCTGTCGTACTGCTTCCTCGGCGACGGCCGGTTCAACATGGGCTGCTCGCTGCTGGTGACGGGCGCGATCATGGGCTCGGACGTTCGGATCTGCGCCCCGCGCGACCTGTGGCCGGGCAAGGACGTCCTGGACGCCGCGCACGAGCGGGCGGCCGGCTCCGGCGCGCGCATCACCGTCACCGAGGACCTGGACGAGGGCCTGCGCGGTGCCGCCTTCGTGCACACCGACGTGTGGGTCTCGATGGGCGAGCCCAAGGAAGTCTGGGACTCCCGGGTCCGCGACCTGCTGCCGTACCAGGTCAACCGTGCGGCCCTCGAGCGCACCGGTGACCCCGACGCGAAGTTCATGCACTGCCTGCCCGCGTTCCACGACACGCGGACGGTCGTCGGCCAGCAGGTCGCCGCCAGCACCGGTCTGGAAGGCGGCCTGGAGGTCACCGACGAGGTGTTCGCCTCGACCGCGAACATCGCCTTCGACCAGGCGGAGAACCGCCTGCACACCATCAAGGCCGTGATGGTCGCCACCATCGGCGACTGACCACCCCCCGGCGGCGCCGTTGCATACGGATTGGGGGTCATGACCCCAATCCGTATGCAACGAGGGCGGGCACGGCGGTGGCGCGCCCAGTGAGGGCGCGCTGGGCGGCGTGGCGGGTCAGGCGGTCGCGGGCGGGGCGTCGGCGGACGGGCGCGGGTCCGGGCCGGCGCCGCGGGTCCGGCGCCGCGCCAGCCAGACGAACAGCAGCACGAACGGCGTCAGCAGCAGGGCGAAGGGCAGCACCGCCCCGACCGCCGTGAGCAGCCAGGTCCCGGAGACCGCGAACGCGTGCCAGCCCTTGGACAGGCCGGCGCCGAAACCTGTCGACGGCGCTGGCTTGACGACCGCGACCGCAGCCGTCGGGCCGACGATGGTGGCCGTCACGGTCGCCAGCGCTGTCTGGTCCGCGAGCTTGGCTGCCTGGCCCTGCAGCGACTCCAGGTCCGCCTGACGCCTGGTCAGCTCGCCCTCGATCTGAACGACCTGGCCCAGCGTCGTCGCGCGCGCCATCAACGCCGAGACCCGGGCGACGCTCGCCTTCTGCGCGTTGATCCTGGCCTGCACGTCGACGACCTGGCCGGTGACGTCGGCGGCGCTCTGCTCCTCGTCGAGCAGGGTGCCGAGAGCGCGCAGCTGGGTCAGCAGGGCCGGCAGTCGGTCGGACGGGACGCGCAGCGTGAGCACGGCCTCGGCCTTGGCCGGGTGGTCCGGCTGCGCCTGCGTGTCCTCGCCGGCCACGAACCCGCCCTGTGCGGTGGCTAGCGCGGACGCGCGGGCCGATGCCGCCAGGACGTCGGGCACCCGCACGCTCAGCGTCGCGGTCCGCACGATCGACCGGTCGGCGAGCGACAACCCGGTGAGCCCTGTGTCGGGCGCCTTCTCCGGTGCGACCGCGCGGCTGGCGGCGTCGGTCGTCCCGGGCGCCGCCGGCGACCCGACGAGCGAGCCGTCGCCCCCGCTGCCCGCCTGGGTGGCCGCCGGCTGCGGAGCGGTCACAGCCACGCCGCCGGCCTGGACGCTCGCCGTCTGGTCCGTGCCCGAGCAGCCGGCCAGGACGAGCACACCCAGCAGCGCGCCGGCCCCGGTGGTCACCACCACGCGGTGCCGGACACCGCCGGTCCTGCGCGTTCCCGTCCCGTGCTCTGGTCGACCGCTCATGTCGGGCCCCTTTGCGAACGTAGGACCGGGCCGCCGATGCATCCCGGCAGCGCTGGGACGTGATCACCACCGGCCCGGTTCCCGCACGCTGCCGCGCCTTGTCCGAACCGAGACCTGGGCGGGGCAGCATGGGGGCAGGCAGCAGGGACGGGTTGAGGAGCGATGGTTACGGGAGCGGGGACGGACGCCGGGCTCGGGCGTGGTACCGAGACTGGGGCGCGACGCGGCCTGCGCGGCTGGGTCCGGGCGCAGGGCGACCGGTTCGCGGACCGGGCGGTCGAGGGCCTCTACGAGTCGGTCCGAGCGAACCCCGAGTCGGCGACCGGCCCCGGCGCCGCGTCGATCGCGGCCGCGGTCATCGCGTCCTGCGTGCACCTGGTGACGCTCGCCCTGGTGCTCCTGGCCGGGTTCGTGCTGGTCGAGACCCCCTTCCGCGGCCTCGGGGTCGTCGCAGCGGTGCTGCTGCTGGGGGCCGCCTGGCTGACCCGGCCGAGACCTGGCCGCGCACCCGAAGGCGTGCGCTGGGTCGAGGCCCCGCAGACCGTCGACCTGGTGGCGCGGGTCGCCCAGGCGGCCGGCGCGCCCGCGCCGGACCGGGTCGGGTTCGACGAACGGCTGAACGCCTCCTACTCCGTCGTCGGCTGGCGGCGGGAGCGGGTGCTGGTCATCGGGCTGCCGCTGTGGGACGCGCTGCCCTCGCAGCAACGGGTGGCCCTGCTGGGGCACGAGCTCGGGCACGCGGCGGCCAAGGACAGCCGGCACCTGCTTCTGGTCAGCACGGCGCTGGAGGCGTTGCGCGAGTGGATGCTCGTGTGCCGGTACGAGACGTCGGCCGCGGCCGAGCTGCGGCGCGGCACGCTGCTGCGCGGCGACCCGCCCCTGCTCGGGCTGGGTGAGATCTTCACCCGCTGGCTGCTCGCGATCGTCGGGCTGTTGCCGGCGGCGACGTACGGGGTGCTGCTCGTGGTGACCCAGCGGCAGTCGCAGCGGGCCGAGTACGGCGCGGACGTCGCCGGGACCCGCGTCGCCGGGCGCACCGCGATGACCGGGGCGTTGTCGACGCTGATGGAGACCGACGCCCTCGACCTGGCGATGCGGCGCACGGTGATGGGCGCCGACCGCGGCGACGTGCTCGCCGCAGTCCGGGCGGAGAGCCGCCAGCTGGCCGGGTCGGGCTGGCCGACCCGGCGCAACCGGCACCGGAACGGCGCCTACGACTCGCACCCACCCGACGACCTGCGCCGAGCCCTGGTCGCGACCCTGCCCGAGCTACCCCCGGCTGTGGTGCTCGACCCGGTCAGCGCGCACTCGATGGACGCCGAGCTCGACCCCCTCCGCGAGTGGGTCAACCGACGGGTCTACGACCGCTTCCACGTGCGCCGCGGCTGACGTCCGCGGGCACGCGCAGGTCAGGCGTCGGACAGGCGTGCGCGGAGCTGGGCCAGCTCGTCGGTGAGCGCCGCGGGCAGGTGCTCGCCGAACTTCTGGAAGTACTCCTCGGTCAGGTCCGCCTCGACCCGCCAGCTGTCCACGTTCACGGCGAACAGCTCGGCCACCTGCTGGTCGGCGAGCCCCAGCCCGGTGAGGTTCAGCGCACCCGGTGACGGCTGCAGGCCCAGCGGGGTCTTCACCGCGTCGGCCTTGCCCTCGATCCGACGGATCACCCACTCGACCACCCGGCTGTTCTCGCCGAACCCGGGCCACAGGAAGCGGCCGTCGAAGTCCTTGCGGAACCAGTTCACCTGGAAGATCCTCGGCAGCTTGTCCGGCACCGTGGCCCTGCCGACGTCGAGCCAGTGACCCCAGTAGTCGGCCATGTTGTAGCCGCAGAACGGGAGCATGGCGAACGGGTCGCGGCGCAGCGCGCCGACCGTGCCCTCGGCCGCGGCGGTCTGCTCGGAGGACACCGTCGCCCCGATGAAGACGCCGTGCTGCCAGTCGAAGGACTCGTTCACCAGCGGGACGTTGGTGGCGCGCCGGCCGCCGAACAGGATCGCGTCGATCGGCACCCCGGCCGGGTCCTCCCAGCTGTCGGCGATCGACGGGCACTGGGCGGCCGGTGCGGTGAACCGGCTGTTCGGGTGCGAGGACGGCTCCAGCGACTCCGGCGTCCAGTCCCGGCCCTTCCAGTCGATCAGGTGCGCGGGCGGGGTGTCGGTGAGCCCCTCCCACCAGATGTCGCCGTCGTCGGTGAGCGCGACGTTGGTGAAGATGCAGTTGGCGTACAGGGTGGCCACGGCGTTGGCGTTGGTCTTCGGCCCGGTGCCGGGGGCGACGCCGAAGAAGCCCGCCTCGGGGTTGATCGCGTGCAGGCGGCCGTCCGCTGCGTACCGCATCCAGGCGATGTCGTCGCCGACGGTCTCGACCTTCCATCCGGGCACCGTCGGCTCGAGCATCGCGAGGTTGGTCTTGCCGCAGGCGCTCGGGAAGGCCGCCGCCAGGTGCCGCACGTCGCCCTCCGGGGACGTGAGCTTGAGGATCAGCATGTGCTCGGCCAGCCAGCCCTCGTCGCGGGCCATCACGCTGGCGATGCGCAGCGCGAAGCACTTCTTGCCCAGCAGCGCGTTGCCGCCGTAGCCGGAGCCGTAGGACCAGATCTCCCGGGTCTCCGGGAAGTGCACGATGTACTTGGTGTCGCTGCACGGCCACGACAGGTCCGCAGCTCCGTCGACGAGCGGGTGGCCGACCGAGTGCAGGGCCGGGACGAAGTCGCCGGCCTCCTCGATCAGGCGCAGCGCGGCGGTGCCCATCCGGGTCATGATCCGCATGTTCACCACGACGTACGGGGAGTCGGTGACCTCGACCCCCAGCTGCGAGATCGGCGAGCCGAGCGGCCCCATTGAGAACGGGACGACGTACATCGTGCGGCCGCGCATGGAGCCGGCGAACAGCTCCCGGAGCTCGGCCCGCATGAGCGACGGCTCGCGCCAGTTGTTGGTGGGCCCGGCGTCCTGCTCGCGCTCGGAGCAGATGAAGGTGCGGTCCTCGACCCGGGCGACGTCGCTCGGGTTGGACCTGGCCAGGAACGAGTTCGGCCGCAGGTCGGGGTTCAGCCGGACGAACGTGCCCCCGTCGACCAGCAGCTGGGTGAGCCGGTCCCACTCCTCCTGGGAGCCGTCGCTCCACTCGACGCGGTCGGGCTGGGTCAGGGCGGCGATCTCGGCCACCCAGGTCAGGAGCCTGGTGTTCGTCGTGGGCGCTGCGTCGAGCCCTGGGACCGTCATCGCGGGTCATCCCTCTGCAGGAGTCGGACCGTGATCCGGGCCGGATCAGGTGGCCTCAGGGTGCCCTAACCGGCTCGCGTCGGCCACCTCCGCCCCCCGGGATGCACCCGACGCGCGGACTGGTGTGATCAACCGCACAGGAGCGGTCACGGACGGTGCACCGCCCGCGGTCCGGGTAAGGGCCCAGGGGCCGAAAAGGGGCCACGGCGGTGTCCGGAGGCGGGGGGGAGGGCCTCCGAGCACCGCCGTGGCGGGCTGGGTGATGCACCGGACGTGTCCGAACCGGGGCGGGTCAGAGGACTCGGCCGGCGACCCAGCTGCTGGTGGAGATCGTGGCCAGTCGGACATGGTCGCCGGTGTGCGGCGCGTGCCAGATCAGGCCATGACCTGCATAGATACCGACGTGGTAGACGTGGCCGTACGAGACGAAGAAGACCAGGTCACCGGGGCGGATCGCGGACTTCGCGATCTTGTGGGAGAGCCGGTACTGAGCCGCGGAGCTGTGCGGGAGCGAGCGCCCCAGGGCCGTGCGGAAGACGTAGCGGGTGTAGCCGGAGCAGTCGAACGCGCGCGGGCCGACGGCGCCGTAGTGGTAGGGGCGACCGGCCAGCGAGGCAGCCTTGCGGAGGACGAGCGCGGCGCGCTCGGCGGCGGAGGTCTCGGCCGCCCGCTTCTGCACCGGGAAGGTGACCCGGCGGGCGGTGAGCTGGGGTGCGTTCAGCTGGGCAGTCGTGGGTACCGCAGCCGAGCCGGCGCCCGCGTTCGGGTTGCCGGCGCCCGGCGCAGCGCTCGCGGGGAGCGCGGCCAGCGACAGGCCGACCACGAGCGCCGACGCCGGCAGCACGGCGGCCGCGTGACGCCAGAGCGCTGCGTGACGCCGGAACCCTTCGGGCAGACGTGCAGGCATGCAGAACCCTTCCTGACGCCTGCGAGGTCAGCTGTCGGGTTCGGGCTGGAAGGCTCCCGGCCGGCTCCCGTCCTTCGACGGTCGTCGGCTTCACCCCAAGGTCTGCGCCGGCCTGCGCTCGGACTGCGAGCACGGGCCGTTGCCGACCTGTCCGCGGTGGGACGTTGGGTCCCCCGCTCCTACCCCTGGACTTGGGGGCCCGGACCGGGGGGCAGGACTCGGCGTTCCGGTCGGGCCGTATGGAGATGTGGTCTTTCAGTGTCGTACGGCTACTCGGTCGCGCGGTGCTGCGACTTGCGCGTTTCTGAGCAAGAAGGTGGCACGGTTACCGATCCGTGACCAAGTTGATCGTGTGTGACCTGCGTCACAAGGTCGCCCCAGGCTTCTCCGCAGCCGTCACCTGACTCTCCGGACCCAGCCGTCTTCCGGGTCCGGCCGTCTAGGCTCGGGGCGCCGCGTCCGCCCGCCCTGAGGAGTGCCCCCATGCCCGGCTTCCAGCCCCTGCCGGCCAGCACCATGACCTGGACCCAGAACGTGCTCGGCGCCGAGGTGGCCCGCTTGCACACGAACGGCGCGGTGCTGTCGATCATCCGCGGGAAGGCCGGCGACCTCGTACCCGAGCACGGGTACACCCACGGCTCGGTCACCTTCGTGGTGTCCGGGAGCCTGGACATCGACGGGCACGTGCTGAAGACCGGCGACGGCGGCTCGTACCGGCCCGGCGGCGGCTACTACGCCGTCCGGTTCCTCGAGGACTCGGTCTACGTCGTGGCGCGCACCGCCGCGGACGAGCTGACCGTCCCGGACATCGGCGAGCGCGCGGCGGCCCACCTCGACGCCTGAGCGCAGCCGACCGCCTCGCGGTCAGTACGTTCGGTGTCAGTGCGTCCAGTAGATGAACGCGATCTGGGCCGCCGTGAGCTGGCTCGTGAAGACTGTCGCTTCGTCCACCGCACCCTGGAAGACGTAGTTGGACGCGGTCGTCGAGGCCGGTGGCGGGTTGGGCCCGGTCCAGCCCGCCGCCCACCCGCTGAGGTTCCCGCAGCCCACCCGCCAGAACCCGGTGGTCGCCTCGCCGGTGGTGACGGCGAGGTTCTGGGCGACCTGGACCCCGTCGATGTACAGGTGCATGCCTGCCGCACCCAGCGTGGCCGTGGCCATGTGCCAGGCGCCGTCGTTGAAGCCCGCGCCGGAGCTGATCAGCTGCGCCGCTGTGGTGTAGACGCCGTACCAGATGCGTCCGTTGCCGTCCATGTAGATGTGTCGGTCGTACGTGCCGCCCGCGCCCGCGACCCCGACCCCGGTCCGCGGGTTCTCGAACCCGATCAGCTTGCCGCCGGCCGTGTAGCCGGCGGTCGCCTTGAACCAGATGATCTCGGTGAGCGTGTTCTGGGCGGCGATCGCGGTGGCGTTCGTGGTGTTGATGCAAGCGGTCGCGGAGGCGAGCGCCACCGCGTTGTCCGGGGTGTCGGTCACCAGCGCACCGGTGGCCAGGCGGGTGAAGTTCGCGGCGCTGCCGCTCGGGTTGTACGTGCCGGTACGGCCGTTCCCGGAGGAGTCGGCGGCCGTCGTGGCGACGCCGGTCTCCTCGAAGCGCCAGTACAGGTAGGGGCCCAGGTTGTTGACCTCGGTCGGGTACACGTAGTTCGGCACGGTGAACACGTTGCCGGTGTCCTTGGTCGTCGCGGCGAACGCGGCGAACGACGTGGGCACCGCGAGCACGAGGGTGCCGGCGAGCACGAGGATCGTGCGCAGCAGCCACACCGGACGGCGGCGGCCCTCGGCGCGCAGGGCTCGCAGACCGGCGCCGCGCAGACCGCGCAGACCGTGCGGACCGCGGGCACGCGTGGTCGCGCCCGGCGGCACGGGCCGAGCCGGCTCGGGGCCGGCGTCGGGGCCGGCATCGGGACCGGAGCCGTCGGGACCGCCCGCGCCGACTCCGTCGCGCGGGTGCCCCGAACCGTCCGAGCCGTCCGAGCCGGATCCGTCCAGGTCGGTCTGCTCGTCCTCCTGGTCCCGCATCAGGGCGAGGACGGCCAGCCCCAGGCTGGTGAGGAACAGCAGCAGCCACAGCCACTGTCCGGTCTTGAGCCAGATCACGGGCAGCCCGACCCAGCGCACGAGCAGGCGACCCAGGCCGCGCACCGACGACATCGTGATCTTGGCGCTGTCGACCGTCTGGTTCGCGTCGCCCTTGGTCACGATCTTCGGGCCGTCGAAGCGGACCACGCGGTGCGTGATGACCTTGCCCGGGATCTCGGGCGAGTCGAACACCGTCACCCGGCCGAGCAGCTCCTTGCGGTCCGCGGCCGCGACGGGCGCGGCCAGCACGACGTCGCCGATGTTGATCCTCGGCTCCATCGAGCCGCTCTCGATGACGTACGGCCGCCAGCCGAAGAGCATCGGGACCAGCGTGACCAGCAGGCAGCCCATGATGAACCACAGCCAGCTGCGGCCGACCAGTCCGGCCGCAAGGCGCGTGCGCGCATACCTGCGGGTGGGCGGCGGCGGGGCGTCGGCCGCGTGCTCGTCGGTCGTCGGGACGGCGGTCACGGGGTCTCCCTCCCTCGCTCGTGCCGATCCGGTGGGTGTGCGTCTGACGGCCGCCGGCCCCGACCCCGGCTGGTGCGCGGGGCCGGGGCCGGCGAGTTCGTCAGAGGCAGTTCACTGGAAGGACTGCAGGTCTTACTGCAGCTCCCACGTGAACCCGGCGGTGACCGTCTTGCCCTGGAGCAGGTTGTCACCGGCGTTGGTACCCGTGGTCGCGAAGGTGTACGCGATCCGGTAGGCGACCAGCTGGGTGCCGACCGGGACGGCGACCGAAGGCACCGCCGCCGCGTAGCTGGCCGGCAGCGCGGTGAGCGCGACGCCGGTGGCGACGTTGGTCAGACCCGCGACCGGGAAGCCACCGCAGCCGACCAGCACGTCCGCCGCGACCGGGGCCGCGTCGATCGTGACCTGGATCTGCGCACCCAGCGACGGCGCCGAGTCGACAAGCGAGCTCTCGTAGAACTTCAGCGCGCCGGCCGTCGTGCCCACGCTCTTGACCGTGATGCACTTGGTGGCGGTGCTGCCGGGCTTGAGGTTGGCCTCGTTGAACGTGGCCGACGTGGACGCCGCGTAGACCGCGCCGCCGCCGTTGTTGGTGAGCGTCATGGTCCCGGAGGTCCAGACGTCGCCGGTACTGGCGGTGGTGGCCGAGAACGCGGAGTAGCTGCCCTGCCAGACCAGCAGGCCGGCAGCCAGGAGGCCGGCGACCGGAGCCGCGGCCCGCAGCGCGCGGCGGCGCCGCTGCTGCTTGGTGGCGTGCGTGGATGACATGTGCGTGGGTCCCCTCTGACGATGCATTCCGATTGACGGATCCCCCGATCCGCTTGTGTTCTCGGCTCGTACCTCGTGGTCCTTGACCACTGACCTCGAATTGGGTGACCGGCGTAGGCCGAACGGTGGGCGCCGGGATCGGCCGTTCGGGGGAGCCGGTCGGGAGAGGGCCATACGCTGGGCCGGTGGCCAGCCGGGTCCAGCTCGTCCTGGACGTCTCCGACGCCGACCTGGCGGCGGCGTTCTGGGCCGCGGCGCTCGGCTACGTGCCGTACGGGCGCTGGGAGCAGTACCGCTCGCTCGTCGACCCGGACGGGGCCGGACCGAAGCTGATCCTTCAGGAGGTCGCGGACGTCAAGTCCGGCAAGAACCGGATGCACCTGGACGTGCACGTCGCCGATGTCGAGGCCGAGGTCGAGCGGCTGACGCTGCTGGGGGCCCTCAGGCTCGACCTCGAACCGGTCGCGGAGGCCGGCACCAGCTGGATCCGGATGCAGGACCCCGACGGCAACGAGTTCTGCGTGTGCCAAAGCCCGGACTGAGCGGTCAGCCGCGGAAGCCCATGTGCACGTGGTCGTGGTGGGTGTTGTCGCTGAAGTACAGGTGACCGCCGCCGTCCAGGTCGACCGGGCCGCCGACCTGCCAGGCCCCCAGCGCGATCCCCCGGCGCATCACCCGCTCGGTGAGAGCGCGGTTCGCCGGGTCCAGGACGGTCCTGCCGTCGATCGCCCAGATGTCGAACGCGTGCCCCCGGGGATGGTCGCTGCGCCGGTTGGTGCCGAAGACGAACAGCGGGTGCCCGGACCGGACCACGCTGACGTCCAGGACGTGCTCGCGGGCCAGCGCTCCCATCGCCGCCACCGTGCCCGGTGAGATGGTCCCGGACCGGATGTCGGCCCGGGCGGCGACCGGCAGCCGCAGCCGCGGCTGGGCGAGCAGCGCGGCCGCGGTCGCCGGAAGGTGCGCGGCCGGCGCGGCCGGCTGGGCGGGGTGCAGGGCGACGACCCGCCAGCGCGGGATCGCGGCGACCAGCCGCACGTCCACGGTGGTGCCGCCCGCGTGCAGCTCACCGGCCGCGGACCGGGTCCACTGCCTGAGCACGACGACGACGCTGGACGCGCCCGACAGGATGCCGCCGTACTGCGCGTCCACCACCTGGACCACCGCGGAGTCGCCGGCCGGGAGCAGGGCCGCGGCGGAGCCCACCAGGGCCGGGTCGTAGCCGAGCCCGGCGACCCGCCGGCGCGCCGCGGCCGCACCTGCGCCCCCGCTCGGCCAGGACCCGATGGCCTCGAGCAGCCGCACCGCGCGGACCTTGACCGCCGGGTCCACCTCGCCGGCGGCAGGCATCCACCGGGTGGTCGCGGGCAGCCGCGACGCTGCCGGGCCGGTCGGCGTGCTCGTCGCGGTCGACCCGGTCGACCCGGTCGACGCTGCAGCCGTGCCGCTGGAGGGCGAGCCGGCCGCCGTCGCACCGACCGCGCCGCTGCCCGAGGTGCAACCGGCCAGCAGCGCCGCACCGGAGGCGGCGGCACCGGTCAGGAACGATCGTCGGGTCGGTTCGACCATGCGCCCAGGCTGGCACCGGTCCCTGAGAGATTCCTGGGCAGCCGGTTCGGAGGGCCCGGTGCCTGGCGGCGGGGGCCCCGGCTTGCCACGATGACCGCGTGGGTGCCTACAAGGACGCGTACCGCTTGAGCCTGGCCGACCCCGACCGCTTCTGGGCCGAGGCTGCGCTCGGCATCGACTGGGTCCGGGCGCCCGGGCAGGTCCTGGACCGGGCCCGCCCGCCGTTCTACCGCTGGTTCCCCGACGGCGTCCTCAACACCTGTCACAACGCGCTGGACCGTCACGTCGCCGCGGGGCGCGGCGAGCACCTCGCCCTGGTCCACGACAGCCCGGTCACCGCCGCGGTGACCACCTACACCTACGCGCGTCTGCTCGACGAGGTCGCCCGCTTCGCCGGGGCGCTGGCCGGGCTCGGCGTGCGGGCCGGCGACCGGGTCGTGCTGTACATGCCCATGGTGCCCGAGGCCGTCATCGCCATGCTGGCCTGCGCCCGGCTCGGCGCAGTGCACTCGGTCGTGTTCGGCGGGTTCGCACCCGCCGAGCTGGCCCTGCGCATCGACGACGCGGCCCCGCGGGTGGTGCTGACCGCGTCCTGCGGGATCGAGGGCAGCCGGGTCATCGCGTACAAGCCGTTGCTCGACCACGCGCTCGAGCTCGCCGGGCACCGGCCGGAGCACTGCGTGGTCCTGCAGCGGCCCCAGGCGCAGGCGGAGCTGCTCGCCGGCCGGGACCTGGACTGGGCCGCTCTCGTCGACGGCGCGGCCCCGGCCGGCTGCGTCCCGCTCGCCGCCACCGACCCGCTGTACGTGCTCTACACATCCGGCACGACCGGCAAGCCCAAGGGGATCGTGCGCGACAACGGCGGCCACGCGGTCGCGCTGCTGTGGAGCATGCCGAACCTGTTCGGGATGGGTCCGGAGGATGTGTGGTGGGCGGCCTCCGACGTGGGCTGGGTCGTCGGCCACTCGTACATCGTGTACGCACCGCTGCTGCTGGGCGCGACCACCGTGATGTACGAAGGGAAGCCGGTCGGCACACCGGACGCCGGCGCCTTCTGGCGGGTCGTCGCCGAGCACGGCGTGACCGGCATGTTCACCGCGCCCACCGCGATCCGGGCGATCCGCAAGGAAGACCCGGACGCCGCTCTGCTGCGAGCAAGGGACACCTCGAGCCTGCGCACGCTGTTCCTGGCCGGCGAGCGGCTCGACCCGGACACCCACGCCTGGGCGACCGCGACGCTCGGCGTCCCGGTCGTGGACAACTGGTGGCAGACCGAGACCGGCTGGCCGATCGCCGCCAACCCGCGCGGGCTCGAGCCGATGCCGATCAAGGCGGGGTCCCCCACCGTGCCCGTGCCCGGGTTCGACGTCCGCGTGCTGGACGAGCGCGGCCAGGAGGTCCCGCCGGGTACCGAGGGCAGCATCTGCATCCGGCTGCCGCTGCCGCCGGGCACGCTGCCGACGCTGTGGAACGACGACGACCGGTACGTGGCGTCGTACCTGTCCGCGTTCGAGGGGCACTACCTGACCGGGGACGGCGGTTCGGTCGACACGGACGGCTACCTGTTCGTCATGGGTCGCACCGACGACGTCATCAACGTCGCCGGCCACCGGCTGTCGACGGGGGCGATGGAGGCCGTGCTGGCCACCCACCCCGCGGTCGCCGAGTGCGCGGTCATCGGCGTGCCCGACGAGCTCAAGGGCCAGCACCCGTACGGCCTGGTCGTGCTCAAGGCCGGGTCCCAGGTGGATCCGGGGCAGCTGCGGGCCGAGCTGGTCGCGATGGTGCGGGAGACGATCGGCCCGGTCGCAGCGTTCAAGGACGTGGACGTGGTCCCGGCCCTGCCCAAGACGCGGTCGGGCAAGATCCTGCGCCGGTCGCTGCGCGCGATCGCCGAGGGCCGCGACGAGGCGGTCCCGTCCACCATCGAGGACCCCGCCGTGCTGGACGCGCTGCGCGACCTGCTCGGCGCGCGGAACCCGGCCTGACGGCGATGGGTGCGCCCGGCACGACCACGCTCGTGGTCATGGGAGTGTCCGGCTCCGGCAAGTCCGCGGTCACCTCCGAGCTGGCGCAGCGGCTGACCTGGACCTACCTGGACGCCGACGACCTGCACCCGGCCGCGAACGTCGCGAAGATGGCCGCGGGGCACCCGCTCGACGACGCGGACCGGGCTCCCTGGCTCGCGGCGGTGGCGGCGTGGATCGGGGCGCGCGAGAGCGCGGGCGAGGACGCGCTGGTCGCCTGCTCGGCGCTGCGACGCCGCTACCGCGATGTGCTCCGGACCGGCCACCCGTCCGTGCTGTTCGCGCATCTGGCCCCGGACCCAGCCGTCGTCGCCGAGCGGCTGGCGCACCGGCACGGTCACTTCATGCCACCTGGCCTGCTCGGCAGCCAGCTCGACGACCTGGACGAGCTCGAGGCCGACGAACCCGGGGTACGGCTCCCGGTCGCCGGCGGCTGGACGCCGGCGCAGACCGCGCAACGGCTCGCCGCGCTGCTGGACCTGAGGCCGCGACAACCGACGTGAGCGACGGCTGGGACGAGATCAGCGGCGGCCACGAGCCGGACCGCGACCGCCCGCCGCGCCGCCGGCTGCTGCCGGCCAGGTCGCCGATGCGGTCGGCCTCGGCCTGGATGCCCGGTCACCGGCGGCTGGTCGGCGTGGTCGCGGTGGTCGCGGTGGTCGCGGTCACGATGCTCGGCACCGGCCTGTGGGCCTGGCAGCGTGCGCACCGGGTGGCCTTGGCAGACCGGGTGCACGTGCGGGTCGACCCCTCGGAGTACTTCCTGCCCGGGGAGCTCGACGCCAGGGGACAGTCGGACCTGCTCATGCTGCTGCGGGTCGACGTCGCCGCCGGGGTGGGCGGCCCGGTACGCCTCGTGGGCCTGGCCGGGGGCGGGATCAGCACGGGCGACGAGCATGCCCTCGTCGGCCCGTCGGCGAAGGTGACCGTGCAGACCCGGCTGTCGTGCGACCAGTGGGCCGGCGGCAAGGGCATCCGGGTGCGGTTGCTGGTCGGGCCGGGTCAGGGGCAGCCGGTGGAGGTCCCGCTGACCGGCCCCAGCTCCACGCTCGGCGCGCAGGTCACCGCGCCCTGCGCCGCCTTCGACCGCACCCACCCGCTGCGGATGACCGCGTTCAGCGTGTCGCCGCAGCCGAACGACCCGGTGGTGCGGACGACGTGGAGGGTGGTCAACCGGTCCGCCGTCCCGATCACGCTCGCCGACGAGCTCGCGGTCGGCGCGTTCGGATCGGACCCGCCGCTGGTGGCACAGGCACCCACGGAGACGACGGTGCTCGCGGCGCACGGGACGGCCACGGTGTCCCGCGACGTGGCGGTCGCCTCGTGCGCGCAGACCCTGGACCCGTTCGGCACGCTGGTGACCCTGACCGGCAGGTCCGACCAGTCGGCGGCCGGCGACCCGATCATCGACGTCACGCTCTCGGACCAGTCCGTGGCCGACCTGTACGACGCGGCCAAGGACGTGTGCCTGGGCGCGCCCGACCTTTCCGCGGCCCGGGCCACGGTGACGCTGCACCGCGGACCGCCGGGCAAGGGCCGCGCCGACCTGGCGGTCGAGGGTCGCGTCGAGCCGGCCGGCGGGTGGACCGTGCAGCTCGAGAGCCAGGGCGGGTTGGACCCCGACCCGCCGGTGCCGGTCCCTGCGCCGGTCATGATGCAGCGCGTCGACGGGCCGGGCCCGTTCGCACTCACAGCCGGATGGGTGGTGCGCTCGTGCAGCGCCGGCCTCGCGTCGGCAGACCGGGCCCCTGCGACCGTCGCCGTGACCGTCTCGGGCCTGCGGACCTACCCGTACGTGCTGCCCATCACGTACACGGGCCGGACCGACTGCGCCCCCGGCGACGTCCGGGGTTGAGCTCCGGGTCGCCGGGGGCGCAGTCGTCGGGCTACGGCCGGACCGCCGCCAGCCGCAGCCGGGTGAGCACGGCCGACGGGAGCTTCGACACCGTGCTCCGGGCCGATGCCGCCGACGACGCGGCTGCCGCGGCAGCCGCCGGGACCGGGACCGGCAGCGGTGCGCAGAGCGCGTCCGCCCGGTTGCCCGGCTTGCGGGTCGGCAGGGTGCCGTCCGCGAGGTACGCCGCGATGGTGCCGTCGACGCACTCGTTGCCGAACAGCGTGCCGGCGTGCGTGGTGCCGCCCGGTTCGGCCAGCAGGACCGAGCTCGGGTAGAGCTTGCGCACCTCGAGGCTGCCCGGGTACGGCGTCGCCGCGTCCAGCGTCTCGTCGATGAGCAGAGCCGGCTTCACCTGCGTGCCATCCACCTTCACCGGAGTGCCCGCCTTGGCCGGCCAGTACAGGCACGGCGCGTTGAACCAGGCGTTGCCCCACGTCTCGAACGGCGCGATCTTGTTGACGCGGTCGTTGTCCTTCTGCCACGTCGACCACTTCTGCGGCCACTGCACGTCCGTGCACTGCACGGCGAGGTAGACCGCGAAGCCGTTGTCGTTCCCGGGGCCGTCGCTGCCGCGGAACTCCGCGATCACCTTGGCCTGGTTGTGGTGCTTGACCCACGCGACGAAGGTGTCCGCCAGGTCAAGCCACGTCGACTGGGAGTAGCCGGCGTACAGGAAGATGTCGGTCCACTCGTCGCCGCCGACGATCCCGCCGGCCGCGTGCACGTCCAGCTGGTCGCGCGTCTTGTACCAGAGCGCCTCGACGGCCTTCTCGGTCTTGCCGAGGTGGTACAAGCTGTCGTACTTCGCCACCCAGGCGAACCAGATCTTGACGTTCCGCTCGAAGGCGACGTCCTGGTTGAGGTTGGCCTGGTACCAGACGTTGCGCGGGTCGACGTTGCTGTCGAGGACCATGCGCCGCATCCGGTTCGGGAACAGCGTCGTGTAGACCTGCCCGAGGTAGGTGCCGTAGGAGAAGCCGTAGTAGTTGATCACCGGCTGGCCCAGCGCCTTGCGCAGGCTGTCCATGTCCTTGGCCGAGTCCGTCGTCTTCATGTTGGCGAGCAGACCGGGGTCGTTCTTCTGCGCGCACGACTTCGCATACCCCGCCGACCGCTTGAGCCAGGTGGCCAGAGTGCCGGCGGCCGGGTCGTACTGCGGCCGGTCACCGTGGGAGTAGAACGGCTGGCAACTGATCGCCGGCACGCTCGAGCCGACGCCGCGCGGGTCGAACCCGATCCAGTCGTAGAAGTTGCCGGCGCCGTTGGGCACGAAGCCCTGCAGGATCGAGTAGATCTGGCCGGAGCCGCCGGGGCCGCCCGGGTTCACCAGCAGGACGCCCTGGTACTGCGAGTCGGGCACGGTGTGCCGGACCATCGAGACCGCGAGCTGGATCTTCTTCCCGTGCGGCTTGCTGTAGTCCTCCGGCACGGAGACCATCGCGCAGACCGCGCCGAACGCCTGCAGGGTCGGGTCGGCACAGCTCTGCCAGTCGATGCTCTTGTCGACAGCCGACGGGTCGCCGACGGTGGCCGGTCGCGCCGGAGCCGCGGTGGCGGCCGGAGCGGCGATCGCCAGAGCGGCGAGGGTGCCGGCCGCGGCGGCGAATGCGACGAGTCTTCTCAACGGGTCCTCCTCGAGGGGTGTACGTCGTCGCGGCGTGTCTACCCTCTCGGCGGCCCGCCACGCCAGGCGATGCCTGATGCGTGCCCGGATCGTGCGCGGACGACGACGCTGGGCTCCGGCGCGCTCACCGGCGGCAACCGGAGCCGCCCGTTCGGCGCACGGTGGGCGCGACTACAGTCGCCTCCGCCCTGAGACAGGGACCGACGAACAGGTGGATGGGTCGAGGGAGAGCGGCGTGCTGGCATCGGCGGTGGACAGCATCCGGCTGTGGCTGCACGTCCTCGGGGCCTGCGTCTGGGTCGGCGGACAGCTCACGCTGGCCGCGCTGGTGCCGGCGCTGCGGCTGGCCGGGCCGGACGTCCCCCGACGGGCCGCCCGGGCTTTCAACCGGGTCGCGTGGCCCGCGTACGGGCTGCTGCTGGTCACCGGCGTGTGGAACGTCGTCGCCGTCAACCAGGCCGAACACCCGGACTCGGCGTACCAGGCGGTGCTGGGCCTGAAGGTCGCGGTCGTCGCCGCCTCCGGGATCACCGCCTGGCTGCACACCAGGGCGACCACCCCGCGCGGGCTGGCCGTGTGGGGGGCCCTGACCGGGCTGACCGCACTGTCCGCCCTGTACCTCGGCGTGCTGCTGGCCGGTTGACGGTCGGGCCGGTTGACGGGTCGGGCCGGCAGGAGTGGCTCGGGCCTAGGCCAGCGGCTGGGTCGTGATCGCGCCGTTCAGCGCCGAGCCGGCGGCGTACCGGCTGAAGCTGACGTTCCAGTCGGCCATGCCCGGGTCGCCGGAGGCGACCAGGTCCGCGCTCGAGCGGTTGGTGCCGGTGACCGTGACCATGTCGCCGTACCTGGACAGGTTGAAGTACGCGGTCGCGTGCGCCGGGCTCAGGTTGATGCAGCCGTGCGAGACGTTGTCCACGCCCTGGCTGCGTACCGACCACGGTGCCGAGTGGATGAACGTGCCGCTGTACGTCAGCCGCACGTCCCAGTTCACGGTGAGGTCGTAGAAGTTCGGGTTCGACGCCGAGCAGGTGATGCCGGCGTTGCAGGACGTCATCCGCCGGGTCGGCTGCTTGGCCAGCACGGTGTAGTTCCCGGTCCGGGTGACGAACTCCGGCCGCCCGAGGCTGGTGGGCCACACCGCCCAGGTCTTGCCGTTCACGTACACCGAGAGCGTGTGCTTCTTGCCGTCGACCCTGGTCAGGTGCACGTCGCCGATGCCGAACCGCAGCGTCGTGTCGGTCGCGCCCCACTGCGAGGCTCCCGTCTTCACCGACGCCAGCTCGACGTCCAGCCGCACCTGCGAGTGGGCCGGCCATGCCGTCTGCGGACGGAAGTGCACCTCGGCCGAGTTGACCCAGTGCCACGAGCCGACGACTGGCGTGGTGGTGGAGACGGTGAGCACCGACTCGACCGCCGCGCGGTCCTGGACCGGCTTGTCGAACCGGATGACGATCGGGGCGGCGACCCCGACCGTCCAGCCCTCGAACGGCGTGATGGTGTAGCCCAGCTTGTTCGCGGGTGCCAGCGTGGCGACCACGAGCCGTCCGGTCAGGGTGTGCTCGGAACCGTCGGCGGCGCGGACCTGGGCGCTGACGTCGTAGCTGGCCGACGGCGTCGGCAGCGAGTCGCTGACCCACGTCGTGCCGTCCGGCTGCACCGATCCCGCCAGCGGGGTCCCGTGCAGGTGCCCCTTCACCACGGCCGACTCCAGCGTGCCGTTATGGACGCTGAACTTCGCCGGTGCGTCGAACGGGATCGGCTGCGCGGCCGAGAGGGTCGGGTCCGGGGTCGGGGACGCCGAGGGCGAGCCGGACCCGGTGCCTGCGCCGCCAGGGCCGGTGCCGGTGCCTGAGGTGGAGGTGCACGCGCTCAGCGCAAGCACGACCACCGCCGTCGCGCCCGCGAGCAGGCTGCGGGTGCGGAGGCGGATGCGCGGGGAGCTCGGCAAGCTGGGCATCTGTCGATCCATCGGACGGTCGGGCTGGTGGGCGTGGGGTTGTCGGTGCGCGCGGGGTTCCACGGTAAGCCACCCGCGGGCGTGCCACCTACCGCGGCCGCGAGCGGCAGACTGCTGCCGTGACCACGGCCGCTCCGATGACCCTGACGATCGACTGCGGCGGCGGCGGGATCAAGGCCAGCGTCCTGGACGCCGACGGCACGATGCACGCCAGGGCGGTGCGGATCCCGACGCCCTACCCGCTGCCCCCGGGACGGTTCCTGGACTGCCTGGAGCAGGTGGCGGCGATGCTGCCGGCGGCCGACCGGCTCACCGTGGGCATCCCCGGGATGATCCGGCACGGGGTCGTCGTCGCGACCCCGCACTACGTCACGCGCTCGGGTCCACGTTCGCGGGTCGACCCGGCGCTGGCGGCCCAGTGGTCCGGCTTCGACGCGGCCGCAGCGGTCGCCGACCGGTTCGGACGGCCGGTGCGGGTCATGAACGACGCGGAGGTGCACGCGGCCGGAGCAGTCACCGGCAGCGGGCTCGAGCTGGTGCTGACGCTCGGGACCGGTCTGGGCTGTGCGATCTTCGACGGCGGCCGGCTCGCCCCCCACCTGGAGCTGTCGCACGCGACGGTGCGGCACGGGACGACGTACGACGGGTGGATCGGCGAGCACGTGCGCCGCCAGCTCGGCGACGCGTTCTGGTCGCGGCGCGTGCGCACCATGGTCGCCGAGCTGCGACCGGTGTTCGGCTGGGACCGCCTCTACCTCGGTGGCGGGAACTCGCGGCGGCTGCGCGCCTCGCACGTGGCGGCGATGGGCGACGACGTGGTCATCGTGCCGAACTCCGCCGCGCTGGTCGGCGGCGTCCGCGCCTGGTCGTTGCCGGTCGGCTGAGAGCTCAGCCCCGCTCGGTGCGGCGGGTCACGGCGACTGAACGGGGGTGCCGGTGCCGCCGACACAGGCCGCACCAGGCTCGGGTGTCTGCGGGCCCTGCACGAACGTCCGGATGAACTGCTCGAGCCTCGGGTCGCTGGCGTTCGGCAGCTGGACCTGGTTGCCCCAGGCGCTGGCGACGACCGGAGCCGGCAGGCCCGGGTACGGGCTGACGAGGACGTACGCCTGACCTTTGGCCGCGGCCGTGAGCTTGGCCACCTGGTCCGCGGGGAGGTCGGGCTGGTAGGTGATCCAGACGGCGCCGTGCTCGAGGGAGTGCACTCCGTGCTCGTTCTTGATCGGCTGGTCGTACACGCCGCAGTTCTGCCAGACCGGGTCGTGGTCGCCGCCGACCGGGGGTACCTGCGGGTAGGTGACGGGTGTGGTGACGTGGTTGCGGCTCAGGCCGGTGTACGTCTTGAGCCCTTGGATGTCCGAACCGGGGGTGGCGCTCGCACTCTGCTTGATCGCGACGGCGGCCAGCACGACGATCAGCAGGACGAGCGGTCCGGCGATGGCCGCGATGAGGATGTTGCGCTTGCGCGCCTGCTTGGCCTGCTCTTTCTTGACGGCCTCGAGCCGCGCCTTGCGGTCGTTGCTGTCGCGGCCCTTCTTCGACATGCGGGGTGCTCCGGCTCTGCTCCAGGTTTCTGCGGACCCGTCAAGGGTAAGCGGCGCGGGACGGTGCCCCGGCCGCGCCGCGCTCCGGGCCCCGCGGATCGGGTCGGTCAGGGCTGCAGGGCCGGCTCGGCCAGGACCTGGTCCAGCGCCGTGAGCAGCCGGTCGACGTCGGCCTCGGTCCAGACCAGCGGCGGCTTGATCTTGAGCACGTTGTGGTGCGGGCCGTCGATGCTGACCAGCACGCCCAGATCCTTGAGCCGTTCGACCACGTACGTCGCCTCGGCCGCGGCCGGTTCCAGGGTCGACCGGTCCCGCACCAGCTCGATCCCGGCGTACAGCCCGAGACCGCGCGCGTCACCGACCAGCGCGTGCCGTCCCGCCAGCTCGCGGGCCCCCTCGACCAGCTGCCGGCCGAGGACCTCGGCCCGCTCCGGCAGCCGCTCGTCGCGCAGCACGTCCAGGACGGCCAGCCCCACCGCGGCGGAGACGGGGTTGCCGCCGAACGTGTTGAAGTACTCCATCCCGTTCGCGAACGCGCGGGCCACCTCGGGCGTGGTGACGACGGCGGCGAGCGGATGGCCGTCACCGGCCGGCTTGCCCATCGTGACGACATCGGGAACGACGCCCTGGGTGGCGAAGCCCCAGAACGGCGGGCCGACCCGGCCGAAGCCGACCTGCACCTCGTCGACCACGAACAGCCCGCCGGCCGAGCGCACGATCGCCGCCGCCTCGGCCAGGTAGCCGTCGGGCAGCACCACCTGGCCGCCGCAGCCGACCATGGACTCGGCGATCATCCCGGCCAGCGGGCGGCCGGCCGCGGCGACGTCGTCCGCGCAGCGCCGGACGTCCTGGGCGTACGCCAGCGCCGCGTCGTGTCCGTAACCGCGGTGCGGACCGCGGTACGGGTCCGGCAGCACCGCCACCTGCACCCACGGCGGGCGACCGGCGCCGCCCGGACCCGCGTGCTTGTACGGGCTCACCTCGATCAGTGCCTGGGTCTGCCCGTGGTAGCCGTCCTGCAGGCAGATCATGTCCCGTGCGCCGGTGTAGGTGCGCACGAGCCGCAGCGCGAGCTCGTTCGCCTCGCTGCCGGAGTTGACGAAGAAGCACACGGACAACTGGTCCGGAAGCGTCTGCGCAAGCCGCTCGGCGTACTCGAGCACGGTGTCGTGCAGGTAGCGGGTGTTGGTGTTGAGCACCGCCATCTGCGCGGCGCCGGCCGCGACCACCCGCGGGTGGGCGTGCCCCACGTGCGCGACATTGTTCACCGCGTCCAGGTACGCGCGCCCCTCGTCGTCGTACAGTCGCGCGCCGATCCCGCGCACGATCCGCAGCGGGTCGGCGTACGACAGGCTGAGGTTGGGACCCAGCCTGGCGCGTCGGTCGGCCAGGGTGTCGGCCCGCGACCGGGGCGGTCCCGGGACCGCGCCGTCGGGGAGCGCCACCAACCGGGCCGGGTCGGGCGAGAGCCCGAGCCACAGCGACCGCTGCGAGGGCTCGCCCACCCCGGGGTAGCCGTGCGCGAGGTCGAGCAGGTCCAGCAGCACCTGGACGTGGACGTGCGGCGCCCAGTCGCCGTTGGCCGGCGGCGCACCGACCCAGCCGAGCACGTCGCCGGCGGCCAGCGCCTGACCGACCCGGACCTGCTCCAGGCTGGCGCGGGACAGGTGACCGAAGAGGGTGAAGAACGGCGCCCCGGCGCCGGTGGCGTGCTCGAGCACGACGACCGGGCCGTAGTCGAGCCGGGCCTGGTTCTCGCGGGCGATGGTCACCGTCCCGGCCAGCGGGGCGCGCACCTCGGTGCCGGCCGCGGTCCACACGTCCAGGCCCAGGTGCACCGTCCGGCGTTCGGCGCCCGGGCCGTCGGCGGGCGCGAAGGCGGGCGTCGTGTAGACCAGCCGGGCCTCGCCGTAACCGCCCAGGCCCACCGCGTCCGGGTCGCCGGCGACGCAGCCGCGGATGAGCGCATCGAAGCGCGCCGGCGGCGCGGCCACGTCCTGGGCGCCGAACGTCGGGCTGCCGACGGACAGGTCGACCGGGAAGGTCCGAAACCCGGCCCATGGCCGGCCCAGCAGCGGGGCCGGCGTCGCGGCCCGCAGGTGTTCGCGGACGGCGGCGCCGGCCGGGTGCGGGTCGAGGCCGCAGGCGTCGCGCAGCCGGTAGTGGGCCAGCCGCGGATGGATCCCTGCGGTCCGTCGCAGCGTCGCCCAGGCCCCCGACTCGCTGACGGTCAGGTACGGGTCGTCGGGCCGCTCGGCCGACTGGACAGCCGCGTGGCAGACGCTCATCGCCATGCGCGCGCGGACCAGGTCCCAGAGCACCTCGAGCTCGGCCGGCTCCAGCGGGTGCTCGGCGTGGAACCCGGCCACCAGCTGCGCGGCCGCCGCGAGCGGGTCCTCGGCGGCCATGGCCGCGTACGCCGCCGCCACCGCCGGTTCGGCCACCAGCACCGTGTGCACGAGGTCGCCGTAGTCCAGCAGTCCGCTCACCCGGGCGAACCGCTCGAGCGGCCGGTCCCGCTCGCCCGGGTCCACGAGGACGTTGCGGTCGTTGGCGTCGCCGTGCACCACCGCCCGGCGCAGACCCGGCAGCAGGGGGGCGACGTGCCGCTGGAACCGGGCCAGCACGTCGTCCACGACGTCGCGCCCACCGGGGGCGGCGATCGCCGCGCGCCGCTCGCGCAGGACCACCGCAGCCTGGGCGACGTCCCAGTGGAACGTCCGGTGCGCTGCCGGGTGGTCGAAACCGTCCAGCGCCGTCGCGTGCCGGCCGAGCAGAGCGCCGAGGTCGTGCAGCAGCGCCGGGGACTGCCGGCCGACCTCGGCGAGCGGGACGCCGGGCAGCCAGTCCAGCAGCCGGACCAGGTGGCCGTCCGCCGCACCGTGCTGCGCGCCGTCGAGCGTCGGGTGCACGCGCTGGACCGGGAGCCCGGCCGCGAGGGCCAGCGCCGCGGCGTCGTGCTGGGCGGCGAGAACGTCCGCGGACTCGGTGCGGTTGGCCACCTTGAGCACGTACGTCGGAACGCCGTCCACATCGAGCCGGAAGTTCTGGTCGCGCTCGCTCGGCAGCGGGTGCGCAGTGGTCGCGACACCGAACGCACGGTGCCCGACCTCCTCGGCGCGCGCTGCCGACAGCCTCGGCGCCTGCCCCAGCACCGTCACGCCCCGACTCTAGGCCTGGGCTTGGCTGGCGGCGGCCGGACCCGATGTACTGCGTCTGTGACATGGACTGCCCCGGTGACCCCGGTGACGACGCCGGCGACGCCGTGACCGGCTGGACCGCTCCGCCGGCCGACCGCACCGACCCGGACCGGCTCGGCGACGAGCGCTCCTCGCTGGAGGCCTGGGTCGACTTCCACCGCGCGACGCTGCTCGGCAAGTGCTCCGGGCTCACCGCCGGGCAGCTCAAGGAGGCGGCCGTCCCGCCCTCGGGGCTCACGCTGCTGGGCCTGGTGCGGCACATGAGCGAGGTCGAGCGCTGGTGGTTCCGGCGGCACGTGGGCGGCGACGACCTCGACGAGATCTACTGCACGCCGGACGAGCCCGACCTGGACTTCTACGGTGTGCCGGACGCGGACGCCCTGCGCGACCTCGACCTGTTCGCCGCCGAGGTGGCGGCATCCCGGGCCGCCTGCGAAGGACACGACCTGGACGAGGTGGTGCCCAGCCGCGGACACCGCAAGGACGTCCGGCTCAACGTCCGCTGGGTGTTCCTGCACATGATCGAGGAGTACGCCAGGCACAACGGGCACGCCGACCTTCTGCGGGAGCGCATCGACGGCGCGACCGGCGACTGAGGGCCGGGGTCCGCGATGGGTGACGAAGCGTTCCAGCCGGCCGCGCCGGACGGGCCGGCCGCGGCGAATGCCCAGAGCGTCGTCGCGCCGCTGACCTCGGCGGCCGTCTTCATGGTCCTCGCCGTGCGCCCGGACGCCGCCAGCGCAAGCACGGTGCGGGAGGTCTGCGGCGGGCTCGACGGGCTGGTGCGGTCGGTCGGCTCGCGCGACCCCGGCGGTGGGCTCACGTGTGTGCTAGGCCTCGGCTCGGACGCCTGGGACCGCCTCGTCGGACCGCCCCGCCCCACGCACCTGCACCCTTTCGTCGAGATCCGCTCCGGCGGGCGGCACGCGGTCTCCACCCCGGGCGACCTGCTGCTGCACATCCGGGCCGCCCGGATGGATCTGTGCTTCGAGCTCGCCGCGCTCGTGATGTCCCGGCTCGACGGCGCCGTCGACCCGGTCGACGAGGTGCACGGCTTCAAGTACTTCGACGAGCGGGACGTCATCGGGTTCGTCGACGGCACCGAGAACCCGCAGGGAGCGGCGGCCAGGCAGGCCACGCTGGTGGGCGCCGAGGACCCGGGCTTCGCCGGGGGCAGCTACGTCATCGTGCAGAAGTACCTGCACGACCTGACCCGCTGGAACTCGCTGCCGGTCGACGAGCAGGAGCGCATCGTCGGCCGCACCAAACTCTCCAACATCGAGCTGGCCGACGACGTGAAGCCGTCGTACGCGCACAACGCCCTCACCGTGGTCGAG
This sequence comes from uncultured Actinomycetota bacterium, assembly GCA_963711005.1. GTDB lineage: Bacteria > Actinomycetota > Actinomycetes > Prado026 > Prado026 > CAVQCJ01. The sequence goes on along the minus strand of CAVQCJ010000003.1, from coordinate 43,138 downwards.
TCCGGCGGCGAGGAGGTCAAGATCCTTCGCGACAACATGCCGTTCGGGACCCCGTCGAAGGGCGAGTTCGGGACGTACTTCATCGGCTACTCCCGCTCGCCGGAGGTCACCGAGCAGATGCTGCGGAACATGTTCGTCGGCCGCCCTGAGGGCAACTACGACCGCCTGCTCGACATGAGCGTCGCAGTCACCGGCACGTTGTTCTTCGTCCCGCCGCTGTCGACCCTCGAGGCCATGGGCGGCTGACGGTCGATCCGCCGGGATCGTCCGCATTGGGCCCGAAGCGGTTGCGCCGGCCGCCGCACCCCGGGACGCTGGGCCGGTGGCCGCATCCTCGCACTACGAGCTGCTCGTCCTCGGCTCCGGCCCGGGTGGGCAGAAGGCCGCCATCGCGGCCGCCAAGCTCGGGCACAGTGCCGCGATCGTCGAACGGCGACACATGGTCGGGGGCGTGTGCATCAACACCGGCACGATCCCGTCCAAGACGCTGCGGGAGGCCGTCCTCTACCTGACCGGCATGAACATGCGCGAGCTGTACGGGCAGAACTACCGGGTCAAGGACGACATCACCGTCCAGGACCTGCTCTCGCGGACCCAGCACGTCATCGGCCGGGAGGTCGAGATCGTGCGCAGCCAGCTGTTCCGCAACAACGTCGACCTGATCCACGGGACGGCGCGCTTCGTCGACGCCAAGACCGTCGCGGTGCGTCCGCACGACAGCGAGCAGGACCACCTGGTCACCGCCGACGCGTTCGTCGTCGCGGTCGGCTCACGGCCGGCACGGCCCGCCGGCGTGGAGTTCGACGACGCGCGGATCGTGGACTCCGACGGCATCCTCAACATGGACCGGGTGCCGCGCACGATGGTCGTCGTCGGCGCCGGCGTGATCGGCATCGAGTACGCGTCGATGTTCGCCGCGCTCGGGACCCGCGTCACCGTGGTGGAGTCCCGCGACCGGATGCTGGAGTTCTGCGACTCGGAGGTGGTCGACGCGCTGCGCTTCCACCTGCGCGACCTGTCGGTGACGTTCCGCTTCGGCGAGACCGTCGAGCGGGTGGAGACCGGACCGAACGGCACGCTCACCACGCTGCGCAGCGGCAAGCGCATCGTCGCCGACACGGTGATGTACTCCGCCGGGCGACAGGGCTCCACCGATGCGCTGGACCTGGCGGCGGCCGGGCTGGAGGCCGACGAGCGCGGCCGGATCACGGTCGACGCCAAGTTCCGCACGTCGGTCGAGCACATCTACGCCGTCGGCGACGTCATCGGCTTCCCGGCGCTGGCCGCGACGTCGATGGAGCAGGGCCGGCTCGCCGCCTACGACGCCTTCGGGGAACGGGCCAACTCCCTGCGCCAGCACCAGCCCATCGGCATCTACACGATCCCGGAGATCAGCTACTGCGGGGCGACCGAGGACGAGCTGACCCGGTCGTCGGTGCCGTACGAGTTCGGGATCTCGCGCTACCGCGAGCTGGCCCGCGGCCAGATCGTCGGCGACACGTACGGGATGCTCAAGCTGCTGGTCTCGACCGAGACGCGCCAGCTGCTGGGCGTGCACATCTTCGGCACCGACGCGACCGAGCTGATCCACATCGGGCAGGCGGTGATGACGACCGGCGGTACCGTCGACCATCTGGTCGACACCGTGTTCAACTACCCGACGTTGTCGGAGGCGTACAAGATCGCGGCGCTCGACGCGGCGAACAAGATGCGCGCGCTGCGCCAGATGCTCGGCTGATGGCTGCGCCGCTGCCGGTCCGGTGGATCCACGGCTCGTCGTCCGCCAAGCACAACACCGACCCCGACATCCAGGTGTACCGGCACGACGAGCGCACGTTCATCCTCCGGCAGAACATGGCGGTGCACTACGAGGCGCCGTTCCTGTTCCTGCTGTTCGGCGACGAGCGTGCGACGCTGATCGACACCGGCGCCACCGAGTCCGGCGAGCACTTCCCGCTGCGCCGGGTCGTGGACGAGCTGGTGGACACCTGGCTGGCCGAGCACCCGCGCGAGGCCTACGAGCTGCTCGTGCTGCACACGCACACGCACGAGGACCACGTCGCCGGCGACGGCCAGCTCCGCGGCCGGTCGGGCACCGTGGTGGTCGGCGCCGACCTGGACAGCGCATGGTCCTTCTTCGGCTTCCACGACGACCCCGACCGGGTGTCGCCGCTCGACCTCGGCGGCCGGGTGCTCGAATGCCTGGCGACGCCGGGCCACGACGCGGCGGCCGTCACGTACTACGACCCCTGGACGCAGTTCCTGCTCACCGGCGACACCGTGTACCCCGGTCGGCTGTACATCGAGGACTGGACCGCGTTCGGGCGCACGATGGACCGCCTGGTCGCGTTCGCCGCCGACCGCCCGGTCGGCCACGTCCTGGGCTGCCACATCGAGATGGCCGGCGAGCCCGGCGAGGACTACCCGGTGCTGACCTCCTACCAGCCCGACGAGCCGCCCCTGGAGATGTCCGTGGACCGGCTCGACGCGATCCGCACCGCCGTCCGTGCGGCCGCCGGGCGGCCGGGCCGACACGTCCACCCCGACTTCATCCTCTGTCCCGAGTAGCCGTCGGCCGGGGGTCACCGGCGGGCTTCGACGACGGCGGTGATGAGCGCCACCACGATGATCACCGCGCGCAGGAACGGGTCCGGCAGGCGCTGGCCGTAGCGTCCGGCGAGCACCCCGCCCACCGTGCTCCCCACCGCCAGCAGCAGCGCTGCGGCCCAGTCGACGTCCGCCCGCAGCACGAAGACCACGCATGCGGACCCGCAGGAGACCCCGGTCAGCACATTCTTGACCCCGTTCGAGGCCTGCAGCCCGCCGATCAGCGCACCGAGCATGGCCAGGTACAGCACCGAGACGGCCGCACCGAAGTACCCGCCGTAGAGCGCGACACCGACGCCGAGGACGAGCACCACCGGCCCGGTCCGCGGGCCGCTCCCCACCGCACCCTGGTCGCCGGGACGGCGCCGGACGACGGCGCGCGCGATCGCCGGCTGGAACGCGACCAGTCCGGCGGCCAGCACGAGCAGGACCGGCAGCAGGGCGGAGAACACCTGCTCGGGCAGCACCAGCAGCAGCAGCGCACCGGCGACGCCGCCGAGCGCCGTCGGCAGCAGCAGCGGGACCACCAGCCCGCGCTGCGGTCCGAGCTGGTGCCGGTAGGCGAACGCCCCCGCGACCGAGCCGGGCACGACGCCGACGGCGCTGGTCACGTTGGCTGCCACCGGGCTCAGGCCGATCGCGAGCAGCACCGGCAACGACGCCAGGCTGCCGGCGCCGACGACCGCGGTCATCCCGCCGGCGACGAAGCCCGCGACCAGCACCGCCAAGGCCCGGGCCCACGTCACGGACAGGCAGTCTGGCAGCGGACCGGGCGGGCCCGGCGGAACCAGCCGAAGCAGCGACGGGCGAGGCCGGGTACGGTCGGTGGTCCGGCACGTTCGCCTCGACGGACATTGGAGAGTGCGCGATGAGCGACCAGGAACCGCTGCCGAGCGTGGCGGCGGACGAGTCCGTCGGCGACCAGGCCGACCAGGCCTCGCGGCTGCAGGAGTACGAGGAGCAGGAGGCGATCGACGCCGCCCTGGGCAAGGAGCCGGCCGACTCCGGCGACATACTGGACGCGGCGTACATCGCCCGCCTCACCGAGGACGACTGACCGCCCGCCCGACGAGGTGCTCAGGGCGCGGTGCCCCGGACGAGCAGCTCGAGCAGCTCGGCGTAGGTGGCCTGCGGGTCCGGGGTCAGCACCAGGCCCTTGAGCTCCAGGGCCACCGCGCCGTGCACCGTGCTCCAGATCTGCTGCGCCGTGTCGACCGGGTCGCCCGGGCGGATCGAGCCGTGCGACATCCCGTACGTCACCTTGTCGACCAGCGCCATGAACGCGGCCGTGGCGTGCTCGGTGACCTCGGCAGACTCGGTCTCCATCGGCAGTGCCGCCTCGAACATCACCGCGTAGTGCTGCGGGTTGGTCAGCGCGAACTCGCGGTAGCGCAGCCCGCACGCGCGTAGCCGCTCCACCGGGTCCGGCTCGTCCCCGGCCGAGATCGCCGCGGTCAACCCGTCGAAGCCGCGGACGAGGATGGCCGCCACCAGCCCGTCCTTGCCGCCCAGGTGGTTGTACACGCCCATCGGGGCGACCCCGGCCTCCGCGGCCACCGCCCGCACGGTGACCGCCGCCGGCCCGTCCCGGAGCAGCACGGTCTGGGCGGCCTCGACCAGCGCGCCCTGCACGTCGACGCTGCGGGTCCGCTCGGTGCGCCCCCGCTCACGCTCCGCACCCCCCCGCCCACGCTGCGCGCGGCCCCGCTCACCCGTCGCTGTGGTCGGCACGTCGGCCATCCTCCCCGATCCCGGTCGTCCGCGGTGCATCCGGCCCTTGACACCCTCGCGACTCTGTAGCACATTGTTCCACAGTTGTAGAACGACGTACTAGAGGAGATCGAGATGAGCCCCAGCCCGACCCCCGAGACAGTTCACCTGCGGCGCTGGTGGATCCTCGCGGTGCTCTGTCTGAGCGTCCTGCTGGTCACCGTGGACAACACGATCGTCAACGTGGCCCTGCCGACCCTCAGCCGCGACCTGGCCGCCACGACCAGCCAGCTGCAGTGGGTGGTCGACGGCTACACCCTCGTGTTCGCCGGTCTGCTGCTCGTCGCCGGGAACCTCGGCGACCGCCTCGGCCGGCGCCGGATCCTGCAGGTCGGTCTGGTGCTGTTCGCGCTCACCTCGCTGACCGCCGTCTTCGCCGGTTCCGTGGACCAGCTCATCGCCGCCCGCGCAGCCATGGGCGCCAGCGCCGCGCTGATCTACCCGGCCACCCTCGCGCTGCTGTCCAACGTCTTCACCGACGTCCGGGAGCGGGCGACGGCGATCGGCATCTGGTCCGGCGTGTCCGGCCTCGCGGTCGCGCTGGGCCCGGTGTCCGGCGGGGTGCTGCTGCAGCACTTCAGCTGGGGCTCGGTGTTCCTCGTCAACGTCCCGCTGGCCGCGATCGCCCTGCTGGCCGGCTGGCGGCTGCTCCCGGAGTCCCGGCACGCGACCGACGCCCGGTTCGACTTCGCCGGTGCGGTGCTCTCGGTCGCCGCAGTGACCGCGCTCGTCTGGACCATCATCGAGGCCCCCGACAACGGCTGGACGTCCACCGTGACGGTGACCGGGTTCGCGGCCGCGGCTGTCCTGCTGGCGGCGTTCGTCCGGTGGGAGACGCGGATGCGCCACCCACTGTTCGACGTCCGCCTGTTCGCCAACGCGCGCTTCTCCGCGGCCAGCGCGTCGGTGGCGCTCGCGTTCTTCGGCCTCTTCGGCTTCATCTTCATGATCACGCAGTTCTTCCAGGTCGTCCGCGGCTACGACACGCTCCGCGCCGGGTTGGCGACGTTGCCGTTCGCCGTCGTGACCGGGGTCATGTCCCCCGTCGCTATCGTGCTGATGAAGCGGGTCGGGACCAAGCTCGTGGTCGCGGCCGGGCTCGCGCTGATGAGCAGTGGCTTCATGGTGGCGGCCGGGTCGGCCGTCGACTCGGCCTACTGGGGCCGGATCATCATCGCGATGACGTTGATGGCCTCGGGGCTCGCGCTCACCTCGGGCCCGGCGACCGACGCCATCATGGGCGCGCTGCCGCTGTCGCGGGCCGGCGCCGGTTCGGCGGTCAACGACACCACGCGGGAGGTCGGCGGCACGCTCGGCGTCGCGGTGGTCGGCTCGGTGATGGCCTCGCTGTACGGGTCGCACCTGACCGATGCGTTCGCCCGGCTCGGTCTGCCGGCCGGGCTCACCGCCCAGGCCCGGGAGTCGGTCGTGGCCGGGATCGGGGCGACCGGACAGCTGCCCGTCGCCGTGCGCGGGCCGGCGGCCGCGGCGGTGCGGGACGCCTTCATGGCGGGGCTGTCGGCCGGGTCGCTGGTCGCCGCCGCGGCGACCGGGCTGGCCGCGGTCGGGGCACTGGCTCTGCTGCCCGCGCGGCACCGGGTCGAGGCGCAGGCTCCCGGACCGGCGGCCGGTCGGCAGGCAGCCCTCGAGAACGTCTAGCTCGAGAACGGGCCTACGGCCCGGCGAGAGTCAGAGCTTGGTGAGCCGGGCGAACGGGGACACGCAGCGCTGCTGGCTGGTGCCGAAGTCGACCAGCACGGCGATGTCCTCCTCGACGGCGATCACCCGGCCGAGACCGTACTGGTCGTGCGCGACGCGGTCGTCGACCGCGAACTGCTCCACCGGACGGACCACCGGCGGAGCGAAGGGACTCGTTGGCAGGTGACGCGGGGCCTTGGCCCGGTGGGAGTACACGTGTTCAGTATGCGCCCTCCGGCCTCTAGATCACTGGGGTCGCCAGTACTCCGGTCATGAGGCGGACGCGGTTTCGCAACTTCGTCGTCATCCGTCCGTGGCCGTTCCGCCCGGGTCCCGACCGGCTGCCGTGGCGAGCGGGGGCGCCGAGATCGGACAGCTCAGCGGCCGCTCGGCCACGGCGGAGAGCCGGTTACGGATCGTGACCGCCGCCAGCGCGCTGCCCGCCAGCAGAAGCCCAGCAGCGATGAGCAGCGCCAGCCGGAACCCGCTCTCGAACGAGGCCGGATCGGTGTAGTCCTCCCCCGAGATGCCGGCCAGGACCGGAAGGGCCGCCACCGCGATCAGCCCTGCCGCCCGCGCCACCGCGTTGTTCACCCCGGACGCCACGCCGGCGTGCCGGGCGTCGACCGCGGCCAGCACGGTCGCGGTCAGCGGCGCCACCAGCAGGGCCAGGCCGAGCGCGAAGACGGTGACAGCCGGCAGGACGTCCGAGACGTACTGCGCGTCCGGGCCGATCCGGCGCATGAGCAGCACGCCGGCGGCGCAGACCAGCGGTCCCAGCGTCATCGGCAGCCTCGGTCCGATCCGCTGCGCGAGCTGGCCGGCCCTGGCCGACAGCAGCAGCATGACCACGGTGATCGGCAGCAGCGCGATCCCGGCACCCAACGGGGAGAACCCGGCGACGACCTGCAGCTGCACCGCGAGCAGGAAGAAGACCCCACCGAACGCGCCGTAGACGAGGCAGGTCACGGCGTTGGCGGCGCTGAACTGCTTGGACCGGAAGATCGACATCGGCAGCATCGGGTGGCGCTGCCGCGTCTCGGCGAAGCCGAACGCGACCATCGCCAGCACCCCGACCAGCGCAGCCACCAGGACCGGGGGCGCGCCGGGACCGTCCACCGGGATCTCGATGATCGCGTAGGTGACCCCGGCCAGCCCGACCACGGCCAGCGTGGCCCCGAGCAGATCGATCCTGCCGGTGGCGGTGGGGTCGCGGGTCTCCGGGACGTGCCGCCTGGCCACCAGCACCACGACGACGGCTAGTGGCAGGTTGATCAGGAAGACCCACCGCCAGGAGGCCACCAGGATCAGCCACCCGCCCAGGAACGGCCCGATCGCCGTCGCGACGCCGCCCAGCCCGGACCACGCGCCGATGGCCCTGGCCCGGTCTGCCGGCACGAACGACGCCTGGATCATCGCCAGGCTGCCAGGGGTGAGCAGCGCCGCCCCCACCCCCTGCAGCGCCCGGGCCGCGATCAGCCAGTCCGCGCTCGGGGCCAGCCCGCACAGCAAGGAGGCGGCCGCGAACCACATGACGCCTACGACGAACACCCGGCGCCGGCCGAACCGGTCCCCCAGCGCGCCACCGAGCAAGATCAGCGAGGCGAGCGTCAGCGTGTACGCGGTGATCGTCCACTGCAGGGCGGCGAAGTCGACGCCGAAGTCGGCGCCGATCGAGGGCAGCGCGACGTTGACCACCGTGGCGTCGATCCCGGCCAGCCCGGAGCCGAGGATGGTCGCCAGCAGCACCCAGCGACCGGTCGCAGTCCCGTACCGGACCTGCACCTCCTGCGGCGCCTCGGACCCCGCTGCGGCTGCGGGCACGGTCAACGCGCCTCCCCCGGCCCCGTCCCGGCGTCCGGCTGCTGCCTGGTCCGGTGCAGCAGCCAGTCGCGGTCGGTGCGGATGAGCGCGTAGCGGCGCGCGTCGGTGCGGCCGTGCAGGGTGAACACGAACCGCTTGTCGTTGCGGTCGTGCTCCTCCCACCAGCCGGTGTCCGCGATGGACTTGTCCGCGTCCTCGTACGTCTGGTGGTCCAGGTCGTGGTCGTCGACCGCCACAGCCAGCCGGTTGTCCCCCGGCTCGGCCGGCAGCCCGCGCGGCAGCGCCCACGACCGCAGGACGCCGTCCTGCTCCAACCGAAGATCGAAGTGGTGCCTGGGTCGCCGGTGCTCGTGGAGCACGAACGCCGGCCGCACCCCTAGGCCTCGACCCAGACGAGCCCGAGCCGCTCGGCGGTCAGCGGCCCGGCGATCCCGTCCGCACCCTGCCCCGACCAGCCCTGGCCGCGCTGGAACGCAGCGCACGCGTCCCGGGTCTGCGTGCCGTAGAACCCGGTCGGCCCGCCGGTCACCGGCATACCCTTCGCGGCCAGCGCCACCTGCAGATTCCACACACTGTCCGAGTCTGCCTGCTTCAGGTGCATCTTGCTCTTGTAGACCTTCTTGTCCTGGCGGTACGGGCCCGCGGCCGCGGGGCCGGCTGGTGCGAGGTGCTGCACCGGGAGCTCACCGGCCGGGCACCAGTCGATCCAGCCGCGGTACGGCAGGCTCCAGCCCTTGGGCTGGCCCTTGGGGAAGGTGTCCCAGCGGACTCTGTCCACCTTGGCGTGCCGCAGGATGTCGGTCGACCAGACGATGCCGCCCTCGACGACGAACACCGCGTGCCCGTCGCCTACGCCCGGCCTTCCGAAGTACGCGATGGACCCTGGCGGCGGCGGGCTCGACGTGTGCCGGTGCACCGCGGGAGTCCCCTCGAAGGCCAGCCGTGCAGACGTGCCGAACGGCGGGGCGCCGACGCACTGACGGCTGAAGACCTGGCACTTGTCGAACCAGCCGCTGGCGATCGGATGGTCGTGCTGGTTCTGGGCGAACGCCTTCGCCTGTGCGTAGGTGCGCATCAGCTGTGGTCCTGCTCAGGCGCGTCCGGCAAGATGTCGGACCCGTCGTCCTGGACGTGACCGCCGGTGTCGTCGCCCGGGGCGGGCTGCACCTCGTCGACGTCTTCGATGTCCGGAAGGTCTGGCTGCTGGCTCATGACGCCTCCCTCGTGGCCGGCGCCGCCCCGTGAGGCCCGACGGGACGTTCGCGGACCCTGTACTGGTACTTCTAGCCCTCGCCACCCCGACCGGCAAGGGTTACGGGAGGATGGGACCCCCCGAGCCGTGGAGGTCACCGTGAGCCCGACCACCGAGCAGCCGCAGCCGCAGGTGGACGTGCGTCGCGCGGGCGACCGGTTCAAGACGGGGCTGTCCTGGCTGGACTCGAAGCACTCGTTCTCGTTCTCGCGCCACTACGACCCGCGCAACACCCACCACGGCCTGCTGCTCGTCAACAACGACGACATCGTGGTGCCCGGGACCGGGTTCGAGACGCACCCGCACCAGGACATGGAGATCGTGACGTGGGTGCTGACCGGTTCGCTGGTCCACCAGGACTCGACCGGGCACTCCGGGGTCATCTACCCCGGGCTGGCCCAGCGGATGTCGGCCGGCACCGGGATCCTGCACTCGGAGAAGAACGACTCCTGGCGGCTGCACGGCGGTGCCCACCACGAGGACCCGGTGCACTTCGTGCAGATGTGGGTGCTGCCCGACGAGGACGGGATCACCCCCGGCTACGAGCAGCTGGAGATCGAAGACGCGCTGCTGCGGGGTGGGCTGGTGCCGGTCGCGTCCGGGATGCAGCGGCACGAGAGCGCCGCGGCCATCAGGATCAGGAACAAGTACGCCGCGCTGTACGCCGCCCGGCTGAGCGCCGGCGAGTCGGTCGACCTGCCGGACGCGCCGTTCCTGCACCTGTTCGTGGCGCGCGGGACGGTGTCGCTCGAAGGTGTCGGCGCGCTCGCGGAGGGCGACGCGGTGCGGTTCACCGCGACCGGCGGGCAGCGGGTGACTGCCACCGAGCCGGCCGAGGTGCTCGTGTGGGAGATGCACGCCACGGTGGGCGTGCAGTAGGCGGTCGTCGTGGTCGCACCCGGCACGAACGCCGTCCGCATCCGCCCCGCTGGCTGTCGAGGACTGCGGCGGGCTGGCCGCGCTCTACCTCGCGAACCGGCAGTTCATGGCGCCGTTCGAGACTGCACGTCGCATTCGGCCAGCGGCGGCTGCACCGGGTCGAGGCCGGCACGTTGCTGACCAACGTCGGGTCGCAGAAAGTGCTGGAACGCAACGGGTTCGAGCCGATGGGGGTGGCCAGGGACTACCTGCGCATCGCGGGCCGCTGGCAGGACCACCGCGTGTACCGGCGGCTGGCCGACGCGCCGCCCGACTGAGCCGCGCGGCGCGCTTGGACGGACGTCGCACCGCCCAGGTTCCCGTGACGGACATCACCGATGATCGAGTTGGTCGGTGGTCGGGCCCCGTGTCACCTTGGATGCGCTCCCGGACCTCCGGGGGCGCATTGCTGTGAACCGCACTGCTGTGAACCGCACTGCTGTGAACCGAACCACCGACCGGGCGCCGAGTCCTGCCCACCGGTCGGCCCGCCGACCCGCACGGGCAGGAGCGGGGGACCCGAAGTCCCCAGCAGGGACCGGCCGGAGCACCCTCCGGCCTTGGGGTGAAGCCGCAACCCGCGTGACCGCATGGTCGCTGCGGGCCGGCCGGGGGCCGTCCCCGAACCCGACAGCTGACCTCGCAGGCGTACGGAAGGTCCGTCTGTGCCTGCTTATCCGCCCGCGTCCTCGCCTGTGCACTCACGTCCGGCGCGGCTGCGTGCCGCCGCCGTCGTGGCCGTCGTGGCCGCTGTCGTCGGCGCCGTCGCCGGCTCGGCCCGCGCGGAGACCGCGTCCTCGGCGTCGGCGAGCACGCTGACCGCTGCGACCCCGGCCATCGTCGGTCCGGCCGCGCTGACGCTCGCGGTCGGGGCCCGTTCGACCGCACCGCGGGCGAACGTCCCGGCATCCGTCCACCTGGTCGCCCCCGGCGGTCAGGGCGTCGGTGGTGCGGACGTGACGTTCTGGATGACCCCGCGGGGCCGGCCGACCCTGCACATCGCCGCGGCCCGCGCGGTCACGAACTCCCGCGGTCAGGCCGCGGTCCGGCTGCGGATGACGGTGACCGAACGCATCACCGCCAGCGCCACGTACGGCATCCAGCTGCTCGCGTCGGGGGAGCAGCTGGATGCCGCAACGGTGACCGCACGCCAGAGCGCGACGGTGACCGTCGTCGTGCCGCCGTCGACGCGGGTGCTCGCGCTCGCGGCGGCGCTGCGCGGCCGCCCGTACGTGTGGGGGGCGGCCGGACCGAGCCGGTTCGACTGCTCCGGATACACGATGTACGTGCTGGCCCGCGCGGCCGGGCGGCACCTGCCGCACTCCGCGGCCGGTCAGTACGCGGTGTCGCGGCACGAGGCGAAGTCGGCGATCCGTCCCGGCGACCTCGTCTTCTTCCTGCACGGCGGCCACGTCTACCACGTGGGCATCTACGTCGGGCACGGGCTCATGTGGCATGCGCCGCACCCTGGGGACCACGTGCGACTCGCACCGGTCTACTCCTCGAGCTGGGCGGCCGGCCGGGTGATCTGACCCGCCCCGGTCCACCCGGCCGGTCCGCCCTTCCCCGTCACGGCTCTGCCGAGCCCGACCATGCTCCCCGCCGGCTACGTCCGGTCCGCGTCGACGCGCCAGTGCGCCGGCGCCTGTCCGAGCGAGCGCTTGAACGCGCGGCTGAACGCCTCCTCCGAGCTGTAGCCGACCTTGGCGCCGATCTCCGCGACGCCGTACCCGGTCGTGCGCAGCAGCCCTGAGGCGAGGTTCAGCCGCCACTCGGTGAGGTAGCGGATGGGCGGTCGACCCAGCGTCTGCCGGAACCGCTCGACGAGCACGGTCTTCGACACGGCGACGGACATCGCGAGCTCGCCGACCGTCCAGTCGTGCGCGGGGTTCGCGTGCAGCAGGCACAGCGCCTGCCCGACCACCGGGTCGCGCAGAGCGGCCAGCCACCCGGTCAGCTCCGCGTCGCCGCTCTCGTCGAGGTAGATCCGCAGCACCTCCGTGAACAGCAGCTCGGCCAGCCGCTGGTCCGTCCGCGACGGCGCCTGGGACGGCGGTGGGGAGGTCATCGCGTACTCGACGCTCGCGTTCACCCAGGTCGTGGCCGGACCGGGCGGCGGGTGCACCACGAACAGCGACGGGAGCGCCCGCAGCACCGGGTCGAACAGCACGGCGTCGCCGCGCAGGTAGCCGCACACCACCATCGTGTTCTCGCCGTCGCCCCCGTGGTCGATGTGCGGGAACTCGGTCCACGGCTGCCGGGGCATCAGCGTCGTGATGGACACCGGCTCGGCCGGCTCGAACGAGCCCCACGCGTTGGCGTCACCGTACGGGAGGACCACCACGTCTCCGCGGGACAGCTCGCGCCTCACCCCGTCCTCGAGTGCGACCCAGCAGTGCCCCTCCACCACGATGTGGAACATCACCAGGCTGCCCGAGCCCGGCGGCAGCGCGCCGGTGAGCTCACGGGTCCCCGGCGACGTGTACGCCCAGGGGGCGTGGAAGTCGGACCGGAAGAAGATGGCGCCGGTCAGCCGGACCAGGTCGAGCACCTGCGGCACGACCTCGAACGGGTCGCGACGCCCGGCGACCAGATCCGCAGTCTGGGTCAAGGGCGGCGACGTCTCGGTCATGGCCCCTTCCGTCCGCACCGGCTGATAGTAGAGCGGTCCGCCGGTTCGGCGGGCTCGGCTGGTGCTCGCACCCGCCTGACGTCAACAACGAAGGAACGGATCTATGCCCACGTACATGGACATCCACGACGGGTTCGTCGGGGTCACCAAGGAGCAGCTCGAGGAGGCCCACCAGGCCGACCTCGACGTCCAGGCCGCCGAAGGCGTCAGCTTCGACCGGGTCTGGCACGACGCGTCGAGCGGCAAGGTGTTCTGCCTCGCCACCGGCCCCAGCAAGGAGGCCGTCGAGCGCGTCCACCTCAAGACCGGTCACCCGGCGGAGGGGACGTACGAGATCTCGGTCGCGCTGACCTAGGCCCCGTGCGGGGCCTAGCCGCTCGCGCCCACCACCGCGGGATCCGGACGGTCCACCGACCGGACGGATCGCCTGCCGGTGGTGGGCGCGAGCCGCGGTATCGAGCGGAAAGGAGTTCACCCATGATCGAGGTCGTCCGGCCGCTGGTGATCGCCGGCCTCGTCGTGTCCGAGGTCGGTCTCTGGCAGTGGCGCATGGTCATCGCGCACCGCGGCAACCGGGCCGGGGCGATGATGCTCGGGACGTTCGGGGCCGTCCTGCAGATCACCGCGATCAGCCAGGTCGTGACGAACGTGCACGACCCGCTGAGCATCGGCGCGTACGCCGGCGGCGTCGGTGTCGGCGTGCTGCTCGGCCTGGTCGCCGGCGACCACCTGACCCCCGGGATGATCGGCATCACCGTGATCACGCCCCGGCCGCGGGTCGCCGGCGAGCTCTGGGCCCGTGGGTGGCCCGTCACGGTGCAGACCGGGCATGGCGTCAACGGTCCGGTCACCGTGCTGTTCGTCGCGATCAACCGCCGTCGCGAGTCTGAGCTCCAGCTGGACCTCGCCGAGCTGGCACCGGAGGCGTTCTGGAGCACCGAGGACCTGCGCGGCGGCGCCCCGTACCGCCCCGGCCGCCCGATGGACGAGCTCCAGGTTCAGGGCCTGACCCGGTAGTGCAGGTGGACGAAGCCGCTGCCGAAGCGGCGTTCGTCCAGCAGCTCGAGGTCCAGGCGCAGCCCGGCCGGGAGAGCTGCGTTACCGCCGCCCACCGCGACCGGCGTGACGAACGCGCGGTACTCGTCGACCAGCCCGGCACGCAGGGCGGCCGCAGCGAGGAGCGGACCGCCCACCGAGAGGTCCCGCGGCGCCCGCGCCTTCATTGCCCGGATCGTCGCGGGGTCGAAGTCCCGTTCGACCCGGGTCCGCGCGCTGGACACCTCGGGCAGCGACGTCGAGTACACGACCTTGTCGGCGGCCCGCCAGATCGCGGCGTAGTCCTGGACCACGGCCGGCTGCTCCGCGAGCGCGTCCGGCGCCTCCCAGTAGCGCATGGTCTCGTACATGCGGCGGCCGTAGAGGTACGTGCCGATCGACCGCTCCCGGTCGTTCACGAAGGCGTGCACTTCCTCGTCCGGAGCCGCCCACTCGAAGACCCCGTCCGCGTCGGCCACGTAGCCGTCGAGGGAGGTGATCACCGAGTAGACCAGCCTGGCCACGCGTCAGCGGCTGTCGCGCTTGGCCTGCCGCCGGGCGGTGGCCGCCTTGGTGCCCGCCCGCTCCTTCTCGCTCGCGGCGGACCGCAGGGCCCGGTCCCCGGCCGGTGCGTCGGTCACGGTGCGAGCCTTGCGCGCGGTCCCGCCGGCCGGGGCCGCCGCCGGCTTCCGGCCGGTCCGGACGCCGCGGGCCGCCGCGAGCCGCTCGTCGCGCAGCTCAGCGGCGGACTCGCGGGCGAGCGCGGCCACCCGCCGGCTGACCCGGGCCAGCGCCTCCTCGAACACCTCCGCCTTCGCCGCGGCCGTCGTGTTCTTCGGACGGGCCTTGCCCCGGCCGCGCTGCTCGACGACGCGCGCGCTGGCGCCGCGCCGGTACAGCCCCACGTACTTCGTCCGCGCGCGCCTGATCCTGTCCTGCAGGGCTACCGCCGCGTCCTCGTCCAGAGCGGCCAGCGCCGACGCATCGGTCTCGGCGACCAGCAGCCGCTCGGAAGTGTTCAGAACGGCCAGCATCGACTTGTTCACGGGGCGCTCGATTCGACGGACGGGACGTACGGCGTGGCCCGGCAGCGGACCGGCTCGGAGCATAGCGAAGCAGGCCGGGGCGCTCAGCGCTGGAAGAGCGACCCGGCCGCCAGCGTCAGCAGCATGGCCGACGTCCCGATCACGACTGTCCTGACCAGTGTCCGCACGACGTGGGTACCCCCGGCCCGCGCCGCGACGAGCGACGTGGCCACGAGCGAGGCGACCACGGCCGCGAACGTCACGGGGACCCGCCAGGCGTCGGGGGCGATCAGCACCGTCACCAGCGGCACCCCTGACCCGAGCGCGAACGCCAGGCCGGCGGTCACCGCGACGAGCAGCGGGGTCGGCCCGGCGGCGCGCAGCGAGAGCCCGTGCTCTGCCTCGACGTGCGCGGCGAGCGCGTCCGCCGCGGTCAGCTCCGCCGCCACCTCCCGGGCCAGGGACGCAGACAGCCCACGCATCTCGTACAGAGCCTCGAGCTCGGCCCGCTCCTCGTCCGGCGACATCGCGAGCTGCTGCCGCTCCTCGTCGATGAGAGCCAGCTCGGCGTCCCGCTCGGTCGCCGCCTCGGCGTACTTGGCCCCACCGAGGGCGATCCCGCCGGCCACCATCGCGGAGAACGCCGCGATCGTGATGGTCGACTCGGTGGCGCCGGCGCCGGCGAAGCCCTCGACGATGCCGGCGGTGGCGATGATCCCGTCGTTCGTGTCGACGACGAGGGCCCGGACCATCGCCCTGTCCAGCCATCGCACGCCTGCATGCTAGCGATCATCGGCGCACCGCAGCGGTCAGACCGGCCGTGGCATCTCCCCCGCCGCGACCGCGGCGACCAGGTCCGCATGGTCCGCCTCGTTGCGGTCCGCGTAGCTGCCGGCGAAGCGCGCCATCGCCCGGGTGAAGGCGTCGTTGCGCCCCAGGTAGCCGTCGATGGCCACCGGGTCGCCGGACCGGGCATGCGCCTTGGCCAGCGCCGCGCCGCAGGCTCTGGCGAAGTCGGCGAGCACATGTCTCAGCACGTGCGTGTCCGGGATGACCTTCATGTCGCGGAACTGCCGCACGTAGAAGTCAGTGCCCCGGTAGCTGGTCCAGCCGGCGAGCATGTCGGTGGCGCTCTGGATGAGCCGCTGGCCGTTGACGACGCGCGCCGCGTGGTTCGCGTAGCCGCTCGGGCCGAGAAACTGCTCGTACACCGACGGCCCCGCCTGCTTCACCTGCAGGAACAGCGGCTCGTCGCGCGGACCGGTGAGCAGAACCAGGTGCACCAGCATCCCCACGCTGCCCACGCCGACGACCTGCCGCGCCACGTCCGTGTACGCGAACCGGGACAGGATCACCTTGCGGTCGTCCTGCAGTGTCTCGATGTACTGGTCGAACACCTCGTGCACGACCTCGAGCCGGCGCCGCTCGTCCACGTGCGTGAGCCGTGGCGGGTCCTCGCGGATCCGGGGCTGCCCGTCGACCACGTCCACCATGCGTGCGAACGCGCCCTCGTGCCCGCGCTTGCCGGCCTTCTTGGTGATCATGCGGCGGGCCGGACCTCGGACGTCCTCGTCGAAGTGACCGAGCAGCTCCTCGACGTGGATCGCGTCGTACCAGATCGCGAGCGGGCCCAGGGCGGCGTAGCGGCGCATCCGGTCCCGGTAGGCCCGCACACAGGTCCGGACCGCTTCGAGCCCGACCTCGTCAGGGTGGCCGTTCTCGCGGGCGACGATCACCAGGCTGGTCGCGAGCCGTTTGACGTCCCACTCGAACGGCCCCGGGAGCGTCTCGTCGAAGTCCCGCAGCGCGAACGCGAGGTTGCGCTCGGGGGTGGCCCAGAGCCCGAAGTTGAGGACGTGGGCGTCCCCGCACATCTGCACCGTGAGGCCGGAGTGCGGAGAGCCGGCCAGGTCCGCGGCCATGACCGCGGCGGCGCCCCGGAAGTACGTCCACGGCGAGGCGGACATGCGTTCGTACCGCAGCGGCAGCAGGTCGGCGACCCGGATCGACTCCTGCGCGCGCAGATGGCCGAGCGACCCGGGACCGTCCTCGTCCCGGTGCCACTCGGACTGGGCCGCGCGCGCGACACGGCCGCGCGCGGCCCGACCTGCGGTCAGACGTTCACCGGCTCGTGCTCTTCGCCGGGCTCCACGATGTCGACGATCTCCGCGGCGCCGGCCTCGATGTCGTGCTCGGACTCGACGCTGATGTGCGGCAGCAGCCGTTCGAGCCAGTCGGGCAGCCACCAGTTCGCCTTGCCGAAGATCGTCATCACCGACGGGATGAGGATCAGCCGGACGATGAACGCGTCGAGCAGCACGGCCGTCGACAGCGCGACGCCGAACAGCTTGATGATCGCGTCGTTGCCGAGGATGAACGCACCGAACACGCTGGTCATGATCGCCGCGGCGATCGCGACCACCCGGCCGGACCCGGCCAGCCCGCGGCGGACGGCCTTGCGGTTGTCGGAGGTGTTCACCCACTCCTCGTGCATGCGGCTGACGAGGAAGACCTGGTAGTCGCAGGACAGCCCGAACAGGATCGAGAACACCATGACCGGCAGGAACGGGAAGATCGGCCCCGTCGCCTGCAGGTTGATCAGGTCGGCGAACCAGCCCCACTGGAACACGGCCACGGTGATCCCCAGCGCCGCGCCCAGCGAGAGCAGGCTGGACAGCGCCCCGGTAGCGGCCACCAGCAGCGACCGGAACAGGACCACCATGGCCAGGAAGCCCAGACCCACCACGATCAGCAGGAACCACGGCAGCGCGTTCTGGAGCACCTGCGTGAAGTCGGCGGTCACCGCCTGGAAGCCGCCGACGTAGGCCTTGGCCCCGGTGTCGGCGGTGGCCTTCGGGATGACGTCCTCGCGCAGGTGGAACAGCAGGTCGGTCGTCGCCTTGTCCTGCGGAGCCGTCTTGGGGAACACCTGGATCGGCGCGACGGTCGCGTCCGCGGCGACCGGCGCGGCCGCCGCGAGCGCGACCCCCGGGTCGGCGTTCAGCGCGTCCGTCAGCTTCGTCACGGCGGCCTGGTCGCCGGCCTGCGGCAGCTTGACCGCGACGTAGAACGGCCCGTTGACGCCCGGGTCCGAACCCGTCGGCCGTGAGGTCGTACGCGATCCGCGTCGAGCTGCCCTTGGGCGTGCCGCCGAGTCGTCCGAGAAGCCCAGGCGCAGCGACAGCATCGGGAACGCGATCACGAGCATGACCACCAGCGCGAAGCCACCGGTCAGCCACGGCCGCTTCTGCAGCCAGTTGCCGTAGCGGGCGAAGGCGTTGGGCCGGTGCGGGTCCGGGGCCTTGCCTCGGTGCACGATCCAGCGCCAGGCCAGCCCGATCAGCGTGACCGGGAGAGTCACCACCCAGCCGACGTACCGCAGGAACCGGCCGACGCCGTGCAGCACGCCGTTCAGGCGCCGCTGCGGGATCGCCTCCGCGTCGGTGAGCCACGCCATCCGCCCGACGAACGCCCAGGTGCCCAGCAGCGACAGCACGGCGGGCAGCAGCAGCAGCGCCCCGACCATCACCATGAAGACCGTGACCGCGGCGGCGACCGCGATGCCGTTGAAGAACGTGATCCGCATGACGAAGAGGCCGAGCAGCGCGATGATCACCGTCGCGGCCGCGAACTGCACCGCTCGACCCGAGGTCCGCACCGACTCCAGCGCGGCGTCGCGCGGCGCGCGGCCGTGGATCACCGCCTCGCGGTACCTGTTGATGACGAACAACGAGTAGTCGATGCCGACGCCGAGGCCGATCATCGAGGCCAGGATCGGCGCGAACGTGGCGACGTCGAGGAAGCGCGCCACGATCGGCAGCGCGAACGTGGTCGCGAGCGCGACCGACAGTCGCGGCCGAGATGATCGGCAGGAACGCGCCCAGGATCGAGCCGAACGCGAAGAGCAGGATGATCAGCGCGACGCTGACGCCGATGCTCTCCGACGACGGGGGTTCGCCGCCGACCTGGCCGAAGACGCCGTTCGCCCCGACCTGCAGGCCGTCCTTGCCGTTCTGCGCCTTGACGATGTTCAGCGCCTTGGTCAGGTCGGAGGTGTTCAGGTCGTTGAACGTCTTGCCCTCGAACGAGACGGTGCCGTAGGCGACGGTGCCGTCGGGGCTGACGCCGGCCTGGCCGAAGTGCGCCATGCGCACCCTCGGCCGCGGGCGGCAGCTGCGGTTGCTGCTGGCCCTGCTGGCCGCCGCCCTGGCCGGCCGGCTGCGCGGGGCAGGCCGGGCCCATCGGCGTCGCCGAACGGGGTGACCACGCAGGTCACGCCCGTCGACGTGGACAGCTCGGTGAGCACGGCTGTCATGGCGGCTTTCGACGCGGCGTCGGTGACCTTGCCGGACTCGGGCTTCCAGACGACCTGGCCGTCGAGCCCGGCGCCGGTCCCGGCCCCGCCGGACAGGTTGGAGAGCAGGTCCTGCGCCGTCGTGGACTCGGTGTCCGGCAGCTGGAAGTTGTCGTTGTAGTCGCCGCCGAACTTCGTCCCGATGATGCCGACCAGGATCATGATCCCGACCCACGTCAGCAGTGCGTACACGGGCCGCCGCACGGCCCACTGCGATACCCGGCCCATCAGGGACCACCTTCCGGAGCGTCGCGCGGGGCGACTCAGGGACGTCACGAATTCGGTGTTCTCGACGCTAGACTATGTGTGCGACACAGACAATTGTGTTCCGCGCAGGTGACCAAGCCGTGCCGGTGGCCGTGCCGGTGGACCGTCAGAGGTGAGGCCCGTGGTGGCGGACCCGGCAGTGCCGCCCGCCGGACCGGACCTGACGGGCCTGCCGGACGACCTCGTCGACGCCCTGGGCCGGGGCTTCCGCCGGCTGCGGCACGGGATGGTCAAGCCGCCGCTGGCCACGATCCCGATCCCGTCGCTGGGCCGGCCGGTCGACGTCGCCAAGGTGTTCGCCTGCGACGCCGTCGCAGAGCTGACCGGGTCGGGCGGCCAGGTCACCGTCAAGGACGTCGCCGCCGCCCTGGAGCTCGAGCCGTCGACGGTCAGCCGCCTGCTCGGCGAGGCCGAGGCCGACGGCCTGGTCGTCCGGGGCGGGGACCCGGCCGACCGGCGTCGTACGACGGTGTCGCTGACCTTCCTCGGCCGGCAGGTCGTCGCGGACTCGGTGGCGATCCGACGGTCCTTGATGCGTTCGGTGCTGGCCGACTGGGACCGTGCCGACGTCGAGACGCTGGCCCGGCTCGTGACCCGGCTGGCCGACACGATCGGCAGCCGGCTGGACACCCTGGCCGAGGACACGATGCACGAGCTCGCGAACCGCCTCGAAGCCGACGCCGGCGACCGGCCGTCCCTCACCCCGCCCGACGGACCGACCCGCTGAAGGCGTCGTCGTCGACCTGCTCGCGCGGTCCGGACCTGGTCCGGGAAGTCGCGTCGAGCACCCGCTCGAGCGCGGGTCGCATCGCGGCGACCCGACGGGCCCTGATCGCCAGGTCCCACAGCGGCTCGAGGCGCTTCCAGCCGCCGGCGTAGGCCGCATGCCGGACCTGGCCCAGCACGGTGGGCTTGGTCCGCGCGCCGCGGACGATGTTCGGCCAGGTGTAGAAGTCGCGGTACGCCCGCCAGTACCCGGCCTCGAGCTGGTCGGCCGTGAGCCGGGCCGGGCGGAAGACGACGTGCCGGGTGTCGTACCGGTCCCAGTCGTGGTGGACGATCCGGCCGTCGGCGACCATCCGCTCGTGCAACGCCGTCCCCGGGTACGGCGTGAGGATGTGGAACGTCGCCGTCTCGATGCCCTGGGCGACCGCCCACTCGACGGTACGGCTGAAGACGTCCGGGCCGTCGTCGTCCATGCCGAACACGAAGCTGCCGTTCACCATCACGCCGTTGTCGTGCAGCTGGCGGATCGCGGCGGCGTAGTCGCGGCCGAGGTTCTGCTTCTTGCCCTGACTGCGCAGGTTGGTCTCCGACAGGGTCTCGAAACCGACGAACAGACTGCGCAGGCCCGCCGCGGCGGCGGCCTCGACCATGCCGGGCCGCAGCACCGACTGCACCGTCGCGGCGCCCTGGAAGAGACGGTTCATCCCGCGCATGCCGTCGAACAGCTGCAGGGCGAAGCGCGCGTTCCCGAACAGGTGGTCGTCGAGGAAGTACAGGTGCCGGCCGGGCAGCCGCTCGATCTCCGACAGGGCGTCGTCGACGGTCTGGGTGTAGAAGCCTCTGCCGCCGGCGAAGAACGCCTCCTTGTAGCAGAAGTCACACACGTGCGGACATCCGCGCGAGACGACGATCGAGTTCGGCACCAGGTAGCTGCGCCGCTTGATCAGGTCCCGCCGCACCGGGGGGAGCCCGTCGAGCGTCCGGATCGTCGAGACGTACCTGGCGCGCGGGCGCCCCGCGCGGTGGTCGGCGAGGAACTCGGGCCAGATGTCCTCACCCGGCCCGACGAAGACCGTGTCCGCATGGGCCTGCGCTTCGTCCGGCAGCGAAGTCGGGTGCAGGCCGCCGATGCAGACGTGGGCGCCGCGGGAGCGGTACAGGTCCGCCAGCTCGTAGGACCGTCGCGCCGAGGTGATGTACGCCTGGATCACGACCAGCTGCGGGTCGTCGTCGAGCCGGACCCGCTCAACGTGCTCGTCCTCGAGGGTCACCTCGTCGACCGGGTCGAGGTATGCCGCCAGCGTCGCCAGCCCCAGAGGCGGGAACAGCGCGTACTTCACCGGCCGGAAGAGCGGACTGGTCGCCTCGGTGAGCGCCGGGAGCACCAGCTTCACCCGCATGACTCACGGTAACCCGGCGCATCGCCGCGCCGCCTGGACGGCGATGGGTGGATCCGTGGCAGCCTTGGGACGTGTCGCCGTCCGAGACCCTGCAGGTCGCCGGCCGCGAGGTGACCATCACCAACCCGGACCGCGTCGTGTTCCCCGTGGCCGGTCACACGAAGCTGGACCTGGTCCGCTACTACCTCGCCGTCGCCGACGGTGCGCTGCGCGGCGTCGTGGGTCGGCCGATGATCCTCAAGCGGTTCGTCAAGGGCATCGACGAGGAGGCGGTGTTCCAGAAGCGCCCGCCCGCGAAGCGCCCCGACTGGGTCGAGGTCGCCGAGCTGCACTATGCGTCGGGGACGTCGGCCGAGGAGGTGGTGGCCCGGGACGCAGCGGCGCTGGCCTGGGTGGTGAACCTCGGCTGCGTCGACCTCAACCCGCACCCGGTGCAGGCCGAGGACCTCGACCATCCCGACGAGCTCCGCATCGACCTGGACCCGGTACCGGGCGTCGAGTGGGCGCAGATCGTCGAGGTCGCCCTCGTGGTCCGTGACGTGCTCGCCGACCACGGTCTCGTCGGCTGGCCGAAGACGTCCGGGTCCCGCGGGTTCCACATCTACGCACGCGTCGAGCCGCAGTGGACCTTCCGCGAACTGCGCCGCGCCGCCGAGACCGTCGCTCGCGAGGTCGAGCGCCGGGCACCGGACCTGGCGACCAGCCGATGGTGGAAGGAGGAGCGGCACGGCGTCTTCGTCGACTTCAACCAGAACGCCAAGGACCGCACGGTCGCGTCGGCGTACTCGGTGCGGGCGCTGCCCGACGCGAGGGTCTCCACCCCGCTGCACTGGGACGAGGTGCGCGGCTGTCGGCCCGAGACGTACACCGTCGCCACCGTGCCCCCGCGGTTCGCCGAGCTCGGGGACCCCTGGGCGGGCATGGACGGTACGAGCGGCTCGCTGGTCGCGCTGCTCGAGCTCGCCGACGCGATGGGCCCGCCGGAGAAACCGCCGAAAGGGACCGGGCGCCGCCAGTCGACGATGCCGCTCATCGAGATCGCGCGGACCAGGACCAGGCCGGAGGCGCTCGAGGCGCTCGACCGGTGGAAGTCCCGGCACCAGGCGGTCGTCCCGCTGCTCGAGGCGGCCGACGTCCTCGTCGACGGGATGCGGGGCAGCAGCTCGCTGTGGTACCGCGTGCGCATCAACCTGCAGCACGTGCCGGACGACGACCGCCCCGCGCAGGAACCGCTGGAGAGCGACTACGACCCCTGGGCCGGCCGGCAGTGGCCGGGCCGTCCGGGGGCGGCCGGCGGCTGACCACTTGTACTTGACGGTTTCTTCATGTGCGAAACTGAGCGTGGAACGCTGTCCGGCCAACTGGCCGATCACAGCATCGGGCACGCGGTGCCGCCGGCCGGGAACGGTCGCAACGGCGTCACCGTCGGTGGCTCGAGCC
This sequence comes from uncultured Actinomycetota bacterium, assembly GCA_963711005.1. GTDB lineage: Bacteria > Actinomycetota > Actinomycetes > Prado026 > Prado026 > CAVQCJ01. The sequence continues at coordinate 20,190 of CAVQCJ010000003.1, read as the reverse complement.
GCACCGCCTCGGGGCAGGACCACGCGACGGTCTGGACGTGCGCGTTCCAGCAGGCGTTCATCCCGCCAGTGACCGCGGCCGCCGCCGAGCGCGCGTCGTCGACCCGCCGCAGTCGGTCGCAGCCAAGCCCCGGCTCCTGCCCGGTCTATCGGAGCGCCCGCCGTTCCGGGGAGGGGTGCCGGCGCACTGGCCTCGCACGTCGGCCGGGAGGGATCGGCTTCCCCGCCCGGCCGCGGGGACCCTTTCGTCGGGCGCCCCAGGGGTCTGGGACTGTGCGGCCCGCGAACGGAGCGAGATGATGGGCGTCCCCCCGCGACCAGGAGCACCGATGAGCGACTCGACCCCGCCGACTGGCACGACCGAAACGCCTGCGCAGAAGCTCGCGCACCTCAGCGTCGAGCAGCGGGTGGCCAGGGGGAAGGCGGCCCGGAACGAGGTCCCCCGGGGGAGCCATGCGCGCTGGCAGCCGGCCGAGAACCGGCGGGACCCCGTCTCGTTGCTCGAGGAGCAGGCGGTCACCCGGGTCTCAGACCTGGTCCCCATCCGGTACGGCCGGATGCTGGTCTCGCCGTTCACCTTCTACCGGGGGGCGGCGCTGATCATGGCCGCCGACCTGGCCGCCACCCCCCGCTCGGGCCTGAACACCCAGATCTGCGGCGACGCGCACCTGTCGAACTTCGGCGTCTTCGCCTCCCCCGAGCGGCGGCTGATGTTCGACATCAACGACTTCGACGAGACCGCATCCGGCCCCTGGGAGTGGGACGTCAAGCGCCTGTCGGCGAGCTTCGAGATCGCCGGGCGCGACCGCGGGTTCTCGCCCGCCGACCGACGCGCGATCGTGCTGGCCGGCGTCGCGGAGTACCGGACCCGCATGCGGCAGGCCGCCGAGATGCGGAACCTGGACGTCTGGTACGCCCACATCGAGGTCGAGGGGCTGTTCGAACAGCTCAAGGCGGGGACCACGGCCAAGGAGCAGGCCAGGGCCAGGGCGAACGTGGCCAAGGCGCGGACGCGGGACAGCATGCAGGCCTTCTCCAAGCTGACCCAGCTGGTCGACGGCGAGCGCCGGATCGTCGCGGACGCCCCGCTGGTCGTCCCGATCGAGGACGTCGCGCCGGAGGGGTCTGACCGGGACCAGATCGAGGGGGAGCTGCGCGGCCTGATCAGGTCCTACCGCCGCACGCTGGAGACCGACCGGCGGCACCTGCTCGAGGACTTCGACTACGTCCACGCCGCCCGCAAGGTGGTCGGCGTCGGGAGCGTCGGCACCCGCGCCTGGATCCTGCTCATGCTCGGCCGCGACGGCCAGGACCCGCTGTTCCTGCAGGCCAAGGAGGCCCAGGAGTCGGTGCTGGAACGGTTCGTCGGCAAGAGCCGGTACCCCAACCACGGCCAGCGCGTCGTCGCCGGCCAGCGCCTGATGCAGGCGGCCAGCGACATCTTCCTCGGCTGGCAACGAGTCCCGGGGTTCGACGGGCAGGTCCGTGACTACTACCTCAGGCAGCTGCGCGACTGGAAGGGGTCGGCCGAGGTCGACAGCATGTCCGCCTCGCTGATGACGCTCTACTCCCGGATCTGCGGAGCCACCCTGGCGCGCGCGCACGCCCGCTCGGGGGACCGGATCGCCATCGCCGCCTACCTGGGCGGTGGCGACGCCTTCGACCGGGCGATCGCCGACTTCTCCAGCGCGTACGCCGACCAGAACGAGCTCGACTACCAGGCTCTGGCGGACGCCGTGGACTCCGGCCGGCTCGTGGCACAGACCGGTCTGTAGTCGGGGCCGTCGAACCACCACCCTCCGACCAGGCTGGAAGAGGTCCCGATGAAACGCTGGTGGCCGCTGGTCGCCCTGGCGACGGCCCAGTTCGTGATGGTCCTCGACCAGTCGGTCATGAACGTGTCGATCAGCCAGCTGGTGGCGGACTTCGACACCACGGTCACCGTCATCCAGGCCGTCATCACGTTCTACTGCCTGGTGATGGCCATGTTCATGCTGACCGGCGGCAAGATCGGGGACATCATCGGCCGCCGCCGGGCCTTCGTGATCGGCCTGGTCGTCTACGGCTGCGGATCGGCTGTCACCGCGATCGCACCGAACGTCGCGGTGCTCACGTTGGGGTGGTCGGTCCTGGAGGGCCTCGGGGCGGCCTTGGTGCTCCCCGCGATGGCCGCGCTGATCGCGGGCAACTACGAAGGGCGGGAGCGGAAGGTCGCCTACGCCGTACTCGGCGGCGTCGCCGGCGCCGGCATCGCGGTCGGGCCCATCCTGGGCGGCTGGGCCACCACCGAGCTGAGCTGGCGGGTGGTGTTCCTGGGCGAGGTCGTTCTGGTGCTCTTCATCCTCGCCATGTCGCGGCTGGTCGGCGACGCCCCCCGCAGCGGAGCCAAGCCCCATCTGGACGGGGTGGGCAGCGTGCTGTCCGCCGCGGGCCTCGGGCTGGTCGTCCTCGGCGTCCTGCAGTCCAGCACCTGGGGCTGGGTCCGCCCCAAGGACTCCCCGATCGAGCTCTTCGGGTTCTCCCTGACGATCTACGTCGTCGCCCTGGGCGGAGCCCTGCTGTGGGGGTTCGTGCGCTGGCAGCGGCACCGCGAGGCGGTGGGCAGCGACCCGCTCGTCCACCTCGCCCTGCTGGAGGTGCCGCCACTGCGGTCCGGCCTGATCAGCCTGTTCTCCCAGAACCTGATCCTGATGGGCGCGTTCTTCGTCATCCCGCTCTACCTGCAGCTGGTCCTCGGCATGGACGCCCTGCAGACCGGCGTCAAGATGCTGCCCGTCTCCATCACCATGTTCCTGGCCGCCGCGCTCGGCTCCCGCCTGTCGACGCGCTACTCCGTCCGCTCGATCGTGCGAGCCGGTCTGGTGACGACCCTGGTCGCCATCATCGGGTTGCTGTCCACGGTCCAGCCCGACCTGGCCGACGCCGCCTTCGCGCTCTTCATGGCGGTGCTGGGCGTGGGCATGGGGCTGATGGCGTCCCAGCTCGGCAACGTCGTGCAGTCCTCGGTCGACGCGTCGGGCCGCGGCGAGGCCGGCGGCCTGCAGTACACCGGCCAGCAGCTGGGCTCCTCCCTCGGTGTCGCGCTCATCGGCGCGATCGTCCTGGCCGGCTTGGCCGGAGTGTTCGTCTCGAAGATCCAGTCCGACGAACGCATCAGCCAGGAGGTGGCGAGCCAGGTCAGCGTCGCGGCCGAGTCCGGCATCGACTTCGTCGCCAGCGACCAGATCGCCGCGGCGGCCAAGAGCGCCGGTCTCGACGAGGCCACCACCGCAGCGATCGTCGACGACTACGAGCAGGCCCAGCTGCAGGCGCTGAAGGGCGGCTTCCTCGTCGCGGCGCTGCTGGCGCTGGCCTCGCTCGCGTTCACCGGTGACCTGCCCCACGCGCGACAGTCCCCGGAGCATGAGCCGGCAGCCGAGACCGCCCAGAAGACGACCTAGCGAGGAGCGACCATGCCCATGTACCTGCTGGCCTACCACGGTGGCAGCCCGAACGAGACGGACGAAGCGCGCGAGCACGCGATGGCCGCCTGGGTCGACTGGATGGGCGGGCTCGGTGCCGCGCTGGCCGACGGGGGCAAGCCGGTGGTCCAGTCCGCCACCGTCGCGTCCGACGGCTCGTCGTCGGCCGGCGGCGGGTCGAACCCGGTCTCCGGCTACAGCGTCGTCACCGCGGACAGCCTCGAGGCCGCGGTGGCCCTGGTCGCCGGCTGCCCGATCCTGGCCAGCGGCGGCAGCGTCGAGATCGGGGAGACCGTCGACCTCATGTGAGGGTGCCGCCCGCGCCGCCGTGCGTCACATGGACTGGGCGGCGCCGGTCGTGATGCGGGTCTTGAGGCTGCCGTGGACGTACGAGCCCCACGCGTTCGAACACTGGGTGAAGCACTCGTAGTCGGGCACGAGACCGTTGTGCGTGAACCGCAGCCTGGCGCCGCCGTCGACCGGCTCGATGTCGAACCTGATCGTCGTCCCCGTCCACTCGTCCTTGACCTGGGCGAAGTCGAGACGGCTGTCGGTCACCAGCCAGGCGACCCTCTGGCCGCGGACGAGCTCGGTGATGCGCATGGCGTTCCAGTGGATGCCGGGCACGGTGTAGGTGAACTCGTCGCCGAGAGTGTCGGTGCGTCCCTCGATGTCGCCGGACCACCAGGACCGCACGTCGACGACTGCGTCGAAGACCTGCTCGGGTGTCTGGGCGACGTCGAACGTGGTGGTGTAGCTGGTGCTGCTCATGGTGATCCGTTCCTTTCAGGTTTCAGGATCTGTCGAGGTGGGATCTCAGGGCGGCCAGCGGCCCGTCCCAGTCGCGGGCCAGGGCCGCCAGGAACTGCTGGGCCACGCGCATCGGCCCGGACTGAAGGTGGTAGCGCACCCGCCTGCCCTCGCCGGGCTCGGGCGACACCAGTCCTGCGTCCACCAGCAGGGCCAGGTGCTTGGCGATCCCTTGGCGGGTGATGGGCAGGGTCGCCGCGAGCTCGGTCACCGTCGCCGGGCCGCTGGCGGACAGCTCCGCGAGGATGGCTCGACGGTTGCCGTCGGCCAACGCCGCGAAGACCGCCTCGGCGACGAGCTCGGGCTGCGGGTCACCCATGGAGATAGGCGACCAGCTCGTCGAGCTCGCTCTTCCAGCCGTCGGTGTTGCCGTTGAAGGCCTTCTCGTGCTCCTCCGGGGCGAGCTGGGCGAAGCCGGTCTCGACCACGGTCACGGTCGTGCCGGCGCCGTCGGGCGCCAGGGTGAACTCGACGTAGGTCCGTCGCGCGTCACCGTCGGGCAGCCCGTAGATGCCCCAGGTGTAGCCGAAGACGGTCGGTGGCTCGATGCGCTCGATGCGCAGCTGGGCTCGGTGGCCGCCGTCCCACTGCAGGGTCGCGCTGCCGCCGACGCGGAGGTCGACCTCGGCGCTCTGCCCGAACCAGGTGCCCAGTCCCTCCGCGGTGGTGATCGCCGCCCATACCTGCTCGAGCGGGCGCTCGACCCGCACGGTCCGTTCGATCCGGTCCGGGAACCCCATCGCGTTTCCTCCATCGGTCGCAACTGTTTGGTTGCCACGACTGTATGGCAACCGAACAGTTGCGTCAAGTCGCGGCGCGAACAGTCAGGAGCTCGTGAGGAGGACGAGCTGCTGGGTCGCTCGGGTCATCGCGACGTAGCGGTCGACCGCTCCTTCGATGCCTTCGCCGAACGCCTCCGGGTCGATGAGGACGACCAGGTCGAACTCCAGCCCCTTCGTCAGCTCCGGCGTCAGCGACAGGACCCGGGACCTCGCCCGGAAGGTGCCGCCATCGACGTCACCAGCGCCGACGACGCAAGCGATGCCGTCGGCATGCGAGGCGAGCCAGGTGTCGAGGATCGAGCCCAGGTCCGCAGCGGATCCGTGCACCACGGGCACGCCGCTGCCGCGGATGGAGGTCGGCACGTTGGCGTCCGGGAGCACGGCCCGGATGACCGGCTCGGCTTCCGCCATGACCTCTGCCGGCGTCCGGTAGTTGATGCTCAGCGTGGCCAGGTCGATCCGGTCGAACCCGATCCGCTCGAGCCGGTCCAGCCACGACTCGGTGAACCCGTGCCGGGCCTGGGCGCGGTCCCCGACGATGGTGAAGCTCCGGGACGGGCAGCGCAGCAGCAGCATCTGCCACTGCGCATCGGTCAGCTCCTGAGCCTCGTCCACGACGACGTGCGCGAACGGGCCGGCGAGCAGGTCCGGGTCGATGCCGGGCAGCGCGCTCTCGTCGACCAGGGCGTCGTGGAAGTCCTCGCCGCGCAGCATCGTCACCAGACCGGTGCCGTACTCGTCGTCGGCGACTTCGATCAGGGTGTCGACGACCCGCGCCATGTACTCGCGTTCGGCGGCGACTGAGGCGTCGTGCCGACGCTTGCGTCTTGACGCTTCGGGGTCGCCGAGCCGCTTCCGGGCTGCGTCCAGGAGCGGCAGGTCGGACACCGTCCAGTCCTGGGCTTTCTCACGCTGCAGCTTCCGGACGTCATCGGGGCTGAGCCAGGGAGCGCACTTGCCTAGGTACGCGGGGACCGACCACAGGTCGGCGACCAGGTCTGCCGCTTCGAGCAGCGGCCAGGCACGGTTGAGGATCGCGAGCAGCCCGGTGTGCTGCTGCAGCGACTTCCGGAGCAGGCCGGCCGGGACGTCGGCTTCGTGCTTGTCCGTCACGATCGTGACCAGTGCCGCCCAGATCTGGTCGCGCGCCTGGTTGTGCGGCGTACCGGGATCCGGTGCGTCGAACGCCTCGGCCCAGTCGGCGGTGCTCAACCAGATGTCGGACCAGTCGGTGGTGACCGTCATCCCGCCGGTGGGTGGTTCCTCGTAGAACCGGACGGCGGCCTCGATCGCCGTCACCAGGTCCGCGGACGACTTCAGGAGGGCCACGTCCGGGTCGGTCTCGATCGTTGCTGCGCCTCCCTCGACGACGAGGTCCCGCAGGGTGCAGATCTGAACGCCCTCCTCGCCGAGACTGGGGAGGACGTCGGCAACGTAGGCGAGGTAGGGCTGGTGCGGGCCGACGAACAGCACGCCGCCCCGGTGGTGACCGAGGCGGGGGTCGGAGTAGAGGAGGTAGGCGGAGCGGTGCAGCGCGACCACGGTCTTCCCCGTTCCCGGACCACCGTCGACGACGAGAGCGCCGCGGGATCCCGCGCGGATGATGGCGTCCTGGTCGGCCTGGATGGTGCCGAGCACGTCCCGCATCCGCGGCGACCGGCTGCTGCCCAGGCTGGCGATGAAGGCGGACTGGTCGTCCAGCGCGGCGCGGTGCCCTTCGAACCCGTCCGCGGTGAAGACCTCGTCCCAGTAGTCGCTGATCCGGCCGAGGGTCCAGCGGTACCTGCGGCGGCTGGCCAGACCCATCGGGTTGGCGTGGGTCGCGCCGAAGAACGGCTCAGCCGCGGGAGACCGCCAGTCGACCAGCAGCTGTCGACCCGCGCTGTCCGTGAGGCCGAGCCGTCCGATGTACACGGGCTCGGGGTTGTCTGCGCTGACGATGTGTCCCAGGCACAGGTCCAGACCGAAGCGACGCAGGGTGCGCAGCCGAGCGGCCAGCCGATGCACCTCCAGGTCCCGGTCCATCGCCTCCTGGCCCATGCCGCCGGGTGCCTTTCGCTCGGCGTCGAGACGCTCGGACAGGTCGGCGATCGACTGCTCGAGGCTCTGCGCGATGGCCGCGAAGTGCTGCTCGTCGCCGGCGATCAGCGCCGGGTCGGCCTTGGGCGTCAGGTGGTCGGGGAGGTCGAACACGCTGGTAGTCAGGGGAACACCCGCACTTCACGACTCCGTCTTCGCAGGTTCCGGCTCCGGCCCGCGATTCTGAGCGACGACGGGGGTCTTGCCGCAAGCCCCCCACTGGGTTATACGTTGAAAGTGGAAGGAGTGGGTGACCTCCTTCGTTTCTTCCAGTCGCCGCCGTGGACGGACAAGCTCCGCGGGCGTTGCGCGCTTGGAGCCAGACTCCGCTGAAGGCCCTTGCCGCCTGTGTCGGCCTTGACGATAGAGCGACCGTCAGTATCTTTGTACTATGACACTAGATAAACCAATCAGCCCGGATGCGTCCGCGGCGCACGTGCCGCCGATCGCGTTCCGGCTCGACCCCGCGTCCGGGGTTCCCACCTACCTGCAGCTGGTCCGACAGGTCGAGGATGCGTTGCTGCTGGGATATCTGGCGCGGGGCGACCAGCTGCCGAAGGTCCGCGACGTGGTCGCGGACCTGGCGATCAACCCGAACACGGTGCTGAAGGCGTACCGAGAGCTGGAGCACAAGGGGTTGGCGTCGGGGCGGCCCGGCCAAGGCACCTTCGTGACCGCCGGTGTGAGCCTGCCGGCTCTGCCGGAGCTGGCCGGTCTGCGTCGGCAGCTGGTGCGCTGGCTCGGCGAGGCCGAGACCGCGGGACTGGACGAGAGCGGCGTGCTGGCCCTGGTCACCACCACGTTGCGGGATTTCGCTGAGCGCCGGCGCGCGAGCAGCGCCGGCGCGGAACCGGAGCTGCCGGCGCGCGCCACCGGGGGTGTCGCGTGACCATCGTCGAGACCGTCGGGCTCGGCAAGAGCTACCGCCGGGCATGGGCGTTGCGGGACTGCACGCTCGCCATCCCGGAAGGTCACGTCGTCGCGCTGGTCGGTCCCAACGGCGCGGGCAAGACCACCCTGCTGCACATCGTGGTCGGCCTGACGGCACCGACCAGCGGGGACGTACGCGTCCTGGGTGGAGCCTCGGCCGGCTCGCCGGAGGCCCTCGACGGCATCGCGTTCGTCGCCCAGGACACGCCGCTGTACGAGCACCTGTCCGTGGCGGACATGCTGCACATGGCCCGCAACCTCAACCATGGCTTCGACGGTGGCTACGCTCGCCAGAGACTTCGTGACCTCGGAATCGCAGAGAACCACCGGACAGGCAGGCTGTCGGGCGGCCAGCAGGCGCAGCTGGCACTGACGCTGGCACTGGCGCGGCACCCGCGGCTGCTGGTGATGGACGAGCCCACGGCTCGGCTCGACCCGGTCGCTCGGCACGACTTCATGGCGACGGTGATGGCCGCGATGGCCGAGGACGGCCTGTCGGTCCTGCTCTCCTCGCACGTGCTGGCCGAGCTCGAACGTTTCGCCGACTACCTCGTGCTGATCACGCACGGTGTGGTCCGCCTCGACGGCACCGTCGACGCGTTGACCGACCGGCATCGGCTCATGACCGGGCCGGCCGGGCGGCCGGCGGACGCGAGGTGGCAGGTCATCGGGTCGAGAGAGGCCGGCGCACAGCAGCACCTGCTCGTGCGCGTCGAGTCGGCCGACGACGCGGAGCAGGCCGGCTGGCAGGCCCGGACCGTCGGGGTCGAGGAGCTGGCGCTGGCCTACCTGCGCGAAGAGCCGATCGCACCCGGACTCGGGCGAGTGGGGGCCGGCCGATGACGACCGCGTTGAGGACCGCCCCCGTACCGGCGCTGCGACCGGTGCCGTGGCGTCGCCTGAGCTGGGTCGCCTGGCGTCGTTACCGGGCCACCGTGGTCGGCATCGTGGCGTCTTTCGGCATCCTGGCTCTGTACCTCCTCGTCCGCGGTCACCAGATGCGCAGTGCCTACGCCGCGGCGCAGGCGTGCACGCCGCGGGCGAGCGCCGCCTGCCACTTCGCCTGGGACAGCTTCCAGAACAGCTACGGGACCATCGGGTTGATCGGCGCAGTCCTGGTGTTCATCCCGGCCGTGCTCGGGGCGTTCGCCGGAGCGCCGGTCCTCGCCCGAGAGCTGGAGACTGGGGCCTTCCGATTCACCTGGACTCAGGGCGCCGGCCGGATGCGCTGGTTGCTGGCTCTGCTCCTGCTCGGCGCGCTCGGCGTTGCCGCAGCCGGCTGGGCCTTCGGCGTCCTCGTCGCCTGGTACGACCAGCCGTTGATCGGCATCGGCGACCTGCAGCGGCTGCACCCCACGGTGTTCATGATCACCGGCGTGGCGGTCGTCGGATGGGCACTGCTGGCCTACGCCGTCGGCGTGCTCGCGGGGCTGCTGACCCGCCGGGTGGTGCCCGCACTGGCCGCCACCCTCGCGGTGTGGACCGGCCTGGCGTTCCTCGTGACGGATCTCCGCCGGTACCACTACCGGTCGCCGCTCGCCACGAGCAACCCGCAGCTGCCCCTCGGCGACCAACAAGTCGCGCTGTGGTGGACCCACGGTGGTGTCCGGGTCACCGATGCCCAGGTCAACCACGTCCTGCAGTCCATCGGCGTCCAGATCGGCGACGCCGGCGGGAACGTCGCCGTGAAGCCCGGCGGAGATGCGAGCGATCCGTTCAGCTACCTGCTCCAGCACGGATTCACGCAGTGGACCAGCTACCAGCCCGACAGCCGCTACTGGACCTTCCAGGCGATCGAAGTCGGCTCGCTCACCGCGTTGTCGGTCCTGCTGCTCGCGACAACCGTGTGGCTGGTGCGCCGGCGAGGCGCCTGAACCGCACGCCTTTCCTGCACCGGTACTGGGCGGCGATCCGTGACGACGTGCTCACCAGCGACCTGTCGCCGCTGTGCGAAGAGCACGACACGCGAACTCCTGCGCGGACGCCTCCGATGCTGAGGTGCTCTGGGGGGCCGTCGACGACGATGCCGGGCGAGTGGTCGCCAAGGCGCCCGACCAGGGGCGTGGTAGCGACCAGTCGCTCGGTAATGTGGGAGTGGTGGAGGTGGCGGGAATCGAACCCGCGTCCTTCGGCATCGATACAGGGCTTCTCCGGGCGCAGCCCGCTGTGGTTTTCTCGGCCCCGGCAGTCTCGCAGGCGAGCTGCCGCCGGGCTCAGTCGCTGCTGGTTTCCCTGTGCCCCCCGCGACCGGGGACCTAGGTGGAGCCTCCTAGCGACGCCAGACACCGGGTCGGAGGCGACCCCGGGCTGACGGACTTCCTGTGCTCTAGCTGCTAGGCAGCGAGAGCGAAGTCAGCGCGGTTTGAATTGGCGCTTGTTGGTTTCCAGGGCTTGGTTAACGAGATCATCCCTGGCTCCTCGGCCCGCTTCCCCTGACTCGGTGGTCGAAGTCGAAACCGTTCACCCCCTGTTGAGTTGTCCCCCCAGAGTAACCGAGGCGCAACCCCGGATCGACCGCCCGATCGGGGAGGATGTCCGCATGGAGCCGCCCGTCGAGAACGTCACCGTGCACGACCTGGCCGCCGCGATCGAGCGGGGGGAGCCGGTGGTGGACGTGCGCTCCCCCGCCGAGTACGCCGCCGGCCACGTGCCCACCGCGGTCCTGGTCCCGATGCCGTCGGTCCCGGACCGGGTCGAGGAGCTGCGGGCCCAGACCCCGCTCTACCTCATCTGCGAGGTCGGCAGCCGGTCCTACCGGGTGGGCGAGTTCCTGGCGCAGTACGGGATCGAGACCCGCAACGTCAGCGGCGGGACGGCCCACTGGCGCGAGCTGGGCTGGCCGCTGGAGCTCGGCGGCGCCTGACTACCAGGCACCTGACTACCAGGACCCGCCGCCCCCGCCGCCGAAGCCGCCCCCGGAGAACCCGCCGCCGCCGAAGCCGGACCCGCCAGACGACGCCGCCGTGGCGGCGATCGCGCCGGCGGTGGTGTCCGAGAAGGACCGCATCGAGTCGCCGAAGTTCATGAAGCTCCACCCGTACGGCCCGACGTACCAGCCGAGCCCGGCGGTCCCCACCGCGCCGGCCGTCGCGAGGCTCGCGAAGGCGTGCGCCCACCGGTCGGTCTCGCCGAACACCACGGCGTACGGCAGGTAGCGGGAGAAGATGTCCGCCCGCTCTTCGAACCGCAGCTGCTCGGCCTCCGCGGTCCGGATGTACTGCCGGAAGCCGAGGATCCGCGTGAGCTCGGCCGAGCCCTTCGCCGTGCGCGCCGGCATCCGCGGCGCGACCGCGAGCAGCGCCACCCCGGCGAGCACCGCACCGATGCCGATCAGGCCGGCGTGGGTGTAGCGGGCCAGCAGGTACGTCAGCCCCGCGCCGAGCACGACGCAGACGATGCCCAGGAACACCCAGCGCTGCCTGGTCGCGTCCGGACGCCGCGCGAACCACCCCTGCCGAACGACGTCGTCGTAGAGCTGGCTCTCGACCTTCTGCAAGTCGGTGGCGAAGGTCTGCTTGAGCGCCGACACGGTCACTTCGCTGCGGCCGCGGAAGAGCGCGTCGAGCAGCGTGCGCTCGTACGTCATCAGCTCGTCGCCGGTTGGCTTGAGCCGGGTGAGCTTCCAGTCGCGCCTGGACAGGAAGTTGTCGCGCGGCAGCTCTTCGATGCGCAGGTACCCGCGCACGGCCAGGTCGACGATGGTGGCCGTGACGTCGAGCGGGTTGGCCTGCTCGTCGAGCAGGGTGCCGACCTGCCCGGGGCGGATGCCGTCCGGCGGGATGAACTCGACCGCGCCCTCGGGCCCGGTGAACAGCGGCCGGCGCTCGACGGCGCTGTCGTCCTGCGCCTGACCGGCCGCGGGCTCGAGCCCGGGCACCTGGCCGCGCCAGCGCCGGTCCCGGCCGCGCGTCCAGGCGAACCACCCGACGCCACCGAGCCCGACGAGCAGGACGGCGATCGCTCCCCCGATGGTCCACGGGTTGGCTGCGAACGCGGTCTGCAGGCTGAACTTCTCGGCGAGGATCGGCGGCGGCACGTCGACCGAGCCCTTGGGCAGCGCCAGCACGACGGTGAGCCCTTCGTACGGCTGGAGCCCGCTCTGGCTGAACACGGCACCGTCCGCGGTGGGCTTGGCGGAGTCGCACGGCAGCGCGCTGCCGTCCGGTCCGGTGTAGCAGGCGACCTGGGTGGGCGCCGCCGGGGTGTGCACGGTCGCCGTCGCCTGCCCGATCGGCACCGGCCACTGGGGCCCGATGGCGTTCCAGTACACCTCGACGTGGTCGCTGAACTGGTTCATCGCGCCACGCACGTCGTAGTCGAGGACGTACGTCTGCTGGCCCGTCACCGTCTGGTTGGGATCACCGATCTTGATGGTGAGGATGCCGCCGCTCTCGCTCTGGTCGATGGCGGTCGGCGCACCGGTCGGGCTGGTGACGCTGACGTTGTCGATCTCGACGACGCGGTCCTGCGAGTCGTTGTACGTGTACCGGACCGGCAGCGTACGGAAGATGCCGTGGTGCTGGTCGCTGCCGAAGTCGTACGGGATGGTCTCGCGCACGTGGAATGACCCGTCGGGGTTGACGGTGAGCTGGACGTCGTAGGTGGTGATGCCGACGTCGGCCCGCGCCGCCGTGACCGGGCCGAGCAGCACGAGCGCGGCGAGGCCGAGGACGAGCGTCAGGCGTCGGATCACGGGCCGCAGGCTACCGGCGGGACCGGGCCGGTGCGGGGATCACTCGCCGCGGCCGCGGCGGGCGACGGCGCGATCGGTCTCGCGCTGGGCCTGCCGCTCGGCGAGGGCCTGCCGCTTGTCGAAGGTCCGCTTGCCCCGCGCCAGCGCGATCTCGACTTTGGCCTTGCCGTCCTTGAAGTACAGCGCGAGCGGGACGAGCGTGAGCCCGGACTCCTTGGTCTTGCCGACGAGCTTGCTGATCTCCTGCCGGTGCAGCAGCAGCTTGCGCGGACGGCGCGGCTCGTGGTTGGTCCACGTCCCCTGGTCGTACTCGGGGATGTGCACGTTCTGCAGCCAGGCCTCGCCGTCCTTGAGCACGGCGAACCCGTCGACGAGCGACGCGCGTCCCGCGCGCAGCGACTTGACCTCGGTGCCGGTGAGGACGAGGCCCGCCTCGTAGACGTCCTCGATGTGGTAGTCGTGCCGCGCCTTCTTGTTCTGCGCCACCAGCTTGCGGCCTTGTTCGCGGGACATCAGCCGCGCCCGGCCGGTACGACGTCGACGGTGCCGAGGCCGGCCGCGAGACCGCGCAGCACCTCGAGCGCGCGACGCTGCGCGGCCGCGGTCGAGGTCGACGACGGGACCGCGACGTCGGGCACGATCCCGACGCCGTCGATGACGCGGCCGGACGGTGTGAGGTAACGGCCGATCGTGAACTCGATCGCGGACCCGTCCGACAGCGTGGTCGGCTCCTGCACCGAGCCCTTGCCGAAGGTGCGCGCCCCGACGATCACGGCGCGGTCGCGGTCCTGCAGGGCGCCGGTGACGATCTCCGCGGCGCTGGCGGTGCCACCGTCGACCAGGACGACCAGCGGGGAGACCGTGTCGCCCCCGGCCGGTGCCGTCAGCAAGTGGGTGCTGCCCCGCTGCTGGTACGAGACCACCCGCCCGCCGTCCAGGAAGGCCCCGGCGACCTTGACGGCCTCGTCGACCAGCCCTCCGGGGTCCCCCCGCAGGTCCAGGAGCACCCCGCGGGCGTGGTCGGCGGGGTCGGCGGCCAGGGCGGCCGCCACCGCCTGCCCCACCCCCCGGCTGAAGGCGTCGATCTTGATCCGCAGGACCCCGTCGGCCAGCCGGCCGACGTGCACGTCGCCGGCCTCGACGGTCTGCCGGGTGATCGTCACGGTCCGGGTGTCGCCGCCGCGGGCGAACCCGACCAGCACGTTCGACCCGCTGGCCCCGTGCAGCTGGTCGGTGACGGCCGCCACCGTCTCGCTGCCGACCGGACGACCGCCGATCGACACGATGACATCGCCGGCGCGCAGCCCGGCGCGCGCTGCGGGTGAGGTCGGCTGCACACTCGCGACCAGAGTCGAACCGTCGGCGCTCTGCCGCACCCACACACCGATGCCGGTGTAACGACCTTCGAGGGCCGCGGTGAACGACGAGAACTCCTGGGGGCTGTAGAACGCTGACCACTTGTCACCGAGCGCGTCGAGCATGCCCTGCACCGCTGCGCGTTCGAGCGTCGCCTTGTCGAGCGGCTTCTGCGCGCCGTCCGCGATCCTCTGCGCGGCCTGGTCGAGCACGCTGTCGCGCGGCGCGCCTTCAGCGGGTCGGTTGCCACCCGCGCCGACGAGCACGCCACCCGCGAACATGACCAGACCCACGACGACGACCGCGGTGCCGGTGCGCGCCCGCGTCCGGGCACCAGCAGCCTCGGACCGGGCTTGGGTGGACATGCTCGAAGTCTACGGTCCGTGACGACGGACACACGTGCCGACGAACACGTTGCCGCTCTCCCGGGCCGTTCGTGGTACAGCCGACCGGGGTCAAGTTGAGGATGAGGGTCAGGGTGAGACCTGGGTCGAGGTCGGCGTCCGTCGACCCGGCTCAGACCCGAAGGTAGCGGCGCAGCGTGATGGTGCTGGCCAGCGCGGCGATCACCAGCGCGATCACCATCACCCACACGCCGGAGAGGAAGACGTCGCCCCACCCGATGAAGTTCGTGATCCGGAACGTGGGCTCGAGCACGCGGTCGATGAGCAGCGCCTTGAACGCGAACATCATCAGGACGGCCAGGACCGCGCCGAGGAACGCCGACATCATCGTCTCGAGGACGAACGGCAACCGGATCGACAGGTTCGACGCACCGACCAGTCGCATGATGCCGGTCTCGCGGCGACGCGTGAACGCCGCGACGCGGATCGTGTTCGCGATCAGCAGCAGAGCGGCTATCACCATGATGACCGAGATGACCAGGCTGGCCAGCTGGAACGAGTTGAGGATGCTGAAGATCTTGTCGAAGATCGCCCGGCTGTCCTGCACCTGCTCGACGCCGGGACGACCCTCGAACTCGCTGGCGATCTCGGTGTACTGACTGGGGTTCTTGAGCTTGACGCGGTACGACTCGGGCAGCGCGTCGGCCGACACGCTGTTGACGATGTCCGGGTTGGACTGGAACTGCTTCTTGAAGTGCGCGTACGCCTCTTCCTTGGACTCGTGGTACCACGTCTGCACCAGAGCGTTGTTCGTGAGGTCCGCCTCGATCTGCTTCTTCTGGTCGGGCGTGACGTCGGCGCCCGAGCAGCTGGTGGACTGGCTCTGCGTCGAGCACAGGTAGATCGAGACCTCGACCTTGTCGTACCAGTAGTCCTTCATCGTGTCGACCTGCTTGTGCAGCATCAGCGACAGGCCGCCGAGGACGCCGGCGACCAGCACGGTCAGGACGACCGCGACGGTGAGGCCGATGTTCCGCCGCAGGCCCTGACCGACCTCGGTGAGGACGACGCTCGCACGCATGGCAATCCTTGCTGGTCGGGCCGGACGGGGAGCGGTCCGGCGGTCCTTGGACGGTCCTGGGACGGCGCCCGGCTAGCGGGAGTAGCCGTAGACGCCGCGGGACTGGTCGCGGACCAGGTGCCCGCCCTCCAGCTCCACGACCCGCTTGCGCATCTGGTCGACGATGGCGGCGTCGTGCGTCGCCATGACGACGGTGGTCCCCGTGCGGTTGATCCGGTCGAGCAGCCGCATGATGCCGACGCTCGTGGAGGGGTCCAGGTTCCCGGTGGGCTCGTCCGCGATCAGGAGCAACGGGCGGTTGGCGAACGCGCGGGCGATGGCCACCCGCTGCTGCTCGCCGCCGGACAGCTCGTCCGGGCGGCGGTGCTCCTTGCCGGCGAGGCCGACCAGCTCGAGCACCTCGGGGACGACCTGGGCGATCTGGTGCTTGGGCTTGCCGATCACGTCCAGCGCGAACGCGACGTTCTCGAAGACGGTCTTGTTGGGCAGCAGCCGGAAGTCCTGGAAGACGGTGCCCATCTGGCGGCGCAGCGCCGGCACCTTCCAGCTGGAGAGCCGGTTGAGGTCCTTGCCGAGGACGTGGACGGACCCCGCGGTGGGGCGCTCCTCGCGCAGCATCAGCCGGAGCATCGTCGACTTCCCCGAGCCGGAGGCGCCGACCAGGAAGACGAACTCGCCCTTCTCGATCTCAAGGGTGCAGTCGTCCAGCGCGGGTCGGGTCTGGGTCGGGTACAGCTTGGTGACGTTGTCGAATCTGATCACAGAGGAGGCGGCCGGAGTCGGGGGCAGGGAAGCGCGGGGTGGGGCGCGGCCGTCAAGCAGTGTACGTCGGCAGGTGCGGGGCTCCGCGCAGGCGCGACCCGGCCATGATCGGCCGCTTCCCGGGCCAGGCCCGGCTTCGGGTAGGGCCCGGGTTCGAGTCAGGCCCAGCCGGGGTTGTGGCCCTGGCTCGGCCTGACTCGAACGGACCAACCGGTCTTAGTGGCGTCGGCGCGAGGCCGCGGGGACGGTCTGCGCACCCACCACGAGGATCCCGCCGAACCCGATCAGGGCCACCGAGAGCACCAGGGCGCCGGTGACGCCGTCGTTGCCCGTGTGCGCCAGCTTCGTGCCCAGCACGCTGGTGGACGGCGAGTTGGTGAGCGTGGTCGGCAGGACCGAGCTGGTCGGCTCGTGGCTGCCGGTCGTGGTGGTCGTGGGGGTCGCGCTCGGTGAGTGCGAGTGCGTGGACGTCGTCGTGGGCGTGGCGCTCGGCGAGTGCGAGTGCGTGGACGTCGTCGTCGGCGTGGCGCTCGGCGAGTGCGAGTGCGTGTGAGTGGTCGTCGGCGTCGCGGTCGGCGAGTGCGAGTGCGTGGACGTCGTCGTCGGGGTCGCGCTCGGCGACTGCAGGCTGTCCGCGCCGCCGGTCGAGACCGCGGACGAGCTGCCCTGCAGGACGCTCAGCGCCCAGAAGGCCTGCTCGCCCGACGAGACACCGTGCGAGCCGAGCGACAGGTCGATCGTCGTCGAGCTGCCGCCCCACACGTTGTCGGCGTCGAACGACGTGCACTGGTGCTTCGCCGGGTACGCGCCGGTGCTGCGCACGCACAGCAGCACGGGGTCGCTGCCGGCGAGGGCGACGTCGGGGAACGTCCAGACGACGAGGTGGTTGTCGGACGTGCGCACGGCCCAGGTCTCACCGAAGACCTTGGTCCCGTTGGGGCCGAGCAGCAGGTCGCAGCTCGCGTCACCGGAGACTCCGCCGGGTCGGGTGGAGCAGCTGTCGTCGCCGGTACCGGATGCCTGGGCGGTGCCCATACCCAGCCAGGGGACGACCGCGAGCGCGGCGACGAGGCCGCCCAGCACGCGCAGTGCGCGGACCTTGTTGTCGAACTGCATTGCTGACGACCTCCAGAGTGCGCAGCCTCCAGGGGTCGGTCTCACCAGTGGCTCCCCACGGCCGTCCGCAAGCAAACGGGACAGTGACCGGGTTGACCGGCCGTGGATCCTTGCCTCCCCAGAGCGGCCCCTCCCAGGACCGCCGCGGGCTCATCCTGGCAGACGGCGAGCGGGGTTCGGCAGCCCGGCCACCACGGTTGCCCGTGTGACGGGGAACTCCGTCCGAACGGACGACTGGCTGAGGCTGGCTGGTCACTCCGCGTCGACCGAGGCGAGGGAGATTCAGGTGTTTTGTTCGCTTTCGTGGACCCTACGCCACCGAATTCCTGACTCGATGAAGTCGTCGATCTCGCCGTCCAGGACGGCCGCCGTGTTGCCGGTCTCGTGCTCGGTCCGCAGGTCCTTGACCATCTGGTACGGGTGCAGGACGTACGAACGCATCTGGTTGCCCCAGGAGCCGCTCGAGTCGCCCTTGAGGGCGTCCATCCGGGCCTGCTGCTCCTGCCTGCGGACCTCCAGCAGCTTGGCCTGCAGCACTGCCAGCGCCGAGGCCTTGTTCTGCAGCTGGGACCGCTCGTTCTGGCAGGAGACGACGATCCCGGTCGGCAGGTGCGTCAGCCGTACGGCCGAGTCGGTGGTGTTCACGCCCTGGCCGCCGGGCCCGGACGAACGGTAGACGTCGACGCGCAGATCGTCCTCGGGGATCTCGATGTGGTCGGTCTGCTCGACGACGGGCAGCACCTCGACGCCGGCGAACGACGTCTGCCGGCGGCCCTGGTTGTCGAACGGCGAGATGCGCACCAGCCGGTGCGTGCCCTGCTCGACCGACAGCGTCCCGTACGCGTACGGCACCTTGACCGCGAACGTCGCCGACTTGATGCCGGCCTCCTCCGCGTACGAGGTGTCGTAGACCTCGGTCGGGTAGCCGTGCCGCTCCGCCCAGCGCAGGTACATCCGCAGCAGCATCTCGGCGAAGTCGGCCGCGTCGACGCCGCCGGCCTCCGAGCGGATCGTGACCAGCGCCTCCCGCACGTCGTACGGCCCGGACAGCAGCGTGCGGACCTCGAGCTCGGCGACCGCCTTGGTGAGCGAGGTGATCTCGGTCTCGACCTCGGCGCGGGTGTCCGCGTCGTCCTCGGACTCGGCGAGCTCGATCAGCACCGCCAGGTCGTCGACCCGGCGCCGCAGGGTCTCGACCCTGGCGATCTCGTTCTGGACGTACGAGAGCCGGGAGTTGACCTGCTGGGCGTGCTCCTGGTCGTCCCACAGGTCCGGGGCGGCGGCCTGGTCGTTGAGCCCGGCGAGCTCCTTGTGCAGGCGCGGCAGGTCGAGCACGGCCTCAACCGACGTCAGCGTCGCGTCGAGCTCGCGCTGCGCCTCGCTCGGGTCGGTGGGGGCCACGGTGTCAGAGCGTACGGCCTCGTCGGACGGCGGCCCCTCGACGGCCTTCAGCGCGGGGTCCCGCGGAGCCGATGACAACCTCACCATGGACGTCCCCGGCTTCGACGTGCTCCTGGACCGGGCCCGGTCCGGGGACGAGGACGCGTTCGCGGCCCTCTACCGCGACCTGCAGCCACGGCTGCTGCGCTACCTCCAGGTCCAGGCCCCCGACCGGGCCGAGGACGCCGCCGCCGACACCTGGCTCGAGGTGGCGCGCTCGCTGGGGGCCTTCGCCGGCGACGAGTCCGGGTTCCGGTCCTGGGTGTTCACCATCGCGCGCAGCCGGCTCGTGGACGGGTACCGCCGGGACGCCCGCCGACCGGTGCGCCTGGTCGACGAGGAGTACGAGCTGGAGCTGCTCGCCGGCCAGGGCGACGCCGACGAGTCTGACCACGTCGGTGCGCGGGTCGAGGAGGAGGAGGCGACCAGGCGCGCGATCGCTCTCGTCCGGACTCTCCCGCCGGACCAGGCCGAGGTCGTGCTGCTGCGGGTCGTCGCCGGGCTGGAGCCCGCCGAGGTGGCCGCGCTGCTGGGCAAGTCGGTCGGAAGCGTGCGGGTCCTGTCGCACCGGGGGCTGCGCCGGCTGGCCCGGACCCTGGCTGCCACAGCGCAGCAGACTGCTCCGTCCGGGGGACATCAGGCGCTTCGCGGGGAGGAGGTGTAACGCGATGACCGATGGCGACGTTCCGGACGACGACATGAACGAGAACCTGTTCCCCTTCCAGCGGCGTGACGGCGGCCTGCCGTCCGACGACGTGGAGAAGCTGCTGCGCGGGGAGTCCCCCGCAGCCGGCTCCACGCCGGAGGCGCATGCGGTCGCCGACGTCCTCGCTGCTCTCTGCCAGCCCGCCCAACGCGGCGAGCTGGCCGGGGAGAAGGCGGCCGTCGCGGCGTTCGTCGCCGCGAAGGAGAAGGCTCTCGCCCCCGACGAGCCCAGGAGACGTTCCGTGCTCTCTGCCCTCACCGGAGCCAAGCTGGCCGTCGCGGCCGTCGCCGGCTCCCTCGCCCTCGGCGGCGTCGCCGCCGCTGCCTGCACGGGCTCGCTGCCCACGCCGTTCCAGGACGTCGCGCACACGCTCGGCGCCCCCGGTGCCGAGCCCGACGGGGTGGCCGGCTCGGCCGACCCCAGCGGCTCCGACACCCCGACCACCTCCGCGTCGGCCGCACCGTCCGGCTCGCACGAGCCTGGCGCCGAGCACCGCCGCGGCCATGGCCCGTCGGCGTTCGCCCTGTGCTGGTTCGTCGTGCAGAAGACGAACGGCGCGGCCGGCGGACCGTGGGCGGACCACACCGACGGCGGCACCGTGACGACCGACAACGGCAGCGGCGACGGGCGC